>NZ_CP034810.1:192500-1395000 GCF_004010775.1 Paracoccus sp. Arc7-R13 | reverse complement strand
TCGGCCTGATCGGTCGGGCCGTCGCGGTCGTCGAAATCGATGCGGAAGTTCTGGAATTCGCGCGTGACACGGTCTGCGGACTGACCCGCGGCCTCCATCTGGAACAGCGCCTGCACGGCATACATCCGCGCCGCGCTGCTGAGGGCGCGCCGGTCGGGCCGCTTGTCCTGGTCGTGGTCGGTCATGCCCTGCCCTGCCCTTCAAGTTCGCCCGCCAAGCGGATCACGTCATGGGCCGCAGCCTTTTGCGGTGTCGCCGCCCAACGGCGCGCAAGTGCCACCAGATGCAGCGCGGCCGCCGCGGCGCCCCCGCCCTTGTTCTGACCCGCCGGGTCCGCGCGGACCTGGGCTTGGGCCATCGTCTCGACCGTCAGGATGCCGTTGCCAAGACAGACGCCCTGCAGCCCCAGCAGCGTCAGCGCGCGGGAGCTGTCGTTGCAGACAGTGTCGTAATGCGTGGTCTCTCCGCGGATGACGCAGCCCAGGGCCACGAAGCCGTCGTACTGACCGCTGCGGGCGGCAAGGCCCACGGCGGTGGGGATCTCCAGCGCGCCGGGCACCTCGATCACGTCAAGGCTGGCGCCCGCGGCATCCGCCGTGGCGCGGACGCCCGACAGCAGGCCGTCGGTGATGTCCTTGTAATAGGGTGCCACGACCGCCAGCAGGCGCACCGGAGCATCCAGACGCGGCAGCGCCAGTTCGTGATGTTGCGTGTTCGAGGCCATGTACCTAGTCCTTGGGGATAGGCCGGGTGGAATGGATGGAAAGGCCGTAGGCGTCAAGCCCAACCACCTTCACCGGCGCCGAATTGGTCAGCAGGATCAGGTCCGACAGGCCAAGGGCAGACAGGATCTGCGCGCCCAGGCCGTATTGACGCAAGGTATGCGGCCCGACATCGCCCGGATCGGCGATCGCATGGGACAGGTCGCGGATCAGCACGACGACGCCCCGCCCCTCGTCGGCGATGGCCTGCATCGCCGCGGGCAGGCTGCCCGCGCTTTCGCGCCCGACGCCCAGCACGTCGTGCAGCGGGTCCAGCGCGTGCATCCGCACCAGCACCGGCTCGGGGGTCGTCAGGTCCCCCTTGATCAGGACGATATGCTCGCTGCCCTGCGTCTCGTCCGCAAAGACCCGCATCATCCAGTCGCCGCCATGGGCGGAATGAACCGCCTTCTGCGACCGCTCGGCGATCAGGTTGTCGTGGCGGCGGCGATAGCGGATCAGGTCGCTGATCGTGCCGATCTTCAGACCGTGGCGCTGCGCGAAATCGACCAGGTCGGGCAGGCGTGCCATGCTGCCATCGTCGTTCATGATCTCGCAGATCACGCCCGACGCGTTCAGCCCGGCCAGGCGGGAAATGTCGACCGCGGCCTCGGTGTGGCCCGCGCGGACCAGCACGCCCCCGTCGCGGGCGCGCAGCGGAAAGATGTGGCCCGGCGTCGCGATATCGGGCGCGCCCTTGGTCGGGTCGATCGCCACGCTGATCGTGCGCGCGCGGTCGGCGGCGCTGATGCCGGTGGTGACGCCTTCGCGCGCCTCGATGGACATGGTGAAGGCGGTCTCGTGCCGGCTGGAGTTCTTGGGGCTCATCAGCGTCAGGCCCAGGGTCTCGATCCGGTCGGCGGTCAGCGTCAGGCAGATCAGCCCGCGCCCATGCGTCGCCATGAAGTTGATGGCATCCGGTGTGGCCATCTGGGCGGGAATGCACAGATCGCCCTCGTTCTCGCGGTCCTCGTGGTCGACCAGAATGAACATCCGGCCGTTGCGGGCTTCGTTGATGATGTCCTCGATCGGAGAGATGGCGGCCGATAGGTCGCGTTCGACGGGTCCGGGTTCTTCGAATTGCATCTGTTCGTCCTTCACGCAGGCGTCACGCGCCGATCGGTTGTCCGGCTTCGGCCAGCCGCGCGACATAGCGGGCCAGCGTGTCGATTTCCAGGTTCACGACATCGCCCACCGCCGCATCGCCCCAGGTGGTCACCTGCTGGGTATGCGGGATCAGGTTGATGCCGAAGCTGTTGCCAAAGACCTCGTTCACGGTCAGCGAGGTGCCGTTCAGCGTGACCGACCCCTTCTGCGCGATGAAGCGTGCCAGGTCCGCGGGCGCCTCGAAGGTCAGGCGCAGGCTGTCGCCGTCCTTCGCGGCGGCGGTGATCTGGGCCACGCCGTCGACATGGCCGCTGACGATATGGCCGCCCAGCTCGTCGCCGACGCGCAGCGCGCGTTCCAGGTTCAGGCGCTGGCCCACGGACCAACCCTCGGCGCCGATGCTGGTCTTGGACAGCGTCTCGGCCGAGATGTCGACGTCGAACCAGTCCGGGCCCTTGGCCACGACCGTCAGGCAGACCCCGTCGCAGGCGATCGAGGCGCCCAGATCCACGCCCGCCATGTCATAGGCACAGCCGATGCGCGCGCGCATGTCGCCGCGCATCTCGACCGCGCGGACGATGCCGATATCCGTGATGATCCCCGTGAACATCGCAGCCCTTCCCTGATGATCCTGGTTCGAACTAGGCCATCGGCCCTGTCCGTTCAAGCACCAAGCCCCCGCCCCCGCGCCGGGCCGCTAAAGCTTGATGCACAAAATGATGGATCGGTGGGGCATGACATGGCATGTCTGACGCATGGCCCCAGGCATTGCGGCCGCCCCTCCTTTTCAAGTCGACCATGATTCAGACCGGCGTCACCCCCCTGCCCCAGACCTCGCACGCGCCGACGGGCCGCGTGTCCGCGCAGGGTGATCCGGTCTTCCTGATGCTGCAGGGGCCCCATGGTCCGTTCTTCGACCGCCTTGGACGGCTGCTGCGCGCGGCGGGGGCGGTGGTCTGGCGCTGCGGCTTCAACGCAGGGGATGAGTTCTTCTGGTCCGACCCGAAAAGCTTCATCCGCCATCAGGGCAGCGTCGACGACTGGCCCGACCATCTGGCGGCGCTCCTGGACGACAAGGGCGTGACCGACATCGTCCTCTACGGCGATGTCCGCCCGATCCACGCCACCGCCCGCCGCCTGGCCGCAGCCCGCGGCCTGCGCGTCCACGTGTTCGAGGAAGGCTATCTGCGTCCCTACTGGGTCAGCTATGAACGTCAGGGATCGAACGGCAACTCGGTTCTGATGCGCATTCCGCTGGCCCAGATGCGTGCCGCGCTGCGCGAGCAGATCAACGAGGTGCGCCGCCCACCCGCCCATTGGGGCGATATGCGCCACCACAAATTCTATGGCGCCTTCTATCATTTCCTGATCCTGGTCGCGAATGGCCGGTACCGCGCCTATTCGGGGCATCGTGCGATCGGCGTCGTGCAGGAATTCCGCCTAAACCTGCGGCGGCTGGTGCTGGCCCCGGCCTACAACCTGGGCCGCGCACTGCAATGGCGGCGCCTGCGCCTGTCGGGCTGGCCCTACAACCTGGTCCTGATGCAGCTGGAACACGATTCCAACTTCTTGGGACATTCGCCCTTCACCCGCAACGCCCAGTTCGTCCGCACCGTGATTGACGGGTTCGCCCGCGCAGCCCCCCGACACCACCACCTGATCTTCAAGGCCCACCCGCTGGAGGACGGTCGCGCAGGGAACCGCGCCGCCATCCACGCGGCGGCTGCCGAACATGGGGTGTCGGACCGCGTACATTACGTCCGCGGCGGCAAGCTGGCCGAGATTCTGTCCCATGCCCGCGCCGTGGTCACCGTCAATTCCACCGCTGGCCAGCAGGCCCTGTGGCGCGGGATTCCGGTCAAGACCCTGGGCCGCGCCGTCTATGACAAGCCGGGGCTGGTGTCCGAGCAGACGCTGGAGGAGTTTCTGGCCGATCCTGACGCCCCGGATCCGCAGGCCTACCGCGTCTTTCGCGACTATCTGCTGCAGACCAGCCAGATCCCCGGCGGCTTCTATGCCAGTCGGTCGCGCGCCCACGCGCTGCGCCTGGTGGCCGACATGCTGCTGTCGCCGGACGACCCCTACCAAGCCCTGGCGACCGGCCGAATCCTGCCGCGGCAGCAACTGGCGGACCGCCATGGCTGAAAGGCAACGCCCCGCCGACATTGCTCAAGATGATATAGCCTGTCTTTGCGGACAGGGTTACAGTGGATGCAAACCGGCATACAAGGCCGGAACCAGACAAAATGGAGTATCAGAGGTGACAGTTTTATCCCGGTCGTCGACCACCCTGCGGATGCTGATGATCGCGTCAATGAGCCTTTTGGCCGCTTGCGCGCTGCCCCGTTCCGGCCCCAACAAGAACGAGATCTTCAACGGCGCGGTCGAACGCGGCGGCAACACGCAGGTGATCTACGTCAACGACCACGTCACCCGTGCCTCCGCCTTCGCACCCGCCTACGGGTTCTCGAACAGCTTCCGCAATGCCGGACAGGTCGGCGCGGACGAGATCCGGGCCGGCGACACGCTTGGCCTGTCGATCTGGGAGAACGTTGATGACGGTCTGCTGACCTCGCTCGGCGCCAGCTCGACCACCCTGACGGAAATCCAGGTGGACAGCGACGGCTTCATCTTCGTGCCCTATGCCGGCCGGGTCCGCGCCGCGGGCAACACGCCCGACCAGCTGCGCCAGGTCATCACCGACGCGCTCAGCGCGCAGACCCCCGACCCGCAGGTGACCGTCCAGCGCGTCGCCGGCAACGGTGCGACCGTGTCCGTGGTGGGCCGCGTCGGCGCTCAGGGCGTCTATCCGATCGAGCGCCCGACCCGGTCGCTGTCGGCCATGCTGGCCCGTGCGGGCGGCGTCGCCATCGAGCCCGAGGTCGCCGTCGTGACCGTCAAGCGCGGCAACGACAGCGGCCGCGTCTGGCTGACGGACCTCTACAGCAGCCCCACCAACGACATCGCCCTGCGTCCGGGTGACCTGATCGTGGTCGAGGAAGACCAGCGGACCTTCACCGCCCTTGGCGCTTTGGGCGGCCAGACCCGCGTGCCCCTGGGCAACGAGGTGATCAACGCGGCCGAGGCCATCGCCATGGTCGGCGGTCTGACCAGCGCCCTCGCCGACCCCACCGGCGTCTTCGTCCTGCGCGACGAGCCGGAATCGGTCGCCTCGCGCGTCCTGGGCAAGCCGGTCGTCGGCACGCAGCGCTTCGCCTATGTCCTGGACCTGACGCGCCCCAACGGCCTGTTCCTGGCCCGCGACTTCGTCATCCGCGACGGCGACACCGTCTATGTGACCGAGGCGCCCTACGTCCAGTGGCAGAAGACCCTGTCCGCCGTCACCGGCAGCGCCGCCACCGCAGACAGCCTGTCCAGCATCGGCAACTGATCTGCTGCCGACGCCGCGAGACGATCGTTCAGCCGCCGGGGAAACCCGGCGGCTTTGCGTTTTCAACCTTGGTTTCCTGACCCGCCCCCGGATCGCACGCATCCTGACGCTGGCCGGCCACCGTCCGGTCCTGGCCCTGCCCCGGCCTGGCGATGCGGTGGGCATCTGGGGCAATAGCCCGACGGCATGGCGCGGTCGGGCCATTGCGCAACGCCACGGCTACCCGCTGATCACGGTCGAGGACGCCTTGCTGCGATCGGTTCTGCCCGGCCGGGCGCGGGGGACACTGGCGGCTCGCGGTCCGGTCGGACTGATCATCGACCCCCAGGGGCTGCATTTCGATCCTGACCGGCCCTCCCGCCTGGAACACCTCATCGGACAACCGCTGGCACCCGCCACGCGCGACCGCGCGGTTCGCCTGCTGGCCCGGCTGCGCGCGGCGGATCTGTCGAAATACAATCTTCATGATCCCGACGCGCCGCTGCCGCCGCCCGGCTATGTACTGGTCATCGACCAGACGCGGGGCGACGCATCCTTGCGCGGCGCGGACCGCGCTTTGTTCCTGACGATGCTGCAGGCCGCGCGTGACGAACATCCCGGCTGCCGCATCGTGATCCGCACCCATCCCGAAACCGCGGCGGGGCTCCGGCCCGGCCATCTGACCGCCGAGGACCTGCGTCCCGGCGACACGCTGTGCGACGGACCGGTATCCCCGTGGCGACTGGTCGAGGGGGCCGATGCGGTCTATGCCGTCAGCTCTCAACTAGGATACGAGGCCTTGCTGGCCGGGCACCGACCGCGCCTGTTCGGTCAGCCGTTCTATGCAGGCTGGGGCCTCAGCGATGACGAAACCCCCCCCGCCCGGCGCGGCCGCGCCACGCGCGAGGCATTGTTCGCCGCCAGTCACCTGACCGGGCCCACATGGTACGACCCCTGCCGCGACCGGCTGACCGATTTCGAAGGCGCGGTGGATCAGATCGAGGCCGAGACCCGCGTCTTTCGCCAGGATCGGCACGGCCACACGGCCCATGGCATGCGTCTGTGGAAGCGCCGCTTCCTGGCCCGTGAATTCGGCGATGCCCGCCCGCTGCGTTTTGCGGCTGAACCCGGCCCGAAGGTGACCTTGGCTTGGGCCGGGGCTGCGCCTCAGGTGCCGCAGGCGATCCGGGTCGAGGACGGCTTTCTGCGATCGAACGGCCTCGGTGCCGCGCTGACCCCGCCCCTGTCGGTGGTGGCCGACGATCTGGGGATCTATTTCGACCCGACCGCGCCCTCCCGGCTGGAGGCGCTGATCTCTCGCGGCCCGCCGCCCTGCGGACGCGACAGGGCGGAACGGCTGATCGCCGCGCTGATCTCCGCGCGGCTGACCAAGTATAATCTGGGCGGGACCGTTGACCTGCCCCCACGCGACGGGCGCCGCCGCATCTTGGTGCCCGGACAGGTCGAAGATGACGCCTCGATCCTGAAGGGCGCAGGCGCCGAACGGACCAACCTGACGCTGCTGGCGCGGGTGCGGGCGGACAATCCAGATGCCTGCCTGATCTACAAGCCGCATCCCGATGTCGAGGCAGGGTTACGCCCCGGCGCGATTGATGCCGCATCGCTGGCGGCCTTGGCTGATCATGTCGCCATCCACGCCGATCCCGTCACGATGGTCGACGCCGTGGACGAGGTTTGGACAATCACCTCGACCCTGGGGTTCGAGGCGCTGCTGCGCGGCAAGCCTGTGACGGTGCTGGGTGCGCCCTTCTATGCGGGCTGGGGGCTGACCCGCGATCTGGGCCCCCTGCCCGCCCGGCGTCAGGCGCGCCCTGATCTGGCGGCGCTGGTCCATGCCTGCCTGATCGCCTATCCCCGCTATCGCGATCCGGTGACGGGCCTGCCCTGCCCGGTCGAACTGGCGCTGGAACGGCTGGCGGAAGGACAGGCGCATCCGCCACCGGCCCTACGGCTGCTGGCCAAGGCGCAAGGGGCGCTGGCCGGACATGCCTGGATCTGGCGCCGCTAGTCAGGCGCGGGTCCAGCGATGGAACAGATCGCCGCCAATGGCGCGCGTCTCGGCCAGGCGAAACCGCGGTGCCTGGGCCAGATGCGTCCAGCCGGTCGGACCCAAGAACGGCCGCGCCTCTGCCCCAAGCGCCAGGCCGGCAGTATAGCCGACCAGTTGATCGACCAGCCCCGCGGCCAGCAGGCTGGCAGCCAGCCGCCCGCCCCCTTCGCAAAAGACCCGCGTGATGCCGCGCGCCCCCAGATCGGCCAGGATCTGTGCCGGGGGCCCGTCGACCCGCCACAGCGGCCCGTGATCGGCGTCCTGCGGCGGCAATGGCGGCAAGGCCTGTGCCGACACGACGATGCGGACCGGCTGCTGTGGCGTGCGGATGCCGCGGACGTTCAGATGCGGCAGGTCCGTGCGTGCCGTCGCTCCGCCGACCATGATCGCGTCATGCTGCGCGCGCAGGGCATGGACATGTGCGCGGGCGGCGGGCCCGGTGATCCATCGGCTTTCCCCGCTGGCCATGGCGATGCGCCCGTCCAGGCTGCTGGCCAGCTTCAGCGTCATGAAGGGGCGGCCGGCGGTGATGCGCAGCAGGAACCCCGCCTGTAGGTCCGCGGCCTGGTCCGCCAGCACGCCTTCGGTCGGCGGAATGCCAGCATCGCGCAGCATCTGGTGACCCCGCCCGGCCACGCGCGGGTCCGGGTCGGTCAGCGCCGTCACCACCCGCGCAACGCCCGCACCGACCAGCCCCGCCGCGCAAGGCGGCGTGCGGCCGTGATGGGCGCAGGGCTCCAGCGTGACATAGGCAGTGGCGCCCGCCGCCAGCGGACCCGCCTGGTCCAGCGCCATGCGTTCGGCATGCGGCCTGCCACCGGGCTGGGTCCAGCCGCGCCCAACCACACGCCCGTCGCGCAGCAGCACGCAGCCCACCGCGGGGTTCGGCCAGACATTGCCCAGACCGCGCCGCGCCAGGCGCAGGGCATGGGCCATGTGCCGGGCGTCGTCTGTCGGATCGGGGGTCAATCGTTGGCGGCGCCGGGGCGCAGCTCGGACACGAACTTGTCGAAATCGTCCGCGTCCTGAAAGTTCTTGTAGACGCTGGCAAAGCGGACATAGCCGACATTGTCGATGCGCGACAAAGCCTCCATCACGATCTCGCCGATGGTCTTGGACGGGATGTCGGTCTCTCCGGTGCTTTCAAGCCTGCGGACGATGCCGCTGATCATCTGTTCGATGCGTTCCGGCTCGACCGGGCGCTTCTGCATGGCGATGCGGATCGACCGGGCCATCTTGTCGCGGTCGAAATCCTCGCGGCGGCCATTCGTCTTGACCACGACAAGATCGCGCAGCTGGACGCGTTCATAGGTCGTGAAACGCCCGCTGCAGGACGGGCAGAAGCGACGGCGGCGGATCGCCACGTTATCCTCGGCCGGGCGCGAGTCCTTGACCTGGGTATCGACATTTCCGCAAAACGGGCAGCGCATTCCGTTGTCCCTGTGCCAAGGCGATCCACCGTCACTATAGGCACCTTGGCAGGGATTGGGTAGCTTTATCCACAGCCCACAAGATAGGCCCCCTGGAACCTGTGGCCCGAATGCCGCGTTGCCGCCCGTAATTTCCTGCGGGATTCAACCGATTGAGGCATCCATGACCCAGACCCTGTTCATCACCGGCGCCTCCTCGGGCATCGGTGCGGCGACCGCGCGCACCGCCGTCGCCGCCGGCTGGAACGTCGCGCTGTTCGCCCGGTCCGCGGACAAGCTGTCTGCCCTGGCGGAGGAACTGGGCGACCGGGCGATGGTCGTCAGCGGCGATGCCACCGACATCGACGCGCTGACAGCCGCCGCGGCCCAGGTCGCCGACCATTTCGGCGGCATCGACGCGGCCTATGCCAATGCGGGGCGCGGCCTTTCCAAGCCGGGGACCGAGGCGGGCGATCTGGACGACATTCGCGGGATGATCGACCTGAACGTCATGGGCGTTGTCCTGACGGCGCGCGCCCTGCTGCCGCATCTGCGCAAGACGCGGGGAACGCTGGTGCTGACCGGGTCCGCGGCGGGACGCCAGCACATCAAGGGATCGATCTATGGCGCGACCAAGTGGTTCGTGCACGGCTATGCTGGCAACTTGGCCGAAGAGATGCGCGAATGGGGTGGGCGCTGCTGCGTCGTGGCGCCGGGGATGGTCGACACCGCGTTCTTCGACGACGGCGCCCCGGACAAGCTGCAGCCGGACGATGTTGCCGCCGCCGTCATGCACATGATCACCGCCCCGGACCGCGCCGCGATCCGCGAAGTGTATCTGATGCCTCAGGCCTGAGGCGCGAACATCGCCACGACCTGACGCCGATGCGGGGCGCGGCGGTGTTCCACCAGATAGATGCCCTGCCAGCGGCCCAGCATCATCCGACCCCGATCGACCGGGATCTGCAGGGACGTTGGCAGAACGGCCGCCTTCAGATGCGCGGGCATGTCGTCAGGCCCCTCATAGCGGTGCGTGATCCAGCCCATCGACGGATCGTCGGCGGGCGGGGCCAGCCGGGCCAGCCATGCCAGCAGGTCAGCCTGCACCTCGGGGTCGGCATTCTCCTGGATCAACAGAGACGCGGACGTATGCTGCACGATCAGGGTCAGAACCCCCCGGACCGCGCCGCCGGAACGCAGCCAATCGGCTAGGTCCGCAGTGATGTCGTGACAGGCGGGCCCCTGCGTGGCGACGGTCAGGACATGCATCATTCGGCGGCCTCCGGGCCCAGCAGGGCATCGTCGCGGTCATGGTCAAGGTCGATCTGCTTGCTGGCACGTGCGCCCAAGGACCGCAGCATCTCGACCTGACGGATGACGTTGCCGGACCCGCGCGTCAGCCGGTCCATCGCCTGACCGTGGGCGCGGTTGGCCTGGTCCAGCGCGCGGCCGACGCCGTCCATCGCCTCGACAAAGCCCGCGACCTTGTCATACAGCTGCCCCGCCCGGCGCGCGATCTCCAGCGCGTTGCTTTCGCGCCGCTCGACCGCCCAGATGTGATCGACCGTGCGCAGCGTCAGCATCAGCGTCGTGGGCGTCGTCAGTCCCACGCGGCGTTCCATCGCGAATGCCGCCAATGCCGGATCGGCCCGCAGCGCGTCCGAGAACGCCCCCTCGATCGGGATGAACATCAGCACGTAATCGACGGAGTTGTCGTCCATCCGCTGATAGCCCTTGCCCGACAGCGTGGCGATGTGCGTGCGGATGGCGGCCACGTGACGGCGCAGCGCCGCGGCAGAGGCCGCCGGATCGTCAAGCGTCACCGAGGCCTCGTAATCGTTCAGCGACACCTTGCTGTCGATGACCATGACCTTGCCGCGCGGCATCTTGACCACCACGTCGGGACGCCACAGCTTGCCGTCGTCGTCGCGCCAGCTGGACTGCAGATCGTAATGCGTCCCGGCCATCAGCCCCGAATCCTCCAGGATGCGTTCCAGAACCATCTCGCCCCAGGCACCCTGCTGCTGCTTGTCGCCCTTCAGGGCACGGGTCAGGTTGACGGCCTCGCGGCTGATCTGTTCGCTGCGGTTGTGCAGGGACAGGATCTGTTCGCGCAGGCGGGCCGATTCCTCGTCCAGCACCTTGTTCCGGGCCTGCAGCTCTGTCTGAAACCGGCCGACCTGATCGCGGAACGGGGTCAGCAGGGCCGCCAGCTGGTCGTTCTGCAACCGCTGCAGGTCGTCCTGCTGCGTGCGCAGCGTCTCTGCCGACAGCAGCTTGAACTGTTGCGTCATCTCGGCGCGCAGTTCCCGAAGGGTGGCGACCTCGCGCGCGCTGGCCTCGGCGTCCTTCTCGGCGCGCAGGCGTGTTTCGGCCAGACTTGTCTCCAGCTGAGCCGCCTGCCGGCGGGCGTGATGCAGCGCGTCGGTCAGCCCGTCCCGCTCTTCGGTCAGATCGGCAAGGCGGGCATCCTGCGCCTCGGCCCGGGTCTGCGCGCGGGTGCGGTCCAGGTTCGCCTCGTGCAGTCGATCCTCGGCCAGTGTCGCGCGCACACGCATCCGCGACAGTGCCACCTGCCCGCGCCACCACAGCAGCAGCGCCAGCGCGACCGCCAAGGCCGGCCCGATCACCGTCATGTCGGAAAGCCACGCCCCGGCATCGTCGAACTGCATCCTGTCATCACCCCGTCGTTTCGGGGCAGTGTTCACAGTTTGTGCCGCAAGCGCAAGGCGCTGTCAGAGATCGAGGCCCATCATGAAGGCGACCACGCCGCCCGCATAATCCCCGCGATGCACGGTCGAACTGTCGGACCGTGCGAACCAGTCCATCAGCGATGCCCTGTCCCGGTCCGAGAAACGCATCCGCCAATCCTGAAAGCGCCGGTGATCCAAAGCGCCCTGGTCCAGAATCTCGAAATCGCGATGACGGTCGTCGTCCATCAGCGACGCCACCACCTTCCGCAGGCCGTCGGCCGGTCCCTCCAGCCACTGGAAGAACAGGCCGTCCTCGTGGTGCAGGCATCCGGTCAGGCCAAGCGACTGGTTGCGGTGGCGCGCGGTGCGCAGGATGTCCTGCATGGTCGAGCCGTCCAGACCGGCACGCGCGGTGCTGCGGTAGAGGACAAAGCCCAGGCCCTGCAGGTCGTCCAGATCACTGGTCAAGGAAGGACCGCAGCTTTCTGCTCCGCGACGGATGCTTCAGCTTGCGCAGCGCCTTGGCCTCGATCTGGCGGATGCGTTCGCGGGTCACGCTGAACTGCTGGCCGACCTCCTCCAGGGTGTGGTCGGTGTTCATGCCGATGCCGAAGCGCATGCGCAGCACCCGTTCCTCGCGGGGCGTCAGGCTTGCCAGGACGCGGGTCGTGGTCTCCTTGAGGTTCTCCTGGATGGCGCTGTCCAGCGGCAGGACGGCGTTCTTGTCCTCGATGAAATCGCCAAGCTGGCTGTCCTCCTCGTCCCCGATCGGGGTCTCGAGGCTGATCGGCTCCTTGGCGATCTTCATCACCTTGCGGACCTTCTCCAGCGGCATCTGCAGCTTCTCGGCCAGTTCCTCGGGGGTCGGTTCGCGACCGATCTCGTGCAGCATCTGGCGGCCGGTGCGGACCAGCTTGTTGATCGTCTCGATCATGTGGACCGGGATGCGGATCGTGCGCGCCTGATCCGCGATGGACCGGGTGATCGCCTGACGGATCCACCAGGTCGCATAGGTCGAGAACTTGTAGCCGCGGCGGTATTCGAACTTGTCCACGGCCTTCATCAGGCCGATGTTGCCCTCCTGGATCAGGTCCAGGAACTGCAGGCCGCGGTTCGTGTATTTCTTGGCGATCGAGATGACCAGGCGCAGGTTGGCCTCGACCATCTCCTTCTTGGCCTGACGGGCCTCCTTCTCGCCGCGCTGGACCTGGCTGACGATCCGGCGGAATTCCTCGATGTCGACACCGACATACTGGCCGACCTCGGCCATGTCGCCGCGCAGACGCTCGACCTGGTCGCGCGACCGGTCGAACAGCGCCTGCCAGCCGCGCCCGGCCTGCGCGGACATGCGGTCCACCCAGTTCGGGTCCAGCTCGCTGCCGCGATAGGCGTCGATGAATTCGCGGCGGTTGATGCGGGCCGCGTCGGCCAGCTTGACCATGCCGCTGTCGATGGTGACGATCCGGCGGTTGATGCCGTAAAGCTGATCGACAAGCGCCTCGATCCGGCCGCTGTTCAGGTGCAGCGAGTTCACCAGGACGACGATTTCCGACCGCAGGTTCTGATAGTCGCTCTCGGCACTGGCCGAGAAGCTGTTGTCCTCGTTCAGCGTCGCGGACATGCGCTGGTCCTGCATGTCGGCCAGCCCCTCGTAGTGATGGGCGATGGCTTCCAGCGTCTCCAGGACCTTGGGCTTGAGGCTTGCCTCCATTGCAGCCAGCGACAGGTTGGCGCCCTCGTCCTCGTCCTCGTCATCCTCGATGCGCAGCGGGTTGCCGTCGGCGTCGAACTCCTCGCGCTTGGTCGCGGCGGGGCTGGCCTCGCCCTCGACGGTCAATTCGACCTCCTCGGCCTCCTCGTCGTCCATGGACTGGCCGAAGGTGGTCTCGAGGTCGATGACGTCGCGCAGCAGGATCTCTTCGTCCAGAAGCTCCTCGCGCCACAGCGTGATGGCCTTGAACGTCAGCGGGCTCTCGCACAGGCCCGCGATCATGGTGTTGCGGCCCGCCTCGATCCGCTTGGCAATGGCGATCTCGCCCTCGCGGGAGAGAAGCTCGACCGATCCCATCTCGCGCAGGTACATGCGGACGGGGTCGTCGGTGCGGTCCAGCTTTTCGGTCTCGCTGGCCGACACGGCCAGTTCGCGCGAACCGGACCCGGTGGTGACGATGGCCCCGCCCTCCGACTCCTCGGCGGCGTCGTCGTCCTCGATGACGTTGATGCCCATTTCGGACAGCATCGACATGACGTCCTCGATCTGCTCGCTGCTGACCTGCTCGGGCGGCAGGACGGCGTTCAGCTGGTCGTAGGTGATGTAGCCACGCTCGCGTGCCTCGGCGATCATCTTCTTGACCGCTGCCTGGCTCATGTCCAGCGTATGGGCATTGTCGTCCTTGTCGGTCTTGTCGTGGTCATCGTCCTTGGCGGCCATCCAGGGCTCCTTCTCGGCGAGATCGTGGGCGGGTGATTCGCATGTGCGTGCGAATCGTCGCAAAGTTGCTTCGGTTCTAACGTGCTTCCCGGACGAATCAAAGGCCGGGCGCGCTGATGATTCGCAACCCCCGGGGGTTGCGAATCGCGGTTACCGCCGGGGCGGCTTGCGCCAGATCTGGCCCGACAGCCAATCCGACAATTGCGCCGACATGGCGTCGCGATCCTCGTTCATGTCGCCCGACGTCTCCATCTCGGGGTTCTCGGCCCGGTGGCGGGCGCGGGTGATCTGGCTGATGCGCCATGTCAGTCCCTCATCGGCCTCTCCCTGGATCTCGGATTCGGCGCGGGGCAGTTCGTGCGTCGTGGCGCGCGCGACCTCGATGCGGTCCAGAAGATCCAGCAGCATCGTCACGGCGCCGTCGTCGTCCTTCCGTTCGATGATTGCGGGCGTCAGGCCCAGATGGGCGTCGCGGCGCAGGGTTTCAAGGCCGCGCCGCCCGGCCGGGCTGTCGGTGTGGGTCAGCAGATCATGAAGCAGCGCCGCGCGGTCCGGGTCGCGCGGCAGCACGCGCTCAAGACGCGCCTCGACATGCGCCACGACCGAAGGGCGCAACGCACAGATCAGCAGGGCGGCGCCCTCCAGCGTCCCTTCTCCCTGCTCCGGGACGTTGATCCCCACCGGCAGGGACGGCGCCCGCGGGGCCATCGAGGCCCCTTGGCGCCGGGCCGGGCCACGCCCGGCCGCGCCCCCCCGCGGGGTGGTCTTGCGGGCGCCACCGCCGAACAGCTCCCACTGCTTGCGCCGGATATCCTCGGAGTACAGCGCGCGGGTGCGTTCATCGGGGATGCGGGCGACAGCCTCGGCCAGGCGGCGATCCAGGGCCGCCTTGCGTTCCGGACTGTCGAAGACCTGCCCCTGCGTCTCGCGCGCCCAGAGCAGATCCAGCATGGGCCGTGCCTGATCCAGCAGCGCCCCCATCGCGCCCGGGCCGGATGCCTTGATCAGATCGTCGGGATCCTGCCCCGCGGGCAAAATGACAAAGCGCAGTGCCTGTCCGGGTCCGGTCAGCGGCAACGCCAGGTCGATCAGCCGCTGCGCCGCGCGCTGGCCCGCCGCATCGCCGTCCAGCGCGATCACCGGTTCGGGCGAGACGCTCCACATCAGGCGCAGCTGCTCCTCGGTGATGGCGGTGCCCAGGGGAGCCACCGCCCCCTCGAACCCCGCGCGGGCCAAGGCGACCACGTCCATGTAGCCTTCGGCCACGACCAGCCGCTGGCCCTTGGCGACCGCGCTGCGCGCAGGGCCCAGATTGTACAGATTGCGCCCCTTGTCAAAAAGCGGCGTTTCCGGGCTGTTGAGGTATTTCGCCCGCGCGTTCGGGTCCATCGCCCGGCCGCCAAAGCCGATGCAGCGGCCCTGTCCGTCGCGGATCGGAAAGATGATCCGCCCCCGGAACCGGTCATAGGCCGCGCCGCCGCCTTCGGGCCGGGCGGACATGCCGGCCTCGACGATCTGATCCTCGGCAAAGCCCTTGTCGCGCAGGGCCGCGGTCAGGGCGGTGCGGTGATCGGGGGCAAAGCCGATCTCGAACCGGTCCAGTGCGGCGGCGTCCAGGCCGCGGCGGTCCAGGTAATCGCGCGCATCCGCCGCGGCGCCGGTCTGCAATTGCAGGCGGAACCACCGGCAGGCGGCCTCGGTCACCTCCAGCAGCCGCGTCCGCCTGTCGGTCTTTTCGCGGGCACGGGGGTCGGGTTCGGGCATGGTCAGCCCGGCCTCGGCGGCCAAGAGCTTGACCGCCTCGATGAACTCCATCCCGTCATGGTCGCGCAGGAAACCGATGGCGTTGCCCTTGGCCTGACAGCCGAAGCAGTAATAATACCCCTTCTGGTCGTCGCAGTGAAAGCTGGCGGACTTTTCCTGATGGAACGGGCACGGTGCCCACCAGTCGCCGCGCGCCTGGTTCGACTTGCGCAGATCCCACGTGACCTTCTTGCCGATCACCCGGCTGATCGGGACGCGGTTGCGAATCTCGTCAAGGAAACCGGGGGGCAGGGACATGGGCGCGATTATCCGGCATGGCGCGGGGGGCAGCAAGCGCCTTCAGGCACCCACGGCGCCGCGGGCCAGCCCCCAATAGATCTGGGCGATGCGGCCCCGGTCCAGGCGCCCGCCCTCGCGGTACCAGTTCGTCACCCCGGTCAGCATCGCGATCAGGGCCAGTGTGGTCAGCTTGGGATCCTCGATCCGCATGGAGCGGGAGGCGACCCCGTCGCGCAGGATCCGCTCCAATGCGGCCTCGTACCGGCCCCGCAGCGCCGCGATGCGGCCGAAATTGTCGGGCGTCAGGTTGCGCAGCTCCATGTAGGACAGGAACACCGCGTCGCTGTGATCCAGGCTGAAATCGATGTGGAACCGCACGAAGCGTTCCAGCCGCCCCAGCGGATCGGCCGCCGGATCGTCCGACCAGGCGTCCAGCAGCTCCTGCATGTGGCTTTCCAGCAGGTCGGCCAGCAGCGCCTGCTTGTCGGGCGTATAGGCGTAGAGTGCGCCGGCCTGTACGCCCACGGCGGCCGCGATCTGGCGCATCGACACGGCGGCATAGCCCTGCCGCGCGAACAGGCGGCGGGCCTTGTCGCGGATCAGGGGGCCGGTGATTTCGGCGCGGGAACCGGTGGTGCGGGCCATGGCCCCGTGTCTAGCGCGCGGCCACGGCCGAGGGAAGGCGTTGCCGGGCGCCCCCGGCCCGCGTATCGTCGCCGCCATGAGACACGCCCTGATCCTTGCGCTGACGCTGGCCGCCTGCACCGCCGACGGGGACTATCCCCGCCTGCTGCCGACGGAACAGGCGCTGGCCGAACCCGCCCTGCCCGCCCATGCGACCGCGGCCCGCACCGACCCCACACCGCTGGAGGATGCGACCGCCGCCCGTGCAGCCGCCCTGCAGGCGCGGGCCGATGCGCTGCGCGGCCCTGTGGTCGATCCGGGCCTGCGGGGACGCGCGGGCGGGTGATTGCCAGAGGCCCGCGCCACTGGTAATAAGTTTTGACCAGTTCGCGAAAGGCCACGCCATGCCCGTCATCACCTGCATCGACGATCTCAAGCGGATGCACCGCGCCCGCACGCCCAAGATGTTCTACGATTACGCGGAATCGGGCAGCTACACCGAACAGACCTTTCGCGACAACACGACCGATTTCGCGCGGCTGAAGCTGCGCCAGAAGGTCGCCGTGGACATGTCCGACCGCCGTCTGTCGCGGCAGATGGCGGGTCAGGCAGTGACCATGCCGGTGGCGCTGGCTCCGGTCGGCATGACAGGCATGCAGCATGCCGACGGAGAGATCCACGCCGCCCGCGCGGCCGAGAAGTTCGGCGTGCCGTTCTGTCTGTCCACCATGTCGATCTGTTCGATCGAGGACGTGGCCGCGCACACCACCGCGCCCTTCATGTTCCAGCTGTACGTGATGAAGGACCAGGATTTCGTGGCCGCGATCATCGACCGCGCCAAGGCCGCGAATTGCAGCGCGCTGGTGCTGACGCTGGATCTGCAGATCCTGGGCCAGCGGCACAAGGACCTGAAGAACGGCCTGTCCGCGCCGCCCAAGATGACCCTGCCCACGGTGCTGGACCTGGCCACCCGCTGGCGGTGGGGCATGGGCATGCTGAAGACCAAGCGCCGTTTTTTCGGCAACATCGTGGGCCATGCCAAGGGCGTCGGCGACACCTCCAGCTTGATGAGCTGGACGGCGGAGCAGTTCGACGAACGCCTGGACTGGGACAAGATCGCCAAAATCCGCGACATGTGGGGCGGCAAGCTGATCCTGAAGGGCATCCTGGACCCCGACGACGCGCGCATGGCCGCCGATTTCGGCGCCGACGCGATCATCGTCAGCAACCATGGCGGGCGACAGCTGGACGGCGCCCTGTCGTCGATCCGGATGCTGCCCCACATCGTCAAGGCGGTGGGCGACCGGGTCGAGGTCCACATGGACAGCGGCATCCGGTCGGGTCAGGACGTGCTCAAGGCGCTGGCGCTTGGCGCGCACGGCACCTGGATCGGACGGGCCTGGCTGCACGGGCTGGGCGCGATGGGAGAGGCCGGCGTGACCCGCGCGCTGGAGATCATCCGCAAGGAGCTGGACATCAGCATGGCGCTGTGCGGCGAACGCGACCTGGACAATATCGGGCCCGAGCATCTGCTGATCCCGCGCGACTTCCTGGACGAATACCAGATCGGCCAGCCGGCCTAGAACAGGCGCGACAACCAGCGGTGGCGTCGGCCCGCAAGGCTGACGCCCCAGACCAGCAGGAACGGCAAGGCGATCCCCAGGACCGCCGTGACGCCGGGATGGTCCACCCCCAGCTTCGGCAGCCCCTGCAGCACGATCACGTGCAGCACATAGATCCCCGCCGCCGCCCGCCCCAAGGGCAGCGCCGTGTCGGGCATCCGCAGCCGCATGACCAGCAGCAGCAGCGCCGGACACAGGATCAGGTGGCCGACCGGGATCTCCAGCAGCGGCTCCTCTCCGATGCGGCGCAGCCAGTACAGGCTTTCGCCGATGGTCAGGGCCAGCCCCCCCGCGACCATCGCCCACAGAAGTGCCGTCGACAGGCGCGGCGGATGCACGGCCATCAACCAGCCCATCACCAGATAGGGATAGAGGTAGAAGGGGCCGTTGCGATAATGTTCGACGGGCATCTCGGACAGTCCCGCCATCCGCGCGTATTGCAGCGCAATCCCCACCAGACCCAGCACGACCGCCGACGCGACCACGGCCCCCGATCCAAGCAGCCGCATCGCGCCCAGGATCACGCCGGAGATCGCCAGCCCCTCCAGGAACCACAGGTGCATGAAGCCGAGCGTCAGTTCGGTCGCGGTCAGGCCAAGGGGCCGGTTCGTGTAATAGGGCCACAGGAACAGCAGATAGACCACCGACCAGACGGCATAGAGCACCAGCAGATGCCCCACCCAATCCGACAGCCGCGCCCGCCGCAGCACCGATGCCAGGAAATACCCCGCGATCAGCGTGAAGACCGGCACCGCGACGCGCAGCACACTGTTGCCCGTGGCCAGCGCGACCAGGCCCGCATCGCCCCAGCTCCGGAACGTCTCTCGGGCCAGGCCCGAATGCGCGACGACCACGAAGGCGGCCAGCACCACCCGCAGATAGTCCACCGACATCAGCCGCGCCTGCGTCTTTTCCACCGCTGCCCCCAAGCCCCGCCCACGCCTTGCGCGCAGGCCCTGTCGGCCCATAGGGCCGGGGGGACCGGCAAGTCAATTCACCTGCGCGCATGCGTCGCGCGGCGTGGCATTTCTGACTTCACATCCGGGCCTATCTGCGCTAAGGGCACCGCTTGGCGCCACGCACCCTTGGAGGGTGGCGTCTTCAATCATGGTTAAGGATTAAGAAAATGGCCAAAGAGATTCCGAATCTGGTGGCCGAGGCACGCGCGGGGTCAGGCAAGGGGGCCGCCCGCCAGACCCGCCGCGAAGGCAAGGTGCCCGGTATCGTGTATGGCGACGGCAAAGAGCCCGTCTCGATCGCGTTCGACTTCAACAAGCTGCTGACCACGCTGCGCGCCGGCCGCTTCATGTCCACGCTGTGGAACCTGCAGGTCGAGGGCCAGGACGATGTCCGCGTCATCTGCCGCGGCGTCCAGCGCGACGTCGTCAAGGATCTGCCGATCCACATCGACTTCATGCGCCTGCGCCGCACGTCCAAGGTGAACCTGTTCATTCCGGTCGAGTTCATCAACGAGGACAAGTGCCCCGGCCTCAAGCGCGGCGGCACCCTGGTCACCGTGCGTCCCGAGGTCGAGCTGGTCGTGACCGCGGGTGACATCCCCGATCACCTGACCGTGGACCTGGAAGGCCGCCAGATCGGTGACACCATCCACATCAGCGACGTCACGCTGCCGAACGGCGCCAAGGCGACGATCGACCGTGACTTCGTGATCGCGAACCTGGCCGCACCGTCGGCCCTGCGCGCCGAGGATGATGCAGAGGACGGCGACGCCGCCGAGGCAGCCGCCGAGGCCTGATCCCGCGCGGATCGGTCGCATGACCCTGGGGGCGGTGCCGACGGCGCCGCCCCTTTCCATTCCGCCACGGCCTTGCTAGCCCACCCGTCAAGGAGACACGCATGGAACCCGTCCACATCATCGGTGCCGGCCTTGCCGGATCGGAAGCCGCCTGGCAGATCACCCGGATGGGCGTGCCCGTCGTGCTGCACGAGATGCGCCCGCAGGTCGAAACCTTTGCCCACAAGACCGGCGACTGCGCCGAGATGGTCTGTTCGAACAGCTTCCGGTCCGATGACGACGTGATGAACGCCGTCGGCCAGCTGCACTGGGAGATGCGGGCCGCCGGCGGTCTGATCATGGAGATGGCGGGCCGCCACCGCCTGCCCGCGGGCGGCGCGCTGGCCGTGGACCGCGAGGCCTTTTCGGCCGCCGTCACCGCCGCGCTGCAGGCGGAGCCGCTGATCACCATCGTTCCCGGAGAGATCACCGAACTGCCCGGAACCGGCAACTGGATCGTGGCGACGGGGCCGCTGACCTCGGACGCGCTGGCCGGGGCGATCCGCGGCGTGACGGGGACGGACGCGCTGGCCTTCTTCGACGCCATCGCGCCCATCGTGCATGCCGACACGATCGACATGTCGATCGCCTGGGAGCAGTCGCGCTATGACAAGGGCGAGACGGAGGCCGAGCAGAAGGCCTATATCAACTGCCCGATGAACCGCGACGAATACGAGGCCTTCATCGACGCGCTTCTGGCCGCCGACAAGACCGAGTTCCACGAGGGAGAGACCGCGGGCTATTTCGATGGCTGCCTGCCCATCGAGGTCATGGCCGAACGCGGCCGCGAGACCCTGCGCCACGGCCCGATGAAGCCCGTGGGCCTGACCAATGCCCACAAGCCTCAGGAAAAGGCCTATGCCGTGGTCCAGCTGCGCCGCGACAACGCGCTGGGCACGCTGTACAATATCGTGGGCTTTCAGACCAAGATGAAATACGGCGCGCAGACCCAGGTGTTCCGGATGATCCCTGGCCTGCAGAATGCCGGCTTTGCCCGGCTTGGCGGCATCCACCGCAACAGTTTCCTGAACTCCCCGACGCTGCTGGACGACCGCATGCGCCTGCGCCTGGCGCCGAACCTGCGCTTTGCCGGGCAGGTCACCGGGGTCGAGGGATACGTCGAAAGCGCCGCGATGGGGCTGCTGGCGGGGCGCATGGCCGCAGCCCAGGCCCTGGGGCGCGATCTGGCGCCGCCGCCCTTCACCACCGCAATGGGCGCGCTGGTCAACCACATCACTGGCGGGGCCGAGGCCAAGACCTTCCAGCCGATGAACGTGAACTTCGGCCTGTTCCCGCCCCTGCCCGACAGCCGGTCGGGTCGCCGCGGCCGCAAGGACCGCTATCCCGCCTACACGCAGCGCGCCAAGGACGATTTCAACGCATGGCTGGCCGCCCAGTAACACGGTTCGCGCCGTCGCCCACGGGGCTGCTGCACCTGGGCCATGCGTTTTCGGCCCTGACCGCGGCGGCGCAGGGGGATTTCCACATGCGGATCGAGGATATCGACCGTGACCGCTGTCGCCCGGAATACGAGGCCGCGATCTTTGAGGACCTGGCTTGGCTGGGCCTGGACTGGCCGCGGCCGGTCATGCGCCAGTCCGACCGCATGCCCGCCTATCAGGACGCGCTGGCGCGGCTGGCGCCATTGACCTATCCCTGCCGCTGCCGCCGGGGGGATATCCGCGCAGCGCTGTCCGCCCCGCAGGAGGGCGCCCTGCCTGCCGGGCCGGATGGCCTGATCTATCCGGGCACCTGCCGCCACCGCGACCTGCGCGATGCCGGCCCCGACGACGTGATCCGGCTGGACGCCGGTCGCGCCTTCGACGCGCTTGGGCTGGACAGCATCGGGTTCACGGACCAAGGCCAAAGCCACATCCTGACCCGTCAGCAGTTCCTGGCGGGCATCGGCGACGTGGTCCTGTCGCGACGGGGGATGGGCACGTCCTATCATCTGGCGGTTGTCGTGGACGATGCGGCACAGGGGATCACGCTGGTGACGCGGGGGATGGACCTGTTCGCGTCGACCCATATCCACGTGCTGCTGCAGCACCTGCTGGACCTGCCGACGCCGGCCTATCTGCACCACCGGCTGATCCGCGACACGGCGGGGCGGCGGCTGGCGAAACGCGACGATGCCCGCGCGATCCGCCAGTACCGGGCGGACGGAGCGTCCCCCGACGACATCCGCCGCATGGTCGGGCTTTAGACCATCGGTTCGGTCAGCACGACCTCGGCCCCGTCCCGGATGCCGGTGTAAAAGCAGCTGCGCCGGTTCGTGTGGCAGGCGGGCCCGGTCTGATCGACCAGCACCAGCAGACAGTCGCGGTCGCAATCGACGCGCATCTCGACCAGCGCCTGGACGTGGCCCGAGCTTTCGCCCTTGATCCAGAAGGACGACCGCGACCGCGACCAATAGGTCACGCGCCCGGTCTCCAGCGTCCGGGCCACGGCGTCGGCGTTCATCCAGGCCATCATCAGCACCTCGCCCGAGGCGGCGTCCTGCGCGATGGCGGGGATCAGGCCGGCCGCGTCATATTTCAGGCTGAGGGGGTCGAACATCGGGTTTCCTTTCGGCATGGCCGTCCCTATCTACTCATCGACCCGCGCTGATGAAACCCCAAGGGATGACGCATGGCCGAAACCGATCTGATGCAGCTTTACTCGCGACGCATCCTCGCGCTGACGACCGCCATCCCCCATCAGGGCCGGCTGGACGACGCGCAGGCCAGCGTCCAGCGCCGGTCGCCGCAATGCGGATCGTCCGTGACTGTGCACCTTTCGATGGCCGATGGCCGCATCAGCGATTTCGCGCAAGAGGTGCGGGCCTGCGCCCTGGGACAGGCTTCGGCATCCGTGCTGGGACAGGCGGTGATCGGCATGGACCGGGCGGGCATCGTGCAGGCGCGCGATCAGTTGCGCGCGATGCTGACCCAGGATGCCCCCGCCCCCGACGCGCCCTTTTCCGACCTCGAGGCGCTGACGCCCGCGCGCGCCTATCCCAACCGCCATCCGTCGATCCTGCTGGCCTGGGACGCCACGCTGGAGGCGCTGGACAAGGCATCCGCATGAAAAGGGCCGGCCCCCTGCAGGGCCGGCCAGGTGCGCGAGCTTTGGGGACGGATGGCGCACAGGCGGGGCGCCATCCCTGCGTCGCGGGGCAGTCGGTCAGACCTGCAGCATGGCGGGCAGCCACAGCAGGACAATGGTGGTCAGGCTGAGCGCGGCGGCCCCGATCAGGTCGATGGCGGTGTCTTTGGTCATGACGGCAACTCCTCTCTGTTGCCTCTTTGTTCTCATGTTCTCTCGATTCGGTAAAGAACTTTTTAAGAACATTCCGCCTTGTCAGCCGACCTGGATCAGTCGAATCGCCTGATCCTGCTGCATCAGCCACATCAGCAGCCGCAGCGCCTGTCCCCGCGGGGTCTCCAGTGTGGGGTCGCGTTCCAGCAGCGACCGTGCGTCCTGGCGCGCCACCGCCATCAGCCCGGCCTGGTGTTCCAGGTCCGCGATGCGGAACCGCGGCAGGCCCGATTGCGCAGTGCCGATCACATCGCCCGCGCCCCGCATCTCGAGGTCGACCTCCGCGATGCGGAACCCGTCCTCGGTGTCGCGCAGCGTGGTCAGGCGGCGGGCCCCGGTCTCGTTCAAGGGCCCATGATACATCAGCAGACAGGTCGAGGCCCCTGCCCCGCGCCCGACCCGACCCCGCAACTGGTGCAGTTGCGCCAGACCAAAGCTTTCGGCGCGCTCGATCACCATGATCGTGGCCTGCGGCACGTCCACGCCGACCTCGATCACGGTGGTGGCGACCAGCAGCTGCGCCGTGCCGTCGGCGAAATCGGCCATCGCCGCATCGCGTTGGTCGGGGGGCATCTGGCCGTGGATCAGCCGCACCCCGTCGCCGAAGATCGCGCGCAGATGGGTGAACCGCGCCTCTGCCGCGGTCAGGTCGGTGACCTCGCTCTCCTCGACCAGGGGGCAGACCCAATAGGCGCGCGCGCCCTGCGCCATCGCGGCGCGCAGGCGTTCGGTGACCTGGTCCAGCCGCGTGTCCGCGATCATCACCGTGGTGATGGGCTGGCGTCCGGGCGGCTTTTCGTCCAGCACCGACAGGTCCAGATCCCCATATTGCGACAAAGCCAGCGACCGGGGGATGGGGGTCGCGGTCATGATCAGCATGTCGGGCGGCACGTCGCCCTTGGCCGACAGCTCCAGCCGTTGGGCCACACCGAAGCGGTGCTGTTCGTCGATGATGGCCAGGCGCAGGTCGTGGAAGGTCACGTCCTTCTGGAACACCGCATGGGTGCCGACCAGGATGTCGATGGTGCCGTCCGCCAGATCGGTCAGGATCTGCCCGCGCAGGTCGCGCTTGTCGCGCCCGGTCAGCGCCGCCAGCCGCACCCCCGCCGCACGCGCCAGCGGCTCCAGCGCGCGGGCATGCTGGCGGGCCAGGATCTCGGTGGGCGCCATCAGCACGGCCTGTCCACCGGCCTCGACCGCGACCAGGGCGGCCATCAGCGCGACCAGCGTCTTGCCCGCGCCGACATCGCCCTGCAGCAGGCGGTTCATGCGGCGCGCACTGGCCATGTCATCGGCGATCTCGGCGATTGCGCGGCTCTGAGCGCCCGTGGGCGGCCAGGGCAGGCTTTGCAGCACCCGCGCGCGCAGGGTGCCGTCACCCGCGCTGGCCCGCCCCTTCAGCCGCCGCTTGTCCCGCCGCACCAGCGCCAAGGTCATCTGATGGGCCAGAAATTCGTCATAGGCCAGCCGCGCCCGCGCCGGGCTGTCGGGCGACAGCGCGCCGGGCGATTGCGGCGCATGCGCCTGGTGCAGCGCATCGGCAAAGGAGGGCCAGCCGCGCTGCGCGATCAGCTGCGAGTCGATCCATTCCTCGACCGGGGGCAGCCGGGACAGCGCGCCATCGACCGCCTTGGCCATGCCCTTCTGCGTCAGCCCCGCCGACAGGGGATAGACGGGCTCGAAGCTGGGCGGCAGCGCCTCACCATCCGCCAGGATGTGGTCGGGATGCACCATCTGGGCCAGCCCGTCGAACAGTTCCAGCTTGCCGCTGAGGATGCGACGCGCGCCCACGGGCAGCTGGCTTTCGATCCAGTTGTCGCGCGGACGGAAGAACACCAGCGTCAGGTCGCCCTCTCCGTCGGTGCAATGCACCCGGAACGGGCGGCCGCGGACCTGGGGCGGATGGTGGCGCGTAACGGTCACCGTGATCGTCACGATCTCGGGCGCGCGGGCGTCGGCGATGCGCGCGATGCGGCGGCGGGTGATGCCGCTGGCCGGCAGCGTCAGGACCAGGTCGCGCGGCTTGTCGATGCCCATCTGTTCCAGCGCGGCGCGCCCCTTGGGGCCGATGCCGGGCAGCGTGTCGATGGCCGCGAACAGCGGGAACAGCGCGGGCGGGCGGCCCTTGGGCGCGGTCATCCGGCCCCCGCGATGCGCAGCCATTCGTCCTCGTCGATGACGGTGACGCCAAGGGCCTCGGCCTTGGTGGCCTTGGACCCCGCCCCGGGCCCCGCGATCAGCAGGTCGGTCTTGGCGCTGACGGACCCCGCGACCTTGGCCCCCATCGCCTCGGCCCGCGCCTTGGCCTCGGCGCGGGTCATCCGCTCCAGCGTCCCGGTGAAGACCAGCGTCTTGCCGGAAATCTCGGTCTGCACCGCATTGGCGATATCCACCGGCCGGATGTCCAGAAGGGTCGCCAGCCGGTCGATGCTGGCGCGTTCGGTCGGCTGCGCGAACGTCGTCACCAGCGAATCGACCAGCACCGCGCCGATGCCGTCGATGCCGGTCAGCTCGGCCCAGTTCGGGCTGTCAGCCAAGGCCGCGCGACGGGCCTTGTCGTCCGGGGCGGCAAAGGCGGGCTCCCGTGCCGCCCCGTCGATGGCGGCGATCAAGGCAGGCCAGTCGTGGAAATGGCGGGCCAGGGTCGCGGCCGCGACCTCGCCCACATGGCGGATGCCCAAGGCAAAGATCAGCCGGGCCATGGGGATCGAACGGCGATCCTCGATCGCGGCGAACAGCTTTTCGGCCGAGCGTTCGCCGAACCCCTCGCGGTTCTTCAGCTTGGTAAAGTTCCGGGCATCGCGATCGGCCAGGGTGAAGATGTCGGCGGGCTCGCGGATGGGCAGCTGATCGTCTGCGAAGAACATCTCGATCTGCTTGGCGCCCAGCCCGTCGATGTCGAAGGCCGCGCGGCTGACGAAATGCTTCAGCTTCTCCACCGCCTGCGCGGGGCAGATCAGGCCGCCGGTACAGCGGCGCACGCTGTCGCCCGGCTCGCGGATCGCCTCGGACCCGCATTCGGGGCAGTGCGACGGAAAGACATAGGGCACGCTGTCCGCCGGCCTGCGCGACAGGTCGACATCGGCGATCTTGGGGATCACGTCGCCGGCGCGATAGATCTTGACCCAGTCCCCCTCGCGGATGTCGCGACCGTCGCGGATGGGCGCGCCAGAGTTGTCCCGCCCGGCGATGTAATCCTCGTTGTGCAGCGTCGCGTTGGACACGACCACGCCGCCCACGGTCACGGGTTCCAGCCGCGCGACGGGGGACAGGGCGCCCGTGCGTCCGACCTGGATCTCGATCCGCTCCAGCCGGGTCCAGGCGGTCTCGGCCGGAAACTTGTGCGCCAAGGCCCATCGGGGCGTGGTGGACCGAAAGCCAAGCCGTCCCTGGAACGCAAGGTCGTTCACCTTGTAGACCACGCCGTCGATGTCATAGCCCAGGGTGGCGCGCTGCTGTTCGATCTCGGCCCAGGTGGCGATCATCTGCGCGGTGTCGGTGCACAGGCGCGTCAGCGGATTGGTTTGGAACCCCAGAGCGGCCAACCGCTCCACGGAGGCCATCTGCGTCGGCGCCAGCGGTTCGGACAGCTGCCCCCAGCCATAGGCGAAGAAGCGCAGCGGCCGGCGCGCGGTCACCGCCGGGTCGATCTGGCGCAGCGATCCCGCGGCCGCGTTGCGCGGATTGGCAAAGACCCGCCCCGCATCGTTCAGCGCCGCAAAGTCGTCATGCCCCATGTAGACCTCGCCGCGCACCTCAAGGATGGCGGGGACGTCACCCTCCAGTTGGTGGGGGATGTCGGAAATCGTGCGGGCGTTCGCGGTCACGTTCTCTCCCACCACGCCATCGCCGCGGGTCGCGGCATGGACCAGCACGCCGTCCTCGTAGCGCAGCGACAGGGACAGGCCGTCGATCTTCGGCTCGGCCGTCACCTCCAGGGGCATGTCGGGGGCAAGGCCCAGAAAGCTGCGGACGCGGGCGGTGAAGTCGGCGACGTCGCCCTCGGTAAAGGCATTGCCCAACGACATCATGCGTTGCGCGTGGACGATCTTGCCGAAGCCCTCGGCCGGGGCGGCGCCGACCTTGCCGGTCGGGCTGTCGGGCAGCGCCAGGTCGGGAAAGTCCCGCTCCAGCGCCGCCAGCTGCGCCTTGAGCGCGTCGTATTCCGCGTCCGATATCTGCGGTGCGTCCTCGGCGTGATAGGCCTGGTTCGCGGCGGCGACCCGCGCCGCCAGATCCGCGATGCGGTCCGCGGCCTGACCGCGATCCATCTTCCGGTCCGGTTGCCCCACCGACTTGTCCTGCGCCATCGCCGCCCCCATCATCCGCATCCGGCCGAAACACGCGACCGTCTCAGATGTGGGTATCGCCCAAGGGCGGGGAATCGTCCAGAAGCCGTATCAGGCCCCGATCGCCAGTCGTTCCGCCTGCCCCGGACCCGGATCGCGCAGGACATAGCCGCGGCCCCAGACCGTCTCGATGTGGCTCTCGCCGCCCAAGGCCTCGGACAGCTTCTTGCGCAGCTTGCAGATGAACACGTCGATGATCTTCAGTTCGGGTTCGTCCATGCCGCCGTACAGGTGGTTCAGGAACATCTCCTTGGTCAAGGTCGTGCCCTTGCGCAGGCTCAGCAGTTCCAGGATCTGGTATTCCTTGCCGGTCAGGTTCACCGGCTTGCCCTTCACCTCGACCGAACGGGCGTCCAGGTTGACGGTGATCTCTCCGGTCCGGATCAGCGCTTGGCTGTGCCCCTTGGAGCGGCGGATGATCGCCTGGATGCGGGCCTGCAGCTCTTCGCGGTTGAAGGGCTTGGTCATGTAATCGTCCGCGCCGAAGCCGAAACCGCGCAGCTTGCTTTCCGTGTCGTCGGACCCGGTCAGGATCAGGATGGGCGTGTCGATGCGGGCCAGGCGCAGATGGCGCAGGACCTCCATCCCGTGCATGTCGGGCAGGTCCAGATCCAGCAAGATCAGATCGTAATCGTACAGCTTGGCCAGATCGATCCCCTCCTCGCCCATGTCGGTCAGGAACACGTTGTAGCTGGCCGCCGTCAGCATCAGTTCGATCGCCCGTGCAGTGCTTGGGTCGTCTTCTACCAGAAGGATTCGCATGGCTTGGTCTTTCCCCGATTCGCCGAAGGTCATGTCCCGACAATCTGACGAACAGGTTAATATGTCGTTACCACTTGCATTCCTTCTGCGTCATGCACCCTATGGTTGTCTATACTTTTGAAGCGCCGTCACCTTCAAGGCCGCCTTTCCGTGGCGCGCGACCGCGGTGCACCAGCCGTCGAACTCCTCCTCCGACAGGCCATAGCGGCGCAGCGCGTCGTCGCGGCTGATCAGCCCGTGCGACACCGCCAGCACGACCGTCTGCTTGCGGCTGGCGACCCATCTGGTGTCGGCCATCGGCAAATCCGCCACGCTGAGGATGCGCCCATCCGCCAGTGTCACGATCCGCGGGCCTGTGGTCTTTTTCACGAACATTGCAGCGTCCTTCCGTCACGTTCTGCAAGTTCTGGTCGAAAGCACTTAAGGCGCGGTTAGCCTGATCGGGATTTCGACCCCGGCCGGGGTTGAGAATCCGACCAATTTGCCTATATTTTGACGCAAATCCCTTTGCCGCCCGACCAGCACCGCCCCTGGCGGGCCGAAAGATCATCCATGACCCTGACCGCAGCCCTGCGTGCCGATGCGCCCGCGACCGAACTGAACAGCCTTGGTTTCGCAAAATCCCCTGCGCAGACGCGTGTCGTGGTGGCGATGTCGGGGGGCGTGGACAGTTCCGTCGTCGCGGCGCAGCTGAAATCCGAAGGCTATGACGTCATCGGGGTCACGCTGCAACTGTATGACCACGGCGCGGCACTGGCCAAGAAAGGCGCTTGTTGCGCAGGCCAGGACATCCACGATGCGCGTCGCGTGGCCGAACGCATAGGCTTTCCCCATTATGTCCTGGATTACGAGAACAAGTTCCGCGAATCGGTCATCGACGAATTCGCCGACGCCTATCTGGCCGGCGCGACGCCCGTTCCCTGCATCCGCTGCAACGAGCGGGTCAAGTTCCGCGACCTGCTGGAAACCGCGCGCGACCTGGATGCCGACTGCATGGCGACCGGCCATTACATCCAGCGCAAGGACGGCGCGCATCGCGCCGAACTGCACATGGCGGCCGACCCGAACCGCGATCAGAGCTATTTCCTGTTCTCGACCACCCAGGAACAGCTGAATTTCCTGCGCTTTCCCCTGGGCCATCTGGTCAGCAAGGCCGAAACGCGCGCCCTGGCCGCCGATTACGGCCTGTCCGTCGCGGACAAGCCCGACAGCCAGGACATCTGCTTTGTCCCCAACGGCGACTATGCCGCGGTGATCGAGAAGCTGCGCCCCGGTGCCGCAGATCCCGGCGAGATCGTCGACCAGCAGGGCACCGTCCTGGGCACCCATCGCGGGGTGATCCATTATACGATCGGACAGCGGCGCGGGTTGGGCATCGGCGGCGGCAGCCCGCTCTATGTGCTGCGGCTGGAGCCGGAGACGCGCCGCGTCGTCGTCGGCCCGCGCGAGGCGCTGTCGACGCGCACCATCGCCGTGACCGAGGTGAACTGGCTGGGCGATCAGCCCTTCGAGGGAGAGATCGCCTGCTTGGTCCGCATCCGGTCCACCCGCCCGCCGCGGCCCGCGATCCTGCGCCCCCTGCCCGGCCGCCGTGCCGAGGTCGAACTTCTGGATCCCGAGGACGGCGTCAGCCCCGGCCAGGCCTGCGTCTTCTACGAGGCCGAAGGCACGCGCGTCCTGGGCGGCGGCTGGATCAGCCTGCGTCGGCGGCCAGCTGCCTGATCCGGGCGATCATCGCGCGCACGCCGTTTGATCGTTGCGCCGACAGGTGTTCGTCCAGCCCAAGGCGTGCCAGCGCGGCCTGGGCGTCCACCGCCTCGACCTGGTCCACCGGCAGCCCGGCATACAGCGCGTGCAGCACCGCGATCAGGCCGCGCACGATCAGCGCATCGCTGTCGCCCTGAAAGTCAAAGCTGCGCCCCTCGATCCGCGGCAGGATCCAGACCTGGCTGGCGCAGCCGTCGACCTTGGTGGCCGGCACCTGCACCGCGGAGTCCATGGGCGGCAAGGCCTTGCCCATCTCGATCAGGTGACGATAGCGGTCTTCCCAATCGTCCAGAAAGTCGAAGGTTTCGGCGATGTCCTCGAAGGCGGGGGTGGCCATGGGTCTCTCCTGATATCAGGGGTCATGGCCTAGCGCGCCGCGGCGGTCAGGTCAAAGAGGCTTTTCGGCGCGGCCCGGATCGCCTATCACGGGGCCAAGGACCGCCAAGGGGACATGCCATGACCAGACTTACCCTGCCGCTGCTGATCGGCGCCCTGATCCTGTCCGGCTGCGGGCGGTTCGGCGACAGCGGCTGGAACCCGCTTGGCTGGCGTGGCGCGGGTGCGTCGACGCCCGAAACCCTGGCCCCGGAAGGCGGCTATCCCACGGCCCAGGACGCCCGCCCCGCGGTGCCGCAGATCCTGGGTGCCGAATGGCAACCGCTCAGCGACGGCCGCCTGCTGGTGCTGCGCGGCTTTGCCCCGGTCAAGGGCTATCACTCGGCCGCCCTGGTCCGGTCGGTGCCGCGGTCCGGCGACCAGCTGCAGCCCGACTCTGACGGCGTCCTGCGCTTGCGCTTCGTGGCCTCGCCTCCGGTCGCGGACAACCCCGCGGCGGCCCTGCCCGCAAATCCCGTCACGGACACGATCACGGTGGCGCTGCCGATCAGCTTCCTGCGCCTGTCGCGCCTGTCCGCGATCCAGGTCGAGGGCGGCGACCGCGTGATCACCCTGACCCGCTGAAGGCTTGCGCAAACGCCCGCGCCGCGCTAGTCCGCAGCGGTCGGAGGCGTGGCAGAGTGGTTAAATGCACCGGTCTTGAAAACCGACGTGGGTGAAAGTCCACCGTGGGTTCGAATCCCACCGCCTCCGCCAATCCTAGGTCGAAGCCGTTGATAAGCTAGCACGATTCTAGGTGGTCGCTCGTTAACCCCCCATTTATCCCCCCAAGGCGAGGAAAGACCTATCCCACGGCGTCCGTGACGGGGGATGCTGAGCGCGGTGTGGCCGTTCAGGACGGTGACATGGACTTGGAATTCCGCGACCTGGCGGTCGAAGTCCCGCGTCATGAGCCGCTGGTCCAGCAGTTATACGCAATGCATCTTTCTCTCTACGCGGTTTCGGCGGTGGTATCCGCTCCATCGTCTCCACAGGTCGTAGAATGGCGGCGACAGTGCGCTCCACCGTCTCCCTGCCGAATTCCTCCTCCAGAAGACTGTATACCCGGTCGGGCGTGGCAATACCGGAAAAGCATGGCGGCAGTTCGTCGGAAAGTCCGCCGCGCGCAGCTGCGCCTCTGCGGCCAGCACCCGCGCTGCGAGGCCGTCAATGGCCGGTCGGAGGCGGTTCACGACACCGTCGCGCAGGCCCTGGAATGTCGGCGAGCCTGCGGGAGCAAGCGACACGCCTGCACCGCAGACGAACACTACATCGCCGGCATCAGCGGCCGTGAGCAGGAGGCGGGGTAGTACGGGACCGTGAGAAATGAAGCACATGTGTGGATTCGCTGACGGGTTTGCATAGGCCTTCAACGAAACAGGCATTTATGCCTCATTCGTCGATCGAAGCTGCCTCGCGAGCATCCCGGGATGCGATTCCGTAAGAAAGTGCAAATCAAGCACCTTGAGCCCCATTGAACCTAACATGGTCATGGCGAAAGCAATATTTTTAATGCTATCCACCGATTGATCGGAATATATCAAATCTGGGCCCTATCGCGTGTCTTCTGATGTCAACCAAACCCCCGAGCAACTCGCCCGAGACCGGATCGACGAACGCCTGCGGACGTCCGGTTGGCATGTTCAGGACAAGGACTCGCTCGACTTCAATGCCGGCCTTGGCATAGCCGTCCGCGAGTACCAGACAGATATTGGGCCCGCCGATTACGTCCTCTTCGCCGACAGGCATGCGGTCGGTGTGGTCGAAGCCAAGCCTAACAACTGGGGGGTCCGCCTGACCTCCGTCGAGGAGCAATCCGAGGGGTACGCCAACGCCAAGCTGAAATGGGTCAACAACGCCGAACGGCTCCCGTTCCTCTACGAAAGTACCGGCCAGGTGACCCGCTTCACCAACGCCCGCGACCCGCGTCCTCGATCTCGTGAGGTCTTCACCTTTCACCGCCCTGAAAGTTTGAAATCATGGGCTCAGGCTCCAAAAAGCCTGCGTTCGATCATCGCTGCCCTCCCGGATCTTAACCCGGACGGGCTGCGTGACTGCCAGAGCAAGGCAATCACGAACCTCGAAAAGTCGCTTGAGGCCGACAAGCCACGCGCCCTCGTCCAGATGGCGACCGGGTCGGGAAAGACCTTCACGGCTATCACTCAGGTCTACCGCCTGCTTAAACATGCAGGTGCGCGGCGCATCCTGTTCCTCGTCGACACCAAGAACTTAGGCGAGCAGGCCGAACAGGAGTTCATGACCTTCATCCCCAACGACGACAATCGCAAGTTCACCGAATTGTATAACGTCCAGCGCCTCACCTCGCCCGCTATCGCGAATGACAGTCAGGTCGTCATCTCGACGATCCAGCGCATGTACGCCACGCTCAAGGGCGAGAAATTGAACGACGGCGCGGAGGACGATAACCCGGCGGAGCAGAGATGGCGCCGGAAGGAACCTCTGCCGGTCGCCTACAATGCCAAGCTGCCGCCGGAATACTTCGACGTGGTCGTCATCGACGAATGCCATCGCTCGATCTACAATCTGTGGCGCCAGGTCATCGAATATTTCGACGCCTACCTCATCGGCCTGACTGCCACGCCCGACAACCGCACCTACGGATTCTTCCAGAAAAACGTCGTCAGCGAATACACCCACGAGAAGGCCGTCGCCGACAAGGTCAACGTCGGCAACGAAATCTATCTGATCGAGACCGAGATCACCCAGGGCGGCCAAACGCTCAAGGCCGAGCAACTGGTGGAGAAACGCGAACGCGAAACCCGTGCGCGCCGGTGGGAAACACAGGACGACGAACAGGCCTACGCCGCGACCCAGCTTGACCGCTCTGTCGTGAACCCCGGCCAGATCCGAACCGTCATCCGCACATTCCACGACAAGTGGCCCGAGATCTTCCCCGGCCGCAAGGAGCTGCCGAAGACCCTGATCTTCGCCAAGACCGACAGCCACGCGGACGACATCATCCAGACCGTCCGGCAGGAGTTCGGCGAGGGCAACGACTTCTGCCGCAAAATCACCAACGGGGCGAAGAACCCCAAATCCTCGCTGTCGGCTTTCCGCAACGACTACTACCCGCGCATCGCCGTGACCGTGGACATGATCGCCACGGGCACCGACGTGAAACCGCTCGAATGCCTGATCTTCATGCGCGACGTGAAGTCGAAGAACTACTTCGAGCAGATGAAGGGCCGCGGCACCCGTGTCCTCAAACCCGATGATCTGAAAAAGGTCTCTCCCTCCGCCCAGGCCAAGACGCATTATGTGATCGTCGATGCCGTCGGTGTGACCAAGTCGCTCAAAACCGCCAGCCAGCCGCTCGACACCAAGCCTTCGATCCCCTTCAAGGACCTCGCCATGGGCCTGATGATGGGCGACCGGTCAGAGGAAACCGTTAGTTCACTCGCCGCCCGCCTGTCACGGCTAGACAACAAGCTCGGGACCGAGGATCAGGAGAAGATCACGAACGAGGCCGGCACCTCCCTCACCGCCATTGTCCGCGACCTCTTCGACGCCATAGACCCCGACAAGGTGGAGGCCGACGCCAAGGCCGCAGGCCACCCCGAGCCCGACGATGCCGCCATGCAGGCCGCGCGTGAGGAACGGATCAAACACACCGCCAATGTCTTCACCGGCCCGCTCATCAACCTAATGGACACCATCCGCCGCGACAACGAGCAGACCATCGACCATGACAACCTCGATACGCTCCTGCGCGCCGAATGGGCGGGCGACGTGGCCGAGAACGCCAAACAGATCGCGCAGGAGTTCGAGGCGTACCTGAACGAGAACCGCGACGAGATCGAGGCGCTGTCGATCTACTTCAACACCCCCGCGCGCCGGGCCGAGGTGACCTATGCCATGGTCAAGGATGTGCTGAAAAAACTGACCGACGACCGCCCACGACTTGCCCCGCTCACCGTCTGGCGCGCCTATGCGCATCTTGACGACTACAAGGGCAGCAACCCCGCCAGCGATCTGACAGCCCTCTTGGCGCTGATCCGCCGGGTCACGGGGCTGGATGACACGCTCACCCGCCATTCCGAACGGGTGCGGCGCAACTTCCAGAACTGGGTACTGAACCGCCATTCGGGCGCGGGCGAGAAGTTCACCGAGGAGCAGATGGACTGGCTGCGCATGATCCGCGACCACCTAACCACTTCCTTCACCATCGAGCGCGACGATCTGGACATGTCCCCCTTTGACGGCAAGGGCGGGATGGGGCAGATGTACGCGCTCTTTGGCGACGGAATGGATGAGGTCATGACCGAGATGAATGAGGCGTTGTCGGCATAATGGCGCTTTCACTGTCTCCACACGAAATCGTTGAACGCGATGAATATCCTCTCCTGCGCATCTCGCCGCGCTGGGAACGGGTGGCGCTCGGAGATATAGCAGTCGTGCAAAATGGCTTTCCCTTCAAATCGACGCTGTTCTCAGGGGAAAACGGCTTTCCACTTATTCGCATCCGCGATGTTGGTCGCGGCGAAACGCAGCATTTCTACACTGGTGATTACGATGACCAGTTCATTGTCAGACGCGATGACATTCTCATCGGTATGGATGGGGACTTCCGCGCGGCTCGGTGGCGAGGGCCTGACGCGCTGCTAAACCAGCGCGTATGTCGATTGAAGCTGGAAACCGAAGACATTGCGAACGCTTCTTCTTAATCTGCCTTCAGCCTTATCTCGATGCAGTTAACGCCGAGACGTCGTCCGTTACCGTTAAGCATCTGTCATCAAAGACGGTGCAAGATTTACCGCTTCCCCTTCCGCCCCTCAACGAACAACGCCGCATCGTGGAGAAGATCGAGGCGATGTTCGACGAGATCGACGCCGGGATCCAGAGCCTGCAAACGGCGCGCACCACCCTCGGCCTCTACCGCCAGTCCCTGCTGAAATCCGCCTTTGAGGGCCGCCTCACCGCCGACTGGCGCGCGCAGAATGCCGACAAACTCGAAGCCCCCGAAACCCTCCTCGCCGGCATCCAGAAAGAACGCGACACCCGCTACAAAGCCGCCCTCGACGAATGGCAAGACGCCCTCGCCCAGTGGCGCGCCGATGGCCATAAAGGCCAGAAACCCGCGAAACCAAAGCGGCCTCGGGACATCTCAACCAAAGCATCGGACATCGGCATATCTGGATGGACCATAATGCCGCTCGGCCTGCTTATCGACGAACCGGCATACGGGACGTCGAAGAAAAGCGACTACGATGGTGGCAGTAAGGGCGTTCTGCGCATCCCGAACATTGCGGCCGGCGTGGTAGACGCGACCGACCTCAAATCGGCCAGTTTCGATGAGGTCGAGCTTGCCCAATACCAACTGTTTGAAGGCGACGTGCTGACCATTCGGTCGAACGGGAGCCTTTCATTGGTCGGAAAGCCTGCACTGGTTCGATCAGTCGATACGGATTTCTTGTACGCAGGCTATCTGATCCGGCTTCGCCCCATACCCGGCTCGCTGCTTTCCAAGAACCTCATCTATCTGATGATGGAGCCAAACGTACGCGGCCAAATCGAAAGCAAGGCCAAGTCGACGAGCGGCGTCCACAACATCAACGCGAAGGAATTGCAGGAACTACAAGTCCCGGTTTGCTCCGAAGCAGAACAAGCCGAAATCGTCCGCATCCTCGACGCCCGGCTCGAGGCCGCCGACGCGCTCGAAGCCGAGATCGACGCCGCCCTCACCCGCGCCCGCGCCCTGCGCCAATCCATCCTGAAAAAAGCCTTCTCCGGCCAGCTCGTCCCCCAGGACCCTACCGACGAACCCGCCGCCGCCCTGCTGGAACGGATCAAGGCTGAGAAGGCCGAAAGAGACCAAGCCGCCAAACACGACCGAAAATACACGCCACCCCGCAAACCCGAGGCAAGGAGGCCGACATTGACTGACCTGATCGAAGTCCTCAAAAAGCAGAAAAGCTGGATCTCGGCCGCGAAGGCGGCGCAGGAGTTGGGGATCGGCGATGGCTCAACATCAGACGATGTCGAGGCGTTCTACCGCCAACTCAAGGATTTTGTCGAAGACGGTGCCATCGAAGTCGAAAGGCGTGGTGACGAAGATTGGCTGCGCCTTGCGAAGGCCGAGGTGAGCTGATGCGCATCGATTGGCTTTGGGTGGACGAGTACAAGAACCTCAGGGACCTGACGATTGATTTCTCTCAGGACCACTTGATCACTGTACTCATCGGCCGGAACGGAACCGGCAAGTCCAATGTTCTCGAAGCCCTGACTGTCATCTTTCGCGACCTTTTGATGTCGGAGCGTGTGCCATCGCTCAAGTATCGCATCGCCTATGAAATCCAAGACCGCTGGGTATTTATCGACGCTGACCCCAACCGAAAGGAGGTCTACCGGTAATCCTCCCCATGGTTAAGGGGATTCGTTCGTAGAATTTTCTCGTAGCGTGAGCTGAGGAGATTCGAATGAGGAAGACCCGATTTACCGAACCGCAGATCATGGCGGTGTTGCGCCAGGCCGAGGGCGGCGTTGCGGTGCCGGAACTGTGCCGCGAGCACGGGATCAGCAGCGCGAGCTTTTACAAATGGCGGGCGAAGTATGGCGGCATGGATGCCTCCATGATGAGCCAGATGAAGGCCTTGGAAGACGAGAACCGGCGGCTCAAGCGCATGTTCGCGGATCTGAGCATGCAGGCCGACCTGCTGAAAGAAGCCCTGGGAAAAAAGTGACGCGGCCAACTCAACGCCGAGAGTTGGCCGCGAGAGCGGTGGCAACGAAGGGGGTCAGTATTGCGCTGGCCTGCCGGGCTTTCGGGGTCAGCGAGACCTGCTTTCGTTACAGCCCGAAGCGCTGCGCCGAGAACGAGACCATCGCGGATCTCCTCGAGGGCCTGACCAAGGCGCACCGGACCTGGGGCTTCGGGCTGTGCTTTCTGTATCTGCGCAACGTTCGCGGGCACGTCTGGAACCACAAAAGGGTTCGCAGGATCTACTGCGAGCTGGAGTTGAACCTGCGGATTAAACCCCGGCGGCGGATCAAACGGGACAAGCCGGACGTGCTCTCGGTTCCGGACGCGCCGAACCTCGTCTGGTCCATGGACTTCATGGCCGACAGGCTTGCGGATGGTCGCCAGTTCCGGCTGCTGAACGTGCTGGACGACTTCAACCGCGAGGGTCTGGGTATCGAGGTCGACTTCTCGCTGCCCGCAGAGCGCGTGGTTCGGGCGCTGAACCAGATCATTGAGTGGCGCGGCAAGCCAACGGCCATCAGGGTCGACAACGTCCTAGCTCGGGAACAAATCGCCGTTTAGGGCATCAGATCACGGGGCATCCGAGCGACCGGATGCCCTTAAGATGTTTGCCCAAGCGGGCTCCGCCGTCAAGAAGTGGTCTCTTCCATAGCAAATACAGGGTCGGTCTGGTTGCCGCCCTCACCGTCCTTAAGACGAGATCCTAAATCCCAAGCGGAAGGCCCGAACATTATCTACGAGGTCGCGTCATGCGCCTCCACGGCCCTTTGAGAGAGAGGTCCTTCCGCTTGGGCTCGTCCCTTCGAAGAAGGGACGATAGGGTTCGCCGGATTTGATCACGGCGTGAATAGTGCGTGCCATCTTTGCAGCGATGGCGGTGTAGGCCTTGCGGCGTAGATCTGGGTTGTGGCGATCCTGCGCAATGTAACGCTCGAATTTGTCCCGGAAGCTATTCGCTTTCTTCAGAACCGCGGTCTGCCCTGCGAGCCACAAAGTGCGGCGCAGGCGGGCATTGCCATACTTGGATATCTTGCTTCGACCGCGAAACATGCCGGACTGGACGGTAGCAAGATCCATACCGCAGAACTTCAGGAACTGGCGGTGATGGTGGAACCGCCGCAGATCGCCGGTCTCGGCCAGAATGGTCAGCGCATTGATGGGTCCGATCCCCGGAATGGTGCGAAGCAGCTGATAATCCGGTCGGTCGCCCAGCAGTTCGACGGCGCGATCTTCGATTGCATTGCGCTGCCGGATTAGGCTCCTTCCCTCGGCCAGCATCATGCGGAACATACGAAGGGCGTCAGAATCTGGCGCGACGGGCAATCCTGCCGACACCTTTGCTGTCTCGTAAATATCTGACAACAGGAGAGACTTCTCGACCTTGCGCCCAACCACTTCCCAAGCAGTCTGAATGAACTCCTCCTTGGTCATGGCGCTGATCATGTGCGGAGAAGGGAACATCTCGAGGAACGCCAGAAACCAATCCGTCCGCGAACTGCGGTGGAAACGGTCGGCTTCCGGAAAGTAGAGCGGCAGGTAGTGGGTCAGGATGCGGTGCCAAAGCTCAGTCTTGGACCGCGACACCGCATCATGGGTCTTGGACAATTCCTGAATATCGTTCGTGCCGGCCACCATCGGGTCCTGGAAGATCTGCACCGCCCCGATCTGCAGCATGTGCAAGATAACTTGGGCATCCTTCGGATCATTTTTGTCCCAACTGTTGTGCAGCGCCTCCCGCGTCCGGGCCAAAGCGACCGAAGACACCAGCTTCAGGTCGAACCCGGCGACACCCAGATGATACATCAGCACCCGATGATAGTTGCCAGTTGCTTCAAAGCCGATCCGGACAGGCAGGCCGTATTCTCGCAAGATCGCGATGAGCCGCATGAAATCATCCGTGCTGTTGGTGATCGTCAGGCGCCTGCGACGCGTCTTGCCCGGGACAGCAATCAACACCTCGTGCCGGTGTTTGCAAATGTCGATGCCTACCAGAACAAGGGCATCCGAAGTATGCTCAATCTTGGCCATAGCCGGTCTCCTCTGTGGTGTGGTTAGCAAAGCCACCATAGAGACCCGAGACCCGGTTATGGCCGCCTGCTGCGCAATTTTGTAGGCTGCGCAGGCGGCCATAACCTTCAACGGTGGGTCATTCCCAACATGCTACGGCCCCGAATACATCAGCGCAACCCTGGCGATCTGGGCTGCAAAGCAGGGCATTGCCCTGACCCACATCCAGCCCGGAAAGCCGCAGCAGAATGCTTACGTCGAGCGCTACAACCGCACCGTCCGCCATGAATGGCTCGACCTCTACATCTTTGAAACCATCGCGGAGGCACAGAACATCGCAACCGACTGGCTCTGGACTTACAATAACGAGCGGCCCAACATGGGCATCGGCGGCATTACACCCGCGCAGAAACTGAAGATGGCTGCGTGAATTCTACGGCCAAACCCCGTTAAAACGGGGAGGATTACCATACCAGCGAGGCGATCCAAGCACGACTGGAGGCCATACTCACTGCCCTACTGAACCGGATGAAGCTGGTTGTCATTACGCTGGGCGAGGACGACGACGCGCAGGTAATCTTCGAGACGCTGAACTCGAAGGGTGAGCCACTGCTCGCCATGGACCTCGTGCGCAACAATATTTTCTATCGCGCTGAGAAAGAAGAAGCTGAAGTCGAAGATCTTTATCACGACCTCTGGGACCCCTTCGACCATTCATGGTGGAAAGAGGCGGCGCCTTTCGCGCGCCCCACACGGCCACGGATCGACCACTTTCTGACCCATGTACTTGCGGCAGAGACAGGTCAGAAAATCTCGATGCGCGAGCTTTATGCCGAATACCGCGCGTTCGCAGTGCCAAAGGGACGGCCCCGGTTCGAGAGGGTGGAGGATGAACTTGACCTCCTAAGCTCGTATTCGCCGATCTATGAAACGCTCGAAGGTCGCTTGGATGATGACAAGGACCTGCACTGGCTCGGAAGGAAGTTGGCGGCATGGCAGGTCACAACGGCCTATCCTGTTGCAATGCAGGTGAATGTCGCCAACATCGAGCCCGAGGAGAAGCGCAAGCTATATCGTCTAATCTATTCATATATTGTCCGTCGGGCACTCTCGGGTTTGACAGCCAAGAACCTTAACCGGGTCTTTCAAAGCCTATCACAGGTGTTCAGAGAGAACGGCCCATCCGTCGAGGCATTCGAAGGGTATTTCGCGCAGCGCATCGGTGATAGCACACGCTTTCCGGGCGATCAGGAGTTCCGTCAAGGAATACTCTTGAAGCCTGCATACACCTTGGCCCCGCAAACGCGGATCAAGGACGTGCTTTGGGAATTGGAGGAAGCCAGCCGCACAAAATTCTACGAACAGACAGCCATGCCGAACGGATTATGGACCGAGCACGTCCTACCTGTTTCATGGACCTCTGATTGGCCTTTCGAAGATGGCGAGTTTGTTGAGCGGTGGACGAATGACCCGAAAGCCGAGAACCGCAACAGAGTTCTTCATTCACTTGGAAACCTTACGTTGCTGACCGGTGGTCTGAACATCTCGTCGGGCAACAAACGGTTTCTCGAAAAAAGAGAAAAATTGGAGGAGCACACCGGGCTCTTCCTGAACAAGTGGTTCCTAAAGAGGGATAGTTGGGACGAGACAGATATCAGGGAAAGGGGTGAAGCATTTGCAGATATGGCGGTTTCGATCTGGCCGTCTTCGACAGTCCCGGAGATCGAGCGCGGAAAGTGGGATCAGCCGTTAGAATATGACTTCCCACCCCTCGCTGCCGGCGGCGACACCGATTTACTGCGCTTCCCGGATCAAACGCCCTTAAATTCAGCTCATTGGCATATCAGGCTGGAAAACCAAAATATCTCGGCAAGTACTGGAGCAGATGCTCTGGAGGAGACCTTGCGAAGGATGACCACTGGAAGCCCGGATCGCCTCAACGCTGTTTCTGGAGTGAAGGGCCGAGTTCGTCCGCTGATCGCCCGAACCGCAGAGGAGCTATATCCCGGGCGACCAGATCTAGTCGTTTTTTCGCGTGAATTTTTGCCGGGGTGGTTTGTTGGAACCAACTATAGCCGACGGGATGTGATGCGCCTAATCCGGGTCGCAGCAGAAGCGTGTGAACTAACGTGGGGAGTGGATATTCATGTCGAAGTATAACGCATGTGCGGCCCCCACGGGGTGCCAATTCCCAGCATCATTTAAATCGCAGCAACTCAAACTAGCCAAGCGAGGGTAACATGAGCACCGCCCCCATCGTCTCCAAAGTCTGGAGTTTCTGCACAACGCTGCGGGACGACGGCGTTGGCTATGGCGACTACTTGGAGCAACTGACTTACCTCATCTTCCTCAAGATGGCGGACGAGTATGCCAAGCCCCCCTACAGCCGCGACGTGGGCATCCCCACAGGGTTCGACTGGACCAGCCTGACCTCGCGCCGGGGAGCGGAACTGGAAGCGCATTACATCATGCTGCTGCGCAAACTGGGCAAGCAGAAAGGCATGCTTGGGCAGATTTTTACGAAGGCGCAGAACAAGATCGCCGACCCCGCCAAACTGTTCCGCCTGATTGACATGGTGGATGGCACCAGGTGGGTCAAGCTGGGTGCGGACGTCAAAGGCGATATCTATGAGGGGCTGTTGGAGCGCAACGCCGAGGATACGAAATCGGGCGCTGGCCAGTACTTTACGCCGCGCGCATTGATCCGCGCAATGATCGAATGCGTCCGCCCCGAGCCTGGCAAGACCATTGCCGATCCGGCTTGTGGCACCGGGGGGTTCTTCCTTTCCGCCCACGAATTCCTGACTGACCCGAACAATCATGCGCTCGACAAGGATCAGAAAGCCTTCCTGAAGCACTCGACTTTCTTTGGCAACGAGATCGTCGCAGGGACGCGGCGCCTCTGCCTAATGAACATGTTCCTCCATGGTATCGGTGAGATGGCAGGAGATACATTGATATCACCCGCCGACGCACTGATTTCGCCGCCTCCCGAAACCTTTGACTATGTCCTGGCAAACCCGCCCTTCGGGAAGAAAAGCTCGATGAGCTTTACCAATGCGGACGGCGAGCAGGAAACCGATGACCTGACCTACAATCGTCAGGATTTTTGGGCAACCACGTCGAATAAGCAGCTGAATTTCGTCCAGCATATTCGGACCATGCTGAAAACGACCGGGCGGGCCGCGGTGGTCGTGCCCGACAATGTTCTGTTCGACGGCGGCGCGGGAGAAATCATCCGTCGCAAACTACTTCAAACAACCGACCTGCACACCATTCTTCGCCTGCCAACGGGCATCTTTTATGCGCAAGGCGTCAAGGCAAACGTGATCTTCTTCGACAACCGCGCCGCCAGCGCTGATCCGCAGACTTCGAAGGTCTGGTACTACGATTATCGGACGAACGTGCATCATACGTTGAAGCAGAAGCCATTGACGTATGCGCACCTTGAGGACTTCGTGACCTGCTACAATCCCGGGAACCCCCATGAGCGCAACCCAACGTGGAGCGAAGAAAGCCCCGAAGGCCGCTGGCGCGCTTTTGATCGGGAAGAACTCCTGGCACGGGACAAGGCAAGCCTCGATCTTTTCTGGCTTCGGGATGCGTCAATGACTGACTTCGAGAACCTACCTAAGCCCGAGGTGTTGGCAGAAGAGATCGTAGAAAATCTGCGCGCGGCACTGTTCAGTTTCGCTTCAGTGTAAAATACAGTACTTGGGGAATGTCGGCTTGCATGCGAAGAAGAGCATTAGATTGCTCCCGCAGTGAGCTGCGTCACGCCGATCGACCGCACCGCCTCGGCCACCGATCAGCCTTGCGACACCAGCACGTCGACCTGCCGGAGCTTCGCTACGATCTCCTCCGGCTTGTGCTTCTTCTGTGCCATTTGCTCATTCTCCAATGCGCTCGAAAGCCTACTTCAGGGAAGACCATTTTTCAGCGGGCAGGGCAGAGCAAGTGTTGATTTCCACCCAGAACTGAGCCGGGTTTTCCATCGAGAAGTGAGCCACCTCTGATTATGGATATAGGGTCATAGAGGGGTCAAGGTATGGTTTGTCTCCTTCTTTTTCGTGGCCGCTGCGGCTGAGCTTGCCTTGAACCTGAAGCTGTCGTTTCCGGTCTCCAGGATGTGGCAACGGTGGGTCAGGCGATCGAGCAGTGCGGTGGTCATCTTGGCGTCGCCGAAGACCGTGGCCCATTCGCTGAAGCTGAGATTCGTGGTGATGACCACGCTAGTGCGCTCATAGAGTTTGCTCAGCAGATGGAAGAGCAAAGCGCCGCCTGATGCACTGAAGGGCAGATAGCCCAGCTCGTCCAGGATCACGAGATCGAGGCGGCTGAGACTTTCGGCAATCTGTCCGGCCTTCCCCCTTGTCTTCTCCTGCTCGAGGGCATTGACCAGTTCGATAGTCGAGAAGAAGCGGACCCGCCGGCGGTGCTGTTCGATGGACTGAATGCCCAATGCCGTCGCCACATGGGTCTTTCCGGTCCCTGGGCCACCGATCAGCACAACATTCTGCGCAGGCACGCCACCAAAAACCCGGAACCCGTGCCAGTGGGCGTCAAACAGCATCTCGTGGGTCTGCAGCAGATAGGCGCGCAGCAAAAAGGCCCGGCTGTGCGACAGCTTGATGTGGGCCATCTGAAGCATGGGTCACGCTCTCCACCCAAAATGGCGAAGTCGTCGCTCCAGTCGAACTGGAAGGCCTCGCCCGGACTGAAGGACAAGGGGACAAAGGTCCCCCGTCCTGCCGTCTGCTGCTCACGCTGACGGTCCGCGCGCCAGTCCCGCGAAAAGGCGGCCACGCGGTTGTAGGATCCGGTGAAGCCGAGCTTGACCAGATCGGCGTGCATCTGCTTCAGCGTTCGTCGCTGCTTGCGCGGCTTGCCGATCTCCGTCTTCAGCCAGCCGGCCAGCTTCTCCGAGAAGGGGTCAAGCTTGCTTGGACGTTCCGGCGCCGCAAACTTTGGCTCGATCGTGTTCGCCGCCAGATGCTTTGACACGGTATTGCGCGAAAGACCCGTGCGCCGAGCGATCTCGCGGATCGACAGCTTCTCGCGCAAGTGCATGCGTCGGATGATGTTCAAAAGCCCCATGTGGATCACTCCGTTACCCCCGCCGCTGACCGCTATGGGGGAAGGTTCACATGGCTCACTTCTCAGTGGAAATTATGCGCTTACCCGGCTCAGTTCTGGGTGGAAATCAACATCTATGAACTCGAGGCGCTGCTCGACGCCCCAGCGAAGTTCCGACCTGTCGTTCTCCATCACGCTCTCCCGGCTCGGGCGATGCGCACGCTAACTATGCGCGCCCATTTACTGGGCATGAGCCGAGGCTAGCCGAGCCGGGAAGGTGGTGCAATCGAAATGCGTCGCAAATCAGAGCGTTGGAGTGTGACGCGCATTCGAGAGGTCGGGAATGGCGTCAGGACGCGGCGATCCGCTGGTCAGCCGTGGAGTGAATGACCTCTTGTTCGAACGCCTCGATGTCGCTGACGCGGTACACGACGCGTCCGCCGAGCTTCATGTATGCCGGGCCTTCGCCAGCCCACCGCCACCGCTCCAGGGTGCGGTGCGAGATGGTCCAGCGGTCGGCGAGTTCCTTCTGGGTCATGCAGTTCCGTTTCATGTCTTCCTCCATTCGAGCAACTCGGTGTGGTTGCGTCCAAACGAAGGCGTGAAAGAAAATGCGAGGCAAGTCAGCTGGTTGCGCAATTCCGCGCATTGCGTCTGGTTTGGCGACGGCGGGGCCTCCAAGCGGCGATCAGCGGCCTGGTCTTGGGAAGTTCCGAACGGACGTAACCCAGAGAAAGCGATTAACAATCGCTCGGAGACGAGCGCTCTCGTGCAGTTCTGCCAGCGCATGACTGCAGGGCTCTGAGCCGAGATTTTCGATGACTCAACCCCTCCGAAATGCGCAGAGACCCCAAAGGCTACGCAGACCTCACACATTCTTACGATGCACAATGGAATCAATAGCATAAAAACTCGCATGGATGAATTTCGATTCTTTTGTGCCTGTTTCGTTTTTTAGATGTTCTCTTTTCGCAGAGAACCGCAACGCACTACCTCAGGACGTCGCGGATTCACCATGTTTTTCGAGTGGGCAAATGGGCGTGCCGGAGTGGCCCGGTCTCCGACACGCCCCGAATGGAACGCAGCCGCATGCGCGACCGCGCGGCCGGCGAAAACTCGAGCCAGCCTGGTGGGCTCCGAGCGGGTTCGCCGCCATCCCCACCACCGCGCTCGATCCGGCCCACAGTCCGGCGTCTCCCGCGGTCCCCGCGCTTATCGGGTCCGGGTCCCCTTCATTCGCCGCGAACGGCTACTCGGCGTCGGCGGCCTCGGCCGGCGTGATCTCGGTGATCGTCTGGAACTCGCCGAGGAACTCGGGGTGGTTCTGCGCCAGATAGCGCACGACCCGGGCGTTCCCGAGCAGCTTGCCGACATAGCCTTTGATCACGGTCAGATGCAGGTGGTCCTGGCCGTAGGTGTCCTGTATCGAGGCGATCCCCTCCTGCAGGCGGGCCAGTTCCTGTTCCATGCGCGCCATCGCCTCGGGCGTTATCCCCTTGACCTTCTTCGCCTTGGAGGATTCGACCAATTGGGCCTGCGGCGTTCCCGCGAGGATCGCGTTCACGTAGGCGACGGAATAGTTGTTCGCGTTGACCAGCAGTTCGGCCGCCTCGATCTGGCGCATGGTCTTCATCTTGCGCAGCGCGTCGAACACCGCGCCGGTCGCGGGCTTGTCTTTCAGGATCGCAACCGCTTCCTCGCAGATACCGTCCAGAAGGCGCACCTTGCGCCGGATGCTGCTCATGTTGAGATCGAGCGCGAGCGCGATCTTCTCCTCGGGCACGCCGCGCTCGATCGCCTTTCGGATCATCTTGTGTTCCTGGATCGGCGCAAGGCGGCTGACCTGACGGTTGTAGGTGAAGGCCTCATCGTCGGTGGAGACCAGACACTCCACTTCCTGTTCGCCTGCGTCCTTCAGCGCCTCGATCCGAAGATGGCCGTCGAGCAGCAACCAGGTGGCGGACTTGTCAGGGTTCCGAACCACGACGGGCGGCTCGACGATCCCGATCTGGGCGATGGAAGCCACGATCTGCCGATACTTCCGGCTGGATTTTGCGGACTTGCCGAGGGCGCGGAGCGGCAGGATCGCATCGATGGGGAGCGTGACGCAGTCGTCCTCGAACCCGAGCGTGACGCTCTTCGGGGTCTCGCGTGCTTCGCGCTTCATGCCGGAGCCCCGTCAGTCACGGGCCGCGCAAGGTCGGCGGGCATTGTCTCGAGCCCCTCGGCCCTGAGCAGGGTCATGAAATGCTCGTCCGCGCAGAGCTTCCGGAACGCCTCGCGCACGAACATCAGCCGACTCTGGGTGAGCTCGGCCTTTTTGATAAGCAGCTTCTGGCGCGTCGCCTCCTGCTGATACGCCCGCACAAGGCCCTCGCTCGTCAGGGCACGTTTCGGAGGCTTGCGTCCGAGTTGGTTGCTGTGGATCTGCGGGCCCCGCAGTTCGCGCTGCTGGATCAGGCGGCGCACGAGCGCCAGCTTCCGGCCTCGCAGCTTGTTCTGGGTGTAGGCGTCCATCAGTGCCTTCTGCGCGCCCTTGGCGTCCGTCTTGGAAATCTGTATGGCCAGATTCAGCGGAAGCACCCCGGTTTCCACGGCCGAGACCAGGCGCTCCTCGCCTTTCTCCAGCAGCCCCGCGATCATGTTCACATATTCGGTGGACACGCCGATCTTCTCGCCGATCTGACGGTCGTTGTAGCCGCGCTGGCGGAGCGCGCCGATCTCGCGCATCAGGTCGATGGGGTTGTGCTGCCGCCGCGCACAGTTCTCAACGAGGCTCATCACGAGGCAATCGCTCTCGTCAGCGTCGATCACAATGGCGGGGATGTGGTCCTGCTTCAGTTCGACGAAGGCCTCGAGGCGGCCCTGACCGCAGACGAGGTCGTACTCCTGCGGATCGGTCCCGGGGCGCGGTGCCACGGTGATCGGGCGCTTCAGGCCGATGCGCGCGATGTTCTCCACCATCGCCTCGAAGGTGCGCCGATTTCGGACGCGGGGGTTGAGGACCCGAACCCTGTCGGTCGGGATCAGGGTCACCTGCTTCTGGCTCGTTGGCTCCAAGTCGTCGGGCATCACGCCACCTCCGCGATCCTCGCCCGCGAGGCGAGCGCGTAGAAGAAATCGAGCGTGTCGAACCGGTACGCATCGAGCGCGAGCCCGTTCTGCTCGGCGAATTTCAGTTTCCCGAAGGTCATGTCGATGCTGGGCAGCAAGTAGTAGTCGCGCGGCGCCTCGTTCACCTCGTCCATGCGCACGGCGATGGTGATGTCCGGTACAAGGCCAGTGTCGAGGCGGATGCGCCAGCGCAGCGACCCGGCCGCCGTCGCGGTGCAGCGGGCCAGAACGATGGACACAGTGAACTCGTCGTTGACGCGCACCAGATCGGTATCCGGGTCCTGCACAGCCCGCCCGCCGTGCCGGGTGATGCCGGCGATGATTTCGGCCACGACCTGCGGATGCGCCTGCCGCAGGGCCCGATTGACCTCGATGTAGCTGTAGTCCCGGTCGGGTTCGTAGCCAATCAGTCGATAGGCGCGCAGCAGGCTGCCGAAGCGGCTGCGATAGGCGCTGGAGGACGGCAGATCCTCCTCCTCATCGATGATCAGGCCCGACAGCATGCCCTGTCGCTTGAGGATGGCGCGCAGCGCGTCGAGCAATTCCTCATCCGAGAAATGGCGGCTGCGGGCGTCCACGATCTCCCGGGCGCGCAGGAACAGCGCCTCGTCAACAATGGCAGGATAGGCGCCCTCGGCCCGGATCCACATTTCGCGCGGGTTTACCACCCGACGCTGCTTCAGCTTGAAGGACACCTTGTTGAAAACGTTGTTCCCGATGTACTTTTCGTTGGTCAGCACCTGATGGACCGTCGCCCGGGTCCACGGCCGATCGAGATCGGTGCGGTGACCTTCGGCGTTCAGAACCTCCGCGATCTCCCGCTCCGGACGCCCCTCGCGCACGAACATCTCGTACATGCGCTGGACGACCCGCTGTTCCTCCTCGGGGCCGGGGACGAGGATGACGCGGTCTGTCTGCAAGCTTTTCTGCTCGCCGCGCGATAGTTCGCCCTTCGGGTTGCCGTGCTCGTCGATCAGCACCCGCCGCAGCCCGTATCCGGCCGCGCCGCCCTGACGATAGCCAAGCTCCACCAGGCGGCATTGTCCGGCGAAGACCTTGACCGACAGCTCGCGGCTGTATTCGCCAGCCATCACCCGCTTGACGGTCTTCAGCAGGTTCGAGCCGATGCTGCCGTCGTTCTCGAACTGCTCGCCGCAGTAATGGACCCGGATCCCCGCGCGGGAGCAGACGTGTTCGTGGTAAGCGCCCTCGTCAGCGTCCTGAAACCGACCCCACCGGCTGACGTCATAGACGAGGATCGCCTTGAAATCGGCGTGGCCGGAACGGACCTCGGCCATGAGGTTCTGCAAGGCCTCGCGACCATCGAGCCGCAGCCCGGATCGGCCAGAGTCCTCGAACACGCGCAGGATCTGCAGGCCCCGCGCGGCGGCGTAGTTCCGAATGACGTCCAGCTGGTTCTCGGTCGAGTATTTCTGGTGATCCGTCGACATCCGGACGTAGGCGACGGCGGGCACGTCCGGCTCGGCCGCACCGTCGCTCTTGCCCGAATTGGCCACCAAACGACCGCTCACACATGCATCTCCTCGGTATTGCTGGCCAATCCATCCGAACCGCCTGAATCCAGGGCTGAATCCCTCTCATCCATCTACAGCGAGGGAGGCCGGAATGTCGTTTCCGAAAAAGGGCAAGTTCTTTCCGAAACAAAACGGATATGGTCGGAGTGATCCGGAGAACGGGTTCGCCGACGAAATCGCAGCTGCACTGCGTCGGTCCCATGAGGACAGCAGGGCGGGCGCCAAGATCGTTGCGTCCTGGACGGGGGCGAACGAGAAAACGGTGAAGAACTGGTTTGCCGGCCGATACGGCCCGAGTGGCGAGCATCTGGTGGCGCTGGCCCGGCATTCCGACGACGTGCTGGGAACGTTCCTTGCGCTGGCAGGGCGTCAGGACCTGATGGTGGCGATGAAACTCGCGGCGGCCGAACAGGCGATCGAGGAGTTGCTCGCGGCGGTGCGCGAGATGCGCTCCGATGGCCAGAACCGCGAGGGGTGATTTTCACTTACCCGATTGGTAACAAATGCAAAAATCATGTCGGCGAAGGATCTAGAATCGCCTTCGGTGTAGATGAGGCCGCCATTTGAATCCTCGGACCGAAGGCGATTCTTGGAAGCCTTCTGAGCCGAGATTCCTCGCGGTTCCGACCCTCCGCCATCCCCAACTCATCTGATCTGATCGTCCACACCCCGACCCTGCCTGTGCGTCGATATGTCCGCCCGAAAATAGCGCTTGCCAGGTCCGCCCTTCGTTGCGTTATATCCACCCGGACATATCACCGACGGAGATCACCATGCCCGGCCCGGATCGCCTTGCCCTTGCCGCCTGCGTGGCGCTGATCGCGTCCCCCGGGCTGGCCGATGACGTCACCGTCTTTGCCGCCGCCAGCCTGACCGACGCGCTGGACCGCATTGCTGCCCAGTGGAGCGAAGAGACCGGTCAGATGGCCGTGATGTCCTATGCCGGCTCGTCCGCCCTGGCCCGCCAGATCCAGCAGGGCGCGCCCGCGGATATCTTCATCTCGGCCAGCGAAGACTGGATGGACGCGGTTCAAGCCTCGGGGGACATCCGTCCCGATACGCGCCGCGACCTGCTGGGCAACAGCCTGGTGCTGATCGCGCATGGCGACGCCGCCCCGGTGACCATCGACAAGACGCTGGACCTGACGGCGATGCTGGACGGGGGGCGGCTGTCCATGGCGATGGTCGACAGCGTCCCGGCGGGCATCTACGGCAAGGCCGCGCTGACCCATCTGGGGCTGTGGGACGCGGTGGCGCCAATGGTCGCGCAATCGGAAAACGTGCGCAGCGCCCTGACCTTCGTCGCGCGCGGAGAGGCGCCCCTGGGCATCACCTATGCCACCGACGCCGCCGCGCAGGACGACGTGACCATCCTGGGCACCTTTCCCGCCGACAGCCACGACCCGATCGTCTATCCCGCCGCCGTCACCGCGCAGTCGGACAATGATCAGGCGCAGGCCTTTCTGGACTATCTGTCGTCGGACGCGGCACGGGCGGTCTGGACAGAGTTCGGCTTCACGACCCCACAATGATCGACGCCGTCACATCCTGGCTGGGACCGACCGAATGGCAGGCGGTGCGCCTGTCGCTGTGGGTCGGGCTGGTCGCCACGCTGGTCAGCCTGCCATTGGGCATCCTGACCGCCTATGCGCTGGCGCGCTGGTCCTTTCCCGGCAAGCAGATCCTGAACGGCATCGTCCACCTGCCGCTGATCCTGCCGCCGGTGGTCACGGGCTATCTGCTGCTGGTCACCTTCGGGCGGCGGGGCAGCGTCGGGCAGTGGCTGGAGACGGTGGGCATCATCTTCTCGTTCCGCTGGACCGGGGCGGCGCTGGCGGCCGCAATCATGGCCTTTCCGCTGATGGTGCGTGCCATCCGCCTGGCGATCGAGTCCGTCGATCCCCGGCTGGAGGCGGCGGCGGGCACGCTTGGCGCCAGCCCTTCCTGGGTGTTCGCCACGGTGACCCTGCCCCTGATCCTGCCAGGCGTGCTGGCCGGATCGATCCTGGCTTTTGCCAAGGCGATCGGTGAATTCGGGGCGACCATCACCTTCGTGTCGAACATCCCCGGCCAGACCCAGACCGTCCCCTCGGCCATCTATGCCCTGCTGCAGGCGCCGGGCGGAGAGGCGGCAGCGGGGCGCCTGGTCCTGGTGTCGATCACCATCGCCATGACCGCGCTGCTGCTGTCAGAGGTTCTGGCGCGCCGCGTCGCGCGGCGGGTGGCAGGCGCATGACGCTGCAGGTCCGCCTGACCCACCGGTTTGCCGGGTTCGACCTGGACGTGGCGTTCGACGCGCCCCCGGGGCTGACGGTGCTGTTCGGGCCATCCGGTTCGGGCAAGACCACGGTCGTGAACGCGGTCGCGGGCCTGCTGCGACCGGATGCGGGGCGGATCGCGGTCGATGACTGGGTCCTGACCGACAGCGCCCTTCGGCGCCACCTGCCCCCCCACCGCCGCCGCCTTGGCTATGTCTTCCAGGAGGGGCGGTTGTTCCCGCATCTGTCGGTCCGCCAGAACCTCCTCTATGGCCGGTGGTTCGCGCCGCGCGACGCCACCGCGCCCGATCTGGATCGCGTGGTGCAGATGTTGGGCATCGGCCCCTTGCTGGCCCGCCGTCCCGGAACCCTGTCCGGCGGAGAGCGCAGCCGCGTGTCCATCGGGCGCGCCCTGCTGGCGGCCCCGCGCCTGATCCTGGCGGACGAGCCGCTGGCCGCCCTGGACGAGGCCCGCAAGGCCGAGATCCTGCCCTATTTCGAACGCCTGCGCGACGAGGCCGGCGTGCCGATCCTCTATGTCAGCCATTCCAGCGCCGAGGTCGCGCGGCTGGCCACCACCGTCGTGGCGCTGCGGGCCGGGCGGGTCGCGGCCATCGGGCCGCCGGCGCAGGTCCTGGGCGATGCGGGCGCGGTTGGTGCGGACACGGCATCGGTCCTGACCGCGCGCGTCGCCAGCCATGATGCGGACGGGCTGACACGTCTGCAGACGGGGGCGGGTCCGGTCTTCGTCGCCCGCCTGGATGCCCCGCCCGGCACGCATGTGCGCCTGCGCGTGGGGGCACGCGACGTCATCCTGTCACGGGATCGGCCGCAGGGCCTGTCGGCGCTGAACATCCTGGCGGGCCGCATCGCCGCGATCACGGCCGAGGAAGGACCGAACGCGCAGGTCGTCCTGACCGTTGGGTCCGACACGCTGACGGCTCGCCTGACGCGCCGCTCCGTCGCCGCGATGGGTCTTGCGCCGGGACAACCCTGCCACGCGATCCTGAAGACCGTGGCGGTGGCCGCCGGCGACATCGGCGCATTGCACGCTGTGCGGCCCGTGACGTGACCGCATCTTCGGATGCAGAAATTTGATGGCCGACGCCTAAATGAACGGCCACCGCAACCAAAGGCGGCATGCCTTCGGATGCAGTGGCCGTGGACGCCTGGTCCCGGTCAGCAGACCAGCGTCTTGCCGTTGCGGCGGTGGCGCTGAACCATCTTCTGCGCCTTGCCGCCGGGCACGAAGGGCCGTGCGGGTTCCGACGGGCCGGCACGCAGTTCGGGGAACAGCGTGAAGATCTCGTCCTGCGCGGCCTGGCCCAGGGACTTCATCGCCTGCGGCCCGGTGTACAGCGACTCGGTCTGCGCGTCGTTCGAGAAGACGATCTCGTGGCGGGCGAACAGGATGTGATAGTACTGGACCGAGTCCACCGCGACCTCATCGACGCCGTCCAGAGCGGTCAGCTGACGTGCGGCGACCAGAACCTCGGTCGTGCCGAACATGCGCTGCGCGATGGCCGACCGGACCAGCACGCGATGCTGCGGCGACACCATCAGGTCGCGGCTTGGCAGATCCTGCCCCAGGGCGCCCGCGCGGATGCGGATCGGACGCAGCTTGGGAACCATGGTCAGATCGACGCGGTCCAGCGCGCGCCCCCCGATCCAGCGGATCGGACGGGCGCCGTTGTCGCGGGTCTCGACCAGGTCGCCCACGCGCAGGTCCTCGACCGCGACGTCGCCATCGGGGGTGCGGATCATCGTGCCCGCGCAGAAGCAGGGAATGCCCATCCCGTTCAGGCGCGACGGCGTCAGGCTGTCGGGATCGACGTCGCGCATCCACAGCTCTTCCCCGTTCGGGAAGGAGATGACGGCGTACTTGTTGTCCCACTCGTCCACATCGGCGCGGATCTTGACGTCTGACAGGTCGATCGGGTTGCCATCGGCATCATGCAGGCCGCTGAGGTCCAGCACGTCCGCGGCGGCGGGGTTGCCCTCGCTGTCCAGCTCGTCCCCGAACCCGAACCCGCGGATCGTGTCATGGCCAAAGCCGCCGGTCAGGACCAGCGTGTCGACCTCGGCATCAGGACGGCTGACGGCGGCGAACAGATCGCCGTTCATCGAGATCTCGTCATTGCCAAGGCCGCCGATGATGGTATCGGCGCCCCACCCGCCTTCCAGGACGTCGTTGCCGTCGCTGCCGATGATCATGTCGTCGCCCGCATCGGCAAAGACGCGGTATCCATCGACGCCTGCCGCCGATCCGTCGATCACGTCATGACCGCCGCCGGTCCGCAGGTTCTGCATGTTCAGGAACCGCAGATGCCCGTCCACGCCGCCCAGGGCGTCGATGTCGCCCGAGCTGGAGCTGTCCAGCACGACATGCACGCCGGGCGCGGATTCGGTGGGCTCCGACGGGGCGGACTGCCAGGCATTCAGGGTGTTGTACCCCCCTTCGCCGTCGTACAGGTCGTTCCCGATCGGCGCGTCGCTGCCGCCGTTGCCCCAACGATAGCCGTCGTCACCGTCCCCGCCATAGGCGACGTCGTCGCCGCCGCCGGTCTCGATCACGTCGTTGCCGTCGCCGCCATGGACGATGTCGTTGCCGCCGCCGCTCTGGATGTAGTCCGTGCCCGAGCTGCCGAGGATCGTGTCATTGCCGTTGCCGGAATAAAGGCGCATGCCGACCGTGTGCGTCGGGCCGTCGACATACAGGATGTCGGCATTCGAGGCGTCGACATTGTGGTTGCCGTCCCCCAGGTACACCCGCTCGATTCCCTGGAATTCGATGGTGTTGCCGTTGGAATCGGTCGCGGTCCCTGCCTCGGTCGAGGAATAGGTGACCGTCATGTCGGCGTTGCTGTCCGGGTTCAGGCTCAGCGTGTCGCCGCCGTTGTGGTTGTAGGGATCGAAGGTGTAATTCTCGGACCCCGTCATGCCGATGACATAGGAACCGTCGAAGACGGGCACATGCCCGTCGCCACCGATATACGTGTCGTGCTCCCCACCCTCGGCCGACCCGTTCCAGGTCAGATGGTCCGCGCCCTCGCCACCGTTGACGGTGTCATTTCCGGGACCGCCGTCGATGGTGTCATTGCCCGAGCCGCCGTTGATCGTGTCGCCCTCGGCGGTGCCCACGATCGTGTCGTCACCCGTGGTTCCGGGAATATCTGCGGCCATGGATAGTCCTCACAATGTCGCTGGTTACATCACATGCCGCGGGTCGCTGAGGGCTTCTGCCCGGCGATTCGCACCCGCTGACTTATGTCGGTTTAGTCCAAAACGCTGCCCAATTGAGAGTTGTCCTTTTCTACAGGCCACGGGCATGGCACGGCCCCGCCGCACCATGCCGCGCCGGTCAGTAGATCAGCACGAGGGCACCGATCACCCCGCCGAACACCAGCGCGAAGATCGCCCAGTGCAGCAGGACGCTGTGCGGCGTGGTCGGGGGTTGCACCAGGCGCCAGTCCTCGACCGGGCCGGGTTGCGCGTCCATGTCGGTCGGTGCCGGGGGCGTGGCCGCCCGGTCTTGGTTCATGTCTGTCATCTGGATGTCCTGAAAGAATGAGGTCGCGACGAACCGCCCGCCAGGGCGGTGTCCGTTCAGATCGTCATTGTTTCAGGGGCATGGCGGCGCGCGGGGCCTGCGCGTCCGCCGGACAGGCCGCGGGGGTGCGGCGCGGCGTGCCTGCGGCAGGACCAGCCTGACGGGCGCACGCGGGGGCGGCGGCGAAAACGGTTCCGGATCGGCCCCCGCGGCGGGTGACGGCACCACCGGCACGCCCTGGCGGTCGACCAGCGCGACGGTTGCAGGCAGGCCGAGCTGTGACAGGCGGTCGCCAGACAGATGCGGCACCTGCCGCTGCCAGGCCGGATGGGAAACCGCCACCGCCGCGACCAGCAGCAGGACCGCGCAGACGGCCCACAGCCTCAGGACAAGGGTCCTGAGGCTGTTATGGGATGCGGCGTTCGGCGGGACGGACATCGGTTCTGGCGTTCCTCAGTCGATGCGGGCGACCAGCAGCTTGTCGATGCGGCGGCCATCCAGGTCCACCACCTCGATCCGCCAGGGCGACAGGGTCACGTGGGCGCCCACCTCGGGCAGGACGCCCGCAAGGTCAAGAACCAGGCCGGCCACGGATTCGTAATCGCGATCCTCGGGAAGCGGGACGCCCAGCAGGTCGGAGAACTCGTCCACCGGCATCCAGCCCGCGATCAGCCAGCTGCCATCGTCGCGCCGGACGGCCTTGGGCTCGTCCTCTCCGGGGTCGGGGAAATCGCCGGCGATGGCTTCCAGCACGTCCATCGCGGTGATCACACCCTCGAAATGCCCGTATTCGTCAAAGACCAGCAGCATGTGCGCGGGCGAAGATTTCAGCTGCTCGATCACGTTCAGTGCCGGCAGTCCGTCGCGAACGACGGGCACCGCCTGGATCAGCGCGCGCGGGTCGGCGGCGGGATCGGCCTGCAGTCGGATCAGGTCGCGGGCATGGATGACGCCGACGATGTCGTCATCGGCCCCGTCCCGCAGCAGGATGCGAGAGCGGTGGCCGGTGCGGAAGATCTGCGCCAGATCGTCGGGGGTGGCGTTCGCGTCGGCGATCAGCACCTCGTGGCGCGGGGTCATCAGGCCGCGCGCGGTGCGGTCGGCGATCCGCATGACGCCGGCGATCATCTCGTTCTCGGCCGGGGCGATGACGCCGGCGTTGTGCGCCTCGGCCAGCATGACCTTGATCTCCTCGTCGGACATGCTGCTCTCGGCCTTGCCCGATTGGCCCAGCAGGGCCAGCAGCACCCGCCCCGACCGGTCCAGCACCCAGACCACCGGCGCCGCGATGCGCGAGATCATCCGGATCAGCGGCGCGATGCGCGCGGCCACGGCCTCGGGGGCGCGCAGGGCGATCTGCTTGGGGACCAGTTCCCCGACGATCAGCGACAGATAGGTGATGGCGACGACCACGCCTCCCACGGCCAGCGTATGGGCCAACGCGGGCTGCATGCCCCCCGCGACCAGGGCGGTGGCCAGGCGCGTGCCCAGTGTCGCGCCCGAGAAGGCGCCCGACAGCACGCCCACCAGCGTGATGCCGATCTGCACGCTGGACAGGAACCGGCCCGGATCGGCGGCCAGGTCCAGCGCGGTCGCGGCCCCCCGGCTGCCCTGCTGCGCCATGGTCTTGAGCCGGGCGGGCCGGGCAGAGACGATGGCAAGTTCGGACATGGCAAGAACGCCGTTGAACAGGGTCAACAGCAGGACGATGGCGATTTCGAGGAGCATTGAACTTTCGTCAGGTGATGAAAGGCGGCGTCACGGCCGTCCTGGACCGCCACGATAAGCGACGGCCCCCCATCGGACCAGCACCTTTCCGTGTCCGCTCACGCAATCGTCGGTTTTCCGCCAACGTGGCGCGGAAACACGAAGACGCGCCGCGGGGGGCGGCGCGCCGGGTGGCGGATCGGGCCGGGGCCGCGATCAGATATGGGTCGGAAAGCTGTCGCGGCGGATGCCCAGCTGCTTCAGGCTGGCATCGGCGGGACGGCGATGGGCGCGGACGGCGCGGGCCGCCTCGAGGCTGGCACCCAGAGTGTCCATCGCGGACAGAAGGCGGTTCCAGGCATTGCGCAGGGTGGTCATTTCGGTCTCTCTTTCCGTCATCAGGTGACAGCAGAGATATCGGGTCCGACCCCCGTTTCTGCAATGCAGCATCCGGTCAACCCAGCCTTGCGCCAAGTGCATGACCCCGGCCCGTCACCGGGCCGGGGTTTCGCGTCAATCCTCGTCCGATGCCATCTGGCTGAGGACCTGACCCTTGCCGCGGGCCCGCATGATCATCGGCACGATCAGCGCAAAGGCTGCGACCGCGATTAGCCCCGCGGATACCGGGGTCGAGACCAGCGTCATCACGTCGCCCTGGCTGATCGACAGCGCGCGGCGCAGCTGCTGTTCGGCCATCGGGCCCAGGATCAGCCCCACGACCACCGGCGCGATGGGATAGCCGTAGAGGCGCATCAGGTAGCCCATGACGCCAAAGATCAGCAGCATCGACAGTTCGATCGGGGACGGGTTGGCGCCGATCGTGCCCAACGTGGCAAAGCACAGGATGCCCGCGTAAAGCCACGGCCGCGGGATGGTCAGCAGGCGCACCCACAACCCGATCAGCGGCAGGTTCAGGATCACCAGCATCACGTTGGCGATCAGCAGCGACGCGATCAGGCCCCAGACCAGGTCCGGGTTGGTCGCGAACAGCAGCGGTCCGGGCTGCAGGCCGAACTGCTGGAACCCGGCCAGCATGATCGCCGCGGTGGCGGTGGTCGGCAGGCCCAACGTCAGCAGCGGAACCAGCGTGCCCGCGGCGCTGGCATTCTTCGCGGCCTCGGGCCCGGCGACGCCCTCGATGGCGCCGTGGCCGAACTCCTCGGGGCGCTTGGCGGCGCGTTTCTCGGCGGCATAGGACAGGAAGGTGGCGATGTCGGCACCGCCAGCCGGCATGGCGCCGATGGGAAAGCCGATGAAAGTGCCGCGCAGCCAGGGTTTCCAGGACCGCTTCCAGTCCTCGCGCGTCATCCAGACAGATCCCTTGACCGCCGTCACCTTGTCCTCGACGCCATGACGGTTGGCGGCGACGATCATCGCCTCGCCCACGGCGAACAGCGCCACGGCCAGGGTCGTGACCTCGATCCCGTCCAGCAGCTGCGGGACGCCAAAATCCAGCCGCGCCTGACCGGTCAGCTGGTCGATGCCGACCAGGGCCAGCGCCAGGCCGATGAACAGCGATATCAGCCCCTTGCGCGCGCTGTCGCCGAAGGCAGACGACACGGTGACGAAGGCCAGCACCATCAGCGCGAAATACTCGCGCGGGCCGAAGGTCAGGGCCAGCTTGACCACGGTCGGCGCGACGAAGGCCAGAAGCAGCGTCGCGACCAGCCCCGCGACGAAGGACCCGATGGCGGCGGTGGCCAGCGCCGGTCCGCCGCGTCCGGCGCGGGCCATCTTGTTGCCCTCCAGCGCGGTCACGATGGAGGCGCTTTCGCCCGGCGTGTTCAGCAGGATCGACGTGGTCGATCCGCCATACATGCCGCCGTAATAGATGCCCGCGAACATGACCAGCGACCCGGCCGGGTCCAGCCCGTAGGTCACCGGCAGCAGCAGCGCCACGGTCAGCGCGGGCCCGATGCCGGGCAGCACGCCCACGGCGGTGCCCACGGTCACGCCGATCAGCGCGTAGAGCAGGATCATCGGGTCGGTCGCGACCATCAGGCCCTGGAACAGGTATCCGAACGTGTCCATGCCCCTAGCCCCCCGTGATCAGGCGTTCCAGCGGACCCGCCGGAAGGCTGAGGTTCAGAAGCTGGGAGAAGACCAGATAGATCGTCCCGGTGAAGATCAGCCCGATGGGCAGGGTCAGCGCCAGGTTGCGCTTGCCAAAGGCCCGGGCGGTGGCCGCGAACAGCAGCGCGGTCGCAATGACGAAGCCCGCCGTGTTCAGCAGCGCCAGCTGCGCGGCCAGGCCGCCGATGATCCAGGCGATGGGCGCGGGATCCTGGGCCGGGCGTTCGGCCGGCGCGTCGCGGAATGCCGCGACGATGGTCCAGACCGACAGCGCCAGCAGCGCCCAGGCGATCCAGCGCGGGACGTCGGCCGGGCCGACGCCGGAATAGCCCCGGTTCTGCGGCAGCGTGGCCACGTCGCGGAAAATGATGACCGCGATCAGCGCCAGCACGGCCGCCACGGTCAGCGCCGCCCCGTCGGGGCGGCGTCTCGTGTCCGGGGCAGTCGTCATTCGACCAGCCCGATGTCCTTGAGGACCGCGGCCGTCGTGGCGGTCTCCTCCTCTAGCTGGGCGCGGAACGCGTCGCCCGCCAGATAGGTGTCGGCCCAGCCCTTGGTCGCCAGCGCCTCCTGCCATGCGGTCGATTTGGCCATCGTCTCGATGTCGGCGGCGATGGCGGCCTCGTCCTCGGGGGACAGTCCTGCGGGGGCGGCGACCATGCGCCAGTTTTGCAGCACGACGTCCAGGCCGACCTCGGTCAGGGTGGGGGCGTCGACGCCCTCGATCCGCTCCTCGGAGGTGACGGCCAGGATGCGCAGCGTCCCGGCATCGGCCTGCGGCTTGAACTCGCCAAGGCTGGAGATGCCCGCGGTCACCTGGTTGCCCAGGATCGCGGCCAGTGCCTCGCCGCCGCCGGAATAGGCGATGTAATTGATCGCGGTCGGGTCGACATCGGCGGCATTGGCCAGAAGGCCCACCGCGATGTGGTCCGCGCCACCCGCCGAACCGCCGGCCCAGCTGACGGAGCCGGGATCGGCCTTCAGCATCTCGACCAGCTGGTTGATGTCCTGGATCTCGGATGCGGTGGGCACCACGATCGCCTCGTATTCGCCGGTCAGGCGGGCAATGGGCGTCACGTCGGCCAGCGACACGGGCGAGGCGTTGGTCAGGATCGCGCCGACCATCACATAGCCGCCCACGATCAGCTGGTCGGCCTTTCCGGTGGCCGAGGACGCGAACTGCGCCAGACCCACGGTGCCGCCGGCGCCCGGAACGTTCTGGACCTGCACGGAATCAGAGATGCCCTCGGCCTGCAGGACCTCCTGCATGGTGCGGGCGGTCTGGTCCCAGCCGCCGCCCGGTGCGGCAGGCGCCAGGATGGTATAGTCGGTGGCCAGCGCCGGAACGGCCAGGGCCGCGGTGAACAGGCCCGCAAGAATCGCGTGTTTCAAGATAGTCCTCCCCATTGGCCGGGCCTCCACCCGGCAACGGGCATCCTGACACGCCAACCTGACGCAAAGCTGACATCGGCGCGATTATTCCGGGCCCGGCTCCGGCTCCGGCGGGGACAATGCCTGCTGCCATCGCGCGATCAGCCGGGCACGGCGCGACTGGTCCAGATAGGCCAGCAGGCCGGGGCTGATCGCCACGGGGCGCAGCTGCGCGCCCAGCGCCGGGGGCATGCCGTCCGCGCCCGACGACACCTCCAGGCTGACGGCGGGCAGGCGCAGCTCTTCGGCCAGGATGGTCTGGCCCTCGCGCGACATCAGGAAGGCCAGGAAGGCCGCGCCCAGGTCGGGCCGCGCCGCGGCACGCGGCACCAGCGCCACCCGCGACACGACCACGGTGAAGTCGCGCGGCAACAGCAGGCCCACATCCGGCTCCTGCCGCGCCCAGTCCGCGGCATAGGACCCCAGGATGTTGTATCCGACCGCCAGCCGCCCGTCGGCCACGCGTTCCAGGATCTCGCGTGAGGTCGCGAACTGCTGGACGCCCGCGCGTCCCATCGCCTGGCCCAGGTTCCAGATGTCGAAGAAATGCTCCTGGTCGCGGGCCAGGAACAGGTATCCCACCCCCGACAGTGCGATGTCATAGGTGCCGATGCGCCCCTGCACCGTCGCCCCGCCATGATCCAGCCAGTCCAGCAGCTCGAACCGGGTCGCGGGGGGCTGGCGGTCGCGGAAGCTGGGCTTGTGATAGACCAGGACGGCGGGTTCGAATGTGATCGCATAGGCCGTGTCGCGCCAGTTCGCCCAGCGCGGCCAGTCGGCCGAGGACGGCGTGGCCACCGCCTGGGCATAGCCGTCATTGGCCAGCTTGATCTGCAGGTCCATGGCCGAGGAGAACGCCAGATCCGCGGTGGTGCCGCCGGCATCAGTCTCCTCGGTGATACGCGCAAAGATCTGGCCGGTCAGCAGGTCCTGGTATTCGACGGCGATGTCGGGGTTCAGCGCCTGGAACCCCTGGATCAGCGGGCTGGCCAGATCCTCGTCCAGCGACATGTAAAGGCGCAGCGGCCGGTCCTGCGCGCCCGAGGGCGCGGGAAACCGCAGCGTGTCGGCCGCCGCCGCCCCGGCGACGACGGACAGGATCAGCGCAACGCAGGACAGGCGGGGAATCATGCGCACCAGCATGGCGCATCGTGGCACCCGCCGCCCCGCCGGACAAGCGGGCCGCGCGCCCTTGCCTGCCCGGCCCGCGCGGCCCTAAGATCGCCGCCGGGGGGACGGTCGATGCGCATTCTGCTGGTCGAGGACAACGCGGCGCTGGCCGACGGGCTGGTGCAGCTTCTGGCCGGCGCGGGGCATGCCGTAGATCATGTCGATGACGGCGCCTCGGCCGAGGCGCTGATCGCGGCGGAGCGGTTCGACCTGGTGATCCTGGACCTGAACCTGCCGCAGATGGACGGGCTGGAGGTCCTGCGCCGCATGCGCACCCGCCGCGACCCGGCCGCGGTGATGATCCTGACCGCCCGCGGCACGCCCGAGGAACGCGTCCGGGGCCTGGACCTGGGGGCCGACGACTACATGGTCAAACCCTTCGAGATCACCGAGTTCGAGGCCCGCGTCCGGTCGCTGCTGCGCCGCCAGGCGGGCCTGCGCGCGGCCGAGGTCACGATCGGCGGCGTCATGCTGGACCTGACCGCGCGCCGTTTCCTGGCCGAGGGGCAGCCGATGGACCTGCCCGCCCGCGAACATGCGCTGCTGGAACTGCTGTTCATGCGCGCCGGCAAGGTCGTCCCCAAGGAGACGATCATGCAATCCATGACCTCGCTGGAGGATACCCTGTCGGACAACGCGATCGAGCAATATGCCAGCCGCCTGCGCCGCAGGCTGGCGCCCCACGGGGTGCAGCTGCGCACCGCGCGGGGCATCGGCTATTACATCGACAAGGGCGTCTGAGCGCCGATGGGATCGCTGCGCCGCCGACTGCTGGCCTGGCTGCTGGCGGCCACGGCCGCCCTGGGCACGCTGGCGATGGCCGACACCTGGTCCGAGGCCGTGTCCACCGCGCGCGCCGTGTCCGACCGGGTGCTGACCGGATCGGCGCTGGCCATCGCGGAACGGGTGACGGTGGGCGACGATGCCGCCCTGCAGGCCGACATCCCCTATTCCGCGCTGGAGATGCTGACCTCGACCGCGCAGGACAGCGTGTTCTATCGCGTCGACGGGCCGGGCGGGTTCATGACCGGCTATGCCGACCTGCCGCTGGCCGAACCGGGCTCGGATGGGGCGGGCTACGCGGATGCGGTGTTCGCGGGCGCGCCGATCCGGGTCATCACGCTGGCGCGGACCGTGTCGACGGGCATCGAATCCATCCCGTTCCGCGTGACGGTCGCGGAATCCAAGCTGGCGCGGAACCAGCTGTCGCAGGCGATCCTGCTGCGCTCGGCGGCCAGGTTGGCGCTGATGATCTGCGGGGCGGCGGCGATCATCTGGATCGCGGTTCCACTGGCGCTGCGCCCGCTGAACAGGCTGGGCGACGCGATCAGCGCGCGGCGCGCGGACGACCTGTCCCCCCTGCCCACCGACGTCCCGCAGGAGGTCCAGGACCTGGTCGCGGCGATGAACTCGTTCATGGCGCGGCTGGACACGGCGCTGTCGGCGCTGCGCAACTTCACCGGCAATGCCAGCCATCAGCTGCGCACGCCGCTGGCGGTGATCCGCACCCAGCTGACACTGGCGCAGCGGGCGGGCGACGCGCAGGCCGCGCGATCGGCGGTGGCCAAGGGCGACGCGGCACTGGCCGATGCCGAACGGATCCTGGCGCAGCTGCTGCTGCTGGCGCGGGTCGATGCGGCAGCGGGCCATCCGATGGTCGCGCCGCTGGATGCCCACGCCCTGGCCCGCGATCTGACCGGAGAGATGATCCCCCGCGCCGCCGGTGCGGGGATCGACCTGGGCTATGACGGCCAGCCCGTCGTCGTGCGCGCCGAACCCGTCCTGCTGGCCGAGGCGCTGAAGAACCTGGTCGACAACGCGCTGGCCTATGCCGGCCGCGGGGCAGAGGTTACCGTCCGCGTCGCGCGGCAGGACGGCACGGCGGTGATCTCGGTCGAGGATGACGGCCCCGGCATCGCCGCCCCGGCGATGGACCAGCTGACCTCGCGCTTTACCCGCGGCGCGTTGGCCGAGGCGCGGCCCGGCGGCAGCGGCCTGGGCCTGTCCATCGTGACCGAGATCGCGCAGCTGTTCGGCGGGACCTTGCGGCTGCGCGCGGGGGCGCAGGGGCGCGGCCTGCGGGCCGAACTGCACCTGCCGGTGGGGTGACAAACGCGTCTGCGCCCCCCACCCGCCCTTGCATCGCCCCGGCAGCGTCTGCAATATCCGCGCCATGGACGGACAGCGGACACCCTTGGCGTGCATCATGCGCGTTCTGGTCCTGGTGGCCAGCATCGTGCAGCTTGCGCTGTACGGGGCGACGGCGCCTGCCTCGGTCGAACTGGGGCCGCAGTTCCTGCGCCTGACCGAGGAGCAGCGGCTGTATTCCGACAGCCCGGCCCAGGTCGCCGTCCTGACCTCCAAGGCTCCGGCCGGACCGCAGGCGACATCATCACTGCCGGACGCCGATCCCTGGTACCGCACGCCCGCGAGGCCCGTCCCGCCGCAAGCCGTCTCGATCATCGCCGCGTCCGACGCGGACGTTCCCCGGCCGCAGGGCGTCGCCCGCCCTGCCCGCGCCCGCGGCCCTCCGCTGGCCTGACCCGCGCCCGCGGACGCCTGCTGTCCTGACCCGCGGCCGATGGCTCCGCGGCCGCCCCCACAGAGGTGATCCCGGACGGATCGTGCCGCGGCACGGCCGCATCGCATGCGCCGTCCCGTCATCACCCGCATCTTGCCGCATTCCCCCGACGCCCGCATGATCTCGCCTGGGATCCTGCCCCGCCCTGTATGCCGCCCCAGCGAAGGACCGCCCTTGATGATCACCCCCACCGCCCTTGCGCAGCAGAACCTTCTGGTGCTGCTGGCGGTCCTGCCCTTCCTGTCCGCGCTTCTGCTGATCAGCGTCTCGGGGCGCGCGGCGGGGATTCTGGCGGGCATCACGATGCTGGCCGGAATCGCGCTGTCAGCGGGGCTGGGGGGACCCGTGATGTCGGGCGAGGTGCTGCGCGCATCGCTGGACTGGGTGCCGTCGGCGGGGCTGTCGCTGTCGCTGCGGATGGACGGGTTCGCCTGGATGTTCGCGACGCTGGTCAGCGCGATCGGCCTGCTGGTCGTCGTCTATGCCCAGGTCTACATGGCGGGCAAGGACCGCCTGCCGCGCTTCTTCGCACTGCTGATGGCGTTCACCGGCGCGATGCAGGGCATCCTTCTGTCGGGCAACCTGCTGATGCTGGTGGTGTTCTGGGAGCTGACATCGGTCGTGTCGTTCCTGCTGATCGGGTTCTGGCACCAGGGCCAGGCGGCACGCGACGGCGCGCGCACCGCGCTGCTGATCACCGCGATGGGCGGGCTGTGCCTGCTGCTGGCAATGCTGATGCTGGGCCATGTCGTGGGCAGCCACGATCTGGACGTGGTGCTGGCCGCGGGGCCGCAGGTGCGCGAACACCCGATGTACGGCGCGATCCTGGCGCTGTTCCTGCTGGGCGCGTTCACAAAGTCGGCGCAGGTGCCGTTCCACTTCTGGCTGCCCGGCGCGATGTCGGCGCCGACCCCGGTCTCGGCCTTCCTGCACAGCGCCACGATGGTCAAAGCCGGGGTGTTCCTGCTGATCCGCTTCTCTCCCGTCCTGGGCGGGACCGAGGCGTGGTTCCTGGCCGTGACCGGCATCGGCATGGCGACCTTCCTGACCGGCGGGGTGATCGCGCTGTTCCGCCACGACCTCAAGGGGTTGCTGGCCTATTCGACGATCAGCCATCTGGGCCTGATCACCGCGCTGGCCGGCATCGGCAGCCAGGGCGCGATCCTGGCCGCGATCTTTCACATCTGCAATCACGCGGTCTTCAAGGCGTCGCTGTTCATGACCGCGGGCATCATCGACCACCAGACCGGCACGCGCGACCTGCGCAAGCTGGGGGGCCTCGCGCGCGTGATGCCCTTCACCGCGACCCTGGCAATTATCGCATCCGCCGCGATGGCGGGCGTGCCGCTGCTGAACGGCTTTCTGTCCAAGGAGATGTTCCTGGCCGAAGCCGTCGCCTGGCACAACGGCAGCTGGCTGGACGACAGCCTGCCCTATCTGGCGGTCGTGGCCAGCGCGTTTTCCGCCGCCTATGCGATCCGGTTCATCGCGTCGGTGTTCTTCGGTCCGCTGCCCGACGCCCTGCGCGGCCGCGTGTCCGAGGCGCCGGTCCTGCTGCGCCTGCCCGTCAGCCTGCTGGCCGCGGCCTGCCTGGCGGTGGGCATCCTGCCCGCGCCGGTGATCGGCCCCGTCATCAACCGCGCCGCGCGCGCCGTGCTGGGGCCCGACCTGCCCTATTACGACATCGCGATCTGGCACGGGGTCAATGCGGCGCTGATGCTCAGCCTGGTGTCCCTGGGCGTGGGCACGCTTATCTATGCGATGACCCGGACCCGCATCCCCCTGGGCCCCGAAGGCCCGCCCCTGCTGTACCGCCTGCGCGGGCAGCGCGTCTTCGACCGGCTTATGCTGAAGGGGGCGTGGGTCCTGCCCCGCCGCGTGCTGGGCAGGCTGGCGACCGAACGGCTGCAGCCGCAGCTGCGCCTGCTGGTGGCGGTCGCGCTGTTTCTGGCCGTCGCGGCCATCGGCGCGCGGTTCCCCTGGGCACCCCCGGCGCGGGTGACCGATTTCAGCCCGGCATTCGCGCTGATGTGGCTGATCGGCGGGGCCTGCGCGGTGGGGGCGGCGTGGCAGGCCAAGTACCACCGCTTTGCCGCGCTGGCGATGCTGGGCGGCGCGGGTCTGGTCACCTGCCTGACCTTCGCCTGGCTGTCGGCCCCCGACCTTGCCGTGACCCAGCTGCTGGTCGAGGTGGTGACCACGGTCCTGCTGCTGCTGGGCCTGCGCTGGCTGCCCCAACGCCGGGCGGGCCTGCCCGAGGACAACCTGGCATCCGCGCGCAGGCGGCGGATGCGCGACCTGGTGATGGCCGTCGCGGGCGGGTCGGGCATCGCCCTGGTGGCGCATTCCGTGATGACACGGCCGCTGGTCCCGAACGTGGGCGACTGGTTCCTGGCCAACGCCTATTACGAAGGCGGCGGCACCAATGTGGTGAACGTCATCCTGGTCGATTTCCGCGCCTTCGACACGTTCGGAGAGATCGCCGTTCTGGCGATCGTGGGCCTGACCGTCTATTCGCTGCTGCGCCGGTTCCGCCCCGCCCCCGAAAGCGTGGACCAGCCCAACCAGCAGCAGGCCACCAGCCAGCAGGCGCTGGACGACTACCTGATGGTGCCGTCGGTCATCATGCTGTGGATGTTCCCGGTGCTGATCATGGTCGCGGCCTATTTCTTCTTCCGCGGCCATGACCTGCCGGGCGGCGGCTTCGCCGCGGGCGTGACCATGGCCATCGCCTTCCTGCTGCAATACCTGGCCACCAATGTGCGTTGGGTCGAGGCGCGGCTGACCATCCTGCCGATCCGCTGGATGGGCATCGGCCTGCTGATCGCGGTGGGCACGGGGATGGGGTCGTGGATCTTCGGCTATCCCTTCCTGTCGGCCCATGCCCGCTATGTCTCGATCCCGCTGATTGGGAACGTGCCCGCCGCGACCGCGCTGCTGTTCGACCTGGGGGTCTTTGCCCTGGTCGTGGGCGCGACGGTGCTGATGCTGATCGCCATCGCCCACCAGTCCCTGCGCGCCGCGCGCCTGCGCGAACAGGACGACGCTGCCCCAGCCACGAAGGAGATCCGCTGATGGAGATCGTGCTGTCCCTGGCCATCGGCGTTCTGTCGGCGTCGGGCATCTGGCTGATCCTGCGCCCGCGCAGCTTCCAGGTCATCGTCGGGCTGTGCCTGCTGTCCTATGCGGTGAACCTGTTCATCTTTTCCATGGGGCGCCTGACGCTGTCGGCGCCCGCGATCATGCCCAAGGGCGGCTTCGTCGATCCGACCCGCTATGCCGACCCGCTGCCCCAGGCGCTGGTCCTGACCGCCATCGTCATCAGCTTTGCCACCACGGCGCTGTTTCTGGTCGTGCTGATCGCCTCGCGCGGGTTCACCGGCACCGACCATGTCGACGGCCGCGAGAGAGAGCAGCCATGAGCCAGCACCTGATCATCGCCCCGATCCTGATCCCCTTCGTCGCCGGCGCGCTGATGCTGCTTTATGACGACCGCCAGCGCGCGGCGAAATTCTGGCTCAGCCTGATCGCGACCGGGCTGACCCTCGCGGTGGCGGTGGCGCTGCTGATGCGCGCCAAGCTGGGCGCGTCCGAAGGGGCCGAGAACATCGGCTTCTACCTGCTGGGGGACTGGGCCGCGCCGATGGCGATCGTCCTGGTGCTGGATCACCTGGCGGCGATGATGCTGCTGCTGACATCGGTGCTCGCGCTGGCGTCGCTGGTCTATGCGCGGGCGTCCTGGCATCGGCAGGGGCAGCATTACTTTTCGCTGTTCCAGTTCCTGCTGGTCGGTCTGAACGGCGCGTTCCTGACCGGCGACCTGTTCAACCTGTTCGTCTTTTTCGAGGTGCTGCTTGCCGCGTCCTACGGCCTGCTGCTGCACGGGTCGGGACAGGTGCGGGTCCGCGCGGGCCTGCATTACATCGCGATCAACCTGGCGGCGTCCCTGCTGCTGCTGCTGGGGATCAGCCTGATCTATGGCGTGACGGGCACGCTGAACATGGCGCATCTGGCCAGCATGATGCCCGACATCGATGCCGCCAACCGGCCCCTGTTGCAGATGGGCCTGGCGCTGATGGGGGTGGCCTTCCTGGTCAAGGCGGGCATATGGCCGCTGTCCTTCTGGCTGCCCAACGCCTACATGGCCGCCGCCGCGCCGGTGGGCGCGATGTTCGCGATCATGACCAAGGTGGGCATCTATGCGATCCTGCGCCTGACGATGCTGCTGTTCGCGGCCGGATCGGGCCCGTCTGCGGGGCTGGGCGCGGGGCTGCTGATCGGGCTGGGCATGACCACGGTCGTCTTCGGCATGCTGGGCGTGCTGGCGTCGCAAAGCCTGGGGCGGATCGCGGCGCATGCGGTGGTCCTGTCGTCGGGCACCATGCTGGCCGTGACCGGGCTGGCGCTGGCGGGGGGCGGGGAATGGATGCTGGCGGGCGCTCTGCATTACATGGTCGCGTCGACCCTGGCCGCGGGCGCCCTGTTCCTGATGGTCGAGCCGATGTCGCGCGACGACGGCGGCATCGCCGCCATGCTGGCGCTGACGGCCGAGATCTATGGCGCCAAGGCCGACCTGCCGTCCGACGACGACGGCCCGGACGGCCCCGCCATCGCCGCGGGCCCCGCCCTGCTGGCGGCGTGCTTTGCGCTGTGCCTGCTGGCGCTGGCAGGGTTGCCGCCGATGCCCGGCTTCATCGGCAAGCTGACGATGATCCAGGGCGTCTTCGACACGGCCGATACCAGCCCCTGGCTGGGCTGGGCCTTCGTCGCGCTGCTGCTGGTATCGGGCTTTGCCACGCTGATCGGGCTGGCGCGGATCGGCATCCAGACCTTCTGGGCCAATGACGACCGCGATTCCCCCGTCATGGCGATGGAGATCGCCCCGATCATGGCCCTGATCGCCGTTCTGGCCGTGATCAGCATCGAATCCGAGGCCGTGCTGCGCTATACCGACCGCACCGCGCAGGCGCTGCACCAGACGTCGCGCTATGCCCAGGGCGTGCTGACCGCGCCCCGTGCCGACGACGCGCAGCCGCCCACCCCAGAGGACGTTCCATGATGACCCGGCTTGTCCCCTATCCCGTCCAGTCGGGCCTGCTGACGCTGCTGTGGATGGTGATGACGCGGTTCTCGCTTGGTCACCTGCTGCTGGGGGGCGCGCTGGCGCTGCTGGCGGGCTGGGCGATGTCGTCGCTGCACCCCGAACGGGCCACGCCGCGCAACTGGCGCGTGGTGCCGCGGCTGATCGCCACGCTGTTCGGCGACATCGTCCGGTCGAACATCCGCGTGGCGCGGCTGATCCTGACCGAGGGGCGGTCGGGCCGCCGCTCGGCCTTCCTCGAGGTGCCGCTGCAGCTGCGCAGCCCGACCGGGCTGGCGGTGCTGTCGATCATCCTGACCGCCACGCCCGGCACCGCCTGGATCGAATATTCCCACGACCGCCAGACGCTTGTTCTGCATGTCTTCGACGGCGCCGAGACCGACCATTACCTGCATGTCATCCGCGACGTGTATGAACCCATGCTGCAGGAGATCTTCGAATGAGCGGCACGATCCTGACCTTTGCCATCGGCTACGCCCAGGTGGTCCTGGCCCTGGCGGGCTGCCTGGCGGGCCTGCGCATCCTGCGCGGTCCCCGCGCCCAGGACCGGGTGCTGGCCCTTGACACGCTGTATATCGCGGTGATGCTGCTGTTCCTGGTCACCGGGATGCGTCTTGGCTCACTGTACCTGTTCGAGGCCGCGATGGTCATCGCGGTGATGGGGTTCGTGGCCTCCATCGCGCTAGCCAAGTTCCTGTTCCGCGGAGAGGTGATCGAATGAGCCCGCTTGACGACATCCCCCTGTGGCTGGCCATTCCGGTGGCGGGGCTGGTGATGCTGGGTGCGACGCTGACGCTGATCGGGGCCTGGGGGTTCTTGCGGATGAACAGCTTCTATGACCGGCTGCATGCGCCGACGCTGGCCTCCAGCTGGGGGACGGGCGGGGTGATCCTGGGGTCGGCGCTGCTGGCCAGCTTTCAGCAGGGGCGCCCGATCCTGCATGAGCTGATGGTGGGTCTGGGCATCATGACGACGGTTCCCGTCACGCTGATGCTGCTGGGCCGCGCCGCCCTGCACCGCGACCGGGCCGAGGGCACGCTGCCCCCCGCCCCTGGCGACGACCACCCGGAGACGCGCGAATGACCCCAGGGGCCGACCGCAACGCCGTTCCCCGTCCGGCGCCGCGCCCGCTGGTCACCGACCTGTCGGCCGCGCGCTGGCTGCTGCTGGGGATCCTTGCGGCGTCGATCTATTTCTTCCACGGCTTCCTGATCCCGGTCCTGGCCGCGACGATCATCTGCGTGGCCAGCTGGCGCATCCGCGAGCGCCTGGCACAGCGCAGCGGGCCGACGCTGGCCGCGACGCTGCTGGTGCTGGCGATCCTGTGCATCCTGGTGGTGCCGCTGCTGATGGCGCTGACCTATGCGGCGGCCGAACTGCGCGTCTGGATCCTGTGGGCGGGCAACGTGAACGCCATGGGCGAGGCCACGCCCCCCTGGATCGCCGACATCCCCCGCGTTGGGCCGTGGCTGGACCAGCAATGGCGCACCTATATCGGTCAGCCCGGCGCGATCAGCCAGCTGGTCCAGGCGGTGACCGGGTCGAACATCTATTCCGTCTATCGCGGCATCCTGACCGCGGGATCGACCGCGTTCCACTTCATGTTGAACCTGCTGTTCACGTTGATCGCGCTGTTCGTCTTCTATCGCGACGGCGAACGCATCGTGGCGCAGCTGGACCGCGTGGGCGCGCGCATCCTGCCCGGCCGCTGGTCGCACATGTCGCGCGTGGTCCCCGCCACGATCAGCGCGACCGTCACCGGCATGACCCTGATCGCCATCGGCGAGGGGGTGATCCTGGGCACGGCCTATTGGCTGGCGGGGGTGCCCTCGCCGGTGTTCTTCGGGGTCGTGACCGGGTTCATGGCGCTGATCCCGGGCGGGGCGCCACTGTCCTTCACGCTGATCTCGGCCTATCTGGTGTTCAGCGGAACGCCGGTCGCGGGCGCCGCGCTGTTCCTGTGGGGCACGGTCGAGCTGTTCATCGTGGACAAGACCATCCGCCCCGTGCTGATCGGCGGACCGGTCAAGCTGCCGTTCCTGGCCACCTTCTTCGGGCTGATCGGCGGGATCAAGACGATGGGCCTGGTGGGCCTGTTCGTGGGGCCGGTGCTGATGGCGCTGCTGATGTCGATCTGGCGGGAATGGCAGCGCGACGTGTCCCAGCCCGCGGCCCCCCTGCCCGGTCCCGTCGACCCCTAGTCCTGCGCCCGCAGGACCTGTGCGGGCCGCGCGGCCAGCGGGCGCCACGCAAAGGCCAGCCCCGCCACGACGGTCGCGGCGATACCGCCCACCACGATGGGCAGCGCCGAGCCCATGTCGAACCGATAGGGCACGTCCATCACGAAGCGGCTGACCGCCCATCCCGCGAGGCCCCCGCCCAACAGCGCGACCAGCCCCGCCGCCGCCCCCATCAGCGCCTGGCGCAGCGCAAAGCTGCCCAGGATCAGCGCGCGCGACGCGCCGAGCGTCTTCAGGATCGCGGCCTCATAGACGCGCGCGCGTTCGCCCGCCGCCGCAGCCCCGATCAGCACGACGAAGCCGGTGACCAGCGTGGCCCCCGCCGCCCAGGCCACCGCCGCCGCGATCCCCGCCAGGGCGTCGGAGGCGCGGTCGATAGCCTCGGCCACGGGGACGACGGTGATGTTCGGAAAGCGGTTGCCCAGATCGCGCAGGATCTGCGCCTCGGCCGCCGGATCGGCATAGACGGTGGCGATGTGGGTATGCGGCGCGCCCGCCAGCGCGCCGGGGTTCAGCGCCATGACGAAGCCGATGCCCGCGTCGCTGAAATCGACCACCCGCAGGTTGGCGATGGTCGCGGTGATGTCGCGGCCCAGGATGTTGACGGTGACGGTGTCGCCCAGGTCCAGGCCGATCTCGGTCGCGATCTCCTCGGACAGGCTGACCAGCGGGGGGCCGGCGTAATTCTGGGGCCACCAGTCGCCGCGGGTGATCTGGGTGCCCGGCGGCGGGGTCGCGGCATAGGTGATGCCCCGGTCGCCGCGCAGCACCCAGTGATCGCCCGCGACCTCGCGCGCGGGGCGGCCGTTCAGCTGCGTGACGATGCCGCGCAGCATCGGCGCGGTCTGCACGTCGCCGACCAGCGGATCGTCCCGCAGCCGGGTCAGGAACGGGTCCAGTTGATCGGGCTGGATGTCCAGGAAGAAATAGCTGGGCGCACGTTCGGGCAGTTCGGTCGCGATGGCCTGGCGCAGGTTCGACGACACCTGCCCCACCGCCGCCAGCACCGTCAGGCCCAGGCCCAGGGACAGGATCACCGACAGCGCCTCGCTGCGCGGCCCGCCGATGGCTGCCAGCGCAAGCCGCAGCGCGGGTCTGCGCCGCGCCAGGCGCGCCCCCGCCCCCGCCGCGCGCCGGACCAGCGCCGCCGCCCCGGCCAGCACGACAAAGGCCGCCAGGACGCCCCCCGCCATGCCAAGCGTCAGCCGCCACAGCCCCGAAAACAGTGCGGCAGCCCCCACCAGCGCGATCAGCGCCGCGACGATCATCACCAGATAGCGCCGTTCGGGCCAGCCGCCCCCGGATGCGTCCGCGTCGCGGAACAAGGTCGCCGCCCGAATGCGCCGCGTTCGCGCCAAGGGCCACAGCGCAAAGATGAACGCAGTCAGCACGCCATAGACCGCCGCCTGCGCCAGGGGGCCCGGATAGACGCCGAACTCCGCCGGCACCGGCAGGCGCGCCGTCAGCAGCGGCGCCAGCGCCAAGGGCACCGCCGCCCCCAGGATCAGCCCCGCCGCGACGCCGATCGCGGTCACCGCCCCGATCTGCAGCAGATAGACCTGAAAGATCGTCCGCCCCGACGCGCCGAAGGTCTTGAGCACGGCGATGGTCTCGGTCTTGCGGGCCAGATGGGCGCGCACCGCGGCCGACACGCCGACCCCGCCCACGGCCAGCCCGGTCAGCCCGACCAGCACCAGGAACGCGCCGATGCGGTCCACGAAACTGTCGATGCCCGGCGCGCCACGGCGGCTGTCGCGCCAGCGCGCGCCGCTGTCGGGGAAGGCCACGCGCCAGTCGGCCCGCAGCGCGTCCAGATCCGTTCCCGGCGGCAGCGCCAGCCGATAGTTACTGTCGAACAGCGTGCCTGCGCCCAGCAGCTCGCTGTCGGCCAGCGCCTCGCGCAGCACCAGCGTGCGGGGGCCGAAGCCGAAGCTGGCCGCGCCCGCATCGGGTTCGCTGACCAGCCGCGCAGTCAGCACGAAATCCTGCGTGCCAAGGCGGAAGATGTCACCCGGCGACAGCCCCAGCCTGTCGGCCAGCAGCGGCGCCATGACGCCCCCCGGCAGCCCCTGCGGCGTCGTCCCCAAGGCCTGCGCCAGCGGCATGGGCGGGTCCAGCACGGCCTGCCCCAGCAGCGGCCAGGCCGCGTCCACGCCCTTGACCTGGGTCAGGGCGCGTTCGGAGGCATCCCCCTGCCCGACCACGGCCATGGACCGGAAATCAACTATTTCAGAGACGGTTACGGCCCGATCCTCCAGCCAGTCGAGCTCCTCGGGGCTGGCAAAGCGATAGGTCAGCTGCACCTCGGCATCGCCCCCCAGCAGGACCGCGCCCTGCGAGGTCAGCCCCGCCTGTATCGCCGCGCGGACGGACCCCACGGCGGCGATGGCGGCCACGCCAAGCGCCAGACAGGTCAGCAGCACCCAAAACCCGCGCAACCCCCCGCGCAGGTCGCGCCGCGCCAGCCGGGCCGCCAGCGCCAGGCTCATGCCGCGGCCTCGGCGGCCAGACGGCCGTCAGCCAAGCGGATCACCCGGTCGCACCGTCGCGCCAGGTCCGGGTCATGCGTGACCAGGACCAGCGTCGCGCCATGATCGGCGCGCAGCCCGAACAGCAGGTCCATGATCGCCTGCCCCGTCGCCCCGTCCAGATTGCCGGTGGGTTCGTCGGCCAGCAGGATGGCCGGGCGCGGCGCCGCGGCGCGGGCTAGGGCCACGCGCTGCTGCTCTCCGCCCGACAGTTGCGCGGGGTAATGGTCGCGCCGCGCACCAAGGCCTACGCGGTCCAGTTCCGCCGCCGCGCGGGCGAAGGCGTCGGGCGCACCAGCCAGCTCCAGCGGTGTCGCGACATTTTCAAGCGCCGTCATGGTGGGGACCAGGTGGAAGGACTGGAACACCACCCCCATATGGGACAGACGAAAGCGTGCCAGCGCATCCTCGTCCAGCGCGGTCAGGTCTTGACCCATCGCCTGGACAAGGCCGCCCGTGGCGCGTTCCAGACCGCCCATCAGCATGAGGAGCGACGACTTGCCCGATCCCGAAGGACCCACCAGCCCGACCGTCTCTCCGCGTTCGACCTGCAGCGACAGGCCGCGCAGGATCGGGACCGGCCCGGCATTGCCCTGCAACGTCAGATGCGCATCGGACAGGCGGATCACGGGGTCGGCCATCGGGTCGCTCCTTCGTCGCGGTCTGGGTATCGGGGCACGATATGGTCGGCCCGCCCGCGAAGGCAACCGCCTGACAGCCGCCGTCGCGGCGCTGGCGGTCACCATCGCGGCATCATGGGCAGCCCCTGCTTACGCAGAGACGCTGCGTCTGACCGCGATGGGCGACAGTCTGACGCAGGGATACGGCCTGCCGCAGGATCAGGGGTTCGTCCCCTTGCTGGAGGCCTGGCTGCGGGGTCGCGGCCATGACGTGGCGGTGACCAATGCGGGCGTGTCGGGGGATACCACGGCAGGGGGTGCCGCGCGGATCGACTGGACGCTGGCGGACGGGCCCGACGCGATGATCGTGGCGCTTGGCGGCAACGATCTGTTGCGCGGGATCGACCCGGCCTCCAGCCGCGCGAACCTGGCGGCGATCCTGGACAAGACGCGGGCGGCGGGGGTGCCCGTCCTGCTGGCGGGCCTGCCCGCGCCGGGCAATTACGGCCCCGATTTCAAGCGCGACTTCGAGGCGATGTATGCCGATCTAGCCACCGAGTACGATGCGGTGCTGGTCCCCGACTTCCTGGGGCCGATCGGGGAAAAGGCCACGCAGGGCTTGTCCCTGTCGGACCTGATGCAGGACGACCGCATCCACCCCAACGCGCGCGGCGTCGAGCAGATCGTGGATGCGATCGGCCCCAAGGTCGAGGAGCTGCTGGCCCGGGCGGATCAGTAGCGCGCGGCCATTTCCGGCAGGGACATCGGGCGCAGCTTGTCGGCGTTGCCGGCGGTGCCGAAGGCCTCGAACCGGTCGCGGCAGACTTGGGCCATCATCGCCATCGCGGGCTTCAGATAGGCGCGCGGATCGAACTCGGCCGGGTGTTCGGCCATCACGCGGCGGATCGCGGCGGTCATCGCCAGGCGGTTGTCGGTGTCGATGTTCACCTTGCGCACGCCATGGCGGATGCCACGCTGGATCTCCTCGACCGGGACGCCCCAAGTCGGGCGGATGTCGCCGCCATGGGCGTTGATGATCGCTTGCAGATCCTCCGGGACGGAACTGGAGCCGTGCATCACAAGATGGGTGTTGGGCAGGCGGCGGTGGATCTCCTCGATCACATGCATGGCCAGGATGTCGCCATCGGGCTTGCGCGTGAATTTATACGCGCCGTGGCTGGTGCCCATGGCGATGGCCAGGGCGTCCACGCCGGTCTCCTCGACGAACCGCACGGCCTCGTCGGGGTCGGTCAGCAGCTGCTCCTCGGACAGCTTGCCCTCTGCGCCGTGGCCGTCCTCGGCGTCGCCCATGCCGGTCTCAAGGCTGCCCAGCACGCCCAGCTCTCCCTCGACCGACACACCGCAGGCATGGGCCATCTCGGTCACGCGGCGGGTGATGTCGGCGTTATAGGCGTAATCGGCGGGCGTCTTGCCGTCCGATTTCAGCGACCCGTCCATCATCACCGAGGTGAAGCCGTTCTGGATCGCGGTCGCGCAGGTTTCCAGCCCGTTGCCATGGTCCAGATGCATGCAGATCGGGATGTCGGGATAGGCCCGCGCCAGACCCGCGATCAGCCCCGCCAGCACCGCGTCATTGGCATAGGCCCGCGCGCCGCGGCTGGCCTGCAGGATCACCGGGCTGCGGGTGGCCTGGGCCGCCTGCATGACCGACAGGCCCTGCTCCATGTTGTTGATGTTGAAGGCGGGCACGGCATAGTCGTGCTCAGCCGCGTGGTCCAGAAGCTGGCGCAGGGTGATCATCGGCATGGGATGTTATCCTTGAAGGGCGGCGTGAAGCGCGTCGATTTCCTCGGACGCGCCAAAGAACAGCGGGGTGAAGTCATGCGGCCCGCGCGGCACGCGGTCCAGGATCGGGCCATGCCCGTCGGTCGCGCGGCCCCCGGCCTGTTCGATCAGGAAGGCGATGGGCACGCATTCATAGATCAGCCGCAGCCGGCCGTCGCCGTATCCGGGCCGGGTATCGGCGGGGTACAGGAATGCACCGCCCTTCAGCAGGATGCGGTGCAATTCGCCCACGGCGGCGGCCAGCCAGCGCATGTTGAAGTCGCGCCCGCGCGGCCCGTCCCGCCCTGCGCGCAGATCGCGCGCCCAGGCCTGAAGGCCCGGCGCCCAGTGGCGTTCGTTCGAGGCGTTATAGGCGATGGTCGAGGCCTGAGGCTTCAGCCGCAGGTTCTGGCGGGTGACGCGGAAGGCATGGGCCTCGGCGTCCCAGGTCGCGACATGGACACCCGCGCCGGTGGACCAGCCGAAATCGACCGAATGACCGAAGGAGGCATAGCCTGCCGCCACCACCGCCCGGCCTGTCCGCTGGAATCCCTGCGGGTCGGCGGGCAGGATGCTGAACAGCATCCCCAGGGGCGCGCCGATGCCAATGCTGCCCGAGCCGTCGATCGGGTCGATCGCCACGTCGAAGGCGCCGCCTTCGTTCAGCAGGATGATGTCCAGGGCTTCCTCGGACAGGACCTGGCGCACGCCCGCCGCACGCAGGGCGGCGATCATGTGGTCGTGGGCCGCGACGTCCAGCGCCTTCTGCCGGTCGCCGCTGTCATTGGTGCCGACGATGGCCTCGGGGTCACCATGCAGGCGCCCCGCCGCCAGCCGTGCGGCCAAAGGCGGCAGCGCGCGCGCGATGGCTGCCACGATGACCGCCGCGCCATCGCGCGCCAGCACATCGTCCAGCAGCGGCCCCGTCGCGGGCCTGTCCGTCGGCAGGCGCAGCATCACCGGCCCGCGTATTTCGCGCCGACCGCGTCGATGGCGTTGACATTGCCCGCCGACTTGCCGTTGCGGTCGAAGTTTTGGGTCTGCGCCAGCCAGGCATCGGCGATGGCCTTGGCCAGTTCGGGTCCGATGACGCGGGCGCCCATGGTGATGATCTGCGCGTCGTTCGACAGGGCCGCGCGTTCGGCCGAATAGGTATCATGCGTCAGGGCGGCGCGGATGCCCGGCACCTTGTTGGCCGCGATGCAGACGCCGATGCCCGTGCCGCAGACCAGGATGGCGCGGTCATAGGTGCCGTCCATGACCTGGCTGGCCACCCGGTCCGACAGGTTGGCATAGAAGGCGTCGGGGCCTTCGTCGGTGCGGCTGATCTCGGCCACGTCGAAGCGGTCCCTGAGGTGGTCGGCCAGCACCTTGGCCAGACCTTCGCCCGCGCTGTCCCCTGCGATTGCCAGTTTCATGCGTCATCTCCGATGGTTGCGGCGCATCGCGCCAGGATGTCCAGATAGCCGTTCACGTCCCAGGCTGACCGCCCGATGAACAGCCCGTCGATATGCGGGCAGGCGATCAGTTCCGCGCAGTTGCCCGGATTGACCGACCCGCCGTAGAGGCAGGGCACGCGGCGGCCCAGCACGTCCTGCGCGACCGCGATGATCTCGGCCTGCCGCGCATCGGCATAATCCGATGTCGCGGGGATGCCGTTCGCGCCGATCGCCCAAACCGGCTCATACGCCAGCAGGATCGTGGCGTCGGACCCTGCCACCGGCTCCAAAGCGGCGCGGACCTGCGTCTCCAGCACCTGCGTGGCGCGGCCAGCCTCGCGCTCGGCCAGGGTCTCGCCGATGCAGATCAGCGGGATCAGGCCGTGGCGGACGGCGGCGGCGGTCTTCAGGCCCACGGTCCTGTCCGTCTCTCCGAAATGCTCGCGGCGTTCGCTGTGGCCCAGCTCCACGATGTCCAGCCCGCAATCGGTCAGCATCACGGGGCTGATCTCTCCGGTCCAGGCGCCCGCGTCGTCCCAATGCATGTTCTGCGCGCCGACCTTGACGTCGGTGTCCGACAGCGCCTCGGCCACCTGGCGGCAGGCGGTGAAGGGCGGGATGACGAAACGCTGGATGCCCGCGGGCGCGGGCGTGCCGCGCAACCCTTGGGCAAAGGTCATCGCCTCGGCCAGGGTCTTGTTCATCTTCCAGCTGGTGCCGATCCAGAATTGGGTCATGCGGGGTCCTTTGCGATGGTCAGCGCGATGCCTGCCCGGTCGATCGCGGCGCGATCCTCGGGCGCGGGAGGCGCGTCGGTGATGATGGCGTCGAATTCGGTCAGGTCGGCCAGCGCATGCAGCGCGCTGCGCCCGAACCGCGCGTGGTTGACCAGCAGCACGCTGCGCTCCGCCGCGTGCATCATCGCGCGTTTCGCGCGCACCGCGTTGTCGTCCATGTGGAAGGCCCGCAAACCCGCCACCGCGGGGGTCGAGATGAAGGCCAGGTCCGCATGCAGCCCGGCCAGCGCGCTTTCCGTGACCATGCCGAAGAAACCGTTGAACTTGGCGCTGTAGATGCCGCCAAGCGCGATCAGCGTGACGCGCGGCGCATCCTTCAGCCGCTCGATCACGGCGGCGTTGTTGGTGATCACCGACAGGGGCGCGCATTCCGTCAGGCTGGCCCCCAGCAGCGCCGCCATCGAGCCGTCATTGACCATCACGGTCATCCCCGGCTCGATCAGGGCGCGGGCGGCATGGGCCATGCGGATCTTGGCCTCTCCGTCCTGCAGGGCGCGGATGCGGAAGTCGCTCTCGAACTGGGTGCCGGCCTCGATGGTGGCGCCGCCGCGAACCTTGCGCAGCAGGCCCGCCTGTTCCAGGTCGTCCAGGTCGCGATGGATGGTCATCTTGCTGACCGCGAAACGGGCCGCCAGATCGTCCAGGTCCACGGCGCGTGCCGCGACCAGCAGATCCATGATCGCCTGTCTGCGTTCCTCGCGTTTCACCCAAACCCTCCCCTGGTCGCCGGTTTCATAACATGATCCGCGCACATAACAACACCGACTTTGTGACTTTGTGATTTTTTGTTGTGATGATGACAGCGGCGGGTTATGGAGGGCGCGACAGGAGGACCGCCATGCCCTTAGACACCCCCAAAGACCCCGCCATCGCCGCCAAGGCCGATCTGGACCCGCAGAACTTCGCCCTGGCGAACTGCATCCGCGCGCTGACCATCGATGCCGTGAACGCCGCCAACAGCGGCCATCCCGGCGCCCCGATGGGCATGGCCGATGCCGCCACCGTGCTGTTCCGCAACCACCTGAAGTTCGATGCGGCCAATCCCGACTGGCCCGACCGCGACCGCTTCGTGCTGTCGAACGGGCACGCGTCCATGCTGCTCTACAGCCTGCTGCACCTGACCGGGTACCAGGACATGACGCTGGATCAGATCAGGAATTTCCGCCAATGGGGCGCGATCACCGCCGGCCATCCGGAATACGGCCATGCCAAGGGCGTGGAGACCACGACCGGCCCCCTGGGCCAGGGCCTGGCCACCGCCGTCGGCATGGCGCTGGCGGAACGCGCGCTGGCCGGAGAGTTCGGCGATGATCTGGTCGATCACCGCACCTGGGTCATGCTGGGCGACGGCTGCCTGCAGGAGGGCATCGGCCAGGAGGCGATCAGCCTGGCGGGCCATCTGGGCCTGGGCAAGCTGATCGTGCTCTATGACGACAACAGCATCACCATCGACGGCCCGACGTCGGTCAGCTTCTCCGAGGACATCCCGGCACGGTTCAAGGCCTGCGGCTGGCATGTCCAGAGCTGCGACGGCCATGACGGGCGCGCCCTGGATGCCGCGATGGAGGCCGCCAAGGCAGAGACGGGCAAGCCCTCGCTGATCGCGATGAAGACGATCATCGGCTTCGGCTCTCCCAACCGCGCGGGCAGCTATTCCGTGCACGGATCGCCTTTGGGCAAGGATGAGGGCGCGCTGACCCGCGAGGCCCTGGGCTGGAGCCACGGCGCCTTCGTGATCCCCGACGATCTGGCCGCCGAATGGCGCGAAATCGGCGCGCGCGGCGCCGCCGACCGCGAGGCCTGGGAGGCCCGTCTGGCCGCATCGCCCAAGGGCGCGGCCCTGACGCACCGGCTGTCGGGCGATCTGCCCGAGGGCTATGACGCGGCAGTCTCCGCCGCCCGCGACGCCCTGTTCGCCGCGCCCAAGAAAGCCGCGACCCGCAAGGCCAGCCAGATGGCGCTGGAGGCGCTGACCCCGGCCGTGCCCGCGATGATCGGCGGATCGGCCGACCTGACCGGATCGAACCTGACCCGCGTCAAGGCCGTCGACACGCAGTTCACGCGCGAGGCGCCCGGCCGCTACATCGGCTATGGTGTGCGCGAGTTCGGCATGGCCGCCGCGATGAACGGGCTGAACCTGCATGGCGGCGTGATCGCCTATGGCGGCACGTTCCTGGTGTTTTCCGACTATGCCCGCAACGCGATCCGCCTGTCGGCGCTGATGGGCGTGGGCACGATCTATGTCATGACCCATGACAGCATCGGCCTGGGCGAGGACGGCCCGACCCACCAGCCGGTCGAGCATCTGGCGTCCCTGCGCGCCATCCCCGGCCTGACCGTCCTGCGCCCCGCCGATACGGTCGAGACGCTGGAGGCCTGGGACATCGCGATCCGCAACCGGACCGTGCCGTCGCTGCTGGCCCTGTCCCGCCAGGACGTCCCGCAGCTGCGCACGGAGGCCGGGTCCGAGAACCTGACCGCCAAGGGCGCCTATGTGATCCGCCAGTTCGGCGAGGGCCGCGACGTGACCCTGATCGCCACAGGAACCGAAGTCGCCATCGCCGTGGAGGCTGCCGAGGCGATGGCCGCCGAAGGCATGGCCGTGGCGGTCGTGTCGATGCCCAGCTGGGAGCTGTTCGAGGCGCAGGACGCGGATTACCGCGCCCAGGTGCTTGGCACCGCACCCCGCATTGCGGTCGAGGCCGCGGGCAAGTTCGGCTGGACCCGCTATGTCGCGACCGAGGACGACGTGATCGGCATGACCGGCTTTGGCGCATCGGCTCCGATCGACCGGCTGTACCAGGAGTTCGGCATCACACCCGAGGCCATCATCGCCCGCGCCCGCCTGGTGACAGGCCACTAATCCAAAGGCCAAGGCCGCAAGCGGCCTTGCCACGATGCTCCCCACGCGCGCAAAGCGCGCGCGGGGCCCAGCGGCAGCGACCGGGTCGGGGTTTCCCCGACCCGTCCCCGTTTGGGTCACCCCGCCATCAGCGCGCGCGCCGTCGCCTCGTCGGTGATCAGCCCGGACAGGCGCCCGCTGTTCAGCACCGCGCGGATGGCCGCGACCTTTTCCGCGCCTCCGGCGACGACCACGATACGCTGATCCTGCCCCCGGTTCAGGTCCACCGACAGCGTCCGCGCGCTCAGCGTCGTGTCCAGCACACGGCCCGTGGCATCGAAGAAATAACCCATCATCTCTCCGACGCCCCCCGCGGCGTTGATCTCGGCGATCTCGCGCGCCTCAATCATGCCGGATGCGACCAGCTGCGCGCCCGCATCCGCCGTGCCCATGCCCACGAAGGTGAGCGTGGCGCTGTTCGACAGATCGAAGATGTCGCGCACGCCGGGCTGGGACAGCAGCACGGCCCGGTCGCCTTCGGAATTGGCAAAGAACGGCACCGGCATCACGAAGGCCTGCGCCCCGGTCTTTTCCGCCAGCGTATGCATCACGTCATGCGGGTTCGCCGCATAATTGCGCGTCAGCCCGCCCAGGACCGCGACGAAGCGCACCGCGCGCGCGTCAAAGCGCGGCATCTGCCGGACCGCCGCCGCCAGCGTCCGGCCATGCCCCAGCCCGATGACCCTGTGTTCGCCTCGCTCGATCTCGCGGCGCAGGAAGCCCGCGCCCGCCAGGCCCAGGGCGCGCAGGGGCATGCCGTCCTCGCCCAGGTCGGGGGCAACCTCGCAGTGGTCCAGCCCATAGCGCGCGCACAGCTGATCCTCCAGCATGGCGCATTCGACGATCTCTCCGTCGATGGTGACCTTGACCACGCCCTCGGCCACGGCGCGGGCGATCAAGCGGTGCGCCTTGACGCCGGGCAGGCCCAGCCGCTTGGCGACGGCCGCCTGCGTCAGCCCGCCCGCATAATGCAGCCAGGCGGCCCGGATCGCCAGGCTCTGCTCCGGATCGACCGGTCCCCGCCGGGCCATCAGGCGGCGGCCCGCATCAGGGCGTCCAGATCGTCGGCCGACAGGGGTGCCGGGTTGGCCCTCATCGACGACGACGCGGCCGCCGCCTGCGCCGCGGCCTTGCGCGCCGCCGCGTCGATCCCCAGGGCGTCCAGCCCCGGCAGGCCCGCCGCACGGGACCAGTCGGCCAGCAGCGCTGCGGCCTCGGCCACCGATGCATCGGCCCGCCCGAACGCCGCCCCGATCCAGGCGCCCACCTGGTCCAGCCGGGCCGCCAGCGCGCGGTCCGTGACCGCCCAGCGGTTCGCCACCAGCACATGCGGCAGCAGCGTGCCGCAGATCGCGCCATGCGCCGCCCCGGTCAGCCCGCCCAGGGGGCCGGCCAGCCCATGCACCGCGCCCAGCCCGGCATTGGCCAGCGCCAGGCCGCCGCACAGGCTGACCCAGGCCATCTCGTCGCGCGCCTGGCGGTCTTCGGCCTGCATCAGGCGGATCAGCGCCGCCAGCCCACGCGGGATCGCGTCGCGGCACAGCGAGTCGGTCAACGGATTGGCGCGGGTGCAGACATAGGGCTCGATCACCTGCGTGACGGCATCCAGCCCCGAGGCCAGCGTCACCGCGCGCGGACAGCCGTCCGTCAGGGCCGGGTCCACGATGGCCAGCGCCGGCAGCATCCGCGCATCGCGCAGGCTGACCTTGCGGCGCGCCTCGGGGACGCCGATCACGGCGTTGCGGGTGACCTCGGCCCCGGTGCCGGCGGTGGTGGGGATGGCCACGAAGGGCAACGGGGGATGGTCCAGCGGCAGCCCCTGTCCCACGACCTCCAGATGATCCATCAGCGGACGGGTCATGGTCAGGCAGGCCGCCAGGGCCTTGCCCGCGTCGATCACCGCCCCGCCGCCCATCGCGACGACGACCTGGACCTCCGCGCCCGTCCGGACGCCTGCCTCAATCAGGGCGATGTCGGGTTCATGCGGAACGGCAAAGGTTGCGACCGAACAGCCCGCCGCGGCCAGATCGCGGGCCAGCGCCGCGCTGCGGCCGGGGTCGCGGCCGTGGACCAGCAGGACCCGCCGCCCCAGGGCCGCGACCCGCCCGGCGGCCATCGCCGCCTGCCCCCGGCCGAACAGGATCTCGGTGGCGGTGGCAAAGGCGAAGGGCTGGGGCATGGGGCGTCCTGTCGATGATGGGTCAGATATTCAGCTTATCCGCCCCGGTGTCGATATGCGGCGCCCAGAATGCGACACTTTCGGCGATCTGGGCGATGACCTGCCGGTCGTTCGGGTCGCGTTCCTTGAAGGACAGCTCCAGGCAGATCTCGTTGTCGACCGCGCCGCCCTGGGCCAGCGCCTCCAGCAGGGGTTCCGGCTGGACGCGGCCCTTGGCGTTGAATTCGGCGGTGAAGGGGCGGTGGCCGCCCTTGTCCATCAGCGACTGCTTGATGTGGATGATCGGGCTGACGCGCGGCACGGCGCGGGCCCAGGCATAGGGGTCCAGATCGTCCGGATCGGGGCTGGTGACGTCGCCGTGGTCGATATCGGCCATCATCCACATCGGCACCGCCATGTCGGCCGCGCTCAGCCGGTCCTGCAGCGCCAGGGCGGCCGGGATCGTCTCTCCGAATTCGCGGCCCACGCTCATGGGCTCCCAGAAGACATAGTCCAGCCCGGCGGCCTTCGCGTGATCCGCGACCTCGGCCCAGCAGTCGATGGCGATGCGGATCAGGTCCTCGCGCCGGGCCGGACCGTCGTAATCGCGATAGGTGAAGATCGCGAATTGCGTGCCCACCGATCGACCGCCCAGATCGGCGGTGATGTCCGCGAAGGTCTTGAACCAGTCGACATAGTATCGCCGCACATCCGCATCGGGATGGCCGAAATGGTTCAGCCGACCATAGGGGCCTGTCATGCCGCTGGTGACGCGCACCCCGGTCCGGTCCAGCGCCGCGCGCATCTGCCGGGTCAGGCGGCGGATCACCGGCGCGGGCCAGGAGGGATTGATGAACTCATGCGTCAACTGCAGGTCGCGGATGCGCAGATCGCGCGCGACCGTGTCGATCAGGTCGTCCGGATCGGCAAAGCGGTTGACCAGCGGGTTGGTGTTCAGCGACAGGGTCAGCATCACGCGATCTCCGGCGCCAGGGTGTCGTCGAACCACGCGGCAAAGGCCGCCTGCTGGTCCCGGGTCAGGTGCAGATAATGCTTGGTGCGCCGGGTCAGGATGTCCTGCGGCGTGCGCGCCCATTCCTTGGCGACCAGGTACCGCGCCTCGGCCTCGTAAAGCTGTCCACCGAAATGCCGCCCAAGGCCCGACAGGGTCATGGCGCCCGCCACGACATCCTTGGTCCGCGCGCCGTACAGGCGACCGTAATGCTGGACCAGCGCGCGCGGCATCCAAGGGTGCAGTTCGCGCTGCAGGTTGGCAAAGCTTTCGTAATCGGCATTGGCGATCTCGCCGCCCGGCAGGGTCGCGGTCTCGGTCCAGTCGGGGCCCATCTGCGGGAACACCTCGGTCAGGCGGTGCATGCCGCGTTCGGCCAGTTCGCGGAAGGTGGTGATCTTGCCGCCAAAGACGTTCAGCAGCGGCGCGCCTCCGGTCTGGTCCAGGTCGAACACATAGTCCCGCGTGACCGCCGACGGGTTGCCCTGCCCGTCGTCGAACAGCGGGCGCACGCCCGAAAAGCTGTGGATCACGTCGGACCGGCGCAGCTTCTCCTTGAAATAGCGGTTCACGGCGGCCAGCAGATAGTCGATCTCGGATTCGTCGGCGGTGACATCCTCGGCCCGGCCGTCATAGGCGATGTCGGTCGTGCCGATCAGCGCCATGTCGCCCTCGTAGGGGTTGATGAAGATCACGCGCTTGTCGTGGTTCTGCACCAGATAGGCGTTGGTCCCCGCCCACCATTTCGGCACGATGATATGGCTGCCCTTGACCAGGCGCACGTTGCGGGCCGAATTCGACCCCGCAACGCGGGTGATGAAGTCGCTGACCCAGGGACCGGCGCAGTTGACCAGGCAACGGGCGCGGAACTGCCGTTCCTCTCCGGTGACGGTGTCGCGGGTGGTCACGGACCAGGCGTCGCCCTCGCGGCGTGCCGACACACAGGCGGTGCGGGTCAGGACGGTCGCGCCGCGCTCCGCCGCATCGACCGCGTTCAGCACCACCAGCCGCGCGTCGTCAACCCAGCAATCGCTGTATTCGAACCCCTTATGGTACTTGTCCAGCAGCGGCGCGCCCTCGGGATCGCGGCGCAGGTCCAGCGTGCGCGTGCCCGGCAGCTTCTTGCGCCCGCCCAGGTTGTCATAGAGGAACAGCCCCAGCCGGACCAACCAGGCGGGCCGGTCGTCGGGGCTGTGCGGCAGCACGAAGCGCATCGGCCAGATGATGTGCGGGGCCGCGGCCAGCAGCACCTCTCGTTCGATCAGCGCCTCGCGGACCAGGCGGAATTCGTAATATTCCAGATAGCGCAGCCCACCATGGACCAGCTTGCCCGAGCGCGACGAGGTGCCCTGCGCCAGGTCGTCCTTTTCGCACAGCACGACCGACAGGCCCCGCCCCGCGGCATCGCGCGCGACGCCCGCGCCGTTGATGCCGCCGCCGATCACGAACAGATCGATCATCTCGTGGCCTTGGGTCATCCTACTCTCCTGTCGTGGTGCGGGCCCGCGCCATGGCTGCCCAGACGGGCGGCAGGGCGGCGCGGGTCGCGGCAAAGGCGGGGAACAGCCGCGCATAGGTCGCGGCCAGATGGGGATCGGGGGCCTCGGGGGCGCGCAGCAGGGGCGTGACCCATTCGGCGATGCAGGCGTCCATGTCGCGATAGGCGCCGATGGCCACGGCGGCCATCATCGCGGCCCCCGCGGCCCCGGCCTCGTCACGGTCGGACACGCGGACCGGCGCGTCCAGCGCGGCCGACAGGATGCGCCGCAGGGCGGGCGACCGCGCCGCCCCACCGGTCAGGCGCAGTTCGGACGGAAGCGGCCCCATCGCGGCGTAACAGTCGCGCATGGCCAGGCCCAGCCCTTCGGCCACGGCGCGCACCAGATCGGGATAGCGATGGCCCGCCGACAGGCCGGTGAACCCGGCCCGCGCCGCAGCATCGACGAAGGGCCCGCGTTCCCCGGCATCCGAGATATAGGGGTGGTACAGGATCTGCCCCGGCGCGGCCTGGCCCAGCCAGCCGTCCAGCCGCGCGACAAGGTCGCGATGCGTCACCGGCTGGCCCATATCCGACAGGATACCCGCCGCCAACCCCAGTACCCAATCGAGGTTCAACGTCGCCGCCATGTTGGTCTGGACCTGCGTGACCACGCCCGGCACCGGCAGGCATATGACATAGCCCGTGCCCTGATCGTTCAGATGCACCCGGTCGGCGGTCACGGCGCGCAGATGCACCCCGGTCGAGCCGACCGTCGAACAGGCCACGTCCCCCGCCCCACCCAGCACGCCCGCACCCAGCGCGGTCATCACCATGTCGACATAGCCCAAGCTGACCGGCGTGCCTGCCAGCAGGCCCGTCGCCGCAGCGGCATCCGCGGTCAGCGGATGGGTCACCTGTGTGCCATCGATGATCGGCGGCAGCAGGCCGCGCCGATGCGTCAGGCCCAGCGCGTCGATGACCGTGTCATCATAGGCCCGGCTGCGGAAGTTGCCGAAGGTGAAGCTGGCCTCGGACGGGTCCGTCGCCCGAACGCCGGTCAGGTTCAGATACAGCCAGTCCTTGCAATGCAGCGCGACCCGCGCCCCATCCAGCAGGTCCGGATGATGGGCGTCCATATGGGCCATCTGCGCGCCCTGCTGGCAGGTGTTCAGGCCGGTGCCCGTCGCCTCGAACCGGGCGCGGTCCTGGCCCAACCGGCCGACGGTCGGTGCGGCGCGCGCGTCCAGCCACAGCCAGGCGTCGCCCACCGGGCCGTCGTCGCCGACCAGCCAGGTGCCGTCGCCCTGCCCCGTCACGGCCAGCGCCGCGGTCCGCCCCGCCAGGTCCGGGATACGATCGGCCAGTCCGCGCAGCGCCGCGGCGCAATCATCCCAGGTGCGGGCCATGTCCTGCGTCGCGGCGCCCTGCGCCCCGGTCGCATAGCGATTCGGCACCGCCGCCGCGCCCAGCTGACGCCCGGCAAGATCGAACCCCACGGCCTTGATGACCGAGGTCCCGGCATCGATTCCGATCAGCACGTCGCGCTGCTTGTCCGTCATGATGCCTCCATCCCTTGGCCCCGGTTTATATCACGATGATCGCACAGGGAACGTATTTTTTTACGGACACGGCAATTTATTTCATCTAAGCTGGTCCTGTTCGCGTCCGACAGGATGCGCGGAATCGCCGCAATCACAGGCCCGCGCCACGCGAATCGACCGGAGGGGAGGCCGGACCGCATGATGACTTTTGCCAGCACAGGCTTGCGCCCCGCATGCCCTCGCGCCATGGATGCGGCCCGTGCGGCGACCGCCACAGGACAGGCCCCGATGCGCATCCTCTCCGCGAGGTCGATCACGTGAAGTTATCATCAACCATGAGATGTGCGCCCGCCCGCCCCGTGTTCCAGCCAGAGGCAGACCGATGACCGACAGCACCACCGCCCCCCGGGCCCCCGCCGCCAGCCGTCGCGGCCTGATCCTGTCCGTGGCCCTGGGCCTGGCCGTCCTGGCCGTCCTGGCCGCCATCGCGCTGGATACCACCGTGGTGCAGGTCGGCTCCGAGGCGGATGCCCGCCGGCAGGCGTTTTCGCCCGACACCTATGGCACGCAGGAATTCCCGCGCATCCGCGACGCGGTGATCGAACGCGCCGTGCCCGCCACCGACCTGGCCGCGGCCATCGCCGCCGATCAGGACGCGGCCATCGCCGAATACGGCACGCCCGCATCGACCGGCGCCATCATGATGGTCACCGTGACCGGCACCGCCGGCGAGCCGCGGGCCGGAGTCTATCCGCTGACCGTCGAGGGCCTGCCCGAGGATCTGCGCATCCGCGTGCAGACCGGCCCCGCGATCAACGGCACCGACCTGCGCGACGCGCCGGGCGACATCGCCTTCGGCGCCTTCAAGAACCAGATCGAATACCAGGACGCGGGATCGGGCATCAACCGCGCCATGGCGGCCGAAGTGCTGGCCCCCATCGACACCACCGCCCTGGCGGGCAAGCAGGTGACGGTGACCGGGGCGTTCCGGCTGATCAACCCGTCGAACTGGCTGATCACCCCCGTCGCGCTGGAGGTCCAATGAGCGCCCAGGTCGTCCTTGCCGCCCGTAACGTGGCCAAGTCCTATGGCCAAGTCCACGCGCTGAAGGGCGTGAACTTCGACATCCATCGCGGCCAGGTCACCACCCTGTTCGGAGAGAACGGCGCGGGCAAATCCACGCTGATGAAGATCCTGTCGGGCGTGATCCAGCCCACATCGGGCCAGATCGTGCTGGACGGCAGGCCTGTGGCCTTCGCCAATGCCAATGACGCGCGCGACCGGGGGATTTCCATCATCCACCAGGAGCTGTCGCTGGCCCCGAACCTGTCGGTGCGCGACAACATCTTCATGGGGCGTGAGATCATGGGCCCCTTTGGCGTCGATTACGCCGAGGAGGACCGCCAGACCCGCGCCCTGATGGAGGAGCTGGAGGAGCAGATCGAGCCTTCGACCCTGGTCGAGGACCTGCGCCTGGGCCAGCAGCAGATCGTCGAGATCGCCCGCGCCCTGTCGGTGGATAGCCGCATCCTGATCATGGACGAACCGACCAGCGCGCTGTCCGCCAGCGAGGTCGAGGTGCTGTTCAAGGTCATTCGCGACCTGACCGCGCGGGGCGTCAGCATCGTCTATATCTCGCACCACCTGGAGGAGGCGCTGACCATCACCGACCATGCGGTGGTGCTGCGCGACGGGGTGATGACCGCCTATGCGCCGCGCGCCCAGATCGACCTGGAATGGATCGTGCGCAACATGGTCGGCGAGAATTACGACCTGGGATCGCCCCCGGACAGCACCATGGGCAAGGTCGCCCTGTCGATCCGCGACCTGTCGGTCCCGGACGCCACCGGCCAGGACCTGGTGCGCGGGCTGAACCTGGACGTGCGCGCCGGAGAGATCGTCTGCATCTATGGCCTGATGGGCGCGGGCCGCACCGAACTGCTGGAGACGGTCGCGGGGCGGCTGCGCGCCACCGGCGGCCAGATCGTGCTGGAGGGGCACGAGATCAGCCACCTGTCCATCGGCGAGCGCATCGCCCGCGGCCTGGCCCTGGTCCCCGAGGACCGCCAGCGCGACGGCCTGGTCCAGACCATGAGCGTCGGCCAGAACCTGTCGCTGGCCTCGATCGCGCGGTTCACACGGGGGCTGTTCACCAGCACCCGCGCCGAACGCGACCTGATCGACGACAGCATCCGCCGCGTGACGGTCAAGACATCGGGCGGCAGCGCCCCCATCGGGTCGCTGTCGGGCGGCAACCAGCAGAAGGTCGTGATCGGCAAGATGCTGGCCACCCGGCCCCGCGCGATCCTGCTGGACGAGCCGTCGCGCGGCATCGACATCGGCGCCAAGGCCGAGGTGTTCCGCCTGCTGGCGGAAGGCGCGCGCGCCGGGCTTGCGGTGGTGTATTCCACCTCCGAGGTCAGCGAATGCCTGTCCATCGCCCACCGAATCATCGTCATGCACAAGGGCCGCATCACGGCCGAATTCGACAGCACCGTGTCCAAGGACCGGATCATGGCCGCCTCGGGCGAGTCCGTGGCCGCCTGACGCGCCCGAGGGAGGGAACACATGTCCGCAACCACCACGACCGCCCCCGCGAAAGGCCGCCAGTTCCATCTGGGCCGCCTGCTGCTGGAAGGGCGCGCCTTCTTCGCGCTGATCGCCATCATCGCGGTCTTCTCGTTTCTGTCGCCAAACTACTTCACGCTGTCGAACCTGCTGATCATGTCCAGCCAGGTGGCGATCTTTGGCATCCTGTCCATCGGCATGCTGCTGGTCATCCTGAACGGTGGGATCGACCTGTCCGTGGGCTCCATCCTGGCGCTGTCGGGCGTGGTCGCCGGCGCGATGATGCAGGGGGTCGAACTGGATGCGCTTGGCGTGATCCTGTATCCGCCGGTCTGGGCGGTCGTGGTGCTGACGCTGTGCGTGGGCGCGGCCGTTGGCGCGGTGAACGGCGTGCTGGTCGCGATCTTCAAGGTGCCGCCCTTCGTGGCGACGCTTGGGGTCATGTACGTGGCGCGCGGCATCGCGCTGTTGATGACCAACGGGCTGACCTACAACAACCTGCGCGGGTCCGAGGCCTTGGGCAATACCGGCTTCAACTGGCTGGGCTTCTACCGCATCGGCGGCGTGCCCATCAGCGTGATCGTGCTAGCGGTCGTGGCGATCGCCGCGGGGCTGATGCTGGGCCGGTCGGCCTTCGGGCGCTGGCTGTACGCGTCGGGCGGGAACGAACGCGCGGCGGAACTGTCCGGCGTGCCGGTCAAGCGGGTCAAGATCACCGTCTACATGGTGTCGGGCGCGCTGGCCGCCGCCGCGGGGCTGGTTCTGGCGTCGCAGCTGACCTCGGCCGGACCCACGGCGGGCAACGCGTATGAACTGACCGCCATCGCCGCGGTCGTGATCGGCGGCGCGGCCCTGACCGGCGGGCGCGGCAACGTGCGCGGCACGATGCTGGGCGCCTTCGTCATCGGCTTCCTGTCGGCGGGCCTGGTGATCATCGGGGTCAGCTCCTACTGGCAGACGGTGTTCACGGGCGCGGTGATCGTGCTGGCCGTGCTGATGAACTCGCTTCAATACGGCAGCGGCACGCGCAAGACGTGAGGCCCTGCCCCCGACCTTCCCCGCGCGCCACAGGGATGGCGCGCGGAAAGACTGCCCCGCACCGGGCAGGATCACCACACCAAGGGAGAGAGACCAAATGATGAAGATGACGCGCCGGATGCTGATGGCCGCCGTGGCCACTGTGCCGCTGATGGCCGGATCGGCCTGGGCCGAGGGGCTGATCACCGTGATCGTGAACGATCCGGCCAACCCTTACTGGTTCACCGAGGGCGAAGTCGCCAAGGCCACCGCCGAGGAGCTGGGCTATACCGCCAACGTGGCCGCCCATCGCGGCGACACCAACACCGAAAGCACGCTGATCGACACCGCGATCACCAACCAGTCGGTCGCGATCATCCTGGACCCGGCCAACGCCGACGGTTCGGTCGGTGCCGTCCAGAAGGCCGTCGATGCGGGCATCCCGGTGTTCCTGGTCAACGCCGAGATCAACCAGGAGGGCCTGGCCAAGGCGCAGCTGGTGTCGAACAACGCGCAGGGCGCGGCCCTGGGCGCGCAGGCCTGGGTCGAGGCCATGGGCGAGGAAGGCGGTCAGTTCGTCGAGCTGTTCGGCAACCCCTCGGACAACAACGCCCAGACCCGTTCGAACGGCTACGAGACCGTGCTGAGCCAGTATCCCGAGTTCGAGAAGGTCGGCCAGGAGGTCGCCAACTGGGACCGCACCCAGGGCTATCAGCGCATGCAGTCGCTGCTGCAGGCGAACCCCGACATCACCGGCGTCATCTCGGGCAATGACGAGATGGCGCTCGGCGCCATCGCCGCGCTGAAGGAGGCCGGCAAGCTGGACGCCGTGACCGTGGGCGGCTTTGACGGCAGCCCCGACGCCGTGGAGGCGGTGAAGGCCGGAGAGATGGCTTATACCGTCCTGCAGCCCGTCGCTGTCTTCGCCGAGGAGGCCGTCCGCCAGGCCGACACCTTCATCAAGACCGGAGAGACCGGCGTCGAGACCGAAAAGCAGCTGTTCGACTGCCTGCTGATCACGCCGGAGAACGTGGACAGCTACAGCGCCGCCTTCGTTCTGGACCAGTGACGCCACCGGGGCGCGCGCCGTCACGCGCGCGCCCCACCCACGCAAGGGCCGCATCCCCATGGACATGATCCCCTCGGACAGCCGACAGGCCCGCCTGCAGGCGCGTCGCCAGCTGATCGCGCAGGCCGTCATGGCCGAGGGCAGCCTGCGGATCGAGGATCTGACCGACCGCTTCGGCATCAGCCTGATGACCGCGCACCGCGACCTGGACGAACTGGCCGGCAAGGGCCTGCTGCGCAAGTCGCGCGGCATCGTGTCCGCCGCCCCCACCAGCCTGATCGAGGCCAGCGACCTGTATCGCGACACCCGCCAGGGTCCGCAGAAATCCGCCATCGCGCAGCTGGCGGCCCAGCAGGTCGAACCGGGCCAGGCGGTGTTTCTGGACGACAGCACCACCGTGCTGCGCATGGTGCCGCATCTGGCCGCACGGGTACCGCTGACGGTCATCACCAATTCGCTGACGCTGATGAGCGCGATCAAGGAGATCGGCGACATGACGCTGCTGGGTCTGGGCGGCCAGTTCCACCATTGGTGCAACGCCTTCATGGGACCGCAGACCACCGCCCAGATCCGCCGCCTGCGCGCGGACGTGGCGATCCTGTCGATGGCCGCCGTCACCGACGACCAGGTCTTTCACCAGTCCCCCGAGATGGCCGAGACGAAGCGCGCCATGCTGGACGCCGCCAGCCGCCGCATCCTGCTGGCCGATCACACCAAGTTCACCCGCCGCGCCCTGCACTCGATGGGCGGCATCGAGGATTTCGACCTGATCGTCACCGACGACCGCACGCCCCCCGATCAGATCACCGCCCTGCGCCGCCGCGGTGTCGAGGTCCAGATCGCCTTGACGGGGGACTGACGCCATGCTGATCCTGGGCATCGACAACGGGCTGACCGTCACCAAGGCGGTGATCTTCGACGCCACAGGCCGGGTTCTAGCCACCGCGCGCCGCCGCGTGGCGCAGGTCATGCCCCAGCCCCGCCATGTCGAACGCGACATGGAGGACCTGTGGCGCCAGACAGCCGCCGCCGTAGCCGAGGCCATCGCCGCCTGCGGTCGCCCGGCCCGCGACATCGGCGCCATCGCCGCGACCGCGCATGGCGACGGGCTGTATCTGCTGGACCGGGCGGGCGCGCCTTTGGGGCCGGGTATCCTGTCGCTGGACAGCCGCGCGGGCGGCGTCGCGGATGGCTGGGTCGCGGACGGGACCGCCGCGCGCGCGCTGGCGCGGACGGGGCAGATGCCCCATGCCTCGGCGCCGTCGGCGATCCTGGCGTGGCTGCGCGACCATGACCCCGCGCGCTTTGCCGCGATCGGCCATGTGCTGGCCTGCAAGGACTGGCTGACCTATCGGCTGACCGGCCGCATCGGCACCGACCTGACCGAGGCCAGCACCGCTTTCACCGATGTCGCAACCCAAGGCTTCGCCCCCGACATCCCCGGCATCTTCGGCCTGCCGGGCCTGCCCTTGCCTGACATCGCCCTGCCCGATCAGGTCGTGGGCCATGTCACGGCGGATGCGGCCGCCCTGACCGGCCTGGCCGCGGGCACGCCGGTTGTGGCCGGACTGCATGACGTGACCGCATCGGCCCTGGGCTCGGGCGGGTACGGGCAGGGCTGCGTCGCCATCGTCGCCGGCACCTATTCCATCAACGAGACCGTCACCGACCGACCCCTATCCGATCCGCGCTGGTTCTGCCGCAATGGCATCTCGCGGGGCGAATGGAACGCCATGTCGATCTCTCCGGCGTCCGCCGCGAATTACGACTGGTTCCTGGACAGTCTGTGCCGCGAAGGGGGCGACCAGCCCGCCCATCTGCGCGTCATCCCGGAAATCGAGGCCGCCCTGGCCCGGCCCTCCAGCGCGCTGTTCCACCCCTACCTGTTCGGATCGCCCTATGGGGCGCAGGCCAGCGCGGGCTTCTTCGGCCTGCGCGGCTGGCAGGATCGCGGCGACATGCTGCGCGCCGTGATCGAGGGCATCGCCTTCAACCACCGCCACCACGTCGACGCCCTGCGCGACGGGTTCGCCCCCAGGGCGGCGCGGCTGACCGGCGGCATTTCCCGCGCGCCGCTCTTTGCACAGCTGTTCGCGGATGTGCTGGACATGCCCGTGACCGTCAGCGCGACCGAGGAGGCCGCAGCCTGGGGCGCGGCGCTCTGCGCGGGCGCGGGGGTCGGCATCTTCGCCTCGCCGCGCCACGACCCGCGCGACATGGGCGCGATCAGCACCACCCATCACCCCGACCCCGCCCGCGCCGCCGACATGGCGCGCCGCTATGGGGTCTTCACCGACCTGACCGCCGCCATGGCGCCGCTGTGGCCGCGGATCGAGGCCCTGCAGGACATCCCATGACCCAAGACATCGACGTGCTGATCCTGGGCGCGGGCATCAACGGCGCGGGCCTGTTCCGCGACCTGTGCGAACAGGGCGTCAACGCGGTGATCGTGGACAAGGCCGATTACGGCGGCGGCACCTCGGCCGCACCCTCGCGCCTGATCCACGGCGGCATCAAGTACCTCGAGACCGGAGAGCTGCGCCTGGTCGCGCAATCCACGCTGGAGCGGAACCTGCTGCTGAAAAACGCGCCGCATCTGGTCAAGCCCCTGCCCACGGTCATCCCGATCTTCTCCTGGCTGCGCGGCATCGGGCCGGCGCTGCGCACGCTGATGGGGTCGACCACCGCGCCCCGCAGCCGCGGCGCGGTGCTGATGAAGGCGGGGCTGGCGATGTACGACTTCTATGGCCGCCGCCACCGGGTCATGCCGCGCCATCAGCTGTGGTCGGGCGCCCGCGCGCTGCGCGAGATCCCGCCCCTGACCCCGCGCATCAAGGCCGCGGGACAGTATTACGACGCCGCCGTCACCCTGCCCGAACGGCTGGTCTGGGAGCTGGTGGCGGACGGGCTACGCGCCAACCCCGCCGCCCGCGCGCTGAACCACACCGCGCTGACCGGCACCGACGGCGACGTGATCCACCTGACCGGCCCGCAGGGCGCGCTGTCCCTGCGCCCGCGCATCGTGGTGAACGCCGCCGGTCCCTGGATCGACCGCGTGAACGCCGCCCTTGGCGCGCCCACGCGGATGATCGGCGGCACCAAGGGCTCGCACATCCTGCTGGACCACCCCGAGCTGCTGGCCGCGCTGAAGGGCCGCATGATCTATTTCGAGGCCGATGACGGGCGCATCTGCTTGGTCTTTCCCTATCTGGACCGCGCGCTGGTCGGCTCCACCGACATCCGCGCCGACGACCCCGACGACGTGGCCTGCGACGACGCCGAGATCGCCTATTTCCTCGACGCGCTGCGCGGCCTGCTGCCGGGGCTGCATTTCGACGACAGCCAGATCGTCTATGCCTATTCCGGCATCCGCCCCCTGCCCGCCTCGGATGCGGCCAATCCCGGCCTGATCAGCCGCGACCATTCCGCGCCGGAGATCGCCCCCGACGCCAACCGCCGCTGGCCGATCATTGCGCTGGTGGGCGGCAAATGGACCACGTTCCGCGGCTTCGCCGAGGAGGTCGCCGACGATCTTCTGGCGCGCCTGAACGCGTCCCGCCGCATCGCCACCGACAGGCTGCCCATCGGCGGTGGCCGTGATTACCCGGCCGATGCGGGCGCGTGGAGCGACGATGCGGCCCGGCGCACCCTGGCCGCGCCCGCCCGCACGCGCCATCTTCTGGCGCGCTACGGCACGACGGCGGCGGCGATCCTGGCGGTCGAAGGCGCGGCGCCCATCATGCTGGCCGACAGCGATCACAGCGAACAGGAGCTGGTCTGGATCATCCGCAACGAACAGGTCGGCACCCTGGCCGATCTGGTCATGCGCCGCACCGCGCTGGCCGTCACCGGCCATCTGTCGGCCCGCGACCTGGCGCGCATCGCCGATCTCTGCGCGGCGGCGCTGGATTGGGACGCCGCGCGGCGCGACCGCGAACTCAAGGAGACACAGGCGATGCTGCTGACGCGGCACCGCCTGCGGATGGATCAGGCCGCGTCGGCCTGATCCAGACGGGCCAGACGCCCCTCGACGGCCAGCATCTGCGCGACCGCATGGGCGGCCTCGGCGCCCTTCTTCACGAAATGCTCGCGATAGAAACCGGTCAGCAGCTCGGTCTCCTGGTAATTGTGCGGCGTCAGCGACACCGAGAACACCGGCACGCCCGTGTCCATGCCCGCCTGCATCAGGCCGCTGACCACCGCGCCCGCGACGAAATCATGGCGATAGATGCCGCCATCGACCACCAGGGCCGCGGCCACCACGGCGTCATACTTGCCAGTCAAAGCCAGCTTCTTGGCCAGCTGCGGCATCTCGAACGCGCCGGGCACGTCCCATGCCTCGATCTGCGCACCGGGCATCAGGCTGGCGGCCTGGGTCAGGAAACCTTCATGCGCGCGGTCCACGACATCGGCGTGCCAGCGCGCCTTGATGAAGGCGATACGGGGGGATTTGGTCATCTTTCAGGAACCTTACGTAAGTTGCGTCAGGCCCCCAAGGCATACCACCGCGCGCGCCGGGGTGGGACACGGGGCGGTTCTCTTCCATCCGGACTATACCGTCGGCCCCGGAATTTCACCGGATCTGCTGACCCCCCTGCCATGGCAAGGGGCGCTCGCGGGCTGTCACCGCCGGTGGGGAATTGCACCCCGCCCTGAGAACACCGTCAAGATAACGCCTCCGCCTGCCCGCGCCAAGGCCCGGACGGGGAAATTCCGTCCAAGGTCGCGGCGTCATACGGGTTCGATATCGCCTTCCGCGCGGCGCGCGTGGAATTCGGCCACAAAGGCGTCCAGCCGCCCCGCCGCGATCGCGTCGCGCAGCCCCGCCATCAGCTGCTGATAGTAATGCAGGTTGTGCCAGGTCAGCAGCATGCCGCTGATCATCTCCTTGGCGCGGAAGACGTGATGCAGATAGGCGCGGGAGTAGCCCCGGCAGCAGGGGCAGGTGCAATCCTCGTCCAAGGGACGCGGATCGTCCTGGTGGCGGGCGTTCTTGATGTTGACCTGCCCGCGCGGGGTCCAGGCCTGACCGGTCCGCCCAGAGCGCGAGGGCAGCACGCAATCCATCATGTCGATGCCGCGCTGGACCGCGCCCACGATGTCGTCGGGCTTGCCCACGCCCATCAGATAGCGCGGCTTGTCCACCGGCAGGAAGCCGGGGGCATAGTCCAGCACGCCGAACATCGCCTCCTGCCCCTCGCCCACGGCCAGGCCGCCGACCGCATAGCCGTCAAAGCCGATCGCCTGCAGGGCCTGCGCGCTCTCCTCGCGCAGCTCGCGGGTGACGCCGCCCTGCATGATGCCGAACAGCGCATGCCCCGGCCGGTCGCCGAAGGCGTCGCGCGACCGCTGCGCCCAGCGCATCGACAGGCGCATCGACTCGGCCACCGCCTCCTCGGTCGCGGGCAGCGCGGGGCATTCGTCGAAGCACATCACGATGTCGCTGCCCAGAAGGCGCTGGATCTCCATGCTGGTCTCGGGCGACAGGAAGTGCTTGGACCCGTCGACATGGCTGGAGAAGGTCACCCCCTCCTCGGTCAGCTTGCGCAGGCCCGCCAGCGACATCACCTGGAACCCGCCGCTGTCGGTCAGGATGGGCTTCTGCCAGTTCATGAAGCGGTGCAGCCCGCCTATGCGCGCGACGCGTTCGGCGCCGGGGCGCAACATCAGGTGATAGGTGTTGCCCAGCAGGATGTCCGCGCCCGTGGCCGCCACGCTGTCGGGCAGCATCGCCTTGACCGTCGCGGCCGTCCCCACCGGCATGAAGGCCGGGGTGCGGATCCGGCCGCGCGGCGTGTCGATGACGCCGGTGCGCGCGGCGCCGTCGGTCGCCTGGAGGGTGAAGTCGAAACGCGTGGTCATGGGTCCGCCCGAGCCTTTTGGAACCGGCCGCTTGTAGCGCCGCCCCCCGCCCGGCGCAATGCGGGCCGCCACTGGACCGCGGGCGGCCGGTGCCCTATATAATCGGTCGGAATTGAAGGATGCTCCGATGACCGAACCCCTGATGGAAGGCGCGCCGCTGATCGCGCCGTCTTCGACCGACCATCCCCTCTACGAACCCATCGTTGAGGCGTGCAAGACCGTCTATGACCCCGAGATCCCGGTCAACATCCACGATCTGGGCCTGATCTACACGATCGACATCAACGACGCCTCCGAGGTGCGGGTGATCATGACCCTGACCGCGCCGGGCTGCCCCGTCGCCGGAGAGATGCCCGGATGGGTCGCCGACGCGGTCGAGGCCGTGCCCGGCGTCAAGCAGGTCGATGTCGAGATGACCTTCCAGCCGCAATGGGGCATGGACATGATGTCCGACGAGGCGCGTCTGGAGCTTGGCTTCATGTGATCGCCGGGGGCGGGCTTGAACCCCTGCCCCCCGCGTGACTATCTTGAGGCCAAGCCCCGAAAGGATCGTCCCATGTTCGCCATGCCCGGCACGCCCCCTGTCACCATCACCCCCGCCGCCGCCGCGCGGATCGCGCAGCTGATGGCGGGCAAAAACGCCTACGGCCTGCGCATCGGGCTGAAGAAGGGCGGCTGCGCGGGCATGGAATACACGATGGAGCTGGCCCAGACCCCCACCGCGAACGAAGAGGTGGTCGAACTTGACGGCGCGCGCGTCATCATCGCGCCCATGGCGCAGATGTTCCTGTTCGGCACCCAGATCGACTATGAGACCGGTCTGCTGGAGCAGGGCTTCCGGTTCCGCAACCCCAACGTCACCGACAGCTGCGGCTGCGGAGAGTCGGTGAACTTTGCCCCGATCGAGGGCAGCCGCGCGCAGAGCTGAGCCTTGCACGGGGGCGGGAGGCTGGCTAAGCCTGTCCCGAACCCACGGAGGACCCCCATGGCACCGCGCAAACTTGCCGCTGGAAACTGGAAGATGAACGGCGATCTGGCCGCGCTGGATCAGCTGGACGACATGGCCGCCGCCGCCGAAGGCGCGACCTGCGACGTCCTGATCTGCCCGCCAGCCCTGCTGATCCACCCGATGATGGCCCGCATCGGCGCCAGCGACCTGCTGGTCGGCGGGCAGGACTGCCATCACGCCGACAAGGGCGCCCATACCGGTGACATCGCCGCTCTGCAGCTGCGCGACGCGGGCGCGACGCACGTCATCCTGGGCCATTCCGAACGCCGCGCCGATCACCGCGAGACCGACGCCATGGTGCGCGCCAAGGCGCAGGCCGCCCATGCCGCGGGCCTGACCGCCATCATCTGCGTCGGCGAGACCGAGGCCGAACGCGACGCCGACCGCACCCTGGACGTGATCGCCACGCAGCTGGCCGGGTCCGTCCCGGACGGCGCCAACGCCCGCAACACCGTCCTGGCCTATGAGCCGGTCTGGGCGATCGGCACCGGACGCACGCCGACGCTGGATCAGATCGCCCAGGTGCACGCGCTGATGCGCGACCACCTGTCCGCGCGCCTGTCCGACGGAGCCGATGTCGCGCTGCTCTACGGTGGCAGCGTCAAGCCCGCGAATGCGGCCGAGATCTTTGCCATCGCGCATGTGAACGGCGCGCTGGTGGGGGGCGCCAGCCTGAAGGCCGCCGACTTTGTCCCGATCATCATGGCCCTGGACGCCGCCTGATCGATTTTCACCATTGCGTCGCCTGACCCCGCCGGGTAATCAGGCGGCGCGTGCACCCGTAGCTCAGCTGGATAGAGCGCTGCCCTCCGAAGGCGGATGTCAAGTCCGGCAATGTGAACGAGTGAGTAAAAAAGTAGAAGTAAAACAGTAACTTGCGGGCTTCGATTTTTGGGGTTAACACTCGCTCGAAAACCGCGTAAGCACTGCGTAAGCAGTAGGCACCCATAGCTCAGCTGGATAGAGCGCCACCCTCCGAAGGTGGAGGCCTCAGGTTCGAATCCTGATGGGTGCGCCATTCTCCCCTAATCGTTGATTGCTGGTTCTTCGAAACGGGCAGAGAATCTCCCGTGCTGCGGCGGATGGCGAGAATGTCAGCGGGAAATTCACCAGCGAACGATAATCCCTTTCTCGCAAGCTAGTCTCTACGGTGAAGGTGACATCGGCCAAGGTGCCTAGGTCAAGCACCTGCTCCATAGTTTTATCGGGGCGGAGCCGCAGACTTCCTGAGCGAACAGGACCAATCGACTAGCTGTGTGCGAACATGCTCGGGACGAAAGCCAAGTCCGATGAGGCGGCCGGTCAGCCGGGGCAACAGTGGCGACCGGGCAATCAGGCGCATGAAGAGAGGAGGCTTCGGACTTCGTGCGCTGTCTGCCTCACCCGCACGCTTTCGGCTGCGCATCATCAGTTGTAGTTTTTGGGTCGCTCTGGTTGGAAAGGCGCGTCGGCGCTGCACGGCCTCCAGCAAGCGCGTTTTCATTCGTCCTTCGCGCAAGGCTTCAGCCAGTAGGTTGGCCGTCGCTATAGCGTCCTGAATAGCGAGGTTCACACCAACGCCGCCAATCAGCGACATGGCGTGTGCGGCATCCCCGATAAACAACAGGCCGGGTTTCCACCACGTCTTCAGGCGGTCGATCCGAACGCTCAGCAGATGCACGTCATCCCAAGAGCGGATCTCCTTGAAGCGGTCCGCAGGCAAAGGTGCGACCTCAGCGATCCTTGCGCGAAGCGCACCAATTCCGCCGTCCTTCAGCGCGTCGACGGTCCCCTTGGTGATGACGTAGCCGCACTGCCAGTAGTCGCCTCGGTCGATCAGAACCAGCCCCTGTCGCGGGCCGGCATGGCTCATCGCTTGCTGGGGATCGCCGGCCTTTTTCGAGACCTTCATCCATAGAATATCTGTGGCCGTGCCAAAGCTCTGAAACTCAAGTCCCGCAGCCTTGCGGGTGGCGGAATTGCGTCCGTCGGCACCGATTACGAGATCGGCATCAAGAACCAGATTGCGGTCGCTCTGGCGAGCATTCACGCCGACAACTCGACCTGCTTCCCAACGGAGCGACGTTATCTCGGTCGACATCAGCAAGCGGAAGCGCGGAAATCCCGCTGCCTTCCGTGCCAGAAAATTCAGGAAATCCCATTGGGGCATGAACGCGATGAACTTGGCGCGCGTCGGCAGTTTGGAGAAGTCTGCGATCGTGACCTTGCGTCCTTCGATCTCAGCGTGGAGCTGATAGGCTTTCTGATGGGGAAGCGTGAGAAGTTCGTCGAGATAGCCAAGCTCGTGCATTGCTTCGAGTGTCGAAGGATGGATGGTATCTCCACGAAAATCGCGCAGGAAGTCCTGGTGCTTCTCGATGACCGTTACGTCGACCCCGGATCGGGCCAGAAGGAGTCCGAGCATCAGGCCGGCCGGTCCCGCCCCCACGACGACGCAGCTCTGGCTCCTTTCCAGATTGGAATAAAGGTATCTCAACTCCATACCTCCTGTCGTTTCGAGGCTAGTGGAGGGGCTTATCCGCATGATCTGTCGCCGTGCTGCAGCAATAGGGCGCGTCGTCCCCATCGCTCTCGCCTTCGGCGACCCGCTTGATCACCTTTTCAAGGTCTTCCAGTTGAGCGATCTTCTCCTCGACGGAAGCGAGCTGCTGTTTTGCGATACGGAGTGCCTCGGGCGAACGCGAGGCCGAGACGTCGGCTAGATGAAGCAGATCCCTGATCGCATCGATGTCAAACCCGAGATCCCGCGCCCGGCGAATGAACAGTAATCGTTTGACCGCATCATGATCGTAGCGTCTCTGATTGCCCTTGTTTCGCAAGCCCTCGGGCAAGAGACCGATCTGCTCGTAATAGCGGATCGTTGGAATCTTGACCCCCGTGATCTGGGAGAGTTTGCCGATGCCCAGGTCCATGGCTGTTGTCCTTTCTGAAGGGTGGTGCCAGTTCATGAATGGGTTTTCCGAGCGCGATGTTCGCCGTTGCTACGATTGGTTCCGGCCGGGCAAAGCCGCCCGTCAAGTTTGACGGACGGCTTCTTCGACGGGAGGGATCAGTAGCTCTCGGCTGGTATCAGGGGGCGTGAAGACGTGCCGTCGTCACGTTCGTCGTCGTTCGACTTCGCCCCCTTGAAGCGCAAGAGCCGGAGCGCATTCAGCGTCACGATCGCGGTGGCGCCGGTATCGGCGAGGACTGCGATCCAGAGGCCGGTGATCCCTAGGACGCTGGTAACGAGAAACAGGCCCTTCAGCGCCAAAGCGAAGACGACGTTCTGATGGATGTTGGCCATTGTCGCACGGGACAGCGCCACAAGATGGGCAACATCCGTCACTCGGCTCTTCAGCAGGGCGGCGTCCGCCGTCTCGATTGCCACGTCGGTTCCGCCGCCCATGGCGATCCCGACATCGGCGGTTGCGAGCGCAGGGGCATCGTTGATTCCATCACCGACCATAGCCACCTTGGTCGTTCGTTTCATCTCGTTCACGAGATCGAGCTTGTCCTGCGGCAGAAGCTCGGCGCTCCATTCGATACCAAGACCCTTGGCGATCGCCTGAGCGGTGCGCCGATTGTCGCCGGTCAGCATCACGGAACGAACGCCCATCGCTTTGAGCCGGGCAATCCCCTCGGGCGCGTCTCGCCGCGGTTCGTCGCGCAAGGCGATCAGGCCGATTGCTTCCCGCGTCCCCTCATCAAAGAGGACGGCAACGGTGTTGCCGCGATCTTCGAGCCCTTCGATTGCGCTCTGCTCGTGCTTACCGATCACTACCACGTTCGCGGCATGGCTCGGGGAGCCGACGGCAAGGCGGCGCCCGACGACCGTGGCATGGACTGCCTTCCCGGCCGTCGCAGAGGCGTCCTGCGCCGGAGGGACCGCTATGCCGGAAGCCTCTGCTCGGTTGATGATCGCCTTGGCAAGCGGATGGCTGGAACCCGTCTCGACCGCTGCCGCCAATGCGATGACGTCCTTCTCCTCGTTCTTGCCGAAGGCCACCGTTTCGGTGACGCGCGGCTTGCCCTCAGTAAGCGTCCCTGTCTTGTCGAAGGCGATAGCATTCACCTTGCCGATGGTTTCGAGGGCGTTGCCGCCCTTGATCAGCAGGCCGCGGCGGGTGCCGACGGCAAGGCCCGAGGCGATCGCCGCAGGCGTCGAGAGAACGAGCGCGCAGGGACATGCGATCAGCAAGAGCGCGAGGCCGCGATAGATCCAGGTGTCCCAATCGCCGCCCATCGCCAGTGGCGGCACGATGACGATCAGCGCAGCGATCAGCATCACGGCCGGGGTATAGTAGCGGCTGAAATTCTCGATGAAACGTGCGGTAGGAGCCTTGGCGGACTGAGCCTGCTCGACGAGCTGGATGATGCGCGAGATCGTGTTGTCGGCAGCGGCCTTTTCGACGCGAACCTTGAGAACGCCATCGACATTGATGGACCCAGCATAAATGCTCTCGCCCTTGGCTTTGGCGCGCGGGACCGATTCTCCGGTGATGGGCGATTCGTCGAGGCTGGAAGTGCCTTGGACGATCTGTCCGTCGGCCGGCACTCGGTCGCCGGGCCGCACAAGAACAAGGTCGTTCACGCGCAAGGAAGTCGCCGGGACGCTGCGCTGAGCGCCGCTGGGATCAAGCAGAATTGCGGTCTTTGGCACCAGCGACGCAAGGGCCTTTATGCCAGCGCGAGCGCGTCCGGCTGCAACGCTTTCAAGCAACTCGCCGACCGCGAACAGGAACACCACCGCAGCCGCCTCTTCGGCCTCGCCGATCACCAAGGCGCCGATCGCGGCCACGCTCATCAGTGTCTCAATCGAGAATGGCGACCCTGACGTCGCGAGAGCAAACGCCTTGCGGGCGAACGGCAGGACGCCTGCGACGACGGCGAGTGCAAAGATCCACTCTGCATAGAGGGGGATAAACTGGGCGATGAGGTAGGCCGAGCCCATCAGCAGACCGAGGCCGATGACGTGCTTGCCCTTGCGAGTCTGCCACCAGCGTTGATTGCGCATGGCTGGCGCGGGCGCAACGTCCACGGCGACGTCGGACGAAGACGAAAGTTCGCGTGTGTTGGATACCCCGAAGCCGAGGCTCTTGATGGTCCTTTCGATGTCGGCAACCTTGGTGCCCGAGCCGGGAACCAAGTTGAGTTCAAGCATTTCGGTCGTGAAGTTCACGCGAATGTCGGAAACATCGGGCATTCTTGCAAGTGCGACTTCGATCTTGCCGACGCAACTCGCGCAATCCATGCCCTCGACCCGCATCGAGACATTGGGCGGAGATGTCGGATCTGTGCGCGAGACCGGCGTTTGCGCGAGCTGACCATGATCGTGGCCACCGCAGTCGCTGTGATCATGATGATGCGCATGGTGGTGATCGTGCCCATGATCATGCTCACCGGAGCAGCCGCTGTGGTCATGCCCGCTGTGCGCTTCGGAATGCCGGGCGGGCGTCGATGGAATGACGGCGGGCGGTAGCTCGGTCACATCGAAGCCGAGCGCGCGGATCTTCCTGGCGATGTCGTTCGACGTCGTTGTGCTGGCCGTATCGCGGGAAAGCTGCAGCGTCTCGGTGGCAAAATTGACGGTAACGTCAGTGATGCCTCCCAGACGGTTCAGTGCAGTCTCGATCTTGCCGACGCAACTTGCGCAATCCATGCCCTCGACGCGAAAGCCCAAGCGCTCACCGCCGCTAGGTGCTGAAAGTCCCGTTGTCATTCCGATCTCCTTTCTCACCACGCGGTGGGCGCGTGCGCAGGCCCCGCATGGCCACGAAAGGAGTCAATACCACGATTGAACAACTATTCAAGCGTATGTTGATAGTATCGGCTTTCGCGGTTTCAGATCACTCCTCGGCGTGATCCTCGGAGATGTGCGTCGCCATGTCGTGGAGAACCTGACGGACATGCTCGTCGGCGATCTCGTAAAAGATCTGCTTGGCCTGGCGCTCGCCCTTGACGAGACGGGCACCGCGCAGCAGGCGCAGATGATGGCTGACCAGGGATAGGGACAGGTCGATTTTCTCCGCGATCTCGCCGACCGAAATCGGACCGGGCATGCAGCTCAGGAGGATTTTCAGCCGTGAAGGATCGCCGAGAAGCCGGAAGGTTTCCGCCAGGATCGTCACCTCGTTCTGCGAGAGCGAGGAATGGTCGAGGTGGCTGCGTGTCTCTGTTGCGCTCGGGGTTGCGGCCTCGGCCTGCTTTTCGACCCGTAGTTTCGGTTTACCGGCAGTCATCAGCGATTTTCACCTGTGTCTTGAGGCGGTTCACGCCCGTTTGATGGCAACGTGTCGGCCACGTCGATTTGTCTCGTCCAATCTACCGGAAGGCTGCGCGATCTCAATGCGCAACAGGCCCGATACTTCCCGATCAGCGAGTCGGAGCGATCGTAGCCGGCACCACGTCAGTCTTCATCTGCTGATGTCGTCCTGCGCTTCGGAAATTTCGACCCCGGAGCAAGAACAGCCTTGACTTTACAAGCGCTGGAAGCCGCACGCTGACGGCAATCCACTCTTCCGGGAGGCCGTTTGACGGTCTGCCGGAAGCCAATCCACGTCTAAAGCAAGAAGGGCAAGGACATGCCAGAAGCCAACACGCCACACATCCTCATCTATACGACGCCGACCTGCCCGGACTGCCATGCACTCAAGCGTTGGCTGGCCCAGCAGGGTCTCGCCTATGAGGAGCGTGACCTGACCGACCCCAAGATCGCCGAGGAGGCAAAGGCACGCACGGGTGTCAGGGTCGCTCCTATTACAATCGTAGGGTCGGAAGTTTTCTACGGAACCTTCCCAAGCCAGAAGCCGGGACTCGTCAAGGCTCTAGGTTTGACCGGGAGTGCATGATGACGACCAGGTTCGTTGATATTCGGCAGGCACGGGTCAGTCTGGAGGTCCAGGAGGGACAAACCATCCTCGACGCAGCACTTGCCGCAGGCATACCTTATCCCCACGGCTGCCGTTCCGGCCGCTGCGGCTCGTGCAAGTCACGTCTGATCGAGGGCGAGGTGGAACTGCTCCAGCATTCTCGCTTCGCCCTCAGCGAGGAAGAGAAGGCCGACGGCCTGATCCTGGCATGCCGCGCGGTGCCGCAGACCGATGCGGCTGTCGCCTGGCTTGGCAGCGATGACGATGATGCGGTTGAGGCTCCTCGACGGGTGGAGGCCATCGTGTCCGGCCTCGATGACCTTACCCACGACATCAAACTGGTGCGAATCTCGCCTGTGGATGGCTCCCCGTTGCTCTTCACGGCCGGACAGTATGCCCAGGTCGGATTCGATGGTGTGCCCGCGCGCAGCTACTCCATGGCCAATCGTCACGGCGACGACAGCCTCGAATTTCACATTCGCAAGGTTCCGGGCGGCGTCACCTCGCAGCACGTCCATGAGGCACTGAAGGCCGGTGACAAGCTGACGCTCGAATTTCCACTAGGCTCCTCCTATCTGCGCCAGCATCATTCCGGCCCGATCCTGTGCATCGCCGGCGGTTCCGGTCTGGCGCCGATCAAGTCGATCGTGGAAACAGCCCTTGCGCACGGCATGAAGCAGCCGATCCATGTCTACTTCGGCGCACGCGGCGCGCGTGATCTCTATCTCGTCGAGCATTTCGAGACCCTGGCGGACCGCCACAACAATCTCAGCTTTACGGCTGTCTTGTCCGATACACAGGTAGCCCCCCATCGGCACGGGTTCGTGACCGACGCGGTGGCCGAGGATCTCGCGGACTTCGACGGGTGGAAAGCCTATGTCGCAGGCCCGCCCCCGATGGTTGATGCGGCGATGGCAATGGCATTTGCGCGCGGGCTGCGACCCGAGGACATGCACGCCGACGTTTTCTTCACGCCCGAAGGGCAGGAAGGCTAGTCGCCTCGTTCAATGAAATCAGGCGAGAGCCTGCGCTGCGAGGAATCGCGGCGCAGGCTTTTTTCATTCATTTCAGGCGGATATGCTGAGCTCGGTCATCATGCCGGTCTGGAGATGCGGCATATGATGGCAGTGCAGCATCCAGCGCGCCGCCTCTCCGGCGTCGAGCGCGACGGTCACCATGGCCATCGGAGGAACATAAACGGTGTCGCGCCGTGCCCCATCGAAGCGCTTGCCGTTGATGTCCACGACCTGGAAGACATGGCCGTGCAGATGCATCGGATGCCCCATCATCGACATATTGTGAAACATGATCTCGACCCGCTCGCCCGTCTTTGCAAGGAGGGGCTTGTGATCTCCCCAGACCTTGCCGTCGATGGTCCAGACATAGGGCTGCATCGAGCCGCCCAGCATAACCATGTGGCTGCGCTGTGGCGCACGCGAGGGAAGGCCGTCCGAGGCGCGCAGCTTCAGCTCTTGCGACAGGTCGATGTCGAACGCAGGCGCATCCGCTTCGCCAAGCGCCGGGATCTTCTCAATGGTCGCGCCGGGCGTGGCGAGGATCAACCCCGTGCGCTCCTTCGACCCCTCGCGCGACGCAAGCACGGGCCACGCCCCTTCACCGGCAAGCTCCAGATCCAGATCGAGGCGTTGGCCCATGGCGATACCGAAACGACTGCCTTCGAGGCCCGCGATGGCATGGCCGTCGACTGCCACGAGTCTCGCAGACAGCCCACCCGTATCGATCCAGAAAACAGTGGCCGAGGCGCCGTTGATCACCCGCAGCTTTACCCGTCCGCCCTTCTCGACCATGATGATCTCCGGGTCGGACAAGGTGCGGTCGTTGGTCAGGTAGGCGTCCCAATTGTAGTCATTCAGATCCATGGCCATGCCCTGCATCGAGGACATATCCATCTGCATGCCTGAATGGTCCATCGAGGCGCCGGGGGCGGCGTGGCCTCCCATGGCGCTCATATCGTGGCCGCCGCCGTGCCCGCCGGTGATCTCCTGCATGACCTCTTCGGGCGCCTTGAACGAGAAGTCATGGAGAAACATCACGACTTCCTGGCGGTCGGCCGCCACGTCTTCGGCGCTGCGCACGATCAGCGGCGCGGCGAGCAGGTTCATCTCCTGGAGCGGGATGTGCGCGTGCATCCAGTATGTGCCGGGGAGCGGCTCGTAGTCATAGGAGCGCGTTTCGTCGGGTTGCAGCATCGGCTGTGGCAGATCCGGGACGCCATCCTGCTCGTTGGGCGGGATCTGGCCATGCCAATGGATGAGGGTCGGAACATCCAGGCGATTGGTAAGACTGGCGCGAAAGCGTTGGCCTGGATTGAGAACCAATCCCTGTCCACTCGGGCCTTCCAAGCCGAAGACTGTGGCGGCGCGTCCATTGACGTCCAGCACCCGTGTCGCGGCGCTGAGCGATATGGCGTTTTGCGCCATGGCAAAGCGCGGTAGAGCTGCTGTGGACAACGTGGCAGCGCTTGCGGCAAGAAAGCCGCGTCGTGAAATAAGTGTCATTTTCGGTCTCCTGGGAGAACTATGCTCCCTCTGAGTTCAGATCGGCGTGCGCTTATGCAGCCACTGGTTTTCAGCGAGACTGGGATTGGGAGGGCGTTCATTCCGTTCGGGGCTGAGACCGGCGAGGTTCGTCGTCTCCGGTAGTGCCCAACGCGCCGAGGTAGGCTGAATCGCATTTCCGGGCTGGTCAGACACGAACCAAGAGCCCATGCCAGAGCATACGAAGTAGCAGAAGCCATCGCTTCCGGAACAGATTCGATCTTCCTGACATGCCTCGGGAGAGGAGTATGCGGTGCGATGCGGCGCTTCGTGTTTTGAGGCGATCGTTTGGGAGACGGTGGCCATGCGGGCGCCGTGCGCCGGCACAGCCAACGCCACCGTGACGAAGGAGAAGATCATCAGCACTGCGATGAACAGACGACGCATCGGCGTCAAAACTCCTTGTCAGACAACATTCCGCGCATCCTTGGCTGGATGAATCTTATATGTCGCAACCGCCGCCGCGCATCATTGCTGACGCACCGCGGCGGTTCCTACATATCAAAATCACTGGCCGCGCGCGGCGAGCCATTCCCGCATCATAGCGATCTCACCTTCTTGGGCCGAGATCACCTCCTCGGCGAGTTTGCGGACCTCGGGGTCAGTGCCGTATTGCAGCACGATCCGCGCCATGTCGATCGCGCCCTGGTGGTGCGGGATCATGCCGCGCATGAAGTCGATGTCGGCGTCGCCGGTGAAGTCGACTGTCATGTCGGCGTGCATACGGTTATTGGCTTCGATGTAAGCCTGCGTGGATGGGTTGTCGGAGGCCGGCATCGAATGCCCCGGCATGTCGTGGCCTTGCATGGTGGTATCCGTGTTCAGTTGGCTTTGTGCGATGGCGAGGCCGGCGCTGATGGCGAGTGCGCCGCCAATGAAAATCGGGGTCAGCTTGTGCATGATCTTGCTCCTGTTCACTTCACGGTCGCCGGATAGCCAGCCTCTTCGAGAACCTGCCGAAGGGCTGCCGGGGTTGCGGTCGTCTCGACCTTGACCATCCGCTGGGCGGGGTTGGTATCGATCTTGGCGGTCGGATCGACCGACTGGATCGCCTTGGTGACGGACTTGGCGCAACCGCCGCAGGTCATGCCTTCGATCTTGAGTTCCATGAGCTTTCTCCTTTGGGTTCGGTTCTCATGGTCCTCAAGTTGGGGTTTCCAACGATGGTAAGGTCAAGAGGAAACGAAAAGGAATTTTTACCCTTGACCTTCCCATCGTTGGAAGGAGCATATCAGTGTCCGAACTCGAATTCTGACTTAGAAAGGAGGCGGCAATGGATGCCCCTGTTCGAGCTGCGGACAAGATGAATGCAGCAATTTCCCTGCCTATCGAGGGCATGACCTGCGCATCCTGCGTCGGCCGTGTCGAGAGAGCCCTGAAGGCCGTCCCCGGCGTCGCCAACGCGGTCGTCAATCTGGCGACCGAGAAGGCCAGCATCACGACGAACGACACGGTTGATCGCATAGCGCTCGTCAAGGCGGTCGAAAATGCTGGCTATGAAGTGCCGGCCAGCTTCAGTGCGCCGAAAGCTGCCCTCCTTGAAGTGCCGATCGAAGGCATGACCTGCGCTTCTTGTGTGGGGCGGGTGGAAAAGGCCCTCAAGGCCATCCCCGGCGTTGCCAATGCCGTGGTCAACCTCGCTACCGAGAAAGCCAGCATCACGACGAGCGGCCCGGTGGACCGAGCGGTCGTCGTGAAGGCCGTGGAGGACGCAGGCTACGCGGTTTCGGCAAGTTTCACCGCGCCGGCGGCGGCTTCGCTTGAGGTCGCGATCGAGGGCATGACCTGCGCCTCCTGCGTGGGACGTGTCGAAAAGGCGCTCAAGGCCGTGCCGGGCGTCACCAACGCCGTCGTCAACCTCGCCACCGAGAAGGCCACCGTCCAGGGAACCGCCGATGCTGCGGCCATCGTCGCGGCAATCGCGAACGCGGGCTACGAGGCCAAGGTGATCGCGGCGGCGACCGGGGCGGGCCAGGCCGAGGTCGATGACCGCGCCGAGAAGAAGGAAGCCGAACGCCGTGAGCTGACCCGCGATTTCACCATCGCGGCGGTTCTGACCGCGCCGGTCTTCATCCTGGAGATGGGGTCGCACCTCATTCCGGGCGCGCACGACATGATCGCCGCGACCATCGGCATGCAGAACAGTTGGTATCTTCAGTTCGTGCTGACGACGCTGGTGCTGTTCGTGCCCGGCATCCGCTTCTACGACAAGGGCCTCCCGGCGCTCTGGCGGCTGGCTCCCGACATGAACTCGCTGGTCGCCGTCGGCTCGCTGGCCGCCTACCTCTATTCGCTGGTGGCGACCTTCGCGCCGGGCTTCCTGCCCGCTGGGACGGTGAACGTCTATTATGAAGCCGCCGCGGTTATCGTCACCCTGATCCTGCTCGGCCGGTTGCTCGAGGCCCGCGCCAAGGGGCGCACTTCGGAAGCGATCAAGCGGCTGGTCGGACTTCAGGCCAAGACCGCGCGTGTCCGCCGCGACGGCAAGACGGTCGATCTGCCGATCGATTCGGTGCTGTCCGGCGACATCGTGGAGGTCCGCCCCGGCGACCGTATCCCGGTCGATGGTGAAGTCATCGAGGGCGAAAGCTATGTCGACGAGTCGATGATCACCGGCGAACCGATCCCGGTGTCCAAGACGAGCGGCAGCGAGGTCGTGGCCGGAACCGTGAACCAGAAGGGCGCCTTCGCGATCCGGGCCACGGCGGTCGGCGGCAACACGGTGCTGTCGCAGATCATCCGCATGGTCGAGGAAGCACAAGGGTCGAAGCTGCCGATCCAGGCGCTGGTCGACAAGGTGACGATGTATTTCGTGCCGGCGGTCTTCGCCGTCGCCGCCCTCACCTTCGCTGCATGGCTCTATTTCGGCCCGTCGCCTGCGTTGACCTTCGCGCTGGTCAATGCCGTCGCCGTGCTGATCATCGCCTGCCCCTGCGCCATGGGTCTGGCAACGCCGACCTCGATCATGGTCGGCACCGGCCGGGGCGCGGAGCTGGGCGTGCTGTTCCGCAAGGGTGAAGCGTTGCAACTGCTGAAGGATGCCAAGGTGGTGGCCGTCGACAAGACCGGCACGCTGACCGAAGGCAAGCCGGCGCTGACCGACCTCGAACTGGCCGCCGGCTTCGACCGGACGACGGTGCTGGGCCTGGTCGCAGCCGTCGAAGCCAAGTCGGAACACCCGATTGCCCGCGCCATCGTGGATGCGGCCGAGGCGGAAGGCATTGCACTGCCCGCCGTGTCGGACTTCGAGTCGGTGACCGGCTTCGGCGTGAAGGCCGTGGTCGACGGCAAGCGCATCGAGATCGGCGCGGATCGCTACATGGTCGAGCTTGGCCATGACGTGGCGGGCTTCGCCCAGGTTGCCGAACGTCTGGGCAACGAGGGCAAGTCGCCGCTCTATGCGGCGATCGACGGCAAGCTGGCGACGATCATCGCCGTGGCCGACCCGATCAAGGAGACGACGCCGGCGGCGATCAAGGCGCTGCACGACCTCGGCCTGAAGGTCGCGATGATCACCGGCGACAACAAGCGCACGGCCAAGGCCATCGCGGCTCGCCTGGGCATCGACGAGGTGGTGGCGGAGGTGCTGCCGGACGGCAAGGTCGACTCGATCCGCCGGCTCAAGGCCGAGCATGGCAAGGTCGCCTTCGTCGGCGACGGCATCAACGACGCTCCGGCGCTGGCCGAGGCGGATGTGGGTCTCGCCATCGGCACGGGCACGGACATCGCCATCGAGGCGGCGGACGTGGTGCTGATGTCGGGCAGCCTGACCGGGGTGCCGAACGCCATCGCGCTGTCCAAGGCGACGATCGGCAATATCCGGCAGAACCTGTTCTGGGCCTTCGCCTACAACACGGCCCTGATCCCGGTCGCCGCGGGTGCGCTCTATCCGGCCTACGGCATCCTCTTGTCGCCGGTCTTTGCCGCCGGCGCCATGGCCCTGTCGAGCGTCTTCGTCCTCGGCAATGCGCTCCGGCTCAAGACCTTCAAGGTCCAGGGCTGATGAAACCAGACAGCCGATCCTATATTTAGGGTCGGCTGTCCTTACATATGGGAGATTGTTCATGAACATCGGACAGGCAGCAAAGGCATCGGGCGTTTCGGCCAAGATGATCCGCTACTACGAGCAGACAGGTCTCATCCCGGCTGCTGATCGGAAGGACTCCGGCTACCGCGATTATTCGGCTACCGATGTCCACATGCTGCGCTTCATCCGCCGCGCGCGCGACCTCGGTTTTTCGGTGGCCGAGATCGGCGACCTGCTCAACCTCTGGCGCGACGAGACGCGACAGAGCGCAGAAGTGAAGCGCTTGGCGCAGGGCCATATCGACGCGCTGGAGAGGAAGATCGCGGATATGCAGGACATGGCCCACACGCTCACCATGCTGGTGAACGCCTGCCAAGGGGATCATCGGCCGCATTGCCCGATCCTACAGCGCCTTGAGACCGATCAGGACGATGAAGATCTTTCGATCCGGCCTCGGTCCGGCGCGGTCAATCGCTCGCTGCAATAACCGCATGCCCAAGCAGCCTTTCGGCTGCGAGGGCGCAGAGCGAGGACCTGACCCGGTGCGTCCCCGCCAAAATGGCGGGGACATTGCGTTTCAGGCTTGCGGTTTGCGTGCCGCTTGCCAGAGCAACGGCACGAGGATCAAGGCGACCGGCGGAAACAATAGCCAGTTGATTGCCGCCCAGCCCGAGTTGTGCAGGACGCTGCCTGCCAGAAACGAGACGGCGGCGGTCGTGCCGAAGACCATGAAGTCGTTTGCGCCCTGCGCCTTGGCGCGCTCGCCCGGCGTATGGCAGTCTGTGACCATCGCCGTCGCTCCGATGAAGCTGAAATTCCAGCCGATGCCCATGATGGCCAGAGACCCCCAGAAATTGATTAGCTCAAGCCCGGCCAGCGCGACGATGGCCGAGACGGCGATGAGCAGCATCCCCGCCGCCGTCACACGCTCCTTGCCGAAGCGTGTCATGAGGCGGCCGGTGACGAAGCTCGGCGCGAACATCGCCAGTAGATGCCACTGGATTCCGAGTGCTGCGCTGTCGACCGAATGGCCGGTATTGACCATCGCGATCGGTGCGGCCGTCATGACGAAAGCCATGAGGCCGTAGGAGACGACGCCGGCCGCGACGGCAAGCATGTAGCGGGGCATCATCAGGATCTGGATCAGGGAACGGCCGGAGCTTTCCGACGCGGATTGCGAAGCGGATTGCGGCGTGCGCAGCATCAACAGAATCGGGATCGACAACAACGGAAGCGCCGCCTGGCTGAGGAAGCTGCCGACATAGGGGGTGCCGGGGAAGGAATCGCGTGTCCAGATGACGAGCTGCGGACCGATTACAGCCGCGATCAGCCCACCGACCATCACCCAGGAGATTGCTCGTGCCTTCAAAGCGCCTTCGGCAGCATCGGCGGCAGCGAAGCGATAGCTTTGGACGTAGGAACCGTAGAGACCGGCGGTAAAGCAGCCGACGCAGAACAGTAGGAACGACGATACGAAGATGCCAAACGCCGCGATGAGTCCCGCTGCGAGGCCGAACAACGCGCCGAACAGATAACCGCCACGGCGCCCCCAGGCGCGCATGACGAAGGCGGCGGGCAGCGTGCCGATTGCGAGGCCGAGACCGAAGAGACTGACCGGCAGCGTCACCCATGCGGGGTTGTCGGCAAGCTGCTGGCCGACCAGGCCGCCGAGCGACATGACGATCGGCGCGCTCGATCCTCCGAGCGCCTGCGCGGCAGTAAGGACGGTGATGTTGCGCCGGACAGTTACCGTATCGTCCATTGGACCTCCCACGATTATTTGCTTCGACGTTGACATGCCGGCAAAACTCTTGGGTTTTGCGGGAACCAAACTTTTGCTCTAACGTATATATACCCATACCGGGTAGGGGTAGCTGGATGTGCAACAAAAATTCCAAGCAGATCATCGCGTCGCTCAACCGGATCGCCGGGCAGGTTCGCGGTGTCGGCCAGATGGTCGAGGACGAGCGATACTGCATCGACATTCTCAACCAGATCCACGCGGTTAAAGCCGCGCTCTCCAAGGTGGAGAACCAGGTGTTGCGATCGCATGCCGCCTGCTGCGTCGAGGAGGCGATCGCATCGGGCGATGCAGACCTTCAGCGCGCCAAGTTCAATGAACTGGTGGAGGTGTTCGCGAAAGCGAAACTTTAGATCGAAGGGATCAGACTATGGCGACCCATGCAGCCAAACGCGCCGAACTTCATAGAATGGTGATGGAAAACCATACCTGCCCCTACGGGTTGAAAGCGCTCGATCTGCTCAAGCGGGAAGGCTACGAGGTCGACGATCACCATCTGACGACCCGCGCGGAGACGGACGCCTTCAAGGCAAAGCATGATGTTCAATCGACGCCGCAGACCTTCATAGGCGGCAAGCGGATCGGCGGTTACGATGATCTCGTCCGGTTCTTCGGCGGCAAGGTCGAGGACAAGGATGCCGTTACCTACAAGCCGGTGATCGCGCTGTTCGCGATGGCTGCCCTAATGGCTTTGGCCGCGAGTTGGGCGGCGTTCGGGAACCTCGCGACGGTCCAAGCCGCCGAATGGCTCATCGCCATCGCGATGTGCCTTCTTGCCCTTCAGAAACTGAAGGACGTGGAAGGCTTCGCGACCATGTTCCTGAACTACGACCTTCTGGCGCAGCGATGGGTCCGATATGCCTACATCTATCCCTTCGCGGAGGCGCTCGCCGGCGTCCTGATGATCTCCGGTGCCCTGATGTGGGTGTCGATCCCCGTCGCGCTGTTCATCGGCGGCATCGGCGCGGTCTCGGTGTTCAAGGCGGTCTATATCGACAGGCGCGAGCTGAAATGCGCCTGCGTCGGTGGCGACAGCAACGTGCCGCTCGGCTTCGTGTCGCTCACCGAGAACCTCATGATGATCGGCATGGCGGTCTGGATGATCTTCAAGCCGATGGGCATTGGACACTGACAACCGCGAAAGGACGATCAAATGGCGAGCGACCACACGGCTCATGGCGGGCATTCGGGGAATAGCCACGGCTCCCATGGCCGTCCCTATCTGATGTTCTGGATCAACATGATCCTCGGCCTCATCGTGATGTATGTCGTGATGTTTTCGATGATCGACGGCTGGGGCGACTTCCGGAACAATCTGAACATGCTTTACATGGCGATAACCATGTGGGCGCCGATGGGCATCTTCATGCTGGCGACGATGCCGGGCATGTTTCCGAACCGCAGCGTGAATATTGTCCTCTATGTGCTTTTTGTCGTCCTTACCCTGGGATCATTTTGGGCGACTCGATCCCAAGCCATGATCGATGACCGCCAGTTTATCGACTCGATGATTCCGCATCACTCGGGAGCCATCTTGATGTGCAGAGAGGCCAACCTGTCGGACGCCGAGCTTCTGGCGTTGTGTGAAGAGATTGAGGTCGCCCAGCGTCGCGAGATCGAGCAAATGCAGGCGATTGCTGGCCGGCTGAACGATTAGTCGGGGCTTGGTTCGCATGCGGTGGCAACCTGCATGCGGGGAGATAAGGGAAGCGGAGGCTTACTATGGTTCACGACCATAACCATCATCAAGGCGCCGCCCATGCCCATAACAAGGGGCACGGTGGCGGATCGGGCCATCACACCGCGACTGCGGAGGCAAGCGATACTGTGAAGGACCCCGTTTGTGGGATGTCCGTGGACCCCACAACGGCTAAGCACCGAGCCCAATACCAGGGCGCGACGTATTATTTCTGCTCCGAGAACTGCCAGACCAAGTTCATGGCCGATCCGGGCAAATATGTTGGACCATCGGAACCGACCCAGGCAGCGGTAGTGCCGGAGGGCACGATCTTTACCTGTCCGATGCACCCCCAGATCCGTCAGGTCGGTCCAGGATCATGCCCGATCTGCGGGATGGCGCTGGAACCCGAAATGCCGACGGCCGAAACCGGACCCAGTGCGGAACTGGTCAACATGACTCGACGGTTCTGGGTGGGTGCCGCCCTTTCTGTTCCGGTGGTCTTCCTTGGGATGGGCAGCGAACTTTTCGGCCTGCATCGTTACATTCCTGGCCAGATCAACAACTGGCTGCAACTCATACTGGCGACGCCGGTGGTGCTGTGGGCAGGCTGGCCGTTCTTTCAGCGCGGCTGGGCGTCCGTGGTGAACCGATCGCTCAATATGTTCACGCTCATCGCGATGGGCGTAGGCGTTGCCTGGATTTACTCCGTGGTGGCAACGCTCGCCCCCGACCTGTTCCCGGAAACGGCGCGGATGATGGGAGACACCGTTGCGGTTTACTTCGAGGCGGCCGCGGTGATCACGGTGCTGGCGCTGCTCGGCCAAGTGCTGGAGCTACGCGCGCGCGAACAGACCTCGGGCGCGATACGCGCGCTTCTTGACCTGGCTCCGAAGACAGCCCGACGTATCCGGCCAGATGGCACCGACGAGGAGGTGGCGGTCGAGCATATTGCCGTCGGCGACAAGCTTCGTGTTCGCATGGGCGAGAAAGTTCCGGTGGACGGGACGGTGCTGGAGGGGCGTTCGGCCGTCGATGAATCGATGATTACCGGCGAATCGATGCCGGTCACGAAAGAGCCGGGTGCAAAGCTCATCGCAGGGACCATCAATCAATCTGGCGCTCTGGTCATGGATGCGGCTCGCATTGGTCGCGATACCATGCTTTCGCAGATCGTCCAGATGGTGGCGCAGGCGCAGCGGTCCCGCGCCCCGATCCAGCGCTTAGCAGACCAGGTGTCCGGCTGGTTCGTTCCACTGGTCATCGTTATCGCCTTGATCGCTTTTGTGGCCTGGACCCTTTTTGGCCCGGAACCCCGGTTGAGTTACGGCCTGATTGCGGCTGTTTCTGTTCTCATCATCGCCTGCCCATGCGCCCTTGGCCTTGCAACGCCGATGTCGATCATGGTTGGCGTCGGCAAAGGCGCCAATCTCGGATTGCTGATCAAGAACGCCGAGGCGCTCGAAAGGCTGGAGAAGATCGATACCCTCGTGGTCGACAAGACCGGCACGCTTACGGAGGGGAAACCGGCCGTCACGGCCATCGTTCCGGTCGATGGGCGGAGCGAGACGGAACTTCTTCAAGCCGCGGCGAGCCTTGAACGTGCGAGCGAACATCCGATTGCACAGGCTATTGTCCGTGCCGCGGTGGAGAAGCAGCTCGCACTGTCGGAACCCTCGGACGTCGACTCTCCTGTCGGTCGGGGAGTCTTGGGAACCGTCGCCGGTCAGCGCGTGCTGATCGGTAGCGCCAAGTTTTTGGAGCTGGAAGGCGTTCAGCCGGGCGCAGCGGCGATCGAGGCGGACGTCATTCGCTCACGCGGGGCCACCGCCGTCTTGGTCGCCATCGACGGCCGGCCCGTCGGCGCCATCGGCGTGGCCGATCCCATACGATCCACTACGCCGGCAGCGCTGGAAGCCCTCCGAAAGGACGGCATCCGCGTGGTCATGATGACTGGTGACAATAAGCTCACGGCTCAGGCGGTGGCAAAAGAGCTGGGCATCGCCGATGTGGAGGCCGAGGTGCTTCCAGAACGCAAGAGCGAGGTTGTTACACGTCTTCGCAAGGAAGGCCGTATCGTCGCCATGGCGGGCGATGGGGTGAATGACGCCCCAGCGCTTGCGGCTGCCGATGTCGGCATAGCGATGGGCGGAGGAACGGATGTCGCCATGGAATCCGCGGGAGTCACGCTGCTAGGCGGTGACCTATTGGGGATCGTGAAGGCGCGTCGCCTGTCGGGAGCGACAATGCGCAATATCCGGCAGAACCTGTTCTTCGCATTCTTCTACAACTCGGCAGGCGTGCCGGTGGCGGCCGGGTTACTGTATCCCGTGATGGGGCTGCTGTTGTCACCGGCGCTTGCCGCACTGGCCATGGCGCTCTCTTCGGTCAGCGTCATTGCCAACGCTTTGCGATTGAGAACTACCAAGATCGACATTTAGTGTCACAGGCCAGCGAAGGGCTGCTCAAGAACGAGGACCGATGATGTCGCGTTTTGGGTCGCCTTCCCTTTCCTCACGCGCATGCGAGAGCATGTCGAGCAGAACGTCACCGACATGCCTGTCGGTGACCTCGTAGAACATTTGCTTCGAGTGGCGAACACGGGTCACCAGGCGCGCGCCACGAAGAAGACGCAGGTGATGGCTGACGAGCGACTGCGAAAGCTCCAGCGCCTCGGAAATATCGGTCACGGATTTCGGACCGTCTTCGCAGTGCAGGAGAATCTTCAGCCTGCTGGGATCACCCAGCAGGCGGAAGGTTTCAGCGAGAAAGTTCAACTCTTGGGACGAAGGGGCTTCTGCGATATTCATGTCGAACCTTCCCGATCAACTGAGTGAACCATCAGGCGCGACCGATCAGTGCGAATGACCCGCATGGGATAGCGCCGCGGTGTTCGGCTCCTCCAAGGTGCAACTGGCTACTCCGTCCCAGTCGATGCCGATCGTCGGGTGTTCGATTTTGAACTTCGTTTTCAGTTCGGCCTCGACCTGTTTCATGACGCTGCGAACATCGACGCCTTCCATCGGCTGCACCTGAAGCGTCGCCAGCACACGACCGGAGGTCAGCGACCAGACATGGATATGGTTGACGCTCTGGATACCAGGAACAGTCTTGAGAAGATGCTCGGAGATCTTGTCGGCGCCGGCGTTGTCAGGTGCGCCTTCGAGCAGGATATGCAGAGTGTTCTTGAGCAGGCTCCATGCACTGCGCAGGATCAGCAGAGACACGAATACCGACAGGATGGGGTCGATAGGAGTCCAACCCGTATACCAGATGACGACAGCGGCGACGATCGCACCCACCGAGCCGAGCAGGTCGCCCATGACGTGCAGGACAGCGCCCTTGACGTTGACGTGTTCGGAATCTCCGCGCGTCAGATACCAAAGCACGAAGAGGTTCACGAGCATGCCGATGATGGCTACGACGAACATCGAACCAGCGAGGACCGGCTGGGGCTCCTGGAACCGTTCGATAGCCTCATAGACGATAAAGCCGACGATGCCGAACAACGTAAGAGCGTTGACCAGGCCGGCGATCACCTCGAAGCGGGCATAGCCGAAGGTGCGCTGGCCGTCCGCGGCCCGCCGACCGAGGCGGAAGGCGACATAGGCGAGGCCGAGCGCGATTGCGTCGGTCAGCATGTGGCCGGCATCGGCAAGCAGCGCGAGCGAGCCCGAGATCACGCCGCCGACGGCCTCCACGATCATGAAGGTGAAGATGATGAAAAAGGAAATGAGGATTTTGCGCTCGTTGTCCTTCGTGACTGTCGGGACATGCGAGTGGTCATGATCGTGATCGTGACCATGATCGTGGCCGCCGCCGTGGTTATGGTCGTGCTTGGAGTGGTCGTGACCGTCATGGTCGCTGTGGGAGTGTGATGAGTTTGCCATTGCTCGTTTCCGGTTGCATCAAGTCAACACTTGAATAGTTGTTCAAGTGTATGCTTGTCAACCAGCCGTGCGAATTTTTTTGCCATCTGCCCGAAGCCTCTAGGACCGACGGGTCGTGACGGCGCACAGGGCAATGCCGACGCCTTCGACGTTGAAGATCTGGCTGATCCTAGAAATCAAAATGGGCAGCCCGAGGACTGCCCATTTTGACACTGCAATGAACCGGGGGACACCTACGGGAGCAGCTTGACGCTCATGATCAGTGGGCAGGAGGTAGCATCAGGCGGCTGCCGGGGCGCCTTCGGCCGGATAGCCCGCCTCGGTGAGAACGGCACGCAGGTCCGCCTCGGTCGCGGATGATTCAACACGGACCTCACGCTTGGGCGGATCAGTCTCGATCTTCGCGGCGGCATCGACGATTTGCAGCGCCTTGGTTACCGACTTGGCGCAACCGCCGCATGTCATGTTGGGAACGGTGAAGAGATACATGGAGGGCTCCTTGATTTGAGTCCTCTGGAAAATGGGGCTTTCCACCGTTGGAAGGTCAAGGGGCAAAATTCAGAAAACTTTCTGCTTGACCTTGCCACCGTTGTAAGCCGCAAGCATCCGTCATGCCACGACCGCAATCCTCAAGCGCCACGGGCTCGTTTTGAGACTTCGGCATCTTGACCTGGCGGTGGCATCGCCTCTCTCGATTATCTTCCTCTTTCATACAAATATTGAACAGTTGTTTATGTGTTCAAATGTTGTATGATCTGGCTATGACCCGCTACGCGCGATACGTCTCGTCATCGCGTGAATGCTCGACAATCGGAGAGGGACAGTTGGCTTGCCTATGGTCCGAGAGCATATGATCCGGACGGCGGCCCTCGGATGAAGGAGACCGCCAAGTTCCCTGACTCCATCGAGCTTCGTCACCTTCGCTACTTCATAGCCGCTGCCGAACATGGCAGCTTCCGAAAGGCAGGGAGTTCGTTAGGACTATCGCAATCGGCAATCAGCCGTTGCATCGCCGATCTCGAAGACAGGATGGGCGCGTCCCTTTTTCACCGGCACGCATGGGGCGTGTCGCAGACCTTTGCGGGGCAGCGTTTCCTTCATCGCGCGCGTCGGGCTATCAAGACGATAGACGAAGGCGCTCACGAAGTTGCCGCCGCAGGACGATCCGAGCAGGGACGAGTGCGGATCGGCATCTATTCGTCCATCGCTTCGGGCTTTTTGACAAAGCTGCTGGCAAGCTATGGTCGGTCTCATAAAGACGTCAGGATCGAACTGATCGACGGCGATCCTGCCGAACACGTCGCGGCCATCCGCCAGTTCCGCCTCGACGTCGCCTTCCTGACCGGCGACCGGGAATGGCCTGGATGCGACCGGGCGCCTCTGTGGTCCGAGCGGGTTTTCGTTGTGCTGCCCGATCTCCACCCCCTGGCGGCTTTGGACGAGGTGATGTGGGGAGATCTCGCCGATGAGCCCTTCATCGTCAGCGAAGCCGCGCCGGGCCAGGAGATCCATGACCATCTGGTGCGGGAGTTGGCGGACCTCGGCCGGCATCCCGAGATCCAGGTTCAATCGGTCGGTCGGGATAACCTGCTGCCGCTGGTGGCGATCGGCCAGGGTCTGACGCTAGTGAGCGAGGCCATGACGGTGGCCGCGCTTCCAGGCATCACATACCGACCCATCGCCGCCGAGGTGCTTCCATTTTCGGCGGTCTGGTCCCCGGCGAACGACAATCCCGCGTTCCGCAGGTTGCTCTCCATGGCAAAGGCGGCGTCTGCCAAGGCTATGAGGCTCAAGCAAGCGGCTTCGCAGATTGGGGCGAGCGACGTGCTTTTGCGAAGCCGCGATCTGTCGCAATAAATCGCTCCAGCATCGGCACAATGAGCCTGACGGGATCGGCGACGGGCTGGCCGCTCTCGCGGGCCAGCACCTCGGCATAGGCGACCAGATCGCGGTGAAGCGGCGCGGGCAGCTCCACCGTCACCTTGACGGGCTTGTCGTCGGGCAGCGGGCCGAGTCTCAGCTTGGTCATGATCAACCTCCTGCCGGCTCGAATACAAGGTCGCGGGTCACGATGATCCTGACCGGGAAGCCCGGCCGGATGGTCAGCGTGGGGGCAACCTGCAACTGACGTTGCACGATCTGTTGGCCCGCCTGATTGACGGTATCCTGTGCGCCGTCGCGGATGGCCCGGATAAGCCGGTCCTCGTCGCTGGTCGCCAGCTCCGCGCCGACCGCGAGCAGCGTGGAGAGGCCAGCCGCTTTCATCAGATCCCACCAGTGGTAGTCGATCCCGTCCTCAAGGCCGGCATAGCCGCTGGCGTCCGCGCCCGGCAGGCGCTCAAGCACGATGGAGCGTCCGCCCGGCAGGATCAGGCGATTCCACACCAAGAGCACCCTGCGCTGGCCGAAGGTCACGCCATCATCATATTGGCCGATGATGCGCGTTCCCTGCGGGATCAGGAGCAGCGAGCCGGTGGGGCTGTCATAGACGTTCTCCGTCACCTGTGCGGTGATCTGGCCCGGAAGGTCGGAACGGATGCCGGTGATGAGCGCGGCCGGGATCACGGCTCCGGCTTGAAGGATGTAGGGCGAGGCCGGCGGTGCGACGCGATCCGGAGCGACGGTCTGCCGGTCCACCGGCCCGTTGAGGAAAGCGGTATGGCGATTCTGGCCCGCCGTTCCGTCCGGTTGTCCTGTGAGCCCAGCCAGTCCGGGCATGGCTGTTCCGGCCGGACCTCCCGTGCGTGGGCCTGACTGGAAAAATACGTTGCTCAACCGTGCGGCTTCTTCTTCCGCGAGGCGGCGTTGCTCCTCGGGATCGACGGCAGGGGTTGTGATGGCAGGCGGAACGATCGGCTGTCCCCGATTTTGTGCATCGAGGATTGGCCGGCCAAGGTCGCCCGGCAATGCCGGCCCCAGGATCGGGCCAGTATAATCGCGCGGGAGACCGGCGAGGCCATCCGCAGTGGGACGGTTCTCGGTTGAGTAGAGTTCGCCTCCTCCCGGCCCCGCCTCGCGGGTCTGGAGCGCATAGATCAGCGCTCCCCCGACGCCGAGAAGCGCGGCGGCGCCGACGCCTGCCAGCACCTTGCGGGACAAGCGGGTGACGCGGGGCGGCTCGGCGCGCAACCGCATGGGCGCGGCGGTGTTGGTATCGCTCATGAAGGCGATCCTCCCGTGGTCGCGTCGGCCGACTGGGTAGCGGCCTGTCTCTGCTCGATACGGACGATTCTGACCACCTGCTGGCGGTCACCGCTGCCAAGGCGCAGTTCCGCCGCGCCGAACAGCCTGTCGACGATCAGGACATTTTGGTGGATGCGCGAATTGACGATCTGCGGTTCGCCGTCGGAACCGAGAACGAACAGGGGCGGCATCTCGCCCTGCACGATGCCGCGTGGGAAGACGACATAGACGCGCCTGCCGTCATCGAAGACGGAGACTGGACGCCATGGCGGGCTGTCGCCTTGCAGCTGCAAGGCGTAGCGATAGTTCCGCGCGGCCTCGGCCGGGATGACGGGGACCGACGGCGCGGTCGCTCGGCTGCCCGGCGGCGGTGCCGGATACGCCCATGCCACGGCAGGCATATAGAGCGCTTCGCGGGCGCGAAGTTCGATCATGTAGATGCGCCGGTCGGTGGTGATGACGAGGTTGGTCGAGATGTCCGGCCGGGTTGGCTTCACCAGCACATGCACTCGGCGCGTCGGACCGCTTCCGCTCTCTGTGTCGCCGATCACCCACCTGGCCGTGTCGCCGGCGGCGATCGGTCCCGCGCCGGTCAGGTTCTCGCCCGGCTCCAGCGCGATGGTGGTGATCTGTCCGACGGCGGCATAGACTTGGTAGAGCGCACCTTCCGACCAGGGATAGATCTGTATGGCATTGTAATAGCCTTCGCGACGCGGCTCGACACGGGCGGCGGCATTGGCGTTCTCAACGCGGCCGGTGGCCGTGCCGGCAGCCTCGCCGCCCCGCGCCACATTCCAGGTGGGCGGCACATGCAGCGGCCTTGGGCGTGCATCGGTGATGGGAGCCTGCGCGGACGGAAGAGGCGGGACATCGGCGTCGTAGCTGAATTGCGGTGTCCGGTTGGTGGCGCAGCCAGCGAGCATGGTCGCGGCAAGCAACAAAGCCGGAAAACCGAGTTTACGGAAAACCGGAAAAGCGGGTTCACTCAAAGACGTGCGGATCATTGACTCATCTCCCGCGACCAGTTGATTGCGTTGACATAGATTCCCAAGGGATTGGCGCGCAGGCGCTCGGCGTCACGCGGCGGCTGGATGACGATGGTGAGGATCGCGGTCCATCGCTCGGTGGTGGAGAGCTGGCCGTTTTCGTAGTGGCGTTCGGTCCAGGCTACGCGGAAACTGTCCGGGGACGCCCGGATGATGCTCGACACCTCGACGGCGACCTGCTGGCGGCCGACGCGCGTGAACGGGTCGTTGGCGCGGGCGTAGTCGTTGAGCGCCACGGCGCCGCGATCCGTGGTCCAGTCATAGGCCCTGAGCCAGTTCTGACGGACAATGATCGGGTCAGCCGGAAGCGAGCGGACCTGTTCGATGAAGCGGCCGAGATGGAATGCGATCTGCGGATCGGTCGGCCGATAATCGGCGGTAGCGGGGGCAACGGTCTGCGCCTGGCCGAGATTGTCGACTTGAACGACCCAGGGCACGACGGTTCCGCGCGCAGATTGCCAGACAAGAGCGCCGGCGAACCCGACCGAGAGGATCAGCGAACCGAACGCCATGTAGCGCCAGTTCCTCGCCTGCACGCGGGCCGAGCCGATGCGGTCGTCCCAGACTTGCGCGGCGCGCTGATAGGGCGTTTCGGGTTCCGGCACCTTGCCGTAATGGGTCGTCGGTCGTTTGAAGGTGTTCATGTGCGGTCACTTTCGGAAAGGCTGACTGAGGAGCCGCCACCGTGGCTGTCGCCGGACCGGACGGCATGGGCGGCAGCGGTGACGCCGTGGCTCATCGCCCGGCTGCGGCGCATCTGCTGCGCCCAGGCCGGTGGACCATCAGCGGCTGAAGGAGGTGATTGCTCGGGCGACGGGGCGCCCCCGACCGTGCCCATGGACGAACTGCCGCCGGACGCCGCAAATCCGGCCCTTGCGCCATCGGAATAGCTGGACTTCATGCTGTCGGCGGCATGGGAGGCTGCGCGCTTCAAAGGCGAGATGGCAGCCGAGCCTGCGGCGCGCGCCACACCGCCAAGGCCGGAAGCGACCCCCGCCGCGCCTGACCCACCCATGGAGCCGAGGGAATAGGCAGACGATGCTGCGCCGGCGGCTGAGGCCCCGCCGCGTGCAAGTGCAGCACCGCCCGAGAGTGTGGCACCGCCCCCCCGCGCGGCGAGCATGGTCGCACCACCGGCAGCGATCGCGGCACCGCCGACAGCGAGGCCAGTCCCGACGGCAGCGCCAGCACTGAGTTGCGGGCCGCCGGAGACGAGGCCGGTGGCGATGCCGGGGCCGAAGATGCCGAGGCCGAGAAGGGAAAGGGCTGCCAGCACGATCGCCATGGCGTCGTCGATGGTCGGGGTCGCGCCGCCGAAGCCGGCGGTGAACTGGCCGAAGAGTGTCGAGCCGATGCCGATGATGACGGCGAGGACCAACACCTTGATGCCGGAAGAGATGACGTTCCCCAGAACCCGTTCCGCCATGAAGGCGGTCTTGCCGAACAGGCCGAAGGGGATCAGCACGAAGCCCGCAAGCGTGGTCAGCTTGAACTCGATCAGGGTGACGAAGAGCTGGATTGCCAAAATAAAGAAGGCGAGGATAACCAGTGCCCAGGCGAAGAACAGGCAGAGGATCTGCACCAGGTTTTCAAAGACGGCGATCCAGCCCATGAGACTGGAGATGGATTCGAGCAGCGGCCGCCCGGCGTCGAGACCGATCTGGGCAACGCGGCCGGGGCGCAGGAGATCTGCGGCCGAAAAGCCTGTGCCGGAAGCCATGAGGCCCAGCCCGGCGAAGCTCTCGAAGACGATGCGTGCGAGGCTGTTCCAATTGCCAATGATATAGGCGAAGACACCGACAAAGATCGTCTTCTTCACCAGGCGCGCGAGAATGTCGTCGTCGGCGCCCCAGGCCCAAAACAGGGCGGCGAGCGTGACGTCTATGACGATCAGCGTCGTCGCGATGAAGGCAACTTCACCGCCGAGCAGGCCAAAGCCCGAGTCGATGTAGCTGGTGAAGATACCGAGAAAATTGTCGATGACCCCCGTTCCGCCCATGATTATCGCTCCCCATCCGGGCCAGGCGTCGACTGCGCGGGCGACCGTCCGAGGAAGCGGTCGCGGGTTTCGGCCCAGATCGCCAAGCATTCGGCGTCATTGGCCGCCGCCTCGCCCATTTCCTGACAGAGACGCTGCCCCTCGCGCAGGAGATCGACCTGTCGCGTCTGCAAAGGAACGGAAGGGGCCGGACCGGCTACATCCTCGCGGTTCATCTCGATGATCGCCGCCGTGATGGCGACGGCTACGAATACGATGGCTGCGATCCGGGCCAGCACCTTCCCCTCCATGATGGGCCTCCCCGGCGTCAGTTGAACATCTGGGCGTTGCCGGGCTGGTAGCCCGAGCCCGGTGTCAGGAAGCGTTCGCGCTGGATGCGGCCCTGTTCGGCGGCGGTCGCGCGTTCGGCTTCCATCAGGGCGTCGGCCCGGCCGTTGGCCGAGATGACCGCGATCAGGTCGGAAAGCTGCTGCGACTGGAGGGCGAGAAGCTGATTGCCGGCTTGGGTGGCCTGAAGCGCGCCGGTCGCCCCTTGGCTTTCGCCGACGAGCGCGGACATCTCCGCGCGGTTGCTGTCGATATTGCCGACGACACCCGCCTGCACCCGCATCGCGTCCTGAAGACCCCCGACGGTATTTTCCCAGCGGGTTCGGGCATCCGCAATGAGCTGCTGGTCGGTGGCCGTGAGGGAAAGGTTGCCATAATCCTGCTGGAACATCTGGTCGATGTTCTGCACATCGAAGGCGATGTTCTGGGCCTGCCCGAGAAGCTGCTGGGTGCGTTGGACGTTCTGCTGAAGCGCCTGAAGCGAACTGTAGGGCAGGCTCGCGAGGTTGCGGGCCTGGTTGATCAGCATCTGCGCCTCGTTCTGGAGCGAGGTGATCTGGTTGTTGATCTGTTCCAGAGTGCGGGCGGCGGTCAGCAGGTTCTCCGCGTGGTTGGTCGGGTCATAGACGATCCGCCCAATGCCGAAGAAGGCGTGGGCCGGTGTCGTGAACATCGGGGTCAGCGCCAGCGGTGCGGTGAGCGCAAGGGCGAGCGCCGAAGCGCTGGCGATGCGGGTGAGCCGGGGAATTGTGCGCGTCATGGGGTAATCTCCTCTTCTTCCAGGATGAGTTCGATTTCGCCGAGGTCAGCGACCGTCGGCGGCAGGGTCTCGCTTTCGGTCGCGAGATTGGTGAGGTCCGGGATGAGATCGGCGGCCCAATCGACGTCGCGTGCCCGGAGCCAGGCCGAGAGGAACCCGTCGCCACCGTGTTCAGCGAGGATTTCGGTGATCAGGGCCTGATCGGATTTGGCCGAGGCGGCGCAGAGCGCCAGACCGACCTCCGACAATCCAAGATCGAACAGGCGGTTGCCACGCCGCGACTGGCAGTAGTAGTCCCGCTTCGGAGTCGCCCTGGCCAGGATTTCGATCTGGCGATCATTGAGGCCAAAGCGGCGATAGATCGCGGTGATCTGGGGTTCGATGGCGCGCTCGTTCGGCAAGAGGAGTCGCGTCGGGCAGCTTTCAATGATGGCCGGAGCAATGGCGGAATTGTCGATGTCGGACAGCGACTGCGTGGCGAAGATGACGCTGGCGTTCTTCTTGCGCAGGGTCTTGAGCCATTCTCTGAGTTGGTCCGCGAACCCTTCGTCGTCCAGCGCAAGCCAGCCCTCGTCGATGATCAGCAGCGTAGGTTGCCCACCCAACCGATCGCCGATGCGGTGGAAGAGATAGGAGAGGACGGCGGGCGCTGCGCCGGTGCCGACGAGGCCCTCGATTTCAAATGCCTGGACATCGGCCGAACCGAGATGTTCGCTCTCGGCGTCGAGCAGCCGACCATACGGGCCGCCGACGCAATAAGGCCGTAGCGCCTGTTTCAGGTCGTTGGACTGGAGCAGCACGGCAAGGCCGGTGATGGTGCGTTCGCCGACCGGGGCGGAAGCAAGCGAAGTCAGCGCCGTCCAAATATGTTCCTTGACGTCCGGGGTGATCTGGATGTTCTCGCGCATCAGGATCGCGACGATCCAGTCCGCAGCCCAGGCGCGCTCGGAGGTCTGGTGAATACGAGCCAGCGGTTGCAGCGAGACGGAAGCATCGGCCGCATCGGTCAGCTCGCCGCCAAGATCGTGCCAGTCCCCTTGCATGGCGAGGGCGCAGGCGCGGATGGACCCCCCGAAATCGAAGGCAAAGACCTGAGCGCGCGGATAGCGGCGAAACTGCAAGGCCATCAGCGCCAGCAGCACGGATTTGCCCGCGCCGGTCGGTCCGACGACGAGGGTATGGCCCACGTCGCCCACATGCAGGGAAAGCCGGAACGGCGTCGATCCCTCGGTCCTGCCGTAAAGCAGTGGGGGTGCGCCGAGATGATCGTCGCGTTCCGGCCCCGCCCACACGGCGGACGAAGGGACCATGTGGGCAAGGTTGAGCGTCGAGACCGGCGGCTGCCGGACATTGGCATAGGCATGTCCGGGCAGGCTGCCGAGCCAGGCGTCGACGGCATTGACCGTCTCGACCATGACGCTGAAATCGCGGGACTGGATGATCTTTTCGACCAGCCGCAGCTTTTCGTCGGCGCGGCGGGCGTCCTCGTCCCAGACGGTGACGGTCGCCGTGACATAGGCCATCCCGGCCATGTCGGCGCCGAGTTCCTGCAAGGCCATGTCCGCGTCGGCGGCCTTGTTCGCCGCATCGGTATCCACGAGCGCAGATTGCTCGTTGGTCATCACCTCCTTGATGATCGCCGCGATGCTCTTGCGCTTGGCGAACCATTGCCGCCTGATCTTCGTCAGCAGCCGGGTCGCGTCGGTCTTGTCCATAAGGATGGCGCGGGTGGACCATCGGTAGGGAAAGGCCAGCCGGTTCATCTCGTCGAGCAGGCCGGGTGTGGTGGTGCCCGGAAAGCCGGTGATCGTCAGAAGCCGGAGATGTTGATTGCCCAGTCGGGGTTCCAGGCCGCCGGTCAGCGGCTGATCGGCCAGCAGCGCATCGAGATAGACCGGAGTTTCGGGCACGCGGACGCGATGCCGGTTGGTCGAAATCGTCGAGTGGAGGTAGGTCAGCGTGCCGGCGTCATCGAGCCATCGGCACTCGGGCATGAAGCCGTCGAGCAGCGCCAGCACGCGGTCGGTGCGGTCGATGAAGCCGCGCACCAGTTCCCAGGGGTTCACGCCCGAGGTCTCGCGCCCTTCATACAGCCAGGACTCGGAACGTGCGGCATCTTCGGCGGGCGGGAGCCACAGGAAGGTCAGGAAGTAGCCAGAGACGAAATGGCTGCCCTCCTCCTCGAAATCGGCCTTCCGCTCGGCATCGACCAGCGCCGAGGCCGGATCGGGGAAGCGGCTTGCGGGATAGCTTGCGGCTTCCGACCGCTGTGCTTCGACAAAGATGGCCCAGCCGGAGCCGAGACGGCGGAAGGCGTTGTTCAGCCGCCCGGCCACCGCGACCAGCTCGGCCGCGACGGCGGAATCCAGATCGGGACCACGGAACTTCGCCGTGCGCTGGAACGAGCCGTCCTTGTTCAGCACGACGCCGGAGCCGACCAGCGCCACCCAGGGAAGGTAGTCGGCAAGGCGTGAGGCGGTGCGACGGTATTCTGCGAGATTCATCATGGCTCGTGCCTCACACCGAAAGATGGCCGGGGATGCGAAGATGGCGGCGCGCGACCTCGACGAAGAGCGGATCGCGTTTGGCGGCCCAGACGGCGGCGATGTGACCGACGGCCCAGATCAGGATGCCTGCAAGCCATAGCTGAAGGCCGAGGCCGACGGCGCCAGCCAGCGTGCCGTTGAGGATCGCGACGGATCGGGGCGCCCCGCCGAGCAGGATCGGCTCGGTCAGGGCGCGGTGAACCGGCACCGCGAAGCCCGGCACGGTATCGAGGGCCTCGAAGCTCACGGCCATCAGACCAGCGCCCCCCCGCCGAAGCTGAAGAACGACAGGAAGAAGCTCGATGCCGCGAAGGCGATGGAGATGCCGAAGACGATCTGGATCAGCCGCCGGAAACCGCCGCCGGTATCGCCGAAGGCCAGTGTCAGGCCCGTGACGATGATGATGATCACCGCCACGATTTTCGCCACTGGACCTTCGACGGATTCGAGGATGGATTGCAGCGGCGCCTCCCAGGGCATGGAGGAGCCGGAGGCCCAGGCCGGGGACGTCATCAGGCTCACCCAGGCGAAGGCCGATGCGGTTGCGATATGGTGGCGGATACGGAAGGCACGACGGATCATGCAGGTTCTCCAGTGTTGTGAGTGGTGTCGGGTTCTGAAAAGGCTGAGGAAATTCGGTAGTCTCCGTCCGGCCCGAGCCCCTCGACGCGGGCAAGCTCGGCAAGGCGGCGGGCGGAACCGCGCCCGGAGAGGACGGCAACAAGGTCGATGGTTTCCGCGATCATCGCGCGCGGCACGGTGACGACCGCTTCCTGGATGAGTTGTTCGAGGCGGCGCAGCGCGCCGATGCCGGAACCGGCATGGATCGTTCCGATCCCTCCGGGGTGGCCGGTGCCCCAGGCTTTGAGCAGGTCCAGAGCTTCGGCCCCACGGACCTCACCGATCGGGATACGGTCGGGGCGCAGGCGCAAGGACGAGCGCACCAGATCGGACAGAGTGGCGACACCATCCTTGGTCCGCATGGCGACCAGATTGGGCGCCGCGCATTGCAACTCGCGGGTATCCTCGATGATTACGACCCGATCCTGCGTATTCGCCACCTCGGCGAGCAGCGCATTGGTCAGCGTGGTCTTGCCGGTGGACGTGCCGCCCGCGACCAGGATGTTCGCGCGCGACTGGACGGCGGCGCGGAGTGCTTCTGCCTGATCCTCGGACATGATGCCGGCCGCCACATAGTCATCGAGGGTGAACACCGCGACGGCGGGTTTGCGGATGGCGAAGGCAGGCGAGGACACCACCGGGGGCAGCAACCCCTCGAAGCGCTCTCCCGATTCCGGCAGCTCCGCCGAGACCCGTGGGCTGCGCGCATGCACTTCGACGCCGACATGGTGGGCCACCAGCCGCACGATGCGCTCGCCATCGGCGGCGGACAGGATCTCGCCGGTATCGGCCAGCCCTTCGGACAGCCGGTCGACCCAGATGCGCCCGTCGGGATTCAGCATGACCTCGACGACAGACGGGTCTTGCAGCAAGGTTGAGATGGCAGGCCCGAGCGCCGTCCGGAGCATACGCGCGCCGCGGTCCACCGTTGCCTGTTTGTGGTTGATGCCTGCCATCTCGTCCCCGTTCCACCGGGGAGGCGAGAGACGATCCCCGGATGGGGATGACTAAAAGAGACCCAAATCGGGTCGTTTCAACAAGTTTCGACCGTCGTAGTAGCGTAGCGCGCAAATACAGGAGAACGGCGGTGACCCCATCTAGGACCAAGCCTGAAAGCAGCGCCTTGGTCCTTGTCAGGTGATTCGGTTCATCGCGCGGCGGTCAGGAGCCAGCTCCGCACATCCGCTGTCGGTTCAGGGTGGCGCGGCTTGCGCGGCGAAACCAGGTAGAAGTCCGAACCGACGCGCAATTCCGTCGCGAAGGGGCGCGCGAGGCGGCCTGCATCAATATCGTCCTGCACGAAGAACAGGCTCGCTAACGCCAGACCCTGACCGGCGACAGCCGCGTCAACGGCGAGCGATGTCTGGTTGAAGCGAATGTTCTTGGCTGAGGCGGTCACGCCACCCGGATAGGCTCGTTCGAGGAACTGTGGCCAGAAATTATGTGCGTCGTGTAGGAGCGCATAGCGCGTGAGATTGTCGTCCTCGTCGGGCGGACCGAGCTTTTCGAGGAGAAGCGGGCTGGCAACTGCGACGATCACCTGCTCGAACAGGAGTTCGGTGTTGAGGCCCGCCCCGAAGGGTGGCCGCCCATAGCGCACGGCGATGTCGACCGCATCCGTCTGGAAGCTGGAAAGCCGATCCGTGGCAAGGATACGAAGGTCTATATCCGGGTGTGTGGCGGTAAAATCTGGCAGGCGCGGGATCAGCCAGCGTGATGCGAAGGTCGGCGTGACGCTGATGGTCAGGTGCCTGGGTTCCGGCTTCAGCATTTCGGTCGCCTCGGCGATCAACTCGAACGCCCGGCGGATATTGGCAACGTAGCTGCGGCCCGCCTCCGTCAAGGCCAGCGTGCGTGGCTGGCGCTCAAACAGCTTCAGCCCGAGTTCGGCTTCCAGCCCGCGAATCTGCTGCGCGACCGCCCCTTGCGTGACGCCCAGCTCCTCGGCCGCGAGCCGGAAGTTGAGATGCCGCGTCACGACCTCGAATACGCGCAGGCCGTTGAGCGAGGGGAGTCGAGGGAAACCTTCCGGCATAGGATAGATTTTCTACAGAGTGATGGGAGTGGAACTGGTTCGTATCCCGTTTCAAAGGATGATACCAATCCATAGTGCCTCCGTATAGGCGGCTTCCACGATCAATTCTCTTTCAGAGGCCACGGATATGACAGTAGAAAAAATCGCAATCATCACGGCTGGCGGTAGTGGAATGGGCGCGGCTGCTGCGCGCCGGCTGGCGGCAGATGGGTTCAAGGTCGCGGTTCTCTCGTCCTCTGGCAAGGGTGAGGCACTGGCACAGGAACTCGGGGGCTTCGGCGTCACGGGCTCGAACCAGTCGAATGACGACTTGAAGCGCCTCGTCGACGGCACCCTTGAGCGTTGGGGACGTATCGACGTGCTGGTCAACAGCGCCGGCCACGGCCCGCGCAAGCAGATCCTCGAAATCACCGACGAGGACTGGCACGCAGGGTTCGACACCTATTTCCTGAACGTCGTGCGGCCGGCTCGGCTCGTCGCTCCGACCATGCAGAAGCAGAAGGGCGGCGTCATTATCAACATCTCGACGGCCTGGGCCTTCGAGCCGAGTGCGATGTTCCCGACCTCGGCCGTTGCTCGTGCCGGGCTCGCATCTTTCACCAAGATCTTCGCCGATACCTATGCGGCCGACAACATCCGCATGAACAACGTGCTGCCCGGCTGGATCGACAGTCTCCCCGCGACCGAGGAGCGCCGCGACGGCGTGCCTTTGAAGCGTTACGGCACCTCCGAGGAAATCGCGGCGACGGTTGCCTTCCTCGCTTCCGATGGCGCGGCCTATATCACTGGCCAGAATATCCGGGTCGACGGCGGCGTCACCCGCGCCGTGTAAGCCCATGAAGAAAACCGCCTGGCTTGCCTTCTGCTTCCTCGGATTCATCTGGGGAAGCAATTTCATCTTCGTCAAATGGGCAGCGGAATACATCACGCCGGCTCAGATCACGCTGCTGCGCGTGGTCTTCGGCTTCCTCCCTGTTTTTCTGTTCGCGCTGTCTCGGGGCGAACTGCGATGGAGCCATGCCCGTCATGTGCATCATTTCGCGGTCATGGCGCTGGTGGCGACCGCGCTTTACTATTTCGCCTTCGCCAAGGGCACGGCCTTGCTGCCGTCGAGCATCGCCGGAATGCTGAGCGGGGCGATCCCGCTCTTCACCTTCGTCTGCGCTTTCCTTTTCCTGCGCGAGGAACGCATCACGGCGACAAAGGCGGTCGGCGTCGCCCTCGGCTTTCTCGGCGTGTTGCTGATCGCGCAGCCGTGGTCGGTCGGTGGCGACATCGAGATGGCAGGGGTCGCCTGGATGATCGCGGGCACCTTCAGCGTCGGTTGCTCCTTCGTCTATGCCAGAAAATTCGTCAGCCCGCTGAAGCTGCCAGCCGCCGCCTTGACGACCTACCAGATCGGCATCGCAATGCTTCTGCTGTTCATGGTGATCCCGGTCGAGGGGATTGGCGCGGTCTTCGCCGACGACCGGGCCTGGATCGGCCTTGTCATCGGTCTTGGCCTCTGCGGAACCGGCCTTGCCTATGTCGCCTATTATCACATCGTCGAAAACCTCGGTGCGCTGGCGGCTTCGAGCGTTACCTACATTCCTCCGGTCGTGGCCCTGGTGATCGGCGTCGTGTTCGTCGGCGAGGCGATCCAGCTGATCGGCTACCTGGCGATGTGCCTCATCCTCGCGGGGGTCGCTCTGCTTCAGTTCGGGTCGCGGAAGGTGGCACCGGAGGTCGAGCCAGATGCCGGTGTCGGCCTTGCTCCTGCCGGAAAAGCACCATGAAGCAGGCATTGCTCCATGATGTCTGGCTGGTGCTGGCCGATGCGGTCAAACAGCGAACGCCCTTTACGCTGATGCAACTCGCGACCGTCGGCGAGGACGGTGCGCCGAAGATCCGAACCATCGTGCTGCGCAGCTTCAACGAGGCATCTACGAGTCTGTCCTTCATCACCGACCTGCGTTCGCCCAAGGTTCGGGAGATCACGGCCAATCCGTGCGTATCGCTTGCCGGCTTCGACAATGAGAGGGTCGTTCAACTGCGCATCGACGGTCGGGCGGAGATCATCGAAGACGAGACGAGGCGGCGGGACTTCTGGAACGCGCTGCGCCCGCATACACATATCCTCTTTCGGTCGGCACTGCCGCCGGGGACAGTGCTGGCCTCGCCGAATGAAATGGAAACCGACGATAGCGATCCGGCGACCGCCTATGCGCGGTTCTGCCTGGTCGAGATCGTCATAAGCCATGTGGAACGATTGGATCTTTCCTCGGAGCCGCACAGGCGATGCAGCTTTAGGCAAGGGCTCCACGGCTGGGAAGGACGCTGGATCGTGCCCTAAGAACGGTTTTGCGATAGTTGTAGCGTTCGCCTCCGTCGCGCCATCGCCGCGAAAAAGCAGTTTACGGGATCGGCATTAATGCAAGCACTCCGCCTGACGATCTATTCGTCCGCTGCCGCTACATCCTCGGTAATCTCCTGCCGCAGCTTCGGTCCCTGTGCGAGGCGTCGGCCGAGCGCAGTGATGAACGCCTCGTATCGCTCGGCCGATTTGGCCTTTGCCGCCTTTGCCGCCGGCTCGGGCAAGGCTGGCGTCGTCATCAGCCAGAAACGAATGAATACCGCCAGGCTCTCGACGGCGATGCCGACATCACGCTCTACCCGCGTCATGCGGCGGTCGATCTGGTCGAGTCGCTTGGCGACGATCGCCTCGCGGCGCTCAGCATCATCCGGCGACACGAAGGATGCGATGGCAGCCTCGGCGATCATGGATTGCGACCGATCCCGGCGTGCGGCGAAGTCGGCCAGCGCCGCAGTGAGGTCTGGATCGAGATAGATCGTGACCTTTGATTTCTTCTTGCGTTGCATCATGGTCCTATAGGTCCATGCCGTCGTTCGGGTCCATGGCAACCTGCCGGGCAATCCCCTGGACCTGCCGGATCATCCGCCGGTTCTGGACAGCCTCCTCGTCGACATCATCGGGCGGGGCGAACTCAAACTCGTTCTCGATGGGCTTTTTCTTCTCCACCGGCTTCACCCGGCTGAGTTCTGGCTGCAAGCGGCGTTCGGATTCGGTCGTATCCTCGTCATCCGTCGTGGGGTTGTCCTCATCCACGGCGGCTTCCGGCCGCGCCGGGAGCGGAAGCGTGGTCCAGTCGTCGGGCCGGGCTCCCTCAGGGCGCTGCAATTCAGGTGGTGACAGAACACGCTCGCGAAACCGGGCGTCCTCGTAGTAGCGCGCCTTCGTCGCCCGGATCGGGGGGATGCCCGCCACCATGACGATCTCCTCATGCGGGGGAAGCTGCATGATCTCGCCCGGCGTCAGCAACTGGCGGGCGGTTTCCGAGCGCGAAACCATGAGGTGCCCGAGCCAGGGCGACAGCCGGTGCCCGGCGTAGTTCTTCATCGCCTTCATCTCGGTAGCAGTGCCGAGCGCGTCCGAGACTCGCTTGGCGGTGCGTTCGTCATTCGTCGCAAAGCTCACCCGCACATGGCAGTTGTCGAGGATAGAGTTGTTCGGGCCATAGGCTTTCTCGATCTGGTTCAGCGACTGCGCGATCAGGAAGCTCTTGAGACCATAGCCCGCCATGAAGGCCAGGGCCGTCTCGAAGAAGTCGAGCCTGCCCAACGCCGGAAACTCGTCGAGCATCAAGAGCAGCCGATGCCGCCCCGTGTTCGCCTGCAGATCCTCGGTCAGGCGGCGGCCGACCTGATTCAGCAGCAGTCGCATCAAGGGCTTGGTGCGGTTGATGTCGGAGGGCGGCACGACGAGGTAGAGCGTGGTCGGCTGATCGCCTCCCACAATGTCGCTGATGCGCCAGTCTGAGCGGCGCGTGACCTCGGCCACGACCGGATCTCGATAGAGGCCGAGAAACGACATCGCCGTCGACAACACGCCGGACCGCTCGTTCTCGGATTTGTTGCGCAGCTCCCGCGCGGCGCTGGCGATGACGGGGTGCGGTCCTGCGTCACCGAGATGCGCGGTTTCCATCATGGCGCGCAGGGTGGAATCCACCGGGCGCTTCGGATCGGAGAGGAATCGTGCCACGCCGGCGAGGGTCTTGTCGGGCTCCGCATAGAGGACATGAAGGATGGCGCCGACGAGGAGCGAATGGCTGGTTTTTTCCCAGTGATTCCTTTTGTCCAACGAGCCTTCGGGGTCGACGAGGATGTCGGCAATGTTCTGGACGTCGCGCACCTCCCACTCGCCGCGGCGCACCTCGAGCAGCGGATTGTAGGCCGAGGACTTTGGGTTGGTTGGGTCGAAGAGCAGCACGCGGCCATGGCGTGCCCGGAAACCCGAGGTAAGCTGCCAGTTCTCGCCCTTGATGTCGTGGACGATGGCCGAGCCGGGCCAGGTCAACAGCGTCGGCACCACCAGGCCGACGCCCTTGCCCGAACGTGTCGGGGCAAAGCACAGCACATGCTCCGGTCCATCATGGCGCAGATACTCGCGATCATACCGGCCAAGGACGACACCATCGGGATCGAGCAGGCCGGCCGCCTTCACCTCGGGTTTCTCCGCCCATCGCGCCGAGCCATAGGTGGCGACGTTCTTCGCCTCGCGCGCGCGCCAGACTGACATGCCGATGGCGACCGCGATGGCGATGAAGCCGCCCGAGGCCGCGATGATCCCGCCCTTGGCGAAGATCGGCGGCGCATAGGCTTCATAGAAATACCACCACCAGAAGAGTGCGGGCGGATAGTAGATCGGGGTGCCGAACAGCTCGAACCAGGGCGGCCCGAGTTGCGCCTGATAGGCAAGGCTCCAGGCGACATATTGGGTGGCGCCCCAGGTGGTGGCGAGGATGATGAGGAAGACGACGCTGATCTGTCCCCAGAGGATCTTGGTGGCGGACATGGGGTTGGTTCCTTTCCGATTGAGGTCAGAGGCCGAGGCCGCGCTTGCGCCCGAAGTCCCAATCGACACCGCCGTCGTCGCGGGCGATGCCGGAGACGTGACGGCCGATCTGCTTCTCAATGGAGGGCGACCAGGGCACGAGCTGGAAGCCGAGGCCATCGTCGATCATGGCGAAGCGGCCTGAGGCGAGCGCGAAGCGCTGGCGATAGGAGCCGGCGACATATTCGCCGCTGGCGGCGCGCTCGAAGGACATGCCGGTCTCGGCCGCGAGCTTCTCGCCGAGACTGTCGAGTTCGCGCCTGCGCAGCGTGTTCAATAGCCGGCGAGCGAAGACGACGCGCCCGCCTTGCCGCTCCGCGAGATCCTCGCCGATCAGATGCTCCGCCCGCTCGTCCAGTGCCTGACGGACCTCGGCGCCGAAGCCGCTATCCGAGAGAGGAACCGGCTCGCGGGCGATGGCCTGGCGGTCGAGCCAGGTCGCGCCCGAGGCCCCCACCTGCGCACCGAGATCAAGATCGGAGCGGACAGCGAGCGCGACGCGGCGCGCACCTTGCGCATCTTCATAGGCGCGCAACTCGACGATTGAGCCGGGCGGGCTGTCACCGGCGGCATCGAGATGAGGGAGCTTGATGTGGTGGGTGCGTCCGTCGACGCCATCGACGACGGCATAGGCCGTGCCCTTCAACTCGTCGTCAAGGCCGCGCTCGACCAGGCGGCCGATGACGGGAACGTCGAGGCTTTCGCCGGCGAGGACATAGCTGGCCGAGCCGCGTTCGATGCCGCGCGCGATCAGGGCACGGTGCATGCGCTTGATGATGTCGCCGCGCTCGCCGAGTTCGCGCAAGACCGTCTCGGCCTCGGGCTTGATGAACCATTGCGAATGGCCGATCTGCCCGGCGACGCCGAGGATTTCGAGGGTGCGCAGCCGCCCGACCTTCAGCGTATGGAACTCGTCCTGCGGTCGGCTGGCGAGCGGGGCAAGATCGACGATGCCGGATTTTCCCGCATCACGGACAAGCTGCCGGTCGAGCTGGGTCCAGCGTTCCGCCTCGATCTGGGCCTCTAGCGCACGGTGAATGTCGAGATCGGTGCGCGGCCCCAGCTCCTGGGTGATGAGATCGCGCGCCCGGTCCCGCATCCCCTCCTTGATGTAGTCGCGGGAGATCACGAGGTCCTGCCCATCGTCGCGAACACCGCGCACGATCAGATGGACATGCGGATGCGCGGTGTTCCAGTGATCGACCGCCACCCAGTCGAGGCGCGTCCCGAGATCCTTTTCCATCTGGCCGACAAGATCGCGCGTGAATGATCGGAGGTCGGAAATATCCGGCGCGTCGTCGGGCGAGACGATGAACCGGAAATGATGCCGGTCATCGCCGCACCGCTCCGCGAAGGCGCGACCATCGGCATCCTCCGTTCCCGGCCCGAACAGCCGTGCCTTCTCGCCATCTCGGGTCACGCCGTCACGGCGGAGATAATCGAGATGCGTTCCGAGCGGCGCGGACCATGCCATGTTGCGCACCACGCGCGCCTTGACGACGGCGCCGCGTGTGCGGGTGGTGATGAGACGATTGGCCTGGACGCTGGCGCGCTGGCCGCGCCCGAAGCGGGAGCGATTGCCGGAAGTCACGCGGCCGGATCGAGAGACGCCACCGCCGGCCTTCTTCGCGGCGGCGAGCGCCTGCGCGATGAAGGGCCGGGTCTGCTGAGCGCGGGTCGAGCGGATGCGCCCCGGCCTTATGCGGAACTCGTGTTCATCGGACATGACACAGCCCCGCACGGTGCAAGACAGTAAGGAAATTCAGGAGGATGGGCGCGAGGCGCACGGTGCGCGAATGCGCGGCACGGTGCGGAACGCGCCGAAAACATGAACAAAAACAACCGACCGACCGAGCCGCACCGTGCGCGCTTTTATCCTGCCATCTTCCGGTCGTGGTGCCTGCCGCCACCCCCCGCGCCCTCCATGACACGCCAGCGGTCGACAGGATGCGAAACCGCACGGAGCCGCTCATGGCTGGTCCTCACCGGCACTGCGAGCGACGAACAGCCCCTCCGGCTGCAAGGCCGTGAGCGTTTCCGGTGCTGCCGGGACGAATGAAGGGGCGTCGCGAGGCGTGGGGTCGGGTGAAGCCGGATCGGAAGCGGTAGCGCCGATTTCTCCCGCCACGAAGATCGCCGCCTCGCGCCAATCGAGCGGTGGAACAACCGACGAGCTGCCCCCCGACGGTCGCTCGCCGAGTAGGATCGGTGTCAGCGCGGCGACGTAGGCGCGTGTCTCGGCCGGAAGCGGACGAGCCGTCGCGCGGTATTCGTCGTAACGGCCGGGACCGGCATTGTAGGCCGCGAGCATCGCGGCCACATTGCCGTAGCGATCCCACATCTCGCGGAGATAGGCCGTGCCCGCGAGGATGTTGTCGCGCGGCTCGAAGGGGTCGCGGCCGAGAGCATGGCGGATGCGCAGATCCGCCCAGGTGTCGGGCATGACCTGCATCAGTCCCATCGCACCGGCGGACGAAATTGCGCGCACGTCGCCCGCGCTCTCAGTGCGCATCACGGCGATGATCCATGTCGTCGGGATGCCGAAGCGTTGCGAGGCTTCCGCAATGTGGGCGTCGTGCGGATGCGCGGCAACCACATGACCGGGCATCGCAGCTTGGGCTAGGACGGGCGGCGTGGTGATGGCTGAAACGAACAGGCCGGAAAGAAGAGAGAGGATGATGCGGCGGCGGACGCCGTATCTCCCGGAGGCGAGACGAATGCAGGAGATGAGCATGGTCATTCCTGCTCGTCGCGCTTCTTTTGGCGGGTCCAGTGCAAGCCCCAGTCGCGTCCGTCCTCGTCCGCCTGGAACAGGCGGGCGCGGATCGGCTGCTGGAAGACGGGATCGTCGAGCAGGACCGAAACGAACGGCCCGGCGCGTTCCCCGGAATGTTTCCAGCCCGCGCCGACTTCCGGTCCGTCCTCGTCGCCGAGGTGGATGCGGTAGGCGGGCGCATTCTCCGCCTCGGCGTTCTCTGCTGGAACGAAGGTCAACTCCGCGTCGAGCGTGAGGGTGCGGACATGCCCGGAATAGCCGGACGGGGTGCGGGTAAATTGGCCGATCTGTGCCATGGGAGGTTTCCTTTGCTATGCGGTGGAGAAGACGCGGGCCGTTCGCACGCCCCGCAGCGGACGCGCCGTCACCGCATCGGCGCGCGCCAGACAAAGCGGCCATCGCCGTCTTCGTCGGTGAAAAGCGGGATCGCGCGGCCGATCACCGCCGAGGCGGGGAACGGGCCGAAATAGCGGCCGTCGAGGCTGTCGCCGACGTCCGGGTTCATCAGGAAGACTTCGCCCTCGGCGATGACGCGGCAGCCCTGCCAGACCGGCAGGTCTCGGCCGAGGCTGTCGCGGTCGCGTGCTTCGCCGAGCGGAACACCATCGACGGCGATGGCGCGGCCGGCGCGGCAGACGCGCTGTCCGGGCAGGCCGATCACGCGCTTCAGAAGCGGCACGTCGCGCGCGACGTAGCCGCGGTCCACCATGTAGGACGCGAACGGCTCAGGTGGCATGACGGCGACCAGATCGGGCATCTCGATCCGATCAGCGGGCGCGACGGTGTAGAACCCGATCGGCACGCTGGCCGATGCGTTCCAGAGCAGCCTTGGCGCGGTCGGAACGAATCCGGCGATGGCGATCCCCAGCGTGGCCGCCGCCGTCACCATGACATAGCGAAAGCGCGTCATGGGGCGATCTCCCGGCGCCGGAGCCATGCCTGATGGCGCTCGGCGGTGTAAGGACGCGGCGCTTCGCCTGCGTTCATCCAGTGGGCGACATGCCGCCAGTGATCGGGATCGACCTGGGCGGGATCGACGCCAATGGCCTCGATCCCGTCGACATGGCGAAGGACGGCCTCAACCTTCGGCCAGCCTTCGATCTTCAGCAGGATTTCGCCGCCCGGACGGACGAAGGGCAGCGTCTGATAGGATTCGCCCGGCGCAACCGCGCGCAGGATGTCGAGGCGCGAAATGATCGTGCCGTGGTCGTTCGCCGCCCAGCGGACGAACGCGAACACCGAACCAGGACCGAAAGAAACGACGCGCCGGTTGCGGTCGAGGATCTGCGTTCCCGCCTCATGGCCGAACCTGATCCAGTATTCGGTCCTGCCCTCCACCCAGGTCAGTTCCACGCGGGTCAGATCGCCATCATGGGCATCGATACCGATCATGGGCGGTCTCCCGCTGTGTCGGGAAACTCGCGCGCAAGCAGGTCACGCAGCATGTCCGCGACGGTGGTGCCGCGCCCGAACGCGGCGATCTTGATCCGCCCGCGAAGCTCGGGCGTGATGTCGATCGTCAGCCGGGCGGAATGGGCGGCTGCGGCGCCATCGCGCGCTGGCCGTCCATCGCCAGCCTTGATCCAGCCATCGGGATCGGCTGGGCGCGTAGCGAAGCCGCGCTTGTCCGTGCCGGCCGTCATGACGGGGCTCCGTCATGGAACGGCAGCACGGTGGCGATGCGGGCGCGGGCGAGATCGGCCATGTCGGCGTCGATCTCGCAGCCGAGATAGCTCCGGCCGGAAAGCCGACAGGCTTCCCCGGCTGCGCCGGAACCGGCGAACCAGTCACCGACAAGTCCGCCTTCCGGGCAGCTCGTGCGGATCAGGATTTCCAGGAGCGCCGACGGTTTCTCGGTCGGATGGATGGCGCGGCCGTGGCAGTTGCGCAGGTAGATGACCGAGCGCATGAGGCGCGGTCCGCCGTCATGGCTAATGTAATGGCCGGCGTCGATCTGGCCGGTATGGGGTGGACGCTGCTTGCGCCGCACCGTGCGGGCCGTTGCGTCGGGCGTGGTCTGGACGTCGTTGTAGATGTCGCGCCAGGCGGTCTCTGCCGGATAGAACTGGACGGCCAGCTCATGCACCCGCTTGAAGCGATCATTGTGAAAGCCGGTGCCGTTCTGCTTCTCCCAGATCACCTCCTGCGCGATGCGCAGACCCGCATTGGCGAAGTGGTCGGCGGTCGCCATGAAGGAACGAAGTGAACCGAAAACCCAGAGCGAGCCGGTCGGCTTGAGGGCGGCGCGCGCCAGCGCGACCCAGCCCTCGACGCGCCGGTCCCAGGCGAGCGAGGTGTCGCCATAGGGCGGATCGGCGAGGATCATGTCGTAGGGAGCGTGCCAGGGCATTTCTTCGCGGCAGTCGCCGGTCAGGATGGTCATTGGCCGACCCTCCCGATGCCCAGCCGCGCAATCTCATCGGTGAGCGCTGCGACTTCACGCGCGGCAGGAGATTGGCGGTCGATCTCGCCTGCGAGACGACCTGACTGTGCAGCGTCGGCGAAGACGACGCGCTGCCCGACAGTGGTGGCAAGGACGGGCGGGTCGTGATCTGCAAGGCTTTCGGCCGTTTCGCGGGCGATGACGGTGCGCGCGCCGCAGCGGTTGAGCGCGAAGCGGGCGACGAGTTGGGGCCGATAGATGCGGGCCTCTGCGAGGAGGGCCAGCATTTCGGCCGAGGCCCAGCCATCGAGGGGCGACGGCTGCACCGGGATCAGCACCAGGTCGGCGGCGAGGAGCGCGGAGCGCATGAGGCTGGCGACACGCGGCGGTCCGTCGATGACGACGTGATCGACATCGCGGGCGATCTCCGGTGCCTCGCGGTGCAGTGTGTCCCGTGCGAGGCCGACGGTGCCGAACAGTCGAGGCAGGCCCTCGCGTGCGCGTTGCTGTGACCAGTCGAGCGCCGAACCCTGCGGGTCGGCATCGAGAAGTGTGACGCGCTTTCCGCCCTGCGCCAGTTCTCCGGCGAGATGCAGCGCCAGCGTGGTCTTGCCGACACCGCCCTTCTGGTTGAGGAGTGCGATGATCATTGGCCGCCTCCCGGCAAGTCGAGAGGAAGGCGGGGTGTGTCGGAACCTTCGGAAGCCTCGGTTCCGCCGGGCTGAGGGGCCGGCTGGGAAGCGCGTGGCGTGGCAGATGCGCCGTTCCTAGCGGCTCTGCTGAGGCTTCTGGCGGTGTCGCGGATGAGGTTTTCCACATCGCGCACGCGCTCTTCAAGGTTAGAGTCTTTGTTAGACTCTAAGTTAAGGGCGCGATTTTGCGAGTGGTCTTCGGGCGTTAAGCCCGATTTCGGTTCCCGATAGCACGAGCCTTGGGTTCCCGATAGCACGATAGTCCGGGTTCCCGATAGCACGAGGCCATTCACAGGTTTTCCACAGGCCGGTGTCGGCTCGAAGGCGAGCAGCATGCGCCCGCCGATCTCGGCTTCCAGAAAGAGCCGGTAGCCCGGCAAGGGCTGGCGTCGGATGATGTCGCGCAACTCAAAAGCGAAGCGTTTGAATGGCGACATGCTGCCGGACTTCTGATGGAGGTGGCGGAAGTCGAAGCGCCAACCCTCACGCTGGCGGCCGCCGTGCTTACGCACTAGGCGGTAGAGCCATCGGTCGAGTCCGCCGGTCAGGTCGAAATAGGTCCGGTCGATGGTCAGCACGAGCGCGTCGTCGAGGACGGCCTGATAGAACCAGTCCGGCACGATCATCTCGATACCATCGGGGCGGCCGTTGCGGTCGGTGCGCTCCTGCCATTCGTTGATCCAGGAGAAGCGATGCCGGCGGCCTTCAGCTGGTTGCCGGATCGAGGTGGAAATGGTGGTCGATTGCAGCCGGTCGAGTGCGGCCTTCAGGCGCTGGTAGTCGCGCAGCGACGTGCCGCGCCCGACATAGGTGAGGATTTCGTAAGGCGTGGCGGCCATCAGCCGGGACGTCCGAAGCCCGGTATCACGGGCTTCGACGATCTGGCTGGCGGCCCAGATCAGGATGTCCGCATCCCAGATCGTCGCCATGCCATGATCGGGGACCGCCTCGACCCGGATCGTCACATTGCCGGCGGCGAAGTCGATGGGCGCGACACGTTTTGACTTGCCGAGGGAGAAGAAGGGATAGGCCATGAGATCCTGCGCGTCTCGTGGCGCGAAGTCGCCGGGGAGCGCCCTGAACAGGTCGAGCTGCCCGCGCTCGGAAAGGGATCGACGTCGCGCCACCATGAAGGGAACTGGGTGCGATCAGCGGGCGGAGCGCCCGACCTGCGGGCCGGTCGGAAGGGCGTGGCGCTTGGCGGGCAGCACGGAGCCACGGGGATCGGAGGTGGAGGTTACCGCACCGCGCTCGGTCCAGGCTTCGAGATCGTCGATGGCATAGACAACCCGGCCGCCGAGCTTGCGATAGGCAGGGCCGGTCCCGTAGGTGCGGTGTTTTTCGAGCGTCCGGGCCGAAAGGCTGAGAAAATCCGCAGCCTCCTTGGTGCGCAGGAAGCGCGGCGGCAAAACGACGGGTTCATGTGGCATGATCGGGCCTCCGGGCTGTTGGGAACGGCCACTGCGAGTCAGCGGCGGGACAACGACCACGGTGGCGGAGGGAGGCCGGCGAGTTGCAGGGCGAAGTTGATGGGTATCGAAATCGCCCACCAGCCCAGGCGTCGAACTACGCTAGCGTTGGCGACGATGACGCAGGAGTTTTCGATAGCCGCCCGCGACCATGGAATGGGCGTCGCGCAGAAGCGCCTTGATCGTGTGGCGGGCCGAAGACGCCTGCCATTCATCGCGGTCGAGCGGCCCGATCTTCAGGATGACTTGCGCGATTTCCTGCTGTGTGGCGCCCGCCCTGTGTCCGTCAAAGGCGCGAAGCATCCGTCGCAGGCGTATGCGCTGCTGCCGGGTCAGCCGCGTATCGGGAGGAATGGCGCGGCCATGTAGGGCGGAGAGGAAGCGGCGGACGGCTTCGATCCGGTCGAAGCCGTCCAGGCCGAGCGGAACGATGGCGACGGCGATCCTGTCGTCGCCGGCCGTGCAGTCGAGGATCTGCAGATGCTGTCCGTTGCCAATATCGAGCCGGTAGTCCTCATCCGTAGGTTGCGAGCGAGGATGGGCGCGCCAGATCACGGTAGCTGCGAGACCGATTTGCTCGTCAAATTCCGATGGCGCGTTCGCCAGTATGACGACGCTCGTGTCCTCCTGCGGAAGCCATAATACCTTGGCGTCAGGTGGCGCAGCCAGCGGATCGACGGGGAAATCGGAGTCCCCACCGCTGCCGGATTCGTTCGGTCAGCGGTTCGGGATCTCCCTGGCCAGAGGCCGATGCCTCAAAATCAGCGTCATAGGCATCGTTGCGGCGGAGCCACTCCCAAGCCAGATCGGATGGCGTCAGCACATCCAGATGCTCGTAGTCTGCCGAAGAACGCCAGGTAGATGCGTTGGGTGTCATCGGAGCCTCCCACGTCACAGCTCAGGAAGTTGGAGAGACTCTACGATTCCCGTTCGGGTTGAATTGAGGAAGCTGGGTCGGGATCAACAGGTGATGCGTCCCGCGCATCGCTATGATGTTCGGTGCTGACTTTCGCGGACCAGTTCGCGATAGCCGCGCTCGGTCATCCAACGCGCTCGTGCGAGATGCGCGTCATGAACGCGGCGGCTACGCTCGGGATCACGCTCTGGATCGAGATTGAAGAGGATTCGAACCGCTTCGCGCCAGTCGGCGCCATCGCGCGCTGCGTCGAGCAGGCGCATATAGAGCTTCATGTGTTCTCGATCATATGGTGTCAGCGTTTGGCTGGACGGTGGTTCGTCAAGAAATGTCTGTGTCGCTTGTCCCATCAGTCGCTCACGATCGGATAACGTATTTGTTAACCATCTCCGGCGGGAGATAGCCATTCTTTTTATGGGCAACGGGTCAATGCGCAGGCCACGACGCTAACCCGGCGTCGGGCTCCGCTCGTGCAGGAGCAAGACGCCTTCGCCCTTATCCGTTGACAGGAAAACGATGCCGGCCGCTTCGAGAGCGCGGCGAACCTGATCGCGAGTCGTCTCGAACACCTCAAGCCCATTTTGGGATTCGAGGCGTTTGAGTGCGGTCAATGCGACCTGGGCCTTGTCAGCGAGCGTCTCCTGTGTCCAACCCAGCAACGCGCGTGCGGCCCGTGATTGGCGAGCGGTGATCATACATGATCACCTCCCACCGAGACCTGCACGCACTCCAGAACTACGACTATAATAGTCGCTCTGCCTTCAAATTCCACTCGAAATTCGGCTGGAATCGTCGTGATCAACCTCGCAGTGGCGGGATAGGCAGCCATCTGATTCGGTCGGACATACGACAGCGTATCGGCGCGGCCAGAATGGCCTGGCCCAGGGAGAGGAGGATGGGTTTGGGAAGGAGGGCGAGGGAACCGTCGCCTCCTTCCCATGGGAGGGTTCAAGGGAGGGGCTTCAGCCCTTCCCTTGGGGAGGATGTTTGAAGGAGGGGGCTTGCCCCTTCCTTCATGGGAGAGCGTTGAGAGGGGCGTGCCCCTTTCATCAGCCCTGCGGGCCGGTCGATCCGGCCGGCAGGGCTTTGACGACGAAGCAAAGACGAGAGGCGGCTTTCGCCGCCTCTCGTCGAAGGGTCAGTCGGTATCCGGTCCCCAGAGCGGATTGCTCTCCGGGTCCTCGATGTGCCCGTAGTCCGGTTCGAAACCGCGAACCACAGCCCCGATCTCGTGACCGCCGATGCTCGTGCGCCCCTGCGCAACGAGGATGCTCACCGCAGTCGGATCGGCCTCGATGGCCCAGATCGCGTCCTCCATATCGTCGTGGGGACCGAGGTTTTCGATGGGGATAACGTCGCCATCCTCGTCGTAGCCGCCGTGCAGATACATCGGCGCCTCGGCCAGACGCTTTGCGGCAAGCTCGGCATCGCGGATAAGCCCGAAAGCCTGCTTGCGATCGCGCCAGTATTCGGCGCTGCCCCCGTCGATACGGATGATCTTTTGTTCGGTCATGTCATGCTCCTTTCTCTCGCTGACGGGAGGGTCGGGCACCGTAGCCGCGAGGGGTCAGGGATCGCGCAGCGACCGCCAGCGGCGGCGAGCGGGGGAGCCGATTTTCTGACGATGCCCTTGGGTATCGGCTGAAAATTGGGGGGACCGTGAAGTCCTTGACGCCGGAGTGGCTGGTGCATGATCCGAAGTCAGAGAGAGAAGAGCCCGCGGCCCCGACTAGGGGCCGCGACAATATTCGGTGGAACCGAAGGGGAGGTTTGGAGGGGTTTCCCCTCCATGGGTGGGGGAGTTTGAGGGGGCGGGGCTTTGCCCTGCACCTTCATGGGGTGAGTTTGAGAGGGGCGGCTTGCCCCCCTTTCATAAGCCCTGCCGAGCGGTCGATCCGGTCGGTATGGCTATTACGACAGGGGAAAAGGTGGCGAGCGGCTTCCGCCGCCCGCCACCTCGCTATCGGTATCGGTATCGGAAGTTGCTGACCGGGCGCTCGTAGATCTCGGGGTCGAGTTGCCCCGCGCCATCGGGGCCAATGCTGGCATCGCAGAGATAGGTGGTGAAGCGGATACCTGTCTGGGCAGCGATCTGCCGGAGGATGGGACCAAGGCCGGACAGATGCTTGTCCTCGACGGTCATCCATTCCGGGATCGGGCCATTGCACCACATGGCCGCAACGGGGTGGTGGTATCCGCCGAAGTCCGGGTCACCATCGACGGCATCCAGCAGATGCCAAGGATAGAACCCCCGGCCGCCGGATTCGAGATCGCCCATGCAGTCGCCGAGGGTCTGTTCAAGGGACTCGCGCACCGTCGGATCGCTTTCGTTCCGTAGCCGCCGCTGGACCTTTGCGCCCTCGCGGCAAGTCTTGAGATGGCCGTTGAGGGCAAGAAGCAGCTTTTCATGGAGGGACTGCGAAAAGCGAGTGTCGCACCTGAAGTAGTTCTTGCGCACCCTGGTTCTGATGCGGCCAAGCTTTCTTGAGAGATTGAGGAAATCGAGATCAGACATTTGTTTCTCCTTTCGTTCTGACGGGAGGAGCCTGCACTGTTGCCGCGAGGGGTCAGGGATCGCGTAAGCCGACCGCCAGCGGCGGCGAGTGGTGGAGCCGATTTTCTGACGATGTTCTTGGGCGTCGGCTGAAAATTGGGGGACCGCGAAGTCCTTGACGCCGGAGTGGCTGGTGCATGATCCGAAGTCAGAGAGAGAGGAGCCCGCGGCCCCGACCAGGGGTCGCGACATTATTCAGCGCAACGCCAAAGGGGAGGTTTGGAGGGGTCTCCCCTCCATGGGTAGGGAGTTGGAGGGGGCGGGGCGTAGCCCTGCACCTTCATGGGGCGAGTTTGAGAGGGGCGGCTTGCCCCCTACTCATTCGGGGAGCATCGGACCAAAAAGTGGTTTCCTGTTTTTGGAAATGATCCGATTCTCCGGCAAGGAAATCGGAGCGCCGGGCGCGAAGGCGCATGGCGTTCCGGTGGGGAATCTTGCGCTGAGCCGGCGGGCGCGACCCACCGTAAACATGGAAGGCCCGGCGGCTTGCGCCGCCGGGCCTCTGGCTTCCCGCTCAGAACGGGATGTCATCGTCGTCGATGAACTTGCCGTCGTCGTTCTCGGTCTGCTTCGCCCGGCTCAGGAAATCGACGGTCTCGGCGATGATCTCGCAGCCGTAGCGGTCGTTGCCCTCCGCATCCTTCCACTTCGTGTAGTGGATGCGGCCGCGAACCAGAACCTTCATGCCCGTGTCGCAATACTGCTGGACCGTCTTGCCGAGGCCGTTGAAGCAGGTGATGCGGTGCCATTCCGTGTCCTGAACCCGATAGCCCTTCTCGTCACGGACCACGCGGCCTTCCGAGTATTTGGGGCGCGACGTGGCGAGGCTGAAGTGGGTGATCGAGGTGCCGCCCTGGGTGGTGCGGGTTTCGGGGGCCTGACCGATGTTGCCGGCGAGGATGACGATGTTCTGCATTGTAAGTCTCCGTTGCTCCTCGGAGGGACCATCCCTCCGACGAGACCCGGCCAAGGCCGTCGGGAGACTCCCGCAACTGCCGCCCTTGCGGCAGCTCGCCCCTAAGGCCCGGAGTGGGGCGGGCAGCCGCGCTCGCGCGGCAACACGGTCCGGAGCCGCCGGGGTTGCTGGTGGAAACCGAACGGACTTAGGGGATCAGTCAGTCGGAGGGATTGGTGCCTTCGAGAGCCAATCGGGGACGCGCAGCAGAACTGGCATCCCTGCCGGTAGCAGCAGCGTGCTGGCCCTTGGAACCCGTATCCATGCCACCGGGCATCCCGATCTAACCCACTTCCCCGTCATGTTCACGCCCCGCTGGAAGGCTGTGTGGCCCGTGACGAGAAGGGCTATCGGGTCTGGAGCGCGGAACCGGCATCGCATCACCTGCATCAATGGCACGAGGTCAGGTCCGGCAGTATTGCGGCAAGGGTTTGAAGGTGATTGCGGCTGTGTTCACGAAATGAAGTGGAAGGATGCGGCTGGCCATCGACTGCACGGCGTCAGCGGGATTCACGCCGATGACCGGCTTCCAGAGCCGGGCAAAGCAGGTCGAGAAAGACGGCAGCGTGACCGCGATGACATGATTTCCTATTCTGAGCAGGAAGCCCGGAGCCCGGTGGTCCAGCCGTCGGGTTTCCATGAGACTGCGGGATCGCGCGCGCCGGCTCAGCGCGAGAACACCGACTCGCCGAGCGCGTTCAGATTGATGATGGCCGAGACGCCGATGACCAGGCCGCCCACGCCGCCCAGAAGGTTGAGCGCGAGGGTCGAGTCTATGGCGTTCTTCGTGACGCCATAGACGAGCGCGTAGCCAGCTATGACGGCGGGCACCGCGAAGAGGGCAAGCGCGATGAGGCGAAGAACAGGGTTCTTGGCAAAGCCCAGGACCACGATCACCAAGACGATGGACAGCAGGGCCGCACCGAGCGCAGCGAAACCGGACATCAGGACGCCGGCTCCCGCGCCCCACGCGTATTGCGCGGCAGTAATGGCCGACATGACGGGCAAAGCGTAGATCGCGAGATTGTAGGCGATCACGCAGGCCGTGATGGTCAAAGAGATGGCGAGCAGGATCAACGTCATGGAAACCTCCAGCGAACGGTTGAGGATCACGACAGGCTGCCGGGAGATGCGCTCCGCCTGCGACTATTCTGCTTCGCCGGTTCTACAAGGATGCTCCAATAGAGGCTCGACCTCGCTTCCTGTCAAGGTTTGGCGGCTGAAAGCCGCCGAACGGCGGCGCTTACGCGCCGCCGTCGAACTTCATGACCGGGATGCCGAGCTTGCGGGCCTTGTCGGCGAGATTCTCCTGAATCCCGGTGCCGGGGAAGACGAGGATGCCGACCGGCAGCACATCCAGCATCGCGTCGTTGCGCTTGAAGGGTGCGGCCTTGCCGTGCTTCGTCCAGTCGGGCCGGAAGGCGACCTGCGGCACCTTGCGGTGGTCTGCCCAGCGGGAGGCGATCAGTTCCGCGCCTTTCGGGGTGCCGCCGTGCAGCAAGACCATCTCCGGGTGCTTGGCATGGACCTGATCGAGCCGCCCCCAGATCAGCCGGTGATCGTTGAAACCGGCGCCGCCGGTCACGGCCACCTTGGGACCGGCAGGCAGCATCACCTCGGTCTCGGCGCGGCGTTTCGCGGCAAGGAAGTCGCGGCTGTCGATCATCGCGGCGGTCAGGTTGCGATGGTTGACCATCGAGCCGCTGCGCGGCCGCCAGGCGCTGCCGGTGTGGTGTTCGAAAGCCTCGGCGGCGAGATCGCGGAAGAGTTCCATGCTGTTGCGCCGTTCGATGAGGGTCTGTCCCTCTGCCGTGAGGCGTTCGAGTTCGACCGACTTCACCTCGCTGCCGTCCTGTTCCCGCTGCATCCGGCGCTGCGCCTGCTCGTTGTCGTCGAGATCGCGTTCCACCCGGCTGGCGGCGCGGTGAAAGAGATTGACCGTCCCCCAGAGCAGCTCTTCGAGATCGGGCTCTAAGCGGGTGTCGCCGAGCGTCGCGACGAGGGCGTCGAAGATGTCGGTGACGGCACTGGCGACGGTATTGCCTTCGGGCAGCGGCCTGGGATCGGGTTCGTCCTGGAAAGGACGCCAGCCGTAGAGCTGGAGTTCGGTGAGGGCGTGATCGGTCTGGGAGGAGGTGTGGACCGGCTCGTCGCCTGCGGAATAGGTTTCGTTCGTCATCGGGAGCGTCCTTTGTCTGGAGACCGCGCCCATCGCGGCCTTCGCAGGCGTCGACGCGCACGGGCGGGACGGGTTGGCAGCCCTCGCCCACTCCGCGAGGGCCTCGATGGCCGGGTTCGGACTATTTTGACTTTCGCGATGCAAAGGCGGGGCTCGTCCCCGCCGGCGGAAAATAGTCCGAAAGCGGCCATTGCCTGCCCGGCCCGTTTGTGCGCCGATCGCCCTCTCAGAAGGCCGTGGGTGCGGGCCTCTCCGACGAAGGATGCGCCTGCCGATGGCCAGCGAACGAAACCGGCAGGCGACGAGTTGGGCCGCGCCTCCGAGAACGATTACATCCTCACCGCTCCATGAAACGGCGGATGTCCTCGGGATGAAGCTGATCCTTCAGGGCCGCCCTGAGGGCATCGGCGCCACGGCGTCGCAGATCATCGTTGAAGTCGCCCTCGACCGGCGTGAGCGTGACCGCCTCGATCCCGAAGCTCGCTGCTCTGGAGGCGAGGCTGTCTCTTGCGCCGTCCCCGGCCGGGTCGCGATCGCGCAGGACATAGAGCCGGCGCAGGGACGGCGGGAACAGGATGGCAGCGAGGTGAGCGGCTGAAAGCGCCGCCAGCATCGGCATGTGGGGCAGAACCTGACGGGGCGACAGCACGGTCTCGATGCCCTCGCCGGCTACGAGAACCTCAGCGGCAGTGTCGAAGCGGACTGCGTGGCCGAGAAGGTCGCCCATCGCCCGCCGCGGTGTTTCGACAGGTGCCTTGCCGGAACCGTCCGGGGCGAGCCAGGTGCGATGCGCGCCGGTCTGGTGGCCGGAGAGATCGGTGACGGCGGCGACGAGTGCCGGCCTGATCTCGGTGGGCGAATGCTCATCGGGCCTGTAATAGCACCGGGGATGGTAGCGCAGCGCGGCGGTGCCCGAGAGGCGGGTGATCGCCCGCCCGCGCAGGTAGATCTCCGCAAGCGTGCCGCCGATCGGCTGCGCCATGGCGAAGAGGCGGCGAGACGCTTCAGGCGAACCGGACGCCACGCTGGACGTGCTGCCGGTCGGCGTCTTCGTCTTCTCCGGTTCGGGATGCGGGAGAGCGAGGAAACGGCGCGCTTCCTCGGCCACGTCCTTGAAGTCGACGAGGCCAAGCGATTGCCGGATGATGTCGAGCAGATCGCCATGCTCCCCAGTGGCCATGTCGGTCCACTTCCCCGCCGCGCCCTTGCCGGATTCAGGCCCGGTGAGGCGGACAAACATGGATCGCCCAGGCGTGTTTTGCACATCGCCGACCAGCCAGTATCGTCCGGCGCGCTGGCCGGACGACAGATAATGGCGGCAGACCGCCTCGGCCTCCCGACCGAGACGGATCGCCAGTTCCGAGACATCGTGACGGGGCATCATGCTGCCTCCCGCTCGCCGATGCGCTCGACCGGCCAGCGGTCGAGAACCTTGCCGAGAACGGCAGGGCCAGTCCCATCGACCGGAACGAACATGCGCAGCTTCCATGAGATGATTTCGTGGAAGAGGCCATAGGCCGAGAGGCGCTGACGCATCATGTCGGTAAAGCCGGAGAGTTCGATCCGGTTCGCGCCCATGACGCGGACCCGCCGAAGCTGAAGGCCCTCGGCGAGATCGAGGATCGTCCGACCTTCCATCAGCGCCGCAAAGGCATCATCCGGCGTGACCGATGCGGTTCCGGTCTTGGTCGCGTTCGCGGCCCAGGCTGGAGAGACCTTCCGGCCGATGATGCGCTCGCCGGCGTCAGACTGGAGCCGATAGACGCGGGTGGAGTCATTGGGCAACCGCTTCCAGATCGGCAGCAACAAGCCCGTGACCATATGCAGGGTGCTGTCGGCAAACTCCGGCACTTCTGCAACCTCGGCCTCCCAAGCCGATGCGAAGACGTCCCGGTCGGCCTCGACCCAATGGGTTTCGCCCATCATTCTGACCGGGACGTTATGGGCCTCCATCGGCCGGATCAGGCGGACGCGGCGCTCGATCTCGCCATCATCCAGCATGACGCTCGTGCTGGGGATCTGCACCGCCGCGCGACCCGAGCGCTCGTTGATCAGCAGCTTCGCACGCGGATCATCGAGTTCGGCCAAGGCGGCGTCGAGCGTCACCGGCCGGTTGCGCTTGCGTTCGGTGATAGTCAGCAGGCTGGTCTCGGCCCCGGTGCGCGGATGGGTGTAGATCACCTGCCGGTCCGCCACCACGAAGCTTTCGGCGCGCAGCGTCTCCAGTCCGGCATCATAGGTGCCCGAGGCGATGGCGCCCTCAATCCGCACGGTCAGAAGCTGCTCGAAGGCGGTGAACAGCACGCCCTGAAGCTCAATGGTCAGGGCGAGCAAACGGTTGAGAAACGTGGTGATCGCCGGCAAATCATCCTTGATGCCGTTCGAGTCCATCAGCTTCAGCCCCGTTGCGGCCTCGAACCGCTCCAAGCTGCATCCCTCGACCTTGCCCCGCACCAGCAGGAGATAGAGCTGGCGCAGCGCGTCGCGGGCGTAGTGGCTCTCCAGATTGTCTTCCGGGCGGAACAGGCCCTGACCGCCGGTCTGGCGCTGGCCGCGCGTGATCGCACCCAAGGTGTCGAGGCGGCGGGCGATGGTCGAGAGAAATCGCTTCTCGGCTTTCACATTGGTCGAGATCGGCCGGAACAGCGGCGGTTGCGCCTGATTGGTGCGGTGCGTGCGGCCAAGCCCTTGGATGGCGGCATCGGCCTTCCAGCCCGCTTCGAGGAGATAGTGGACGCGCAGCCGGGTGTTCTTCGCCGAGAGTTCGGCGTGGTAGCTGCGCCCGGTGCCGCCGGCGTCGCTGAACACCAGCACACGCTTGCCATCATCCATGAACGCCTGGGTCTCGGCGAGATTGGCCGAACCGGCGCGATTCTCCACGACCAGCCGGTCGATGGTCACGCTGCGCTTGCGAACGATCCGGCGCGAGCGGCCAGTGACCTCGGCCACGGTGTCAGTGCCGAAATGCTGGATGATCTGGTCGAGCGCGCCGGGGACCGGCGGCAGGCTGGCGAGGCTTGCGATCATCTCGTCGCGCCGCGCCACGGCCTCCCGGCTTTCGACTGGCTGGCCGTCGCGATAGACCGGGCGAGACGACAGGTTGCCCTCCGAATCCGTGAACGGCTCGTAGAGCTGGACCGGGAAGGAATGGGCGAGGTAGTCGAGGACATATTCGCGCGGCGACAGGTCCATTTTCAGGTCGCCCCATTCCTCGGTGGGGATCTCGGCGAGCCTCCGTTCCATCAGCGCCTCGCCGGTCGAAACGATCTGGATGACGGAGGAATGGCCCGCCTCCAGATCGCTGGTGATCGAGCGGATCAGCGTCGGGGTTTTCATCGACGTGAGCAGGTGCCCGAAAAAGCGCTGCTTGGCGCTCTCGAAGGCCGAGCGGGCGGCGGATTTGGCCTGCCGGTTCAGCGTGCCGGAGCCGCCGTCGCCGCCGGTGATGTTGGCGGCCTGCATCGCGGCATCCAGGTTGTTGTGGATGATGGCGAAGGCATCGGCGTAGCTGTCGTAGATGCGGATCTGCTCCGGGGTCAGCTCATGGTCGAGCAGCTCGTATTCCACGCCTTTGAATGACAGCGAACGGGCGGTGTAGAGGCCGAGGGCGCGCAGGTCGCGGGCCAGCACCTCCATTGCCGCGACGCCACCGGCCTCGATCGCCTCGACGAATTCCGCCCTGGTCGAGAACGGGAAATCCTCGCCGCCCCAGAGGCCCAGGCGCTGCGCATAGGCGAGGTTGTGGACGGTGGTGGCGCCGGTGGCCGAGACATAGACGACGCGGGCCTGCGGCAGGGCATGCTGGAGGCGCAGCCCGGCGCGACCCTGCTGGCTGGCGGCGACATCACCGCGTTCTCCCTTGCCGCCGGCGGCGTTGGCCATGGCATGCGCCTCGTCGAAGATGATGACCCCATCGAAGTCGGAGCCCAACCATTCGACGATCTGTTTGACGCGCGAAACCCTTTCGCCGCGGTCGTCGGAGCGCAGCGTGGCATAGGTTAAAAATAGGACGCCTTCGCCCAGAGTGATCGGCTTGCCTTGTAGGAAGCGCGACAGCGGCGTGACCAGCAGCCGCTCCATGCCGAGGGCGCTCCAGTCCCTTTGTGCGTCCTCCAGCAGCTTGTCCGACTTCGATATCCAGACCGCCTTACGCCGCCCTTGCATCCAGTTGTCGAGGATGATGGCAGCGGATTCCCGGCCCTTGCCGACACCAGTGCCGTCGCCGACCATGAACCCTTGGCGGAAACGGATGGCACCCTCGGCCTCCTCCGGCGCGGCGGACAGGCTGTCGAGCGTGTCATCGACCGTCCAGGCCCCGGCGAGGAAGCCCGTATGGGCCTCGCCGGCATAGATCACGGTTTCCAGTTGCGCCTCGGACAGCTTGCCGAGAATGTCGGCTGGCAGCATCGGCCGGTAGCTCGGCTTCGGCGGCGCGATGCTCGCCATCGACGCCGATTGCACGAGCTGGGTCGGATGCGCCTGCGCGCCGGCGATGCGGATGGTCTGGAGACCGTATTCCTCATAGATCGCATCGGAGAGGCGGCCGTCTTCGGCCGGTGCCCAATCGACGGTCTCATAGGCGAGCGGCACCCCCTCCGGCTCGGCCAGCGGCGCGGCGGGCGCAGCCCTCGCCGTTCGGTTGACATAGCCGCGCACGGTGCGGGGGACGGCAGGCCGCGCGATCGGCACGGCAACGCCGGGATCGACCGGCAGCCGCGCGGGCAACTGATCCGCCAGCCAGCCCATCAGCGTCGCCACGTCCGGCGCGACTCCGATTGCTGTCGGAAACACCGCAGGGTCGTCGGCGGGCAGCTTGTCGATGACGGTCAGCCGGGTTGGGATCGTGGTGCCATGCTTGGCATAGACCGACCCATCGACTGCGGCGGAAAAGGTGACGCGGCCGCGCTCCTGCAGCCGGGTCCAGGAGGCGGTCCATGCCGGATTGTCGGCGGCGAAGCTCGCCCCGGTGATGGTCACAAGCCGCCCGCCGGGCGCAAGGCGCGCCAGCGCCGAGGCGACATGGCGGAAGGCGGCATCGGCCATGCGGCCCTCGACATTCACCATGACCGAGAACGGCGGGTTCATCAGCACGACGGTCGGGACCAGGCCGGGATCGAGGTGATCGTCGATCTGGGCGGCGTCGAAGCGGGTCACGGAGAGGGCCGGAAAGAGAGAGGAAAGCAGGCCGGCGCGCATCTCGGCGAGTTCGTTGAGGAGCAGCGTGCCGCCGGCGATCTCGGCCAGAATGGCGAGGAGCCCGGTGCCGGCCGAGGGCTCCAGCACCCGGTCGGCAGGAGTGATCGCCGCCGCCGTCACCGCCGCAAAGCCAAGCGGGATCGGGGTGGAGAACTGCTGGAAGGTCTGGGCTTCCTCCGACCGGCGTGTATGCGTCGGCAGGAGCCCGGCGATCTTGCCGAGCTGCGGCAGGATAGCCGCCGATGACCCGGCTCTGCGGAAAAGCGCAGCGCCGTATTTGCGCAGGAAGAGGACGGTCGCCGCCTCGCAGGCATCATAGGCGGTCTTCCAGTTCCAGGCGCCGGTGGCATCGGAAGCGCCGAAGGCCGCTTCCATGGCGCCGCGCAGGGTTGCGGCATCGACACGCTGACCGCGTTCGAGATGCGGCAGCAGGAAACCGGCAGCGGTGAAGGTGGAAGCAGCCGTCTCGGCGTCATGGTCGAGTGGAAGCGGCGCGGCGGCGGAGGCCGCCGCGGAAGCAGAGATCATGTTCATCGGAGATTCCTTGGGAGAGCGGAATAGGACCGAGCCGCACGGCGCTCTCTCTCGACCGCACCGGCTCAAATCCCTTCCGGTCGCTCTCTCCCTCTCAAGCCGTGGCGTAAGCAGGCATGAAACAAGCGCCCGGCCGAGAGGCGGAGCGCTTGTCGGGGTCAGCCAAAACGGCGTCCGGCTTTGGTGAAGGTATATTCGTTGGCGGTGATGGTCTCATCCACCGCCTCACCCGAGGAGAGGTAGTCGTATTCGCGCTCAAGCTGGCGGTAGAGCCAACGGGCCAGATCGCGCAGCGCCTCAATCACGATCTCCTCGGCATCGGCGGTCATGTCCTGATATGTCTGGCTGTCGCGTTCGACGGAAATCGCCATGCAATACTCATGGTAGTAGCGACCACGATGGCTGGCCTCGGCGCGAAGCTGGTAGAAATTGCGTCGCTGGATTGCCTGAAGGGCATCGGCGATACCGTGCAGGGCCGTATCCTGCGGTGCATGGGATCGAATCTCGGCCGAGGCGTTCTTCCCATAGGAGTAGAACCCTTCCCAACAAGCGCCATCGCCTTGTGACCAGAAGCCTGAGAAGAAGATGCGCGGCTCCCGCCGCGAGCCGCCGCCATACAGGCGCACGGTGCGGGTCTTGAAGCGGATGCCGAGGATTTCCGCGATCCGCTGGAAATCCTCATAGACCGCATCATACCAGTCGTAGTCGAACCCGCCTTCGCGATACCAGGCGCGGGCCTTGTCCTTCGCCGTGTCGGAAAGCTCGTCGAGCCGATAGACCGTGGTTTCGATGATCTCAGGCATAGGGATCACCTCCGTCCAGGACGATCTCCAGCCAGCTGCCGCTATAGATCCAGTCCACGGTCTCGCCGGTGGCGAGATCGAGGGCATGCGCGCCACCACCGAAGGCGTTGACCCTGGCTTGCGAGCAGGCGGTCGCATACTGGAAGCCCCAGAGGCCCGACAGGCCGAACGCGGCCGCGCAGCGTTTTACGAACTGGATCACATGCTCGGGATCGCCGGTCTCATCGTCGCGCATCCAGAGCTGGGTGCCGCCATGCTCAGGCTGGATCGACAGAATGAATCCTTCCGAGGGAGGGTCTTCGGCAGCGTTTTCCTCTGAAAGTGCGTTGTAGAGGTCGAGCGCGCGGGCGGCGTTTTCCGGGGTGCCTACGTCGAGCAGGCAGGAGAAATGGGTGAAATAGTTAGCCATGTCGGACTCCTGAAACGAGAAAGCCCGGCGCGCGGCCGGGCGAAGATGTGGAAGAAGGTGTCAGGCGGCCTGGGGCAGATGGAGAAGCTCCGCCGCGGTCTCGCGCCAGTAGGGATCGACCAGTCGGGCCTCGAGCAGGCTGGCGCGATAACGATGATCGCGGGCTGCGCTGTGATCGACCCGACCGGAGGCGGCGAAGGCCAGCCCGCGCAAGCGGCTGGCTTCGGTGATGATGCGGCGGGCCTCCACGTCGGAGACGACGGGCTGCTGCCAGAGGACGATTCCTGCCCGGATCTCGCCACCGAGAACCAGGCCGAGATCGCCGTCCTGAATGACGACGATACGCGGGTGAAAGCGCAGCGTGTCGTCCGCGCTGACACGAATGTCGCCGCGCGCGACGCGCTGGCTGGCAAGGATCATGGCTTCTTCGGCGGATGCGGATTGACCGATGACGACCGTGCGGTCGAATTCATCGGCCTCGTCGAGGCCCTCGTAACCGGCCGTGCCCATGCAGGAGAGGCGCAACGGCAGCTTTTGGGCGTAGCGCAGCCGGGGCAACACCTCGCGCGTGATGACGTCGCCGACCAGGGTAAAACCGGGGTGGTGGGAAAGGGTCATGGGGTTTGCTCCACGACGGGCGGCGGAAGCCTCTCTTCCACCTGCAACCCGTCACGGCCAACCGACCCACCCTCTCACTCTCCTGTTGTCGGGGTGGATCAGCACCACGGTTCGCGGCGTCCCGCCCAGGTTCGGGCCAGTCCCTCGCTGACGAGAATGTCTCCGACGTCTCGTCCCTCGACGCGGATCGCCGCCAGGGTCCGGCCATAGCGGTCGGTTCCCTGGTGCAGGATTTCGATCCGCTGGCCTTTCAGAAGCTCGGCCAGCCTGATCTTCGATTGCAGCGCGAGGTCGGTTTCATACGCGCATTGCCCCTCGATCTCGGGGGCGTCGATGTTGAAGATCCGGACGGCCTCAGATTGCCGCGTCGTGCCCAAGCGAATGGAATCGCCGTCCCAGACGCGGATTTCGGCCGGTTCGCATGACGCCGTGCAGAGCAGAATGGAAACGACAATATGGCTGAGCATGGCGAATGGCTTTCATCTTGATGGAGCGAAATCGGCGTGATCGCCGACGGTTCTTTCCGATGCGGGTCGAGATCGCAATGCCGTCCGGCACGCAAGCGGCAATCGGCGGCGATTGTCGGGAGAAGGCCCGACTGCGCTTGGGCACCGGGCCTTGGGAGTGAGGCGCTTTCGCGCCTCAGCTCCACGGATCGAGTTCCAGCTTCACCATCTCCTCGTCGCCGTCGAACTCGTCGGCCGGCATGGCGGAGTGGGTTCCATCTCCGGCCTGAAACACGACGATGGAAACCATCAGCGTGGTGGCGAGGCTGGCGGCGAAGGCGGTGGCATCTGCATAGGACATGGGTTCCGGCTCCTGTCTTGGGAGGCGGGGGACCATCCCCCGCGCGACAGGCGCCCGAAGTGTCCGACCGGATCTGCAATCACCCTCGCGCGTTCGGCTCGTCCGAATCCGCGAGGGCGGCACGCTCGCGTAAGCCGACCCCTCGTGGGTTGATTGACAAAGAGACGGTCGGACCAAGGTTCGCGAATGGAAGCGGGGGTGGTGCTTCGCCTCTGACAGGATGCCGGGAATCCCGTCATAGATGCCCCGCCGCGCCAGCCTCGTTGCCGGGCTGATCTTCAGGATGTGTTTCAGGCTGGAGATGGAATCCGCTGTCCCGCTGCGAGAAGCTGACGGCGCAATGGTGACGCTGGACCTCGATCCGTCGCTGGCTGCGCGGCGATACCCCGATGGCCCGGTCTGCGCCAGGCACAGGCGTAAGGGCTGCTCAGTCCCATAGCCCATCGGCGATCTCGCGGGCGATAATTGCCCGAGCCTCCATCATCACGTCGTCGCCGGACGTGTCGATATGACCGTAGAACCGTGTCCGGGCGCCGTGCGCGCTCCAGTCCGCATAGCGGCAATATTCGCACCTATCGAGCCGGAAGGCGCGCATGTCCTCGGCCCAATGAGGCTTCGGCTCCACGAAGACGGTGACGCCGCCGCGCGTTTCCTCCCACGGAAGCGATCGCTCCATGGGAGGGTTGCGGCGGTCGTCAGCGAAGATTTCATCAACCGTCATGATCATGCGCCACCACCATCGGCGCTTGGAACGGGGCTGTCCGGATCGGTGGAATCAGGAGGATCGCGTTTGATTTCACACGCCTTCGTCCAAAAGAACTCGTCGCGCTCCAACATGCGCTCGAAATACACGTCGCCGATCTGGTCGTCGGGCGGCAGATCGTCATCGAAGGCGTCAGTCCACCATTCTTTGGCGATCTCTGTGCGCCAGTGCATCGCCTCTTCGCTGTCGAGAAAAGCGCGCACATCGGTTCCATAGCGATGTTCATAAAGGGCGACATGAACAGTCTGAGGAATGGGCTGGCCGGGGTTGGGATGGTTGTCGGATGGCATGATCCTGTCTCCTGAAAAAAAAGGCCCGGCCGGGGCCGAGCCTATATGGGGTGGGGAGTAAGCGGGGCGACCGAGACCGCCCCGCTGGTGCGCGTCACTCGGCGGCGACCAAGGCCACCGGATCGTCGGCGGCATCGGCCGCGTTCTCATCGTCACCGGCGAGGAAATCGGGCAACGCCATGCCATTCTCGTCCTGATCGGCTGAGCCATCCACGGCCTGCGCGTCCACGGTGGGGCGCAGCGGCTCCGGCAGCCAGCCGGTATCGGCCAGAAGCCGCTCGGCCTCCTTCGCCATGTCGCCCTTCTTGAGATGCGCGATGAGATCGGCCGCGCGATCGCCGGCGCCTTCACGCACCGCTTCGAGGATGCGAGTCTTGGTCACGCGGCCGAGGTAGTTCTCGACCGTGGGTTTCCAGCCGGCTTCGACAAGATCGAGGCCGGTGGCCTGCGCCAGCCGTTCGGCCTCGGCCATGCGGCGGTCGAGACCGTGCTGCGAGATGCCATTCCCCGAATAGGGGTTCGGCCGCTCATAGAGCGCGTTGACGCCGAAGCTGACGCAATGGGCGAGCAGCGCCAGGCGGCTGGCATCGTCGAGGCCGTCGATCCAGCCCCAGAGCCTGTCGTCATCACCGGAGGGAATGTCGCCCCGCCAGGCGTCCGCGCGTTCGTCGATCATCTTCGCGGCGGCACTGTCCGCGAGCCCGGTCGCATCGGCCGGGAGATAGATGTGACGCACGGCGGCATAAAGGCTCGTTCCCGAGGTGGACGTGCGCTCGAAGGTATCGAGAACCAGCTTGTGCAGCAGGGCCGTCATGGCGACGTGCGGATTCTCGGCGAGCGCATTGCGCAGCGCCAGCGTCCGCCATGCGGTCAGGTCCGTCACCAGCCGCTCGGGCAGCGGTTTGACAGCATCGTCCTCTTCCTCGTCGGCGTCCGGGACCGGCTCGCCGCCGACAGTGATGACGGCGCGCTGCACGGCATCAGGGTCGGACGGGTCCGCGCCCTCTCCGGCATCCTCGCCATCGACCGTCTCGGGTTGCTCATCCTCGCGGCGGACGTAGCCGCTGCTGACGATCAACTCGCCCTCGCGGCCGATACTGACGAAAACACCGGCACGGGCGATGTCTTCCGGCGCGAAGGTGACGGGCCGGTTCTCGAAGGCTTCCAGCTCGGCCTCGATCTCCCCGAGACGCTGATCGGCCTCATCGGGGAGGTCGTCGGCTTCGGCATACTTGGCTTCGAGTTCGTCATACTCGTCGCGCAGCGCCTCGCGCGTGGCGCGCTCCTCTTCGGTCAGTTCCTGGGTCACACCGGCCAGCTTGCGCAGGCCGTTGGTGTGGCCGTAGGGCAGCTCGACCGCCGCGTCGATCCACTTCCAGCCTTGACCGGCGATCTCGTCGGCAATGGCGCGCAGCTTCTCGTCGACCAGGCGGTCGAGGAGCGTGACGTCCTGCAACCAGCCGCCGTTTTCCTCGGAGAAGAGGTCGCGCAGCACCGGGCCGCCCGCTGTCTCATAGGCTTCGACGCCGATAAAGCGGGCGCGCTTATCGGCGGCCGGAACCGTGGTCTCGGTCAGCATATTGCGGATCTGCCAGGGCTCCTTCTGCCACGACGTGCTGATGCGCTCCCAGACCTGATGCTGGCGCTCGTGGTCGGGGTTGACGGTGAAGGCTTCCAGCATCGCCAGCGTCATCTCGTTGCGCGCATAGGCATCGTGTAGTGTCGGCGCGACGGTGGCGAGGCGCAGACGCTGCATGATGTAGCGCGGCGTGGTCCGCCAGGCGTCGGCGATCTCCTCCTTCGACATGCCCATGTCGAACATCCGCTTGAACGCCTTGAACTGGTCGAGCGGATGCAGGGCGAGGCGCAGCAGGTTCTCGGCCAGCGAGTCGTCGACGGCCGAGGTCTTGGCGTCGGCCTTCTTGACGATGCAAGGCACAAGCCCTTCGGCCGGGAAGCGACCGGCTTCCACAAGGCGCGCGATGGACCTGTAGCGGCGGCCGCCTGCGGGTGTCTCGAAATCGCCGGTCTCATTGCCGTCCTCGTCGAATACGGCGCGGACATTGAGACCTTGCACGAGATCTTCCCGCCGGTCGATGTCATGGGTCAGGTCGTCCAGGCCGGCCTCCACGTCGATCTCGCGGACGTTGCTATCCGACAGTCGGATGCGGTTGAACGGAATATCGCGCGCCCGCGAGAACTCGATCATCTGAAGGGCGGGCTTCTTTTTCTTGGCAGCTCGGGCCATGGTGGTCATCTCCGCGACGGGCGGTCGTGAGCCTCTCTCTCGACCTCCAACCCGTCACGAAGCGAAGCGCCGCCCTCTTACTCTAAGAGGGCAGCGCTGTCGCAAGGACACGGGCTATTCAGCTTTGGAACAGCTCGTCAGTCGGCCTCGGCAACATTCGCGTTCGGGTATTCCCGCCGGTCGAAGACCGTGGCGGGGCCATGATCAGCGTGTTGAAGGGCGCCCTCTATGAAGAAGTGCTGCGGATCGAACCCTTGGTAGAAGGCATCGACCGCGGCATCCTCATCCTCTGCTTCGACCTCCTGGACGAAGCAGACCCACATCGCCCGCCGCTGGCGGACGAAGTAGCGGTTCATGGCGGGGACGCACTCGAATACCTCGTTGATGTCGCCGTCCGTCGCGGCGGCTTCAAACTGCTCGACGGCATGATTCCGGTCCGCGGCCTTGCACAGCCAGAACTCGTTCTCGGCGCCATGGCAGATGAGGAAGGTTTTCAGGGGCGTGGGTGACTGAATAGCAGGCATCTGCGTTCTCCGTGGCGGGCCGCCGGGAGCCTCTCTCCCGGCACCCAACCCGCCACGACCCAAAGCGCCGCCCTCTGTCTCCAGAAGGGCGGCGCTGCGAGCCGGAAAATCGCAAAGCCGGAAATCCGGCTATGTGCATCGGCGAGTTTCAGCAGTCACACCCCGCACATGCCCTCGCATTCGTTCGGCCAGAGGTCGAGCTGGCCATGATCGGCGGCTGTCGAAAGATCGGCCAGATCGAGCGGGACGGCGGAACGGTGAAGATAGACCTCGCCGCGAATGCCCCGGAAGCCCGTGCGGATGGCGGCATCGACCGACACGGCATCGGTCCACCCTTCGGGATCGTGGTCACGCATATGCCGCCAATAGGCATTGGAATGGAACGGGCAGCCGATGCAGGCGCTCTTGGGCGGGAGAGGATAGCCATGCCGCTCCAGCCAGCGCAGGCAGTCCTGGCGGGTCATGCCCCGTTCGATCAGGGGCCAGCGGTTGACCTGCCAGTCCTCAAACGAGGGCTTCATGCGCAACGCCTCGTCGAGAGAAATCCCGATCCATTGCTCGGCGACTGGCGATCCGGGCGAGCGGCGCCCCGCAATGCCAAGGAGTTCGCGCACCTTCCGCCGGATTGGGGTGATCTTGTAGTCCTTGGTGCATTGGCGGCGGATCATGCCAATGCTGATCCGCTCACCTGCCAGGACGCGGGAACCGACAATGACGGGTTCGCCGTTCTCGTCTTCATCATAGACGGGTAGTTCAGTCCCAGCGGGCGCGACCGTGCGTGTGAAGGCGGGGATCGAGGCCCACCGCTCGCCGCGTGCGCCGGTGAGCAGATCGGCGCGGATATCCCCGGCCGAGACGATATGGATGGGGAATGGCAGGACATTCGGCGATCCCAGCCAGGCAAGATGCTCATAGACCGCGTTCGGCTCCCAGCCGGTGTCCGCGAAGATCGCGCAATCCGGCATCGGGCCGATCTCGCCATGGGCAGCCATGAGGGCGAGCGTGGTCGACTGGACGCCGGCGCCGAGGCTGAGGACACGCAGGCGGATCTCGGCCGCCTGCGCAGGATCGGGGATCGAGCCGGGAAAGGCGAGCGCGTTCATCATGCTGCCTCCCGCTCATCGTCGGCCGCACCGAGCCCGTCCGCATCTGGCAGGAAGGACAAAATCCAGTCGGCCGCTTTGCTCGCCTGCGAGGCAGCGCGGACGACGGCCCGGTTGTCCTCGCGCAGCACTTCGAGCCAGGAGGCGATGTAATCCGCATGGCGGACGGTCGGCACAATGCCGAGGGAGGCACAGCAGAAGGCGGCCGAGATTTCCGCCACCAGCTCCTCGAAAGCGTATTTCCTGGTGCCGAAGGAACCGGAAAAATCGCGGTTCAGCCGGGACGCATGGCCTGTCGCATGACCCAGCTCATGCAGGGCCGTCCGGTGCCAGTTGATCGGCTCGAAATAGGCTTGCGGCGGCGGAACGACCACATGGTCGAGGGCCGGGACGTAGTAGGCGCGGTCGCCGCCGATGCGGAAGTCGATGCCGGTCGCCTTGATGAGCGCCTCGACCCTCGGCTCGACCAGTCCGGATGGCGGAGGCGGCATGGCCACGGCAATGTCCTCGGGCAGGCCCTCGCACTGCGCGGTGTTGAACACCGTGAACCGCTTCAGGAACGGGATCTTCCCCGGTTCCTCGCCGGTCTCTCGCGCCCGCCGCTTCTCGTCCTCGGGCGTGAAGCGATCGGCATAGACGACGGTTGTGCCGCACTCGCCCTTGCGGACATTGCCGCCGAGCGAAAGCGCCTGGCGGAAGGTGAGCCAGCCCTGTCCGGGGAAGCCGTGCTGGACGACGGCGCCCCACAGGATGAGGATATTGATGCCGCTATAGGCGCGGCCGGTGCTGGCGTTCTGCGGCAGGCCGAGCGGGGCCTGGGCCGTGGCCTTGCCCCAGGGCTGGACCCAAGGAAAGCGCCCGGCCTCAAGCTCGGCGATGATCTTGTCGGTGATCTCGTCGTAAAGGTTCGCCCGATCCGCGCCGGAACGGGGGGTATGGTCGTATCTGGACATCGCGGTTCTCCGCGACGGGCGCCGGAGACCTCTTCTCCAGCCCTCAACCCGTCACGGCAAACCCCGTCTGCACTCTCACTCTAAAGCGGCGCTGCCGCCGATCACGGCGGCGCGGTGCCGTGCCCAACCGCAAGTTCGTCCGTGGTCGGCGGTTCGAACATCTTCGACCAAGCGAGAAGATCGTTCGGATCGACAGCCGCATCGGCAGGCGCATCGCGGTTGCGGGCGATGATCCGACGCTGCAACTCCTCGACGGGGACGTCGAGATAGTGAAGCCGGGTCTCGCAGCCGAGCGACTGCGCAACCGCCCGGTAGGAATCGCGCTCCTCTCTTGACCAGAAGCCGTTCTCCAGAATGACGTCGTTTCCGGCGGCCAGAAGGCGTTGGGCCAGACGCCATTGCAACTGCTCGACACGCGCGCGGCCGCCCTCGTCGTAGAGCTGGAATCCGAGCGTGGACATCCATTCATCGGGAGAGAGGCGAAGCCCCTTTCCCTGATTCTCAAGCTGCCGTGCCAATGTGGTCTTGCCCGAGCCGGGAAGCCCACAGATGAGATGAAGTATAGGCATTGGGACAGTGTATCGCGAGGCGAGCGCGTCCACCACATCACTGAGTCCGGCTGAGACCTACCCAGGGGGCGTTGCGGGGTCTCCCCGCAGAAGGGGGTGTGCCGGCAACGCAGTGCCGGCCAGGGGGAAGGCTTTCCCCCGCAAGAACCGACAACCGCAAAAGCGTAGAAGTGCAAGTAAGCAATACCTGACTTCACCTGCCGCTATAGCCAAACGAGCAACCTGCTTTCGACGTTCGACCATCTTGGTATATCCCCTACAGGGGGATAGGATATGACGATGACCAAGCCATCCCAAACTCACCAATCCCACCCGGAGATCGTCAAGCGGCTGAAGCGCGCCGATGGTCATCTTCGCGGCGTCATCGAGATGATCGAGGGCGGGCGGCCGTGCCTCGACATCGCCCAGCAGCTCCATGCCGTCGAGAAGGCTATCGCCCAGGCCAAGAAGACACTGATTCAGGATCACCTCGACCATTGCCTCGAAGAAGTGGTCGGGCCGCTCGGGCGTGATCGGCGGCAGTCGATCGACGAGTTCAAGGAAATAGCGAAGTATCTGTGATGTTGGCGATCCTCGAAAACCGGACCTATCGCCACCTCTTTCTGGCACAGGTCATCGCACTGGTGGGAACCGGCCTTGCGACGGTGGCGCTGGGCCTGCTGGCTTTCGAACTGGCGGGGGCGGAGGCCGGCGCGGTGCTGGGGACCGCGCTCGCCATCAAGATGATCGCCTATGTCGGTGTCGCGCCGGTCGCATCGGCATTCGCCGAGCGTGTGCCGCGGCGCGCCATGCTGGTGGCGCTCGATCTCGTCCGCGCCGCCGTTGCCGTTTTCCTGCCTTTCGTCACCGAGATTTGGCAGGTCTATGTTCTGATCTTCGTGCTGCAATCGGCCTCGGCCGCCTTCACGCCGACCTTCCAGGCGACGATCCCCGACATCCTGCCGGACGAGAAGGAATACACGCGCGCGCTGTCGCTCTCCCGGCTGGCCTACGATCTGGAAAGCGTCGTCAGTCCGATGCTGGCGGCGGCACTTCTCGCCTTCATCTCGTTCCATAGCCTATTCGCCGGCACGGTGATCGGCTTCCTCGTCTCGGCGGCTCTGGTGATCTCGGTCGTCCTGCCGAGTCCGAAACCGTCGAAACCTCGTGGTATCTACGACCGCACGACGCGCGGCATCCGCATCTATCTGGCGACGCCGCGCCTGCGCGGGCTGCTGGCGATCAACCTCGCAGTCGCCTCGGCGGGCGCGCTGGTGATCGTGAATACGGTCGTTTACGTGCAGGCTGTCTATGGCCTCGACAACCAGGCGATGGCCCTGGCCCTCGCGGCGTTCGGTGGCGGCTCGATGGTCGCGGCGCTTGCGCTGCCGAAGCTGCTGGACTCGATTCCAGATCGAACGGCGATGCTCGGTGGCGCATCGCTGCTGGCGGTGGGAACACTGGCGGCGGCGGCGCTGCCGGGCTACGGCTGGCTGTTGCCGCTGTGGTTCCTGCTCGGTGTCGGCTATTCCACGGCACAGACGCCATCCGGCCGGCTGCTCCGGCGCTCGGCCAATCCCGAAGACCGGCCGGCGCTGTTCGCCGCGCAGTTCGCGCTTTCCCATGCCTGCTGGCTGATCGCCTATCCGCTTGCCGGGTGGGCCGGCGCGACGCTCGGCCTGCCGATGACGGCGATCATTCTGGCCGCGCTGGCCGCTGTCGCGATCGGCATCGGCTTCGCCGTCTGGCCTGCCGACGATCCAGAGGTGCTTGAACACGGTCATGCCGATCTGTCGGCCGACCATCCGCATCTCGCAGAAGCTGGGCATGGTCGACGCCATGCCCATGCCTATGTGATCGACGACATGCACGCGGCTTGGCCGCGTGAGCGCTGATCGCGCTCCCGTCAGGTTCTCTGGTCCGGCTCCGAGGGGAGCGCATATCGGATAACACGCAGATGGTCATCGTCCTCCAGCGTGACTTCAAGCACCTGGTTCACAAGGTCTGGATCGGCGTCAAGTTCGAGCAGGGCTTGCTCGAACAACTCCAACTGGAGGGCTCGCGTCATACCCTCGGGGCCATTGAGGCAGACCAGGCCGGCATGCAGATCGACACGGGCATATTGCCCTTTCTCGCCGGGGCGCGAGGCTGCGCCCCGGAAATCGACGGAATTGCGGGTCACGAAGGTCCAGTCGTCCTCGATGATGAGGGGTAACCGTCCGGTCTAACCGCTCTGCCGCGGTGTGAGAGTGCGGGATAGTGTCCACCATTGATAGTGGACACTGTGGTGATGACGTGGCGCGTCGGACGAAGCGGCTTTGGACGGATGAGGAGAAGCGGTCGATCTGCTTCCAGACGGCGGCGCCGGGGGTATCGGTCGCCCAGGTGGCGCGGCGCTACGCGGTGAATGCGAACTTGATCTTCAAGTGGCTGCGCGATCGCCGTTACGCGCCGGACCCCGCCTCGGCTCTTCCCCCGTCAGAGGAGGCGCGCTTTCTGCCTGTGGAGATTGTCGCGGAGACCAGGTCTGCCCGGGCAACACCTGCCGCCCACAACCACATCGAGATCGAATTGGCGGGCGGGCACCGGATGCGCATCAGCGGGAGCTATGATCCCGAGGCTCTGGCGCGGCTGATCCGGGGCGTGACGGCGTGATCCCGGTTCCGGCGAACACGCGGGTCTGGCTGGCGGCGGGCGCCACCGACATGCGCAAGGGGTTCACGGCACTGGCGGCGCAGGCCGAGGCGGTGCTGAAGCAGGACCCGTTCGCCGGGCATCTGTTCGTCTTCCGTGGCCGTCGGGGCGATCTGGTGAAGGTGATCTGGTGGGATGGCCAAGGCGCGTGCATGTTCATGAAGCGGCTGGAGAAGGGTCGGTTCGTCTGGCCCTCGGCCAAGGAGGGCAAGGTGGCTTTGTCGCCTGCGCAACTGTCGATGCTGCTGGAAGGCATCGACTGGCGGGCACCGGAACGGACGTGGCGGCCTCTGGCGGCGGGATAGTCCACGGCGCCTGCAATCAGTGATTCCCACAAGTAATACAGTGGGATAAACTTTCCGCATGCTCACCCAGGCCCTGACATTGCCGGAAGACCCCGAGGAGCTGCGCAGCTTCACCGCGCGGCTTCTGGCCGAGGTGAAGGCCCAGGCGATCCTGATCGAGAAGCTCCGGCATCAGCTGGCCGGGCACCGGGCGCACCGGTTTGGTGCGTCGTCCGAGACGGCGGAACAGTTGCAGCTGGCCCTTGAGACCAGCGAGATCGCCGCCGCCGCGATGACCGCGCGGATGAAGCTGCCGGACATCGAGGAGAAGGACAAACCCAAGCGTCGTCCGATCCCGGACCACATCCCGCGAATGGAGGTGGAGCTGACACCGAGCACAGATGCCTGTGCCGATTGCGGCGGGCGCCTGCGCCGGATCGGGGAAGATGTGACGGAAGAGCTGGAATACGTTCCCGGGCGGTTCATCGTGAACCGGCTTGTCCGCCCTCGGCTGACCTGCTCGTGCTGTGAACGCTTCGTGCAGTCCCCACTGCCCTCGCGCCCGATCGAGCGCGGTCGCCCGGGGCCGGGCCTCCTCGCCCATGTCTTGGTGAGCAAGTATGCCGACCACCTTCCGCTCTACCGCCAGAGCCAGATCTTCGAGCGCGAAGGTCTCGACCTGGACCGGTCCACCCTGGCCGACTGGGTGGGCAAGAGCACGGCCCTGTTGGAGCCGCTGGCCGACGCCATCGGGCGCCATGTCTTCTCAGCCGAGGCGATCTTCGCCGACGACACGCCGATCAGCATGCTGGCGCCCGGCACCGGCAAGACCCAGACCGCCCGGCTCTGGACCTATGCGCGCGACGAACGCCCTTGGGGCGGGCAGGCCCCACCGGCGGCATGGTATCGCTTCTCCGGTGACCGCAAGGGCCAGCATCCCAAGGACCACCTCGCCCGCTTCCGCGGCTGGATGCACGCCGACGGTTATGCCGGGTTCGAGGATCTCTACCGCTCCGGCACCATCCGCGAGGTCGCCTGCATGGCCCATGTCCGGCGAAAGTTCGTCGATATCCATCGGTCGCAGGGCTCCCCGATCGCCGGAGAGGCCATCGGCCGGATCGCACAGCTCTACGCCGTCGAGAAAGAAGCCCGAGGGTCGCCGCCAGACCGCCGCACGGAACTCCGCAAAGCTCACGCCGCCCCGGTCTTCGACGATCTGCAGCGATGGCTGGCCATGAGACTGACGGAAATCTCGGGCAAATCCCCGCTCGCGGCCGCCATCCGCTATGCCCTGACCCGAATGGACCGCCTGCGCCCCTACCTCGACCACGGCATCCTGGAGTTGGACAACAACACCGCCGAACGCGGCATGCGCGCCATCGCCCTCGGGCGGAAGAACTACCTCTTCGTCGGCTCCGAGGCGGGCGGCAACGCCGCTGCCATCGCCTACACCCTGATCGAAACGGCCAAGCTCAACGCCGTCGATCCCCACGCCTGGCTCGCTGACACTCTCGCCCGCATTCCCGACTACAAGATCACCAAGGTCGATGACCTGATGCCGTGGCGCTGGAACGGATAGCGGTCACGCCGGACGGTTACGATGAGGGGGATGAGATCCCAGTCCTTCGCGCCCGAGCGGCCCAGCCAGACGACATGGGACGATTCCCCATGCCCCCTCTGGTGAGCCAGCTCGGTCAGCTTCGGGCTGAGGCATTCGTCGATCAGGAACTTCATCCGGCTCGCCTGCGCGGCACGCGATGATCCGAGAGGATGCGCGCACCTTCGGGCAGTCTGGCGATGAGCGGCTTCGGCCGTCCGCGAAGGGGGTTGGCCTCCGCATAGAGCGCGGCCAATTCCAGCCTGTCCTCGGTCAGAGACGGATAATCCTCAAGGATCTCCTTGGCGGGGACGCCCGCCGCCAATGCGGCCGCGACGTCGTGAACCGGAACGCGCGTGCCGCTGATGACCGGGGTGCCGCCCATGATGTCATCGGAGATGGTGACCACCTCGCGCGCGGCGTCCAGCCGTTCCAGCCGTGCGACGGAACGCTCGAAGAAGGGCAGAAGGTCGATGGTCAGGAAGTCGTGGCGAACGGTCCAGTCGGCTTTCAGCATGGCCTCGGTGGCTGCGCGGTTCCAGCGCCGCAACCGTGGCTCGGCGGAGCGGATGGCGAACAGGCGTTCCTCCGAGGTCAGCCGTTTGGCGCTCTCGAAATAGAAGGCGATCAGGGTGCAGGCGGCCCCTAGCACGAAACGTCCGTTTTCGACCGAGACCAGCGTTTCGGGCAGGATGCGCTCGTCGATGACGCGATTGACATCGCGCAGGCTGACGCGGGCGACCACGGCCGCCTCCGTGGCCTTCAGCATTTCAGTCGCGGGCATGGACGCCTCCAACCAATAAATCTTCCGATGTGTCGGAATATATATTGGAGGCGCCCCAATTTCAAGGCTGACCCACGATCCGCCAGCCGTTTCCGCCATCCTCAAGCCGCCAGAGGCTGCGCCACGTCGGCGGTTCTGTCGTCGTTGCCTGCTGCCTTCTGAAGGAAGCGCGCGAGCGACGTCTTCCGGGAGTCCCGATCCAGCGCGTAGGCGGTCTGCTTGAACTCGATGCCATCGAGCAGGCCCTGAATGTAGCCAGCAATCGTGTCGGCCGCCATGATGAGGGCCGTGTCGACGGTGTGGATGTAATTGCTCGTGACAGACCCCTTGGCGTGACCGACGAGAGCGGCGATGGTGATCTCCGTGAACCCGAGATCATTCGCTATGCTCGCGAAGCTATGGCGAAGAACGTGGGGAGTGACATCGGCAAGCGGGGAGTCCGTGAAGATCTTCTTCCAGTGATTGGGGAAGCTGCCGAACGCTCTGTCCTCATCACGGCCGGGAAACACATAAGTGCCGATACGCGACTTGGCGCGCTCTTCCAGATACTCCACGACAGGCAGCCCGATGGGCCGAATGGAATAGCCTTCCTTGCTGTCTTCAAGGCGCAGGCAACTGGCTTGGGCGTCAACTTCGCTCCAGCTTAGCCCGATCATTTCCGATCGGCGGCAACCCGTCATGGTGATCTGGCGGATGATCTCGACGGTCATGGCATAATTCTCGTTCTGCGCTGCTTTGCGCAGCAAGACACCAAGTAGGCGATACTCCGCCTCGGACAGCCGACGCTTGCGGACGTTATCCTTCGGTTTCTTGATGCCATGCGCCGGGTTCCGCTCGATGATCCCAGCATCGACGGCATAGGTAAGAATACCGCCGAGAAGGCTGACGGTTCGAGCGGCAGTCCCAGGACCGCCGCGGACAATGGCCCTGCCTCTAAGCTTATCGGTCTTGACCGAAATCCGAGTTTTACCCGCCATGACGTCTTTGAGGAGCTTGTTGACGTCGGATTTGGTCAAGTCACGCACCCGCCGACTGCCCAAGAGCGGGATGATGTGCCGGTTGATCCGCCCGGTATCGGTCACAATCGTGCTGTGCTTCTTTGGACGGCCGCCTTTCCCCATGATGAGACCGGCGTTCATGTCATTCAGATAAAGAGTGCAGAGTTCCTTGACCGACATGGACTTGCGATCGAGCTGCTTTTCCTCGGCCGGGTCTTCGCCGCGCGCGATCCTGCCAAGTTGGACCTTGGCCTCCTGGCGGGCCAGTTCTGGCGTCCAGATACCATGCAGGCCGATGGTGTAGCGCCGCGACCGTCCTCCCTGGCGATACTGGATCACATAGCTGCGCTTGCCTGATGTGAAGACACGAAGCCCGAAACCGGGTAGCTCATCGTCCCAGATCACGTAATCACTGCGACGGCTTTCCGCCGCATCGACGACGCGTTTTGTAAGTTTAGCCATGGACTTCCTCCGTCACATGCCCGAAAACCCGCGTAAGCACCACGTAAGCAGCAGGGCGAAAACCGTGGCGAACAGAAGGATAGGCTTGTCGGCGAAGGAAATCAAATTCCTTTTTATTTACAGTAACATAGCGCATCATGGCGTGCCCCTTTCGGTAATCGACGGAGCTAGTCGTAATCCCTCCGAAGGCAGAGGCCAGGGGTTCGAATCCCTTCGGGTGCACCAAGATCCCCTAACCGATCCGATGCCGCCGCCAGACCTCGATCATCCATGCCAGCATGGTCGCGTTCAGGATGTGCCACATGAAATGCGTGCCGATGGGCAGCACGGCGCAGCTGGCCTGGTCCAGCGTGCGGAAGGTCAGCGACAGCGTCAGCAGCCCCGCCCCGATCGCCAGGCCCCGCGCCACGCGCGGCTGGCGGTTCCGCAGCAGGACCGCATAGGCCAGGATCAGCACCGGCACCGGGGCATAGCTGGCCGACGATCCCAGCCCCGGCACCTGCGCGAACAGCGGCACCGTGATCGCCGCATAGGGGATGAACCCAGCCGTCACCAGCGCCGCGACCCAAGGCCGGGCGCCCAGATAGTCGCGTGTGGCGGCAAACACGTAGATCAGGATGAACGTCAGGATCGGCAGGACGTCCATCAGCCCGGTCAGTCCGTTGGCATGGGTGTGAAACAGCCAGGACCCCAGCCCGATGACGAACAGCACCCCGGCCAGCACGTGCCCCGTCGCCATGCCCGGTCCCCGCAGGCGCCGCGCCATGACCAGAGCCGCCAGCAGAAAGGCCAGGTTGGTCAGCGCATTGACGGGTTCGGACCAGTATTCCGGCCCGGTGCGTTCGCAATAGGCGTCGACGGAGTCCAGCCAGTCCATCTCAGCCGTCGGCGCGGCTGGTGCGGCGTTCCATGAAGAACCACGGGCGCAGGGCCACGCCCAGCATGTTGCCCGCGAATGCCGCCACCGCCCACAGATAACCGTGCAGGCTGCCCGACGCGATCCCCGAGAAATAGGCCCCGATGTTGCAGCCATAGGCGATGCGCGCGCCGTAACCCAGCATCAGCCCGCCCACGACCGCGGCGATCACCGACCGCAGCGGGATCCGCAGCGACGGCGCGAACCGACCGGCCAGCGACGCGGCCAGCATGGCCCCCGCGATGATGCCGAAATCCATGACCGAGGTGACGTCCGAGAACACGCTTGACTGCAGCGCCTCGGCATTGGCGGGCCGCTGCCAGTAGCCCCAGGCGGTGGGGTCGATGCCGATGGCCTGCGCGATCTTGGCCCCCCACAGCGCAAAGGCCGAGGTGATGCCCCAAGGCCGCCCCGAGATCGCCAGCGTCAGGAAGTTCAGCACCACCAGCGCCACCGCGCCACCGACCAGCGGCCAGGGCCCGCGCAGCCAGCGCGCCATGCCGTGACGCTCACTTTCGGGGGGCTGCTCCAGCGTGCCGTGGCGGTTGCGTTCGACCCGCATCGTGATCAGCGCGATCGCCCCGAAGATGGCCAGAGACAGCGCGATCCCGCCCCAGGGACCAAGCGGCTGCCACAAGGCGACAGGCTCCAGCGCGGGCAGGCTGGCCCACCAGTCGAAATGGACGGTGCCCAGCACCGACCCCACGATGAAGAAGACCAGCGTGATCAGCATCCGCGCATTGCCGCCCCCGGCGGTGAACAGCGTGCCGGAGGCGCAGCCGCCGCCCAGCTGCATGCCGATGCCGAAGATGAACGCCCCCGCGATCACCCCCAGCCCGGCCGGAGAGACCAGCCCCCGCACCTCGTTCCCAAACAGCGTTCCCGATGCCAGGGCCGGAAAGAACAGCACCACCGCCATGGCCAGCAGCAGCATCTGCACCCGAAGGCCCCTGCCCCGGCGGTCCAAGATGAACACGCGCCACGCGGAGGTGAACCCGAACGCCGCATGGTACAGCGACATTCCCAAGGCGCCGCCCACCAGGAACAGCGCGCCCTGCGCCGCCCCCTGGGTCAGCGCCAGCGCGATGGTGCCAAGCGCCAGGACAACCAGTGCGCCGGTTCCGGGAAGGCCCAATCCGGGGCGGGTGGTCAGGGTCTGTGCATATGCCATGGCCGGTCCTTGTCATCGGTGTTGGCAGGCAGATGGACCCGGTCGCGGGGAATTTGCAAGCCCCGCGCGGGCCGCCTCACAGCAGGAAGCTGTCGGCGTCCAGCTGCAGCCTGCCGCTCAGGCGAATCAGCATGTCAGGCAGGCGGTCGCCGTCCACGTCGACCAGCACGCGGGTCATCCCGTTCGCGTGGTCCCACCGCACCGAGGCATCCCCCGCCAGCGGCCCGCGTCCGACATAGTCGACATCCAGCGCCCGCAGGTCGATAACATCCCGATCGGGGTCGAAATCGACGATCAGGTCCGGCGCGGCTAGGCTGCTGTCGGCGGCAGAGAAAAACCGGAACGTGTCCGCGCCCAGTCCGCCCGCCATCGAATCGGCCCCCAGCCCGCCGACCATCGTGTCGTTGCCCTGTTGGCCGAACAGGCGGTCGTTGCCCCAGCCGCCATCGACGATGTCGTTGCCCAGGCCTCCCTCGGCCCGATCATGGCCGGCACCGGCGCGGATCGTGTCGAACCCCGCCCCGCCGCGGATCAAGTCGTCGCCCGCCCCCGCCAGGATGATGTCCGCGCCGTCGTCGCCATAAAGGCTGTCGCGTCCGGCCCCCGCGGTCAGGTGATCGTCCCCTGTCCCGCCCGCCATCGCATTGTCGCCCTGCAGGTCGGTCAGCACGTCGTTCCCGGCATCGCCGAACAGCCGGTCCGCACCGACATCCCCCAGCAGCGTGTCGTTCCCCGCGCCGCCATGCAGGATGTCGTTGCCCCATCCGCCCGACAGCCGATCGTGGCCGCCCATGCCGCGCAGGACGTTGCCGGCAGCGTTGCCATGGACCGCGTCATTGCCCAATCCCGCGACATAGCCCTCGATCACGGTGTTCTGGGCGATCTGCAGATTGCCGCGCAGGCCATAGATGTCCGACATGGCCCCGGGGCGCAGATCGACCCGCTGCGCCTGATCGTCGTTGGAGAAGTTCAGAACGTCATGGCCGCCTGCGTCATAGATGGTCATCGCCACGCCGCGCGCGTTCTGGACGGTCTGGTGAGAGCCCCCGTCCTGGGCCGAGAACACGCGCCCCAGCCAGCTGCTGCCCAGCGTATGGCCCACGCCATAGACGGTGTTGCCCGCGGTCAGCGACCCCGCACCCGCGGCGCCGTACAGGCGCTGGATGGCGATGATGTCGGCGGGCATCAGCGACGCCAGATAGGCGCCGCTGGCGGCGATGTTGGGGTTTTCCTCTTGGCCGAAATAGGACATCACAGAGGCCTGCCAGCTGTCGTTCACGAACCAAGCGTCATCGGCGAAATTGCCGCTGCCATTATAGGGGCCCTGGTGCCCCAGGCCCAGCGCGTGGCCGATCTCATGCACGTAGGTCTGATAGGAATAGGTGCCGATGCGTGCGCCATCCTGCGAAATCCAGTCCGTGGAGACGTTGATCGACGACCGCAGGATGCGCCCGCCCATGATCGTCGACTGGGCAAAGGCCCCGTCCTGGTTGTCGTCGAAGGTGATGTCGGCATCGGCGCGCTGTTCGACGAAGCGCAGGTTGGCGACCGCCGACCAGGCCTGCATCGCGTCGCGCGCCAGCGCCCGGCCCTGCGGCGTCAGGCCGCTGAAGTCATAGGTGATGATGTTGTCGCGCGACATGTCGAAGGACCGCGCGGACTGTCCGGTATCGGCCCAGAAGCCGTCGGTCAGATAGGTGGCCAGCTCTGCCATCGGGGCAGGCCGGGGCACGGGCGCCTCGGTCACGACCAGCTGATAGCTGCCGGTGCCCGCGGAATAGGCGCCCGCGTTCACGTAATAGGTCCCGGTCTGCGTGGGCGCGATGGTGATCAGGCTGTCCAGCCCCGGCCCCCCGTCGTCGTTCACGGCGACCACGCGGCCATCGGGGCCGCGCAGTTCCAGCAGGGGGTCCGACAGGCTGATGCCGTTCAGGGCGATCCGATAGGTCGTGCCGGCCTCCAGACGGACGGCCACCCAGTCATTGTCGCCCGAAAATCCGACCGTGCCGTTGAACACGTCCCCCGGCGCCATGCGATAGGGGGTTCCCCGCCCCCCCGGCGCGTCGCCCTGTTCGCGCAGCGTCGCGCTGAGCAGATCGACGGTGGAACCCGCGAACTCCGACCCGGCGCAGGATTTGTCATAGGGACGAAGGTTGGCGCAGATCTGGCACATGCGTGCGGCTCTTTCCTAATCGGGCAACCCGTATCGCAGCAGGTCGCGGGCAAAGCTGATGAAATCGTCGGGCTGCAGGTCCCGGTCCGTGACGCTGAAATCCATCCGCTGGCCGGGCCGGTCGCCCTGGTCGGTCACGCGGTTCAGCTGTGCGGACAACGCCGTGAGCCCCGTGGCCAGGACACGCAGGCGAATCCCGCCCTTGGGGTCCTGGGCGCGCAGCGCGTGGCACAGGGCATCGGCCTGGACCATGTCCACACCTTGGGCCGGGGCGCATTGGACGGTTGGTGCCTCACCGCCTCCGCCGGCATCGACGCGGCAGGCGGCCAGCATCAGCGGCGCGAAAGCAAGACCAAGGGTCACGATTCGCGCGGACGGACGCATGATGAATTCCTGAAAAAAACGGGCGGCAGTCGCCGCAGACCAATGCATCTTATTATGTCGCGCAGGCCGCGCCGGTAAAGGGGGATGTGCGTCCGTCAGACGCCCAGATGCCGTTCTGCCACAGCGGAATCGTTCAAAAGCTGCGCATTGTCGCCGGACCAGACGGTGCGGCCCTTCTCGATCACCACATGATGGTCGGCAAAGCGGGTCAGGGCCGACAGGTTCTTGTCCACGATCAGGATCGCCTCGCCCTGGTCCTTCAGGCGCGTCAGGCAGGACCAGATCTCGTCCCGGATCAGGGGGGCCAGGCCCTCGGTCGCCTCGTCCAGCACGATCAGGCGGGGGTTGGTCATCAGCGCCCGGCCGATGGCCAGCATCTGCTGCTCGCCGCCAGACAGTTCGCTGCCCTTGTGGCCCATGCGTTCGGACAGGCGCGGGAACAGCTCAAGGACGCGCGACAGGGTCCAGTGTCCGGGGCGCGCGGTGGCGATCAGGTTCTCGCGCACGTCCAGCGTCGGAAACACCTGCCGCCCCTCGGGGACCAGGCCCAGGCCCGCGCGCGCGATGCGGTGCGGTGCGGCGCGGGTCACGTCGCGCCCGTCTATGCTGACGCGCCCGCCCCGTGCCGCCAGCAGGCCGAATATCGTGCTGATCGTCGTCGTCTTGCCCATGCCGTTGCGGCCCAGCAGGGTCACCACCTGCCCCTGCCCGACCGACAGGTGGATGTCGTGGAGGACCTGCGCCTCTCCGTAACCGGCCTGCAGCCCCTCGACGACCAGCATCACGCATCCCCCAGATAGGCGGCGCGCACCGCCGGGTCGGCGCGAACCTGATCGGGCGTGCCGGTCGCGATGATCCGGCCATAGACAAGCACGCTGACCCGGTCGGCCAGCGCAAAGACCGCGTCCATGTCATGTTCGATCAGCACCAGCGTCACCTGCCTCTTCAGGCCCGCCATGACCTGGACCAGGCGTTCCGCCTCGGCCCCGCTGGTCCCGGCCAAGGGCTCGTCCAGCAGCAGCAGGCGCGGCCGCGTGGCCAGCGCGATGGCCAGTTCCAGCGCGCGCTTCTCTCCATGCGACAGGCTGCCGGCGCGGGTGTCGGCGCGGTCGGCCAGACCCACGCGAGACAGCGCGTCCCGCGCCTGTGCGTTCAGGCCGGTGTCCCGTGCGACCGGGGCGAAGAAGCGGAAGCTGCTGCCCGCATGGGCCTGCACCGCGGTGGCCACGTTCTCCAGCACGGTGAAGCCCGGCAGGATCGAGGTGATCTGGAAGCTGCGCGACATGCCCGCCCGGACCCGCGCGGGCATGGGACGACCCATCATCTCGGCCCCCGCAAAGCGGACCGAGCCCGCATCCGACCCCGCCTGCCCCGAGAGCTGCGCGATCAGCGTGGATTTCCCCGCGCCGTTCGGGCCGATGATGGCGTGGAGTTCCCCTTCGGTGACCTCCAGGCCCAGATCGTCGGTGACCTTCAGCGCGCCATAGGATTTGCGCAACCCGCGCACCGAGAGAAGGCTCATTTTGCGCGCCCCCTGAAAAGCCCCGTCAGCCCGTCGCGCGAGAACAGCACGACCAGGATCAGGAGCGCGCCGAAGATCAGCCGCCAATGTTCGGTGAAGAGCGCCAGCCATTCCTCCAGCAGCAGCGCCAGCGTGGCCCCGGCGATGGCGCCCAGCAGGTTGCCGATGCCGCCCAGGACAACCATCACCACCAGTTCCCCCGAGCGGTGCCAGTTCATGTAGGAGGGCGAGACGAAGCTGGCCTGATTGGCCAGGATCACCCCGGCGATGGCCGTCATCGCACCCGAGATGACGAAGGCCGTCAGCTGGAACCGGAAGGGGGTGAAGCCCACCGCCTGCATCCGCAGCGGGTTTTCCCGCGCCCCCGTCAGCACGCGGCCGAACCGCGACCCGGTGATCGCGACACACAGCAGATAGAGCCCCGCCAGCATCGCCAGCGCCGCATAGTACAGCACCCGGTCGTCGGCCAGCCAGTCCTGCCCCAGCACGGTCGAGCGCGCCGTCAGCGTCACCCCGTCATCGCCGCCATAGGCCGAGAGCGAGACGAAGAAGAAATAGGCCATCTGCGCGAAGGCCAGCGTGATCATGATGAAATAGATGCCCCGCGTGCGCAGGCTGATCGCCCCGGTGACCAGCGCGAAACCCGCCCCCGCGACCACCGCCACGCCCAGATGCGCGCCCAGATCGGTGATGCCCGCGCGCGACAGGATCGCCACCGCATAGGCGCCGATGCCCAGATAGGCCGCGTGGCCAAAGCTGACCATGCCGCCATAGCCCAGGATCAGGTCCAGCGCCAAGGCCGCCATGGCAAAGGCCAGGATGCGCGTCGCCACGACGACCAGATAGGGGTCCCCCGTCATCGCCGCGATCAGCGGCAACAGGGCGAAACCGCCGAAGATCGCCCAGGCCGCCACCCGGCGGCGCATCAGCCAGCGGGTCATGGGCGCGCTCCGAACAGGCCCTGCGGCCGGGCGGCCAGGATCGCGGCCATCAGCACATAGACCAGCATCGGCGCCAGCACGCGCCCGGTCTGGGCGGCGGCGGAGGGCTCCATCACCGCGCGCAGGATGATCGGGCCGAAGCTGCGGCCCAACGTGTCGACGATCCCCACCAGCAGCGCGCCCGCGAAGGCGCCCTTGACCGAGCCGATACCGCCAATGACGATCACCACGAAGGCCAGGATCAGCACGCTTTCCCCCATGCCCGGATCGACCGACAGGATGGGTGCCACCATCGCCCCCGCGAACCCCGCCAGCATCGCGCCAAAGGCGAAGATGACGGTGAACAGCCGCCCGATATCGACGCCAAGCGCGCCCACCATCGCGCGGTTGGTGGCGCCCGCCCGCAGGCGCATGCCGATGCGGGTCCGCGTGATGACCAGCCACAGCCCCACGGCGACCGCCAGCCCCGCCGCGATCACCACCAGCCGGAACACCGGATAGCGCAGCGCGCCCACCAGCGGCACCGACCCCGACAGCGCGTCGGGCGGCAGGATCGACAGCGGCGACTGGCCCCAGATGATCTTGACCAGTTCCGTCACCACCATGACCAGCCCGAAGGTCGCCAGCACCTGATCCAGATGCGGGCGGTCATAGAGCCTGCGAAAGATCAACGCCTCCAGCACCAGCCCGATGACCAGCGTCGCGGGCAGGGTCAGCAGGAGGCCCAGCCCATAGCTGCCGGTCAGGCCCGCGAACATCACCACCAGATAGGCGCCGACCATGTAGATCACGCCATGGGCCAGGTTCACGAAATCCATGATCCCGAAGACCAGGGTCAGCCCGGCGGCGATCAGGAACAGCAGGACCCCCAGCTGCACCCCGTTCAGCAGCTGCAGCAGGAACAGGCTGGTCATCGGTTCAGTTCACCTGGCAGTTGGCGGCATAGTTGTCCTGATAGTCGTCGAAGATCTTCTCGACGACCGAGGTGGCGAACTTGCCGTCCTCGCGCTGCACGACCGTGGTCAGGTAGAAGTCCTGGATCGGGAAGTGGTTGGGACCAAAGCTGAAATCGCCGCGGACCGAGGTGAAGGGCGCCCCCTCCAGCGCCGCGATCAGCGCGTCGCGGTCGGTGCCGCCCGCCTCGCGCAGCGCGCCGTCGATCAGGCGGGCCGCGTCATAGCCCTGCATCGCATAGACGCCGGGCACATGGCCGTATTTCGCCTCATAGGCCGCCACGAAGGCGGCGTTTTCGGGCGTGTCCAGATCGGGCGCCCAGTTCGACCCGGCAAAGAAGCCCAGGGCCGCCTCGGCCTGCGCGGGCAGCGTCGCCTCGTCCACGGTGAAGGCCGACAGGAACGGGATGCCCTCCAGCCCCGCCTGGCGATACTGGCGCACGAGGTTCACACCCATGCCGCCCGGCATGAAGGCAAAGACCGCATCGGGCTGCATCGCGGCGATCTGGGCCAGTTCGGCGGAATAGTCCAGCTGACCCATCTGGGTGAAGATTTCGCCCGCGACGCCGCCGGTATAGCTTTTCTTGAAGCCCGCCAGCGCGTCCTGCCCGGCCTGATAGTTCGGGGCCAGCAGGAAGACGTTCTGGAACCCCTGCGCCTGTGCATGGGCGCCCATCACCTCGTGCATCTGGTCGTTCTGATAGGACGTCGCGAAGAAGGCCTTGTTGCATTCCGCCCCGGCCAGGTTCGACGGGCCGGCATTCGGGCTGATCAGGATGCCGCCCCCCTGCGTCACCGGCTGCACGATGGCGCCCGCGACGTTGGAGAAGATCGGCCCGACCACGATGTCCGCGCCGTTCCGCTCGACCAGTTCGCGGGCCTTGTTGGCGGCGACGTCGGGTTTTTGTTCGTCGTCGACCACGATGATCTCGGTGGGGATGCCGCCCAGATCGCCGATCTCCTCGGCGGCCAGCAGGAAGCCGTCGCGCGCCATCTCTCCCAGCACGGCGCCGGGGCCGGACAGGGTCAGCAGCACGCCCACGGTCAGCGTGTCGTCCTGCGCCATGGCCGGGGCGGCCAGGGCGGTCGTTGCGGCAAGCGCCGCGATCAGCGAACGGGTCTGGGTCATGGTGCGGTCTTTCCCTGTTGGCGGGGACCGCGTTGGTCGCGGCCCGGTTCGGATGCCTTGGCACCAGAACGCAACAGGCGGGCGCGACCTGTCAAGAAATTATTTCAGGCTTAAAACATTTGGCCAAGAAAAAGGGGCCGCGCCACGCGTGACCCCGATCCCCTGACCCTGCGGCGATCAGAAGCCGAAGGAGAACCGACGCGTCACGCCAAGGCGCAGCGAGGGCTGGTATTCTTCCTGGACGACCGGCGAATCGCCGGCGTCGCCGATCAGCTTGCCGTAACGCACCTCGCCCAAGACGGCGGTGGTGTCGTTGATGGCATAGCGCGCCTCGAAGGTGATCGCGGCCTCGTTCAGACCGCCGCCGGGGGCGCTGGCGGGCAGGCCGCTGGTCACGCTTTCGGCGGGCGTCACGCCGAAATAGGTGTTGTTGAATTCGTCATTGCCATAGACGACCTCGGCCCCGGACCACAGGGTCACGCGGTCGCTCAGCTCGGTGCGGTACTTCGCGCCGACCTCTCCGGTGATGCCCTCATGGCCCTCGAACCCGCGGCGCACGCTGCCATAGGCCGTCACCGGCCCCGCGCCATAGCTGACCCGCAGGCCCAGCTCATAGGCGCGGTCGATGTCGTCCAGCCCCGTCAGGGCCGCGTCGTCGCTGCTTTCACGCTTGCCCACGGTGCCAAAGGACGGCGCGATCGAGAATCCCTGCGCAGGGGCCGTACCGACCGGACCGAAGCCCGCGTCGCGCCAGATGATCCACGGCGCGACCTCGGCATCCTCGGCACCGGGATAGGCCGGGCGCAGCGCCGCACCGACGCCCAGATCGACCGAGAACGTGCGCCCCCCGGTTGCCCCGAAATCCTGCGCATGGGCGGGAACGGCGAACAGGACGGCAAGGGCCAAGGCATATTTCATGGGGGCGATTCCGCGCAAAAAGGGCTTTCCGGGTATCTATGGCCGTACCCCGCAACGCACAACCTGTCCGCGTCTCATCCTGGGCCATGCGCCGCATTTTCGCAACAGCGCGATGATCACCCCGCCGTCAGCCCTTTTCGGCCGCGTCCAGCTTTTCCAGCGCGGCCATCCACAGCTCCTCGGCAAAGGCCAGGGCGCGCACGGCCTCGGCCCGCTTCTTGCCCCATTTCTCGGCCTCGTAGGGATCGTTATAGAGGCCCGGATCAGCCAGCTTGACGTCCAGCTTGCCCATCATCTCGGTCAGCTTCTGGACCCGCTCCTCGGACTTGCGCACGTCCGACCGCAGGGCCAGCACCGCATCGCGGTTCGGCTTTTTCGGGGCGGCGGGCTTTGGCGCCTCGGGGGTCTTCTCGCCGGACTTCTCGGCGGGCGCGTCGCCCGACAGCAGGAACTTGCGGTAATCATCCAGATCGCCCTCGTAGGGGGCGACAGCGCCGTCCTTGACCAGCCACAGCCGGTCCGCGACCAGTCCCAGCAGGTGCATGTCGTGACTGACCAGCACGACCGCGCCGGTGTAATCGTTCAGCGCCTCGGACAGGGCCTCGCGGCTTTCGATGTCCAGGTGGTTGGTCGGTTCGTCCAGGATCAGCAGATGCGGCGCGTCGATCGTGGCCAGCAGCAACGACAGGCGCGCCTTCTGGCCGCCGGACAGGGCGCGGACCTTTGTCTCGACCTGCGCCTCCATCAGGCCGAAACCGGCCAAGCGGGCGCGCTGGCGCGCCTGCGCCTCGTTCGGGCGCACGGCGCGGATGTGGTCAAGCGGCGTGTCGTCCAGCGACAGCTCGTCGACCTGGTGCTGGGCGAAATAGCCGACGCGCAGCTTGTTCGACTGCACCACCTTGCCAGCCATCGGCGTCAGGCGCCCGGCCAGCAGCTTGGACAGCGTCGACTTGCCCTGGCCGTTGCGGCCCAGCAGCGCGATGCGGTCGTCCTGATCGATGCGCAGCCCCAGGCGCGACAGCACGGTGCGGTCGCCATAGCCGACATTGACCCCCTCCATCGCGACGATGGGGGGCGACAGCTCCTCGGGCTGAGGAAAGCTGAAGCGGAAGAACTTGGCCTCTTCGGGCGCGGTGATCGGCTCCATCTTGGCCAGCGCCTTGACGCGGGCCTGGGCCTGGCGGGCCTTGCTGGCCTTGGCACCAAAGCGGTCGACGAAGCTTTGCAGATGCGCGCGGCGTTCGGTCTGCTTCTTGGCCTCGGCGGCCTGCAATGCGCGCTTTTCGGCGCGGATGCGGGTAAAGCTGTCATAGCCGCCGGTATACAGCGTCAGCTTCTTGTCCTCGACATGCAGGATATGGCCGACGGCGCGGTTCAACAGCCCGCGGTCGTGGCTGATGATGATGACCGTGTGCGGATAGCGGGCCAGGTAGGTCTCCAGCCACAGCGCGCCTTCCAGGTCCAGATAGTTGGTCGGTTCGTCCAGAAGCAGCAGGTCGGGCTGCGCGAACAGCACCCCCGCCAGCGCCACGCGCATCCGCCAGCCGCCGCTGAAGTCGCTGGTCGGGCGCTGCTGGTCTGCGGTGTCGAAGCCCAGCCCGTCCAGGATCGTCGCGGCGCGGGCCTCGGCCGACCAGGCGTCGATGTCGGTGAGGCGGGTCTGGATGTCCGCGATGCGATGCGCGTCCGTCGCGGTCAGCGATTCCGCCATCAGGGCGGTGCGTTCCTGGTCTGCCTCCAGGACGGTCTCCAGCACGGACAGCGCGGTCGCGGCCGATTCCTGGGCCACGCCGCCGATGCGGGCGCGCGTCGGCAGGCTGATGGCGCCGCCGTCCAGGCCCAGTTCGCCACGGATCAGCTTGAACAGCGTCGTCTTGCCCGCGCCGTTCGGACCCACAAGGCCGACCTTGTGCCCTTCGGGCACGGATGCCGAGGCGCCGGCGAACAGCGGGCGGCCCTGGATGGAATAGGAGATGTCATCGATGTGCAGCATCCGCGCGGCATGGCCCATCGGGGGCGGGTCGTCAATGGGGCGGGCAAGGCAGGCTGCAGGATTGTCATCAGTAATGTTATACTATAACTAACCTGACCAGCCACAGCACCGAGGACCTGCCATGACCCACGATCCCCGCCTGCCCGTCACCGTCCTGTCCGGCTTTCTGGGCGCCGGCAAGACGACCCTGCTGAACGCCGTCCTGAACAATCGCGACGGGCTGCGCGTCGCCGTCATCGTCAACGACATGTCCGAGGTGAACATCGACGCCGACCTGGTCCGCGCCGAGGGCGGCATGTCGCAGACCCAGGAGACCCTGGTCGAGATGTCGAACGGCTGCATCTGCTGCACGCTGCGCGAGGACCTGCTGCTGGAGGTGCGCCGCCTGGCCCAGGCGGGGCGGTTCGACTATCTGCTGATCGAATCGACCGGGATCAGCGAGCCGCTGCCCGTCGCCACCACCTTCGAGTTCGCGGATGACAGCGGCGCCAGCCTGTCCGACGTGGCGCGGCTGGACACGATGGTGACGGTGGTCGATGCGGTGAACCTGACGGCCGACTTCTCCAGCCACGATTTCCTGTCCGACCGCGGAGAGGTGATGGGCGACGCCGATGCGCGCACGCTGGTCGATCTGCTGACCGACCAGATGGAATTCGCCGACGTGATCGTGCTGAACAAATGCAGCGATGCCGGACCCGCCCGCGTGGACGCCGCGCGCAAGATCATCCGCGCGCTGAACGCCGACGCGCGCATCATCGAGACGGATCACAGCCGCGTCGCGCCCCGCGACATACTGAACACCGGCCTGTTTGATTTCGACCGCGCCCATACCCATCCGATGTGGGCCAAGGAGCTGTACGGCCATGCCGACCACACCCCCGAGACCGAGGAATACGGCGTCGCCCGCTTCGTCTATCGCGCCCGCCAGCCGTTCGAGCCGCGCAAGATCCACGAGCTGCTGAACGGCCCCCTGCCCGGCGTGATCCGCGCCAAGGGGCATTTCTGGGTCGCCACGCGGCCCGACTGGGTGGCCGAGTTCTCGCTGGCGGGGGCGCTGTCCTCGGTCCGGCCCCTGGGGCAGTGGTGGGCCTCGGTCCCGCGCGACCGCTGGCCGACCCACCCCGAGGGGCGCGCCTATCTGGACGCGCATTGGTCCGACCCCTTCGGCGACCGGCGGCAGGAGCTGGTCTTCATCGGCACCGGCATGGACGAGGATCGCATCCGCGCCCGCCTGAACGCCTGCCTTCTGGGCGAGGAATGGGGCGACAACCCGGCCGGCTGGACCGCCCTGCCCGACCCCTTCCCCGCCTGGCGCCGCGCGGCGGAGGTCGCGGCATGAACCAGCGCGTCGCCCTGCGCCCGACCCCCGCCCCCGCGACGGCGATGAACAGCGGCCACGATCCGCGCGTGCTGGGGACGATCGCGCTGCCCGGCGTCGCGATCGCGCTGTGGCAGCGGACCACCGATCCTGCATGGCAGGCCTGGCTGGACGCGTTGCCGCCGGACCGGTTGCCGCGTCTGCGCCAGACCCTGCGCCCGCAGGACGCCGCGACGGCCCTGCGCCATGCCTGCGACGCGGCCGCGCTGGCGGATTGCGATCACCGCAGGGCGCTGATCGACCAGATCGCCGCGCTGGCGCAGCACGCGGCGCGTTCCCTGGGCGCGTTGATGGTCACCCTGCGGGTCGAGGTCACGGACGGCCAGTCCTGTCCGAAATGGCATCTGGATGCAGTGCGCGCACGGCTGCTTTGCACGCTGCGCGGGGCGGGCACGCAGTTCGGTCCCGTCAGTGGTCCGGCCCAGGTCGACCGCATCCAGCAGATGCCCACGGGCACCGCCGCCCTGTTCCGCGGCCGGACCTGGGGGGTCCAGCCGACGGGCATCCTGCACCGGTCGCCGCCCGCCATCCCCGGCCAGACGCGGCTGCTGGTGGTGGTCGATCCGGTGGAGGAGGCCGCCTCGTGCTGATGCGCCGCTGTGCCAATCTGGGCCGGACCGCGCAGCGCCAGCGGCGGCGCACGCGCGACCCCATGGCGGCCTTCGACGCGCTGCCTCCGCCGCTGCGCGCCTGGCTGAGCCGCGCCGCACTGCCCTGGTCGCCCGTATCCTGCCTGCGCATCTGGCAGCGGCAGCGGGCGCGGGGGGCCACGATCGACCAGATCCTGGCCGCCCTGGACCGGGCCGAGGCGCGGGCGCTGGCCCGCGAGGTTCCCGCCGAACGGGCCGCTTGACGCGGAGTCATCCTGTCGCCGCCTGCGCGCCGGCACTGGCAACGGCGGGGGGCAATGCCTAGGTCAGCTGCAACGAACAGGACCGAAAGGATATCTTATGCGCAGCGTCACCCATGACCGCTTCGGCGAACCCGCCGACGTGCTGCAGTCGACCGACACCGACCGTCCCGCCCCGCAGGATGGCGAGCTGCTGGTCCGCGTGCTTCTGTCGCCCATCCACAATCACGACCTGTGGACCATCCGCGGCAATTACGGCGTGCGTCCCGACCTGCCCGCCACCGCCGGCAGCGAGGCCGTGGGCATCGTCGAGGAGACCGGCCCGGGCGTCGACCCCGCCCTGAAGGGCCGCCGCGTCGCCGTCGCGGGCCTCAAGGGGTCCTGGGCCGAATACGCCGTGGCCCAGGCCGCCGGCGCAATCCCTGTCCCCGACGAGATGCCAGACGCGGCCGCGGCCCAGCTGATCGCCATGCCCTTCAGCGCCATCACGCTGCTGGAATTCCTGCACGTATCGCGCGGTGACTGGGTGATCCAGACCGCCGCCAACGGCGCGGTGGGCAAGATCATGGCCGTGTTGGCGCAGTCGCGCGGCGTGCGCCTGCTGAACCTGGTCCGCCGCCCCGAAGCGGTCGAGGAACTGACCGCGATGGGCATGACCGACGTCATCTCGACCAGCGACCCGGACTGGGTGGCCAAGGCCCGCGCGATCATCGGCAAGGACGGCGCCCGCGCGGCGGTCGATTCCGTGGGCGGCGCGGTCGCGGCCGGGCTGGTCGACCTGCTGGGCACCGAGGGGCTGCTGGTCACCTTCGGTTCGACCACCGGAGAGGACCTGCAGCTGCCTGCTGGGCCGATCATCTTCAAGCACCTGTCCGTCAAGGGCTTCTGGGGTGCCAAGGTGATGCCCGCCACCCCGGCAGAGGATCGCCAGCGCATGTTCGGCGAACTGATCGGGCTGGTCATGGACGGCAAGCTGGACCTGACCGCGGGCGGCACCTTCGGACTGGACGAACCGACCCAGGCCGTCACCGCCGCCCTGACGCCGGGCCGCACCGGCAAGGTGATGTTCCGGCCCTGACCGAGGGGGTGACCCGTCGCCGGGTCAGCCCGCCCCCATCTCCCGCAGGTAATGGCGCACCGCATCGGCGACATGCCGGAACCGGTCCCCGCCCAGATGCTTGCCGCCGTACCAGCGCGTGACGATGACCACATGATCCTGCAGGCCGGCGCGGTCCAGCATCTGCAGGATCAGCTGCCCTGCGCCGCTTTCCCCATCATCATCCTTGACGCCCTCTCCGCCCAGGATGGCGGCCCAGCTGTGATGGGTGGCCTTTTGGAACCGCTTGACCCGCGTCAGTTCGGCCAGCATCGCGGCCACCGCCGCCCGGTCGGCGGCAGGCCCGCCCGACACCGCATAGCGCGACCCCCGGTCGCTGATGATCTTGTCGAACACCTGCATCAGCGCCGTCGCACATACAGCTCCAGCCGGTGATGGATGATGTCATATCCCATCTCGGCGGCGATCTCGGCCTGAAGGCGCTCGATCCGTTCGTTAGTGAACTCCATGACCTCGCCGCTGTCCACGTCGATCATGTGGTCGTGGTGGCGCTGGTCGGCGGCCTCCCAGCGGGCGGGCTCTCCCTGGAATTCCAGCTTCTCGATCACGCCCTGCGCCTGCAGCGTCGTCAGCGTGCGATAGACCGTGGCCAGCGACACCCCCGCCCCGGCGGTGACCGCGCGGGCATGCAGCTCGGCCGCGTCGGGGTGGTCGTCGGCCGCGGCGATCACCTGCAGCAGCGCCGCGCGCTGGCGCGTGACGCGGACCCCCGCATCCCGCAACGCCTGCTCCAACCTGTCCGCTCGTCGTCTGGTCATCCGCGCATTCTGCCGCAGCCGGGGTCCAGTTGCAACTGGTTCTCAACTGTTGACAGTTGCGAACCGTTCGCAGATAACAGGGGCATTGGAGGATGCGATGTATCGATTCCTGACGCCATTCCTGTTCCTGATCCCGACCCATGCGACCGCCGACCAGCTGCAGGTCGCCACCAGCTTCACCATCATCGCCGACATGGCCCGCAACGTGGGCGGCCACTTGGCCGAGGTGCGATCCATCACCCCGCCGGGGGCGGAGATCCACGACTATCAACCCAGCCCGCGCGACATCATCGGCATCGCCGATGCGGATCTGATCCTGGTCAACGGGCTGAATCTGGACGGATGGGCGCAGCAATACCTGGACCGTGCGGGCGACGTGCCCATCGTCACGGTGACGCAGGGCATCGACCCCCTGCCGATCCGCAGCGGCGATTACGAAGGCAAGCCCAACCCCCATGCGTGGATGGCGCTGGATTCGGCGCGGATCTATGTCGACAACATCGCCGCCGCGATGGCCCAGGCCGACCCCGACAATGCCGCCGCCTATGCCGCGAATGCGGACGACTACAAGCAGCAGATCGCCGATGTCGTGGGCCCGCTGCGCGACGCCGCCCGGGCCCTGCCCAAGGATCGTCGCTATCTGGTCACCTCCGAAGGCGCCTTCAGCTATCTGGCCCGCGATTTCGGCCTGACCGAGATGTATCTCTGGCCCATCAACGCCGAAGGCCAGGGCACGCCCCAGCAGGTCCGTGGCCTGATCGACGCCATGCGTGACACCGGCGCGCCGGTGATCTTCTCGGAAAGCACCATCTCGGACCGTCCGGCGCGCAGCATCGCAGCGGAAACCGGGGCGGACTATGGCGGCGTCCTCTATGTGGACAGCCTGTCGGACACGGACGGGCCGGTGCCCACCTATCTGGACCTGCTGCGGGTCACGTCGCAGACCATCGTGGACGCGCTGGCCGATGGCTGACCCTCAGACCCAGCGCGACCCCCTGGGCATCGAGGTCGGCGACCTGACGGTTGCCTATCGCAACGGCCACCGCGCCCTGGCGCAAGCCAGCTTCACCGTGCCACAGGGCTCGGTCACCGCGCTGGTCGGCGTGAACGGCGCGGGAAAATCGACGCTGTTCAAGGCGCTGATGGACCTGCTGCCCCATGCCACGGGTCAGGTGCGCATCCTGGGCCTGACCGTGCGCCAGGCCCTGTCGCGCAACCTGGTCGCCTATGTCCCACAGGCGGAGGAGGTCGACTGGACCTTCCCCGTGCTGGTGCGCGACGTGGTGATGATGGGCCGCTACGGCCATATGGGCTTCCTGCGCCGCGCCCGCCCTGCAGACCGACAGGCGGTGACCGATGCGCTGGCCCGCGTCGGACTGACCGATTACGCCACCCGCCAGATCGGCGAACTGTCCGGTGGCCAGAGAAAGCGCGTCTTCCTGGCCCGCGCGCTGGCGCAGGAGGCGCGGGTGATCCTGCTGGACGAACCCTTCACCGGCGTCGACGTGCAGACCGAACAGACGATCATCACGCTTCTGCGCCAGATGCGCGACGAAGGCCGGGTGATGCTGGTCTCGACCCATGATCTGGGCTCGGTCCCTGAATATTGCGACCGCGTTGTGCTGGTCAAAGGCACGGTGCTGGCCTTCGGCCCGACCGAGACGACCTTCACACCCACCAACCTGCGCCAGGCCTTTGGTGGCACGCTGCGCCATTTCATGCTGGGCGGCACCGACCTGCATGCCGACGCGGACGCGCGCAACGTGGACGTCTTCACCGACGACGAACGCCCGCTGATCTTCTACGACGACCGTCACCGGACGGGGGGCGGCGCATGAGCATTTCTCCTTTGCCCCAATACCCTGCGGGGGTGCGGGGGTGCAAAACCCCCGCGCGCGACGCCCGATGATCGATCTGGCCCTGACGCCCTTTACCTATGGCTACATGGCGACCGCGATCTGGGTCTCCGCCCTGGTCGGGGGCGTCTGTGCGTTCCTGTCGGCCTACCTGATGCTCAAGGGGTGGAGCCTGATCGGCGACGCGCTGTCCCATTCCATCGTGCCGGGCGTGGCGGGGGCCTACATGCTGGGCCTGCCCTTCGCGCTTGGGGCGTTCCTGTCGGGTGGACTTGCGGCGCTGACCATGCTGTTCCTGAACACCCGCACGGGGCTCAAACAGGACGCGATCATCGGCCTGATCTTCACAGGCTTCTTCGGCATCGGGCTGTTCATGGTGTCACTGAACCCGGTCGCGGTGGACCTGCAGGCGATCACCATGGGCAACATCCTGGCCATCGCGCCGGGCGACGTGATCCAGCTGGTGCTGATCTCGGGCGTCTCGCTGGCGATCCTGCTGATGAAATGGCGCGACCTGATGGTGGTCTTCTTCGACGAAACGCATGCCCGCACCATCGGCCTGCACCCGAACCGCATGAAGGCGCTGTTCTTCACCCTGCTGGCCGCCTCGACGGTGGCGGCGATGCAGACCGTCGGCGCCTTCCTGGTCATCGCCCTGGTGGTGACGCCGGGGGCCACGGCCTATCTGCTGACCGACCGCTTTCCGCGGCTGATCGTGATCTCGGTCGTGATCGGCACGACGACCTCGGCCATCGGCGCCTATGCCAGCTTCTTCCTGGACGGGGCCACGGGCGGCATCATCGTGACGCTGCAGACGCTGATCTTCCTGGCAGCCTTCACCTTCGCCCCCACCCACGGGCTGCGCGCCACGCGCCGCCGCGCCCGCGATGCCGTGCGGACGCAGCCATGAATGCGCTGATCCTGCCCTTCACCTTTCCCGTCATGGCGGACGCGGCGCTGATCGCGGTGATCGTGGCCATCCCGGCGGCGCTGCTGTCCTGCTTTCTGGTCCTCAAGGGCTGGGCGCTGATGGGCGACGGGATCAGCCACGCGGTCCTGCCGGGCATCGTGCTGGCCTATGCCCTGGGCCTGCCGCTGCTGGTCGGAGCCTTCGCGGCGGGCATGGTCTGCGCGCTGTCCTCGGGCTGGCTGGACGCCAACAGCCGCATCAAGTCCGACACCGCGCTTGGCGTGGTCATGGCAGGCATGTTCGCCGTCGGCCTGATCCTGTTCACGGTCTTTCCGCCCGGGGTGCATCTGGACCATCTCCTGTTCGGCAACATTCTCGGCATCGGGCCGGGCGATTTTGCCCAAGCCCTGCCCATCGCCGCCGTGGTGACGCTGGCGCTGCTGCTCAAATGGCGGGATTTCGCGCTGCTGGCCTTCGATCCGGTGCAGGCGCGGGTGTCGGGCCTGCAGGTAGGCTGGCTGCACTACGGGATGCTGGCGATGATCGCCGCGTCGGTCGTGGCGATGCTGTCGGCGGTGGGGATCATCCTGGCCGTGGGCCTGCTGATCGCGCCCGGCGCCATCGCCTTCCTGCTGACCCGCCGGCTGGCGGTGATGATGGCGCTGGCGACCGCCATCGCGGTGGCCAGCGCGCTGGCAGGCATCTGGGCCAGCTTCTGGCTGGACAGCGCGCCCGCCCCCACGATCATCGTGATCCTGACCGCGGTCTTCGTTCTGGCCTTTGCCTGGCGGCAGATGGCGCCCCGCGTGTGAACGGCGGCGCCTGACCCCTTTCCCGCCCCGCGCGGACATGCCAGCATGGTTGCGCCATCAGGAGGATCACCCATGCTGCCGCCCCGCACCGACTTTCCCGCAGGTTTCACCTTCGGCGCCGCCACCTCGGCCTATCAGATCGAGGGCACGGCCGGCGCGGGCCCGTCGCATTGGGACACCTTTGCCGCCACGCCCGGCAACATCATGGATGACAGCGACGGCAGCCGCGCCTGCGATCACCTGCGGCTGTGGCCGCAGGACCTGGACCTGATCCGCGACGCAGGCTTTGACGGCTATCGCTTTTCGACCTCCTGGGCGCGGGTGATGCCGGACGGGGTGACGGTGAACCCCGATGGTCTGGATTTCTACGACAAGCTGGTCGACGGCATGCTGGAACGCGGCCTGAAGCCCTTTCTGACCTATCACCACTGGGATCTGCCCGCGGCGCTGTCGTCGCAGGGCGGCTGGCAGAACCGCGACATCGCGCAGCGTTTCGCGGACCTGTGCACCACGATCAACGCCCGCATCGGCGACCGCGTGGCATCGGCCGCCACCCTGAACGAGCCGTGGTGCATCGCCTGGCTGTCGCATTTCCTCGGCCACCACGCCCCCGGCCTGCGTGACATCCGCGCCGCCAGCCGCGCCATGCACCACGTCCTGCTGGCCCATGGCACCGCGATGCAGGCGCTGCGCGCCGATGGCGCCACGAACCTGGGCATCGTGCTGAACTTCGAGACCAGCCACCCCGCCGACAACTCCGCCGAGGCGGAACAGGCGGCAGAGACGCAGGACGCGATCTATAACCAGTGGTTCATCCGCGCGCTGATGGGCCAGGGATACCCGGACGCCGCGCTGGCCGGGATCGGTCCGCATCTGCCCGACCGCTGGCAGGATGACATGGACCTGATCGCGCAGCCGCTGGACTGGCTGGGGGTCAACTACTACACCCGGCGCCTGTACACCCGGAACGACGGGCTGTGGCCCCACGCCTCCGAGGTGCCGGGCCCCCTGCCCAAGACCCAGATGGACTGGGAGATCCGCCCCGAGGGCCTGACCGAATTCCTGACCCGCCTGGCGCGCGACCACACCGGCAACCTGCCGCTGTATGTCACCGAGAACGGCATGGCCTCCGAGGTGCCGACCGACGATCAGGCCCGCATCCGGTTCATCGGCGATCACCTGCGCGCGACCAAGGCGGCGATGGATCAGGGCGTGGACGTGCGCGGGTTCTTCTACTGGTCGCTGCTGGACAATTACGAATGGGGCTGGGGATACGGCCCGCGCTTCGGCCTGGTCCATGTGGACTATGACACGATGGTGCGGACCCCCAAGGCCAGCTGGCACGCGTTCCGCGAAATGCTAACCTAACGCGCCAGGATCATCCCCGCCGCCTTGTCCGCGATCATCGTGACCGGTGCATGGGTGTTGCCCGACACGATCGCGGGCATCACCCCGGCATCGGCGATGCGCAGGCCCGACAGCCCGTGCACGCGCAGCTGCGCATCGACCACGGCCATCGGGTCCGACCCCATGCGCGTCGTGCCGACCGGGTGGAAGATGGTCGTGCCGACCTCTCCCGCCGCCTGCGCCAGATCGGCGTCGCTTTGTAGATGCGCGCCCGGCTTGTGCTCCTCGGGCGCGAATTCGGCCATGCGGGCGGTCGCCATCAGGCGGCGCGCATGGCGCAGGCTGTCGATGGCCACCTGTCGGTCGCCCTCGGTCGTCAGATAGCGCGGCGCGATGGCGGGGGCCGTCCGGGGATCGGGCGCGGTGATGTGCACGGACCCCGTGCTTTCGGGCCGCAGATTGCAGACCGACACCGTCAGCCCCGAAAAATCGTCCAGCGGGTCGCCGAACTTGCCCAGGGACAACGGCTGCACGTGATATTCGATGTTGGGCGTGTCGAACGCATCGGACGATTTCGCGAATATCCCCAGCTGGCTGGGCGCCATCGCCATCGGCCCCGTCCGACGCAACGCGTATTCCAGCGCGATGCCGGCCTTGCCCCAGATCGTTCGCGCCCGGTCGTTCAGCGTCCGCGCGCCGCGGATGCGGAACACGGTGCGCAGCTGCAGGTGATCCTGCAGGTTCTCGCCCACCCCCGGCAGGGCATGGACTGGCGCGATGCCCAGGGCCGCCAGGCGATCCGGCTGTCCGATGCCCGACAGTTCCAGCAGCGCGGGCGAATTGATCGCGCCCGCGGCCAGGATCACCTCGCCCCGCGCGCGCGCCAGCCGGCGCTGGCCGTGCTGGTCGAACAGGACGCCCGTGACGCGACGGCCGTCCATCTGCAGGCGCAGGACCTGGGCATCCGTCTCGATCCGCAGGTTGGGGCGGCCGCGGGCGGGGTTCAGGAAGGCCTTCCTTGCGTTCCAGCGGATGCCCTTGCGCTGCGTGACCGGAAAATAGCCGACGCCCAGGTTGTCGCCCCGGTTGAAGTCGGGGTTGGCGGGCAGGCCCAGCTCCTGCGCGGCCTGGGCCACCGCGTCCAGGATCGGCCAGCGCAGCCGCTGCTGTTCGACCCGCAATTCGCCCTGATCGCCGTGGATGTCGCAGGCCGGTTCGTAATGGCGCTCCGTCGCGCGGAAATGCGGCAGCACGTCGGACCAGGACCAGCCCGCATTGCCCATCTGCCGCCAGCGGTCGTAATCGGCCGCCTGCCCGCGCATGTAGATCATGCCGTTGATTGACGAACACCCGCCCAGAACGCGCCCGCGCGGATAGTTCAGGCGCCGCCCGTTCAGACCGGGTTCCGGTTCTGTCTGATAGCACCAGTCCAGCGTCGGGTTGCCCATCGCATAGAGATAGCCCACCGGCACATGCACCCAGAAGCGGTTGTCATGCCCCCCCGCCTCCAGCAGCAGGACCCGGTTCGCGGGATCGGCCGACAGCCGGTTCGCCAGCACGCACCCGCCCGAGCCCGCGCCCACGATGATATAGTCGTAATCCCCGAAATCCTGCATGCCGATCCTCCGTCCCGGTGGCGACGCTAGTGGCACGGCCGCGCGGGGACAAGCGGTCGCGGTTGCGGGCGGGGGCCGGGCACGGTATCTGCTGGGGGCCTTGGGTGCCACGGGAAGGACCGTCATGATCGTCATTGCAGCCGTCATCATCGGTGCCATCCTGGGCTGGCGCCGCGCCGGCCAGCTGGGCGGCACCCGCGCCGACCGCATCCAGTATGCGGTGGCATTCGCGCTTGGCCTGGCCATGATCGGCGTTGTCGCCACGATCATCGTTCATCGGATGAGCTGATGTTCCTGCCCTTTCTGGACAATCTGCGCAGGCACGGGGTTCCCGTCTCGCTGCGGGAATGGCTGGATCTGATGGAGGGCATGGGCGCCGGCCTGGACGGCATGACGGTCGAGGGGTTCCACGGCTTGGCCCGGCTGGTGCTGGTCAAGGACGAACGCCATATCGACCGCTTCGACCGCGCGTTCTCGGACACGTTCTCGGGGCTTGAGCAGGTCGATGTCGGCGACCTGCTGGACCCCCGCGCCCTGCCCGAAGGGTGGCTGGAGAAGCTGGCCGAAAAGCTGCTGTCGGACGACGAAAAGGCGCAGGTCCAGGGCCTGGGCAGCCTGCAGGCGCTGATGGATACGCTGCGCAAGCGGCTGGCCGAACAGCAGGGGCGCCATCAGGGCGGCAACAAGTGGGTCGGCACCGCGGGCACCTCGCCCTTCGGTGCCTATGGCTACAACCCCGAAGGCGTGCGCATCGGCCAGGACGGCAGCCGCCACCGCCGCGCCGTCAAGGTCTGGGACAAGCGCGAGTACCGCGACTTCGACGACACCGCCGAACTGGGCACCCGCAACATCAAGGTCGCGCTGAAGCGGTTGCGCCAATGGGCCCGCCACGGCGCCGCGGACGAGCTGGACGTGCCCGGCACGATCCGCGCCACCGCCGACCACGGCTATATCGACGTGCAGACGCGGCCCGAACGGCGCAACGCGGTCAAGGTGCTGCTGTTCCTGGACGTGGGCGGCAGCATGGACGACCATATCCGCGTCGTGGACGAGCTGTTCAGCGCCGCCCGCGCTGAATTCAAGCATATGCAGCATTTCTATTTCCACAACTGCCTGTACGAAGGCGTCTGGACCGACAACCGCCGCCGGTGGGACGCGCAGACGCCCACCTGGGACGTGCTGCACCGCTATGGCCGCGACTACAAATGCATCGTGGTGGGCGACGCATCGATGTCGCCCTACGAGATCGCGGTGCCGGGCGGGGCCAACGAACACTGGAATCCCGAATCCGGGCAGGTCTGGCTGCAGCGCCTTGCCGGGGCCTGGCCCGACCATGTCTGGCTGAACCCCGTCCCCGAGGCGCATTGGGGATACACCCAATCCATCGGCATGGTGCAGCAGGTCTTTCCCGACCGGATGCTGCCCCTGACGCTGGACGGGCTGACGCGCGCCATGCGGGTGCTGGGATGATCGCCCAGCTGACGGCCCTGCTGCCGGTCTGGGGGCCGTCGCTGGTGGGGGCGATGGCGTTCCTGTCCTGCATGATGGTCCCGGTGCCGACCTCGGCGGTGCTGGTGGCGGCGGGCGCGCTGACGGGGACCGGGCACCTGAACCTGGGGCTGATCGGCGCAGGCGCGGTGCTGGGGGCCAGCGCGGGCGACGCGGCGGCATTCCTGCTGGCGCGCCGGATGCGGCCGTGGCTGATGCGCGGCAGGCGGGGGGCGATCCTGGCGCGGGCGCAGGCGCTGATCGCCCGGCGCGGCGCGGGAGCGGTGTTCCTGTCGCGCTGGCTGGTCACGCCGCTTGGTCCGGCCACCAATTACGTCGCCGGGGCCGCGGGGGTGTCGCTGGCGCGGTTCATGGCCGCCTCGGTCCCCGGAGAGGCGATCTGGGCCACGCTGCATCTGGGCGCGGGGCATCTGGCCGGGCGCGGCTTTCGCGGGGACGAGGCCGCGGCGCTCAAGGCACTTGCGGCGGCCGCGGTGCTGGCTGCGGCAATCTGGGCGGGGCGCAGGCTCTGGCATCGGCGGTCGGGCGCCGCCATATAAGGGCCATGATGCGTTACCTGCCCTTCATCCTGCTGGCGCTGTACCTGGTCGCGATGTGGTTCTTTTCCGCATGGCGTCTGCGCCAGGAGCTGAACCAGAAGGCCACGCCCCTGACCCATCCGCGCCTGACGCCCATGCTGGACCGGCTTGGCCGCGCGATGGACCTGCCTCCGATCCGCGCCCATGTCTATGAGATCGAGCCGGTGAACGGCCTTGCCGCCCCCGACGGGCGCATCTTCCTGACCCGCGGCTTCCTGCGCAAGCTGGACGCCGAAGAGGTCACGCCCGAGGAACTGGCCAGCGTCATCGCGCACGAACTGGGCCATGTCAGCCTGGGCCATTCGCGCCGCCGGATGATCGATTTCGCAGGCCAGAACGCGATCCGCATGGCGCTGGCCGGGGTTCTGGGGCGCATCCTGCCGGGCATCGGCGCCTGGATCGCCAACCTGATCGCGACCGCCGTCGCCGCCCGCCTGTCGCGCCAGGACGAGTTCGAGGCCGACCGTTTCGCCAGCGCCCTGATGATCAAGGCGGGCCTTGGCACCGCCCCGCAGAAATCGCTGTTCCGCAAGCTGGACCGCCTGACCGGCAGCGGCGGCGCAGGCGCCCCCGCATGGTTCCTGTCCCACCCCCCCGCCGCCCGCCGCATCGCCGCGATCGAGGCGCACGAGGCGCGCTGGCGCGGCTGACCGGGTCTTGCCGCGGCGGCATTTCCACCTAAGGTGGTGCCGGACAGTCAAGGGCCCCCATGACCGCACCGTTCCGCCGCCACGTCCTGTACCTGCCGGGTTTCGACCCCATCCCGCCGCGCCGCTATCGCGAGCTGTATCGGCGCGAGGCCGCGGATCAGGCGCGGATTTCGGGCCACCGGCTGCGCATCACCAAGGCGCAGGCGCAGGGCTTTGCCTGGACCGTCCACGGCCGGGTCGAGGGTCGCGACACCATCACCGTGATCGAGGTCGCGCTGTGGTCCGACATCGTGCAGGCCTCGATGCGGCAAGGCATCGCGGGGACGTTCGCACAGCTGGCGCGGACGTCCTGGACCTATATCGCGACGGGCACCCTGTCGCGGCTGATGTGTCTGCGGCGCGGGCCGGTCATCGCGGCGCTTTATCCCATCGCGGTGCTGCTGGCACAGCTGGCGCTGGCTTTGCTGGCTGGGGGGCTGGCGGCGTCGGCCGTCGGCGGTTGGCAGGGCCTGCCCGTGGGGCTGGCGGTGGCCTGGGGCGTGCTGGTTCTGGGGCGGCGGCTGGATCACCGGCTGTTCGCCTATTACCTGATGCACGATTACGCCTTCACCGCGCGGCATCGCGGCGCCTATCCCCCCGCGCTGGAGGACCGGCTGGCCCAGTTCCGCGCCCGCCTGATGGCGATCCTGGACGACGGACCGGACGAGGTGCTGGTCGTCGGCCATTCGTCGGGCGCCTATCTGGCCGTGTCGCTGATGGCCGATCTGCTGCGCGAACGTGCCGACCCCGGCCCGGCCCTGTCGCTGCTGACGCTTGGGCACGTCGTGCCGATGGCGGCGTTCCTGCCCGATGCCGGGCGGCTGCGCGACGACCTGGGCTGGCTTGCGCGCAGCGACGGGTTGTTCTGGCTGGACGTGACGGCACCGGGCGACGCCTGCTGTTTCGCGCTGTGCGATCCGGTTGCGGTCTGCGGACAGGGCGGCCCGGACCAGCGCTGGCCGCTGGTGATTTCGGCGGCGTTCACGCACACGCTGTCGCCGGACCGGCAGGCCGCGTTGAAGAACCGATGGTTCAAGCTGCATTTCCAGTATCTGTGCGCCTTTGATCGGCCGGGCGATTACGACTATTTCGCGATCACCGCCGGGCCGCGGACGCTGGCGCAGCGGTTCGCCGGGCGCAAGCCGTCCCCGGGGCGGATCACCCGGCCCGTGGGCGCGCGGTGACGCCCCGCCCCCAAGGCGCACAGGGGGGCGGGACGCTGCGCGGGCTGATCCGCGGGTTCAGGCGCGACCTGCTGGGTGCGCTGCCGGAACGCCTGTACGGCGCGTGGATGGCGGAATTCCGCAGTCCGGTGATCCACAGCTTCTTCTGCAACGACCCGGCGCTGATCCGGCTGATCCTGCAGGATCGGCCGGGCGATTTCCCGAAATCGAACCGCATGCGCGAGGGTCTGGCGCCGCTGTTGGGCAACGGCGTCTTCATCGCGAACGGCGCGGACTGGGCGCGCCAGCGGCGCATCATCGACCCGGCGTTTGACGGCGGCCGCCTGCGCGACAGCTTTCCCGCCGTGCTGGCCGCCGCGCGCGCGGCCAGCCAGCGGCTGACCGCGGGAGTACAGGACATCGAGCCGCAGGCCGCCCATGCCGCCGCCGACGTGATCTTTCGCACGCTGTTCTCGATGCCCGTCGAACACCGCATTGCGTCCGACGTGTTCGAGGCGTTCCGCGACCATCAGGCCGCTCAACCCTTGGTGAACCTGGCCGCCCTGCTGCCCCTGCCCGCCTGGATGCCGCGGCCCCATTCGCGCCGCACCCGCGCCACCGCCGCGCGCATTCGCGGGCTGATCGGCGATCTGGTGCGCGAACGTCGCCGGGCCATCGCGGCGGGAACCGCGCCCGACGATCTGGCCACGCGGATCATGACCACCCCAGACCCCGAGACCGGCACGCCGTTTTCGGAGGCCGAGATGATCGACCAGGTCGCGGTCATGTTCCTCGCCGGGCATGAGACCAGCGCCTCGGTCCTGGCTTGGGCCCTGTGGCTGCTGGCGGCTCATCCTGATTGGCAGGACCGCGTGGCCGCAGAGGCCGCGACCCTGGACGACTTCGCCAGCGTCGGCGGGTTGCGCGCCACGCGTGCCGTGTTCCGCGAGGCGCTGCGCCTGTATCCTGCCGTCGCGATGTTCGTGCGCGAGGCCACCGCCCCCGAGATGTTCCGCGAGCGGCCCGTGCCGCGCGGGGCGCAGCTGGTCATCTCTCCGTGGCATCTGCACCGGCACAACCGGCTGTGGGACCGGCCGGATGATTTCGACCCCGCCCGTTGGGACACGCCGGAGGGCAAGTCCAGCGCCCGCGCGGCGTTCCTGCCGTTCTCGGCCGGGCCGCGCGCCTGCCCCGGCGCGGGGCTGGCGATGATCGAGGGGGTGGTGATGCTGGCCGCAATCACCGCGCGGTGGCGGCTGGAGGTGACCGACCGCCAGCCGATGCCCATCGCCCGGCTGACGATCCGGGCGCGCGACGGCATCTGGGTCAGGCTGACGCCGCGCTAGCGGAGCAGGCCCCCCTTCGCGTCAGCGGAACAGCACCAACGATCCGGGCGACCAAGCCAACCGGGTCCGCGTCCCGACCTCCTGCACGTCGCGGCCAAAGACGTTGCGCATCGAGATGCGGACCGTGCGCGACTTGCCGTCGCCCCGCGCCACGCCGTCCAGGCGCAGGTCGTAATAGGTCATGTCGCCGTAATAGACGACCTCGTCGATGGTGGCGTTGGTCTCGCGTGGCTGCGTGTGGGTCGCGCCCGGACCGACCAGGGTCATCGTCTCGGGGCGGAAACCGATCACGGCGCCGGCATCGTCGGGATTGGCGCGGCTGACCTGGCGTTCGGGCAGCTCGACCGTACCCAGGCCCGCGACATCGACGGTGACCGTGCCGCCCGCCTCGGACAGGATCGTCGCGGGCAGAAAGTTCATCACCCCGATGAAATCCGCGACCCGCCGCGTGGCCGGGCGGGCATAGAGGGCCTCGGGGCCGTCCAGCTGCGCGATCTCGCCCTCGAACATCACGGCGATGCGGTCGGACATGACCAGCGCCTCCTCCTGGTCATGGGTGACCAGGACGAAGGTGATGCCGACCTGACGCTGCAGCTTGATCAGCTCGACCTGCATCTGCTCGCGCATCTTGCGGTCCAGGGCCGACAGGGGCTCGTCCAGAAGCAGCACCTTGGGCTTGAGGATCAGCGCGCGGGCCAGTGCCACCCGCTGCCGCTGGCCGCCCGACAGGGCATGCGCGGATCGCGCGCCGTATCCCTTGAGGCCGACCATGGCCAGCGCCTCCTCGACCGCGGCGGCCTTTTCAGCCTTGCTGCGCGGATCGCGGCGCAGGCCGAAGGCCACGTTCTCGGCGACGGTCAGATGCGGGAAGATGGCATAGGACTGGAACACCATGTTGGTGGGCCGCTTGTTCGCGGGAACCTCCTCCATGCGCTTGCCGCCGATCAGGATGGCGCCGTCGCTGATGTCTTCGAAGCCCGCGATGGTGCGCAGAAGCGTGGTCTTGCCGCAGCCCGACGGGCCCAGCAGGGAGAAGAACTCTCCGGCCCGGATGGTCAGGTCGATCCCGCGCAGCGCGTGATAGTCGCCGTAATACTTGTGGACGCGCTGACATTCGATCATTGGCTTGGCTTCGATCACATCAACCCTCCGGTGGGCTTGCCGCCGATGCGGGCATTGCCCCGGCGGCGGAAATATTCGCCGATCGCCAGAAGGACGATCGACAGGATCACCAGCACCGTGCCCAACGCCATGATGACGGGGATCGCGCGCGGAAAGCGTAGCTGGCTGAAGATGTAGGTGGGCAGCGTCGGTTCGTTCCCCGCCAGGAAGAAGGCCAGGATGAACTCGTCCAAGCTGATGGTGAAGCTGATCAGCAGCGCGCTGATGATGCCCGGCATGACCAAGGGCAGCGTGACCAGACGGAACGCGCCCCACTTGCTTTCGCCCAGGTCATAGGCCGCCTCCTCCAGGCTGCGGTCCAGCGACGAGAAGGCGGTGGTCAGCACGGCGATGGCATAGGGCATACAGATCAGCGTGTGCCCCGCGATGACCGTCATCAGCGACAGCTGCACCCCCATGCCCAGCAGCACGACCAGCAGCGACATGGCCACGATGATTTCCGGCAGCACCATGGGCAGCATGATGAACCCCATCATCCCGCCCTTGCCCGGAAACACGAAGCGGGTCGAGGCGCGCGCCGCGAAGATGCCAAAGCAGGTGGCCAGGATGGACGAGGCCACCGCCACGGTCAGCGAATTGGTCAGCGCCCGGCGCAGCGTCGCGTCGCCCCACATCTGCCGGAACCAGTCGGTCGTCACCCCCTGCAGCGGAAAGGCGATGATCGTGCCCGAGTTGAACGCGAACATCGGCAGCAGGATGATCGGCGCATACAGGAACAGCAGATAGAAGATTGCATAGGCCTGCAGGCCGCGTCCCTGGCGGTTCATTGGCGCACCTTGAGGAAGCGGCGGTTGAGGAACAGGAAGACCAGGCTGACCACCGCCACGATGGCCATGGCCGTCACCGCCAGCGCCGATCCCAGGGGCCGGTTGTCCAGCGCCAGCATCTGGACCTGGATCAGGTTGGCGATCATCGGGATCTTGCCGCCGCCGATGACCTCGGGCGTGACATAGTCGCCGATGGTCGGGATGAAGACGATCAGCACCGCCGCGATGACGCCCGGCATCGCCAGGGGCAGCGTCACCCGCCAGAAGGTCATCAGCCGGCTTTCGCCCAGATCGCGCCCGGCCTCCAGCAGGGATCGGTCGATCTTCTCCAGCGCGACGAAGATCGGCAGGATCGCGAAGGGCGCGTAGGCATGGGCCAGCGTCAGCACGATCGCGTTGGTGTTGTAGAGGATGAAGGTCAGCGGCTCGTCGATGATGCCAAGCCCCGTCAGGGACGAGTTGATGACGCCGTTGTACCCCAGGATCACCTTCCACAGGAACACCCGGATCAGATAGCTGGTCCAGAAGGGGATCGTGATCAGGAACAGCCACATGGCCTTCTTTTCGGGCCGCACGCAGAAGCTGACGTAATAGGCGACCGGAAAGGCCATCACCACGGTCGCCAGCGTCACGATGGCCGCCACGACCAGCGACCGCAGCATCACCGTCCGCACGATCGGGTCGGTCAGCACCTGGGTATAATTGTCCAGGGTGAAGTCGCGGATGATCTCAAGATAGCCGTCGGTCAGGAAGCTGTAGGCCAGGATGGTCAGCAGCGGCGCCGCCAGGATCACCAGCGCATACAGGAACGGCGGCGCGATCAGCGACAGCCCGGCCCGTGCCTGGTCGTCGAACTTGGCCTTTGCCATGGCGATCCCCTTCCGTCCGCCCCGCCGGGCCTTTCGCAATTGCTGTCACAGGCCGCGCGCGAGGAAAAGAGGTTTCTAGCCCGCCTAGCGCCACCAATGCCCGGTCAGCGCCAGCCGGGCCAGCGATGCGCGCCGCTGAAACGGCGTGATCGCGGTGGTGGCCTCGAACGGATCGGTGCGCCCGGCCATGATCTCGGACAGCAGGCGCGGCACGCGGGGGCCGGGATACAGCGCCGCCGCCGCCCGGCGCGGCAGCTTGCGGTGCATCCGTGCGGCCATGCGCAGCCCGTCGCGCGCCTGTTCTGCCAAGGCCCGCGCGTCCTCGGGGCGGGCCGGTTCCAGCCCCAGCCGGACTGCCTGCAATTGCGGCAGCGCGCGCAGCCACGCGGCCAGACCGGCACCGCGGGCCTGATGGGCCACGATCTCTCGCGTGCCTTCGGGCGCGCCGCAGCGGCGCGCGGCGGTCCACATCAGCGCGCCCGCCGTCGCGTCGACATAGGCCAGCACCGCCTGCGGCCCGTCAAAGGGCTGGCGTTCGCAATCCCTGCGCCGGGCCTCGGCCATGGGCGACAGGGCGCCCGCGTCGGTCCCCCAGGCCTCCCACAGGGGCGTCAGCACGTCGTGCAGCGGGGGCGCGGTGCCCTGCCCCATCTCGTCCAGCCGGTCGATCCACCATTGCAGCCGCATCTCGGCCAGCATCGGCTCGGCCGACTGGAACGGCGCGCGGGCGATCTCCAGGTTCAGCGCATAGAGCGTGACCAGCGCCGGACGGTCCGCCGCCTCGGCCACCAGCACCGCACCGAACCGGTCGGGGTCATGCTGGCGCAGCGCCTCGGTGCAGGCCTCCAGGGTCATGTGCCGTGGGTCCGCGCCAGATCGGCCAGTCGTGCCGGATCGAACCCCGCGGCCAGCGACCATTCGGGCCCCTTGGCCGTGTCCTTGACCTCGACGCCCGCTGCCGCGAACCCGTCGCGGATCGCATCCGCACGGGCGAAATCACGGGCTTGGCGCGCCGCCAGTCGCGCCGCCAGCAACGCCTCGATCTGGCCCGCCGCACCGGCATCGGCCTGGGCCCACTCGCCCACACCCGGCAGCAGCAGGCCCAGCATCCGGGCCGATGCCAGCAGCGTCTCCGCGTCCCCCCGACCCGCCAGGTCGTGCAACACCGCGATGGCACCCGCAGCGTTCAGGTCATCGGCAAGCGCCTCGATCAGCGCGGGTGCCGGGCTTGTTGCGGGTTCGATGCCCGCAACAAGCCCATGCCACCGCCGAAGCACAGCTTCGGCCTCCTGCGCCTTGGCCTCGGTCCAATCCATCGGCTTGCGGTAATGCGTGGACATCATCACGAAGCGGATCACCTCGCCGGGCACGCCCCGGTCCAGCAGGTCGCGCACGGTGAAGAAGTTGCCCAGGGACTTGGACATCTTCTTGCCTTCGACCTGCAGCATCTCGTTGTGCAGCCAGACATTGGCGAAACCCGCGCCGGGATGGGCGCAGCAACTCTGTGCGATCTCGTTCTCGTGGTGCGGGAACTGCAGGTCGATGCCGCCGCCGTGGATGTCGAAATGCGGCCCCAAGAGCGCCGCCGACATGGCCGAGCATTCGATGTGCCAACCCGGACGCCCCCGGCCCCAGGGGCTGTCCCAGCCCGGCAGATCGTCCGAGGACGGCTTCCACAGCACGAAATCCATCGGGTCGCGCTTGAAGGGCGCCACCTCGACCCGCGCGCCCGCGATCATGTCGTCGACCGAACGGCCCGACAGCGTGCCGTAGTCGGGAAAGGACCGCACGTCGAACAGCACATGCCCCTCGGCCTCATAGGCATGGCCCTTGGCGATCAGCTCGGCGGTCATCGCGATCATCTGGCCGACATAGGCGGTCGCCCGCGGCTCGTGGTCCGGACGAGCCGCGCCAAGCGCGTCCATGTCGGCGTGATACCAGCCGATCGTCTCCTCGGTCCGCTCGGCGATCAGCGCCGCCAGGGACAGGTCGGACCCGGCCGCACGGCGGCGCTGCGCCTCGGCGTTGATCTTGTCGTCGACATCGGTGAAGTTGCGCACATACGTGACCGCACGGTCGCCGTATTCATGCCGCAGCAGCCGCACCAGCAGGTCGAACACCAGGACCGGCCGGGCATTGCCCAGATGGGCGCGGTCATAGACGGTGGGTCCACACAGATACAGACGCACGTTGGCCGGGTCGATGGGGACGAACTCCTCCTTGCGGCGGGTGCGGGTGTTGGTCAGCCTGATCTGCGTCATGATGCGGCCCTTTTGGCAAGCGTGGCCAAGGGTCTATCGCATCGCGCCCTGGCTTTCCACCCAGGCAATCTGGCGCGGCAGCGATTGCGACGCCAGATCATAGCCCCCCAGGATCGTGGCCCGCGCCGCCTTGCGGATCGCCGCCGCCTGCGGATCGCCCGCCAATCCGCGGATCAGGGCCGCCGACAGGGCCGACCCGTCAAAGAACGGCACCAACCGCCCGTTCACCCCGTCGGTGATCAGCTCGCGCACCGGTTCGGTATCGGACGCCACGACATACCCCCCGGCCGCCATCGCCTCGGTCAGCGACCAGGACAGCACGAACGGATAGGTCAGATAGCAATGCACCCGCGCGACCTGCATCAGCGACAGATAGTCGCCATAGGGCACGCGGCCCAGGAAATGCACCCGCGACAGGTCCAGCCGGGCGCCGACCTCCGCCAGCAGCTTGTCCTTCCAGCTTTTCGCATCGCGCGGCTTGGCGCCATAGCTGGTGCCCTCGGCGCCGACCAGGACCACCTGCGCGTCGGGGCGCGCCGCCAGCACGTCGGGCAATGCCCGCATCAGCACGTGAAACCCGCGGTAAGGCTCCAGAGAACGGGACACGAAGGACAGCACCTCGTCCCCCGCGCGCAGGATCGTGCCGCCCGGAAGGGTCAGGCGGGCCGCGGGATCGGGGGCCACGCGGGCGGTGTCGATGCCGTCATGGATGACGGTGATCTTGCCGCGCAGCTCGGGCGGAAAGCTGTCGGCCTGATAACGGGTGGGCGCGATGGCCGCATCGGCCTGCACCATCGCCTGGACCAGATGCGCCGACCGCGCGACGGTCATGAAGCGCACCTCGTCCCGGTCGGGGCTGATCTCGGGGTCGAAGCCCACGTCGTGGCCGCGGGTGCGGTACATCAGCTCGGCATAGACCAGCAGGCGCGCGTGGGGCCAGATCTCCTTCAGGAACAGCGTCTCTCCCCAGCCCGGATGGCCGATGACGATGTCGGGGTGAAACCCGTGCCGGTCGCGCAGCGCACGCGCCCCCCGCGCCGCCAGCAGGCCGCGTTCCGCATGGTCCGCATAGGTCCGGCCCAGGGCGCTGTCGGTCTGCACCGCCGCCGGCGCCTTGTAGCGCAGGGTCCGGATCGGGCTGGGCCGCTGGTTGTTCTCATCCGTCAGGGCCAGGACCTGGTGGCCGCGCGCGGCCAGGGCCGGGGCCAGATGCGGAAACTGGCCCGGAAAGTTCTGGTGGACGAACAGGATCTTCATTCTTGGATCGGAAAGGCCGCGCGCAGCAGGGCGCGGGTGTAATCCTGCCGGGGCGCGTCAAAGATCTGCGCGACGCTGCCATGTTCGACGACCTCTCCGGCGCGCATGACCATGATGTGATGCGCCATCGCGCGCACCACGCGCAGATCATGGCTGATGAACAGGTAGGCCAGCCCGTATTTCCGCTGCAGGTCGCGCAGCAGATCCACGATCTGCACCTGCACGGTCATGTCCAGCGCGCTGGTCGGCTCGTCCAGGACGACGACCTTGGGGCGCAGGATCATCGCGCGGGCGATGGCGATGCGCTGACGCTGACCGCCGCTGAATTCGTGCGGATAGCGGTGCATCATCTGGGGGTTCAGCCCGACCTCGGTCATGATCTCGGTGACCAGCTGGCGGCGGTCCCGGCCGGGTTCGACCCCGTGCACGCCCAGGCCCTCGGTGATGATCTGTTCGATCGTCATGCGGGGCGACAGGCTGCCATAGGGGTCCTGGAACACGATCTGCATGTCGCGGCGCAGGCGGCGCAGCTGGCCGCTGGTCCAGGCCTGGATATCCTGGCCCAGATACAGAATCGGGCCGTCGCTTTCGATCAGGCGCATGATGCCCAGGGCCAGCGTGGTCTTGCCCGATCCCGATTCGCCGACGATGCCCAGGGTCTCTCCCGCGCGCAGCGACAGGGTCGCGCCGTTCACCGCCTTGACGTGCCCCGTCACGCGGCGCAGCAGGCCGCGCTTGATGGGAAACCAGACCTTCAGGTCGCGCGTCTCGACCAGGACCGGCGCATCGGGGGCGATGGGATCGGCCTGCCCGGTCGGCTCGGCGGCCAGCAGCTTGCGGGTATAGGGGTGCTGGGGCCGGGCAAAGATGTCCTCGACCGCGCCCTGTTCGACGATCTCTCCGTCCTTCATCACGCAGACGCGGTCGGCGATGCGGCGCACGATGCCCAGATCGTGGCTGATGAACAGCATCGACAGGCCCTCGTCGGCCTTCAGCTCGGCCAGCAGGGCCAGGATCTGGGCCTGGATGGTCACGTCCAGCGCCGTGGTGGGTTCATCCGCGATCAGCAGGTCGGGACCGTTGGCCAGGGCCATCGCGATCATCACGCGCTGACGCTGACCGCCCGACAGCTGGTGCGGATAGTCGGCCAGGCGGGTTTCCGGGTCGCGGATGCCGACGCGGGTCAGCAGTTCGATGATCCGCGCCCGCGCCTTGGCGCCCGACAGCCCCTGGTGCAGCGCCAGGCTTTCCGACAGCTGCTTTTCCAGCGTGTGCAGCGGGTTCAGCGAGGTCATCGGCTCTTGGAAGATGAAGCTGATGTCGTTGCCGCGGATGTCGCGCAGGGTGCGGTCCGATGCGCCGACCATCTCGCGGCCCGCGTATTTCACCGACCCCTGGACCTCGGCCGAGGCGCCCAGCAGCTGCACGGTGGACAGCGCCGTGATCGACTTGCCCGAACCGGATTCGCCCACCAGGGCCACGGTCTCACCACGGTCGATGTGAAAGCTGACGCCCTTGACGGCCGCGGTCAGGACGCCTTCGGACCGGAACCCGATGCGCAGGTCGCTGACCGCCAGCACGGCATCGCTGGACGGGGCGGGCACGGGACGCGCCTGCGACGCGCCGGGCATCGAGCCGCCATGGCTCTCGGCCACGGCCGCGGGGGCGCCGGGGGCGGGGCGGACGGGCTGATCGCTCATCGGAAGGTCTTTCTGGGGTCGAAGGCGTCGCGGATGCCCTCGAAGATGAACACCAGAAGCGACAGCATGATCGCGAAGGTGAAGAAGGACGTGAAGGCCAGCCAGGGCGCCTGCAGGTTCTGTTTCGCCTGCAACGCCATCTCTCCCAAAGATGCCGATCCGGCGGGCAGGCCATAGCCAAGATAGTCCAGCGCGGCCAGGCCGCTGATCGTGCCGGTGACGACAAAGGGCATCATCGTCAGCGTGGCGACCATCGCGTTGGGCAGGATGTGGCGGAACATGATCTTGCGGTCGCTGACGCCCAGGGCGCGCGCCGCGCGGACATATTCAAAGTTCCGCGCCCGCAGGAATTCCGCCCGCACGACCCCCACCAGCGCGGGCCAGCCGAACAGGATGGTGACGAAGACCAGAAGCCAGAAGCTGCGCCCCAGGATCGCGAACAGGATGATGATGACGTAAAGGCTGGGTGTCGAAGCCCAGATCTCCAGCACGCGCTGGAACACCAGGTCGGTGCGGCCGCCGAAATAGCCCTGGATCGCGCCCGCCGTGATGCCGATGGTCGAGGCCACCACCGTCACGATCAGCGTGAACAGGATCGAGGTGCGGAACCCGTAGATCACCCGCGCCAGCACGTCCCGCGCGGTGTCGTCCGTGCCCAGCAGGTGGTTGCCGTCGGGCGCGGAGGGCGCGGTGCCCACGTTGTTGATGGTGCGGTAGTGATAGGGGATCGGCGGCCAGATCATCCAGCCCTGTTCGGCCTTGGGCACATCGGTCGAACCCGACCGCACCGCCGCCATGAAGCCCTCCGGCTCGTCCCAGCATTCCTCGCGGCCGCCCGACACGATCAGGCATTGCACCGCCTCGTCGCGATAGATCGCCTCGGTCCCGAAATCGCCGCCGAACGCGGTCTCGGGATAGAAGTTGTAGGCGGGCCAGTACAGTTCGCCCTGATAGCGGACGACGATGGGTTTGTCGTTGGCCACGATCTCGGCGAACATCGCGGTCACGAACAGGACTGCAAAGATCACCAGCGACCAGAAGGCGCGTCCGTTCCGGCGGAAGGTGCGCCAGCGGCGGCGGTTCAGTTCCGACATCGCCATCAGCCCGCCCTCTTCTCAAAGTCGATGCGCGGATCGACAAAGACGTACATCAGGTCCGACAGGATGCCGACCACCAGGCTCATCAGGCCGAAGACGTAGAGCGTGCCGAAAATCACCGGATAGTCGCGCTGCACCGCCGCCTCGAAGCCCAGGCGCCCCAGCCCGTCCAGCGAGAAGATCGTCTCGATCAGGATGCTTGATCCGAAGAACACGCCCAGGAACATCGCCGGAAACCCCGCGATCACGATCAGCATCGCGTTGCGGAAGACGTGGCCGTACAGGACGCGGCGTTCGGTCAGCCCCTTGGCCCGCGCGGTCATCACGTACTGCTTGTTGATCTCGTCCAGGAAGCTGTTCTTGGTCAGCAGCGTCAGCGTCGCGAAACTGCTGATCGTGGCCGCGATCACCGGCAGGGCCGCGTGCCAGGCATAGTCCTTGACCTTGCCCCAGACCGACAGGTCCGCGAAATTGTCCGATGTCAGGCCGCGCAGCGGAAAGATCTGCCAATAGCTGCCGCCCGCGAACAGCACCATCAGGATGACCGCGAACAGGAAGGCCGGGATCGCATAGGCCATGATGATCACGCCCGACGTCCAGGTGTCGAAGCGCGATCCGTCGCGCACCGCCTTGCGGATGCCCAGCGGGATCGAGACGACATAGGCGATCAGCGTCGACCACAGCCCCAGCGTGATCGAGACCGGCATCTTCTCGACGACCAAGTCCATCACGCTGATCGACCGGAACCAGCTGGTCCCGAAATCGAAGCGGATGTAGTTCCACATCATGGAGAAGAACCGCTCGACCGGGGGCTTGTCGAAGCCGAACTCCTTTTCAAGCTGGGCGATGAATTCGGGGGGCAGGCCGCGCGCGCCCTCGTATCCCGCATCGCCGCCCAGCTGTTCGGCGCTGTCGGCCGTGGCGCCGGCCAGGTTGCCCAGCACGTCGCCCTCGCCCCGGACCTGGGCCGCGATCTGTTCGATCGGGCCGCCGGGGACGAACTGCGTCAGGGTAAAGTTCACCACCATGATCCCGATCAGGGTCGGGATGATCAGCAGCAGTCGCCGCAAGATGTAGGCGCCCATCAGCGCATGCCCTTCCCCGTTGGGTCCGTGCCCCTTGGCGGGGCCTTGTCGTTATCTGGGCTTGTCGGCAATCCGCGCCGGGAAATCAAGCGCATCGCCGTCTCAGCGCAGCTGGCCCGCCGCCCGCAGCTCGTCCGCGCGGGTCTGGTCGTACCACCAGAAGTCCGTGACCCCCAACCCAAGGGCGGGCAGGGTCTCGGGCCGGTCATAGACGTCCCAATAGGCGACCGTGGTCACCGGCTTGTACCATTGCGGGATCCAGAAGCGCAGGCTGCGCAGCGCCCGGTCCAGCGCGCGGATGGCGACGCGGTTCTCGGCGTCCGTCGTGGCGGCGCTGCCGATCTCGATCAGGCGGTCGATGGCGGGGTTGGCCAGGCCCATCGGGTTGAACACGTCGTCGCTGTGCTCGGACCCAAAGGCCTGTGCGGTGCCGCCGCCGATGCCGTAACCGTTGCCCAGGCTGTCGCGCACGATGTCGAAATCATGGCTGCGGGTGCGGGTGGTCAGTTCCGACGGATCGACCCGCGACAGGACCGCGTCCACGCCGATCGCACGCAGGTTCTCGACATAGGGGTTCACGATGCGGTCATAGCTCTGGTTGAAGTCCAGGAACTCGACCCGCAGCGTCTGGCCTGCGGCGTTGCGGCGCATGCCGTCCGTGCCGGTCGTCCAGCCCGCCTCGTCCAGCAGCGCCGCCGCCCGGCGCGCATTGCCGCGGTCCAGCTGGCGTTCGCCGCTGACCGGGGCCGAGACCGGATCATCGGTCAGGATGCCCGGCGGCAGATCGGCCGCGACGGGTTCCAGCAGCGCCAGCTCCTCAGGCGTGGGCGGGCCTTCGGCCTGCAGGTCGCTGTTGTCCCAGAAGCTGTCCAGCCGGGTGTTCATGCCATAGAACAGCGCCTGGTTCGACCATTCGAAGTTGAACATCAGCCCGATCGCCTCGCGCACGCGGATGTCCTTGAACTTGTCGCGCCGCAGGTTGAAGACCCAGGCATCGCCCGATGCGATCACGCCGTCGGGGATCTCCTCCTTGATGACGGCGCCCGCCGCCACCGCCGGAAAGTCATAGCCGGTCGACCACAGCTGTTCGGACGGCTCGACCCGGAAGGTATAGATGCCGGCCTTGAACGCCTCGAAGGCCGCGTCGAAATCGCCGAAATACTCGAAGCGCAGGGTGTCGAAATTGTGCCGGCCCTTGTTTATGGGCAGGTCCTTGCCCCAATAGTCCGGGTTGCGCCGCATCGTGATCGACCGCCCGAAATCCGCGCTGTCGAAGACATAGGGGCCGGACCCCAGGAACGGCGTGGTGCTGGTCTGCTGGATGTCGCGGCCAGTCGCTTCGAACTCGGCGCGCGAGAAGATCGACTGGTTGCCCATCAGCCCAAGCACGTCGCGGCGTTCGATGTCGGGCATGAAATCGAACCGGATGCGGTGCGTGTCCAGCACCGTGGCACTGGCGACGCGTGTCTTCAGCGCCTCGCTGTAGGACGGAAAGCCCTTGTCGCGCAGCAGTTCGAACGTGAACAGGACGTCGTCTGCCGTCAGCGAGCTGCCGTCGCTGAAACGCGCTTCGGGGCGCAGGTTGAAGATGATCCAGTCGCGGCTTTCGGGATATTCGACCGTCTCGCACAGCAGGCAGTACATCGAATACGGATCGTCCAGGACCGACTCCATCAGCGGTTCCAGCATCATCACCGACGGCGCCGTGGCCCGCCCCCGGAACGTGTAGGGATTGTAGCTGTCAAAGGTGCCGATGCCGTGCTGGGACATCTCGCCGCCCTTGGGCGCGTCCGGGTTCACGTAGGGCAGATGCGGAAAGTCCGCGGGCAGTGCGGGCTCGCCAAAGGTGGCGATGCCATGCGTCTTGATGACCGTCGGATCGCCGGCCGCGTCCTGCGCCCAGGCTGGGACCACGGCGATCCCAAGAAGCAGCGTGGCAAGGCGGGCGGCGTGGCGCATGTCGTCTCTCCGGTCTGGACCAGCGAGAGGCTAGGCCAGCGGGGGGCCGGGCTTCAAGCCGCGATTTCGTGAACGCGGGCCATGAAAAAACCCCGGCGCCGGGCCGGGGTTTTCTGGATGGCGCACGGTCGGGCGGGACCGATCAGGGATTGGCTTCCAGATAGGCGATCAGGTTGGCGCGGGCCTGCGGATCGCGGATGCCCGCAAAGCTCATCGCGGTGCCCGAGACGAAGCCGCGCGGGTTCTCCAGGAACGCCTGCAGGTGGTCAGGATCCCAGGTGGGGTATTCGGCCGCATGTTCGGTCATCGCGCTGGAATAGCTGAACCCGTCGATGCTGGCGGTCGGGCGTCCGACGACGCCGTTCAGGTGCGGGCCGACGCCGTCGCTGCCGTCGAGGGCGTGGCACGACCGGCACTTGGCCCATTCACGCTCGCCCGCGGCCGCGTCGGCCGAGGCCATCAGCGCGGCAAAGTCCAGCGGCGCTTCCTCTTCGCCCGCGGGGACGGTTTCCGGGACCGGGATGGTATAGGCCTGCGCAATTTCCTCGTCGCCGTGATCGCCGCCATGTCCGACAGTGAACAGGCCGCTGGCCGCCCAGTTGGCCAGCATCAAAAACAGCAGCGCGCCAATGAAGGCGCCGGCTGCCTTGGTCAGGGTCATCGTATTGAACATCGCGTGCGGTCCCGCCTTGGTAAGCTCGTCAGGTCGTGCGGTATGTATCCGCTTTCGCTTTCAAGGATCAAGGTATAGTTACCCCGGCACGCTCAAATTTAGAACAGCGGGGGCCCGGCCATGACCACGAATCGCATCGCGTTCCAGGGAGAACCGGGTGCCTACAGCCACGAGGCCTGCCGCAGCGCGCGCCCTGGAATGGAGGCCCTGCCCTGCCGCACCTTCGAGGACGTGATCGAGGCCGTGCGCGCGGGCGACGCCGATCTGGCCATGCTGCCGGTCGAGAACTCGACCTATGGACGGGTGGCCGACATCCATCACCTGCTGCCAGAATCCGGCCTGCGCATCATCGACGAAGCCTTCGTGCGCGTCCATATCAGCCTGCTGGCCGTGCCCGGCACGACCCTGGATCAGGTCCGCGAGGCGATGAGCCATACCGTCCTACTGGGCCAGTGCCGCGGGTTCCTGCGCCGGAACGCCATCCACGCGATCACCGGGGCCGACACGGCCGGTTCCGCCAAGGAGGTCGCCGCGCGCGGCAATCCGTCGCTGGCCGCGCTGGCCGCGCCCCTGGCGGGCGAGATCTATGGCCTGGACCGCCTGGCCGACCGGATCGAGGACCGGCAGAACAACACGACACGGTTCCTGATCATGTCGCGCCAGGCCGACGACAGCCGGCGCGCCGAGCGGATGCTGACCAGCTTTGTCTTCCGGGTCCGCAACATCCCGGCGGCGCTCTATAAGGCGATGGGCGGGTTCGCGACGAACGGCGTGAACATGACCAAGCTGGAAAGCTACATGGTCGACGGCGTGTTCACCGCGACCCAGTTCTATGCCGACATCGAGGGTCACCCCGAGGACGCGAACGTCGCCCGGGCGCTGGACGAGCTGCGCTACTTCACCTCCAGCCTGGACATCCTGGGCGTCTATCCGGCCGATCCGCTGCGCGAGACGCAGCGACAGGCAAGCATGGCGGACTGATCCCGCCTAGCGGGCAAAGTTGCGCATCTGGTGGACGAAATCCTCGATCCGGCGCTGATAGCGGCGGTCAAGCTGCGCCTTGCCCAGCTTGGCGGTCTGCAGCATCAGCCGGGCCTTCATGTTGCGCGGGCGGACCTCGGTCTCGAAGATCAGGCGCGACTTGACGCGGCTCAGCGCGACGACGGTGGCCACCACCGTCAGGTCCAGCGCATCGGAATGACCGGCCATCATCATCTGTTCGGGGCGGTCGAACCGCGTGACGGCCAGCCGCAGCTGCCGCGCCTTGCCCCGCCAGTCGAACCCGATGTTCCAGCCCATGCCGATCCCCGGTTCGTTCGACGGATCGATGCGCGCCACGGTTGCGCCGCGGCCGATCACCATCCGTTCCAGCGCGTCGAAATTCCCGACCACCTCGAACAGGCGTTCCGCGGGAAGGTCCGTGTCGATCCGCGTGGAGAACTTCATCTGAAACGACCCAATGACCCATCCAGGGCGGCCAGGACCGCCGACCCCTCCCTTGGCAGATAATCCGGATCGCGCGGCAGGTTCAACCGGGGGATTACCAAACCGCGATCATGGCACCCGAAAACCAAGGCGCGCCCGAATTCAGCGCAACGTTTCGGATTTGTGAAATTCTGTGCCACAATGACCTGATAAAGCGTGCGTTCTTCAATCTTTGGTTGTGTGGTTCGAATTGTATACAGTAAGCATGGTATCGGTATGTCGTCCGTGCCCGGAAAGGACATGACGGCATGCGCAACGCGGCGTCGGGCGATCACATGTTTGACAGGAAGACGATGCAAATGCCCGCAACGGCCGCGGATGATCCGCCCCCGGACGGCATGACGCTGCGCATCCTGGCCACCAGCGACCTGCACATGCACCTGCTGCCCTACGATTACCTGGCGGATCGTCCGTCGGACCGGATCGGGCTGGCGCGCACCGCATCGCTGATCGAGGCGCGGCGGACCGGGCCGCATGCCAGCATCCTCTTGGACAACGGCGATTTCCTGCAGGGCGGTCCGATGGGCGACCTGGTCGCGCGGCGCAGCGGACCCTTCGCCGGCACCCACCCGGCCATCGCGGCGATGAACGCGCTTGGCTATGACGCGGCGGCGTTGGGGAACCACGATTTCAACTTCGGCCTGCCCTTTCTGCGGCGCGCGGTGGCACGGGCGCGCTTTCCGATGCTGGCCGCGAACCTGACCGTGCGCCGCGGCGCCGATTTCGCCGCCACCTGCGTGATCGAGCGTGAGCTGACCGACCCCCAGGGCAACCGCCTGCCGCTGCGCATCGGCGTGATCGGCTTTCTGCCGCCCCAGACGGAGGAGTGGGACCAGGACCTGCGCGCCGTCATGCGCAGCGACGACATCCTGGACTGTGCCCGCCGCCTGGTGCCGCGGCTGCGTGCCCAGGGGGTCGATCTGGTCGTGGCGCTGGCCCACAGCGGCATCGGCGGCCCCGAGCCCCTGCCCCGGATGGAGCATGCCGCCCATGCGCTGGCCGCCCTGCCCGGCATCGACGTGCTGATCGCCGGCCACACGCACGAGGTCTTTCCCGGCCCCCGCTGGCGCGGCCGCCCCGGCATCGACGCCGATCGGGGAACGCTGGCGGGCAAGCCCGCGGTCATGCCTGGCTTTGGCGGATCGCATCTGGGGGTGATCGACCTGCGCTTTGCCCCGCGGGCGGATGGCGGGCTGGCGGTCGACCGCTTTGCCGTGCGCGCCGAATCGGTCACGCCGGCGATGCCGACCGCGGTGCTGGTGGCGCGACAGGTGGCGACCGCGCACAAGGCCACGCTGCGACAGCTGTCCACGCGCATCGGCCGCACGGCGCAACCCCTGAACAGCCATTTCGCGGTGATCGGCCATGATTGCGGCCTGCGCCTGGTGAACCTCGCACAGCGCTGGCATGTCCGGCAGCGGCTGGCGGGCACCCCGGATGCGGACCTGCCGGTGCTGTCGGCCTCGGCGCCCTATCGGGCCGGGGGGCGGGGCGGGCCGCAGCATTACACCGACGTCCCGGCGGGCACGCTGAGCCTGCGGCACCTGGCCGACCTCTACTCCTTTCCGAACCGGATCACCGCCATCCGCCTGACGGGCGCGCAGCTGCGGGGATGGCTGGAACGTTCCGCCAGCCTGTTTCACCGCGTCCAGCCCGGCGCGCGCGACGCGCCGCTGCTGAACCCCGAGTTTCCGGCCTACAACTTCGATGTCATCGACGGGGTCAGCTGGCGGATCGACCTGTCCGCCCCGGCGCGTTTTCACCCCGACGGGCGGCTTGCCGACCCGAATGCCCACCGCATCCGCGACCTGACCTGGCAGACCCGGCCCGTCGCGGACGACCAGGCCTTCGTGCTGGCCACGAACTCGTATCGGCTGGCAAGCTGCGGGCTGTTCAGTCCGCTGGTCTCGTGCAACCGGGTGATCCTGGACCGTGACGCGCTGACTTTGGACGTTCTGCGCCGCTATGTCCGACAGCTGCGGCGGGTCCGCATTCCGGCCCGGCCCAACTGGGCCTTCGCGCCCCAGCCCGGCACCACCGTCCTGTTCGAGACCGCGCCCGCCGCGCTGGACCGTCCCCTGCCCGAACCAGACCGGCTGCAGGGCGTGGGACTGAACGAGGACGGTTTCGCGGTGATGCGCCTGTCGCTGTAAGACATGCGCATGGGCTTGCATCCGCCGCGCGACCATCCTATCTGTGCGCCCGAGAGGTTGGCGCGGGCAAGCGCCTCGCCAAATCGGTCAGGTCCGGAAGGAAGCAGCCGTAACGAGTCCCGCATGGGTCGTTGTCCAGCCTCTCACCGTTTCCCCGCATGATCATCCGGTTTTCCTGCACCGCGCGGCCCGTGCCGGGGAACAACAGCGCGCCTTTCCGGTTGTCCTGCGTAACAAACAGGAGACCGACATGCTCAAGTTCATCGGCGGCGCCGCCGGCATCATCTTCATCATCGGCCTGCTGGTCGTGATCGGCATCCTGTCGCTGATCTTTTGAGACGCGCCAGACGGCCGACATGAAAAGACCCCGCCCGGACAACCGGGCGGGGTCTTTTCGTGTCCGTGACCGGGCGGATCAGGCGCGCAGGCGGCCGCCCGTGGCCTTTTCGACCTTCTCGACGACCTTGCGGCTGACCGCCTCGATATCGGCATCGGTCAGCGTCTTGTCGCGCGGCTGCAGGCGCACGGTGATGGCCAGCGACTTCTGGCCGCCCTCCAGCCCCTGGAACTGGTCAAAGACGGACACGCCCGCGATCAGCGCCTTGTCGGCCCCGGCGGCGGCGTTGACCAGGGTCAGCGCCTCGACCCCCGCATCCACAACGAAGGCGAAATCGCGATCGACGGCCTGCAGTTCGGACAGCTCCAGCGCGGGTCGCGTGGGCGTCTTGACCTTGGGGAAGGGCACCGCGGCCAGCTGGATCGTGAAGCCCACGGCCGGCCCCTTGACGTCCATCTGGCGCAGGACCTTGGGGTGGATCTCGCCGAAGGTTGCCAGCACGTTCGGCCCGAGCGCGATGTTGCCCGCACGCCCCGGATGCCACCAGCCGTCCAGCTTGCGGTTGATCTGCGCACGCGCAGGCGCGCCGATGGCGTTCAGGATCGCCTCGGCATCGGCCTTGGCGTCGTAAAGGTCCACCTTGCGGCGGCTGCCGAAGGGGTCGCGCGGCGCGGTCTGGCCAACCAGCAACCCGCTGATGCGGACCGCCTGCTCGCCCGGCTCTCCGCCCGAAAAGACCGGGCCCAGCTCGAACAGCGCCAGATCGGCGAAGCCGCGCGCCTGGTTGCGCGCCGCGGCCTGCAGCAGGCCGGGCAGCAGGTCGGGGCGCAAATGGCTCATCTCGCTGCTGATCGGGTTCTCGACGCGCACTGCATCATCCCCGCCGCCGAACAGCGCCGCCGACCCCTGGTCGATGAAGCTGTAGGTCACGCATTCGTTGTAGCCCAAGGCCGCCGCCATGCGCCGCGCCGTCTTCTCGCGGACCTGCAGGGGCGTCAACACGGGCTTTGGCACCCCGGCCTGGGCCCGCGGCAGGGGCTTGCCCTGCAGCTTGGTCAGGCTGGCGATGCGGGCGATCTCCTCGACCAGATCGGCCTCGCCCAGCACGTCGGGGCGCCAGCTGGGGACATGGGCCATCTCGCCCTCCAGCCGGAACCCTAGGGCCTCCAGCGTGGCGCGCTGATCGGCCTCGTCGATATCCATGCCGACCAGGCGGCTGGTGCGCGCGGGGTCCAGGCGATAGGCGCGACCCGTGTCGGGCAACGCGCCGGCGGTCACCACCTCGGAGGCCTCGCCGCCGCACAGGTCCAGCACCATGCGCGTGGCCAGCTCCAGCCCCGGCAGGGTGAAGGCCGGGTCGATGCCGCGTTCAAAGCGATAGCGCGCATCGCTGTTGATCTTCAGCGCGCGGCCGGTGGCGGCGGTGCTGATCGGATCGAAATAGGCGGCCTCGATGAAGACGTCGCGCGTCTCCTCGGACGCGCCCGATGCCGCGCCGCCCATGATGCCCGCGATGCTCTCAATGCCGTTGTCGTCGCAGATCACCACCGCGCCTTCGGGCAGGGCATAGGTCTTGTCGTCCAGCGCCACCAGCTCCTCTCCGGCCCGTGCGCCGCGCAGGATCAGGTCGCCCGCGACCTTGCCCGCGTCGAACACGTGCAGCGGCCGGTTCAGGTCGAAGGTGAAGAAGTTGGTGATGTCCACCAGCGCATTGATCGGACGCAGGCCGATCGCGCGCAGGCGCTTCTGCAGCCAGGCGGGCGACGGGCCGTTCGTCACGCCCCGCACCACGCGGCCGGCAAAGAACGGCGCCTTGGCGGCCACGCCCGCGTCGATCGTCACCCCCACCGGGCAGGGAAAGGCGCCGGGCACCCCATCGACCGTCACGGCCTTCAACGTGCCCAGGCCGCGCGCGGCCAGGTCGCGGGCGACGCCGTGGACGCCCAGGGCGTCGGGGCGGTTCGGCGTGATCTTGATGTGGATCATCGGGTCGATCTTGTCCGGCGCGTTCTGCGCCAGCCAGTCGACGAAGCGCTGCCCGACCTCGCCGGACGGCAGTTCGATGATGCCGTCATGCTCTTCGGACAGCTCCAGCTCGCGTTCGGAGGCCATCATGCCGTGGCTTTCGACGCCGCGGATCTTGCCCACGCCAAGCGTCGTGTCGATGCCGGGGACATAATCGCCGGGCTTGGCCAGAACGACCGTGATGCCCGCCCGCGCATTGGGCGCGCCGCAGACGATCTGCTTTTCGCCCTCGTCCGTCATCACCCGGCAGACGCGCAGGCGGTCGGCATCGGGATGCTGTTCGGCATGATCGATCCGCGCCAGGGTAAAGGTCCCCAGCTTGGCGGCAGGGTCCGCGATCTCCTCGACCTCCAGGCCAAGATCGGTCAGCGCCTCGGCGATCTGGTCGATGGTCGCGGTGGTGTCGAGATGCTCCTTGAGCCAGGAGAGGGTGAACTTCATGGCGTCTGCCTTCCGGGTCGGCCCGCGCGGGGACTTTGCCGCCTTGAACCGTGCCATGCGTCCTGGGTCAAGCCGGATCAGCGGATTTCCCCGAATCCCCGGCCCGGCACCACGCTTGCCGGGCCCTGCGCAGGGTGCAACTGTAGCGCGAAGCAAACCGAAGGTGTCATCATGAGTCTCATGTCCCGTCTTGCCCCCCTGCCCCTCCTGCTGCTGGCAGCCCTGCCCGCGCAGGCGCAGGACGCCCCGGCCCAGCCGCAGTGTTCCGGTCAGCCCGCCACCTGGCTGGGCGACGATCCCGATGCCAGCGACATCACCGCGGCGGGGGCCGCGCTGTCGCGGCAGATGACCACGACCGCCGGCACCAACCCCTATGCGATGTTCCGGGTGACGGGCGACATGCAGCCCCTGAGGCTGGAGGCGATGTCTGACGGCGACCCGTCGATCAGGCTGGAAACCCCCGACGGCGACCTGCTGGCCGAGAATGACGACGCCATCGGGCTGAATTCGCGGATCGAACAGTCGGTCGGGCCGGGCGATTACTGCGTGCGGCTGATCCCCATCGGGGACGCGGACATGACCGCGACCGTCCAGTTGACGCGTCCCGACATGCACGCCCTGCTGGTCGATCCCGTGGACACGACCATCGCCGCCTGCACCCCTGAAACGCCTGCCGAGACCCTGGGCCAGGGGCCGCTCAACGCCGCCCTGCCCGTTGAGGCGCAGACGGACGGCACCGTCCGCTATCTGCGATTCGCGCTGGACGGCAGCGCCTCCGTGACCCTGCGCGCGGTCAGCGACGGGCTGGACCCGAACATGATCCTGTTCGACGGGTCGGGCACGCAGATCGCCGCCAACGACGATGCCGACGGGTTGAACGCGCGCCTCGATTTCCCAACCGGTCTGGCAGAAGGCCACTATTGCCTGGGTGTCGCGCCGATCTCCTCGGGCGAGGGCACGATCACCGTCAGCGTCGAGGCGCTGGACCGCGACAGCTATCTGCGCACCGCCTGGCGCAAGGGAGAGCTGGCGCCGCCCACGGATGGCGACTATCCGATGCAGGCCATCGACCTGGCCGCCGACCGCGAAACGGTCGTCCTGCAGGACGGCACCGCGCAATGGCTGACCTTCACCCTGGACCGGGAGACCGCGCTGATTGTCAGCGCCTATGGCGAACTGGTCGGCGTCGATGCCAAGCTGGCGCTGTTTTCGCGGGACGGCGCGGTCGTGGCGCAGGCCGACGACCAGGACGGCAGCGTGGACGCCCGGTTGGGGCCGGTGGTGCTGGAACCCGGAGAATACCGGATGGCGCTGACGGACGTGAACCGCCCCGACCAGCCCGGCGCACCGATCCGCCCCGTGGGCCTGGTGTTCGAGCGGTTCGAGCGCGTCGACTGACCCCGGACGCTGTCGATCCCATCGGCCTGGGGCACGGCGCCGTGGTCGGTGGTGCTGCCGGATCGTCTCAGGCATCGTGGGGTCACTGACCGCGCGCAGGGTCCGTCGGGTTCTGCGGTGCGGATCTTGCGTGGCGGCGGGGCGTTCCTATCTTTGCAATGCGCCCGGATGGCGGGCGCGACATGGAACAGGAGAGCCTTGCGGATGGATGTGCAGCGCGAATTGCTGATCGAGCAGCGGGTGGCCAACGAGGCGAAATCGCCGCTGATCGCCTATCTGCTGCTGATCTTCCTGTGGGGGTTCGGCGTGCACCGCATGTATCTGGGCCGCTGGATCAGCGGGTTCATCATGCTGGCCATTTGGGGCGTAGGCTGGCTGACGGTGCCGATCCTGATTGGCTGGCCGGCGGTGGGCTTCGTGGTGCTGTGGTGCATCATCGACCTGTTCCTGATCCCCGGAATGGTCCGCGCAGACCGCGAGGACATCCGGCGGCGGCTGCGGTGATGGCGCGCCGTTAACCTGAGGTTGAAATTTCCGTGATCTGTAAAGGCGGCCCGTGCTAGGGCGGTCAACTATAGACATTTCCTTTTCAGATCCGGAGATTTCGACTTGCCCCTTGATACCCAACAGCGAATCCTCATCGAACAGCGTGTCACGAACGACACTAGGTCGCCCGTGATCGCCTATTTTCTGCTGGTTTTTCTGGGTGGATTCGGGGCGCACCGGTTCTATCTGGGCAAGACCGGCATGGCAGTCGCCATGCTGATCCTGTGGGTGCTGGGCTGGATGACGCTGATCCTCGGGGTCGGACTGATCATGCTGGCCGCAGTCGGGATTTGGGCGTTCGTCGATCTGTTCCTGATCCCCGGGATCATCAGGGCCGATCAGGACGCCCTGCGGCAGAGGCGGGCCGTGGAGTTCGGGGGTCATTCCGGACCGCACCCAACCGCCTTCCCCGCATCCGCACCGGGCGTTCCGTTCACCGCCTGACGTCCACGGCGCGCGCCCCTCGATCGCAAGGGCGCGCCGCCTTCAGCGCGACAGCCCGCCGCTGACGCTCGGCACGTCGCCTGCTGCAAAGCCATAGTGGCGCAGCCAGCGCAGGTCGCTTTCGAAAAAGGCGCGCAGGTCGGGGATGCCGTATTTCAGCATCGCGATCCGGTCGATGCCCATGCCAAAGGCAAAGCCCTGCCATTGATCCGGGTCGATCCCGCCAGAGCGCAGGACATGCGGATGCATCATCCCCGAACCCAGGATCTCCAACCAGGAATTGCCCTCGCCGATCTTCAGCTGGCCGCCCTCCCAGGAACAGCGGATGTCCACCTCGGCCGACGGTTCGGTGAAGGGGAAATGCGACGCGCGGAAGCGCAGCTCGACCGACGGCACCTCGAAGAAGGCCCGGCAGAATTCCTCCAGCGTCCATTTCAGATGCGCCATGCTGATGTCGCGGTCGATGGCCACGCCCTCGATCTGGTGGAACATCGGCGTGTGCGTCTGATCCATGTCCATGCGATAGACGCGGCCCGGCGCGATCACGCGGACCGGGGCGCCGTGATCCTGCATGGCGCGGATCTGCACCGGAGACGTGTGGGTGCGAAGCACGTGCGGCGGACGGTCGTCGCCCGGCGCGCGGTGCATGAAGAAGGTGTCGTGCTCCTGCCGTGCGGGATGTTCGGGGGCGATGTTCAGCGCGTCGAAATTGTACCAGTCGCTTTCGACCTGCGGCCCTTCGGCGACGGCAAAGCCCATGTCGGCAAAGATCGCCGTGACCTCGTCGGTGACCTGGCTGATCGGGTGGATCGACCCCTGGCGGCGCGGACGGCCCGGCAGGGTCACGTCCAGCCATTCGTCGCGCAGACGCGCGTCCAGCGCCGCATCCTCAAGCGCCAGCTTGCGCGCGCGCAGGGCGGCGTCGATCTCGTCGCGGATCTGGTTCAGCGCCTTGCCGGTGGTCTGGCGCTCCTCGGGGGACATGCGGCCCAGCTCGCGCATCATCAGGCTCAGCTCGCCTTTCTTGCCAAGCGCGGACAGGCGCACGTCCTCGATGGCCTGAGGGTCGGAGGCGGCAGAAATGCGGTCCAGCCATTGCTGGCGCAGGGGGGTCAGATCGTCCATCGCGGGGCCTTTCCTGGTTGCGCCCGCGTTAGCATGGCCGGGCGCGCGGGGTAAAGACCGCGCGCCCGTGCCGCCTTATTTCCAGATGTCGCGGTTCACGCCCGGCGCGATGCCAGGGTGATCGCCGATGCGGAAGGTCGGCTCGTGCCCGGCCTTGCGCTGGCGCAGATAGTCGCGGGTGACGACCGCAACGGTCCCCGACAGCGCGACGATGGCGATCAGGTTGATCGTGGCCATCAGCCCCATGCTGGCATCGGCGAAGTTGAAGACGGTCGTGACCGCCTGCAGCGAGCCCCAGACCACCATGCCCAGTGCCGCCAGCCGCAGGACCATGATGCCCGGCTTGCCCGCGCCCAGATAAACGATGGCGTTCTCGGCATAGGAATAGTTGCCGATGATCGAGGTGAAGGCGAAGAAGAAGATCGCCACCGCCACGAAGATCTGGCCGAAGCCGCCGAAATGGTCGGTCAGCGCGGCCTGGGTCAGGTTCACTCCGGTCAGCTGGTCCGAAGGCATGACATCGGCCAGCAGGATCATCACCGCGGTCGCCGTGCAGACCAGGATGGTATCGATGAAGACGCCCAGGGCCTGCACGAAGCCCTGGCTGGAGGGGTGATGCGGGTTGGGCACTGCCACCGCGGCGATGTTGGGAGCCGAGCCCATGCCGGCCTCGTTCGAGAAGAGGCCGCGCTTGACCCCGTTCAACATGGCCGCCGCGACGCCGCCCGCGACCCCGCCCACGGTCTCTTGCAGGCCGAAGGCCGAACGCACGATGCCGCCCAGGATGCCCGGCACCTCGGTGATGTTCATCACCAGGATGACGACCGCCGCCAGCAGGTAGAGACCCGCCATGATCGGCACGATGAACTGGGCCGCCCGCGCGATCTGGGGGATGCCGCCGAAGATGATGATGCCCGACAGGATCGCCACGCCGATGCCGACCATGCCCGCGCCGATGCCGAAGGCGCCCTCGACCGCCTGCGCGATCGAGTTGGCCTGGACCGCGTTGAACACCAGGCCGAAGGCGACGATCAGCGCGACTGCGAACAGCGCGGCCAGCCAGGGCAGGCCCAGGCCGCGGGCGATGTATTGCGCCGGTCCGCCGCGATACATCCCGTCCGACCCGTGCACCTTGTAAAGCTGTGCCAGCGTCGATTCCGCATAGGCCGTGGCCATGCCGACCAGCGCCACCATCCACATCCAGAAGATCGCGCCCGGCCCGCCCAGCGTCAGCGCCACCGCGACCCCCGCGATGTTGCCGGTGCCCACGCGGCTGGCCAGCGACACCGACAGCGCCTGGAACGGGGTAATGCCGTCCTTGTCCGTCTCTCCCGATCCGCGCACGCAGCGCCACATCTCGGCGAAGTGGACGAATTGCAGGAAGCCCAGGCGCAGGGTAAAGTAGATGCCCACGGCCAGCAGGCCGTAGATCAGCACATAGCCCCAGAAGATGGTGTTGAGAAACTCGATGATGGCGGTCATGGCGTTCTCCGCTGCCTTTTCAAGGGGCAGTCTGTAACAGCCATGTGAGCAATCGCAAGCCGCTTAGTCGCGGGGCGTCACGGTCAGCCAGACCCCGCCTTCGGGGCGCAGCGTCAGGATCATGCGCGGCTGCGGCTCTCGCCCCGGCACGCGGGCAAAACGGAACCGCGCCAGCAGCGTCGACAGGATGATCACCGCCTCCTGCAGGGCAAAGCTGGCGCCGATGCAGATGCGCGGACCCGCCCCGAAGGGCAGGAACGCATAGCGGTCGGGCGCGGTCAGAAAACGGTCGGGGTCGAAGGCGTCGGGCCGGTCCCACAGCAGGTGATGCCGGTGCAGCGCATAGATGGGCAGCATGACCGTATCGCCGGGATTGATCTGGCGTCCGCACAGCGTGTCGCTGGCCTGGGCGGTGCGCGACAGGAAGGCCGCGGGCGGGTACAGGCGCAACGTCTCGTTCACGATGCGCATGGTCAGGGGAAGCGAGCCCAGATCGGCGGCGGTGGCGGCGCGGTCGCCCAAGGCACGGCGCGCCTCCTCGGCGGCGGCCTCCTGGATGTCGGGGGCGAAGGCCATCAGGTACAGCGCCCAAGCCAGGGTCAGGGCGGTCGTTTCGTGCCCCGCCACGATGAAGGTCAGCAAGTTGTCGCGCAGCTCGTCGCGGGTCATCGTGCGCCCGGTCTCGGGGTCCTGCGCGACCAGCAGCAGGTCCAGAAGGTCAGGCGGCCCGTGCTTTTCGGCGGCCTGCGCGCGAGCGGCGATGGACTGGTCCGCGATGGCCTTCATCCGCTTCAGCCCTGGACCGGAAAACAGCCGCCCCGGCCGCGGCAGCCAGGCGGGCAGGCCCAGCACGTCCATCAGCGACAGTTTGGCCGTCTGCGCGATATAGGCGTCGATCGACTGATGCACCGCATCGCGGTCGAACATCCCGTCGCCGGAAAAGGTCACATCGGAAATCACGTCGAAGGTGGCGGCCACCGTCTCCTCGAACAGATCGACCGGACCGCGCGCGCCCGCCAGACGGCGGCAGGACGCCTTGGCGGCGGCGGTCATCACGGGGCCAAGCGCCTCGACATGGCGTTGTGCAAAGGCCGGGGCGGCGGCGCGGCGCTGCCAGCGCCAATGCGCACCCTCGGCCACGAACAGGCTGTCACCGATGGCCGGGTTCAGGATCAGCTTGGTCGTAACCGATTTCGGATAATCGTCCAGCTTCTCCTTGAGGATCCGGCGCAGGGCGGTCGGGTCCATCACCATGTGCCAACTGACGCCGGTCTTGCCCGACACGATGGGCTGGCGCGTGGCGATGGCGGGGATCAGTTCCAGCACGTTGCGGCGCGCGGTCATGGCCGTGCCCCACAGGCCAAGGGGGACGGTCGCCAACGGCACCTTGGCGGGATCGGCTTGGGGCAGGTCGAACATGGCGGCGGCCTCTGGCTGGGGCTGTCCTACAAAGCTGGGGCCGCGGGGGCTGCGGGTCAACCGTTGGACAGCGGCCCAGATGTCGCGGGCAGCAGGGCCGCGGCCGCCGCCGCCTGCACCGCGCGCGTCAGCCCGGACAGCCGATCCGCAGCCAGCCGCCCGATCTGCCAGTACAGCGACACATCCAGCGGCGTGCCCGGCACCATCTGCACCAGCCGACCCGAGGCAAGATCATCGGCGACCAGCATCTCCGGGTTTAGCCCCCAGCCCAGCCCCGCGCGGCACGCATCCACGAAACCCTGGGTCGAGGCCAGGCCATGCGCGGGCAGCACCGGCGATTGCCCCGTGACCTGCCGGACCCAAGCCAGCTGAAGCCCGTCCTTGCGATCAAAGGCCAGCGCCGGCGCACGGGCCAGCGCCGCCGCCGTCACCCCGTCAGGGAAATGCCGCCGCATGAAATCGGGGCTGGCCGTCGCGTGATAGCGCAGCCGCCCAAGGGGCCGCACCGCGCAGCCCTGCACCGGGCTGTCCAGCGACGTCACGGCGGCCAGCACCCTGCCCTGCCGCAGCCCGTCGGCGGTGTGCTGTTCGTCGTCGATGGCGATCTGGAACAGGTGCCCGCTGTCGCGCGCGTGGGCGGCCAGGGCGGGCATCAGCCAGGTGCCCAAGCTGTCGGCATTCGTCGCGATCGTCACCGTGACCCGCGCGACATCCCCGTCGGCCATCCCCGGCAGGTGCTGCGCCAAGGTCTGTTCCAGCATGCCCACATGGTCCATGTGGCGGCACAGGCGGGCTCCGGCTTCGGTCGCGGTACAGGGCTGTCCGCGACGGATCAGGACGGTGCCCAACCGCTCCTCCAGATTTCGGACCCGCTGCGAGATCGCCGAAGGCGTCACCCCAAGAGCCCGCGCCGCGGCCTCGAAGCTGCCGGTCCGCACGATCGTCGCAACGGCACGGGCAGCGGCATAATCCAGCATCAGTTTTCCTTACCCGGCATTAGCAGCATGAGTTTGTCTAATCCGGCAGGGGCGGCTAGAGCAACCGCGACCCCATGACCGGAGACGTCCCATGAGCCCTGCGATCTTTCTGACCGGCCTGATGACGGGCCTCAGCCTGATCGTGGCGATCGGTGCGCAGAACGCCTTCGTGCTGCGCCAGGGCCTGCGCGGGGATCATGTGCTGGCGGTCTGCCTGACCTGCGCGCTGTCGGATGCGGTGCTGATCGTGCTGGGCGTCACAAGCTTTGGCCGCATCGCGCAGTTGCTGCCCTGGATCGACCCGGTGATGCGCGTGGCAGGGGCGGCGTTCCTGATCTGGTACGGGGCGCGCAGCCTGCGCGCGGCGATCAGCGCGACCGGGGCGCTGGAGGCAGGCGGCGGGCGCGGACCGGGCGGGCTGCGGCGAACGGTGCTGGCCTGCTTGGCGCTGACATGGCTGAACCCGCACGTCTATCTGGACACGGTCGTGCTGCTGGGCACGATCTCGACCCGGTTCACAGAGGACCGCGACGCGTTCGCGGCGGGCGCGGTGACGGGGTCGTTTCTGTTCTTCTTCGCCTTGGGTTATGGCGCCGCCTGGCTGCGGCCGGTCTTTGCCAACCCCACCGCCTGGCGCATCCTGGAGGCGGTGATCGCCGTCGTCATGTGGTCCATCGCCGCCAAACTGCTGCTGGGGTGACGCACCACATGACAAAGGCCCCGAAATCGCGGGGCCTTTCCAGACAATGGATGACGATCAGATGTCGTCGCCCAGCTTGCCCTTGACGGTGCCCGACACGTTCTGTGCGGTCCCCTTGGCCTGCTGGGCCTTGCCTTCGGCTTCCAGACGCTCGTTGTCAGTCATCTTGCCGATGCCCTCCTTGACGTTGCCTGCCAGCTTGTTCCCTGCGGCTTTCGCCTTGTCGGTCATCTCGCCCATGGGGATCTCCTTGATGGGTGTGTCTCTGTGGGGGATGAACGCCCGACACGCATGCGGGTTCCGCGCATGACAAAGGCCCGCTCCCGGATCGGGAACGGGCCTTTGCGGCAATGCGGTGGCCGCGATCAGGCGGCGGCTTTGGCCTGTGCCACGATCGCGCCGAACGCGTCGGGTTCGTTCACGGCCAGGTCGGCCAGGACCTTGCGGTCAACCTCGATGCCGGCTTTCGACAGCAGGTTGATGAAGCGCGAATAGGTCATCTCGGCATCGACGGCGCGGACGGCGGCGTTGATCCGCTGGATCCACAGCGCGCGGAAGTTGCGCTTGCGGTTCTTGCGGTCGCGTGTCGCGTACTGGTTGGCCTTGTCGACGGCCTGGGTGGCGGTGCGGAAGTTGCGCGAGCGCGCGCCATAGTAGCCCTTGGCTTGATCAAGGACTTTCTTGTGACGGGCGTGGGTCACCTTGCCGGATTTAACGCGGGACATGTGTGGTTCTCCTGATCAGCGAGCGTAGGGCATGTATTTCTTGACGATCTTGGCATCCGCATCCGACAGGATGGTGGTGCCGCGCGCGTCGCGAATGAACTTGGTCGTGCGCTTGATCATGCCGTGGCGCTTGCCGGCCTGACCTGCCTTGACCTTGCCCGAGGCCGTCATCGAGAACCGCTTCTTGGCAGCGGATTTGGTCTTCATCTTCGGCATTTTCATCTCCTTCATCAGAGTGAACGCGCGGCTCGGCAATGCCATGTCGGCCGGCCGCACGGGAACGGAAGCGTCGCCTTACACAGGCGCGCGGGAATGCGCAAGGGGTCAGGACGCGGGCGCGCCGCCGGTGACCGTGTCCAGCGCGGCCGGGATGTCGGCCGGGCTGAAGGGTTCGGGATCCATCCAGGCCCCCGCGAACAGCAGCACGATCCCGCCCAGAAGCGCCAGGATCGCCGCGCGCGGCGGCTGCGTCTGCAGCAGCTGGACCACCGCAAGCACCACGGACAGAAGGCACAGGGCAACCCCTGCCAGCAAAAGAAGATCGGACATCACCACCCCCCGGGTTTCAAGGCCCCAGCGTTATTCCGGGTCGGTGGCGAAGATCAAGCGGTCATCGCAGGGGGCGATGCGCAGGATGTTCGTCGTGCCCGGCACGTTGAAGGGCACGCCCGCCATCACCACGACCTGCCGCGTCTCGTCGGCAAAGCCGTATTCGCGGGCGGCGCGGGTGCCGATGATCACGGCCTCCTTGAAGCGCGACATGCGCGGGGTCGTCACGCAATGCGTCCCCCAGGTCAGCACCATGCGGCGCGTGACCGTCAGGATCGGCGACAGCGCCAGGATCGGGACGCGGGGCCGTTCCCGGGCGATCAGGCTGATCGTCTTGCCCGACTGGCTGAAGGCGCAGATGGCGGCCACGTCGGTCGTCTCGGCGATCTCGCGCGCGGCGGTCACGATGGCGTCGGGGACCGACGACAGGCTGGCCTTGCGCGCCGCCTCGATGATCGAGCGATAGTTCGGGTCGGCCTCGACCGACCGGGCGACGTTGTCCATCGTGCGCACCGCCTCGACCGGAAAGCTGCCGGCGGCGCTCTCGGCGGACAGCATGACGGCGTCGGTGCCTTCATAGATGGCGTTGGCGACGTCGCTGACCTCGGCGCGGGTGGGCATCGGGCTGTCGATCATCGATTCCAGCATCTGCGTGGCCACGATCACCGGCTTGGCGGCGCTGCGGCACAGGCGGACCAGGCGCTTCTGGATCGGTGGCACCGAATGGACCGGCAGCTCGACGCCCAGGTCGCCGCGCGCGACCATGATCCCGTCGGACGCCTGCAGGATCTCGTCAAAGGCGCGCACGGCCGCGGGCTTCTCGATCTTGGACAGGATCGCGGCGCGACCCTTGGCCAGGGTCTTGGCCTCCTCGACGTCCTCGGCGCGCTGAACAAAGGACAGGGCCAGCCAGTCCACGCCCAACTCGCAGGCGAATTCCAGGTCGGCGCGGTCCTTGTCCGACAGCGCAGCCAGAGGCAGCACCACGTCCGGAACGTTCACGCCCTTGCGGTCGCTGATCGCACCTGCGACCGTGACCACGCAATCGGCGAAATCGGGTCCACATTTCTGCACCGTCAGGCGGATCTTGCCGTCGTTGACCAGCAGTTCCGACCCCTCGATCAGGGCCGCGAAGATCTCGGGGTGCGGCAACGAGACGCGGGTCGCATCGCCCAGATCAGGCGACAGGTCAAAGCGGAAATGATCGCCCACGGCCAATTCGTGCGGCCCGGCGGCAAAGGGACCCACGCGCAGCTTGGGGCCCTGCAGGTCGGCCAGGATGGCGATGGGACGGCCCGTCTCGGCCTCGATCTCGCGGATCGTGTCGTGGCGTGCCCGGTGATCGTCATGGCTGCCATGGCTCATGTTCAGGCGGAACACGTCGGCCCCGGCATCGAACAGGGCGCGGATCATCTCTTTCGACGATGATGCCGGTCCCAGGGTTGCCACGATCTTCACGTTGCGATGTCGTCTCATCATCCCGCCCTTGTCTCAGGTTTAGCGCTATCTATGCCGCAAATGCCGATGGTCGGCAACTGGCGTCTGTCCGCCATCCGTCGTAGACAGCCTGCATCATGACCGATGACACGACAGCGACGCCCTTCCGCATCCTGGGTCAGGACCGCCCCTCGCGGTGGCTGATCACTTGCGATCACGCCACGAACCGCGTGCCCGATTGGGTCGGCGGCGGCACCCTGGGCATCGCGCCCGCCGACATGGCCCGCCACATCGCCTATGACGTCGGCGCGGCCGGGCTGACCGAACGGCTGGCCGAACGGCTGGACGCGCCGGCGATCCTGTCCGATTTCTCGCGGCTTGTGATCGACCCGAACCGCGGAGAGGACGACCCCACCCTGCTGATGCGGCTCTATGACGGGACGGTGATCCCGACGAACCGCCTGGCGGACGCGGCCGAACGCCGGCGCCGGCTGGACCGGCTGCACCGCCCCTATCATGCCGCGCTGGCCCGGGTCGCGGCGCTGCACCCGGACCGCTGCATCTGCGCGGTCCACAGCTTCACGCCGCAGTTGCGGGGGCGCCCGCCCCGGCCGTGGCAGGTGGGCATCCTCTATTCGCATGCCGATCCGCGTCTTGGCCCGGCGATGGTCGCCGCCTGCCGCGATCAGGGCTGGATCACCGGAGAGAACCAGCCCTATGACGGGCATCTGGACGGAGACAGCGTCGATCGCCACGCTTTGCGCCACGGCCGCCCGAACATGCTGATCGAGGTCCGGAATGACCTGATCGCCACCCCCGAAGGCCAGCAGATCTGGGCCGACAGGCTGGCGCCGGTGATCACAAAGGTGCTGGCCGACAGCGGGTTGTGACGCCGCCGGGGGGTGCGGGGGGCTGGCCCCCCGCCGTCGCGGGACGCAACTCAGACCCCGGTCTTCAGGCTCTCTTCCAGATAGATCTCGCGCAGGCGCGTGGCCACCGGGCCGACCGTGCCCGCCCCTACCCGCGCCCCGTCGATCGCCACGACCGGCATGACGAAGGCCGACGCCGAGGTGATGAAGGCCTCGTCCGCCTCCTGCGCCTCGGCAATGGTGAAGGCGCGCTCCTCGACCTGCATCTGCGCCTCGCGGGCAAAACGCAGCACCGCCGCGCGGGTGATCCCGTGCAGGATGTCGTGGCTCAGTTCCCGCGTCACGATCGTGTTGCCCTTGACGATATAGGCGTTGTTCGAGGTTCCCTCGGTCACGCGCCCGTCCTCGACCATCCAGGCATCGTCCGCACCGCGCGCCTTGGCTTCCATCTTGGCCATCGACGGGTACAGCAGCTGCACCGTCTTGATGTCGCGCCGACCCCAGCGAAGGTCATCGACGCTGACGACGCTCCACCCGGTCCTCGCCGCGGGGGCGTCGGCCAGGCCGGGCTTCGATTGCGTGAACATCACCACCGTCGGCACCGTGTCCGCGGACGGATAGGCGAAATCGCGATCGCCCGGATTGCCGCGGGTCACCTGCAGATAGACCAACCCGTCGGTGATGTCGTTCCGCGCCACAAGGTCGCGATGCGCGGCCAGATACGCGTCGTCCGACAGCGGATTGGCGATGGCCAGTTCCGACAGCGACCGCTTCAGCCGCACCATGTGCCCTTCGAAATCGATCAGCTTGCCGCCCAGCACGCTGACCACCTCATAGACGCCGTCGGCCATCAGGAACCCCCGGTCAAAGACCGATACCATGGCCTGATCCTCGGGGGTGTAATCGCCATTCACATAGACCGTCCGCGTCATCGCTGCCTCCGTGCCGTCGCGTGTTCGGGCCCGGTCCTGCGCCCAAAGCCCCGCTGCGTCAAGAACCGCGCCCGATGCCGCATTGCGGAAATAGGGCTTGCTGCAACCGCAGCGCAACATTATTACCGATGGCAGGCCCGAATCTTGTCGAACAGGACCCTGCCATGAGCTTTCGCCAACAGCCCCTGCCCCCCGCGCGCTTGAACCGCTGTCAGCTGTTCGGCCCCGGATCGCGCCCCGCGCTGTTCGCCAAGATGGCCGCCTCTGCCGCCGACGTGATCAACCTGGACCTGGAGGATTCGGTCGCGCTCGCCGACAAGGACCAGGCCCGCGCCAATATCATCGCGGCGATCAACGACGTCGACTGGGGCACCAAGACGCTGTCGGTGCGCATCAACGGGCTGGACACGCCCTTCTGGTACCGCGACGTGGTCGATCTTCTGGAACAGGCTGGTGATCGGCTGGACCAGATCATGATCCCCAAGGCGGGATGCGCGGCCGACATCTATGCCGTCGATGCGCTGGTCACCGCCATCGAACGCGCCAAGGGCCGTACCAAGCCGATCGCCTTCGAGGTCATCATCGAATCCGCCGCCGGCATCTGCCATGTCGAGGAGATCGCGGCCGCGTCCTCGCGCCTGCAGGCGATCAGCCTGGGGGCTGCCGATTTCGCGGCGTCCATGGGCATGGCCACCACCGGCATCGGCGGCACGCAGGAGAATTACTACATGATCCGGGACGGCCAGAAATACTGGCCCGATCCGTGGCACTGGGCCCAGACCGCCATCGTCGCGGCGTGCCGCACGCACGGGCTGCTGCCTGTGGACGGCCCCTTCGGCGACTTCAGCGACCCCGAGGGGTTCCGCGCCCAAGCCCTGCGCAGCGCCACATTGGGCATGGTCGGCAAATGGGCCATCCATCCCAGCCAGATCGCACTGGCCAACGAGGTGTTCTCGCCCAGCGAGGCCGCCGTCACCGAGGCGCGAGAGATCCTGGCCGCGATGGAGAAGGCCAAGGCCGAAGGCGCCGGCGCCACCGTCTACAAGGGCCGCCTGGTCGACATCGCGTCGATCAAGCAGGCCGAGGTGACCCTGCGCCAGTCCGACCTGATCGGCGCCTGAAGACCCCCCGCGGGCCGGACCAGTGGAGGGGGACGGCCCGCACCACGAGGGAGGAGAGGCCCCGCGAGCGATCGCGGGGCCTTATCGTATGACCGCGGGTGAGGCCTGCCGATGGCCGGACCATGGACGGTCCTGGCCACGGCAGCCATCCCGGTCAGCCGCCCTGAACCTTGCCTCCCCTCGAACTCCAGCAGTACCGCCCACCGGGCATCCCGGTATGTCCGAAGGGTGACGCGACGCGCGCCGTCAACCGGCGCACCGGCCCGTGCGTCACCTTAGCGGGCGTTACCGCGTGGCGCCGGAAGCGCATGCGCAGCGCAGTTCCTCATTCGCACGCATTGCTGTTTCTACAGCCATGCGGCCGATGCAGGTCCAAAGTCGGTTTGCTGGGGACAAAATGACCCTCTGGGTTGCTCCTACCGATCAAACGCCGGAACAGTTCCGGTCCTCCGACGGGCCCGCCGTCGGTCACCCTGCAATATCGAGCACCGCCCTCCGCTGCCGCCGTCTGCGGTCCGTTGTCCACCATTGAATCTTGTACCGCCCGGTGCCGTGCATTCGAGCGGGCTCCAAGCCTCCAGTTCCGCCTCGACGATCAACGACGTTGGGCCATAGGATACATTGACCACATGCGCCGGCCCGCCGGTCAGGCCGACTGATCGATCCCGCGGATGGCATACCCGGACGGCTCGACAGCCAGAAAGGCTGCAAACTGTATCATGCAGTGCCCCCGACTATTGCCACGTAAGCCCATCAAGACGTGCAGACGCGGGATTAACATTGCAGGCAGACCCTACGCCGCTGCCCCGCAGCCAAGATGATCGGCGATCACGCTCGCCGCAGCTTCCTGAACGCGGCCGAGGCGCCCCAGCCGGCGATCACCGCCACCGCCAGCGACATCAAGCCATAGAGCAGCGGCTGGTCGAAGGCCAAACGGTACAGCCAGCGTTCCAGGCCCACCTTGCGCACCTCGATCGCGGCGCCATAGGCGTCGATCACCGCCCCCTCCCGCAGCAGGAAGATGCGGGCGCGGTAATCGCCCTCGATCAGGTTGACAGGCAGGCGGATGTCCGTGCGGAACAGCGTGTCCTCGACCAGGGTCACGGCCCCCTCCTCCATCCGGTAATGGCCGTTCTGCTGGCGCAGGCGCAGCAGGGCCTGGGTATAGGGCAGCGTATCCTCGACCTCGGGGGCGCCGGCGAAGGCGCGCAGCACCAGCGGCAGCGAGATGCGGTACCGGTTGTCCCAGTCCGGCGCCAGGATGTCGTCCAGGGGCCGCGTCGTCGCCACCGCATAGAAGCTGGGCGCGGCCCCCACATCGACGCGTTCGGTGTTGACCCAGATGCCGAAGCGGCGGGCCTTCTGCCAGATGGTCAGCGGTTCGGACGGGGCCTCGATCGTCACGATCACGTCCAGGGGGCCGTTGGGAATCGGCGTCTCGCGCCGCACGGCGCCATAGATCAGGATGTCGCTGCCATCGAAGCTGGTCGTGATCGCCACGGCGCTGTTCGACAGGCCCGCCACCACCTGCTCCCCCCCCTGGTCGGCGGGGGCGACCGGATCACCGCGCGGCGACCCCGGATCGGGGAACAGCGGCCAGACCTGGGGGGCGTCCACCGGGGGGATCAGGCCCGCATCCGGGTCCGTGGGCATGGTCGATCCCGCCCCTTGCGCCATCAGCGCGCCCGGCAGCAGCACCAGCATCATCGCCAGGACGACCCCCCGCATCATTGCCCCCGCGTGGTGATGACGAACAGGTCGTCAGGTGTCAGGAACAGGTCCAGCGCCAGCTTGCCGCAGACCGCCAGCACCAGAAGCGCCAGCAGGATGCGCAGCTGCTCGGCCCGCAGGCGCGCGCCCAGCGTGGTGCCGATCTGCGCGCCGATGACACCCCCCACGATCAGCAGCACCGCCAGCATCACGTCGACCGTGTTGTAGCTGACCGCGTGCATCAGCGTGGTGAAGGCGGTCACGAAGGTGATCTGGAACAGCGACGTTCCCACCACGACCTTGGTGGGCATGCCCAGCAGATAGATCATCGCCGGCACCATGATGAAGCCGCCGCCGACGCCCATGATCGCGGCAAGAACCCCCACCGCGACCCCGACCAGAAGGGGCGGAATGACACTGATATAGAGGCCCGAGGCACGGAACTTGACCTTCAGCGGCCAGCGGTGGACCCACATGTGCTGGTGCAGGCGCCGCCGCCCCGTGGGATGGCGCGCACGCAACAAGGCCCGCAGGCTCTCCTGCAGCATCATCGCGCCGATCAGGCCCAGGAAGACGACATAGCACAGCTGGACGACCAGCTCGACCTGGCCCAGCTGCTGCAGGATATTGAAGACCACGACCCCCAGGCCCGATCCGACCATGCCGCCGGCCAGCAGGACGCCCCCCATGCGGAAATCCACGGTCTTGCGCTTCATGTGCGCCAGTACGCCCGACACCGACGATGCGACCACCTGGTTCGCGCCGGTCGCCACCGCGATGGCGGGCGGGATGCCGATGAAGAACAGCAGTGGCGTGATCAGGAAGCCGCCACCGACGCCGAACAGGCCGGACATGACGCCCACCAGCCCGCCCAACCCCATCAGGGTGAAGGCGTTGACCGAGACTTCGGCGATGGGAAGAAAGATCTGCATCGCATCCCGGCCCGTTGCGCACCGTCCCACGATGCAACGCGGCGCGCCCGACGTCAAACCGCTTCCGCCCTGCGGCGCAGGAACGGGTTGAAGCAGAAAGCCGCCCCCGCTAAGCAGATCGGGTCACATCCGCGTGCGCAGGGGCGCGGTCAGCCGGAACAGGGGACAGGATGCGCATTCTCATCACCAATGACGACGGGATCAACGCCCCGGGCCTGGAGGTGCTGCACCAGATCGCCACCGAACTGGCCGGCCCGCATGGCGAGGTCTGGACCGTCGCGCCCGCGTTCGAGCAGTCGGGCGTGGGCCATTGCATCAGCTATACCCACCCCACCATGGTCGCGCGCCTGGCCGAACGCCGCTATGCCGCCGAGGGCAGCCCAGCCGACTGCGTTCTGGCGGCACTGGGCGACATCGTGGGCGTGGCCCCCGACCTGGTGCTGTCGGGCGTCAATCGCGGCAACAATGCCGGAGAGAATGCCATGTATTCGGGCACCATCGGCGGCGCGATGGAAGCCGCGCTGCAGGGCCTGCCCGCGATCGCGCTGTCGCAGTACCTGGGCCCGCGCACCGCGGACCTTGCCGACCCCTTCGAAGGCGCGCGCACCCATGGAGCCGCGGTGATCCGCCGCCTTCTGGATCATGGCGACTGGTCGACGGATGCCGACTTCCGCCTGTTCTACAACGTAAACTTTCCGCCGGTCCCGGCCGCGGAGGTCCGGGGCCTGCGCGTCGCACCCCAGGGCCAGCGCCAGGGATCGCGTTTTGCCGCCCAGCCCTACAGCGCGCCGAACGGGCGCCGGTTCATGTGGATCGCGGGCGGGTCGCAGCAGGCGCCGGCGCGCGACGGGACCGATGTGGCCGCCAACATGGAGGGGTTCGTCTCGGTCACGCCGATGCGGGCGGACCTGACCTGCCATGCGTCGCTGGACCGACTGGCGGCAGCGCTGGACGATCCGCTGGCACGGGCCGCCGAATGAGCGACGAGGACGACGACGCGGAACGCAAGATGCGGTTCGTCTTTCAGCTGCGGTCCCGCGGGGTCACCGATCCGCGGGTCATGGCCGCGATGGAGGGGATCGACCGCGGCCTGTTCGTGCGCGGCCAGTTCGCCGACCGCGCCTATGAGGACACCCCCCTGCCCATCCCCTGCGGCCAGACGATCAGCCAGCCCTCGGTCGTCGGCCTGATGACCCAGGCCCTGGACGTCGGTCCCCGCGACACCGTGCTGGAGGTCGGCACCGGTTCGGGATACCAGGCCGCGGTCCTGTCGGGGCTGTGCCGGCGCGTCTACACCGTCGACCGCCACCGCCGCCTGGTCCACGAGGCCGAGGCGATCTTTCGCGAACTGGGCCTCTACAACATCATCGCGCAGGTGGCCGACGGATCGCGGGGCCTGCCCGACCAGGCCCCCTTCGACCGCATACTTGTGACCGCCGCGGCCGAGGATCCGCCCGGGCCCCTGTTGGCACAGCTGAAGATCGGCGGTATCATGGTGGTGCCTGTCGGACAGTCGGACGCGGTCCAGACCCTGATCCGCGTGACGCGGACCCAAGAGGGTTTCGATTACGACGAGTTGCGGCAGGTGCGGTTCGTTCCGCTGGTCGAGGGGTTGGGCCAGACATGACCCCCGGCCACCATCAGGCAGGCCGAGGACAGGACCATGACAAGACGTGATATTCGGACCGGCTGCGCCATGCTGGCCGTGCTGGCGCTGACGGCCTGCGGGCCGGACGGCAGTTTCGACCCCGACCTGCGCGGGCTGATCGGGGGCATGGACACCGCCCCCGCGGCCGCAGCCGCGGCACCCCGTCCGGCGCCCGACGCACGCGGCGTCATCAGCTTTTCCAGCGGCCAAGTCGCGGTCGCGCAGGCGGGCGACACGCCTGCATCGATCGCCGCCCGGCTTGGGCTGGATGCGGCGGCTTTGGCCGCCCATAACGCCCTGCCTGCCGACGCGCCCCTGCTGGCGGGTGCAGTCCTGGTCCTGCCGACGCAGGTCGCCGCCGGTGCGCCCGCGGGGGCCGCGACCGGTGGCGGCACGGCGATCGTGACCGACCCCTTTGCCGGCAGCGCCCCGGCCAGCCCCACGGCGCGACGCGCCGCCCCGGCCCCTGCCGCCGCTGCAAACCCGGGCGAACATGTCGTCGCCGCCGGAGAGACGGCCTGGGCCATCGCGCGTCGCTATGACGTCAGCGTCCAAGATCTGGCAAGCTGGAACGGCCTGCCGGCCGACATGAGCCTGCGGACCGGCCAGCGTCTTCTGGTGCCGCAGCCCGGCCAGAAACCCGACAGGCTGGCCACGACCGCCCCCGGCGCGGGCAGCCCGACCCCGACCCCGCCCTCGGCCACGCGTCCCCTGCCCGCCGAGGAGACGCCACCCGCGGGCGCCCCCGCGCCAGATACGCCCCAAACCGACCTGGGATCCACGCGGACCGCGGCATCGGGCGGCGGCCAGTTCCGCATGCCGGTCCAGGGGTCAATCATCCGGGTCTATGAAAAGGGCCAGAACGACGGGATCGACATCGCGGCCTCGGGCGGCACAGCGGTCACAGCGGCAGGCAGCGGCCAGGTGGCGGCGATCACCCGCGACAGCGCGGGCACGCCGATCATCGTGGTCCGCCACGAGGGCGACCTGATGAGCGTCTATACCAACCTGGGCGATGTTGCCGTCGCCAAGGGCGACAGCGTCAGCGCGGGACAATCCCTGGGCCAGGCGGGCGACGCGGGCTTCGTCCATTTCGAGATCCGCCGGGGGTTCGAAAGCGTCGACCCCGAGCGGTACCTGAACTGATCCCCGGACGGGGATCAGAGATGCGTCAGCCGTTCGTCCAGTGCCGTGGCGATCTCGCGTCGCACCACGGCACGCAGGTTGCCCGAAAAGCGGGCGCCCATCTCTCCCTCCAGCTCCTCGCGGATCATCTCCTGCAGGTGGGCGCGCATGGTCTTGTCGTCCATCATCTGCGCGACGGTCTGGGCGACGATCTGTGCGACCGGCAGATGCGACAGTGCGGCGGCATCGTGCGCCTGCGGACGGTCGGGACCGTCGCCCGCGGGCGCATGGGCCTGCGGCGCAGGGACGACATCGGCGGTCGCTGATCCGCGGACCTGCGCAGGACCGATGGCGGCATCCTGTGCGGATGCCTGGGCGGGCATCGCCGGCGGCAGCAGGCGCCACAGCAGCCAGTCGCCCCACGCAGAGAGCAACCGTGCGATACGGGACCGGGGCGCCGCTGCGGCCGGGATGACCGCCGGTGCCACGGCAGGCACCACGACCTCCTCGGTCAGGGCATCGGCGATGGGCGCCTCGACGATTGCGTCAGGCAGGGCCAGCGCCACTGCCGCCCTGCCGCGGGCCTTGCCTGTCGCGCGCCGGGGCCGCGACGGCGGGACGCCGTCGTCCGGCAGATCCGCGACCGCCCTGCGCAGATGCGGGGCCAGCTGGATGACCGAAGCCGTGCTGCCCGCCAGCAAACCCCGCGGGGTCGGATCCTGAGACAGGCGGTGCAGCATCGTGCGCGCGTCGCTGTGAGTCACGGGCTGGCCGTCGATCATGTGCCGGATGCTTTGCATTTCGGCACGGATGCGGGCGATTTCCTGGGCGGCCTGACCGATCGGCTGATCCTGGGTCAGGACCGGCAGGGTGACGACCTGAGCGGGCTGCGCCTGCACGACCTTGCGGGTGCGCGCGCGGGCGGGTTTGGCCTCCGGGTCGGCCTTAGCGCGGGGGGCCTTGGCACGGGCAGGCTTGGTGGCGGGGGCGGCCGCATCGGCCTTGGCACTGCGGCTGCGGGGTGCCTTGGGCGCCGCAGCGGCCTTGGCGGTGCTGCGCCGCGGTGCGGGGGTGTCGGTCGCCGAATCCTCGACGGGGGTCATGCGGCGCGCCTCAGTCATGGCGCACCGCCGGGGCCGGATCAGTTCCGGCCGATGGCGCGCAGCACGCGGTCCAGGCTTTCGCCCTGCTTGCTGGTTGCGGGCGCGTCCCGCACAGCATTGTAATATTGCGATGGGTCATAGGTGGGTATCCCCAGTTGCAGGTTTTCTACCGTCAACAGACCCATAGCAGCCAGAAGTTGATAATGAGCTAACTGCAGATTCGATTCCGCGGAAATCCGGTCGGCCCGCGCCTCCAGCAGCGATTGTTCGGCGTCCAGCACGTCCAGCGTGGTCCGCGCACCCAGCAGCGCCTCCTCGCGGACGCCGTCATAGGCCTGCTGCGCGGCCGAGATCTGCTGGTTGATCGCGGTGATCTGCGCGCGGGCGACGGCGATGTTCGCCCAGGTCTCTCCGACCTGCTGGCTGATCTGGCGCGCGGTGTTCAGCAGCGCCGAACGCGCCTGGTCGCGCTGTGCCATCGCGCGGCGATGCGCGGCCGACAGGCGCCCGCCCGAATACAGGGTCTGGCTCAGTTCCAGCCCCACAGACGACGAATTGCGGCTGCCATAGCGGCCGCCCAGGCTGGCTTCGGGCGCGCGGGTCACGCCGACGCTGGCCGTGCCCGACAGGGTCGGGTTGCGTTCGGCGGCGGCGGCGGCCACGCCGATCTCGGCCGCGGCGGCCTGGCGTTGCGACTGGCCGATGGCGGGGTGGGTGCGCTGTGCGATCTGGCGTGCCTCGTCCAGGGTGGCGGGCAGGTTGGGCAGCGGCGGCGGCGCGTCCAGGCGACCCGGCTGGCGGCCGGTCACGGCCAGATAGGCCTCGCGCGCGATCTCCAGCTGGCCGTTGGCGGCAGCCAGCGCGGCACGGGTCGCCGCCAGCTGCGCATCGGCCAGCGCCACGTCGGTCACGGTGATCTCGCCCACGTCGAATCGGTCCTGCGCAGCCTGGCGCTCGCTGGACAGGACGTCGACCGAGTTTTCCTGCAGCCCGACCTGCTGGATGGCCTCGCGCACGTCGAAATAGGCGACGGTCGCGGCCAGCAGGATATCCTGTTCGACCCCCACCAGCGCCTGTCGCGTGGCCAGGACCTGTTCCTTGGCCCCGTCGATGGCCAGCTGCGAGCGTCCGAAATCATAAAGCGTCAGCTGCGCGCCAAGGGACAGCGAGGTCGACCGCACGGTCGTACCCCCCTCGGTCCGCGAGGCGGACTGGCGCGCGACCCATTCGACGACCGGGCGCAGGGCCGCGACGGAGGCCGCGACATCCTCGTCGGCGGCGCGCAGGACGGCGCGGTTCTGTTCGATCAGCGCCGAATGGCGATAGGCCGCCACCATGGTGTCGGCCAGCGATTCGGCGCGGGCGGGCAGTGCCGCGGCCAAGGCCAGCAGCGCACCCCCTGCGAACCGCGCAAGCGGGGTCACAGTGCGAATCCGCGTTGCAGGCCGAACCCGGGCAGCATCGGCGCCTTTGCATTGAACGAATAGCGCCAGCTGAGCTGGCCGTTCTGCCGGGTGCCGATCCGGGCGACGCCCAGCGCGCCCTCGACGAACAGGGCGGCGACGCGGCCGCCCTCGCGCAGCTGCTCGACGATGGCGGCGGGGATGTCCTGGACCGCGCCCTCGATCAGGATCACGTCATAAGGGCCCTGCTTGGGCGCGCCTTCGGTCAGGGGGGCGTGCAGGACGGCGACGTTGTCGATGCCCGCCTCCGACAGGCGCTGTTCGGCCTCGGAGGCCAGTTCCGCGTCGTCCTCGATTGCGACGACGGCCTCGGCCATGCGGGCCATGACGGCGGCCGAGTAGCCGTAGCCGCAGGCCAGGTCCAAGACCAGCTCGTCGGGCTGGATGTCCAGCGCATCGACCATCTTGGCCAGAGTCCGCGGCTCCAGAAGGACGCGGCCGTGGCCGATGTCCAGGTTCTCGCCGGAATAGGCGACAGAGCGGCGGCTGGCGGGAACGAACTCCTCGCGCGGAATGGTCAGCATCGCGTCGATCACCGGGAACTTGGTGACGTCACTGGTGCGCACCTGCGTGTCCACCATCGTCGTGCGGCGCGCGGCGAAATCGCTCATGTCGGGGAACCTCTGCTGGACCTGTTTGGCCGACTATTGCCATGTTTCCCGCAGTTGGGCAACGCAGGACATCGGCCCCGCGCTTCGCGTCTTGCAAGGGTCGCGGCAATCCGCTAGGACACGGCCACTCTCGACGGCGGCGGGTTGGCGGAGAGGTTACGCACCGGATTGCAAATCCGTGAAGACCGGTTCGATTCCGGTACCCGCCTCCACCTCATCCTGACCGAGGGGACCTTCCTGCATGATCTATGACGCCACGACCCGCATCGCCGAGGCCGCGCTGTGCCTGCGCGCGCGGTTGGGCGGATCGCGGGCGCTGCGTGAGCGTCTGGTCTGCACGGGCGCGCCCGGCCCCGCCGCGATCTGGCTGCATGCCGCATCCGTCGGAGAGCTGACCTCGGCCCGCGTGGTGATCGAGGCACTCGCCGCCCGCCACCTCCTGACGGTCACCACCAACAGCGAGACGGGCCGCGCACTGGCGCAGGACTGGGGCTTGGCCGCGCGGCTGGCGCCTCTGGATCTGCCCGGCGCGCTGGCCCGGTTCCTGGATGCCGCGCGCCCCACGCTGGCGATCACCGTCGAGGGAGAGTTCTGGCCGCTGCGGTCGCGCCTGCTGGCCGAACGCGGCATCCGCCAGGCGATGATTGGGGCGCGCATGTCGGAACGGTCGGCGGGCACCTGGGCGCGGTTTCCGCGCATCATCGGGCCGATGCTGGGACGCGTCGCGGCCCTGTCGGCGCAGGATCAGGGCAGCGAGGCGCGCCTTTTGAACCTGGGCCTGCCGCACCGCGCGCTGCTGCCGCGGCTGGACCTCAAGCTGCTGGCCCCGGCGGCGCAGCCCGTGCCCCCGGACAGTGCGGCCCGCGACCGGGTGATCCTGGCGGCATCGACGCATGAGGGCGAGGACGGGCCGGTGCTGGACGCCTTTGCCGCGCTGCGGGATGCCCGGCCCGACCTGCGCCTGATCCTGGCGCCGCGCCATCCCGACCGGGGCGATGCCATCGCGGCACTGATCGCGACGCGCGGCCTGTCCTTCGCGCGCCGCAGCGCGGGCGCGGACGATGCGCCGTCGGGCGGCGTACTGCTGGCCGACACCTTGGGAGAGATGGCGCGCTGGTACGCGCGCGCCGGGATCTGCATCATCGGCGGCAGCCTGCAGGACCATGGCGGCCACACCCCGTGGGAGCCCGCGGCCCATGGCTGCGCGCTGATCCACGGCCCCCATGTCGGCAACTTCGTCGAGGCCTTCGATGCGCTGGACGGGCACGGCGCGGCGCGACCGGCAGGCGATCTGACGGCGACCCTGTCGCGGCTGACCGACACGCCCCACGAGGCCCGTGCGATGGGCCGCGCGGCGCGGGCCGTGCTGGTGGACCGGGCGGGCGATCCTGCGGTGCTGATCGCGCGGCTGGACGATCTTGCACGCGCCCCCGGCGGACCCGATATAGGGATCATCTGACAGGAGTTGTTGCGATGATCCGCTATGCCTTGCGCTGCGACCAGGGGCATGATTTCGACGGCTGGTTCCGGTCCTCGGACGGGTTCGAGGCGATGCGGGATGCGGGTCAGGTCGGCTGCGCGGTCTGCGGCGCGACCAAGGTCGACCGGGCGCTGATGGCCCCGGCGGTCAGCGACAAGACCCTGACCGCCCCGCGAAACCCGGCCGAGGCCGCCTTGCAGGCGCTGCGCCGCAAGATCGAGACCAGCTCCGACTATGTCGGCCTGTCCTTCGCCGAGGAGGCCCGCGCGATGCACGAGGGCACGCGGCCCGCCCGCGCCATCCATGGAGAGGCCCGCCCCGAGGATGCGCGCAGGCTGATCGAGGACGGCGTTCCCGTGGCCCCCCTGCCCTTCGTCCCGCGTCCCAAGACGAACTAGCGCCGCCCCTTGCGGTTCGCGCGCACCGCCCCTAAAAGCCCCGCCGACGCACATCCTTTGGCTGGAGGCCCTTGATGCCGCTTCTGGTAATGAAATTCGGCGGCACCTCGGTGGCCGATCTGGACCGGATCAAGAACGCCGCCCGCAAGGTGCAGCGCGAGGTCGAGCGGGGCTATGACGTGATCGTCATCGTCAGCGCCATGTCCGGCAAGACGAACGAACTGGTCGGATGGGTCGAACAGACCTCTCCGCTGTTCGACGCGCGCGAATACGACGCGGTGGTCAGTTCCGGAGAGAACGTGACCGCGGGCCTGATGTCCCTGACCCTGCAGGAGATGGGCGTGCCCGCACGCAGCTGGCAGGGCTGGCAGGTGCCGATCAACACGACCGCCGCCTATTCGGCCGCGCGCTTCGTGGACATCCCGCGCAAGAACCTGGACCAGAAGTTCGCCGAAGGCTTCAAGGTCGCCGTGGTCGCGGGCTTTCAGGGCCTGTCGCCCGAAGGCCGCATCACCACGCTTGGCCGCGGCGGATCGGACACGACCGCGGTGGCGTTCGCCGCCGCCTTCGATGCGGAACGCTGCGACATTTATACCGACGTAGACGGGGTCTATACCACCGATCCCCGCATCACCTCGCGCGCGCGCAAGCTGCCCCGCATCGCCTTCGAGGAGATGCTGGAGCTGGCATCCCTTGGCGCCAAGGTGCTGCAGACGCGGTCGGTCGAACTTGCGATGCGCTACAAGGTGCGCCTGCGGGTGCTGTCCTCGTTCGAGGATACCGACGAAAATTCCGGCACGCTGATCTGCGATGAGGATGAAATCATGGAATCGAAAGTCGTCAACGGTGTCGCCTCGTCGCGCGACGAGGCCAAGATCACCCTGGTCACGGTCGAGGACCGTCCCGGCATCTCGGCCGCGATCTTCGCGCCGCTGGCCGATGCGGGCGTGAACGTCGACATGATCGTTCAGAACATCTCAGAAAAGGACTATGACGATCACCCGGGTTCGGTGACCGACATGACCTTTTCCGTGCCGATCAACCAGGTCGAGCGCGCCAAGCGTGCGATGGAGGAGGCCCGCCAGGCCGGCCACATCGCCTATGACGAACTGGTCGTCGACACCGAGGTCGCCAAGGTGTCCGTCGTGGGCATCGGCATGCGCAGCCATGCTGGCGTCGCCGCCCGCATGTTCAAGGCGCTGGCCGATGAAAACGTCAACATCAAGGTCATCTCCACCTCCGAGATCAAGATTTCGGTGCTGATCGATCGGAAATACATGGAACTGGCCGTGCAGGCGCTGCATGATGCCTTCGAACTGGAGAAGGCATAACGCCCTCTGGTTGGTTCCCCGGTCGGGGACACGCGTAACGGCAGAAGGCGGGGCAGGCGATGCAGGATCGCACCGACAGCGACTCTCGCAAGCTGCTGAAGCGGCTCAAGGAAATCTTGGCCGCGGCGGGCGGTGGGCAGGATCGGCTTGACCAGATCACCCACCACATCGCCGATTCGATGGGCACCGAGGTCTGCTCGATCTATCTGTTCCGCGATGCCGACACGCTGGAACTGTGCGCCACCGAAGGGCTGCGCCCCGAGGCCGTCCACCAGACCCGGCTGCGCCTGGGCGAGGGTCTGGTCGGCCGCGTCGCCCGAACCGGGCGCAACGTGAACACCGCGAACGCCCCCGCCCAGCCCGGCTTCCGCTTCATGCCCGAGACCGGGGAGGAGGTCTTTCCCGCCTTCCTGGGCGTGCCGATCCAGCGGGTCGGGGAACGGCTTGGCGTCCTGGTCGTGCAATGCGCGACCGCCCGGCAGTTCTCCGAGGACGAGGTCTATGGGCTGGAGGTCGTGGCCATGGTCCTGGCCGAGATGACCGAACTGGGCGCGTTCCAGGGCAGCCAGTCCGACAGCCTGCCGCTGGCACACCGCTTTCCGCTTCTGGTGCGCGGCGCCACCGGGCAGGAGGGCGTTGCCGAGGGGCGCGTCTGGCTGCATGAGGCGCGTGTGGTCATCGCCAACCCGGTTGGCGACGACCCCGACAAGGAGCTGGCCCGCCTGCACGAGGGCGTGGAGACCCTGCGCGAGACGGTCGACAGGATGCTGGGCGCGGTCGACATGGGCGACGGCGATCATGCCGCGGTCCTGGAGACCTATCGGATGTTCGCCCATTCGCGCAGCTGGCTGAAGCGCATGGAGGAGGACATCCGCCTTGGCCTTTCGGCCGAGGCCGCGGTGGAGAAGGAGCAGTCCGGCGCCCGCGCCCGGCTGGAGATGGCCGCCGACCCCTATCTGCGCGACCGCCTGCACGATCTGGACGACCTGTCCAACCGCCTGCTGCGCATCCTGACCGGACAGGGACACGACACCGGCGCCGAGATGCCCGAACGCCCGATCCTGGTCGCCCGCAACATCGGCCCGGCCGAACTGCTGGAATACGGGCGTCGGCTGAAGGGCGTCGTGCTGGAGGAGGGATCGGTCGGCAGCCACGCGGCCATCGTCGCCCGCGCGCTGGCCATTCCGCTGGTCATCCACGCCACCCGCATCACCACCGAGGCGCTGAACGGCGACCCGATCCTGGTCGACGGCGATCAGGGCGTCGTCCACCTGCGCCCCGAGGAAACCGTCCACAAGGCGTTCCTGGACAAGATCGCCATGCAGGCCGAGGCGCAGGACCGCTATGCCGACCTGCGGGACCAGCCCGCCACGGGCACCTGCGGCACCACCATCCAGATGTTCATGAACGCAGGCCTGATGGCCGACCTGCCCTCGCTGGAGGGGTCGGGCGCCGAGGGGGTGGGCCTGTTCCGGACTGAACTGCAGTTCCTGGTCCGCAGCCACGTCCCCCGGCGCGCCGAGCTGGCCGGTCTGTATGCGCGCGTCATGGACAACGCCCAGGGCAAACCGGTGATGTTCCGCACGCTGGACATCGGGTCGGACAAGGTTCTGCCCTACATGAAGCCGCAGGACGAACCGAACCCCGCGATGGGGTGGCGCGCGATCCGCGTGGGCCTGGACAAGCGCGGCGTGCTGCGGATGCAGCTGCAGGCCCTGATCCGCGCCAGCGTGGGCCGGCCCCTGCACGTCATGTTCCCCTTCATCGCGGACATCACGGAATACGAGGCCGCGCACCGCATCCTGATGCAGGAGATGGCGCGCGAACAGCGCCTGGGGCATTCCATGCCCAGCGACATCCGCGTCGGCGCCATGCTGGAAACGCCGTCCCTGGCCTTCGCACCCAAGCGGTTCTTCGAGATGTGCGACTTCATCTCGATCGGCGGCAACGACCTGAAGCAGTTCTTCTTTGCCGCCGACCGCGAGAACGAGCGGGTCCGCCGCCGCTATGACACGCTGAACGTGTCGTTCCTGTCGATGCTGCGCCAGATCATCGCGCGCTGCGCCGATGCCCGCGTGCCGCTGTCCTTTTGCGGCGAGGATGCCGGGCGGCCGGTCGAGGCGCTGGTCTTTGCGGCCCTGGGCATTCACCGCCTGTCGATGCGGCCGGCGTCGATCGGACCGGTCAAGCACCTCATCCGGCGCATCAGCATCGTCGAGCTGGCCCGCGTCATCGAGGAGGCCGAGGCCGAGGGCCTGACCAGCGTGCGCGGCCCCGTGACGGCCTGGCTTGCACGACAATGAACCGATAAGGCCGATTCCTGCTTGCCCGGCGGGCCCATATCGGCCGATAAGCGAGCAAACCGCCCGGCACGCTTGCTGCACTGCGGCGTGCCGCGTATATTCGCTTATCCTTGTCGAGACATCCCCGGATATGAAACGTCGTCAATTTCTCAATGCTGCCACCGCCCTGGCTGCCGGTGGATCGCTGATGGCGGTCCCGGCACAGGCCCAGGCGCCTGCCGAAGGCGTGGACCCCGCAGCCTTCGGGCCCCCTGCCCCGCAGCCCTTCGACTTCGAACAGGTCGCGACGCTGGCGCAGGAACGGTCCGCGCGCCTGTACGTCCAGCCGGTCGCGGAACTGGTCGGCAGCTTTGCCAACCTGGACTATGACCAGTATCGCGGCATCCGTTTCCGCCGCGACCAGGACCCGCTGGCGGGCAACGCGACCTTCCGGGTGGATCTGCTGTCGCCCGGTTCGATTTTCTATGAACCGGTGCAGATCAACCTGGTCCGCGACGGCGTCACCCGGCCGATCCCGTTCGACCCGGCGCTGCTGGAATTCGACGAACGCTATTTCCCCGACGGCCCGGACCTGAACACGATCGGCAACATGGGCTGGTCCGGGTTCCGGATGCGCACGCCGCTGAACCGCCCCGGCGTCATGGACGAGTTCATCGTCTTTCAGGGCGCCAGCTATTTCCGCGCGGTGGCACGCGGCACGCTGTACGGCCTGTCCGCGCGTGGCTTGGCCATCAAGACCGGCAGCCCCGACGGCGAGGAATTTCCGCTGTTCACCGATTTCTGGATCGTCGAGCCCAAGCCCGGCGCGGAAAGCGTCCGCATCTATGCGATCCTGGACAGCAAGTCGGTCGCGGCAGCGTTCCAGTTCGACGTGACGCCCGGCGCAGTGACCATGGTGCGGACCCGCGTCGCGCTGTTCCCGCGCGTCGATCTGCGCGAGACGGGCCTGGCGCCACTGACGTCGATGTTCTGGTTCAGCCCGGCCAGCCGCCGGGTCGTCGACGACTATCGCCCCGCCTGCCACGACAGCGACGGGCTGCAGATGCAGACCGGTGCGGGCCAGTCGCTGTGGCGCGGGCTGATGTCGCCGCGCAACCTGCAGATCAGCAGTTTCGTCGACACCGATCCGCGCGGCTTTGGCCTGGTCCAGCGGCCCCGCGACTTCGAGACCTATCAGGATGCCGAGGCGATGTACCATCTGCGTCCCTCCGCCTGGATCGAGCCCGAGGGCGATTGGGGCGCGGGCGAGGTGCGCCTGATAGAGATCCCGGTCGAGAACGAGTTCAACGACAACATCGTCAGCTACTGGCTGCCCTCCGACACGATCCCCGGCGGAGAGCGGACCGAGTTCCGCTATCGCCTCAGCTTTGCGGGGCTGCCGCCCAGCAACCTGCCGTTGGCCAAGGTCCGGCAGGTGCGGTCCGGCCGGTCGATCAATGTCGAGACGACGCGCAGCTATATCATCGATTTCGATCTTGGCATGTTCCGCGAGACGCTGCCCAACTATCAGGTCAGCGCGTCCGAGGGCCGGATCGCGCATGCCTATCTGAAACCGCTGCCGGAACAGGGCGTGCTGCGTCTGGCATTCGAATTCGAACCGGGGCGGACGCAGCTGTCCGAACTCAGCGCGCTGCTGACCGATCCCGACGGCCTCGCCCTCAGCGAGACCTGGCTGACGCGCTGGACGGCATGACCATGGACCATGACATGACGACGGCCGGTCGTTCCGACGCGCCGGCCGTGGCACCCGTTGTGCCGCCTCTGGCGCCGCTGACGATGCCCGTGCAGGATTTCGCGCGCCACCCGCAGGCGGGGCCCACGCGGCGCATGAACAGCCTTCGCGTCTGGCTGGCGCGGCTGATCGCCTTTGGCGGCACCGCGGTCCTGGCCGTCGTGGGCTTTTCGCAGATGCTGGCGGCCTTCGGCGCCGATCCCACGCCGATGCAGATCGCGCTGCTGGTGCTGTTCGTGCCGACCTTTGCCTGGGTGGGCTTTTCGTTCTGCGGGACGCTGGCCGGGTTCCTAGCCCCCCGCCTGACCACGCCGGATGGGCCGAACGATGCCCGCGTCGTCGTCGTCATGCCGATCTATCACGAGGATGTCGCGACCAGCACGGGCCTTTTGGTCGCCCTCGCCCGAGAGTTGGAGGCCGAGGGCATGGCCGACCGGACCGAGATCTTCGTGCTGTCGGACACCCGCGACCCCGCCATCGCCGTCAACGAGACGCTGGTGATCGACCGCGCCCGCGCCCTGTCGCCGCTGCCCCTGTGGTATCGCCGCCGCCTGTCCAACGACGATCGCAAGTCCGGCAACCTGGCGGAATTCGTGCGCCAATGGGGCGGACGCTATGACCAGATGGTCGTGCTGGACGCCGACAGCGTGATGTCGGGCGCCACCATCCGCGCATTGTCGGCGCGCATGTCGGCGGACCCCCAGGCGGGCCTGATCCAGACCATGCCCATGCTGGTCGGCGGAGAGACGATCTTTGCCCGCCTGACCCAGTTCGCGGGTCGCGTCTATGGCCCGATGATCGCGCGCGGCGTGGCCGCGTGGTCGGGTGATACCGGCAACTACTGGGGTCACAACGCGATCATCCGCGTCAGCGCCTTTGCCCAGGCCTGCGGCCTGCCCCGCCTGCCCGGCAATCCGCCCTTTGGTGGCACCATCCTCAGCCACGACTTCGTGGAGGCCGCCGCCCTGTGCCGGGCCGGATGGGCCGTGCGCCTGGATCACGACCTGCGCGGCAGCTATGAGGGATGCCCGCCCACGCTGCTGGACATGGCCGTGCGCGAACGCCGTTGGGCGCAGGGCAACCTGCAGCATTCCCGCCTGCTGGGGGTCAAGGGCCTGCGCGGTGTCAGCCGGGCGCACATGATCATCGGCATCATGGGCTTTCTGATGAGCCCGCTGTGGCTGGCCCTGATCCTGGTGGGTCTGGTCCTGTCGGCCACCGTGCTGCTGTCGACGCCGGAATATTTCCCCAACGCCTATCAGCTGTTCCCCGAATGGCCGGTCTTCGACAGCCGCCGGATGCTGTGGCTGTTCGCCATCGCCATGGGCCTGCTGCTTCTGCCCAAGTTCATCGCGACCTTCCGGGCCTGGGCGCGTCCCCTGGCGCGCAACTCCGGCGGCCGCGTACGCATCTTTGCCAGCGCCATCTTCGAGACGGTCCTGTCCGCGCTGATCGCGCCCGTGCAGATGCTGGTCCAGACCCGCCAGATCTTCGAGATCCTGTCGGGCCGCGACAGCGGTTGGAACGCGCAGACCCGCGCCGGATCGATGCCGTCCTGGGGCGTGGTGCTGCGCCACCATTGGGCGCATGTCGTCCTGGGCCTGGGCACGCTGATCGTGCTGGCGACCTTCTCTCCTGCCCAGCTAATCTGGCTGTCACCGATCCTGGCGGGGCTTATCCTGTCGCCGCTGACCTCGCGCCTGTCGGCCAGCCCGGTCTTCGGCCGGTGGGCACGTCTGCGCGGCCTGCTGGTCACCCCCGAGGAACGCGATCCCCCCGCCATCCTGACCGAGGCCGCGGCCATCAGCCGGTCCCTGCCCCAGGCCATGACCGGGCGTGACAGCCTGCTGCGGCTTGGGTCCGACGCCGACCTGCTGGCGCGCCATGTCGCGATGCTGGCCCCCCTGCCCGACGACCTGCCCCGCGCGGTCCGCCTGGCCCGGATCACCGCCGGCGCCAAGATCGAGCATGCCAACGGACAGGTCGCCGCCCTTGACGACATGGATCGCACCGAAACGGACGCCATGCTGCTGGATCCGGCCCTCCTGACCCGGTGGAGCCGGTTGCCCGCATGAACCGTCTGATTGCGCTGGATATGCTGCGCGGCTACGCGCTGGTCAGCATCATGATCAACCACATGCCGATCTCGGTCCTGCGGGGGACGACGCTGCCGAACTTCTCGATCTTCGATGCGTCCGAGATGTTCGTGCTGCTGTCCGGCTTCCTGGTAGGCCTCGTCTGGCGCAGCGTCGAAACTCGCGAGGGACGCCGCATGGCCCAGCGCCGGTTCGCCCGCCGCGCGTTCGAGGTCTGGCGCGCCATGCTGATCGGCGCAGTGCTGATGGCGCTGCTGTCGGCGGCCCTGCTGGCGCTGGATCGTCCGCACACGGCGATCTGGAATCAGTACGCGATCTGGATCCTGGAGAACCCGTTGGGCTTCGTCGGCACGGTCGCCACCTTCTGGGTCCAACCCAACATCATCGATGTGCTGGCCGTCTACGTGATCCTGATCACCCTTTCGGTGGTCGTGGTGCCGCTGATGCTGCGCTGGCCGCTGATCGTGGCGTTGGGGTCGGTCCTGCTGTGGTGGCACGCGCCCGAACTGAACGCGATGATCCCGAACCACCGGACCGAGAACGGCTTCCTGTTCAACCCGTTCGGCTGGCAGATGCTGTTCTATACAGGTACGGCGATCGGCCTCTATCGCCAGACGATCATGGCGGTTCTGTGGCCGTGGCGGCACGTGCTGACGGTGCTGGCGATCGGCATGTTCGCCTTCGGCAGCGCCATCGTCATCGGCGCCCGGATCGGAGAGCCCGCGCTGGCTTTCCGCCAGGCGCTGATGCAGGTCTATGGCACCATCGACAAATGGAGCCTGGACGGCACCCGCTATCTGGCGATCGTCGCCGCCGCGTGGCTGGTCTCGGTCCCTTTGGCACGGCCGATGGAATGGCTGGCGGCCACCCGCCCCGGCGTCGCATTGCAGCAGATCGGCAAGGGCGGACTGTTCGCCTTCGTGGCCTGCGTGCTGCTGTCGGTGCTGGGCGACGCGTTCCAGATGACCCCCGCGGACCAGCCCACTTGGCGGCGTCTTGCGGTCGATCTGTGGGCCTGCGTGGCGCTGTGGTGGGTGTCGGCCCTGTGGCTGGAGCACGGCGCCCCCTGGCAGCGTGCCCGCAAGGCACGACGGGCCTGAATCGAAAAGGCCGCCCGTGACGGGCGGCCTTCTTGCTGTCGCGCCGGCGGTTCAGCCCACCAGTGCGCAGGCGTTGCGCTGATGGCGTTCGGCCATCTTGCGCACCATCCTGTTCTGCGGAAGATCGCGTGCAGGAAGGGTCGCGCGACCCGCATCGATCAGGTCCGGAAACAGGGTCAGCAGCTCCTGCCGTGCGGCCGGGCCGACCATGCGCAGGGCCTGCACGCCGGTATAGAGCGATTCGGTATCCGCCCCGTTGGACCGGATTACCTCGTGGCGGTCGAACATGATGTGGAAATATTCGACCTCGGCCAGATCGGTGGCCAGTTCGAACCCGTCCAGCGACAGCAGTTGCTTGGCGGCGACCAACACCTCGAACGTACCGAACATGCGCTGCGCGATCCGGGACCGCACCAGCACCCGATGCTGGGGAGAGACGATCAGATCCCGGGACGGTGTGTTGATGCCTAGGGCACCTGCCGCGATGCGGACCGGCGTCAGGCGCGAATTGCGCGCCAGCGCCACCGCGGACAGGCGCTGCGATCCCGTCCAGCGCAGCGGCTGCGCCCCGTTGTCGCGCGTCATGACCAGATCGCCCGGGCGAAGGGTCTGGACGGCCACCGGCCCATCCGGCGTGTCGATCAGGGTGCCGGCGGCAAAGCACACGATTTCGATATCGTCATCCGCCAGCACGAGCGTCCCGTCACCGCTGATCGTGGTGTTGATCACGGCGGTATCAAGCACCTGCTGGGTCAATCCTGTGACCTGCGGCAGCGCGGCACGCAGAGCCCCAGTCGGGTCCAGCCCTGCAATGGTTTGGTTCACCTCGTTGAGCGGAACCGTCACGGTCGTGTTCACACCAAGGACCCGAACAGTGAGGGTCGCCTGAAGGCGGTCTGCGGTCAGGGGCTGATCGCTGATGAAATACACGTTGCCGTCATTGTCGCGGAAATAGTCGACGTCCACTGGATTTACCTGCAGGCGGACGCCGTTGGTCAACGCACCCGACAGCTGACCGATATTGGCGGCCGCTGTCGACAGGACGCCGGACCCTAGATACGTGCCCGGCAGGGGCTCTCCATCGATGATCGGCGTCAGGAACTCACCGGCTGTAACGGTGTTCGGTCCGGTCTCATCGTCCTGGACGCGATAGCCGTCAAAGGACTGGCCGGCGCCGAAATCATTCAGCACGGAGGTGGGCGGCAGCGTCACCACCGGAGAGTCGACGGTTCCGGTAATGGTCGTGCCTTCAAGTTGGGTAAGGACGGGCATGGGCGTCTCCTTGGAACAGGGGCGTAAGAGGTCCGTCCCCGCAGAACAGCTCTGGGGGCCAATCAGGTAATCGGAATTGCCGGGGCGCCCGAAGGCACCCTTCAGGGGTCAGTAAGCGATCGGCCAGTGCGGGCACGGGGGATGGGGTCGGATGCCGTGTCGCATGGTCTGGCCTCGCTCCGATCGGGGCCCGTGCGCAAATACTGCAGGGGCCAAGTGCAGGACCGCGACGGCGACCCTGTTAACCTTCATTACCACATTATGTACGCGAAGATGCATGACCAAGAAAGAACCGAACGGTACGGTTCCAGTCGAGATGGGCTGCAACTCTAGCAGTGATACGTTCAGAGCGAACGAAATCTGCTAAGGACACGTCGCCTCTCACCAACGTGAATTATCGCTGAAACGGAGGTGAAACGTACCGAAATGTTTAGATAAAATAATTGCAGACAGTGCAGAAATTCTTAAAGGTGAGCAATTTAAACTCTACGCACTCCTGGGTTGTAATATCTGGAATCTTCGCAAGACGCTGATTATCACTTTATCGTGACTACCTACTGAAGCAGCACATCAGATCATTGGACTTGCCCGGCTTTTGTAGAGTGTTGATTTCCACCCAGAACTGAGCCGGGTAAGCGCATAATTTCCACTGAGAAGTGAGCCATGTGAACCTTCCCCCATAGCGGTCAGCGGCGGGGGTAACGGAGTGATCCACATGGGGCTTTTGAACATCATCCGACGCATGCACTTGCGCGAGAAGCTGTCGATCCGCGAGATCGCTCGGCGCACGGGTCTTTCGCGCAATACCGTGTCAAAGCATCTGGCGGCGAACACGATCGAGCCAAAGTTTGCGGCGCCGGAACGTCCAAGCAAGCTTGACCCCTTCTCGGAGAAGCTGGCCGGCTGGCTGAAGACGGAGATCGGCAAGCCGCGCAAGCAGCGACGAACGCTGAAGCAGATGCACGCCGATCTGGTCAAGCTCGGCTTCACCGGATCCTACAACCGCGTGGCCGCCTTTTCGCGGGACTGGCGCGCGGACCGTCAGCGTGAGCAGCAGACGGCAGGACGGGGGACCTTTGTCCCCTTGTCCTTCAGTCCGGGCGAGGCCTTCCAGTTCGACTGGAGCGACGACTTCGCCATTTTGGGTGGAGAGCGTGACCCATGCTTCAGATGGCCCACATCAAGCTGTCGCACAGCCGGGCCTTTTTGCTGCGCGCCTATCTGCTGCAGACCCACGAGATGCTGTTTGACGCCCACTGGCACGGGTTCCGGGTTTTTGGTGGCGTGCCTGCCCGGGGCATCTACGACAACATGAAGACGGCAGTGGATCGTGTCGGCCGCGGCAAGGAACGAGAGGTCAACATGCGCTTCCTCGCCATGACGAACCACTACGTCTTCGAGCCCGAGTTCTACAATCCGGCAGCGGGTTGGGAGAAAGGGCAGGTCGAGAAGAACGTGCGGGACTCCCGTCACCAGTTGCTTCATGGAATGCCTGACTTCGCAGACCTCGCCGCGTTGAATGTCTGGCTGGAACAGCATTGTCTGGAGCTGTGGAAAAGCACGGCGCATGGGACGCGGCCTGGCACGATCGCTGATATCTGGGCCGAAGAACGGGCTGCCTTGATGCCGTTGCCGGTGGCCTTTGACGGCTTCATCGAGCTGAGCAAGCGCGTCTCGCCCACCTGCCTGATCAGTTTCGAGCGCAATCGCTATAGCGTTCCCGCGTCATTCGCCAACCGTCCCATCAGCTTGCGGATCTATCCGGACCGACTTGTCGTGGCGGCCGAGGGTAACATCCTGTGCGAGCATCCTCGCGTGATTCAACGCAGCCACCAGCTGCCGCCGCGGACGATCTACGATTGGCGGCACTACCTGGCTGTCCTTCAGCGCAAGCCCGGAGCGCTTCGGAATGGCGCACCTTTCCTGGAATTGCCGCCTGCCTTCAGGCAACTACAGGGCCAAATGATACGCAAGCCGGGCGGCGATCGTGAGATGGTCGATATCCTCGCCCTGGTTCTGCAGCATGACGAGCAGGCCGTGCTGACGGCGGTGGAGCTGGCCCTGGCCGAGGGCGTGGCGACCAAGACCCATGTACTGAATCTCCTGCACCGCTTGATCGATGGGAAGGTGGTTGGCGGGCCGCCCCTGGATACCCCGCAGGCGCTGGCCCTGCGGCGCGAGCCATCGGCCAATGTCGAGCGCTACGACAGTCTGCGCAGCCAGACCGAAGGTGGCCGTCATGCGTCATGATCCCGCCAGCGGTGCCATCGTCATCATGCTCCGCAGTCTGAAGATGCATGGGATGGCGCAGTCGGTCACTGACCTCATCGAACAGGGGGCGCCTGCTTTTGACGCTGCTGTGCCGATCCTGGCTCAGTTGCTGAAAGCGGAGCTGGCCGAGCGCGAGGTCCGTTCCATTGCCTATCACATGAAGGCGGCGCGCTTCCCCGCCTACAAGGACCTCTCGGGGTTCGACTTCGCCGCCAGCGAGATCAATGAAGCGACTGTGCGTCAGCTGCACTGCGGCGAGTTCATGGAGGGTGCGCAGAATGTTGTGCTGATCGGTGGCCCAGGGACCGGAAAGACCCATGTGGCGACGGCATTGGGCATTCAGTCCATCGAACAGCACCGCCGGCGGGTCCGCTTCTTCTCGACTATCGAACTGGTCAATGCCCTCGAGCAGGAGAAGACAAGGGGGAAGGCCGGACAGATTGCCGAAAGTCTCAGCCGCCTCGATCTCGTGATCCTGGACGAGCTGGGCTATCTGCCCTTCAGTGCATCAGGCGGCGCTTTGCTCTTCCATCTGCTGAGCAAACTCTATGAGCGCACTAGCGTGGTCATCACCACGAATCTCAGCTTCAGCGAATGGGCCACGGTCTTCGGCGACGCCAAGATGACCACCGCACTGCTCGATCGCCTGACCCACCGTTGCCACATCCTGGAGACCGGAAACGACAGCTTCAGGTTCAAGGCAAGCTCAGCCGCAGCGGCCACGAAAAAGAAGGAGACAAACCATACCTTGACCCCTCTATGACCCTATATCCATAATCAGAGGTGGCTCACTTCTCGATGGAAAACCCGGCTCAGTTCTGGGTGGAAATCAACAGTCAGCCTCCACGGAGAGATCCGGTTCCTCCCACGCGCAAGCGCGCGGGTCCCTCCCAATTTCACCGCTCCAGCCCCGTGTGTCAGATCACCGTCCGGCCGCAGGTCGGGCTGCGCCCACCCTGCTTTGCCCTTCGAATGACATCAGGTCATCCAAAGTGAAACGCAGGGATGGCTTCGCCACTGGCGGAACAGGAAGGAGCGGGCGGGGAAGCTGGACCACCAAAAAGGCAAAGCCGTGATACAAACGGAAATTTTGCTTGGTATTCACGAAAGGAAAAATGGTGCACCCGGAGCGATTCGAACGCCCGACCCCCAGATTCGTAGTCTGGTGCTCTATCCAGCTGAGCTACGGGTGCAACATGCGGTGGGAATTAGCGGCCACGCCGGGGGGATGCAAGGGCGAAAAGACAAAAAGATGACTCCTTTTTGGCAAATTGTCCTTCAGCGCGCCGCAGCATCGGCGCGGACCGACAGATCGGCCATCCCGCGGGGGATGTGGATGCAGAACTGGCTGCCCTCGGCATCGCTGCGCAGCAGGATCAGCCGGCCCCCGTGCCCACGCACCAGATCGGCCGCGATCGTCAGACCCAAGCCCGTGCCCCCGCGGCGCGTGCTGCCTGTGAAGGGCTTGAACAGGTATTCGCGCGCCTTGTCCGGCAGGCCCGGTCCCGAATCGCACACCTTGATCCACCAATCGCTCTCTGCCTCGCCGGCGCCGATCTCGACCGTGCCGGGGCCGCCGGTCGCCTCGATCGCCTGGCGGGCATTGCGGGCCAGGTTGGCCAGCACGCGGTACAGCTGATCGCGATCGGCGCGGATCACAAGGCTGGGGGGAATGTCGGTCAGGAACTCGACCCGCCCTGCCGCCTCCCCTGCCAGGGTCTCGGCCTCAATCACCTCGGCGGCCAGCTGCGCCAGGTTGAAGCGTGACAGCGTCGGCGCAGGCTCCTCGGCCTTGCCGAAGGCCAGCGTCGTCTCGCACAGGTTCACGGCGCGGGTGATCGAATTGACCAGCTTGGGCGCGGCGCGGCGCACCTTGGGGTCGGCGCTGTCCTCCAGACGGTCGGCAAAGATCTGTGCGGTGGTCAGGATGTTGCGCAGGTCGTGGCTGATCTTTGCGATCGCCTGGCCCAGCTGTGCCATGCGCTCCTTCTGCTTGAGGGAGGATGTCACGGTCTGCTGCATCGACTGCAGGGCGGTCTCGGCCTCGCGGAGTTCCGCAAGGCGCGCGTCGGGGATGATGATGTGGCGGCTGTCCTCGGGCGCGCTGGCATAGGCGGACATGTGGGTGATCACGCGGCGGATCGGCACGAGGATCATCCGTTGCGCGGCTGTGAACAGCAGGACCGCCGTCAGGATCGAGAACGCGGCCGATACCGCCAGCAGGCGCAGGCCGTAGTCGATCATCGCCTGACGCAGGGGCGCGGTCTCCATGGTGATCTCGATCAGCTGGCCCGCCTGATTCACCGGTGCGCCGATGACGCGGATCACGCGATTCTGTCGGTCGGCCAACGCCCGCAGCGAATCGCCTATCGTGTGCAGCACACCTTCGGACCGCAGATCATACGTCGCGGCGATCGGGCCCGGGATGGGCGACGACAGGACCAGCTGGCGCACGTCGTTGCGCCGCAGCACGACGTTGAACACGCCGGCCGTCTGCAGCAGCTCGGCCTCCAGATCCAGGGCGATCGATTCGTCGGTGGCCAGCAGGGCCAGGCTGGCGATCTGCGCCCGTTCAAGCCGGCTCTCCAGATAGTCCAGCCGGAAGCCCGCCAAGGATGGCAGCAGGATGAACAGCTCTGCCAGGATGACGAACATGGTTGTCAGCGCGGCGAATCGGCCAGAGATCGTGTTCAGTCGCATCGTGTCCGGGTTATGGTGTCGCGGGCCGGACTTGTCAGCCAAGCGATTGCGGGTTTGCACATCAAACGAATGTGATCGTGACCCGGTTCCCGGACCGATTGGCCCGTGATTTACCGGTTTGGATGGTTGACGTGGGCCTGCGGGTCCACTATCCAGCGGGCTTCGAACAACCGGCGTCGTGGCGCAGGGCAGTCTTCTGCAATCTGCCCCGTCCCGATCCGCCCCGCAAGAACCGACCCGGAGACTGATCATGAAGCGCACCTTCCAACCGTCGAACCTCGTTCGTGCGCGCCGTCACGGCTTCCGCGCCCGCATGGCCACCAAAGGCGGCCGTCTGGTGCTGAACCGCCGCCGCGCCAAGGGCCGCAAGCGTCTGTCGGCCTGATCATTCGTGATCCTGCCGGCGGTCACGACCGCCACGTAAAGGCTTTCGACATGCCGCCTCTGCCCCATCCTGCTGAAGTTCAGCCAAGGGATGTCGGCACGGCGGCATTTCGCATGCCGCCCGTCCTGCAGAAACGCGCCGATTTCCTGGCCGCCGCCCGTGCGCGCCGTCAGGGAATGCCGGGCTTCCTGCTGCAGGCCCGCAGGCGGGACGATGACGGCCCGGCACGGATCGGATTTACCTGCTCCAAGAAGATCGGCAATGCCGTGGCCCGCAATCGCGCCAAGCGGCGCCTGCGCGAGGTCGCCCGCCTTGGGCTGGGCGATCTGGGTCATGCCGGATGGGACTATGTCCTGGTCGGACGCCCCGAAGCGACCATCGCCCGGCCCTTTGCCGATCTGCAGGGCGATTTCGCGCGCGCCATGGCCAAGATCCACGCATGAGCCCGCTGGCGCGCCTTGTCGCGCTGCCGGTGCGCGGCTATCGGCTGCTGGCCTCTCCTTGGGTCGGGCATGGCTGCCGGTTCCAGCCGACCTGTTCGGCCTATGCGCTGGATGCGCTGGCCCGCCACGGCGCCCTGCGCGGCAGCTGGCTGGCCCTGCGCCGCATCGGGCGCTGTCATCCCTGGGGCGGGCACGGCTATGACCCGGTGCCCGGCGCCGATCCCGACAATGAAAGGGCCCGCGATGCTGGACGACGCTGACACCACCGAGATCCACCCCCTGTTCGCGGGCGCCCCCCAGGGGACCGAGTTCCGCAAGCTGCGCAAGCGGCTGGTCCGCGAGACCCGCGCCGCGATCGAGGATTACGCGATGGTCCGCCCCGGCGACCGCTGGCTGGTGTGCCTATCGGGCGGCAAGGACAGCTATACCCTGCTGGCGATCCTGCACGAGCTGCAGTGGCGCGGCCTGCTGCCGGTCGAGCTGCTGGCCTGCAACCTGGACCAGGGGCAGCCCAACTTTCCGGCCACGGTGCTGCCCGAGTTCCTCAAGGCGCGCGGCGTGCCGCACCGGATCGAATACCAGGACACCTATTCCATCGTGAAGGAGAAGGTCCCGGCAGGCCGCACCTATTGCGCGCTGTGTTCGCGTCTGCGCCGCGGCAACCTGTACCGCATCGCGCGCGAGGAGGGCTGTTCCGCCGTCGTGCTGGGCCATCACCGCGACGACATGCTGGAGACGTTCTTCATGAACCTGTTCCATGGCGGTCGCCTGGCCACCATGCCGCCGAAGCTGCTGAATGAGGATGGCGACCTGACCGTCCTGCGCCCGCTGGCCTATGTGGCCGAGGACGATTGCGACCGATTTTCGCGGGCGATGAACTATCCCATCATCCCCTGCGATCTGTGCGGAAGCCAGGAAGGGCTGCAGCGCGTCCAGGTGAAACGCATGCTGGACGAATGGGAGGCGCGTACGCCCGGACGACGGCAGGTGATGTTCCGGTCGCTGATGAATGTCCGGCCGTCGCACCTGCTGGATACTGAACTATTCGATTTTTCCGCGATTTTCCCGCCCGAACAGGGTGATAAGCCCGCCCTTCCGCCGATCCTGCGCGATCTGGCCAGGGAACATTAACGGTACGACAAGCAATTTGATCTATTCCTGACCCCGGTGATTCCGTGAAAGGTCCGGTATGTCAAAGAATGCGAACCGCTTGTTCTCGCCCCTCCGCAGGCTGCTTGGCGGCGCCAAGCGGGGTCAGGACCTGTCCCGCAGCCTGCTGCTGATGCGGCTGGAGAACACCGAAGCCCTGGGCAACATCCTGGACAAGGCCGCGATGGGGCACCTGATGGTGCAGCTGTCGATGACCCTGGGTGGCGCGGTGCGTCCCTATGATCCGGTGCAGGTGCTGGCGCCCGGCCTGTTCGCCTTCGTGCTGCGCGACCGGACCGACCGCGACGCGCTGCAGGTCGCGCGCAGGCTGCACCAGCAGGGACAGACGCCCGTCGCCCTGTCGGGCCAGCAGCTCACCCCGGTGATGACCGGCGTTCTGATCCACGCCACGACCCCCGACCTGCCCTCAATCACCGCGCTGGTCGACAATGCCCGCCAGCGGATGAACCTGGTCGAGGATTGCGCCCTGGGCCAGCTGCGCCTCTATCCCTACGACCCTGCCCTGTCCGGGCCGGGCCTGATCGCGACCGTCAGCGACGCCGTGGTCGCGGCGCAGATGGAGGCATGGTTCCAGCCGCAGGTGTGCTGCAATTCCGGCCAGATCACCGGGTTCGAGGCGCTGGCCCGCTGGAACCACCCGACCCGCGGCATCCTTGCCCCGGGGGTGTTCCTGCCGCACATGTCGCCTGCCGATCACAACACCCTGACGCTGTTCATGCTGGCGCAGTCCATGGCCGCGCTGAAGACCTGGGACAAGGCCGGGTTCGACGTGCCGACCGTGTCGATCAACATCTCGAACTGCGAACTGTCGGACCGCGGTTTTGCCGACTGCCTGCTGTGGGAGCTGGATCGCCACGAGATCTCTCCACGCCGCCTGGTGGTCGAGGTACTGGAAAGCGTCGGCCCCGTCACCAGCAGCGGAGAGACCCGCGAGAACCTGCGCAAGCTGGCCGAGGCAGGCTGCCAGATCGACCTGGACGATTTCGGCACCGGCTATGCCAGCCTGGACGCGATCCGACAGTTCGGCATCAACCGCATCAAGATCGACCGCAGCTTTGTCACCGCCTGCGACATCGACAACGGCCAGCAGCGGATGATCCTGGCGATCCTGGCCCTGGCCGAGCGGTTGGGCATCGCGGCCTTGGCCGAAGGGGTTGAAACCCGCGAGGAATACGCGTTCCTGGCGCAGATGGGCTGCGACGAAGTCCAGGGCTATGCTATCGCCCGGCCCATGCCGCTGACGAAAAGCCTCGACTTCCTGGCCGGCCACGCGGACGCCGCGGCGCGCCTTCCCACGATCGGCCTGCGCGGCTGACATCCGCCCCACTGACCCGCGCCCCGCGGTCGCACGCGCGGGGCGTTTCGGCGAATTCCCTTGCATTCCTGCGTCAAATGGCAAATCCGCTTGACCTTTGGGGGTGCGTTCTGTTGAACCGCCCAGACTGACGCGATGACGGTGGTGACGGAATGGAAGACAACAACCGCAATTTGATCCTGGCAACGGTCCTGTCGTTTCTGGTGATCCTGGTATGGTATACGGTCTTCGCCCCCGAACCCGTCTCCGACCAGCCCTCGGGGCAGCCGCTGACGGAACAGGTCGTGGGCGACCAGCCGCTGGCCACCCCCGGAACGGAAGCGGCCATGACGGCCCCCGCCGACCTGGCGGCCGAGCCGGATGCCGCAGAACCCGCCGGTCGGGTCGCGATCCAGTCGTCGGCGCTGTCGGGGTCCATTTCGCTGGCCGGCGGTCGCATCGACGACCTTCTGCTGACCCGCTATCAGGAAACCCGCGACGAGGGGTCTCCGGACGTGCGACTGCTGACGCCGTCCAGCGCGACGGCCGATGACAGCATTCCCGTCGACAGCGCCCAGTACAAACCCTATTACGCCGTCTATGGCTGGACCCCCGGTCCGGGCGTGGATGCAAGCCTGGTTCCGAACCCCGCGACCGTCTGGACGCTGGAATCGGGCGAGACGCTGTCCCCCGGTCAGCCGGTGACGCTGGCATGGGACAACGGCGCGGGCCAGATCTTCCGCCGGACCTTCGCGCTGGACGACAACTATCTGTTCACCGTCGGCCAGAGCCTGCAGAACAACGGCGATGCGGCGTTCTCGGCCGCGCCCTACGGCATCATCGCGCGCCATGGCCGCCCCGACACCCAGAACAACTTCATCCTGCACGAGGGCGTGGTCGGCATGGTCGACGGCACCCTGGTCGAGATGAAATACGACGACGTCGCGGAACTGGACCCGATCGACCGCGAAGGCCGGGCCGAGGTCTATAACGTCACCGGCAACGGCTGGATCGGTTTCACCGACAAGTACTGGATGTCTTCGCTGGCCCCCGCGCCCGGCCAGGCCTTCACCGCGGTCGTGAAATACGCCGACGGCGCCGACATCTATCAGACCGAGGCCCGCTTCCCGATGCAGACGGTGGAGCCAGGCACCCAGCTGAGCGCGGACAGCTACCTGTTCGCCGGCGCCAAGGTCTGGGAGGTCATCCGCGGCTATGAGGAGACCCCCGGCATCCAGCGCTTCGTCGATTCGATCGACTGGGGCTGGTTCTACTTCCTGACCAAGCCGATCTTCCAGCTGCTGCACTGGCTGCACGGCATCATCGGCAACATGGGCTGGGCGATCATCGCGCTGACCTTCGTGCTGAAGACGCTGGTCTTCCCGCTGGCGCGCAAGTCCTACATCTCGATGGCGAAGATGAAGGAGCTGCAGCCGCAGATGGAGGAGATCAAGGCGCGCACCGGTGACGACCGGATGAAGTTCCAGAAGGAAGTGATGGAGCTCTACAAGCGGGAAAAGGTGAACCCTGCCGCGGGCTGCCTGCCGATCCTGCTGCAGATCCCGATCTTCTTCTCGCTCTACAAGGTGATCTTCGTCACCATCGAACTGCGCCATGCACCGTGGTTCGGCTGGATCCAGGATCTGTCCGCACCCGACCCGTCCAGCCTGCTGAACCTCTATGGCCTGCTGCCCTATGGCGTGCCGGCACAGGGGACGCTGCTGCACTCGGTCACGCTGCCCGCGCTGGCGATTGCCCTGGGCATCAGCATGTGGATGCAGCAGCGTCTGAACCCGGCCCCCACGGACGCCGCGCAGAAGATGATCTTTGCTTGGATGCCGTGGATCTTCATGTTCATGCTGGGCGGCTTCGCCTCGGGTCTGGTGCTGTACTGGATCACCAACAACGTGATCACGATCCTGCAGCAGTACACGATCATGTCGATGCACGGGCACCGTCCGGACCTGTTCGGCAACATCAAGTCGTCGATGCCCACGCGCAAGCGTCCCGGCAACAAGCCCGGCGCAGGAAAGTGACCGCGCATCTGGCCCTGATCCGCCGCCATCCGATCAAGTCGGTCGGCGGAGAGGGGCTGGAGCAGGTCACCCTGCAGACCGGCCGTCGCCTGCCCGGCGATCGTGAATGGGCGGTGCTGACAGAGGCCGGTGAACGCCACGCCTTGGCCCACCAGACCGACGGACAGCCGGATCGTTGGCTGCCCAAATCCTGCTTCCTGCGCGGCGTCGTCTCGGCCGACCTGCAGGCCATCGTCGGCGGGTGGCGGGACGGCATGCTGCACCTGTCCCACCCGCGGGCTGGCACGCTGGTGCTGGATCCTGCCACCCAGGGACAGCAGTTGATCGATTGGTTGCGCCCGCTTTGGCCGACCGATGCCCCTGCCCCCACCCGGCTGGTGCATGGAGCGGCCGTCTGGACCGATCAGAAGCGGCCCTTTGTGTCCATCCTGTCCCTGTCCAGCCTCGCCCATCTGGAAGCTCAATGCGGCCAGGCCTTCGGCACGCATCGGTGGCGCGGCAACCTGTGGGTCGATGGCTGGGCGCCCTTTGCGGAGCGCGACCTGATCGGCCGCACCATCCGCATCGGCGCGGCAGAACTGCGGGTCACCGACCATGTCGGCCGCTGCGACGCCACCAGCGCGGATACCGACAGCGGGACGCGCGATATCGACATGGTCCAGACGCTGGACCGGCTTTACGGCCACACCGATTTCGGCATCTTCGCCGAGGTTGTCACCGGCGGTCCGGTCCGCCTGCAAGATCAGGTCCACGCATGAAAGTCGCCTTTCCCACCGCCCCCGATCCCGAAGCCTCCAAGGCAGAGCAGGCTCGCCTGCTGTTCGCGGGGCCGGTCGATTTCGTCAAGGGCGTCGTCCACATGGACGGCCTGCCGCCACCGAACCGTCCCGAAGTCTGCTTTGCGGGCCGATCGAACGTGGGCAAGTCCAGCCTGATCAACGCGCTGACCGGCCGCAAGGGGCTGGCCCGCGCGTCGAACACGCCGGGCCGCACGCAAGAGATCAACTATTTCGCCCTGGGCGAGCACTCCTATCTGGTCGACCTTCCGGGCTATGGCTTTGCCAAGGCCCCCGTCGCCGTCGTCGCGAAATGGCAGGCGCTGCTGAAATCCTACCTGGCCGGGCGTCAGACCCTGCGCCGCGCGTTCTGCCTGATCGATTCGCGCCATGGCGTGAAGGATGTCGACCACGAGATCATGACCCTGCTGGACCGGTCCGCGGTGCCGTTCCAAGTGGTGATGACCAAGACCGACAAGCTGGGCCCGAACGCCCTGGCCCCGGTCCTGGACCAGGTGCGCGAAGCGTTGCAGAAACACCCTGCCGCCTATCCGGAACTGGTCGTCACCAGCTCCGAAAAGAACCAGGGCATCGCCACGCTGCGCGCGATCATCGCCGGGCTGGACTGATCGGCGCATGCGTCCTAGGGTCCGCCCCGTCAGATCGGGGCCCCAAGGATGAGAACACAGAACATGAACCGTGACTGGATCGCCACCGCACGCACCCTATCCGAAGCCCTGCCCTATCTGCAGCGCTATTCCGGGGCGGTCGTCGTGGTCAAGTTCGGCGGCAACGCCATGGGCGACGACGAGGCGATGGCCGAATTCGCCCGCGACGTCGTGCTGATGAAGCAGGTCGGCATGAACCCGGTCGTCTGCCATGGTGGCGGGCCGATGATCAACGACCTGCTGGGTCGCCTTGGCATCGAGAGCCGCTTTGTCCGCGGCAAGCGCGTCACCACCAAGGAGACCGTCGAGGTGGTCGAGATGGTGCTGTCCGGCTTGGTGAACAAGCGCATCGTCCAGGCGATCAATGACGCGGGCGGCCGCGCAGTCGGCATCTCGGGCAAGGACGACGACATGATGGTGTGCGAGGCCGACGACCCGGAACTGGGTTTCGTCGGTCGCCCAGTCGAGATGAACGTCCAGATCATTCGCGACCTGTATACCGCCGGGATGATCCCGGTCATCGCCCCCGTCGCCACCGGCATGGAGGATAACGAGACCTTCAACGTCAACGGCGACACCGCGGCGGGGGCCATCGCCGGCGCGCTCAAGGCCGACCGCCTGCTGCTTTTGACCGATGTCGCGGGCGTCAAGGACGCGACCGGCCAGGTGGTCACGCAGCTGCATCCCGACCAGGTCCGCGCGATGATCGCCGACGGCCAGATCGCCGGCGGCATGATCCCCAAGACCGAGACCGCGCTGAAGGCGCTGGACGACGGGGTGCGCGCGGTGGTGATCCTGGACGGACGCGTGCCCAACGCCTGCCTGCTGGAGCTGTTCACCGAACACGGCGCCGGATCGCTGATCCGGACCACCGAACCGCGCGTGACCCCGCGCGGCCTGCGTCAGGTCGCCAGCAGCCTGTGATCGGGGCATGGCGAAGGGCGCTTGCCCCTTCGCCAGCGCCTGTGGCAGGCTGCCGAAACCGACAGCATGGCACAAAGAGGCAGCATTTCCATGACCCCACTTGGACACAGACGCCTGATCCTGACACGTCATGCGAAATCGGCCTGGGACGATCCCACCCTGGACGATCACGACCGGCCACTGAACGATCGCGGTCGCCGGTCCGCGCGCGCCTTGGGCGACTGGCTGGCCAGCCGCGGGTATGAACCCGAGGAGGTCCTGTGTTCGTCCTCGGCCCGCACGCAGGAAACCTGGGCAGTAATCGCCGGTGCCCCCCTCGAGGTACGGCCGCTGATGCGGATCGAGCCGGGCCTGTATCAGGCCGGCGCGGAAAAGATGATGGCGGTGCTGAAGACGGCGACGATGCCGACGGTGATGATGCTGGGCCATAACCCGGGCATTTCGGAATTCGCATCGATACTGCCCGCGCGCCTGCCGATGGACCCAGATTTCCGCCGCTATCCGACCGGCGCGACGCTGGTGGTGGATTTCCAGATCGACAGCTGGGCCGACCTGCAGAAGGGTCAGGGCAGCGTGATGGATTTCGTGCGCCTGGACGGGCGCATCTGAGGATGTCCGGCGGGCGCGCCGCGCCCCCGCCGTCGATCAGTGACCCAGGATCTGGCTGAGAAACAGCTTGGTCCGCTCGGATTTCGGGTTGTTGAAGAAGTCGGTTGGATTGTTCTGCTCGACGATCTGACCCTGATCCATGAAGATCACCCGGTTTGCCACGGCCTGCGCAAAGCCCATTTCGTGGGTGACGCAGATCATGGTCATCCCCTCCTCGGCCAGCTCGATCATGGTGTCCAGGACCTCCTTGATCATCTCGGGGTCCAGGGCGCTGGTCGGCTCGTCGAACAGCATGATCTTGGGCTGCATACACAGCGACCGGGCGATGGCCACGCGCTGCTGCTGACCGCCCGACAACTGGCCCGGATATTTCCCGGCCTGTTCGGGGATCTTGACCTTTTCCAGGAACCGCATCGCGGTCGCCTCGGCCTGCTTGCGCGGCACCTTGCGCACCCAGATGGGCGCCAAGGTGCAGTTCTCCAGCACGGTCAGGTGCGGAAACAGGTTGAAGTGCTGAAAGACCATGCCGACTTCGGAACGGACCTTGTCGATGTTCTTGATGTCGCTGGTCAGTTCGACCCCGTCGACGACGATATGGCCCGCCTGATGCTCCTCCAGCCGGTTGATGCAGCGGATCAGGGTCGATTTCCCCGACCCCGACGGACCGGCGATGACGATCCGTTCCCCCTTGTGCACGGTCAGGTCGATGTCGCGCAGGACGTGGAACGTGCCGTACCACTTGTTCATGTTGCGGATGTCGATGGCGACCTCGTCGCTGACGGTCATCTGGCTGCGGTCGATGCGGCGTTCGATGTGTTCCATAACCAGGGTCCTTACCTGTGGTCGCGTTGCAGGCGGCGTTCCAGATACATCGAGTATCGCGACATGCCGAAGCAGATGAGAAAGAAGATGGCGCCGACGAAAATGAACGGCTCCCAGTAGATGCCCTTCCATTCGACATTGGCGCGCACCGCGTCCGACATGGATTTCAGCGGATCATAGAGCCCCACGAAGGTCACCAGCGTCGTGTCCTTGAACATGCCGATGAAGGTCGACACGATCCCCGGGATCGAGATTTTCAGCGCCTGCGGCAGCACGATCAGGCGCTGCGCCTTCCAGTAGTCCAGGCCCAGGGCATCGGCGGCCTCGTACTGCCCCTTGGGCAGCGCGGCCAGACCGCCGCGGATCACCTCGGCCATGTAGGCGGCGGCGAAGATCGTCACCATGATGATGACGCGCAGGATGATGTCGAAATTGGTGCCCGGGGGCAGGAAGTAGTTCAGCAGCAGCGAAGCCACGAACAGCAGCGTGATCAGCGGCACGCCGCGGATGAACTCGATGAAGATCACCGCCAGCGACTTGATCAGGAACATGTCCGACTGACGCGCCAGCGCCAGAACGATGCCCAGGGGCAGTGACAGCGCGATGCCCGCCACGCCGATGGTCAGCGACAGCAGGAAGCCGCCGAAACGGTCCGACCGCACCGCGTCGATCGACAGCGGCAGCAGCGCCTCGGCATCGCGGGCCGCGTCACCTGCCAGCACCAGCCAGAACAACACCGTCACCAGGATCGCCACGACCGTCGCCAGCATCGGAGAGACGCGCGACAGCGCCCGCCAGGCAAGCCAGCCCAGCAGGGGCCCGACCAGCACGAAGATCGGCCCCCACAGGGTGCCGCCCCACAGGAACCATACGCCCAGCAGCGGATAGACCAGCGAGAAGGGCAGCATCCAGCTGATGTTGCGCTCTGATGCGACCAGTCCCGCGACAAGCGCCGCAGCCGCAAAGATCAGCCAGCCCGCCGGTGCGCCCAGCACGACCATCGCCCACAGCGTGACGACGGCGGTGATGCCCAGCACCACGCGGCGGATCGACAGCGAGGCCGAGAACAGCACCGGCGCCAGCGCGACCATCAGCAGGCCGAAGGTCATCGTGGGCCGCCAGTACAGCTCGACCGGATAGAAGCCGAAGACGTACTGGTTCCAGCGTTCGCGGATCACCGCGAAACAGGCGCCGCGGGCGTCCTCGCCCCAGGTGGCCGCGATGATCGCGCGGCATTCGTTCAGGCTGGAGGCGTTCCAGACCGAATGGGCGAACCAGTCCCAGAAGGTCGAGACCAGGAACCAGATGATCAGCGCCCCAAGAAGGGTCAGCACCGTGTTGACCGGCCCCGAGAAGAGGTTCGTCCGCAGCCAGCGGATCGCCCCCGATTCGCGGACCGGCGGCGCGGCCGAGGGCAGCATGGTGTCGCGCACGAAGGGCACGGTCTGGGCGTGGGTGTCGCTCATCTCACCGCTCCTTCAGTTTGACGCGGGCGTTGAAGACGTTCATCCCGGCGGAAATGATCAGGCTGAGGGCCAGATAGGTCAGCATCATCAGCACGATGGCCTCCAGCTCGCGGCCGGTCTGGTTCAGCGTGGTCCCCCCCAGGGTGCCGCGCAGGTCCATGTAGCCCACGGCAATCGCCAGCGAACTGTTCTTGGTCAGGTTCAGGTACTGAGAGATCAGCGGCGGAATGATCACGCGCAGCGCCTGCGGCAGGATCACCAGGCTCATGGTGCGGTTCGGGCGCAGGCCCAGGGCGAATGCCGCCTCGGACTGGCCGCGGCTGACGGCCAGGATGCCGGCGCGCACGATCTCGGCGATGAAGGCGGCGGTGTACAGCGTCAGCGCCAGCCACAGCGCGACCAGCGAGTTCGACACGTTCAGCCCACCGGTGAAGTTGAAGCCCTGCAGCGTGGGCGGCTCCAGATGCAGGCCGAAATACCAGATCAGCAGCAGCGACGGCACGATCATCACCGCCAGCGACATCCACCAGGTGGTGGGCCGACTGCCGGTGCGGTCCTGCACGTTCTGCGCCCAGGACGCGATCATGCGGCGTGCGAACCACCCCCCGACCAGCACCACGACAAAAGCGATGGTGGCCCAGTTGAAGGTGATGCGCGCGCCCAGGTCCAGGCTGCCCGGATCGTTCGTCATCGCCAGCGTGGGCAGCGCGGTATAGCGATTGGTCAGCGCCACGTGGTCAAAGAGGATCATCCCCGATGTCGCGGCCTCGCCGCGGAATGCGTTGGGCGGCGGCAGGATCTCGGTGAAGATCGCATAGACGATCAGGATCCACAGCAGCAGCGGCATGTTGCGGAAGATCTCGACAAAGACGGTCATCAGCCGGGCGAACAGCCAGTTCTTGGACAGGCGCGACACGCCCACGATCACGCCCAGGACCGTCGCCGCGATGCAGCCCAGCACCGCCACGATCAGCGTGTTCAGCAGGCCCACGACCGATGCGCGCAGGTGCGAATCGTCGGCGGTATAGGGGATCGGCGTCTGCGGGATGTCATAGCCCGCGCGCTGGAACAGGAACCCGAAATCGAAGCTCTTGCCCATCAGGGCCAGGTTGCGGATCGTGTTGTCGACCAGCCACCATGCGGCGGCCATGACCAGAATGAACACGATGACCTGAAATGTCAGGGACCGATACCGCTGGTCGTTGACCAGCATGCTCAGCCGGAACGGCGGCGTCGCCGTTGCCCGGATGTCCGTCATCTTTCTTACCCCTGTCGCCTGCCATCGGCTTTGCGCCGTTTTTCGCTTGGGCAGGATTATCGTTGATGGAGGGTCGGGGTCGGGCCCGTCATGGGTCCGACCCCCTGTCGTGTCAGCCGATCAGCGGAACGGCGGTGCGTAGAGCAGGCCGCCCTGGGTCCACTGCGCGTTCAGGCCGCGGGCCAGGCCGATCGGGGTCTGCTCGCCGATGTTGGCGGCAAAGATCTCGCCATAGTTGCCGCCCGCCAGGATGGCGCGACGCGCCCATTCGGCGTCCAGGCCCATCATCGCGCCCAGCTCGTCCGTGGTGCCCAGAAGGCGCTGAACCTCGGGGTTCTCGGACGACCGGACCAGCTCCTCGATGTTGCGCGAGGTCACGCCGTATTCTTCGGCGGCGATCAGCGCGTTCAGGGTCCAGCGGGCGATGTCGCCCCAGTTGCTGTCGCCGTGGCGCACGGCCGGCCCAAGGGGTTCCTTGGAGATGATCTCGGGCAGGATGATGTGGGTTTCCGGGTCGGCAAAGGCCGCACGGGTGGCCGCAAGGCCCGACGCGTCGGTGGTATAGGCGTCGCAGGCGCCGGCCATGTACTGCTGCTCGCCCTCGGCATTGCTGTCGATGTTGACCGGCGTATAGGTCATGTTGTTGGCGCGGAAATAGTCGGCCAAGTTCAGCTCGGTCGTGGTGCCGGTCTGGATGCAGATCGTCGCGCCGTCCAGTTCCTTGGCCGAGGTCACGCCCAGATCGGACCGGACCATGAAGCCTTGGCCGTCATAATAGTTCACCCCGATGAAATCCAGCTTCAGGTCGGTGTCGCGCGAATAGGTCCAGGTCGAGTTGCGGGCCAGGACGTCCACCTCGCCCGACGACAGCGCGGTAAAGCGCGTCTGGCCGGTGGTCGGCACGAATTTGACCTTGGCGGGATCGCCCAGGACGGCTGCGGCCAGCGCGCGGCAGAACGCGACGTCAAAGCCGGTCCAGTTACCGCTGGCGTCGGGCGCTGCGAATCCGACCAGGCCGGTGTTGACGCCGCAGTTCAGCTCGCCGCGCTCCTTGACCTGGGCCAGCGTCGACCCCTCCTGGGCCATGCCCATGCCTGCCAGCAGGGTCGCCGCGGCCGCCGTCCCCAGGAAAACCGATTTTTTCATAGTTACCTCTGTGTTGGAGCGCCCGCGGCCGATCGGTCCGCGAACGCTGATGCGGACCCTTCGGGGGGTCCTTGTCGGCATAGCACGACAGCGGCTGCCGTCCTATTAGGCGGTATTGTGCCGATACAAGTTGCCGCGTCAAGAACCCCGTCCGGTCACGCAAGCGCTTTCAACCCCGGCGGGACAGGCTCCACAGCCGTTCTGCCGAAAGTATGGACAGGCGCCGGCCCTCGGCCGCCTCGGCCGCCTCTTCGTCCGCGCCCCATCGTTCGGCCTGGAAATCCTCGTCGATGCGGGACAGGCGGTGCGCCTCGGCTCCGTCGATGCGACCCTCGATCACCGCCAGGCCCAGGATCAGCGATCCTGGAATCGTCACCAGATCGTGCAGCGCAGTCAGCCCCCACTGGTCCTGCGCGCGTACCCGCGCATGCAGGCGGTCAAGCGCACCCTGGTCCTGATCGATGGGAATCACCCCCTGCGTGACCCGCAGCGGCGCGTCCAGATGCCGGGCAGACCAGTCGATCAGCGGATCCCATTCGCGCGCCTGCAGGTCGATCAGCGATTGCGGATCGGTTGCCCGATAGGACAGCAGATCGGTGCCGCCATAATTGGCAAGCATGGCCGCGACCGCATCGAATTGCGGGGCCACCTTCTCTACGGCAGAGTTCACGGCGCGGGTCAGCGGCATGGTCTGCGGCGCGATCACCTCGCCCTGGGCCAGCCATTCGTCGGCTACGGCGCGGGCCAGCGCCTCGGTCGGCAGGACCAGCGCATGCTTTCCGGGCGTCCGCAGAACGCGGCTGTCCAGCATGATCTCGAACCCGCCATCCGCGGGTCGCAGGTCCGCATCGGTCCAGAACCTGCGCGCCTTCCATTCGCTCATGCCGCCCACTCCTCGATGGCCGTTTTCAGTCCGGTGAAATCGTCCAGGATCCGGATCGCCCCGGCATCCTGCAGCGCATGCGCGGGGTGATAGCCCCAGCTGACGCCGAAACCGGCCAGCCCGGCCGCCCGCGCCATCTCCATGTCAAAGCTGGTATCGCCGACCATGACGGCGCGTCCGGCCTCGGTCCCCGTCTCGGCCAGGGCCGCGTGCAGCATCGAGGGATGCGGCTTGGAGGGATGCCCGTCCGCCGTCTGCAGGCTGAGGAACCGCCCCTGCAGACCGTGCGCCGCGATCATCGCATCCAGGCCCCGGCGCGACTTGCCCGTCGCCACCGCCAGCAGCAGGTCGTCGCGGTCGGCCAGCCGGTCCAGGCATTCCATCGCGCCCGGATACAGCGGCGCGGCACTGTCCAGCCGCGCGCGCATGAAGCTTTCCTTGTAGCCCGCCACGATCCGCGCCTGCGTGTCCGCATCGACGTCGGGCGCCAACTGGGCGACCGCCACGGGCAGCGACAGCCCCACGATGGACAGGACCCGCGATTTCGGCAGCGGCGTCAGGCCGACCTGGTCAAAGGCAAAGCCCATCGCGTGGGTGATGTGGTTCTGGCTATCAACCAGCGTGCCGTCGACGTCAAAGACGACCAGCCTCATGCGTCATCCGCAAAGGGATCGTCGGGCACGTCGTTCTCTTGCCAGCCGACGGATTTCCAGGTCCTGCCCATATGGTCGGGCAAGGGCGCGGTGATGGTCATGCGTTTCTTGGTGATCGGATGGTCGAAGGTGATCGAGCGCGCGTGCAGGTGCAGCTTCTTGCTGATCTCTCCGCCCAGCTGCGCGCCCCAGCCATCGCCCAGATTCTCTTGCCCCGATCCGCCGTACTTGCCGTCGCCCACGATCGGATGGCCCAGTTCGGCCATATGGGCGCGCAGCTGATGGGTGCGGCCCGTGATCGGCACCAGCGCGCACCAGCTGGCCCGCGTGGCCAGCGCGTCCAGCACGGCGTAATCGGTCGTGGCGCGTTTCGCGCCCTCGGTCGCGTCGATGTCGCGGGGGTGGACGGCGATCATCTTCTCGTTGTCGCCGCCCCGGCCCTGCCCGCCCTTGACCAGGCCATAGCGGATCGTGCCCATCCGCGGATGCGGCACGCCCGCGACCGCCGCCCAATAGATCTTGCGCGTGGTGCGCGACCGGAACGCCTCGGACAGGGCCCGCGCCACGCGGTCGGTCCGCGCCAGCAGCAGGACGCCCGACGTGTCCTTGTCCAGCCGGTGCACCAGCTTGGGACGCTCCTTGAACCCGAACAGCAGCGCGGTGGTCAGGCCGTCGACGTGACGCCCGCCCAGCCCGCTGCCGCCCTGGCTGGGCAGACCTGGCGGCTTGTTCAGCGCGATGATGTGCTCGTCCTTCCACAGGACGGCGGCCTGGATCATCTCGGCATCGCTGTCGGTCACGCGCGGCCCAAGCGGGCGTTCGGACCGTTCGGCCGCGGGGCCGGGTTCGGGCAGCGGCGGCACGCGGACCTCCTGGCCCGGCGCGATGCGGGTGGCGGCCTTGACGCGCCCCCCGTCGATGCGCAGCTCTCCCTTGCGGCACATCTTCTCGATGGCCACCTGCGACAGCTGCGGGAAGCGTTTCTTCAGCCAGCGATCCAGCCGCATCTCTGCGTCGTCGTCGCCGACAATGATGGTCTGCACGGCACTCATGCCCAAATCCCTCGTCCCAAGGCCAGTCCGGCCATCACGGCCGCCAGCGACAGCAGGACCGAAAGCCCCACATAGGCCAGCGCCATGACGCCCTGACCCCGTTCCCACAACGTCAGCACATCCAGCGAAAAGGCCGAAAACGTCGTGAATCCCCCCAGCACGCCGGTCAGCAGGAACGGCGCCCAGGCATTGCCCAGCCTGTGCGCCAGCAATGCGGCCAGCAGCCCCATCACAAAGCTGCCCGCCACATTGACCAGCAGCGTCGCCGACCATGCCAGCGGCATGACGCGATAGATGGCATAGCGGCAGGTCGCCCCAAGGGCCCCGCCAATGGCGACTTGCAGAAAGGGGTTCATGCGCGCGTCTGTGTGGCCCCGCGCGCGCAAAGTCAACCGCCGCGCTTCAGCCGCTGGCTGACGAACCAGTCCAGGCGGCGTTTCAGCTCGCGTTCGAACCCGCGTTCGACGGGCGTGTAGAGGACTGGGCGCTTCAGCCCGTCGGGGAAATAGTTCTGGCCGCTGAACCCGTCCTCGGCGTCGTGGTCATAGGCATAGCCCGCGCCGTATCCCTGCTCCTTCATCATCTTGGTGGGCGCGTTCAGGATATGGGCGGGGGGCATCAGGCTGCCCGTGCGCCGGGCCTCAGCCCGAGCGTTCTTGTAGGCCGCGTATCCAGCATTCGATTTCGGCGCCAGCGCCAGATAGATGACCGCCTGGCCAAGGGCCAGTTCCCCCTCGGGCGAACCAAGCCGCTCGTACAGCGCCCAGGCATCCAGGCAGTGCCGGGCGGCGGCAGGATCGGCCAGGCCGATATCCTCGATCGCCATGCGCGTGATACGCCGCGCCAGATAGCGCGGGTCCTCTCCCCCCTCCAGCATGCGCGCCAGCCAGTACAGCGCGGCGTCCGGGTCACTGCCCCGCACCGACTTGTGCAGGGCCGAGATCAGGTTGAAATGCTCCTCGCCTGACTTGTCGTACTTGGGCGCACGTTTGTTCAGACGTTTCGCCAAGGCGTCGGGATCGACCTTGCCCTCGACCTTCCAGGCGGCCACCTGCTCGATCAGGTTCAGCGCGGCACGGCCGTCGCCATCGGCCATCTCCAGCAGGGTGTCGCGCGCCTGCGCCGTCAGGGGCAGCTTGCGTCCCAGCTCGCGTTCCGCGCGTTGCGCCAGCAGTTCCAGATCGGCCAGCGTCAGACGCTCCAGCACGACGACCTGGGCCCGCGACATGACCGCGGCGTTCAGCTCGAAGGACGGGTTCTCTGTCGTGGCGCCGACCAGAAGGATCGTGCCGTCCTCCATATGCGGCAGAAAGCTGTCCTGCTGCGCCTTGTTGAACCGGTGGATCTCGTCGACGAACAGCAGCGTGGCGCGACCCTGGCTCCGCCGCAGGCGGGCGGCGTCAAAGACCTTCCGCAGGTCGGGCACGCCGGTAAAGATGGCGCTGATCTGCACGAATGCCAGATCTGTCTCGTCCGCCAGCAGGCGGGCGATGGTCGTCTTGCCGACGCCCGGCGGGCCCCACAGGATCAGCGACGACAGGCTGCCCGATGCCAGCATGCTGCCAAGCGGCCCGTCGGGGCCCAGCACCTTCGCCTGACCGATGACCTCGGACAGGCGGGTGGGTCGGATGCGGTCGGCCAGCGGCCTTGCCCCCGTCCCGGACGGGGGGTCTGCCTGCGGTGCGGTATCGAACAGATCTGCCATGACGCGCCCATTCTAGGCATGTCCGGGCAGGCGCGACAGCCCTGTTCGCAGGGCCATCGACGGTCAGTGCATCTTGGTGGCCAAGTCGATCGCCACGCACTGGAACTCGCCGTCGTCGATGAACAGCGGACGCCCCAGGGCGACAGCGGACAGGCCGCAGCGGCCGTACCAGCGCGGCCAGTTCGACCCGGTCAGCGCGATCAGCTTGGTCGCGCCCATGTCACGGGCCGATCCGGTCATCGCCTCGACCATCTTGAAGTGCACCTTGCGCCGGTACATCTGCGGGATGGAGTGGCTGACGAACACGCGTGAGCATTCCCACACATGCGGGTCGACGGGCGCCTTCTCGAACAGCAGGTCCTGGGGAATGCTGCCGCCCAGGATCCCCTCCTGCGCGTCCCGGATCATGTAGGAATAGATGCCGCAGCGCGCGGTCGTCGGGGTCAGGCGGATTCCGGCCAGAACCTCGGTCCGGTCATGGATGGCGATCCAGCGGCTTTGCGGGGTGTCGTACTGGTCGAACTCCATATCCTCGGATTCGGGCAAATCCCAGTTCTTCTGGATAATGAAGCTCTGCTTGCGGGCGCGAAACAGGTTGGCAAACAATTCGCCGTGGTTGTGAAGATTTGAAAAAGAAAGTGTTGTCGTCTGCATCTGATACTCCTGGGGTGTGAGGGCACCCTTCCTCGCCTCGCGGACCCCTTGGGCGACACATCTACAGCAAACGGTATTCCTTGGCCCTCTGCAGCGCCTCGGCGGTCGTCCGCGCCTTCAGGCGTTCCCGGACAGAAATCAACCTTGCCTTGAACGCGCTTTCGGTAATGCCAAGCTTGGCAGCCGCTGCTGCATGACGATCCCCCTCCGCAATGCATCGAAGGGCTTCTTTCTGAGCCTTTGTCAGGCTCGCAGGCGGCTCGGTCATGTCGTGAAGCCGCCGTACCGTGGTCGAGATCTCCTCGATCTCGGCATCGGAAAGTTCGCGATCAGCGCGCGCGAAGGACGCGATGGTGCGCGATGCGATCGGACCGTGGGACACGGTCAGACCGAAGATCAGCCCGTGATCTGCGGCATCCTTGAGGATGTTGAACGGGTCTGGGATCGGCAGCGCGGACCACCGGCAGGCGCCGGTCGTCGAGAACCCCCAGGCGATTGTCGGATCGCGCAGGGCATAGCCGTTCTGGGAATAAAATTCGGACCATTTTTCGTCATAGGTCTGAAACTGCATCAGCGGTGCAGCGAAACGGATATGCAGCCCCACGAAATAGCCGGACAGGGCATGCTTGCCCAGCTTTCGGAGATCTGCATTTATGTCTGCACGAGATGACATGGCTTTTTGGATATGTTGAAATGATTGACGTCAAGGTTCAAACAAGTTGTGACCCATCGAAGTTTCGATTTGGTTAATGTCCTCGGCTTCGCGATAAAATACATCACCCTCCCTCGCGGAATCGGCGCTACGCTCACCAACATTCCGTCCGTGGATGATACATACGCGAAGCCACTCGCGGAAGGTGAAGAATTTTTCGTTCCTCGACGTCAACGCGTTTTGGCTGTGCTAAATTAGCAAACCCCGCCGCAATTTCTTGCGACGGGGTCTAAATCACTGGCCCATCCGGGCTGCGCGATCAGTCTTCGGCAGTGAATTCCGATTCCAGACGCGCACGGTCTGCGGCACCCTTGGCGCTGGTGTCGCGGTCGACCAGTTCGATGATCGCCATCGGCGCCATGTCGCCATAGCGGAAGCCGGCCTTCATGATGCGGACATAGCCGCCCTGACGGTCCTTGTAACGCTCACCCAGAACGTCGAACAGCTTGGCGACATGCATGTCCTGCTTCAGCTGGGCGTTCGCCTGGCGGCGGGCGTGCAGATCGCCGCGCTTGGCCAGCGTGATCAGCTTCTCGACGATCGGACGCAGTTCCTTGGCTTTCGGCAAGGTGGTCTTGATCTGCTCGTGCTCGATCAGCGAGCCGGACATGTTGGCGAACAGCGCCTTGCGGTGTTCGTGGGTACGGTTGAGGCGGCGATAGCCACGGGCGTGACGCATGATGATCTCCTACAGCGTGTTTTGCTTTGTCCGGCGGCCCATGCGTGCGGGCCGCTCTCCTTGGGGCAGATGCCCGATGGTCAGCGGGGGTCGCCCCCCGCCGTGATCTCAGAACTGGTCGTCGAAACGCTTGGCCAGATCCTCGATGTTTTCCGGCGGCCAGTCGACCACGTCCATGCCCAGATGCAGGCCCATGCCCGACAGCACTTCCTTGATCTCGTTCAAGGACTTGCGGCCGAAGTTCGGGGTCCGCAGCATCTCTGCCTCGGTCTTCTGGATCAGATCGCCGATATAGACGATGTTGTCGTTCTTCAGGCAGTTCGCCGAGCGGACCGACAGCTCCAGCTCGTCGACCTTCTTCAGCAGGCGCGGATCAAATTCCAAGCCATCGTCGCTGTCCTGGCGGTTCGCGGCTTCCGGCTCGTCGAAGTTGACGAACACGGACAGCTGGTCCTGAACGATGCGCGCGGCATAGGCCACGGCGTCTTCCGGCGTCAGCGACCCGTCGGTCTCGATCTTCATGGTCAGCTTGTCATAGTCCAGCACCTGCCCCTCACGGGTGGGCTGCACCTCATAGCTGACGCGCTTGACCGGAGAAAAGATCGCGTCGATCGGGATCAGGCCGATGGGAGCATCCTCGGGACGGTTCTTGTCGGCAGCGACATAGCCCTTGCCCGTCTGCACGGTCAGTTCCATGTTCAACTCGGCGCCGTCATCCAGATGGCAGATGACGTGGTCACGGTTCAGAACCGTGATGCCGGCCGTTTCCTGGATGTCGCTGGCCTTAACCTCGCCCGGACCCTTGGCGGACAGCGTCAGGCGCTTGGGGCCTTCGACGTCCATCTTGAGCGTGACGCCTTTCAGGTTCAGCACGATGTCGGTCACGTCCTCGCGGACGCCGGCGACGCTGCTGAACTCGTGCAGAACGTTGTCGATCTGCACGGCCGTGATGGCACCGCCCTGCAGCGAGGACATCAGCACCCGGCGCAGCGCGTTGCCAAGCGTCAGGCCGAAGCCCCGCTCCAGCGGCTCGGCGACCAGGGTGGCCGTGCGGGTCGCGTCGGCGCCCGGCTTGACGACCAGCTGGGTCGGCTTGATCAGTTCGGCCCAATTCTTGTGGATCATGGATTTTCCTCCATACTTGCTTCCTGCCCATGACCGTGGCCGGAAACGCCCGAGGTGAAATGCGAAAGTCCGGCCCATGCGCGGACGCACGGGCCGGTCAATGATGATCCAGGATCAGACGCGACGGCGCTTGGGCGGGCGGCAGCCGTTATGCGCGATCGGCGTCACGTCACGGATGGCCGTGATGTTGAAGCCGGCAGCGGCCAGCGCGCGCAGAGCCGATTCGCGGCCCGAACCGGGGCCCTGGACTTCGACGTCCAGCGTGCGGACGCCGTGTTCCTGCGCCTTGCGGCCGGCATCTTCGGCAGCCATCTGGGCGGCGTACGGGGTCGATTTGCGCGAACCCTTGAAGCCCATCGTGCCGGCCGAGGACCAAGCGATGGCGTTGCCCTGGACGTCCGAGATCAGGATCTTGGTGTTGTTGAAGCTGGAGTTCACATGCGCAACGCCGGTGGCGATGTTCTTGCGTTCCTTGCGCTTCATGCGGGTCTTGTCACGTGCCATGTCGCTTGCCCCTTATTTCTTCTTGCCGGCGATCGGCTTGGCCGGGCCCTTGCGGGTGCGCGCATTGGTATGCGTGCGCTGACCGCGGACCGGAAGGCCGCGACGGTGGCGAAGACCGCGATACGAGCCCAGGTCCATCATGCGCTTGATGTTCATCTGGACTTCGCGGCGCAGGTCGCCCTCGACGGTCAGGTTGGCATCGATGTATTCGCGGATGGCCAAGACTTCTGCGTCCGACAGATCGTTGATGCGGCGCGACGTGTCGATGCCAGTCGCTTCGCAGATCTGAGCGGCGTACAGGTCGCCGATGCCGTGGATATAGGTCAGAGCGATGGGGACGCGTTTCCCCGTCGGAATGTTGACGCCAGCAATACGAGCCACGCGTTTTCCTTTTCAGTTGCGGTTCCGTAACGCCGGAACCTTTTTTCACAACGCAAGGCCCGAAAGCTGTGCCTCCGGGCCAAATCGATGGTCCACCCGCGATCCGGGTGATTCTCTTGCGAGATGACGTGAACTAGCGGCAGATCGCCGCGTCGTCAAGCAGGCAGCTTTGCCGCGATCTGGGCGGCGACCTGCTCCATCGGTGCCATGCCGTCGACGGTTTGCAGGTTGCCCTTGGCGTAGTAGTAGCCCAAGAGCGGCGCGGTCTTCTTGTAGTATTCGCGCAGGCGGTCGGCAAAGACCTCGGGGGTGTCGTCGCGGCGCACCGGCTGGCCGGCGGCACGCGATTCCTCGGCGCGCTTGACGATCCGTCCGACCAGGGCCTCGTCGTCGACCTGCAGTTCGATCACCGCGTCCAGTGCCATGCCGGATTCGGCCAGAAGGCGCCCCAAGGCATCCGCCTGCGCCAGCGTCCGGGGGAAGCCGTCGAAGATGAAGCCCTTGCCGCCCTTCTCAAGCTGCTCGCGGATCAGGCCGATGACGATCTCGTCCGTGACCAATTCGCCCCGGTCCATGACCTCGGCGACGCGACGGCCCATCTCGGTTCCCGACGACCGGGCGGCACGCAGCATGTCCCCGGTGGACAGCTGGACAAGGCCCTTGTCGGCCACAAGGCGGCCGGCTTGGGTTCCCTTGCCGGCACCCGGCGGCCCCAACAGGATGATGTTGATGGTCATGGCGTCTGTCCCCCTCAGGTGGCCATTGATGCGGCCTTGTCGTGTCGTCGGTACGGTCGCGCCCTCAGCGGCGCGACGGCAGGCGGCGCGGCTTGGCGGTGCCCGGCTTGCGCTTGCCGCGCAGCTGGGATTTCTCGATCAGCCCCTCGTACTGGTGCGCCAGCAGGTGGCTCTGAACCTGGTTGATCGTGTCCATCGTCACCGACACCACGATCAGGACCGAGGTTCCGCCCAGATAGACCGGGATCGAGAACTGGTCCCGCAGGATCTCTGGCATCAGGCAGACCAGTGCCAGATAGGCAGAGCCGATCACCAGCAGGCGGTTCACCACGTAATCCAAATAGTCCTGGGTCCGCTTGCCCGGACGCATGCCCGGAATGAAGCCGCCCTGGTTCTTCAGATTCTCGGCCACGTCATCGGTCTTGAACGAGACGTTCTGCGTGTAGAAATACGTGAAGAACACGATCATCGCCGCGAAGAACAGCAGATAGAGCGGCTGGCCGGGCCCGAAATAGGCCAGGATCACCGACATGATCGGACCGGTCTCGTTCCCCGAGAAGGTCGAGATGGTGATCGGCAGCAGCAGCAGTGAGCTGGCGAAGATCGCCGGGATCACGCCCGCGGGGTTGACCTTGACCGGCAGGTGGCTGGTCTGGCCGTCATAGACCTTCATGCCGACCTGGCGCCGGGGATACTGGATGCGGATCTTGCGCAGCGCGCGTTCCATGAACACCACGAAGGCGATGATCGCCACCAGCATCACGATCACGAACAGGATCACCGGGGTCGAGATAGCGCCCGTGCGGCCCTGCTGGAAGAAGGTGGCCAGCGCGGCCGGGATCTCGGCCAGGATGCCCACGAAGATGATCAGCGAGATGCCGTTACCGACGCCGCGTGCGGTGATCTGTTCGCCCAGCCACATCAGGAACATGGTTCCGCCGACCAGGGTGATGACCACCGATGCCTGGAAGAACAGGCCGGGTTCATGCGCCAGGCCGCCGGCCTCCAGGCTGCGTGCCAGGCCGTATGCCTGGAACAACGCCAGCGCCACGGTGCCGTAGCGGGTGTACTGGTTGATCTTCTTGCGGCCGGTCTCGCCTTCCTTCTTCAGCTGCTCCAGCGACGGGACCATCGAGGTCAGCAGCTGCACGATGATCGAGGCCGAGATGTAGGGCATGATGCCGAGGGCAAAGACACCCATCCGGCCAAGCGCGCCGCCGGTGAACATGGACAGCATGCCGCCGATGCCCGTCGAGGCCTGCTCCATGAAGTTGCGCAGCGCCGCGCCGTCGATGCCGGGCACCGGAATATAGGTGCCGATGCGGTACATGATCAGCACGCCGATCGTGAACCAGATCCGCTGGCGAAGTTCCGTGGCCTTGCCGAGCTGCCCCCAGGAGAGGTTCGCGGCCATCTGTTCTGCGGCTGACGCCATGCTGTTTATGTCCCGTGTCATGACAGCGCCGCCGACCCGTTTTCGCGGGGACCGGCGGCGCCTGAAAACCTAGATGCTATCTATGGGGCAGGAAAGCCCCCTTCAACAGCTTATTCGGCCGCCGCGTCGCGCGCTGCCGGCAGGTTGACCTTGCCGCCCGCCTTCTCGACCGCGTCGATCGCGGCTTTCGAGGCACCGGTGACGGTGATGGTCATGCCCGACTTCAGCTCGCCGGTGGCCAGCAGACGGATGCCGTCCAGCTTGCGGCGGACCAGACCCGATGCGACCAGCGCGTCTTCGGTCAGCTCTGCCTTGCCGTCGATCTTGCCCGCATCGATGAAACCCTGGATCTGGCCCAGGTTCACGACGGCGAACGACTTTGCGTTCGGCTTGCTGAAGCCGCGCTTGGGCAGGCGGCGGTACAGCGGCATCTGGCCGCCTTCGTATCCGCCCAGGGCGACGCCCGAACGCGACTTCTGGCCCTTGATACCCCGGCCGGCGGTCTTGCCCTTGCCCGAGCCCGGACCACGCGCAACGCGCTTCTTCGAGCGGTTCGCGCCATCATTGTCGCGGATTTCATGCAGTTTCATGTCGCTTCTCCTTGCCGGACACTCCCTCGAAGCGAAACAGGGGGCCACGGCTTTTCTTGCTTGTTGAATCACTGTGCCATTGAGCACCGGGGCCCTATACGCGCAATGCCCGCATCTTTCAAGCGATCCCGCCACAGGGGCCGCGCCAATCGCGCCCGACACCATCTTGTGTCTTGAGTGGCGCGCCCCCCTGCCCCACGCATGGGCCATCCCCGATACTACCGGAAGTTGCCATGCCCCGCCTTGCCCTGATCCCCGTCCTTGCCCTGCTCTCCGCCCTGCCGGCCGCGCCCGTCGCCGCGCAGGAGGCAGAGCCGACCTTCTGCACCGCCCGTATCAATGACCGCGATGTCGTCATGGGCTATGACAAGGCCGAGGCGCGGCTGTCGGATACCTATTCGCGCCGCGAACAGCTCGCCACCCGCATCGGGCGCCACGACTGCCCCAGCTATGTCGTCCTGCGCAGTCTAACGCCCGAACTGACGGACGAGGAACGCCTGCCCTTCTGCCTCCGCTTCGACAAGGCCAGCGAATCGGTGATGGGCTATGACCTGGGGGCGCGGGATGCCTGGGGCGTCTGCCGCAGCCAGACCCGCGCCGTCTGCCGCCGCGTGAACCAGACGACCGCCGCCGCAGGGGCGCTGTCGGGTGCCGCGGCCCGACGGTCCGTGCAGGGGCTGCAGGCGCTGCCCGATGCGTCCGGGGCGGTGATCCTCAGCGGCGCGGGCACGGCGGTGTCCGGGGCCCTGGCCTCGCTTGGCGGTGCGGCAGCGGCGGTCGCGGCCTCTCCGGTGCTACTGACCGGGGCTGCGGTATCGGTCGTGGCGGTGGGCGGCACGCTCTATGCCTGCCGCGAATAGCGCTGAAACGCAAAACGCCCCGCAATGGCGGGGCGTTCCACTGTCCTGACCGCGGGGATCAGGCCTTTTCTTCGATGATCGCCACCAGATGCGGGATCTTGTTGACCATGCCGCGCACGGAGGGGGTATCCTCCAGCTCGCGGGTGCGGTTCATCTTGTTCAGGCCCAGGCCCTTCAGGGTGGCCAGCTGGTCCTTGGGGCGGCGGATCGGCGATCCGATCTGCTTGACGACGATGGTTGCCATGCGTCTTGCTCCTTACGCTTCGACAGCGGCGTCAGCCGGCTTGTCGTTCGAGGGCAGGATGTCGGCCACTTTCTTGCCGCGACGGGTCGCGACGCTGCGCGGGCTCGACTCTTTCTTCAGACCGTCCAGGGTGGCGCGGATCATGTTGTAGGGGTTCTGCGACCCCTGCGACTTGGCCACGACGTCCTGCACGCCCAGCATCTCGAACACGGCGCGCATCGGGCCGCCTGCGATGATGCCGGTACCGGCGACGGCCGTGCGCATGATGACCTTGCCGGCGCCATGACGACCTTCGATGTCGTGGTGCAGGGTACGGCCGTCACGCAGCGGGACGCGGATCAGGCCGCGCTTGGCCTGCTCGGTCGCCTTGCGGATCGCCTCGGGGACCTCTTTGGCCTTGCCCTTGCCGAAACCGACGCGGCCGCGTTGGTCACCGACGACGACGAGTGCCGCAAAGCCAAAGCGCTTGCCGCCCTTGACCGTCTTGGACACGCGGTTGATGGCAACCAGGCGGTCCTGGAATTCCGGGTTCTCTTCGCGGTCGTTGCGACCGCCCCGGCGGTTGTTGTCACGTTCTGCCATGAGGCATTCCTTGTACGCGGGCGCGCGCGGCGCCGGTTGTGTCGATCCCGGTGAACGGATGTTCCCGGATCATCGGGACGGCGCCGCCACTGGGGCATGCGCCGTCCGCAGGATCAGAACTTCAGACCACCTTCACGGGCGGCGTCGGCCAGAGCCTTGACCTTGCCGTGGAAGATGAAGCCGCCGCGGTCGAACACGACTTCTTCCACGCCGGCGGCTTTCGCACGCTCGGCGATGGTCGAACCGATCTTGGCCGCAGCCTCGACGTTGTTCTTGCCGATCAGGCCCAGGTCCTTCTCCAGCGTGCTGGCCGAAGCCAGGGTCACGCCCTTCAGATCGTCGATCACCTGCACGAAGATGTTCTTCGAGGACCGGTGGATCGACATCCGCGGACGGCCGTTCGACATCGCCCGCAGCTTGTTCCGAACGCGCAGGCGGCGCTTCTGGAACAGCTCTTGCTTTTTCAGTGCCATTTCATGCGCCCCTTACTTCTTCTTGCCTTCCTTGCGGAACACGAACTCGCCCTTGTAGCGGATACCCTTGCCCTTGTAGGGCTCGGGCTTGCGCCACTCGCGGATGTTCGCTGCGACCTGGCCAACAAGCTGCTGGTCAATGCCTTCCACAACGATTTCGGTCTGCTTCGGAGACGACACCGTGACGCCTTCCGGCACCTCGAAGATCACGTCATGCGAGTAGCCCAGAGCCAACTTCAGGTCCTTGCCCTGCATGTTGGCGCGGTAACCCACACCCTGGATCTCCAGCTCCTTCTTGAACCCGGTGGACACGCCCACGGTCAGGTTCTCGATCATCGAGCGGGTCATCCCCCACTGCTGGCGCGCACGCTTGGACGTACCGCGGGGCTTGACCGCGACGGAGCCATCTTCCAGCACCAGATCCACATCATCGGTCGCCGTGAAATGACGGGTGCCCTTCGGCCCCTTCACTTCGATGGTCTGACCCTTGATCTCGGCCGTCACGCCCTTGGGCAGTTCGACCGGCTTCTTACCAATACGAGACATTCTGCCCTCCTTAGAACACGGTGCAGAGGACTTCGCCGCCAACATTGGCATTGCGAGCCGCTGCATCCGACATGACGCCCTTGGGAGTCGAGACGATCGAGACGCCCAGACCCTGACGGACCTGCGGGATTTCCTTGGACCCGGCATAGACCCGGCGACCCGGCTTCGACACGCGCGACAGTTCCCGGATGACCGGGGTTCCGTCGTGGTACTTCAGCCCGATTTCCAGCTCTTTGTGGCCCTCGGTGGTGGTCACTTCCTCGTAGCCGCGGATGTAACCTTCGTTCTTCAGCACGTCCAGAACCCAGGCACGCAGCTTGGAGGCGGGGGTGCGGACGGTCGATTTGCCGCGCATCTGCGCATTGCGGATGCGGGTCAGCATATCGCCGAGAGGATCGTTCATCATGGTATGTGCCCCCTTACCAGCTGGACTTGACCAGGCCGGGGATCTGACCGTGCGAGCCGAGCTCGCGCAGCATGATCCGCGACAGTTTCAGTTTGCGGTAATACGCATGCGGACGACCGGTCAGTTGGCACCGGTTGTGCAGGCGCGTCGCCGACGAGTTGCGCGGCAGTTCGGCCAGCTTCAGCGTGGCCTTGAACCGCTCTTCCATCGGGCGGGACTGGTCCTTGATGACCTCGTTCAGTTCAGCACGCTTTGCAGCGTATTGCTTGACCAGACGTGCGCGCTTGTTCTCGCGCTCGATCATGGATTTCTTTGCCATATCTTCTTTCCCTCCGCGATCAGCTGGTGAACGGCATGTTGAAATGCTTCAACAGCGACTTCGCTTCCGCGTCGGTCGTCGCGGTGGTGCAGATGATGATGTCCATCCCCAGAACTTCGTCGACCTTGTCGAAGTTGATTTCCGGGAAAACGATGTGCTCTTTCAGGCCCATCGCATAGTTGCCGCGGCCGTCGAACGACGTCGGCTTCACGCCGCGGAAGTCGCGGACGCGGGGCAGCGCGATGTTGATCAGGCGGTCCAGGAATTCGTACATGCGGTCGCCGCGCAGGGTCACCTTGCAGCCAAGCGGCATCTCCTCACGCACGCGGAAGCCGGCGATCGACTTCTTGGCATAGGTGATGATGGCCTTCTGACCGGCGATCAGCGACAGCTCGTCGGCCGCCTGCTTGACCTTCTTGGTGTCCTTGACGGCTTCGCCGACACCCATGTTCAGGACGATCTTGTCCAGACGCGGGATCTGCATGTCGTTCTTGTAGCTGAACTCTTCCTTCAGCGCGGCCTTGATGGTGTCGGTGAACACCGCGCGCAGGCGGGGCGTGTACTTGGCGTCGTCCAGCATCAGATCACGTCTCCCGTGGTCTTGGCAAAGCGGACCTTGCCGCCGTCTTCCATGCGGAAGCCGACGCGGGTTGCCTTGCCGTTCTTGTCCATCAGCGACAGGTTCGACAGGTCGATCGGCATGGCCTTCGACACGCGGCCGCCCTGGCTGTTCTGGGACTGCTTGGTGTGGCGGATGGCGACGTTCACGCCGTCCACGATGGCCTTGTTGTCCTTGGGCATGACAGCGGTGATCTCACCCTGCTTGCCCTTGTCCTTGCCGGCCAGCACGACGACCTTGTCGCCCTTCTTCAGCTTGGCAGCCATCACAGCACCTCCGGTGCAAGCGAGATGATCTTCATGAAGTTCTTCGCACGCAGCTCGCGCACGACCGGCCCGAAGATACGGGTGCCGACCGGTTCGCCCTGGTTGTTCAGGATGACGGCGGCGTTGCGGTCGAAGCGGATCGAGGTTCCGTCTTCGCGATTCACTTCCTTGGCGGTGCGAACGACGACGGCCTTGCGGACGTCACCCTTCTTCACCCGGCCCCGGGGGATGGCTTCCTTCACGGACACGACAATGATGTCGCCCACCGACGCATAGCGACGGTGCGAACCACCCAGGACCTTGATGCACTGAACCCGGCGAGCGCCCGAGTTATCAGCAACATCCAGATTGGTCTGCATCTGGATCATTTGGTTTCTCCCGACCTTTGGGGACCGCCGACTGCGGCCCCAGGGTTTCGATCATTTCTGATCTGTAATGATGGACTTCAGGCGTTGACCGCTTCGTCCGTCAGGACAGTCCAGCGTTTCGTCTTCGAGATCGGGGCGCATTCGACGATGCGAACGGTGTCCCCGATCTTGAACTGGTTCTGCGCGTCATGCGCGCGGTATTTCTTCGACGAGCGCACGATCTTGTGCAGCACGGGATGCTTGAAGCGGCGCTCGACCAGGACGGTGATCGTCTGTTCGTTCTTGTCGCTGGTGACGCGGCCTTGCAGGATACGTTTGGGCATGGGCCGGGCTCCTTAGTTCGAGGCCGCGGCTTCGGCCGCTTTCTGGTTCAGAATCGTCTTCACGCGAGCCACGTCGCGACGGACGGTGCGCATCCGTGCGGTGCTTTCCAGCTGACCGGTCGCCTGCTGAAAGCGCAGGTTGAAGGCCTCTTTCTTCAGCGCAACCAGCTGATCCTTCAGCTGGTCGGGCGTCTTAGACTTCAGTTCGGTGGCGTCCATGACGCGTCTTCCTTTCAACATCACCGGAGAGCCCCTGTCGCCAGGGCCACCCTGATTCCGGTGGAGTTTCGTGATGAAGGCCTGCGCATACAGGCTGAACGCCCGTTTGGCAAGCCCGTTTGCGGGAAAAGGCAGGGGCCCCGCCGATCGCTCGGCGGGGCCCCCTTTCGCGCTGGCCCGGCGGGCCGACGCTTACCAGTCTCCGCGTGCGACGATGCGGGTCAGAACCGGCAGCTTCATCGCGCCGAGGCGCAGGGCCTCGCGGGCGATGGTGTCGTTCACGCCGTCGATCTCGAACATGATCCGGCCGGGATGCACCCGGGCCGCCCAGAAGTCGACGGAACCCTTGCCCTTACCCATCCGGACCTCGGTGGGCTTGGACGACACCGGGACGTCCGGGAAAATCCGGATCCAGACCCGGCCCTGACGCTTCATGTGACGGGTGATCGCGCGGCGGGCCGCCTCGATCTGGCGCGCGGTGACGCGCTCCGGTTCGGTTGCCTTCAGGGCGAACGAGCCAAAGTTCAGGTCGAAACCGCCCTTTGCCTCGCCGTGGATACGGCCCTTGTGCTGTTTGCGGAACTTGGTCCGTTTCGGTTGCAGCATTGTTTTCTACTCCTTACCGGGCGTCGCGGCGCGGACCACGGGGGGCCGGACCTTCCTGGGCCTCGGCAGCGCGGCGATCATGGGCCTGGGGATCATGTTCCATGATCTCGCCCTTGAAGATCCACACCTTCACGCCGATGATCCCGTACGGGGTCGTGGCTTCGCAGAGTGCATAGTCGATGTCGGCCCGCAGGGTGTGCAGGGGCACGCGGCCCTCGCGATACCACTCGGTCCGTGCGATCTCGGCGCCGCCCAGACGGCCGGCGACGTTCACGCGGATGCCCAGGGCGCCCATGCGCATCGCGTTCTGGACCGAACGCTTCATCGCACGGCGGAACGACACGCGACGCTCCAGCTGCTGAGCGATCGACTCGGCGACCAGTTGCGCATCGACGTCGGGCTTGCGCACTTCGACGATGTTCAGGTGCAGTTCGCTGTCGGTGAAGTTCGCCAGCTTCTTGCGCAGGGTCTCGATGTCCGCACCCTTCTTGCCGATGATGACACCGGGACGCGCTGCGTGAATGGTCACGCGGCACTTCTTGTGGGGGCGCTCGATGATGACGCGGCTGATGCCGGCCTGCTTGGCTTCGGTGCGGATGAAGTCCCGGATCTTCAGGTCTTCAAGCAGCAGATTGCCATAGTCCTTGTCGTCGGCGTACCAGCGGCTGTCCCAGGTGCGGTTGACCTGGAGGCGCATGCCGATCGGATTGACCTTCTGACCCATTACGCTTGCTCCTCGACTTGGCGCACCTTGATGGTGATTTCCGAAAACGGCTTCATGATCTTGCCGAAGCGGCCACGTGCCCGCGGACGGCCACGCTTCATCACCAGGTTCTTGCCGACCCAGGCCTCGGCGACGACCAGGTTGTCGACGTCCAGACCGTGGTTGTTCTCGGCGTTCGCGATGGCGGACTGAAGGCACTTCTTCACGTCGCCGGCGATGCGCTTGTGCGAGAAGGTCAGGTCGGCCAGAGCCTTGTCGACCTTCTTGCCGCGGATCAGCTGAGCCACCAGGTTCAGCTTCTGCGGCGAGGTGCGAAGCATCTTCGTCTTGGCGAAGGCCTCGTTCTCCGCCACGCGGCGCGGATTGTTTTCCTTACCCATGACGATTACTTCCTCTTGGCTTTCTTGTCCGCGGCGTGCCCGTAATAGGTGCGCGTGGGCGAATATTCACCGAATTTCTGACCGATCATCTCTTCGCTGACGTTCACGGGGATGTGCTTGTGCCCGTTGTAGACGGCAAAGGTCAGGCCGACGAATTGCGGCAGGATGGTCGAGCGACGCGACCAGATCTTGATGACGTCGGATTTCCCCGACTCACGGGCCTTCTCGGCTTTCTTGAGCACATAGGCGTCAACAAAGGGGCCTTTCCAAACAGAACGTGCCATAGGTCAGCGCCCCTTCTTCTTCGCGTGACGCGAACGCAAGATGTACTTGTCGGTCGCCTTGTTGCTGCGGGTCTTCTTGCCCTTGGTGTCCTTACCCCAGGGCGTGACCGGCGTGCGGCCACCCGAGGTGCGGCCCTCACCACCACCATGCGGGTGGTCGATCGGGTTCATGGCGACACCGCGGACGCTCGGGCGGATGCCCTTGTGGCGGTTGCGGCCGGCCTTGCCGAGGTTCTGGTTCGAATGGTCGGCATTCGACACGGCGCCGATGGTCGCCATGCATTCCTGACGGACCAGGCGCAGCTCGCCCGAGGACAGGCGGATCTGGGCATAGCCGCCGTCACGACCCACGAACTGGGCATAGGTGCCAGCCGAACGCGCGATCTGGCCGCCCTTGCCGGGCTTCAGCTCGACGTTGTGGACGATCGTGCCGATGGGCATGCCGCTGAAGGGCATGGCGTTGCCCGGCTTCACGTCGACTTTGGAACCCGCCACGACCTTGTCGCCGATGGCCAGACGCTGCGGTGCCAGGATATAGGTCTGCTCGCCGTCTTCGTACTTGATCAGCGCGATGAAGGCGGTGCGGTTGGGATCGTACTCAATCCGCTCGACCGTGCCGGCCATGTCGAACTTGGTGCGCTTGAAATCGACGATGCGATACAGGCGTTTCGCGCCGCCGCCTTGGCGCCGCATGGTGATCCGTCCGGTGTTGTTCCGGCCGCCTTTCTTGGTCAGACCCTCGGTGAGGCTCTTGACCGGGCGACCTTTCCAAAGCTCCGAACGGTCGATCAGAACCAGCCCACGCTGGCCAGGCGTCGTCGGTTTGTACGACTTCAATGCCATCTTTCTGTCTTCCGTTGCTTTGGACCAGGGTGGTCCGTTTCAGTCAATTGCGGCGGCCCCGGAATGCCGGGGCCGCCAGATCGCGTCCGGTTATCAGAGACCGGTCGAAACGTCGATGGTGCTGCCGGCTTCCAGCGTCACATAGGCCTTCTTGACGTCGCTGCGACGACCCAGCTGGCCGCGGAAGCGCTTCTGCTTGCCCTTGGTGATGGTGGTGTTGACCGCCTTCACCTTGACACCGAACAGGGCCTCGACGGCCTGCTTGATCTGCGGCTTGTTCGAGTCCTTGGCGACCTGGAACACGACGCCGTTGTTCTCGGACGTCATGGTGGCCTTCTCGGTGATGATCGGCTTGACGATCACGTCGTAATGTTCTGCTTTCGCGCTCATTTCAGACGAGCCTCCAGAGCTTCGACACCGGCGCGCGTGATGACCAGGGTATCACGCTTGAGGATGTCATACACGTTGGCACCCATCGACGGCAGGATGTCCACGCCTTCGATGTTGCGGGCGGCACGGGCGAAGTTCTCGTTCACTTCGGCACCGTCGATCACCAGCACGCGCTTCCAGCCGTTCTCACGGACGGCCTTGGCGACGGCTGCGGTCTTGGCATCGGCGAGGTTCAGATCCTCGATGATCACCAGTTCACCCGCGGTGGCCTTCGCCGACAGCGCGTGACGCAGACCCAGGGCACGGACCTTCTTGGGCAGATCGAAGGCGTGCGACCGCGGGGTCGGACCCTTGTAGACGCCGCCGTGACGGAAGGTCGGCGCCTTGCGGGAGCCGTGGCGTGCGCCGCCGGTGCCCTTCTGGCGATAGATCTTCTTGGTCGAGTAGCTGACGTCCGACTTGCCCAGCACCGAGTGGGTGCCGGCCTGTGCCTTGGCGCGCTGCCAACGCACGACGCGCTGCAGGATGTCGCCGCGCGGCTCCAGCCCGAAGATGTCGTCGGCCAGATCGATCGACCCGGCTGCGCCGGAATCCAGCTTGATCACATCAAGTTTCATCACTTGTCTCCTTCCGGCGCGTCGTCATTGGAGGCCGGCTCTTCCGCGTTGGGATCGGCAGCGTCCTTGTCCGACTTGATCGAGGCTTCGGCCTCGGCCAGGGCGGCGGCTTCCTGCTCGGCGGCCAGACGGGCGGCCTCCTCACGGGCGGCTTCTTCCTCGGCGGCGGCGGCGGCGGCGGCTTCCTCAGCCAGGCGCGCGGCTTCGCGGGCGGCGGACCGCAGGGCGGCCGGATAGATCAGGTTCTCGGGCGTCGCCTTCTTCACGGCGTCCTTGACGGTGACCCAGCCACCCTTCGAGCCCGGAACCGAGCCCTTGACCATGATCAGGCCGCGCTCGGAATCCGTGCGGACGACCTGCAGGTTCTGCGTGGTGACGCGGACGGCACCCAGGTGACCTGCCATCTTCTTGCCCTTGAACACCTTGCCGGGGTCCTGGCACTGGCCGGTCGAACCGTGCGAACGGTGGCTGACGGACACGCCGTGCGACGCGCGCAGACCGCCGAAGTTGTGGCGCTTCATGGCGCCCGCAAAGCCCTTACCGATCGAGATGCCGGCGATGTCCACATACTGACCCGAGAAGTAGTGGTCAGCCGTGATCTCCTCACCGACGTTGATCAGGTTCTCTTCCGCAACGCGGAATTCCACGATCTTGCGCTTGGGCGCGACCGAGGCCTTGGCAAAGTGACCGCGCATCGCTGCGGTCGTGCGCTTTGCTTTCGCCTCGCCGGCGCCCAGCTGGACGGCGGTATAGCCATCGGTCGCGGCGGTGCGCTGCGCGATGACCTGCAGGCCGTCCAGTTGCAGGACGGTGACGGGAACCTGACGGCCGTCCTCGAGGAACAGACGGGTCATGCCCAGTTTCTTGGCGATGATACCAGTACGCAACATGATCTGCCTCCTCAGACTTTGATCTCGACGTCCACGCCGGCGGCGAGGTCGAGCTTCATGAGGGCGTCAACGGTCTGCGGGGTCGGATCGACGATGTCCAGCAGACGCTTGTGCGTGCGGATTTCCCACTGGTCGCGCGACTTCTTGTCGATGTGCGGACCGCGCAGGACGGTGAATTTCTCGATCTTGTTCGGCAGCGGGATCGGGCCGCGGACGGTCGCGCCGGTGCGCTTGGCCGTGTTGACGATTTCCTGGGTGCTGGCGTCCAGCACGCGGTAATCAAAGGCCTTCAGCCGGATCCGGATATTCTGGCTTTGCATAAAGACATCCCTCTTGCGGGGAGTTCCAGTCGAGAGGCTGACGGCGCACCACGCGGCGCCAGCATCGGACCGTACGAAAAAAACGCAGGCCGCCCACGATGAGGCGGCCACGCGCAAAACCGACGATTCTTCGCGAACCGGCAGCGTTGCGGTCCTATGCCGCAAATCGGCCTGCCCGTCAAGCGCCACGGGCCGCATGAAAAAGGCCACCCCGAAGGGTGGCCTTTCCCGCAGCATTCCTTGGCCCGTTCGGGCCCTGGATCACTTGATGATCTTGGAGACGACGCCTGCGCCGACGGTGCGGCCGCCTTCGCGGATGGCGAAGCGCAGCTTCTCTTCCATCGCGATCGGGGCGATCAGTTCGACCTCGAACTTCAGGTTGTCGCCGGGCATCACCATCTCGGTGCCCTCGGGCAGCTTGACGGTGCCGGTGACGTCCGTGGTCCGGAAGTAGAACTGCGGGCGGTAGTTCGCGAAGAACGGCGTGTGGCGGCCGCCCTCTTCCTTGGTCAGGATGTAGGCCTCGGCCTCGAACTGGGTGTGCGGGGTGACCGACTTCGGCTTGACCAGGACCTGGCCGCGCTCGACGCCGTCACGGTCGATGCCGCGCAGCAGGACGCCCACGTTGTCGCCGGCCTCACCGCGGTCCAGCAGCTTGCGGAACATCTCGACGCCCGTGCAGGTGGTCTTCTTGGTGTCGCGGATGCCCACGATCTCCAGTTCGTCGCCCACGTTGACCGCGCCGCGCTCGATGCGGCCGGTGACCACGGTGCCGCGGCCCGAGATCGAGAACACGTCCTCGATCGGCAGCAGGAACGGCTGGTCGATCGCACGCTCGGGGGTCGGGATGTACTCGTCGACGGCGGCGATCAGCGCGCGGATCGAATCCTCGCCGATGGCGTTGTCGCGGCCTTCCATGGCTGCCAGCGCCGAACCCTTGATGATCGGGATGTCGTCGCCCGGATAGTCGTACGAGCTCAGCAGCTCGCGGACTTCCATCTCGACCAGTTCCAGCAGTTCCTCGTCATCCACCTGGTCGACCTTGTTCAGGTAGACGACCATGTAGGGGATGCCCACCTGGCGACCCAGCAGGATGTGCTCGCGCGTCTGCGGCATCGGGCCGTCGGCGGCGTTCACGACCAGGATCGCGCCGTCCATCTGGGCGGCACCGGTGATCATGTTCTTGACGTAGTCGGCGTGGCCCGGGCAGTCGACATGCGCATAGTGGCGCGTCTCGGATTCGTATTCCACGTGCGCGGTCGAGATCGTGATCCCGCGGGCCTTCTCTTCGGGCGCGCCGTCGATCTGGTCATAGGCGCGGAATTCGCCGAAGTACTTCGTGATGGCCGCCGTCAGCGTCGTCTTGCCGTGGTCAACATGGCCGATCGTGCCGATGTTGACGTGCGGTTTGTTCCGTTCAAACTTTGCCTTTGCCATGTGGGCCTCCTGGATCCGCGGGGCATGGCTGAAAGGGCCCCGGATTGACGTGCGCCGCGATGTATAAGGCCCGCGCGGGGAAATCAAGGGCGGGCTTGCGTGCCGTGGCTAATCATGTCGGGGTCGGGGCGCCTGCCCGCCTCTTTGCAGGAACCGCCGGGCGACCCATATCGTTTGGCAGCGCAAGGCGCCGGGCCATCAGGTCCGCGCCCATCCACAAGGGGGATTCGCATGAGCCTGATGAGAAGCCTGACCAAGGTCGCCGCCGGCGTGATGCTGGCCAAGGGGATCGGCACGATGATGAACAACCAGCATGGCGGGCGTCCCGGCCAGCGCAAGGCCAGCGGCGGCCTGCTGGACAACCTGCTGGGCAACAACACCGGCGGTACGTCGGGCGGCAGCCTGAACCAGATGCTGGGCCGCGCCCTTGGCGGCGGCACCGGGACGGGCAGCGGTTCGCTTGGCGGCCTGCTGGACAAGCTGGGCGGCCAGCGCGGCGGCAGCAGCATGGGTGGCGGCAGCCTGGGCGGAATGCTGGGCGGCCTTCTGGGCGGCGCGGCCGCGGGCGGTGCGGCGGGCCACCTGGCCACCAAGGGATCGCAGGAAAAGAACAATGCCACTTTTGGTGCGCTGTTCGACGATGCGCTGGCCCATGACGGCGAGCCGCAGGTCGCGCCCACCCCGGAACAGAATGCCATCGCCGGGCTGATGCTGCGCGCGATGATCCAGGCGGCCAAGTCCGACGGCCATGTCGACGACACCGAACGCCAGCGCCTGCTGGGTCATCTGGGCGATGATCTGGACGATGACGAACGCCAGTTCATCCGCGACCAGATGGCCGCGCCCGTCGATGCAGCGGGCCTTGCCCGCGAGGTCCCCGAGGGCATGGAGCGTCAGGTCTATCTGATGTCACTGCTGGCGATCGACTTCGACAGCGAGGCCGAGGCCCGCTATCTGAATGACCTGGCAACCGCGATGAAGCTGGACCGCGCCACCGTCAACGCCGTCCATGCCGAGGCGGGCGTGATGCCGCTTTACAACGGCGCCTGAGACCGCGCCGACCATCGCCGCCGTCCCATCGGGGCGGCGGCTTTTTCATGGGCGGTTGATCTTTCTTGTCCCGGACGGACCGGAACATTCGCCGTGCTGTGCGGTTGGCCTGCGAACCGCAAACGCATGAGGCCACAGATGTCCGATACCCCCGCCCGTCCCCCGTTCCGCAGTGGCGCCATCGCCGAGCCGCGCCTTCCCGCCCCCGATTTCCCTGCGCAGGAACAGCCCTTTCCCGGCCTTGCCCAGAAGATGGACCCCCTGCCCGACCATGGCGAGACCAGCTATCGCGGCGCAGGCCGCCTATCGGGCAAGCGCGCCCTGATCACCGGCGGCGACAGCGGCATCGGCGCCGCAGCAGCCATCGCCTTTGCCCGCGAAGGCGCGGACGTCGCCATCTGCTATCTGCCCGACGAACAGGCCGATGCCGACGCGGTCGTCTCGCTGATCGAGGCGGAGGGCCGCGTGGCCGTCGCCGTTCCGGGCGACCTGCGCGACGAGGGCTTCTGCAAGGAGATGGTCGAGAGCGCCGTGTCCCAGCTGGGCGGGCTGGACATCCTGGTCAACAATGCCGGTCGCCAGCAGTTCTGCGAAAAGCTGGAGGACCTGACGACCGAGGATTTCGACGCCACGATGAAGACCAACATCTATGCGCCCTTCTGGGTGACGCGGGCCGCGCTGCCCCACATGGATGCGGGCGCATCGATCATCATCACCTCTTCGGTGCAGGCGTTCTCGGGGTCGGCGCATCTGTTCGACTATGCGCAGTCCAAGGCCGCGAACGTGGCATTCGCGCAGTCGCTGGCGAAACAGCTGGCCCCGCGCGGCATCCGCGTGAATGCGGTCTGTCCCGGCCCCTACTGGACCGCGCTGCAGATCAGCGGCGGCCAGCCGACCGACAAGGCAAAGGAACATGGCGCAAGCCAACCCCTGGGTCGCCCCGGGCAGCCGGTCGAGATCGCGCCGATCTATGTGCTGCTGGCCTCGGACGAGGCCAGCTATATCACCGGCGAATATTTCGGGTCCGTCGGCGGCGGCGGGCTCTGAGCGACCCTTCCGGGCAGCTCAACCGCCTTGGACCCTCGCGGCACGTCTCGGCGTCGCGAGGGGTGCCGCTTCAGGCAAAGCGGTTGTCGCGCGGGAAACCGCGCGGCGCCATTCGGCCGGCACTGCCCCGCTTGCCCAGCCATTCGGTCAGGTCCGGTTCGGTCCGGGTCTTGCCGCCGGTCATGGGCCAGGACAGGCCCTGCGCCAGCGTCAGGCAGATCGCATCGACCAGCTCATCCGCCTTGATCAGCCCACCGCCCTTGCCAAAGCGCTGCAGCCGCACGCCCTTGCCGCGTGCCATCTCGGGCAGTTCGGCCAAGGGAAAGACCAGCATCTTTCGGTTTTCGCCAACCACGGCGACGTGGTCGCCCGATACCGGACGACACAGCAGCGCGTCGCCATTCAGGACCTGCTTTCCGGTCTTTGTCTGAGCCAGGATGTCCCCCGCGCCCACGATGAACCCGTCGCCCGCCCGAGATGCCACCAGATACTTCGCCCCCTCGCGCCACGGGAACATGGCGATGACCTGCGCCTCGTTGGGCAGATCGACCATCAGGCGCAAGGGTTCTCCCATCCCGCGCCCGCCGGGCAGCGTGTTGACCGGAAGGGTGTAGAACCGCCCGTTCGACGCGAATATCATCAGCTTGTCGGTCGTCTCGGCATGCAGGGCCTGGCCGGGGCCGTCGCCGTCCTTGAACTTCAGTTCGGCGTCCAGCGGCTGATGGCCCTTCAGGGTGCGGATCCAGCCCATCTTCGACAGGACCACGGTCACCGGCTCACGCTCGATCATGGCCTCCAGGTCGATCACGGGCATCTCGGTGGCCTCGCTGATCGTGGTGCGGCGCTGACCCTCGGGGCGCGACTTGCCGAACAGGTTGCGCACCTCCTTCAGCTGGTCGGCGATGCGCGCCCATTGCGCGGCCTCGCTGTCCAGCATCGCCTGAAGCCCCTCGCGTTCGGTCAACAGGGCGTCGCGTTCGGCGCGCAGCTCGATCTCCTCTAGCTTGCGCAGGGCGCGCAGGCGCATGTTCAGGATCGCCTCGACCTGCACGTCGTTCAGGCCGAACTCGGCCATCATCACGGCCTTGGGCTCGTCCTTGGTCCGAATGATCTCGATCACGCGGTCCAGGTTCAGATAGGCGACCAGATAGCCTTCCAGCACCTCCAGGCGCGACGCGATCTTGTCCAGACGATAGGCCGCGCGGCGCACAAGAACGTCGCGGCGGTGGTCCAGGAACGCGCGCAGGACCTCCTTGAGCGAGCAGACCTTGGGCACGCGGCCGTCGATCAGCACGTTCATGTTCAGGTTGAACCGGATCTCCAGGTCGCTGGCGCGGAACAGCGCGCCCATCAGCTGTTCGGGGTCGACGGTGCGGGCACGCGGTTCGATGACGATGCGCACGTCCTCGGCGGATTCGTCGCGCACATCGGCAAAGATCGGAATCTTGCGCGTCTGGATCAGTTCGGCCAGCCGTTCGATCAGCTTGGATTTCTGCACCTGATAGGGAATCTCGGTGACGACGATCTGCCACAGCCCGCGGCCCAGATCCTCCTGCGTCCAGCGCGCGCGCAGGCGGAACGCGCCGCGCCCGGTGCGATAGGTCTCGGCGATGCTGTCCGCCGATTCGACCAGCACGCCGCCGGTCGGGAAATCGGGCCCTTTGATCAGGGTCGCCAGCGTGTCGTCGCGCGCGTCGGGCGTCTTGATCAGATGCAGGCAGGCGTCCACGACCTCGTGCAGGTTGTGGGGGGGGATGTTGGTTGCCATGCCTACCGCGATCCCCGACGCACCGTTGGCCAGCAGGTTCGGAAAGGCCGAGGGCAGCACGACCGGCTCGCTCAGCGTACCGTCATAGTTGGGGCGGAAATCGACCGAATCCTCGGCCAGGCCATCCATCAGCGCCTCGGACGTCGCGGCCAGGCGGGCCTCGGTGTATCGCGCAGCGGCAGGGTTGTCGCCGTCAATGTTGCCAAAGTTCCCCTGCCCGTCCACCAGCGGATAGCGCATGGCGAAATCCTGGGCCAGGCGGGCCATCGCGTCATAGATCGCGGCGTCGCCATGCGGGTGATAGTTGCCCATCACGTCGCCGGTGATCTTGGCCGACTTTCGGAACGCCCCGTTGGGCGCCAGGCGCAGTTCGCGCATCGCATAGAGGATGCGGCGGTGCACCGGCTTCAGCCCGTCGCGGGCATCGGGCAGCGCGCGGTGCATGATCGTGGACAGCGCATAGGTCAGGTACCGCTCGCCGATCGCGCGGCTGAGGGGTTCGGAAGAGGTGCCCTGTTCGGGCTGGGGGATCAGATCGTCGGCCATGCGCCTTGGATAGGCCCCATGGCCCGCCCGGTCCAGATCGAAAAGCTGGCCGGGAACGCTGCCGTCCGCGTGGCGTTGGACGATCAAATCGGTTAATCCGATGGCCGCAACGGGGGACGGGCGCGATGATCAGGCTGGGACTGCTGATGCTGGTGACGCTGCTGGGCGTGTTCATGACGCTGGACCGGTTCGGCCAAGGCGACCTGCGGACCGAACGCAAGCCGGAACCGGCAACGCGGGCCAGCGCCGCGACCGATGCGGGCGCGCCGTCGCTGACCGCCCCTGCGGCCGGCACCCTGCCCGCGACCCCGCCGGTCGACATCGTCCCCGCCGCCAGCCAGACCCCGGAACGCACGCAGCGCTTTCCCGGTCCGCCGTTGGAACCGTCGCCCGAATATGCGGGGGCGACACCGGAGGCCGCGCAAGCTGTGCCTGCCGACGGGCCGGTGCTGTATGTCACGGCCGACCGGGTGAACATGCGCGCAGGCGCGGGCACCGACAATCCGGTCGTGGCCAGCCTGACCGGCGGATCGGCGGTGCAGGCCTTGGGACCGACGGGCGGCGAATGGGTGCAGGTGCAGACGGCCGAAGGCCAGCAGGGATTCGTCTCGGCCCAGTTCCTGACGTCCGACGCCCCATGAGGCGCGTGCTGATCACCGGCTGTTCGTCGGGCATCGGCCTGGACGCCGCGCGCCACCTGCAGGCGCAGGGCTGGCAGGTCGTGGCCACCTGCCGCACCCCGACGGACATCGCCGCCCGGCAGGCCGAAGGGATGGAGTGCCTGCCCCTGGACCTTGCGTCCGAGGACAGCGTCGCCGCCTGCGCCGAGGCCGCGCTGGCCGGCGGTCCGATCGACGCGCTGGTCAACAACGCGGCGTTCGCCCTGCCCGGCGCGGTCGAGGACATGCCCCGCGGCGCCCTGCGCGCCATCTTCGAGGTCAATTTGCTTGGCACGCATGACCTGACCACCCGGCTGATCCCGCATTTCCGCGACCGCGGTGCGGGGCGGATCGTCACCATCAGTTCGGTCCTGGGGCTGGTCGGCATCCCGTGGCGCGGCCCCTATGTGGCCACGAAATTCGCGCTGGAGGGGCTGACCGACGTGCTGCGCCTCGAGATGCACGGCACCGGCATCCACGTCACCCTGATCGAGCCGGGGCCCATCACCAGCCGCATTCGCGAAAACGCCATCCCGCATTTCGAGCGGTGGGTGAACTGGCAGGCCAGCCCGCGCGCCGACCAGTACCACGCCAGCCTGCTCAAGCGCCTCTATGAGCCCTCGGGCAAGGACCGGTTCGAGCTGCCGCCGCGCGCGGTCAGCGACCGCATCCTGACCGCGCTGACGGCGGCGAATCCCGCCCCGCGCTACTATGTCACGGCGCCGACGCGCATTTCCGGGGTCGCGCGGCGGGTTCTGCCGACCCGCGCTCTGGACTGGTTTGCGCGGCGCAACTAGGTTGGCGGCCGAAAGGCGGTGTCCCCCATGCCCGATCAATCCCTGTTCCTTGTCACGATCCTGTCCGTCGGGGTCGTCATCGCGATCCTGCTGACGGGGATCGGCGGCTTTGCCAAAGGCGGCGATTTCAACCGCAAGCATGGCAACCGCATGATGCGCTGGCGGCTGTATGCCCAGGTCGCCGCGCTGGTCATCCTGATGCTGTTTTTGTGGCTGAGGTCGATTTGATGGTCGTTCTGAACAAGATCTATACCCGCACCGGCGACAAGGGCGACACCGCCCTGTCCGACGGCAGCCGCGTGGCCAAGCACGACCCCCGTGTCGAAGCGTACGGCACCGTCGACGAACTGAACGCGACCCTGGGCCTGTGCCGCCAGCATGCGACGGGCGATCTGGCCGAACGCATCGCCGTGATCCAGAACGACCTGTTCGACCTGGGCGCCGACCTGTCGCGCCCGAACATGGCCGCGGACGATCAGGCGGGCTATCCGGTCCTGCGCATCATCGACGCCCAGATCGACCGCCTCGAGGCCGAGATCGACGCGATGAACGCCAACATCGCGCCGCTGCGCAGCTTCATCCTGCCCGGTGGCAGCGCGCTGGCTGCGCATCTGCACCTGTCGCGGACGGTGGCGCGCCGGGCGGAACGCCGCGCCACCGAACTGCTGGCGGGGGGCGACGTGAACGCCAGTGCGATCCGCTATCTGAACCGGCTGTCGGACTGGTTGTTCGTCGCGGGCCGCGTGGCCAACAACGACGGCGCGGACGATATCCTGTGGGTGCCGGGCGCCAGCCGCTGACGGGGGCGTCGCCGCAAACGCTGCGTCCTGTGACGCTTTTGCCCTGTCCTTGCCGGATTTCCCTGTCTAACAATCCTGCGACAGATGACGCAAACAAAGGGAGAGAGGCCGATGAAAGTCCTCGTGCCAGTCAAGCGCGTGATCGACTATAACGTGAAGGCCCGCGTGAAGGCGGACGGATCGGGTGTCGATCTGGCCAACGTGAAGATGTCGATGAACCCCTTCGACGAGATCGCCGTCGAAGAAGCCATCCGCCTGAAGGAAAAGGGCGCGGCCACCGAGATCGTGGCCGTCAGCATCGGCGTCAAGCAGGCCGCCGAAACCCTGCGCACCGCGCTGGCCATGGGGGCGGACCGCGCCATCCTGGTCGTCGCCGCCGATGACGTGCATCAGGACATCGAACCGCTGGCCGTCGCCAAGATCCTCAAGGCCATCGTCGATGCCGAACAGCCGCAGCTGGTCATCGCCGGCAAGCAGGCGATCGACAACGACATGAACGCGACCGGCCAGATGCTGTCGGCCCTGCTGGGCTGGAGCCAGGCGACCTTCGCCAGCAAGCTGGAGATCGCGGGCGACGCGGCCCATGTCACCCGCGAGGTCGACGGCGGCCTGCAGACCATCGAGGTCAAGCTGCCCGCCATCGTGACCGCCGACCTGCGCCTGAACGAGCCGCGCTATGCGTCGCTGCCCAACATCATGAAGGCCAAGAAGAAGCCGCTGGAGGAGAAGACCGCCGCCGATTACGGCGTCGACGTCACCCCGCGCCTGACCGTGGTCAAGACCCGCGAACCCGAGGGCCGCAAGGCCGGGATCAAGGTCGGCTCGGTCGACGAACTTGTGTCGAAACTCAAAGAAGCGGGGATCGTGTGATGGCTGTTCTTCTTCTGGCCGAAGTCACCGGCGGCGAACTGAACCGCGATGCGACCGCCAAGGCCGTCCATGCCGTCACCGCCCTGGGCGACGTGACCGTGCTGTGCGCAGGCGCGCAGGCGCGTGCGGCGGCCGATCAGGCCGCGACCATCGCCGGCGTCTCCAAGGTGCTGGTCGCCGAGGATGCGCGTTACGGCCACCGGCTGGCCGAACCGACCGCCGCGCTGATCGTGGCGCTGGCGGGCGATTACAGCCACATCGCGGCCCCCGCCACCACGGATGCCAAGAACGTCATGCCGCGTGTCGCGGCCCTGCTGGACGTGATGGTGATGTCCGACGTCTCCGCCGTGATCGACGCCGACACGTTCGAGCGTCCGGTCTATGCCGGCAACGCCATCCAGACGATCACCTCGGCCGACAGCAAGAAGGTCATGACCATCCGCGTGGCCAGCTTTGACGCGGCCGGCGAAGGTCCCGCGGCGCCCGTGTCCGACGCCACGCTGGCGGACGATCCGGCCCTGTCGAAATGGCTGAACGACGAGGTCGCCCAGAACGACCGCCCCGAGCTGACCTCGGCCGGACGTGTCGTGTCGGGGGGGCGCGCCCTGGGCTCCAAGGAGCAGTTCGTGATGATCGAACAGCTGGCCGACAAGCTGGGCGCCGCCGTCGGCGCATCGCGCGCGGCGGTCGATTCGGGCTATGCCCCGAACGACTGGCAGGTGGGCCAGACCGGCAAGGTCGTGGCGCCCGCGCTCTACGTCGCGGTCGGCATTTCCGGTGCGATCCAGCACCTGGCCGGCATGAAGGACAGCAAGGTCATCGTGGCCATCAACAAGGACGAGGAAGCGCCGATCTTCCAGGTCGCCGATTACGGCCTGGTGGGCGATCTGTTCACCATCGTCCCGGAACTGACCGAAAAGCTGTAATCCCGCACAAGGATTGCCACGGACCGCCCCCCGGCGACGGGGGGCGGTTTTGCATTGCAGCATGTCCCGCCCCGCCCTATCGTCCCGGCGTCGGAACAGGGGATGCAGGCATGACGGTTCAATCGGTTGGCGTGATCGGCGCAGGTCAGATGGGCAACGGCATCGCGCATGTCTTTGCGGTGGCGGGCTATGACGTGCTGCTGACCGACATCAGCCAGGATGCGCTGAACAAGGCCATCGCCCTGATCGACCGCAACCTGGAACGCCAGGTCGCCCGCGACAAGATCACCGCCGAGGTCAAGGCGACCGCCATGGGCCATATCCGCACGACGCTGAAGCTGTCGGACCTGGGCCAATGCGACCTGGTGATCGAGGCCGCGACCGAACGCGAGACGGTGAAGCAGGCGATCTTCGAGGACCTGGTCCCGCACCTGAAGCCCGAGACGATCCTGACGTCGAACACGTCGTCGATCTCGATCACGCGGCTGGCCTCGCGCACCGACCGGCCCGAAAAATTCATGGGGTTCCACTTCATGAACCCCGTTCCCGTCATGCAGCTGGTCGAGCTGATCCGCGGCATCGCCACGGACGAGGCGACCTATCGCGAACTGCACGCCGTCGTCGAGAAGCTGGGCAAGACATCGGCCACCGCCGAAGATTTCCCCGCCTTTATCGTGAATCGCATCCTGATGCCGATGATCAACGAGGCGGTCTATACGCTCTACGAGGGCGTGGGATCGGTCAGCAGCATCGACAGCGCGATGAAGCTGGGCACCAACCACCCGATGGGCCCGCTGGAGTTGGCCGATTTCATCGGCCTGGACACCTGTCTGGCCATCATGAACGTGCTGCATGACGGCTTGGCCGACACGAAATACCGCCCCTGCCCGTTGTTGACGAAATATGTCGAGGCCGGTTGGCTGGGCCGCAAGACGGGCCGCGGCTTTTATGATTATCGCGGCGATACACCAGTTCCGACGCGCTGACTGTCGCATTCAGGCGGGCGCGCCCTGAGAATCTGCCCAGCATGAGGGCAGATCTTCACACCGACAGGAGAGACCCATGACCAAGCCCATCCTTGCCGCCCTGCTTCTGGGCGTGGCCGCCCTGCCTGCCCATGCCGCCGATCCTGCCGAATGCGGCACCGTGCGCCTGTCCGATCCGGGCTGGACGGACATCACCGCGACGAACGGCGTCGCGGCGGTCGTGCTGGAGGCCCTGGGCTATGCCCCGAACATCGCCACCCTGTCCGTTCCCGTCGGCTATGAGGCGCTGAAGGGCGCGCAGACCGACGTGTTCCTGGGCAACTGGATGCCGGCGCAGGCCGCGTTCCGCGAGGATCTGGACGCCGATGGCGGCGTGACCGAGCTGGCGCAGAACCTGGAGGGCGCCAAGTTCACCTTGGCCGTGAACCCCGCCGCCGCGGCCCTCGGCGTCGCGGATTTCGCCGATCTGGACGCCCATCGCGACGCGTTCGAGGGCAAGATCTATGGCATCGAACCCGGCGCCCCCGCGAACCAGAACATCCAGGGCATGATCGATGCCGATCTGTTCGGCCTGGGCGATTGGGAGCTGGTCGAGAGCGGTGAACAGGCGATGCTGGCGCAGGTCACCCGCAATGCCGATACGCCCACCGTCTTCCTGGCCTGGGCGCCCCACCCGATGAACGAGGCGATCGAGATCACCTATCTGTCGGGCGGCGACGAACAGTTCGGCCCCGATTTTGGCGGTGCGACCGTCCACACCCTTGCCCGCAGCGAATGGGCCGAAATGTGCCCCAATGCAGCGCGGCTGTTCAGCCAGCTGGTCTTCGACGTGTCAATGGAGAACCAGCTGATGGGCGCGATCCTGGACGACGGCGCCGATGCGCAGGACGCGGCGCGCGAGTGGTTGGCCGCCAATCCCGATGCGATGGGTCCCTGGCTGGACGGCGTCACCACGCTGGACGGGCAGCCCGGCCTGGATGCCGTGCAGGCCGCCGTCGCCGGATAACAGCCCGTGAAACCCAATATCCTGATCCTCATGGCGGATCAGCTGTCGGGGGTTCTTTTCCCCGACGGCCCCGCCGCTTTCCTGCACAGCCCGAACCTGCGGCGACTGGCCGAACGGTCGACCCGGTTCGCGAACACCTATACCGGCAGCCCGCTTTGCGCGCCGGGGCGGGCCAGCTTCATGTCGGGCCAGTTGCCAAGTCGCACGCGGGTCTATGACAACGCGGCGGAATTCGCGTCCGACATCCCGACCTATGCGCATCACCTGCGCCGGGCGGGGTACCACACCTGCCTGTCGGGCAAGATGCATTTCGTCGGCCCTGACCAGTTGCACGGCTTCGAGGAGCGTCTGACCACCGACATCTATCCCGCCGATTTCGGCTGGACCCCGGATTACCGCAAGCCGGGGGAGCGGATCGACTGGTGGTACCACAATCTTGGATCCGTCACCGGCGCGGGCGTGGCCGAGATCACCAATCAGCTGGAATATGACGACGAGGTCGCCCATCACGCGACGCGCAAGCTGTACGATCTGGCACGCGGGGCCGACGGCCGGCCGTGGTGCCTGACCGTCAGCTTTACCCACCCCCACGATCCGTTCGTGGCGAGGCGCAAGTACTGGGACCTGTACGACGGCATCCCGGAACTGGAGCCGCCGCGGCCGATCCCCTATGACCAGCAGGACCCGCATTCGCAGCGCCTGATGGATGCGTGCGATTGGCGCGGGCTAGAGATCACCGACGATCATATCCGGCGCGCGCGGCAGGGCTATTTTGCCAATATCAGCTATGTCGATGACAAGATCGGCCAGATCCTGGACGTGCTGGAGGCGACACGCCAGCAGGACACGATCATCCTGTTCCTGTCCGACCACGGCGAGATGCTGGGCGAACGCGGGCTGTGGTTCAAGATGAACTTCTTCGAAGGCTCGGCCCGGGTGCCGCTGATGATCGCCGCGCCGGACATGGCGCCAAGACGTGTCGACCAGCCGGTCAGCACCATCGACGTGCTGCCGACGCTGTGCGACCTGGCGGGCCTTCCGATGGACGAGATCGCGCCCTGGACCGATGGCCGGTCGCTGGCGCGAGGCGCGCCGCGTGGTCCGGTGCCGATGGAGTATGCCGCCGAGGGCAGCATCGCACCCATGGTCGCCCTGCGCGACGGGCGCTGGAAATACATCGCCTGCGACGCCGATCCCGAAATACTGTTTGATCTGGACAGCGACCCGGCAGAGTGCGTGAACTTGGCCGGCGATCCGGCCCATGCGGCGGTGCTGTCCGATCTGCGTGCACAGGCGGCGCAGCGGTGGGACCTGTCGGCCTATGACGCGCAGGTGCGTCATTCGCAGGCCCGCCGCTGGATCGTGTACGAGGCGTTACGCAACGGGGCCTATTATCCATGGGACCACCAGCCGCTGCAGCGTGCGTCCGAACGCTACATGCGCAATCACATGGACCTGAACGTGCTGGAGGAAAACCAGCGGTTTCCCCGTGGCGAATAGGAACGGGGGCCGGTCACCCGGCCCCTGATCTGCTTACGCGTCGGTTTTGGCGTCGCGCTTTTCCATGAACTGATCGAATTCCGCCTTGTCCTTAGCCTCGCGCAGCTTGGCCAGGAAGTCGATGAATTCGCGATGCTCGTCCTCCAGCCGCTTCAACGTCTCGGCGCGATAGGCGTCGAAGGCGCTGTTGCCGGTCGACGGCGCGGAATAGCGGGGGGCGGCGGTGCGTTTGCTGCATCCGAACATGCGTTTGCTCCAGATCATGTAGCCCAGAAGGGCCAGGCCCACGGGCCAGACGAAGATGAAACCCAGCACCATGGCGACAAGCCAGGCGGGGCGACCGCGCGCATCCAGCCAGTCGCGACCACGGGCCAGCACATCGGTGATGCGCTGCTGGGTCGTCGCCGGGCGAAGCACGGGGGTTGCGATGGTCATCTGTGGTATCTCCCTATGTTAATGTGAATTACATTTACATAGATGGGTGGCGAGGAGGGTTCCGTCAAGATCGTCGTGCAACTATTCAATCCTGGATCAGTCCAAGCCCGCGCAGATAGATCAGCGCCCCGCTTTCCAGCATTTCGGACGGCTCGACCGGGCTGCGGCAGCCGGGCTTGCCGCGGCCGAACAGCTCGACCACACCGTGGCTCAACGCCCAGATGTGGTTGGCCACCATGCGGGCGGGCGGACGGCGGTCTTCGGGCAGGCGGGCGGCCATCGCCTCGGCCGCGGTTACAAGCACGCCCTGCGCCCGCGCAGATGCGGCCGCCAGATCGACATTGCCCACGACAGAGATGCCGCTTTCGAACATCGCCATGTAATAACCGGGCCGTTCGGCGGCAAAGTCCAGATAGGTCTGGCCCATGCGCAGGAACGCGGTCAGAGGCCGCGGACGGCCACCGTCGAATGCGGCCTCCAGCCGGGCGGCGAATTCGATGAAGCCCTGGCGCGCGACCTCCTCTAGCAGGTCGTCGCGACCCTTGAAGTGGCGATAAGGGGCGGCTGGGGACACGCCGGCGCGGCGCGCGGCCTCGGTCAGGGTGAAGGCCTGCGGGCCCTTCTCCTGGACCAGGTCGGCGGTCGCCTCGACCAGGGCCTGGCGCAGGTTGCCGTGGTGATAGGACTTGCGGTCGGGGGTGATGGGCGCGGCCACTACATGCCTTCGCCGAAATAGTCCCCCACAAGCGCCTCCAGCGCGTCCGCCAGGGCCTGCGCCTCGGGGCCGGAGGTGGTCACGCGGATCTGGCTGCCGCGCGGGGCGGTCAGCATCAGCAGACCCATGATGCTGTCGCCAGAGACGGCCATGCCGTCCTTTTCGACCCTTGCCTGCGCGTCATGCCGTTCGACCACGTCAACGAACTTGGCGCTGGCCCGGGCGTGCAGGCCCTTGACGTTGATGATCGACAGGTCGCGGGTGATCGCATCGGTCATCGCGGATACCGCCCGCTGTCCAGCGCGGCCTCGGGCGGGACGTTGTAGGAATTGATGTACTTGCGCCCCGCGTCCTTGGCAAAGCCCACCGCGACCGGCACGCTGAGATGCCGCGACTTGGCCAGCTTGACCAGCATCGGCAGGTTGGCACCGTAGAGGATGGTGCGGTCCTGCACCGCGCAGGCCGGCAGGGACAGGTTCGAGGGAGACCCGCCGAACAGATCGGTCACCAGGACGACGCCGTCGCCCAGATCGACCGCATCCGCGGCCGCCTTGATCTCGGCGGTCTTGGCTGCGCGATCATGATCATCCTCGATCGCGACGGCGGCGATGCCGACCTGCGGACCCACGACATGTTCGACGGCCGAGAGATACTCTCGGGCCAATCCCCCATGCGCCACTATGACAATACCGATCAACGCGCCTCACCAAGCCCAGAAGACTTCCAAAACACCCCAAACCTCATGACGCCTGCCTTTGCGACGCGCGAGCCTCGCCCGCAGGCGATGCGTCCGCACCAGACTGCAGCGTCATGCCCCGACGCTCCAGTTCCCTGTGCCTTATTGACACCGGCCAGCCCGCATCTGCAAGCGCCAGGGCCATCTTTTCCACCAAAGTGACGGAACGATGCTGTCCCCCGGTACAGCCGAAACCGACCGCCAGGTGCGATTTGCCCTCGTCCATATGGGCTGGCAGAAGAAATTCGACCAGATCCCGGGTCCGCTGAAAGAATTCGGCGAATCGCGGATCGGCGGCGACATGCGCCTGCACGCGGTCGTCACGACCGTCCAGCGGCCGCAGGTCCGGGTTCCAGTGCGGATTGGCCAGAAAGCGACAGTCGAACATCAGGTCCAGGCCCCGCGGCACGCCACGTTTGTAGCTGAAGGAGTGCAGCGACACGCTGAGCCGCCGGTCGGGGCGCACGTCGAACCACCGCGTCAGCTCGGCCTTGAGGTCATGGGGCGACAGTTCGGTCGTATCGACCAGCACATCGGCCCGCACGCGGATCGGTGCAAGCAGGTCGATCTCGGCCAAGACCCCGGCCATCGGCGCCTCATCGGGGGCCAAGGGATGGCGGCGGCGCGTCTCGCTGTAGCGGCGGACCAGGGTATCGGCGTCGCAGTCCAGATACAGCACCTCGGGCGCATAGCCGGGAAGGCGCGTCAGTCGGTCAATCAGCTCGATCACGTTGAAGGCGGAAAAGTCGCGATTGCGCACGTCCAGCCCCAAGGCCAGCGGCGTCGGACGCGCGGGTCCGTCCAGCAGGCGCGGGATCAGCGACAAGGGCAGGTTGTCGATCGCCTCGAAGCCCAGATCCTCCAGCACGTTGATGGCGGTCGATCGCCCTGCCCCGGACGGCCCGGTGACCAGCACCAGCCGTTGGGCCTCGGGTTCGATGGCGTCGTGGTCCATGCGTCCTTCCCTATGGCGCTGCGCGCGCGGTCATGCCAGCCGTCGGCCCAGCATCAGCTGCCGCAATGCAGCGTAAAGATGGGGGCGATAGGGGCCCAGCACAAGCGAAACCCGGACCCCCAGCCAATGTTGATGGCGCACCTGTGGCAACCGGTCCTCTTCGTCGCGTCCAAGGTCGCAGGCCAAGGCCACCGGGACCGGCGCCGACGGCTCTGCCTGAAGGATGCCCACGCCCCGCGCCTCGATGCGTCCCAGCAGCGGCAATGGCGCCTGCGCCATCAGTCGGCCCGCGGACAGGCGCAGGTCGGTGCGGTCATCGGCGACCAGCGTCGCGCCCACTGCCATCAGCTGCAGCGCCAAGGTGGACTTGCCGGATCCGGACGGTCCCAGAATGACAAGTCCACCCCCGTCAAGCGCGACCGTGGTCGCGTGAACCTGCATCATGCGAATCACCTCCTGATCCGATCCTGCCCGAAAACAGGTTAATTTTCCGCCTGTGGCACGGCGTCGCGCCGGCTAAACGGTCCTGATGGCGATAACATTTGATGTTTCCGCTAACTGTTTGCGCTGACTTGTTTCGGGCCGAATCCGCCGTGCTATAGGCCGATGAAACGCCGCACCCCAAGCCACGGAGCCCCCGACATGACCACGCGCGTAAACCCGACCTGCCGACTGGAAGACCAAGGCATTACGGGGCTGGGCCAGGTGCACTACAACCTGCTGGAACCCGCCCTGATGACACAGGCCGTCGCCCGCGGAGAGGGCAAGCTGGGCCTGGGCGGGGCGTTCCTGGTCTCGACCGGCGCGCATACCGGCCGCTCGCCCAAGGACAAGTTCGTCGTCCGCACCTCGTCGGTCGAGAACAGCATCTGGTGGGACAACAACAAGCCGATGGACCCGGCGGCGTTCGATCTGCTGCATGCCGACATGCTTCAGCACATGAAGGGTCGCGACTATTTCGTGCAGGACCTGTTCGGTGGTGCGGATGCCGATAACCGCCTGGACGTGCGCGTGGTGACCGAGCTTGCCTGGCACGGGCTGTTCATCCGCCACCTTCTGCGCCGGCCCCAGGCCGACGAGCTGGCGACCTTCACGCCCGAATTCACCATCATCAACTGCCCCGGCTTCAAGGCCGATCCCGCGCGTCACGGTTGCCGGTCCGAGACGGTGATCGCGATGAACTTCGACAAGAAGCTGATCCTGATCGCCAACACCGCCTATGCCGGCGAGAACAAGAAATCGGTCTTCACGCTGCTGAATTACCTGCTGCCGGAAAAGGGCATCATGCCGATGCACTGCAGCGCCAACCACGCACCGGGAAATCCCGGTGACAGCGCGATCTTCTTCGGCCTGTCGGGAACGGGCAAGACCACCCTGTCGGCCGATCCGTCGCGCGTCCTGATCGGCGACGACGAACATGGCTGGTCCGACACCGGCATCTTCAACTTCGAGGGTGGCTGCTACGCCAAGACGATCAACCTTTCGGCCCAGGCCGAACCCGAGATCCACGCGACCACCAGCCGCTTCGCGACCGTGATCGAGAACATGGTCTTCGACCCCGAGACGCTGGAGTTGGACTTCGAGGACAACTCGATCACCGACAACATGCGCTGCGCCTATCCGCTGGAGGCGATCAGCAACGCGTCCCAGACCAGCCTTGGCGGGCATCCCAAGAACGTCATCATGCTGACCTGCGACGCCTATGGCGTCCTGCCCCCGATCGCGCGGCTGACGCCTGCACAGGCGATGTATCACTTCCTGTCAGGCTTCACCTCCAAGACGCCGGGCACCGAGGTCGGCGTGACCGAGCCGATCCCGACCTTCTCGACCTGCTTCGGTGCGCCGTTCATGCCCCGCCGCCCCGAGGTCTATGGCAAGCTGCTGCAGGAAAAGATCGCTCAGCACGGGGCATCCTGCTGGCTGGTGAACACCGGCTGGACCGGGGGTGCCTTCGGCACGGGCAAGCGCATGCCCATCGCCGCCACCCGCGCCCTGCTGGCCGCCGCCCTGGACGGCAGCCTGAACACGGTGCAGTTCCGCCGCGATCCGAACTTTGGCTTCGACGTGCCGGTCAGCGTCCCCGGCGTCAGCCCTGTCCTTCTGGACCCGCGCCAGACCTGGGCCGACCCGGCCGCCTATGACGCCCAGGCCAAGAAGCTGGTGCAGATGTTCTGCGACAACTTCGCCCAGTATCTCGACGCGATCGACGACGAGATCCGCGCCGCAGCGATCGGCTGAACGAACTGACGGCCCCTTCGCGGGGCCGTTACTCTATTCGGTCGCAGCGATCGACAGGCCTCGGCTTCGGTATTCATATCCGGCAGAGCTTGTCCTTAACCTTATTAAGACGACCGCTAGCCCAGAGACACCTCGGCCCTTGCAATCGTGCTGTTACCTTTGGTCTTAACCAAACTGGGTCCAACCCGACCCGATCGATTGACGCGGTGATTGTAACGGTAAGACAGCATGAGCTACGTCCGGTCCCAGCCATGTGACACGGCATCGATTTCGGCAAGCGCGCCTCCCACCTGCGTAGCAGCAGCGACATCTTTGACGTAGCAAGCGCGCGGCCAGACTGGTCGCAACCCCTACATCCTGGTGATGGAACACGGTCCCTCGGAAAGCGAAATAGTGAATAGGCTTGCCGTACTCACTTTTGACAAATGGAATAGCCCGTACGCGGCATGCTTCGCTGATCGTCATTACAGCGATTGAGGCACTGCCGACTGATCCTCATAGTTGAGAGCGAATTAGGGCGCCCTTCGCAATGAATAGCGCTGTTTTCAAGATCGTCCCACTTAGCCCAAGTAAAGAGCTAGGTCTAAGGCGCAAAAGTTAGCATCCGCCTTCCTTTGCATTCGGATGCCGATGCAGAGCACCGGACCGAACCTGCCCCGCCCTCGCGGGGCCGGTTCAAGTGTCGTCGGGCGGCCCTTGGCCGCCCGTCAATCAGGTCACAGTCCCAGGCAGTGGCGCATGATCGCCTTCTGGGCGTGCAGCCGGTTTTCGGCCTCGTCCCAGATGACGGATGCGGGGCCGTCCATGACGGCACTGGTCACCTCGTCCTCGCGGTGCGCGGGCAGGCAATGCATGAACAGCGCATCCGGCCGCGCCTGCGCCATCAGGGCCTCGTTGATCTGATAGCCGCGCAGCTGATTGTGGCGCCGCTCCTTGGCCGATTGCGGGTCGTGCATGCTGACCCAGGTGTCCGTCACGACCAGATCGGCACCGATGACGGCCCGCGCCGGATCGCGCTCGATGGTGACGGGACGCCCTTGGGATGCCGCATAGTCGAGGCAGGCCGCTTCGGGATCCAGCGGCGGCGGGCCGGTGAAGGTCAGATCGAAGCCGAACTGCCCCGCCGCGTGGGCAAAGCTTGCGAACACGTTGTTGCCGTCGCCCGACCAGACGACCTTCTTGTCAGCGATGGGGCCGCGATGTTCCTCGAAGGTCATCACGTCGGCCATGATCTGGCATGGATGCGTGCGGTTCGTCAGTCCGTTGATCACCGGAACGGTCGCATGCTCGGCCATCTCCAGCAGCGTCGCCTCCTCGAAGGTCCGGATCATGATCAGGTCGACATAGCGGGACAGCACGCGCGCGGTGTCAGCGATGGTTTCGCCATGACCCAGCTGCATCTCCGAACCCGACAGGATCATCGTCTGCCCGCCCAGCTGGCGCACGCCGACATCGAAGCTGACCCGCGTGCGGGTCGAAGGCTTTTCGAAGATCAGCGCGACCATGCGGCCGGCCAGCGGCTGTTCGTCATCAGGACTGCCCTTGGGGCGGCCGTTGCGAGCGGCCTTCATCGCGTGGGCGCTGTCGATGATGCTGCGCAGGGCAGTGCGGTCGGTGGTGTGAATATCCAGGAAATGGGTCATCGTCTTGGTCTTTCGGCTTTTCTCCAGCAAGCCCCGCCGGACGGGCCGGGTCAAGGGCGGATCGGGGTTTCCGCGCCCCCGCAGGGGTCGCGCCCGACCGGGCCGGAGAAGATGGGTATTTGGGCAAAGAAAAAGGGCGCATGCGCCTCATCGGAGGCGGGTCATCACGCGGACAGGCCGGCCTTGCGCGTCCAGGCGGTGATCGTTGCCCGCAAAGCCCGCCTTGCGGTAGGCGGCAATGGCGCGCTGATTTCCGGGGGCGGGATCGATCGCCAGGGTCGAACAGTCCAGCAGCAGCAGATCGCCCAAGGTGCGCAGCCATGCGCCGCCCTGCCCCACCCCGTCAGGCCCGGAAAACACGTCCAGCGCCACGGCATCCGCCGGCAGCCCCGCAAAATGCGGCGCGGGCCAGTGATGGGCCGGATAGGATTGCGCATAGGCCAGGGCAGTGCCGTCCCGCACCACGATCATCTGCCGCATCACCCGGTGCCCCAGATCGTCGCGGATCAGGGCGATCTGGCGATCGGGGCCGGGCCACCAGGCCGCGACCTCCGGCTGAGCCAGCCATCGGGCCAGCACGGGCAGGTCGTCCCTGGTGACCGGCCTGAAGGCGTAGTCAGCCATCCAGGCTGGCGGCTGCCCTGTCCAGGCGCGCCACGGCCTCGGCGATCTCATCTTCGGTGATGTTCAGCGGCGGCAGCAGGCGCAGCGTGTCATCTGCGGCGGGCACGGTCAGCAGATGCTGATCATAGGCCGCACGCACCAGATCGGTCGGCGCCATGCGGCATTTCAGGCCCAGCATCAGCCCCTGCCCTCGCACGCCTTCGAAGATCTGCGGATGGGCGGCGACCAGCCCCTCCAGCTTCTGGCGGAACAGGGCAGCCTTGCGGTTGACCTCGGCCAGGAAGGCCGGATCGGCCACGATCTGCATCACGCGCGCGCCGACCGCGCAGGCCAGCGGGTTGCCGCCATAGGTGGAGCCGTGCGTCCCTGCGACCATGCCCGCAGCCGCGCCCTCCGTCGCCAGCACCGCGCCCAGGGGAAAGCCCCCGCCGATGCCCTTGGCGACCATCATGATGTCGGGGGTGATCCCGGCATATTCATGCGCGAACAGACGCCCTGTCCGGCCCATGCCGCATTGAACCTCGTCCAGGATCAGCAGCGCGCCGGTCCGGTCGCACAGTTCGCGCAGCCCCTGAAGGCAGGCGTCGGGCAGCGGACGGATGCCGCCTTCGCCCTGTACGGGCTCGACCATGATCGCGGCGGTACGGTCGGTGACTGCGGCCTTGAGCGCCTCGTGATCGCCGAAGGGCAGCGTGCGGAACCCCGGCATCAGCGGGCCGAAGCCCTTGACCATCTTCTCTGACCCTGCCGCCGCGATGGCCCCGGTCGAGCGCCCGTGGAACGCGCCCGAGAACGTCAAGATCTCGATCCGATCCGGATCGCCTGCGTGGTCCCAGTGCTTGCGCACCATCTTGATGGCCAGTTCGGCCGCCTCGGTGCCGGAATTGGTGAAGAACACCGTGTCCGCGAAGGTGTGTTCGACCAGCAGGTCGGCCAGACGCTCCTGCTCGGGGATCTGGTACAGGTTCGACACGTGCCAGATCCGGCCGGCCTGTTCGGTCAGCGCGGCGACCAGATCGGGATTGGCATGGCCCAGCACGTTCACCGCGATGCCCGCGCCCAGGTCCAGGTATCGCGTCCCGTCGGCGGTGACGGCCCAGGCGCCTTCGCCGCGTTCGAACGCCAGGGGGGCGCGATTATAGGTCGGCAGGACGTGCGGGATCATGGCAAGGCTCCGGCGATGGAAGGGGAATGGCGGAAACGGCAACAGGGACGCGGGCCCGCGAAGGGGCCGGCGTCAGCGTCGCGAACGGGTGGTGCGTCGTTTCGTCATGGCGCGAAGGATGCGCAGCTTTGCCTGTCAAGGCAAGCGCTAATCAGGCCTTCATGCGATAGCCCGACCGCAGCCACCGCCACGCCAGATACAGCACGCCCGCGACGACGCCCGCGCAGATCAGCGCGCCGCGCCAGACGGGCGCATCGCTGACTCCGGTCACGCCATAGCGCGCGCCGTCGATCAGGTAGAAGATCGGGTTCCAGTGCGACAGCGTGCTGAACGGCTGCGGCAGCGCCTGCACCGAATAGAAGGTGCCCGACAGGAACGACAGCGGCGTGATGATGAAATTGGTGATCGCCGCCATCTGGTCGAACTTCTGCGCCATGATCCCCGCCAGGATGCCCAGGCCGCCCAGCATCAGCGCGGCCAGCAGCACGAACATCGCCGCCCAGCCCGGATGCGCGATGCCGCGCCCGGTGACCAGCACCATGCCGGTCCCGATGACCGTGGCCACCAGCCCGGCGCGCACCACCGACCCGGCCAGATAGCCGGCCAGCAGCTCTCCGGCGGACAGGGGCGGCATCAGCGTGTCGACGATGTTGCCCTGCACCTTGGCCGCGGTGATCGAGCTGGAAGTGTTCGCGAAGGCGTTCTGGATGACCGTCATCATCAGGATGCCCGGCCCGAGGAAGACCAGGTAGGGCAGGCCCATGATCTGCCCCCGCCCCTGGCCCAGGGCCATCGCGAACACGACAACGAAAAGGCCCGCCGTCATCAGCGGCGCGAATATCGTCTGCTGCCAGACGGCCATGAAGCGCATGACCTCGCGCCGCGCCAGCGTACGCAGGCCCAGCCAGTTGACGCGGCCAAATCGGCGCACGCCCATGGCGGGGCTGTCGGAAAGCAGGGGCAGGCCGGGCATTGTGGGCGGGGTCATCTGGCGGTCCTTGAATTTCTGCGCTTCGGCGGCTAAATCTCGGCATCCCGTATGTGACGGGACCAATCGCAGGTTACAAGATGGGGCGGCAGGTCAGACCCGCCCGGAAAGGCTGCCATGTCCTGGACGGATGATCGCGTCGAGACACTGAAACGCATGTGGTCCGAGGGCCAGTCGGCCAGCGCCATCGCCAAGGAACTGGGCGGCGTGACCCGCAACGCGGTGATCGGCAAGGTCCATCGCCTGGGGCTGTCGAACCGCACCGAGGAGCCGGAAGCCGCAGCCCCGGCTCCCGCCCCCGCGCCGGAACCGGTCGCGCGCGAAAAGCCTGCGGCTCCCCGTGCGGTCCCGCAGCCAGCGACGGCCCCTCTGCGCCCCGAACCCGCGCCCGAGCCCGTGGCGGTCCAGCCCGAACCGGAACCCGAACCCAGCACGCAGCCGGCCTTCGTGCCGGTTCCCCGCCGCCCGATCGTGCCGGCGGGACAGCCTTTGCCGCCCCAGCCTTCGGCCAACGAGATCTCTCCCGAAGCCTTGGCCTCGGTCCGCGAGGTCGAGAAGCGCGCCAAGAAACTGACCCTGATGGAACTGACCGAGCGGACCTGCAAATGGCCCATCGGCGATCCGGCAACCGACAAGTTCTGGTTCTGCGGCCTGCCGTCGGTCGCGGGAAAACCCTATTGCGAGGCGCATGTCGGCGTCGCGTTCCAGCCGATGTCCTCGCGCCGCGACCGTCGCCGCTGATCGCTTTCGGGCGGGCCGCAAAGGTCCGCCCGGTCCCGACCCGCCCTTGCCATCCCCGTACGCGCGCCTTACTGCGGTCCTGTTATGTGATGACATATCATTCCATGATTCGTCAGATCTACAGAAGGACCGCCCCATCCCCTCCGCTCGCCCCTCCCCGCCAGTCTGCTGATCGCCGCGACGCTTGCCCTGACCGGGCCTGCGCGGGCCCAGGACAGTGCCGCCCCAGCCGCACATGACCACTCCCACGACCACGACCACGATCACGATCATGACCATGATCACGCGCACGATCACGCCCATGCCCGCAGCCCCGAGGCGCAGGCCATCTATGACGGCTATTTCGACGACGATCAGGTCAAGGACCGCCCCCTGTCCGACTATGCGGGCGACTGGCAGTCGGTCTATCCCCTGCTGCAGGACGGCACCCTGGCGCCGGTCATGGACCGCAAGGCCCAGAAGGGCGACCAGACCGCCGAGGAATACACCGCCTATTACCGGACCGGCTATGCCACCGATACGGACCGCATCACCATCGAGGGTGACATGGTGACGTTCTACAGCGACGGCACGCAGGTGTCGGGCACCTATGCCAATGACGGGCACGAGATCCTGACCTATGCCCGCGGCAACCGCGGCGTCCGTTTCATCTTTGCCAAGACTGCCGGCGACGCGGGCGCACCCGCCTTCATCCAGTTCAGCGACCATGGGATCGCCCCGGCCCGCGCCGACCACTTCCACCTGTATTGGGGCGACGACCGCGCCGCCCTGCTGGAGGAGGTGACGAACTGGCCTACCTACTATCCCGCCGACATGCCCCCCGCCCAGATCGTGGACGAGATGCTGGCCCATTGACGACCTGCGCACGCCCGGTGCGCCGGGCGTGCGCACCGCTTTTCATCACGGCGCAACAGGGCTAGAGATGCGCGACCCCGAAAGGACGCATGCCATGGCCCGCCACCTGATCACCTCTGCCCTGCCCTACATCAACGGCATCAAGCATCTGGGGAACCTCGTCGGTTCACAGCTGCCCGCCGACCTCTATGCCCGCTATCTGCGGGCGCGGGGCCACGAGGTCATGTTCATCTGCGCCACGGACGAACACGGCACCCCCGCCGAACTGGCCGCCGCCAAGACCGGAGAGGACGTGGCCGACTATTGCGCCCGGATGCATGGCGTCCAGACCGCGCTGGCCGACGGGTTCGGGCTGTCCTTCGATCATTACGGCCGCTCCTCCAGCGACCGCAACCGCGCCCTGACCCAGCATTTCGCGGGCCGCCTGGCCGACCAGGGCTATATCCGCGAGGTCGTCGAGAAGCAGGTCTTCTCCCATGCCGACAACCGCTTCCTGCCGGACCGCTACATCGAGGGCACCTGCCCCAACTGCGGCTATGACAAGGCGCGCGGCGATCAGTGCGAAAACTGCACCAAGCAGCTGGACCCGACTGACCTGATCAACCCGCGCAGCGCGATCTCGGGCAGCACCGACCTGGAGGTGCGCGAGACCAAGCACCTGTACCTGCGCCAGTCCGCGCTGAAGGGCGACATCGCCGCCTGGATCGACGCCAAGACGGACTGGCCGATCCTGACGACCTCGATCGCGCGCAAATGGCTGAACGACGGCGACGGGCTGCAGGACCGCGGCATCACTCGCGACCTTGATTGGGGCGTGCCGGTGAAGCGGGGCGACCAGGACTGGCCGGGGATGGAGGGCAAGGTCTTCTATGTCTGGTTCGACGCGCCCATCGAATATATCGGCGCGACCGCCGAATGGGCCGATGCGGCGGGCGCCGACGATGCCGCATGGCGCCGCTGGTGGCGCCTGGACCAGGGCGCCGAGGACGTGACCTATACCCAGTTCATGGGCAAGGACAACGTGCCCTTCCATACCCTGTCCTTCCCCGCGACCCTGATCGGTTCGGGCGAGCCGTGGAAGATGGTCGACTATATCAAGTCCTTCAATTACCTGACCTATCAGGGCGGACAGTTCAGCACCTCGCAGGGGCGCGGCGTATTCATGGACCACGCGCTGGAGATCCTGCCGGCGGACTACTGGCGCTGGTGGCTGTTGTCGCACGCCCCCGAATCCGGCGACAGCGAGTTCACCTGGGAGAATTTCCAGCAATCCGTGAACAAGGACCTGGCCGACGTGCTGGGCAACTTCGTCAGCCGCATCACCAAGTTCTGCCGCGCCAAGTTCGGCGAGGCCGTTCCCGAAGGCCCGGCCTGGGGCCCTGCCGAACTGGCGCTGATCGACACGCTGACCGCCCGCGTCCGTGCCTATGAGGCGAATATGGAGGCGATGGAGGTCCGCAAGGCCGCCGCCGAGCTGCGCGCCATCTGGGTGTCGGGCAATGAATACCTGCAGTCGGCCGCGCCCTGGACGGTGTTCAAGACCGAGCCCGACCAGGCGGCGATGCAGGTGCGCATGGGCCTGAACCTGATCCGCCTTTACGCGGTCCTGTCGCAGCCCTTCATCCCCTTTGCATCGGCCGCGATGCTGCAGGCGATGGACGCGCAGGATGCGGGCTGGCCCGACGACGTGGCGCAGGCCTTGCAGGCGCTGGCCCCCGGCCATGCCTTCACCGTCCCCGAGGTGATGTTCGCCAAGATCAGCGACGAGGACCGAGAGGCCTGGGCCGCCCGCTTCCAAGGCGTCCGCGCCTGACTGTCGCATTCGTGCCACAGGGGCGCAGGGGGCGGGCGCAGGCCTTGTTCCCCGCGCCCAGCCGCCGTAAAGGCGACTGAATTACCCAGGTAATCGGCTTTTCCCTCTGGCCACGACCCCAGGCAGCATGTCCCCTCCGACCCCGAGGCCCATGATGCCCAAGACCCCCTCCCTTCGCGTGACATTCCTGTCGCTGACCGCCCTGACCGCGCCGGCATTGGCCCAGGACACGGCCCCCATCCTGCTGGACGAGATCGTGATCACCGCGTCCGGGTTCGAACAGAACATCGCCGACGCCCCTGCCAGCATCTCGGTCATTTCCGGAGAGGAGCTGGCGCGGCGCAGCATCACCAGCCTGTCGGACGCGCTGCGCGGGGTGCAGGGCGTGGCCACAACGGGCGTCGCCAACGAACAGGACATCACCATCCGCGGCCTGTCCGGCCAGTACACGCTGATCCTGGTCGACGGCAAACGTCAGGGCACGCGCGAATCGCGCACCAACGGCAGCGCGGGGATCGAGCAGAACTGGATTCCCCCCGTCGCCGCCATCGACCGGATCGAGATCGTTCGCGGGCCGATGTCGTCGCTGTACGGATCGGACGCGATGGGCGGCGTGGTCAACGTCATCACTAAGCCGGTCGCCGACCGCTGGACTGGGTCGGTCACGGCCGAGGCCACCCTGCCCCAGGACGGCGACGACGCGTCCTCGCGCCAGCTGTCCTTCTATGGCAGCGGGCCGGTCGTTGCGGACCGGCTGGGCCTGCAGGTCTGGGGACGCCGCCTCGACCGGTCCGAATCGCGGGTCGTCGACGGGCTGCGCGACCGCGAACTGACGGACCTGTCGGCGCGGCTCAGCTGGACGCCCGACCCCGATCACACCGTCCACCTGGAGGGCGGGCGCACCACAATCGAGGATCTGGGACGCGTCGGCCGCACCATCGCGCCCGTCGATTTCCGCGGCACGCCACAGAACGACAGCCTTCAGGACAACACCCGCGACCGCGCCGCCCTGTCCTATGCCGGGCAGTGGGGCAATGTCGCGGCCGACCTGTCGGTCCTGCGCGAGGTGGGCCAGCGCAAGACGGCATCGGGCAATGGCGCGCTTGTCGCAGGCGACCGCGCGCCAGAGGTCACGAACACCGTCTATGACGCGAAATTCACCGCGCCGCTGGAATGGCAGGGCAGCCATACGCTGGTCTTTGGCGGGCAGGTGAACCGCACGGGGCTGCGCGACCAGAACCCCGGCCTGGGCGACGGGCGGACCTATTCCTTTGCGACCTCGCAGCACGCGGTGTTCCTGGAGGACGAATGGCGCCTGCGCGACGATCTTGCCCTGACCCTTGGGGCGCGGCTGAACGATCATGCCGAATACGGCAGCAACCTGACCCCGCGCGCCTATGCGGTGTGGAACGCGACGCAGGGCCTGACCATCAAGGGGGGCGTGTCGACGGGGTTCCGCGCGCCGGATCTGCGCTCCGTCGTGCCGGGCTATTTCTACACCACCGAACAAGGCGCAGGCGCGATCGTCTCGAACCCTGCCCTGCAGCCAGAGGAAAGCACCAGCTATGAGTTGGCGGCGCTTTACGATGCGCCGACGTGGCAGGTGGGTGCGACGCTGTTCCGCACCGATTTCGACGACAAGATCGAAAGCGCCCGCACCGACGACCAGGTCGTGATCGGCGGCACCAGCTTCAACCGATGGGAATGGTACAATGTCGGCCGCGCCCGCCTGCAGGGGGTAGAGTTGACCGCGGACTGGGACGCTACCCCCGACCTGACGCTGCGCGCAAGCTACAGCTTCACCGACAGCGAACAGCGGACCGGCGATTTCGCGGGCCTGCCGCTGGACCGTACGCCGCGCCATCAGGCCAGCGTGACCGCCGATTGGGTCACCCCCGTCGCGGGGTTGGGGGCCTGGGGGTCGGTGATCTATCATGGCCGGGAAACAGCCGCCGGAGCCCGCATCGGCACCAACGGCCGACCGGTGGCCTTCGACGCGGACGGGACAGCCATCGCCTATGAATACGGATCCTACCTGACGGTGGATCTGGGGGCGGATTACCAACTGACCGACCGGGTCAGCATGAACGGCGCGATCTACAACCTTCTTGACCGCGACATCACCATGGCCGCCAACAACACCGAGGGCGAGGGCCGCCGCCTGTGGCTGGGCGTGACCTCGAACTTCTAGGGGGATGCGCCCGGCCGGTGGACTTTCCCCGGCCGGGCGTGTTCAAACGGGGCACCATCCAGCCGGAGAGCCCCATGACCCATTGCATCCTGATCGGAGCCCCCGTGGACGAGGGCCAGCGCCGCCCCGGCTGCCTGATGGGCCCCGCCGCCTATCGCACCGCGGGCCTGGCCGCCACTCTGTCGACCTTAGGCCACACGGTCGAGGATCGCGGCGATGTCACGCCGGATCCGTTGGGCGACCATCGCTGCGCCAACCCCGCCGTCCATCACCTGCCTGAAACGATCGCCTGGACTGGTGCCCTGCGCCAGGCCACCCAGGACGCCCTGCCGCATGGCATGCCGATCATCATGGGGGGCGATCATTCGCTGGCCCTGGGCACCGTCGCGGGGGTCGCTGCGCATGCCGCCGCGCAGGGCCGCGCGCAGTTCGTGATCTGGCTGGACGCGCACAGCGACTTTCACACTGTCGCCACCACTACATCGGGAAACCTGCACGGCACGCCGATGGCCTATGCCAACGGGTTGGACGGTTTCGACCCCTTCCCGCCCTTCCCCGCCCCCATCCCGGGCGAAAACATCTGCATGTTCGGCATCCGCAGCGTGGACCCCGCCGAACTGGCCCTGATGCAGCCCACGGACATCACCGTGAACGACATGCGGGTGCTGGACGAACAGGGCATCGTGGCCCCGCTGCGGGCCTTTCTGGACCGCGTGCGCGCGGCCGACGGCCTGTTGCATGTCAGCCTGGACGTGGATTTCCTAGACCCCTCGATCGCGCCCGCGGTCGGGACCACGGTGCCCGGCGGCGCGACCTTCCGCGAGGCGCATCTGGTGATGGAGCTGCTGCACGAATCGGGGCTGGTCACATCGCTGGACCTGGTCGAGTTGAACCCGTTCCTGGACGAACGCGGCCGGACCGCAAAGCTGATGGTCGATCTGGTCGGCAGCCTGATGGGCCGCAAGGTCTTTGACCGCCCGACCCGCAGCTATGGATAAGGGGCGGACCACCGGCCCGCCCCCTTTCATTCCGATCCGGAACGGCTGAGGCCTACCAGACCTTGGCTTCGCGGTCATAGAACCGCTGCGCCGCCGCCTCGACGAACGCCGCCGGGTCCAGCTTGGTCACGCCCTTGTCGGGCTGCACCCCGGCCGCCGCCAGCAGCTTGGCGCTGGCATCGTCGGCGCCGATCGCCTTCAGATGCGCAAAGGCATCCGACACGAAGTCGACCGCGGGCTTGAACTTGGCCAGCTTGGCCGCGTCATCGGCGCCGATGACCAGCGCCACCGCATCGAACAGGACCGAAGGCGATCCCGCCAACTGCGCCTCGGCCTTGCCACGCTCCTTGGCGATCAGCATGACGGTGCCGCCCTGGGCCTCGACCGCGCCGCGCAGCGCATCGACCTTGGCTTGATCCCCGCCGTCGCCGATCAGGATGCCGACCTTGCGACCCTTCAGGCTGTGCTTGGCCTGCTTCATGATCGACAGCGCATCCGAAGGCGCCATGTCGATCGGCTCGCGCATGGGGGTCGCGGCGTCGGGCAGGTCCTCGGCCAGACCTTCGGCCACGGTTTCGGCTAGATCCTCGTCGATGACCCGCAAATGACCCAGAACGCGCTGGATCACGTGGCCAAGGCCGACCTTCGACAGTTCAAACGTGATCGCATCGGCGATGTGGGTCTGCTCGACCTCGGTCTGGCTGCGATAGAACAGCCGCGCCTGGCTGTAATGGTCGCCGAACAGGTCCGCCCGCACGCGCAGCTTCTCGTCCGGCTGGTTGCCCAGGTCGGTCATGTCCTTATAGGTCGCGAAGCCCTGGTCGGTGGCACGGGGTCCCGGCTCCTCTCCGGCCTGATCCAGGCTGTTCGGCTCGTAATTGGCGCGGCCTTTGGGCACTGCCATCTGCATCATGCCGTCGCGCTGAAAGTTGTGCATCGGGCATTTCGGCGCATTGACCGGGATCTGGTGGAAGTTCGTGGTGCCAAGCCGCGACTTCTGGGTGTCCATATAGCTGAACAGCCGTCCCTGCAGCAGCGGGTCGTCGGAAAAGTCGATGCCGGGCACGACGTTCGTCGGCAGGAAGGCCACCTGCTCGGTCTCGGCAAAGAAGTTGTCGGGGTTCCGGTCCAGCACCATGCGGCCCACGATGCGGACGGGAATATCCTCCTCGGGGATCAGCTTGGTCGCGTCCAGGACGTCATAGGGCTGCTTGGCGGCCCATTCGGCGTCAAAGGTCTGGATGCCCAGTTCCCATTCCGGGAAGTCGCCCGAATCGATGGCCTCCCACAGGTCCTGGCGGTGATAGTCCTGGTTCGCGCCGGCGGTCTTGACGGCCTCGTTCCAGACCTGGCTCTGCAGGCCCAGCTTGGGCTTCCAGTGGAACTTGACGAAGGTCGACTTGCCCTGGGCGTTGACCAGACGGAACGTGTGGACGCCGAACCCCTCGATCATGCGCAGGCTGCGCGGGATGGCACGATCGGACATCGCCCACATGATCATGTGCATGGATTCCGGCATCAGCGATACGAAATCCCAGAAGGTGTCGTGGGCGCTGGCGGCCTGCGGATAGCCCTTGTCTGCCTCCATCTTGACCGAATGGACCAAGTCGGGAAACTTGATGGCGTCCTGGATGAAGAACACCGGAATGTTGTTGCCGACCAAGTCCCAGTTGCCTTCTTGGGTGTAGAACTTGACAGCAAAGCCCCGCACGTCGCGCGGCGTGTCGACGCTGCCTGCGCCGCCGGCCACGGTCGAGAAACGCACAAAGACTGGCGTCTTGCCCGGATTGGCCAGAACGCCCGCGCGGGTCAGTTCCGGGATCGGGTCGGTGCATTCGAAATAGCCGTGTGCACCCGAACCGCGGGCGTGGACGATCCGCTCCGGAATGCGTTCATGGTCGAAATGAAAGATCTTTTCGCGAAGGACGAAATCCTCCAGCAGGGTGGGACCGCGGGCCCCGGCCTTCAGGCTGTTCTGGTTGTCGGAAATCGGGACCCCGTGATTGGTGGTCAGGGCCTCGCCGCCGGTCTGGTGGGTCTCTCCACCGTTGCCGCGTGTCTCGCTGATGCTGGACATGACGTCCTCCTGTGCTGGCGCGTTGCCTGTCCAACCAAGGCCGATGAAAACGGTTCCTGATTCGGGGGGCTATGTTTTGTTCACCCGCTTGCCCTGCGCCGCGCAGCCTGCGATACGCAGGAGTGATGATGATGCGGACGTGGCGAAATCGGTAGACGCAGCAGACTTTGACAATTGGAGTGCCCGGTCGGGAAACCGCCGGTGCAGAACCGCTCAAATTCGGGGAAAGCTGTGGGGCCCCGGCCCCGTGCCAATCCCGAGCCAAGCCCCGGACACGGGGAAGGTGTAGAGACTAGACGGGCGGCGCCTAACGTCCTTGCGGACCATGGCGAAGGGATAGTCCAGACCACGAACGGGGCATCGCACCCCCGGCGGCGAAAGTCGAAGTGGTACGAAAATCTGTTTTCCGAACGGAAGTGCGGGTTCAAGTCCCGCCGTCCGCACCATCATCGCGTCATGCGGCACCGGCGCTGTCAGGCCCCGGTGCACGCGGGATTAAGTCTCGACTTGAGCCGGGTCGCGCGGCGGGCGGCCAATGATGTCGCGCAGCGCGTCCAGTTCGATGAAGTTGTCGGCCTGGCGGCGCAGGTCGTCGGCGATCATCGGTGGCTGGCTGCGGATCGTGGACACGACCGACACCCGGACCCCCTGACGCTGAAGCGATTCGACCAGCGGCCGGAAATCGCCGTCGCCAGAGAACAGGACCGCGTGATCCATCCGCGGGGCAAGTTCCATCGCATCGACGGTCAGCTCGATGTCCATGTTGCCCTTGACCTTGCGGCGGCCCTGGGCGTCGGTGTATTCGCGCGCCGGCTTAGTCACGACGCAGAAACCGTTGTAATGCAGCCAGTCCACCAGCGGACGGATGGGGGAATATTCCTCGCCCTCGATCAGGGCGGTGTAGTAATAGGCACGCATCAGCTTACCGCGGCGATCGAATTCCTGGCGCAGCAGCTTATAGTCGATATCAAAGCCCAATGCCTTCGCGGCAGCATAAAGATTGGCCCCGTCTATGAAGATTGCCAATCGGTCGTCTTTGTAAAACATGGATGTTGCCTTTGATGAACCCGGTCCTTCACGGCACAAGCGCGGGCCAGGGTGAGGGACCTGAAATGCGCGGGCCCATGCCATGGACCTGTAAGGAAAGAGGAAAGCGTGGTTAACCTATCTTTTGGTATCGTTGCTTTTGGGGCCAACCTTCCCCTGTCGGATCAGGACCCCGTAACGACCCTGTGCACGACGATGGGCATTCTGCACAGCGCCCCGGGCATTTCAATCACCGCGATCAGCCGCATCTGGCGGACTCCCGCCATGCCTGCGGGATCGGGGCCCGAGTTTGCCAATGCGGTGGCGCTGATTGCCACGTCGCTGGATGCACCGCACGTCCTGGAAACGCTGCACCGGATCGAGGCTGACCACGGGCGCAACCGCAGCATGGGCCGTTGGTCGGCGCGCGTGCTGGACCTGGACCTGATCGCTTTGGATGACCGGATCGAACCTGATTCGAACCATCTGCGGACCTGGATGAACCTGCCCCCCGACCGCCAGGCGGTGCAGACGCCCGACCGGCTGATCCTGCCCCACCCGCGGATGCAGGACCGCGCTTTCGTTCTTGCCCCCCTGGCGGAGATCGCGCCGGACTGGCGTCACCCCCTGACCGGGCTCAGCGTCGCGGCGATGCTGAAAGCGCTTGGACCCGGCGCATTGGACGGAATGACGCCGGCCGAATTCCCAGGTTTTCCTTGACAATCGGCACCAAGCCGACCATCAGTCCGGTTCGCCCCGAATGTCCGATTCGCAACTGCACAGGTGATCCATGGCCCGCGTAACGGTCGAAGACTGCGTCGACAAGGTTCCCAACCGCTTTGATCTGGTGATGCTCGCCTCGCATCGCGCCCGAGAGATCGCGGCTGGCAGCGCCCCCACCGTCGATCGCGACAACGACAAGAACCCGGTGGTCGCCCTGCGCGAAATCGCCGAAGAGACCCAGCCCGTCGACGATCTGCGCGAGCGGATGATCGAATCGACCCAGACCCAGATCGAGGTTGACGAGCCCGAGGAGGACGCCATGGCCCTGCTGCTGGGCGCCGAGGTCGATCGCCCCAAGCCGTCCGACGAGGAATCCGAGGAACGGATGCTGCGCATGATGCTGGAAGCCAACCAGCGCGCCTGACACGGTCACACTGCAGAGGTCTTCGACACCATTATGATCGACGTCGAAGACCTGCTGGCCCTTGTCCGCAACTACAACCCGCGCAGCAACTGCACCCTGATCCGCGATGCCTATGAATACGGCATGCGCATGCACGAGGGCCAGTTCCGCCATTCCGGCGAGTCCTACTTTACCCATCCCATCGCCGTCGCCGCCATCCTGACCGAGATGCGGCTGGACGACGCGACCATCGTGACCGCGCTGCTGCACGACACGATCGAGGACACGCGATCGACCAAGGACGAAGTCGTCGGCATGTTCGGCGCCGAGATCGCCGAACTGGTCGACGGGGTCACCAAGCTGACCAATCTGGAACTGTCCAGCACCCAGTCCAAGCAGGCCGAGAACTTTCGCAAGCTGTTCATGGCCATGTCGCGCGACATGCGAGTCATCCTTGTCAAGCTGGCCGACCGGCTACACAACATGCGTACCATCCGGTCCATGCGCCCCGACAAGCAGGTCAAAAAGGCGCGCGAGACGATGGACATCTATGCCCCCCTGGCGGGCCGGATGGGCATGCAGTGGATGCGCGAGGAGCTGGAGGACCTGGCCTTCAAGGTCATCAACCCCGAGGCGCGCAGTTCAATCATCCGCCGTTTTGTCAGCCTGCAGCGCGACAGCGGCGACATCATCGGCCAGATCACAGCTGACATCCGCACCGAGATGGAGAAGGAGGGCATCGAGGCCGACGTGTTCGGCCGCGCCAAGAAGCCCTTCAGCGTCTGGCGCAAGATGCAGGAAAAGCAGCTGGCTTTTTCGCGGCTGTCCGACATCTACGGCTTTCGGATCATCACGCGGACGGAGATGGATTGCTATCGCGCGCTTGGCGTGATCCACCATCGCTGGCGCGCGGTTCCGGGGCGGTTTAAGGATTACATCAGCCAGCCGAAATCAAACGGATACCGCTCGATCCACACCACGGTCTCCGGTCGCGACGGCAAGCGGGTCGAGGTGCAGATCCGCACCCGCCAGATGCACGAGGTCGCCGAGGCCGGCGTCGCGGCGCATTGGGCCTATCGCGACGGCGTGCGCACCCGGAACCCCTTTGCGGTCGATCCGGCCGAATGGATTGCCCAGCTGACCGACCGGTTCGACACCGAGGACCACAACGAGTTCCTGGAACACGTCAAGATGGAGATGTACCAGGACCAGGTGTTCTGCTTCACCCCCAAGGGCGACGTGATGCAGCTGCCGCGGGGCGCGACGCCGATCGACTTCGCCTATGCGATCCACACCCGGTTGGGCAATTCCTGCGTCGGCGCCAAGATCGACGGCATCCGCGTGCCCCTGTGGACGCGGCTGAAGAACGGGCAGTCGGTCGACATCATCTCTGCCTCGGGGCAGCGCCCGCAGGCGACCTGGCTGGACATCGTGGTCACGGGCCGCGCCAAGGCCGCGATCCGGCGCAGCTTGCGCGAGGAGGACCGCGACCGCTTCATGCGCCTGGGGCGCGAACTGGTGCGCGTCAGCTTCGAGCATGTGGGCCGCAAGGTCACCGACAAGGCGCTGCGGACGGCGGCCAAGCAGATGGGCCTGCCCTCGGCCGAGGATCTGCTGGCCCGCATCGGCAGCGCCGAGAATTCCGCCAAGGAGGTCCTTGGCGTCCTCTATCCGGAGCTGGCCGACCACCAGGACGAGATCGACGGCAAGCGCCCCTTCGCGGGGCTGGAGGCCGACGCGAACTTCAAGCGCGCGCCCTGCTGCGCCCCCCTGCCCGGCGAGCGGATCGTGGGCATCACCTATCGCGGCGCCGGCGTGGTCATCCACGCCATCGACTGTCCTGTGCTGGCCGAGTTCGAGGATAGCCCCGACCGGTGGGTCGACCTGCAATGGCGCGAGGGGCGCCACCCCGCCGCCTATTCGACCGTGCTCAATTTGACGATCCGCCACGACGCAGGCGTGCTGGGACGCATCTGCACCTTGATCGGGGCGCAGGGGGCGAATATCTCGAACCTGGAGTTCATCGCCCGCAAGCCCGACTTCTACCGCATCGAGGTCGAGGTCGAACTGCGCGACCATGAACATCTGCACAACCTGCTGACTGCCCTCGAGGCGGAAAGTGATGTCGCGCAGGTCTCGCGCGTGCGGGACCCGGCGCTGAAACCCTGAGGCAGGCGCCCCCTGCCCGTCACGGATCGGGTTCGCCTTGTTCAAACGCCGCAAACCGCGCAGCTACGGCCAACTGGCCAGCCAGATGATCTATCCGCCGGGCGGCTGGCGGCGGGCCAGCGCCTACGTGGCCCACAGGCTGCGCCGCCTGCCCGACCAGCCGCATCGCATCGCGCGCGGGGTCGCGGCGGGGATCATGGTGAATTTCACGCCGCTGTTCGGGTTCCACTTCCTGTCGGCGGCGGCGGTGGCCTGGATCATCCGCGGCAACGTGCTGGCCGCGCTGTTGGCGACCTTCGTGGGCAATCCGGTGACCCTGCCCTTCATCGCGCTGATGTCGGTCAAGCTGGGCCGCGAGATCCTGGGCCAGGAGGGCGAGCTGACGCCCCAGTTCATCTTCCACGAATTCTCGAAGGCCACCGGAGAGCTGTGGCACAACCTCAGCGCCCTGTTCGGCCCGTCCGAGATGCACTGGTACAACCTCAGCGACTTTCTGGCGCAGGTATTCTGGCCCTACATGGTTGGCGGCGTCATCCTGGGGTCCGTCGCGGGGGTCATCACGCATTACCTGACCGTGCCGATCTTCATCGCCTATCAGCGCCGCCGCGAGAAGAAGATGGCAGAGCGCATCGCCCGCGCCTCGGCCCGCGCGGCACAGCTGAAGGCGGATCGGGCCAAGGGCGGTCCGGGTCAGTAACCGCGGTCGCGGTCCACTAGATGCAGCAGCGGCCGTCCCGCCATCGCGCGACGCAGGTTCTGGGCGACGACGGGGGCGGCGGTCGCAGGGCGGGTCTCGGCGGCGATATGGGGCGTGACGGTGACCGCGGGATGGGCCCAGAACGGGTGATCCTGGGGCAGCGGTTCGGTGCGGAACACGTCCAGCACCGCGTGCCCCGGCCGCCCCCGGTCCAGCCCCCGCAACAGCGCCTCGTCATCGATCAGCGTGCCACGTCCCGGATTGATCAGCCAGGCGCCGTCAAGCAGGCGCGACAGGCGGTCCGCATCCAGCAGCCCGCGGGTGGCGGGCGTGTCGGGCAGCAGGCAGACCAGAATCTGCGCGCGGGCCAGGGCCTGGTCCAGCTGCGCGATGGGCAGCACCGAAACCCCCGGCACCGCCCGCCCCGAGGCGCTGACCCCGGTGACCGGAAAGCCCAGGGCGGTCAGCATGGCGGCGGCGGCCTGTCCCAGTTCGCCCATGCCCAGGACGGTCACCGGGCGTTCGGCGGCCAGCGGCGGGATCTGCCCGTTGCGCCAGATGCCGTCCTGGGCATAGCGGTCCATGCCCAGATGGGCACGCATGGCCCATCCTGCGCAATATTCGGCCATCCCCTGGCGCAATCCAGGATCGACCATCCGCGCCAAGGGCTGGGTCAGCGTGGCGTTGCCCACGATGCGTTCGACCCCGGCCCACAGGCTCTGCACCAGCCGGACATTGGCGTAGGGCGCGAAATCGGTGATGTCGCCGCCCGGGGCGTAGATGATCGCATCGAACGTGGCCGGATCGCCGTCGCGGTCCAGATGCATCTCGGGGCAGGCCGCGCGCAGGGCCGGGGCCCAATCGGACCACGCATCGTCGCGGGCAGAGAACCGGACCCTCATCGGGGCCTGTGGACATGGGCGGATTGCACCAGACCAAATCCCAGCATCAGGATCATCAGCGACGTCCCCCCATAGCTGACCAGCGGCAGCGGCGACCCCTTGGCGGGCAGCAGGCCCATCACCGTCGCCATGTTGATCGAGAAGTACAGAAAGAAGGTCGCGCTGATGCCGATGGTGATCAGGCTGGCAAAGCGGTCGCGGTTGCTGAGTGCGGAATACAGGCAGAAGCCCAGGATCAGCATGTACAGCACCAGCAGCGACGACGCGCCGATGAAGCCGAACTCTTCGGACAGGACGGTGAAGATGAAGTCGGTGTGCTTTTCGGGCAGGAAGTTCAGCCGCGACTGCGTGCCCTGCATGAAGCCGCGCCCCGACAACCCGCCCGAACCAAGCGCGATCTGGCTCTGGATGATGTTGTAGCCGGCCCCCAACGGGTCGGAGGTCGGGTCCAGAAAGGTGTCGATCCGGCGGAACTGATAGTCGCGCAGCAGCTGCCAGTCCGTTCCGCGGCTGCGCATGACGGCCACGACCAGGCCCACCGCGGCGCCGATCACCGCCCCGAAATACCACAGTGACACACCCGCCGCGAACATCACGATCCCGCCCCCCGCGATCAGCATGATCGACGTGCCAAGATCCGGCTGCATCAGGACCAGCGCGGTCGGCGCCAGGATCAGCACCACCGGCACGATCACCCACAAGGGACGCGACACGCGGTTCAGCGGCAGCCAGTCGTAATAGGCCGCCAGCAGCAGGACCAGCGCGATCTTCATCAGTTCGGACGGCTGGATTCGGATCGGGCCGATGTCGATCCATCGCTGTGCGCCCATGCCGATGACCCCGAACAGGTCGACCGCGACCAGCATCAGGAAGCACATCACATAGGCGGCGACAGAGATGCCGCGCCAGAACCACATCGGCACGAAGGCCAGCCCCAGCATGATCACCATGCCCACGGCAAAGCGGATCATCTGCGGTTCCGCCCAGGTGTCCATGCGGCCGCCCGCGACCGAATACAGCATCAGGAACCCGATGCAGCACACGGCGGTGATCAGCAGGACCAGCGGCCAGTTGATGTAGAGGACCTTGCGGAACCCCGTCGGAACCTGCGCCACCTGATAGTCGAGATAGGACATCGCCTTACGCCCTGCTGCGGCCGGGGCGCGGGGCCTCGGGCTGGTAAAGGTGCATGGCGTTGTGACGCTCCTCCAGCGCGGCGCGCTGATCCGAGGGCACGGCGTCCACGGGCGGCAGCCCGCCGTTCAGCGCGAACAGCAGGATGTCGCGCGCGATGGGCGCGGCCACGGCCGATCCGCCGCCGCCATGTTCGACCACCACCGAGATCGCGTATTTCGGCGCATCATAGGGGGCATAGGCCACGAACAGCGCATGGTCGCGCCGCGCCCAGGGCAGCTGCTCGTTCGAGATGACGCCGCGCGCGCGTTCGGCGGCGGTGATGTTGCGGACCTGGCTGGTGCCGGTCTTGCCGGCCATGCGCCATTCCTCGCGCGTGATGCGGGCGCCGCGGGCGGTGCCGCGGGCGCTGTTCATCACCGCGTCCATGCCAAGCCGCGCGACGCGCAGCGATTCCGGGCTGATGTCCAGCGGCGGGTATTCGGGCGGCGCCTGCCGCACGCCGTCGACGGACCGGATCAGCTGGGGCCGAACCTCGCGGCCCGACGCGATGCGGGCGGTCATCACCGCCAGCTGCAGCGGCGACGCCAGCACGAAGCCCTGCCCGATCGAGGCGTTCAGGCTGTCGCCGATCTGCCAGGCCTGGCCGTGGCGGGCCATCTTCCATTCGCGGTCGGGGGCGATCCCTTCGGCCACCGCCGACATGGGCAGGTCGTGGCGCTGGCCCAAGCCAAGCTTGCGCGCCATGATCGCGATCCGGTCGATGCCCACCCGCTGCGCCAGTTCGTAGTAGTAGACGTCGCAGCTTTCCTCGAGGCTCTTGATCGCATCGACGGTGCCATGCCCGCCGCGCCGCCAGCAGTGGAACCGCCGGCCGCCCAGTTCGGTGTAGCCCGGACAATAGAACCGGGTGCCCGCATCGATCACCCCGGCCTCCAGCCCGGCCATCAGGGTGACCATCTTGAAGGTCGATCCGGGCGGATAGACGCCCTGCACCGTCTTGTCGGCCAGGGGGCGGTGGTCGTGATCCATCAGCGCGCGGTATTCGGGGCTGCTGATGCCGCGCACGAACTTGTTGGGATCGAAGCTGGGCGACGAACAGATCGTCAGCAGCTCTCCGGTCTGGCAGTCGGTGATGACGGCGGCGGCGCTTTCGGTGCCCATCCGCTGCGCGGCATAGTTCTGCAAGGCGGCATCCAGCGTCAGCTGCAGCGTGGCCCCCTGTTCGCCCTGCTGGCGCGACAGCTGGCGCATCTCGCGGCCTTGGGCGTTGACCTCGACGCGGCGGGCGCCCGCCTTGCCACGCAGGATCTCCTCCATGCGGCCCTCGACGCCGATCTTGCCCAGCTGAAAGTCCGGCAGCAGCAGGACCGGGTCAGGGTCCTCGATCCGCGACAGGTCGTAATCGCTGACGGGGCCGACATAGCCCATGACATGCGCGAAATCGCCCGCCCGCGGATAGGCGCGCGACAGCGCCGATTCGGGCGTGACGCCGGGCAGCGACGGGGCGTTGACCGCGATGGCGCTGAACTGCTCCCAGGTCAGGCGGTCGGCCAGCACGATGGGGGTGATGGCACTGCGGCGGGAAAACTCCTCCATCAGCTCGGCCATGCGGGCGTCGGTCATTGGCACCAGCCGCGACAGGCGGCGCAGCACGGCCTGGACGTCGCCGCCCGCCTCCTCGCGCGTCAGGGTGACGCGATAGTTCTGTTCGTTCCCCGCGATGATGATCCCGTTGCGGTCCAGGATCAGCCCGCGCGACGGCGGCAGCAGCCGGATTTTGATCGAGTTGCCGTCCGCCAGCGTGCGGTATTCCTCGGCATGGTCCAGCTGCATCGACCGCATCTTCAGCGCCAGCGTGGTGACGGTGGCCACCTGGATGCCGGCCAGCATCAGCCCGCGCCGGGTGATCTGGCGGGAGCTGTCCAGGATCTCGCGTTGGGACTTCTTCATGCCCTTGTCCTCATGTCGGATCGCCGCGGCCAAGGCGGCGCAGCCCGATCAGCCAGCGTGCCCCGAAGACGACCAGCGGATAGGCCGCCACCGTCGCCAGAAACTGCAGGATCACCTGCCCCAGGGCCGGCACCTGCAGCACGAACACGACCTGCACCAGGCGATAGCCCAGCATCATCAGCCCGATCAGCACGCCCACGCGGAACCATTCAACCATGAATGGCTGATCGCGCCAACGGGGCTCTCGCAGACGTGCGGCCTCGGATCCCAGCAGCACGATGGCGGTCCACAGGCCCAGGGGGCGCATCAGCAGCACGTCCTCGACCAGGATGGCCAGCACGATGACCGGCGCGGCCAGCTGGTCGGGGCGGCGCAGCACCCAGGCCAGAATAAGCGCCAGCGCCAGGTCGGGGCCGGGCCAGCCCATGATGCCCGCCGACAGGGGCAGCAGCCGCACGAACAGCAGCGCCCAGACCGAGGCCAGAAACACCAGCGTTCCCAGGGCGAAGCTGCGGCTGGGCAGCTGGATCATGGCGTGGAACCCGGGTCCAGCGGATCGCTGGCCGCCGCCGCGTCGACCGGAGAGGCCGGCAGCTGCGGCCCGATCAACCCGCTGTCCTGGCCCAAGATGATGGCGGCGCTGTCGACCACCGCCTCGGCCGGATGCGATCGCAGGACGCGCAGGAACTCCAGGCGTTCGTAATCGGCCGCCATGCGCAGGCGCAGCCGCCCGTCGCTGCCCTGCGCGACCTGGCCCACCAGCACCCCGGCGGGAAAGACGCCCCCGTCGCCCGAGGTCACGACCCGGTCGCCGGGACGGACGTTATCGGCCTGCTCGACGAATTCCAGCAGCGGCAGCGGCGTGTTGTCGCCCGTCAACAGCGCCCGTTCGCCGGTCGGCTGGACCGTCACCGGCAACCGCGACGACGGGTCCGTCAACAGCACGACGCGGCTGGTCCGGTTCCCAACGCCGGAAATGCGCCCGACCAGCCCCAGCCCGTCCATGGTGGCCCAGCCCTCGATGATCCCGTCCTGAGCGCCGACGTTCAGCAGCACCGACTGGCGGAAAGCCGAACCGCTGTCGACCATCACCACGCCCGTGACGCTGGTCAGGGCCGGATCGATGCGGACGTTGTTCTGCGCCATCAGCTTGGAGTTCTCCTGCTCCAGCTGGACGGCGGCCTCGCGCCAGGCGGACATGCGCTGCAATTCGCGGCGCAATTCCTGGTTCTGCTCATAGATGCGCGCATAGCTTTGAAAGCCCGCGACCATCTGGGTAACCTTGGTCACCGGGGCCACGGCCCATTCGAACCGCGGCACGATGCGGTCGATCATCGCCGTGCGCATCATCTCGGCCCGCGGGCTGTCGATGCGCCAGAACAGGAACACCGCCAGCAGCGCAAGCGCCAGCACCGCGATCAGGACGCGGCGCACGGGTGTGGCGAAATCGGTGCTCTTCTGCGCCATTCAGGCGCTCCCTGCCTGCGCGATCAGCTGTCGTAGTCGATGACGTGACGCAGCTGCTTTTCGAACTCCAGCGCCTTGCCGGTGCCCAGGGCCACGCAGCTCATCGGCTGGTCGGCCAGGCTGATCGACAGGCCGGTCTGCTCGCGCAGCGCCAGGTCCAGCTCACCCAGCATGGCGCCGCCGCCGGTCAGCATCACGCCGCGATCGACGATGTCGGCGGCCAGATCCGGGGGCGTCGCCTCCAGCGCGACCATCACGGCCTCGCAGATGGCCTGGACGGGCTCGGACAGCGCCTCGGCGACCATGGCCTGGCTGATCTCGATCTCCTTGGGGATGCCGTTCAGCAGGTCGCGGCCGCGCACCATCAGGGTCGCGCCGCGCCCGTCATCGGGCATGCGGGCGGTGCCGATGCTGGTCTTGATGCGTTCGGCGGTCGATTCCCCGATTAGCATGTTCTGGTTGCGGCGCAGATAGTTGATGATCGCCTCGTCCATGCGGTCGCCGCCGATGCGCACCGAGCGCGCATAGACCACGTCGCCCAGGGACAGGACCGCGACCTCGGTCGTGCCGCCGCCGATGTCCACGACCATGCTGCCGGTGGGTTCGGTGATGGGCATGCCCGCGCCGATGGCCGCCGCGATCGGTTCGGCGATCAGGCCCGCCTTGCGCGCGCCCGCGGACAGGACCGACTGGCGGATGGCGCGTTTCTCGACCGGGGTCGCGCCGTGCGGGACGCAGACGATGATCTTGGGTTTGGAGAAGGTCGTGCGCTTGAACACCTTCTTGATGAAATGCTTGATCATCTGCTCGGCGCTGTCGAAATCAGCGATGACGCCCTCGCGCATCGGGCGGATGGCCTCGATACTTCCCGGCGTGCGGCCCAGCATCAGCTTGGCGTCCTCTCCGACCGCCAGGACGACGCGCTTGCCGTCCTTGACGTGATAGGCCACGACCGAGGGCTCGTTCAGGATGATGCCCTTGCCCTTGACATAGATCAGCGTGTTCGCCGTCCCCAGGTCGATTGCGATGTCGGTCGAAAACAAACCGCCGAATGCCATGCCCGTATCCTTTTCCCGCCGGTTGGCCCGGCCTGCCCTGTTTTGATGGTGCGTGATCGCCCTGACGGACGTGGCCCCGTATAGAGCCGCGCGCCGCACCGGAAAAGCCCCGATGCGCGCATTGGGCCGACAGCGGCATTTCTCGCGGGGGTGGTGCCGGGGGGACACGATGCCCCCCGCGCCTCAGTGCGAATACATGCTGATCTGCTTGGCGTCAGTGTCGCGACCGGTCATCGCGCGGCGCAGAATCAGCCGGTTCAGCGCCCCCACATAGGCCTTGACCGAGGCCAGGATCGTGTCCGTATCGGCGGCCTGGCCGGTGACGATGCGGCCCTCCTCCTCCATGCGGACGCTGACGGTGGCCTGCGCATCGGTGCCCTCGGTCACGGCATGGACCTGGTACAGCTGCAGCCGCGCGTCGTGCGGAAAGATTTCCCGCACCGCATTGAAGCATGCATCGACCGGACCGTCGCCGGTCGTCTCGGCCCTCTTCTCGACCCCGTCCACGATCATGGTCAGGGCTGCGGACTGGCCGTCGCTGCCGCAGACGACGCGCAGGTGCTTGACCTGCAGGTGATCCTCGGCCGTGTTGGCGGCGGCGTCCAGGACAAGGGCCACGATGTCGTCGTCATAGACCTCCTTCTTGCGGTCGGCCAAGGCCTTGAACCGCACGAAAATGTCCTTCAGCTGGTTGTCCCCGACCTCGTATCCCAGATCGGCCAGCTTGGCGCGCAGCGCGGCGCGGCCCGAATGCTTGCCCATGGCGATGTTGTTCTCGGTCAGGCCGATATCGGCAGGGCGCATGATCTCGAAGGTCTCGACGTTCTTCAGCACGCCGTCCTGATGGATGCCGGATTCGTGCAGGAAGGCGTTCTTGCCGACGATGGCCTTGTTGAACTGCACCGGAAAGCCCGACACGGCCGCCACGCGACGCGAGATGCCCATGATCTTGGTCGTGTCGATGCCCGTGCGGAACGGCATGATGTCGTTGCGGACCCGCATCGCCATCACCACCTCCTCCAGCGCGGTGTTGCCGGCGCGTTCGCCAAGACCGTTGATCGTGCATTCGATCTGGCGGGCACCGGCCTCGACCGCGGCCAGGGCGTTGGCGGTCGCCATGCCCAGGTCGTTGTGGCAATGCGTGGCAAAGATGATCTGGTCCGCGCCGGGCACGCGCTCCAGCAGCATTGCGATCAGGGCGGCGCTTTCGCGCGGCGCGGTATAGCCCACCGTGTCGGGGATGTTGATCGTGGTGGCGCCGGCCTTGATGGCGATTTCCACCACCCGGCACAGATAATCATGCTCGGTCCGGGTGGCGTCCATGGGCGACCATTGCACGTTGTCGCACAGGTTGCGCGCATGGGTCACCGTCTGGTGGATGCGGTCTGCCATCTGGTCCATGTCCAGGTTCGGGATCGCCCGGTGCAGCGGCGAGGTGCCGATGAAGGTGTGGATGCGCGGCTGCCGGGCATGCTTCACGGCCTCCCAGCAGCGGTCGATATCGGGCAGCTGGGCGCGGGCCAGACCGCAGATCACGCTGTTTTTCGACTGTTTCGCGATCTCGGACACGGCGGCAAAGTCGCCTTCCGAGGCGATGGGAAATCCGGCCTCGATCACGTCCACGCCCATCTCGTCCAGCATGGCGGCGATTTCCATCTTTTCGGCATGGGACATGGTGGCGCCGGGCGACTGTTCGCCGTCGCGCAGCGTGGTGTCAAAGATCACGACGCGGTTCTGTTCGGTCATTGGCTTGGTCCTTCTTACGTGGTCCTGTGGGGTTTCCCGGGCGCTGACCTGTCTGAGCGGCGGCCCGGAAGACCCGCTCAGCGCAGCGTAAGAAGCAGCAGACCGCGAAGCTGCACGGCCAGACGCGCGCCGTGGGGCGCGGTGCGGGCGGTGGCGATGTGGCGCATCCGGGTCATGGCCGCGAATATGCCCCCCCGCGCGCATCTTGAAAACCCCTGATCGACACCGCCCGTCCGCAAGGCAGTTCCGACCTTTGCCATTGTAGCGACACATTTATGTCTGGCCCCGCCCGGCAAGCCTGCCTATCCTTTGATCACGACAACGAAAAACGACAACCAACAGATGAGGGCAACGAATGTCACGCAAGATCGTCGTCGGTTTCGACGGCAGCGATGCCTCGATCCGCGCCTTGGACTTTGCCATCTCGCGCGCGCAGGCGCAGGGCGACCACATCCTGATCGCGCATGTTCTGGAATGGTCGCCCTACAGCTTCCTGACGCCAAGCGAGGTCGAGGAACGACACCGCCGCCGCAAGGAGGAGCTGCAGCGCGCCGAAGCCGCCATCCTGACCCCCATGGTCAAGCGGGTCGAGGACGCGGGCATCCCCTGCGCGACCACGCTGCGATACGGCCACATCGCCGAAACGCTGTGCCGCATCGCCAAGGATGAGGGCGCGGCGATGATCTTCATAGGCCGGATGGGCGATTCGGGCTTTGCCTCGCGCATCTTCGGATCGGTCGCGGCGACGCTGGCGCAGGTCGCGCCGGTGCCCGTGGTCATCGTGCCTTGACCGGCCAACCAACAGGGACAAGAGCAATGAGAACACGCATGACAGCCGCGGCCCTCGCGGCACTGGCCGCAGGCCCCGCCGCGGCCCAGGGCATCGACGAGACCGTGAACCAGGTCTTTGCCAATTCCACGGGCTGGTTCGTCAGCCTGATCTTTTCCAACTTTCCCGGCACCAGCTTTCCCTGGATCGTCGCCTGGCTGGTGATCGCGGCCACGACCTTCACCATCTATTTCGGCGTGATCCAGCTGCGCGCCTTCGGCCATGCCATAGCCCTGGTCCGGGGCGACTATTCGGATCCGAACGACGCCGGAGAGGTCAGCCACTTCCAGGCGCTGACCACCGCCCTGTCGGGCACCGTGGGCCTGGGCAACATCGCGGGCGTCGCGGTGGCCGTCAGCATCGGCGGGCCGGGCGCCACGTTCTGGATGATCCTGGCGGGTCTTCTGGGCATGGCGGCCAAGTTCACCGAATGCACGCTTGGCGTCAAATACCGCAATGAATATGCGGACGGGACCGTGTCGGGCGGCCCGATGTACTACATGGTCAAGGGATTCGCCGAACGCGGCCTGCCGGGCGGGCGCATCCTGGCCGTGCTGTTCGCGATCTTCTGCATCCTGGGCAGCTTTGGCGGCGGGAACATGTTCCAGGCCAACCAGGCCCATGCTCAGCTGATCAACGTGGTGGGCGACTATCCCGGCTGGATCACCGGCGTGGTGATGGCGATCATCGTGTTCCTGGTCATCGTCGGCGGCCTGAAATCCATCGCCAGCGTGACCGAGAAGATCGTGCCCTTCATGGCCGCGCTCTACGTCGGGACGGCGCTGATCATCATCGTCATGAACTATGACATGATCGGCCAGGCGTTCTATCAGATCTTCGCGGGCGCCTTCACCAATGACGGCGTCGTGGGCGGGGCCATCGGGGCCCTGATCCAAGGCTTCCGCCGGGCCGCCTTCTCGAACGAGGCCGGCATCGGTTCCGCCGCGATCGCCCACAGCGCCGTGCGTACCAAGGAGCCGGTGACCGAGGGCTTCGTGTCGCTGCTGGAGCCGTTCATCGACACCGTCGTCATCTGCACCATGACCGCGCTGGTGATCATCATCACCGGGCAGCTGATCGCCGACCCCACGACCGGCATGTTCGTCCTGAACGAGGCGGGCGACCAGATCCGCACCGTGACCGGCAACACGGGCGTTGCCCTGACGTCGGATGCCTTCAGCAGCGCGTTCGGCTGGTTCCGCTATGTGCTGGTGCTGGCGGTGGTGCTGTTCGCCTTCTCGACCATGATCTCGTGGAGCTATTACGGGCTGAAGGCCTGGACCTTCCTCTTCGGGGAGGGCCAGACCAAGGAGCTGATCTTCAAGATCATCTTCTGCCTGTTCGTGGTCATCGGCGCCTCGGCCAGCCTGGGCCCGGTCATCGACTTCTCGGACGCGATGATCTTTGCGATGGCGATCCCCAACATCATCGCGCTGTACCTGCTGATGCCCGTCGTCAAGGCCGAGATGAACCGCTATCTGGGCCGCCTGAAATCCGGCGACATCCGCAAGTACGAATAACGCCCGCGACAGCGACGCGACCAGGGGGCGGGGAACCGCCCCCCTTTTCATTCGCGGTGGTCCGCGCGGACGATCTGTGCCAAACGGCGCCGGTCCGCGCAGGAGAACCCCGATGCCAAAGCCCCCCTTCGTCCATCCCGGAATGCGGTTGCCCTTCGCGCTGCTGGTGACCTGCTTCGCGGCCTGGGGGATCGCGGCGAACATGACCGACCCGCTGGTCCAGGTCTTCTCGCGCATCTTCTCGATGTCGACGCTGCAGGCGTCCTTCGTCCAGTTCGCCTATTACGGGGCCTATTTCCTGCTGGCCCTGCCCGCGGCCTTCATCAACCGGCGCTTCTCCTACAAGACCGGCATCCTGACGGGCCTGGGCTGCGCGGTGGCGGGCGCCTTCCTGTTCTATCCGGCGGCGCAGGCCATGACCTTCGGGTACTTCCTGGCCGCGCTGTTCCTGCTTGCGGGGGGGCTGTCGATCCTAGAGACCTCGGCCAACCCCTTCGTCATCGCGATGGGCCCCGAGGGCAATGCCACGCGCCGCCTGAACCTGGCCCAGGCCTTCAATCCGGTCGGCACGAACATCGGCGTGTTCCTGGCCGCGACGCTGATCCTGCCGCGTCTGAACCCGGCAACCGACGCCGAACGCGCCGCCATGCCCGCCGCGACGCTGGAGCAGATCCAGCGCGCCGAACTGTCCGCGGTCATGACGCCCTATGTCGGGCTGGCCTTCGTGCTGCTGGTCATCTGGATCGCCATCGCCTTCCTGCGCATCCCGACCGACCGCGAATCCATCGCCCCCGACGCCGCCCGCGTTCAGTTCGCACCGACGCTGCGGCGGCTGCTGTCGAACCGGCATTACGTGTTCGGGGTGGTGGCCCAGTTCTTCAACGTGGCTGCCCAGACCTGCGTCTGGACCTTCACCATCCAGTACGTGATCTCCGCCATCGGCGGGACCGAGGCGCAGGCCGGATGGTACCTGCAGGCCAGCCTGATCGTGTTCCTGATCGCCCGTTTCGTGATGGTCGGCGTGATGGGCGTGATCCGCCCCGCGGCGCTGCTGACGGTGATGGCCGTGGCGGGGACGGGCCTGTGCCTGTTCGCGGCCACCGGGCCGGGGCTGGCGGGTGTCTGGGCGGTGGTCGCCGTATCGGCTTGCCTGTCGCTGATGTTTCCCACCATCTACGGCATCGCCCTGCACGGCCTGGGCGACGACACCAAGTTCGGCGCGGCGGGCCTGGTCATGGCGATCCTGGGCGGTGCGACCGTGCCGCTGATCCATGGCGCGGTCATGGATTCCCACGGCGCGGCGCTGTCCTATGTGGTGCCGGGACTGTGCTTCCTGGTCGTCGCGGCCTTCGGGCTGTTCGACCTGCGCTCGACCCGCCATGCGGATGCTGCAACGCAGCATTGACCAGGCAGGCGGTTGCCTGCCGGGCTGATAGCGCCAACATAGGGGTCAGGATCTGCGAAAGGACCACCCCCATGCTTGCCTATTACGGACTGTATCTTGACGACGCCGGCCGGGCGATAGCGGGCCGTGCGCCGCGGCCCACCGCGGGGCTGTTCCTGCTGCCCCATCAGATCGGCGCATTGAACGCCACGCGCCACGGCGGAACCCTGCGTGCGCTGCTGCGGCGGCTGACCGGACGGCTGCGCGCGGCCTAAGGGCGGCGGCGGCGACGTACCGGGATCATCTGCTGCGCGCCACCGGCCACCAGCAGCCATGCCGAGGTCAGGACAAGACCCCAGTTCGCCCAGCTTTCCGGGTGGAAGTCGACCACCGCGGCCCAGCCCGCGAACAGCACCCAAGCCAGCGCCACCGGCAACGAGATCGCCTGCCAGCGCTTGGTCCGGACGGGGTGAATGAACTTGATGTTGGTGAACATCGCGGCGCTCAACGCCGTGACGATCAGCAGGATGATGGTCCAGTGCGGCTTGACCGCGAACAGGACCAGGATGACCATGTTCCAGCAGCCGGGAAAGCCCGCGAAGGAATTGTCCCGCGTCTTCATCCGCGTGTCCGCGAAATAGACGACGCTGGTGAACACGATCACGATGATCGCGAACCAGCCCGTCCAGCCCGACAGCAGCCCCGACTGGAACAGCGCAAAGGCCGGGATGAACACGTAGGTCAGATAGTCGATGATCAGGTCCATCAGCACGCCGTCATAGGCGGGCCAGTTCTTCTTGACGTCGTAACGTCGCGCCAGCGGGCCGTCGATGCCGTCGACGACGAAGGCCACCACCAGCCACAGGAACATCAGCGCCCAGTCCGCCTGCACGGCGGCCAGCATGGCCAGCATGGCCAGAACGGCTCCGGTGGCGGTCAAAAGATGGACGGAAAGGGCTTTGTGACGCATCTGCATGCGGTTTAATCGCAGGTTGAACCCCCCAACGCAACCGCACTTGCCCGGTCAGCGCAGGATCGGGGGGCCTTTCGGGCGCGGTGCGGGTTCCTCGGGCGCGGGGGGCGTCAGGTCGAACAGCAGCGCACCGGCCGGGGGCGGCGCGTCCGAAAAGCTGATGTCGACGCCGCCGGGCTGGGCGGGAAGGAACGCCAGCGCCTCGGCCAGGGCCTTGGCGATGGCCGGCTGGCGGTCGACGGGCGCGCCGGTGATGACCAAGAGATGCCCGGCACCGTCCCCCGACGCGCCGACCAGCGCCGCGCCTGCGACCAGTCCGCGCAGGTCGGCCAGCCGTTCGGCCAGCGGATCGGCCAAGGCCTGCGCCACCTGCGGGTCGGGCGCGGTCAGGCGCAGCCGGGCCTGGCCCTCCTGAGGGGCGGCATCCAGCGCACCGGTCAGCCAATCCAGCATGCCGCTGTCCAGCAGCATCTCGGACGGGTGGCCGGGATTGACCAGCAACCCCGCTCCGTCCGCATTCAGCAGTCCCGCCAGCACCCGCCCCGGCAGCGCCGCGTAAGCCACGGGATGGCCGAAGAAATCCGCCAGCCGATCCTCGGCGTCGCAGGCCAGAGCGACACGCGCCCCGTCCAGATCGAAGATCTGCAATTCGACCTGGTCATGGACAGGCTCGCGCAGCAGGGCCACGGTCAGCTCGGTATCCGCCAGCCGCGACAGCATCCGCGCCCGCTGCGGCGCATCCGCGTCGTGGAACGGGACGGGGGCAAGATCATCCAGCGCGCTCATGGTCGGGCCTTTCCGAATTGGCTGGCCAAGCGGTAAAGCCCGCGCCGTGCCCACGCAAGCGTGATTGCCCATGCCCGGCCCCCCGCCCCATATTGTGCGCATGAAAAGACGCGCCCTGATCCTGACCGCCGCCGCCCTGCCCCTGCTGGCAGCCCCCCGCATCGCCCGCGCCAGCCTGGCCCCCCTGCTGTCGCAGGCCGGATCGATGCCGCCCCTGCGCGCCATCGCCCTGTGGCAGGACGACGGCGCACAGGGGGTGGAACTGGCGGCCCAGGGCTATCACGGCTTCACGCCGGACAGCCCGACGAACATCAAGTCGGCGTCGAAATCGGTGGTATCGGCGCTGGCGGGCATCGCCATCGGCCGCGGCCTGCTGGAGAGCGCGGATCAGCCCATCGCGCCGCTGCTGCGCAGCGACCTGCCCGCATCGGCCGACCCGCGGCTGGCGCGCGTCACCCTGGGCAACCTGCTGTCGATGCAGGCCGGGCTGGAACGCCAGTCGGGACAGAATTACGGCCGATGGGTCAGCAGCCCGAACTGGGTGCGCAGCGCGCTGGCCGCGCCCTTCGTCCAGGATCCCGGCACGCGGATGCAGTATTCGACCGCATCCACGCATCTGGTCGCGGCGATCCTGACCCGCGTCACCGGCCGCCCGCTGCTGGACGTCGCAAGCGACTGGCTGTCGCCCATTCCCGGATTTCGCATCACCGGATGGGACCGCGATCCGCAGGGCATCTATCTGGGCGGCAACCAGATGGCGATGAGCACCCGGTCGCTGCTGGCCTTCGGTGCGACATACGCGCGGGGCGGGCGGGCGGGCGGGCGACAGGTCGTCCCCGCGGCCTGGATCGACGAAAGCTGGCGGCGCCGCACCTCCAGCATCTTCAGCGGCCAGGGATACGGCTATGGCTGGTTCCTGGGGCGGATGGCCGGGCGGGACGTGCGCTATGGCTGGGGCTATGGCGGGCAGATGGTCTATGTGTTCCCCGCGACGCGGCGCCAGCCGGCGCTGTCCATCGCGATGACGTCGGACCCGGACCTGCCGTCGGGGCGCACCGGGCACCGCGATGACCTGCACCGCTTGGCGGAACAGCTGGCCGGCGCGGTCTAGGCGACCGCGCGCGGCCTGCGCCGTCAGTCGACGAAATCGCCGGCCTGGAAGTTGCCCAGGTTGCCCAGAAGCTGTCCGATGAACGAGATGTCGGTCACGCTGCCGTCGGTCACGCGGCGCGACAGGCTGACCACGCGGCCGCGTTCCAGGCCAAAGGTCTCGACATTGCTGACCACGCCGGTGGGCGCGAACGAGATGGCGACGACCTTGCGGTCGATCTCGCGCGGGGCGGCTGGGCCGAGGCGGCGCCAGCGCGATCCGACATAGTACCAGCCGGACCCCGTCAGCAGGCCCTGGGCCGACGGGCGACCGATCAGACCGGGCAGTTCCTCCATCGTGGTCTGCCCCGGCACGACCTGCGCCAGTTCCAGATCGGGGGGGACGTATCCGTGGTTCCGTTCGATGGGTGCACAGGCGGCAAGCCCGAGGACAGCCAGAAACGCCAGTGTCATCAGGCTTCTGATGGCGGACATGGGCGGGTTCCCTCCTTGGGGCGGTTGACGCGGCCCGCCCTGCCTAGCAAACTCGGCCACCCTGCTCAAGAATATCAATCCTCGGGGTCACGCGCCCCGCGCCGCATCCACAAAGGCCCGACATGATCACCCCCGAATCGCATCCGCAGCGGCTGCGCGTCGCGCATCTGAACCCGAACACGCCGACGACCTTTCACCTGCGCCCCGACGAAGGCGTGCGTGAGGCCCTGGCGGCCGAGCTGGGGCTGGACGCGCTGACGCGCCTGGACTTTCGCGGCACGCTGCGCGCGCATGGCACCGACAGCTGGCTGCTGACGGCCACGCTGGCCGCGCGGGTGACGCAACCCTGCGTCATCACGCTGAAGCCCGTGCGCACCGACATCTCGGAACCGGTCCGCATCCAGTTCTCTCCGCATGTGGCCGCCCCCGAGGGCGACGAGATCGAGATGCCGGACGAGACGCTGGAACCCCTTGGCAACTTCATCGACCTGACCGCGATCATGGTCGAGGCCCTGTCGCTGGCCCTGCCCGCCTATCCGCGGGCCGAGGGGGCAAGCCTGCCGCAGGCCGCGGCAGCCGACGACGATGCCGCCGGCGACACACGGCGACCCTTTGCCGGGTTGGACAAGCTGCTGGGCGGCAAGGACGGCGAATCCTGACCCAGGCTGCGTGGCCATCGGGCCACAGGCGGGCGCGAAATGCGCCCAAACCCGCCGCCGGGGGGCGCAATCGCGGCCCGTTCGCGGCAAAGGGGGGCCATGTGCGGTGCGTTTGCGGCCGTCCCCTGGCCTTCGGGGCTTGCGGGCGCGGTCGTCATGGCGTATCTGCGCGGTTCATTTACGAATTCAAATCTGGTGTGATCGCGTTCTGGCGCCGCACCCTGACAACCGAGGTGGTGACATGGCTGTCCCTCAGAATCGCGTAACCCGGTCCAAGCGCAACATGCGCCGTGCGCATGATGCGCTGGTCGCGGGCAACCCGAACGAATGCTCCAACTGCGGCGAGCTGAAGCGCCCGCATCACGTCTGCCCGTCCTGCGGCCACTACGCCGACCGCGAAGTGATCGCGAAGGCGAACGAGATCGACCTGGACGACGACGCGGCCTGATTCCGGCGCGCCCGTCCTGATGTCCGTCCCCTCCGCGAGCACGCCGACACCGCGCGTCCCCGAATCCGGGGGCAGCGTGGTGATATCGGTTGACGCCATGGGTGGCGACCGCGGCCCCGCCGTCGTCGTCGCAGGCATGGCCGAAAGCGCCGAGAAGAACCCCGAGATCCGCTTCATCGTCCATGGCGACGAGGCAGAGCTTGCGGGCCTGATCGCGCGCCGCAAGGTGCTGGCGGGTCGCTGTGACATCCGCCATGCCGCGGGCGTGGTGACGATGCATGACAAGCCCAGCCAGGTCCTGCGCAAGAGCGAGGGCACGTCGATGTGGTCCACGCTGGAATCGGTCAAGGCCGGAGAGGCGCAGGTCGCCGTGTCCTGTGGGAATACCGGCGCGCTGATGGCGCTGTCGATGCTGCGCCTGCGCAAGCTGCCGGGCGTGAACCGGCCGGCCATCGCCTGCCTGTGGCCGTCGCGCAACCCCCAAGGGTTCAACATCATGCTGGACGTGGGCGCGGACATCCGCGCCGATGCGCATGACCTGCTGCAATATGCCCTGATGGGGGCATCCTATGCGCGCAACGGCCTGGGCCTGCCCATGCCGCGCGTCGGCCTGCTGAACGTGGGCACCGAGGAACACAAGGGCCGCGCCGAACTGAAGCAGGCCCACGAGATGATCGAGCAGGCCGCCGCCGGCAGCTATACCTATGTCGGCTTCGTCGAGGGTGGCGATCTGCCGTCCGACCGCGTGGATGTGATCGTCACCGACGGATTCACCGGCAATGTCGCCTTGAAGACCGGGGAAGGCACCGCCAAGCTGGTCGGCGACTTCCTCAAGGACGCCTTCTCGAATTCGATCATGTCAAAATTTGCGGCCGTCCTGGCCATGAGCTCGCTCAAGCGCCTGCAGAAGCGGATCGACCCGCGCCGCGTGAACGGCGGCATCTTCCTGGGCCTGAACGGCACGGTCGTGAAATCGCACGGCTCCGCCGATGCGACCGGCGTGTCCGCGGCCATCAAGCTGGCCTTCACCCTGGCCAAGTCGGGCTTCCAGGACCGCCTGGCCGCCCGTGTGGCCCAAGGTGCCGCGGCATCCGCCAGCGCCACCGATACAGGAGCATCGTCGTGACGCGTCGTTCGGTCATCTGCGGCACCGGGCATTACCTGCCTGAACGCATCGTCGAGAATAGCTGGTTCGAGGACAAGCTGGACACCACCGACGAATGGATCCGCTCTCGCACCGGGATCGAGCGTCGCCACTTCGCGGCCGAGGGCCAGACCACCAGCGACCTGGCCATCCGCGCCGCCAAGGCCGCGCTGGACCGCGCAGGCATGACTGCAGACGACATCGACGGTGTCGTGCTGGCGACCTCGACCCCCGACTTCACGTTTCCGGCCGTCGCGACCATGGTCCAGGCCGGTCTGGGGATGAAGCGCGGCTTTGCCTATGACGTGCAGGCCGTCTGCGCGGGCTTCGTCTTTGCGCTGGCCAATGCGGACGCGATGATTCGCGCGGGCCAGGCTGACCGCATCCTGGTGATCGGGGCCGAGACCTTCTCGCGGATCATGGACTGGACCGACCGCGGCACCTGCGTGCTGTTCGGCGACGGCGCCGGCGCGGTCGTCCTGCAGGCTGAGGACGGTGCGGGCACCAGCGATGACCGGGGCATCCTGGCCAGCGACCTGAACAGCGACGGCACCTATCGCGAGCTTCTGTATGTCGATGGCGGCGTGTCCTCCACCGGAACGGCAGGCCAACTGCGGATGCAGGGCAACCTGGTCTTCCGCCACGCGGTCGAAAAGCTGGCCAAGACGGCGCATACCGCGCTGGACCGTGCCGGGCTGACGCCTGCCGACGTGGACTGGCTGGTCCCGCATCAGGCGAACATGCGCATCATCACCGCCACCGCGCAGAAGATGCAGTTGCCACTGGACAAGGTCGTGCTGACCGTGGCCGATCACGGCAACACCTCGGCCGCGTCGATCCCGCTGGCCCTGTCCGTCGCCGATGGCCAGGGTCGGTTCGCGCCGGGCCAGGTTCTGGTGACCGAGGCGATCGGCGGCGGTCTCAGCTGGGGCGCCGTCGTCCTGCGCTGGTAGGCTATTTCAGCAACGAATCCTTGCTGGCGCGGCGGTTCATCCCGCCCGCGGGCCGTTTTGCGCGATCATGGCCCGACTGACAGGCCACGCACAGTTGCACCCCGGGCTGCGCGGCGCGGCGCGCCTCGGGGATCGGTTCATCGCATTCCGCGCAGACCCGTGCGCTGTCGCCCACCTGACGGCGCGACGCGGCCAGCCGGGCGCGGGCGATCGCCTCGGCCGTGCTGACATCGATCTGGTCGTTCACCGCGTCGTCGCGGGCCCATCCACCTGCCATCCTGTCCTCCATCGCTATCCTGCGTCCTCAACAGATGGGAAGCATCGCGCCGGAATCAATCGCCCTACCCTGTCCAAGGGCGTGCCAGCGCATGACAAGTATCGGGCGGGGAACGATTTCCCCGCGGGCCTCGTTGACAGCCATGGGAATTCGAACCATCCTTCCCGCATTCAAGAGGATCAATCATGGGCGACAAGACCTTGACCCGGATGGACTTGGCCGAAGCGGTATTCCGTGACGTCGGCCTGTCCCGTCACGAATCGGCACAGCTGGTCGAAAGCGTGCTGGACCACATCTCGGACGCGCTGGTGCAGGGAGAGCAGGTCAAGATCTCGTCCTTCGGCACCTTTTCGGTGCGCGACAAGAACGAGCGGATCGGCCGCAATCCCAAGACCGGCGAGGAGGTGCCCATCACGCCCCGCCGCGTGCTGTCCTTCCGGCCCTCGCACCTGATGAAGGATCGCGTGGCAGCCGGAAACAAGCGATAGCCCCGGCCCGACCCCATGGCGAAAGGCGCAGAGGCATTCCGGTCGATCGGAGAGGTGGCGACCCTGATCGGCGTCGCGCCGCATGTCCTGCGCTATTGGGAAACCCAGTTCTCGGCGCTGAAGCCGATGAAGCGCCCCGACGGCAGACGCTACTATCGCCCCGCCGATGTCGAGATGGCAGCGGGCATCTGTGCCCTGCTGCGCGACGACGGGCTGACGATTCGCGGAGCGATTCGCCAGATCGCGACCGACCGCGGACAATCCGTCCGCAGGCGGGGCGCACAGCAGCTCTCTCCGCCGCGGGACACAGCACCCCCTGCCCCCGCACCCGCACCCGCACCCGCGCGCATCGCCCCTGTCAGCCCTCCGTCGCAACCGCCCGTCTGGCTGGCACGCCTCAGCGATATGGCGCGTCATCTGCAGCAGATTTCACCCGCCGATCGACGCTGGCCGCGGGCCAAGCCTGTTGTCATCCGGCTGGCGCAGGCCATGTTGAGCCTGTCCTGATCCCCGCATGCGATTTGTCAAAGTTTTCCGCGCCCAGGCCCTTGTGCTGGCCTGCCGGATCGCTTTATAGCATGCGCGTCGGGCCGTGGCGCAGCCTGGTTAGCGCGTCCGTCTGGGGGGCGGAAGGCCGAGAGTTCGAATCTCTCCGGCCCGACCATTCCGAAAACGCCCATCCTTTTCCAAGGGTGGGCGTTTCCCTTATCCCCCACCCGCATCAGGGGCTTGCGACATGAATGGCGTTCTGCCCGACAGCGATATCCGCGATCTGATCGACCAAGGCGTCATCCGCGCCGACGCCCCCGTCACGTCCGAACAGATCCAGCCCGCCAGCCTTGACCTGCGGCTCGGCCGCACCGCCTATCGCCTGCGTGCCAGCTTTCTGGCCGGGCGCAGGCGGCGCATCGCAGAGCGGTTGGCCGATTTCCAGATGCACCAGATGGACCTGTCCGACGGCGCCGTGCTGGAACGCGGCTGCGTCTACCTGATCCCGCTGCAGGAGCGGATCGCCATGCCCGCGGGCATGTCGGCGGTCGCCAACGCCAAGTCATCGACCGGGCGGCTAGACCTGCTGACGCGGTTGGTGACCGATGACGGCACCGAATTCGACCGCCTGCCCGAGGGTTACGACGGACCGCTTTACGCCGAGATCTGCCCGCGCAGCTTTTCGGTGCTGGTGCGGCCTGGCATGCGCCTGAACCAGCTGCGCCTGCGCCGGGGTCAGGCCGTCCTGTCGGACGCCGATCTGACCGCGCTGCATGCGGATCAGCCGCTAGTGGGCGGTGCGCCGGTGCTGATCGATCACGGTCTGGGCTTCTCAGTCGATCTGCGTCCTGCGCAGGGCGATCTGGTCGGCTATCGCGCCCGGCCGCATAGCGGGGTGATCGATCTGGACCGCATCGGCGCCTATCCCGTGGCAGAGTTCTGGGACGAGCTGCGCACGACCGAGGGCCGCCTGATCCTGGACCCCGGCGCCTTCTATATCCTGGTCAGCCGCGAATCGGTGGCGATCCCCGCCGAGTACGCGGCCGAGATGGCGCCCTATCTGGCGATGGTGGGGGAATTCCGGGTCCATTACGCGGGCTTCTTCGATCCCGGCTTTGGTATCGGGGATGAGGGGCACGGGGCACGCGGCGTCCTCGAGGTACGCTGCCACGAGGCGCCCTTCGTGCTGGAACACGGCCAGACTGTCGGCCGCCTGGTCTATGAACGCATGGGCGCCCGCCCGCAGCGCCTTTACGGCGAGGGGATCCGATCGAACTATCAGGGTCAGGGCCTGAAGCTGGCCAAGCAGTTTCGCTAAAGCGGCCCGGTCTGCCACAGGCGGACCTTCAGCCCGCCATGGGCCACGATCGGACCCGGTGCCTTCCATGGCAGGGCGGTGGCCTTGGCCAGTCCGGCCTCGGACGTGACGATGCCGATGCGCCACCCCTGAAACCGGTCGCGGAACACCGTGCCCATCTGGCCGTGCAGGCCGAACAGCGGACCCTTGTTGCCGATCCGGGTGCCATAGGGCGGGTTCACGATCACGATGCCCGGCGGGCCGTCGGGGCGCTGCAGGTCGGTCACCTGCCCGGCCTGGAACCGCGTCACCGCGGACACGCCCGCACGGGCGGCATTCGCCTCGCTCATGCGGATCGCGCCGGGATCACGGTCGAAACCCAGGAACCGGAGGGACAGGTCGCGCGGCGCGGGCGCAGCGTTCATCGTGGCGAATGCAGCTGCGTCGTAATTCGCAAATCGCTGGAACGCGAAGCCGCGGCTGCGGCCGGGCAGCAGGCCCAGGGCGATCTCGGCAGCCTCCAGCACGAATGTGCCTGATCCGCACATCGGGTCCAGCACCGGCTGGCTGCCGTCAAAGCCCATCTCGGCCAGGAACATCGCGGCCATGGTCTCGCGCATGGGGGCCTTGGCGACGGCCTCCTTATGGCCGCGCTTGTGCAGCGATTCGCCGGTCGTATCCAGGCTGAAGGTCACCAGGTCGTCCTCGATCCGCGCCTTGACGGTGATCGACGGGCCGCGATCCTCCGGCATGGCCAAGGGGGCGCCCAGTTGTTCGGTGATGGCGCGTTCGATGCGCTGAGTCGCAGCGCCGGCATGATAGATCCGGGAGGCGCGGCAGATGCTCTCGACCCGCACGGGCAGGTCGCGGGGCAGCAGGTCCGCCCAAGGGAACTTTCGGGCGCGCTTGTCCAGCTGGGCCAGGTGCATGGCGCGGAATCCGCCGATGCGGGCCAGCACGCGCGTGGCCCCTCGCAGCATCAGGTTCGCGCGCCAGACATCGGTCCAGCCGCCCGTGATGGCGACGCCGCCGGGCTGGATCACGCCGGTCCAGCCAAGGGCCTTTGCCTCGGCCGCCAGCGGCGCCTCGAGGCCGGGGGTGGCCACCAGAAAGATCTTGAAAGAGGTGTTGTCCATCGCGCAGCCCTAGCGCGCGTCGCGGGCAAAGCCCAGCCTCAGCGACGCGTCAGCCGCGACAGGGTCCGCATCTTGCGCGCCAGGTCCTGCATCTGCGCATCGCTGCGGCGCTTGCCCAACCCCGACTTGCCCAACCCCGGCTTGCCGAAACCCGTCTTGCCGGACCCGGTCTTGCCACGCGACAGGGTGCCCAGCCCCTTGTTGATGCCCCAGGTCATCGCACGGCGCGCGACAAGGCGGGTGAACATGCTGATCAGCTGGTTGGCGTTCATCGCTTACTCGTCCTCGAACAACTCTTCGGGGTCGATATCGGGGTCCGCATCCCCGCCGACAAGGGGCAGGCCCAGACCATCGGCGGGCGGGCGCGATTCCAGCAACCCCGCCGCGCGCAGTTCCGCAAGCCCGGGCAGATCGCGCGCAGATTCCAGGCCGAAATGGTCCAGGAACGCCTCGGTCACGATATAGGTCGCGGGACGGCCGGGCGTCATGCGGCGGCGGCCGACACGCACCCATTCCATTTCGATCAGCTGGTCCAGCGTGCCGCGGCTGAGGGCAACGCCGCGCACCTCCTCGATCTCGGTCCGGGTGACCGGCTGATGATAGGCGATGATCGCCAAGGTCTCGATGGCGGCGCGCGACAGGCGGCGGGTGTCCACCGTCTCGGTCTGCATCAGGTACGACAGGTCGGGCGCGGTCCGAAAGGCATAGGCGTCGCCGATGCGTTCCAAGACCACGCCGCGCCCCTGATAGGTGGCGTGCAGCCGGGCCACCGCCGCGGCCGGGTCGCAGCCCTGCGGCATCCGCGCGGCCACATCGCGCAGGCTCATAGGCTGCACGGCGGCAAACAGGATCGCCTCGACCATGCGGGCCTGTTCGTCCAGCGCCGGAGAGGTGGGGTCAGTTGTGGTCGTCATGGGACTTTTGCCGGTAATGGATGGGCGCGAAGGTCTGCGCCTGCCGTATCTCCAGCCGGCCCTGGCGCGCAAGCTCCAGCGAGGCGGCAAAGGTCGCGGCGGTGGCGCTGCGCCGTCGCTTTGGATCGTCCGACCAGCCGTCGGGTAGGAACACCGACAGGTCGGTCCACTGGCCGGTGAACCCGATCATCCGCCGCAACCGGTCCAGGGCCTGTTCCATGGTGAAGATGTCATGCCGGTCGAACGCATAGGGGCGGAACTCGTCACGCGTCTTGAGCCGGGCATAGGCGCGCATCAGGTCGATCAGCCCCGCCTGCCATTGGGTGCGGCGGGTGCGCGCGACGGTTTCGGGGGCGCCGCGGGCAAAACGCGACAGGCCAAGCCGGTCGCGGCCCATCAGCTGCGCCGCCGCCTGCCGCATCGCGGCCAGACGCTCCAGCTGGAAGGCCAGATGGGCGGCCATGTCCTGGGCCGAGGGACCTTCGGCCTCGGGGTCGGGGGGCAGCAGCAGGCGGGATTTCAGGAAGGCCAGCCAGGCGGCCATGACCAGATAGTCGGCCGCAAGTTCGATCCGCAGGGCGCGGGCCTTCTCAACGAAGGCCAGGTACTGTTCGGCCAGGTCCAGCACTCGAATCTTGAGCAGATCCACCTTTTGCGTGCGCGCCAGCGTCAGCAGCAGGTCCAGCGGTCCCTCATAGCCGTCGACATCGACGATCAGCGCCTCGTCCGCGCGCCGCTGCGCGACATCGGCATCGGCGACGGGCTGAAGATAGGGAACCTGTCTGGCCACAAAGCCTCCTTGGCACGGGCGCAAAGGGTCATGCCCCCGCGCCTGCCTGTCAAGCGCTCAGCACCCGCCACTGATCGGTCAGGGCGGCGATGTCGGCCTGTGCCGGAGTCTGTCTGCGGGTCAGGGCGGCGTCGGCGCGGCGCATGGCGTCCCGCGTCATCGGACCGGCGGCCTCGACCACAGGCGCCATCTGGTCGATCGTGCCGTTGCAATGCAGCACCAGATCGCAGCCCGCCGCGATGGATGCGGCCGCGCGTTCGGCCTGCGTCCCCGACAACGCGTTCATCGTGATGTCGTCGGTCATCAGCAGGCCGTCGAACCCGATCCGGTCGCGGATCAGCCCGATCATCCGGCGCGAAGCCGTGGCCGGCCCGTCATCCAGCGCCGGAAAGCGGATATGCGCGGTCATGCCCATCGGCAGATCGTTCAGCGCCCGGAACGGCGCGAAATCGACCGCGTCCAGTTCGGCCTCGGTCGCGTCGACCACGGGCAGGCCGTGATGGCTGTCGACCTGCGCGCGGCCATGGCCGGGCATGTGCTTGACCACCGGCAGAACGCCCGCGGCCAGCAACCCGTCCGCCGCCGCGCGGCCCAGTTCGGCCACGCGGTCAGGGTCGGTGCCCAAGCAGCGGTTGCGCAGGAAGGGATGTGTCCCGTCCTGCGCCACGTCCAGCGTGGGGGCGCAGTTCGAATCAATGCCCACGGCCCGCAGCTCCTGCCCGATCAGGTGATAGTACAGCCACATCGCCTGCGGTCCCGCCCTCGCCTGGTCCAGCGGCGCCGGCCAGTCGGTCCAATGGGGCGCGCGCATGCGCTGCACACGCCCGCCCTCCTGGTCGATGGTGATCACGCAGTCGCGGCCCACGGCCTCGCGCAGCTGCGCGGTCAGGCGGCGCAGCTGATCGGGCGCGTCGACATTGCGTCCGAACAGGATGAAGCCCCAGGGGTCGGCCTCGCGAAAGAACGCGGCCTCGTCCGGCGTCAGGGACAGGCCACCGACGCCGCCCAGAATGGTTGCGTTCTGCACGGCCTCAGCCGCCAAGCGCCAGGCAGTCGGTCCCCGAGGATTGCAGCGCGGAACAGAACTGCCGCGCCTCGGACAGCGAATCAAAGCCCGCGACCCGCAGCCGCCAGAAGGTGCGGCCGTTCGACTGATGTTCCTGGATAACCGGCGACTTGCCCGAGAACAGGCCGCCATTGCGTCCCGCCAGCCGCTGCCACTCGCCATTGGCGATGGAGTCGCTGTCGAACGCGCCGACCTGCACGACGGGACCGCTGGCGCTGCGCGCTGCGGCGGGTGCCGGGGCCGGCGTGGGTGCTGCCGCGGGACGGTCGGGGGCCGGCGCCGGGGCCTGGGCCAGGGCGGTCTGCGCGGCGACGGGTGCGGGTGCCGCGGCAACCTGCGTCACGCGGGGGCGCGGCGTGGGGCGGGCCGATGCGACGACCACGGCGGGGTTCGCCTCGGCCTGGGCCTGGGCCAGCGCCTCGGCGATGGCTGCGGACTGTGCAGGAAGGCCGTTCTCGTCGGTGACGACCTCGGTCACCGCACCCTCGCTGGCGGGGGCGTCGATGATCGCGGCCTGGTTGACGGCGTGATCGGCCAGGGCGCGTTCGGCGGCGGCGGCCGCCTCGGCCTCGGCCAGGGCGCGGGCCTCGCTGTCGGACAGCGGCACGATGGGCTCGCCCGCGAAGGTCAGCGGCGTCTCCGACGGGTTCGAGGGTTCGCGGGCGATGGCGCCCAACTCTCCCATGGCGACGTCATCGGCGGACAGGTCCACCGGCGCCGGCGCGATCGCGACCTGCTCGGTCGGCGACAGGACCTGCCCACCGGCGACCGAATTCACGGCCAGTCCGGTATGGTTGGTCAGCTGACCGCCCGGATCCTCGGCGGTGGTGCGGGCCTCGCCCTGGACGGCGCGGATGACGGGCACGCCCGACACGTCGCGCGACACCAGCTGCCAGCCCCAGGCCATCAACCCGACCATCAGCGCCACCGATGCGACCGCGCCCATGTAATGGGTCACCCGCGCCAGCCGCGCCGGCAGGCCGTCGGCCTGCCCGGGGTGCTGTGCCTGACCGGCAGCTGCCGCCGGCTGTCCGTTCTGATCGTAAGAGAATTCGCGCTTCACCTTGTGACGCGAGAAAACGTAGCCGCCTTCGCGGAAGTCCATCACTGCCATGTTCGCCTGCCCGCCGGTTGCCCCGGATTAACTTTTGCCTGCTCTCAGCCTTCCCCGACGGCGACGCATTCGGTCAGCGCATTTCTTCCGCCGGAGTGACGCCCAGAATAGCGAGACCAGATGAAATAACAACGCCAACCGCCCGGACCAGCGCAATTTTTCCTTGGCTTGTGACCGCGTCGCCATCCTGGATGAATCGCAGCGACATGTCGTCATTGCCGCGATTCCACAGCGAATGCAGGTCGGATGCCAGTTCATACAGGAAGAACGCCACGCGATGGGGCTCGTGCGCGCGGGCCGCGTTCTCGACCAGGCGCGGCCATTCGGCGACCTTGCGGGCCAGCTCCAGCTCGGCCGGGTGGGACAGGACGGACAGATCGGCATCCGCCAGGGTCGAATCGTCGACCGCGATCCCGGCCTCGGTCGCGCGGCGCAGCACGGAATGGACGCGGGCGCTGGCATACTGGACGTACCAGACCGGGTTGTCCTTGGACTGCTCCAGCACGCGGGCAAAATCGAAATCCAGCGCCGCGTCGTTCTTGCGCGTCAGCATGATGAAGCGCGTGACGTCGGCCCCCGCCTCCTCGACCACGTCGCGCAGGGTTACGAAGGTGCCGGCGCGCTTGGACATCTTGAACGGCTCGCCGTTCTTGTACAGCTTGACCAGCTGGATCAGCTTGACGTCCAGCGGCACGCGGCCGTTCGACAGCGCCTTGACCGCCGCGTTCATCCGCTTGACATAGCCGCCGTGATCGGCGCCGAAGACGTCGATCAACTGATCGAAGCCGCGGTCGATCTTGTCCCAGTGATAGGCGATGTCGGGCGCGAAATAGGTCCAGGCCCCGTCCGACTTCTGGATCGGCCGGTCCACGTCGTCGCCATGCGCGCTGGACCGGAACAGCAGCTGCTCGCGCGCCTCCCAGTCCTCGGGCAGCTTGCCTTTCGGCGGCTCCAGCACGCCGCGATAGATCAGGCCCTGCGTGTCCAGGCGCGCGATCGCATCCTCGATCCGCCCGGTGCCGTACAGCGCCTTCTCGCTGGAATAGACGTCCATCTCGACGCCCAGGATCGCCAGGTCGCCGCGGATCTGCTCCATCATCGCCTGCGTCGCGAATTCGCGGATCTCCTCCAGCCATTCGGCCTCGGGGCGGTCCAGCAGGCTGTCGCCGTACTTGGCCTTCAGCGCCTCTCCGACGGGGATCAGATAGTCGCCGGGATACAGCCCCTCGCGGATCTCGGGCTCCAGCCCGTTCGCCTCGCGATAGCGCTCGTATGCCGAGCGGGCCAGCACGTCGACCTGCGCGCCGCCGTCATTGATATAGTATTCGCGCGTGACGTCATGGCCGGAAAACGCCAGCAGCCGCGCCAGCGCATCGCCGAAGACCGCGCCGCGGACATGGCCCACATGCATCGGACCGGTGGGGTTGGCGCTGACGAATTCGACGTTGACCTTGGCATTCGCCCCAAGGTCGGACCGCCCGAATTCGGTGCCGGCCTGCAGGGCCGACCGGATCACGCCCTGCCAGACCACCGGAGACAGGCGCAGGTTCAGGAAACCGGGGCCCGCGACCTCGGCCGCGCTGATGCGGGGGTCGGTCAGGCGCGCGGCCAGGCGGTCGGCGATCTCGCGCGGCTTCATGCCGGCGGGCTTGGCCAGCACCATCGCGGCATTGGTTGCCATGTCGCCATGCGCCGGGTCGCGGGGCGGTTCGACCGTGACATTGGCGGTATCCAGGCCTGCGGGCAGCTCTCCTGCGGCGGCCATCTGGTCCAGCGCCTCGACGACGACGCCGCGCAAATCGGTGAAAAGGTTCATCATGGGCTTCCTGATTGACCCCCGGGGGTTACCCTTTCGGACGGGGAGAGGTCAACCGAAAGCCCCGCGCCACCGCCCCGCCGGCGGGACGGACGACGCAAAAGATTGACGCGGCAGCGCCTTTGGTCTACGCGATGCGGGCCTGCATCCGGCAGGCATCAAGGCGGGGCGTCCGTGTTTGCGTCCCAACTTAGCCGCCACTGCGCCAGACGGGCGCGCGGCTTGGAACGCATCGCGCCAGAACGGGCGCGGCTTAATGGAAAGCCCCGAATGACCAAGTTCTCTGATCTGAAGCTGGACCCCAAAGTGCTGCAGGCCGTGCTGGAAGCCGGCTACGAGACGCCGACGCCCATCCAGCAGGGGGCGATCCCGCCCGCCCTGGAAGGCCGCGACGTGCTGGGGATCGCGCAGACCGGAACCGGCAAGACCGCCAGCTTCACCCTGCCGATGATCACGCTGCTCGGCCGTGGCCGGGCCCGCGCGCGCATGCCGCGCAGCCTTGTGCTGTGCCCCACGCGTGAACTGGCCGCCCAGGTGGCCGAGAATTTCGACACCTATGCCAAGCACACCCGCCTGACCAAGGCGCTGCTGATCGGCGGCGTCAGCTTCGGCGAACAGGACAAGCTGATCGACCGCGGCGTGGACGTGCTGATCGCCACCCCGGGCCGCCTGCTGGACCATGTCGAGCGTGGCAAGCTGCTGCTGACCGGCGTTCAGATCATGGTCGTCGACGAGGCCGACCGCATGCTGGACATGGGCTTCATCCCCGATATCGAGCGCATCTTCCAGCTGACGCCCTTCACCCGCCAGACGCTGTTCTTCAGCGCCACCATGGCCCCCGAGATCGAGCGGATCACCAACACCTTCCTGCACTCGCCCGAACGGGTCGAGGTCGCGCGCCAGGCCTCGGCCAGCGAGACGATCACGCAGCGCCTGATCCAGCTAACCCCCACCCGCCGCGACATGGCCGCCAAGCAGAAGCGCGACCTGCTGCGCGCCCTGATCGACGCCGAGGGCGAGGGGCTGACCAACGCCATCGTCTTCTGCAACCGCAAGACGGACGTCGACATCGTCGCCAAGTCGCTGGCGAAATACGGATACGACGCGGCCCCGATTCACGGTGACCTGGACCAGAGCCAGCGGACCCGCACGCTGGAATCGTTCCGCGACGGCAAGCTGCGCCTGCTGATCGCGTCCGACGTCGCGGCGCGCGGCCTGGACATCCCGGCGGTCAGCCACGTCTTCAACTATGACCTGCCCAGCCACGCCGAGGACTATGTCCACCGCATCGGGCGCACCGGCCGCGCGGGCCGTCTTGGCACCTCGATCAGCATCGCCGTGCCGTCCGACGACAAGTATCTGGCCGCGATCGAGCAGTTGCTGAAATCCTCGCTGCCGCGGGTCGAGGCGCCGGCAGGATTTGCCGGTGGCGACGCACCTGCGCGCGACGACCGCAAGGCCGAAGGCAACGCCACGGAGGATCGCAAGGGCGGATCGCGCGAACGCGGCCGTCGCCGCCGTCGCGACGAACCCCGCCCCGAGGCGGAAGCCGCAGCGCCCCCCGCACCCGTCGCGACCGCAGCCGAACCGGAGGCCCGCATGGAGCCCAAAGTGCAGCCTGAACCCCGCCCCGAACCCGAAGCCCGCGCCGAGCAGCCGCGCCGCGAGGAGACCCGCAAGGACGAACGCCGCGAGGATCGTCGTGACGACCGCCGGGATGACCGTCGCGACGGACGCCGTGGTCGCGATCAGGACAACCGCGGGTCACAGGTGATGGGCATGGGCGATCACATCCCCCAGTTCATGCTGGTCGAACTGCGCAGCGTCGGCCTGTCGGACGACACCCCGACCGAGACCGTGGCAGAGGCCCCCGCCGCCGATCCCGCCCCCAAGCCCGCACGCCGGTCGCGCGGCCGCGGTCGCGGCAAGGCGCAGGCCGAGACGGCGACCGAAGCCCCCGTCGAAGCCCAGCCCGAGGCCCTGCAGCCCGAGACCGTACCGGCCGATGCCGTGCAGGACGCGCAGCCCGTGGCTGAAGCGCCCGTTCAGGCAGAGGCACCGGCGGTCGAACCCGCCGCGGAACCCAAGCCCAAGCGCACCCGCGGCCGCAAGAAGGCCGAGACGGCCGAAACCGACGCCCCCGCCGCCGAGCCGGTCGAGGAGACAGCGCCCAAGCCCAAGCGGACGCGCAGCCGCAAACCCGCCACCGATGTGGCAGAGGCGCCCGCCGAAGCCTCGGTCGATGCGCCCAAGCCCACCCGTCGCCGCAAGGCCGCGACCGCCGATGCGCCCGCCGCCGATGCCGCGACGGACGCGCCGGAAAAGCCCAAGCGCACCCGCCGCGAGAAGGCCGACGCCGACGCGCAGCCCAAGGACGCTGACGCGCAGGCCTGATGCGCGGCACGCCTCGCCCGCTATCCCGACTGCGCGGGGGCCGTCCGCCCCTGCGCAGTCTTCTGCCCGATCTGGCCCTGGGCCTGATCGCCGCCCTGGGCCTTGCACCCCTGGGCATCTGGGCCGCGACGCCGCTGGCGATGGCCGCGCTGATCTGGCGGCTGTCCCCCCTGCCCGCCGCCGCCGTGTTCTGGCACGTGCTGGCCGCGGGCTTTGGCTGGTTCGCCCTGTCGCTGTCCTGGATCACCGAACCCTTCCTGGTCGACATTGCCCGCCACGGCTGGATGGCGCCCTTTGCGCTGATCCTGATGGCGCTTGGGGGTGCCCTGTTCTGGGCGGTGCCGGCCGGCGCGGCCGCGCGTCTGGCCCGTGGTCCCGCTGCGCAGGCCACGGCGATCGCTGCGGCACTGGTCCTGTCGGACTGGCTGCGGGGCTGGATCTTCACCGGCTTCCCCTGGGCCCAGATCGGCCACGCATGGATCGACACGCCCGTCGCCCAGATGGCCGCGTGGACCGGGGCCCTGGGCCTTGGCACGCTGACGATGGCGCTGGCCGCAGTGCCGGTCCTGTTGCGCGGGCGCGCGGTGATGGCGACAGCCCTGGCCGCGGCCCTGCTGGCAGGCCCGTGGATCGCGGGGACGATGCGGCTGGCCGCACCGATGCCCGCCGACCGGCCCGTGACCCTGCGGATCGTGCAGCCCGATGCGGCGCAGCACCTGAAGTGGGACCCCGAATGGTCCACGGTTTTCTTCCAGCGCCTGCTGGACCTGTCCGCCGAACCCGGCCCCCGCGATCTGGTCATCTGGCCCGAGACGGCCGTGAACTTCCTGCTGGAGGATGCCGACGCGGTCCTGCCGATGATGTCCCAGGCCGCGGGCGCGCCTTTGGTCATGGGCATCCAGCGCCGCGAGGGCAGCCGCTTCTTCAACAGTCTTGCGACCGTCGTGCCGGGCGGAGAGGTCACCCAGGTCTATGACAAGTTCCATCTGGTGCCGTTCGGCGAATACGTCCCCTGGGGCGACGCGCTGGCCCATCTGGGCATCGGCGCCTTTGCCGCGCGGCAGGGCAACGGCTATTCCGCCGGTCCCGGACCGCAGATCATGTCCGCGCCGGGCGTCCCCGACTTTCAGCCGCTGATCTGCTATGAGGCGATCTTTCCCCAGCACCTGCGCCATCTGGACCAGCGCCCCGGCTGGCTGCTGCAGGCCACCAACGACGCATGGTTCGGCACCTTGTCGGGCCCGTACCAGCATCTGGACCAAGCCCGCCTGCGCGCGATCGAGACGGGGCTGCCGCTGGTGCGCGCCGCGAATACGGGGGTCAGCGCGGTGGTGGACGCCCGCGGGCGCATCCTGGCCAGCCTGCCCCTGAACCAGCCCGGCAAGATCGACGCGGCGCTGCCCGGCGCGCTGCCCGCGACGCCGTGGCTGGCGGTCGGGAACGTGCCGGTCGTGACGCTGCTGCTGCTGGTTCTGGGCCTGGCCCTGTGGCCGCGCCGCCGAGGGCGCGCGGCCTGACGCTGTCCGCCTGGCGACCCTAGTCGCGGATGAACCGGCTTTCCTTGATCTGATCCCAGGCCCAGACCACCTCGGACAGGCGATCCTCGTCGGAACGGTCGCCGCCGTTCATGTCGGGGTGCAGGTCCTTGACCAGCGACTTGTACTGCTTGCGGATCTCGGCGCGGGTCCAGTGATCCTTGGCCTCCAGGATGTCCAGAGCGCGGCGTTCAGTGGGCGGCAGCTTGCGCGCGCTGGACTGCGCGCGCGATTCCGGCGCGGTGCCGTTCGCGCCCAAGATCTCCAGCGGGTCGCTGACGCCGTGGCGGGCCCACTTGTCCTCGGCCGCGGCGCGACCGAAGGGCTTGGTGGGGCGTTCCCAGACCGTCGCATTGTCGATGAACTGCTGGAACTCCTCCTCGGACTGGCCTTGGAAGTAGTTCCAGTTCGCGTTGTAGTCGCGGACATGCTCTTTGCAGAACCAGAAATAGTCGTCCAGGTTGCGCGGGTTCTTGGGCGCGCGATACTGGCCCGGCTCGTCGCATCCCTCGCGCTCGCAGGTGCGGGTCGAGGTCTCGAACGCCCCCGACATGCCGCGCCGCCCTTTGGTCTTGCGCTTCTTGTCCTTGGCGGCGGAAATGTCGAAACCGAACGGGTCGTTCTTGCTCATCCTGGGGCACCTTTGCGACTCAAGGCGGGCAGTTTAGGCTATCTGACGGGACATGAAACCCCTTGACGGAAAGGATATGCGGATGATCGCGGACCAGATGACCGAACGGCTGGCAGCCCTGCAGCCCACAACCCTGCAGGTGCTGGACGAAAGCGAGGATCATCGCGGCCATGCAGGCTTTCGCGACGGGGGCGAAAGCCATTTCCGCATTCGCATGGCCAGCCCGGCCTTTGCCGGACTGACGCGGATCCAGCAGCACCGCCTGGTCCATGCGACCCTGGGCGACATCGTGCCGCGGATCCACGCGCTGGCGCTGGAACTGTCGGAAAGCCCGGACCGTTAGCGCCGTCAGGCTTGCTGCCCCCTGCCCCGCCCCCTAGAAAGCCCCCAACCTGCAGCACGAAGGGATGAGGGACATGACCGCGCCGAAGGATTTCAACGACAGGATGCTGTCCCTGGGCCTGGCCCGCGTCAGCGAGGCGGCGGCCCATGCCTCGGCCCGGCTGATCGGCCGCGGCGACGAGAAGGCCGCCGACCAGGCCGCGGTGAACGCGATGCGCGACCAGCTGAACATGCTGGACATCAAGGGCGTCGTCGTCATCGGCGAGGGCGAGCGCGACGAGGCGCCGATGCTGTTCATCGGCGAGGAGGTCGGCACCGGCGAGGGCCCCGAGGTGGACATCGCGCTGGACCCGCTGGAAGGCACCACCCTGACCGCCAAGGACATGCCGAACGCGCTGACCGTCATCGCGATGGCGCCGCGCGGCACGCTGCTGCACGCGCCCGACGTCTATATGGACAAGCTGGCCGTGGGGCCGGGTTATCCCAAGGACGTCGTCGGCCTGGACATGAGCCCGTCCGAACGCGTGCGCGCCCTGGCCCGCGCCCGCGGCTGCGAGGACGGCGACATCACCGTCTGTATCCTGGAGCGTCCGCGCCATGAGGAGATGATCGCCGAGGTTCGCCAGACCGGCGCCGCGATCCGCCTGATCACCGACGGCGACGTGGCCGGCGTGATCCACTGCGCCGAGGCCGAGCTGACCGGCATCGACATGTACATGGGTTCGGGCGGCGCGCCCGAGGGCGTCCTAGCCGCGGCCGCGCTGAAATGCATGGGCGGGCAGATATGGGGACGCCTGATGTTCCGTAACGACGACGAACGCGGACGCGCGAAGAAGGCCGGGATCACTGACCTGGACCGCATCTATGCCCGCGACGACCTGGTCACCGACGACGTGATCTTTGCCGCGACCGGCGTCACCGACGGCTCGATCGTCGCCGGCGTCAAGCGCGAGCCGGGATACCTGACGACCGAGACCATCCTGATGCGGTCCAAGACCGGATCGGTGCGGCGCATGACCTATCGCAACCCGGTGAAGTGAGGTAAGGGGGGCCCCGCGCCCCCCTGTCCCGTCCCGGGACGACCCCGGGGCCCTTGGACAAAGAAGACACATGACGGCATTTCTGGGCATCGACAGCTCGTTGACCGGGCGGCGGTGGATCGGACCGCCCGCCGATCTGGAACGGCTGGCCGAAGGGCTGGCCCAGCAGGCGGCCCTGCCCCTGCCGGTGGCCCGCGTGCTGGCCGAACGCGGCGTGCCGCCCGCCGAGGCGGCCGGGTTCCTGACGCCCAAGCTGCGCGACCTGCTGCCCGACCCGCTGACCTTGCGCGACATGGACGTCGCCGCCGAACGGCTGGTCGATGCCGCCGTCAACGGCCAGCGCATCGCGATCTTTGCCGATTACGATGTCGACGGCGGATCGTCGGCCGCCCTGCTGATCGACTGGCTGCACCAGCACGGGCGTCAGGCGACGCTTTATATCCCCGACCGGATCGACGAGGGCTATGGCCCCAACGTCCCCGCCATGACCGCGCTGGCGGCGGCGCATGACCTGATCGTCTGCGTCGACTGCGGGACGCTGTCCCATGACGCGCTGGCCGCCGCTGCGGGCTGCGACGTGATCGTCCTGGACCACCACCTGGGCGGAGAGACCCTGCCCCCCGCGCTGGCGGTCGTGAACCCCAACCGCATGGACGAGGACGGCGCCCTGGGCCATCTGTGCGCCGCGGGCGTGGTGTTCCTGACGCTGGTTCAGGCCGGTCGCGTGCTGCGCCAGCGGGGCCTGCCGCAGCCCGACCTGATGGCGATGCTGGATCTGGTCGCGCTGGCCACGGTCGCCGATGTCGCGCCGCTGGTCGGCGTCAACCGCGCCTTTGTCCGCCAGGGTCTGGCCGTGATGGCGCGCAGGCAGCGGGCGGGTCTGGTCGCGCTGTCCGACATCGCCCGGCTGGACGGCGCGCCAAGCGCGTTCCACCTGGGCTTTCTGCTGGGGCCGCGCATCAATGCGGGCGGGCGCGTGGGTCGCGCCGATCTGGGCGCACTGTGCCTGTCCTGCCGCGACGCGTCGCAGGCCGATCAGCTGGCCCGTCAGCTGGACGCGCTGAACAACGACCGCCGCGCGATCGAGGCCGCCGTCCGCCTGGAGGCCCTGTCCCAGGTCGAGGCGCGGGGCGATGCGCGCCTGTCCTGGGCCGCGGGCGCGGGCTGGCATCCGGGCGTGGTCGGCATCGTCGCCGCCCGCGTCAAGGAGGCGACCGATCTGCCATCCGTGGTGATCGGGGTCGATCACGGCATCGGCAAGGGCAGCGCCCGGTCGGTCCCCGGCGTCGATCTGGGCCGCGCGATCCAGCGTCTGGCGCATGAGGGTCTGCTGCTGAAGGGCGGCGGGCACACCATGGCCGCAGGCCTGACCGTCGAGGAGGCAAAGATCCCCGCCGCGATGGACCGCTTGGCCGAACTGATCGCCCGCGATCTGGCGGGCCGCACCGGGTCGGGCGACCTGCGCATTTCGGGCCTCTTGGAGCCGTCGGGTGCCACCGCGCCCATGTACCGCATGCTGGAGGATGCCGGTCCCTTCGGGCAGGCCGCCCCCGCGCCGCGCTTTGCGTTTTCCGACCAGCTGATCGACAGCGCCGCGACCATGGGCGACCGCCACCTGCGCCTGCAGTTCCGCAGCCCCGGCAGCCCCCCGATGGAGGCCGTGGCCTGGGGCGCGATGGACGGCCCGCTTGGTCCCGGCCTGATCGGCGCCAAGGGGCGGCGGTTCCACCTGGCCGGCAAGCTGGAGCTGTCGACCTGGGGCGGGCGGGAACGCCTGCGCCTTCGCCTGGACGATGCGGCACCCGCGACCGGCAACCTTTGACCCCGCCGGGGGTTCTGGTCACGACCGGACGCGGCCGCTAACCTGCCGCGACAGCGCGAAGGAGACCCCATGAAACTGACCTGGCTTGGCCATTCCGGCTTTCGTCTGCAGATCGAACAGGCCGTGATCCTGATCGACCCTTGGTTCAGCGGAAACCCCGTCTTTCCCGACGACCGGCGCGCCGAGGCCATCGACGGCGCCACGCATATCCTGATCACCCACGGCCATGGCGATCATACCGGCGACACGCTGGCCCTTGCCAAGGAGCTGAAGATCCCCGTCGTGGGCATCTTCGACCTGATCGGCCATTGGGAAAAGACCGACAAGATCGAGGGCATCGGCTTCAACAAGGGCGGCACGGTCGATCTGGGTGGCGCGCAGGTGACGATGGTCAACGCGACGCATTCCAGCTCGATCAGCGGGCCGGACGGTCCTGTCTATGCGGGCCACGAATCGGGTTACATGATCGCGGGCGACGGGCATGTGATCTATGTCTCGGGCGACACCGACATCATGGCCGACATGGAATGGATGGGCGACCTGCACAAGCCAGACATCGGCATCCTTTGCGCGGGCGGGCATTTCACCATGGACATGTCGCGCGCGGCCTATGCGGCCAAGCGCTATTTCGACTTTAAGACCGTGATCCCCTGCCATTACAAGACCTTCCCCCTGCTGGAACAGTCGGCGCAGGTGCTGATTGACGCCCTGTCCGGCGTCAACGTGATCGAACCCAAGGTGATGGAGGCCATCGCGCTGTGAGCTTTCAGACCTTCGACGACCCGGCGGGCGGTGGCGATCATGCCGCCCGCCTGACCGCCCTCCGCCAGTTGATGGCCCGCGAACAGCTGGACGCGGTCATCGTGCCGCGGGCCGATGTGCATCAGGGCGAATACGTGGCCGATGCCGACGCCCGACTGGCCTGGCTGACCGGGTTCACCGGCAGCGCAGGATTCGCGATCGTGACGGCTGACCAGGCGGGCGTCTTCATCGACGGCCGCTATCGCGTGCAGGTGCGCAGCCAGATCGACCTTGGTCATTTCACCCCGGTGCCCTGGCCCGAGACTCGTCCCTCCGCCTGGCTGGCCGAGGCCTTGCCGCAGGGCGGGCGCGTGGGTTTCGACCCTTGGCTGCACACCCGCAAGGAGATCGCCGGGATGGAGGGCGCGCTGACCGACACCGGCATCGCCCTGATCGCGCTGGACCACAATCCGGTCGACGCGATCTGGCCCGACCGCCCCGCCCCGCCCGTGGGCCCTGCCCGCATCCACCCCGACGCCATCGCCGGAGAGAGCGCGGCGCAGAAACGCGCCCGCCTGGCCACCGATCTCAAGGCGCAGGGCCAGGCAGCGGCGCTGCTGACGCTGCCCGATTCGATATCCTGGCTGCTGAACATCCGCGGCAGCGACCTGCCCAAGAACCCGGTGGTGCAATCCTTTGCGGTGCTGTCGGACAGCGGCGATCTGGCGCTGTTCGCGGACCCGGCCAAGTTCGACGCCGACCTGCGGGCGCATCTGGGCAATCATGTCCACATTTTGCCGCATGATGCGCTGGCTGCGGCGCTGACCGACCTCGAAGGCCCCGTGCGCCTCGATCCCGGCTCCGCGCCCGAGGCCGCGTTCCGCATCCTGGAGACCGCGGGCACCACCGTCGTCGCAGGCCCCGACCCCGCCGTCCTGCCCAAGGCCCGCAAGAACGCGGCAGAGCTTTCGGGCATGCGCAGCGCCCATCACCGTGACGGGCTGGCCATGGTGCGCCTGTTGGCATGGCTAGACCGTCAGGACCCCGCCGCCCTGTCCGAGATCGACGTGGTCCGCCAACTGGAGGGGCTGCGCCGTGATCAGGGCATCCTCGACATCAGCTTCGACACGATCATGGGCGCCGGTCCGAACGGCGCCATCGTCCATTACCGCGTGACCGAGGCGACCAACCGTCGGCTGGCCGCGGGCGACCTGCTGCTGATCGATTCCGGCGGCCAATACGCCGACGGCACCACCGATATCACCCGCACCGTGCCCTTGGGCGATCCGCGCCCGGACGCGGTCGGGCCCTTCACCGCAGTGCTGCGCGGCATGATCGCCCTGTCGCGGGCGCGCTTTCCGACCGGCGTGACCGGGGGGCATCTGGACGCCCTGGCGCGTCAGTTCCTGTGGTCGCAGGGTCTGGACTACGATCACGGCACCGGCCACGGCGTCGGCGCGGCACTTTGCGTGCATGAAGGCCCGGCGCGGATCAGCCGCGTCAGCGACGTGCCGCTGGAACCCGGCATGATCCTGTCGAACGAGCCCGGCTACTACCGCGAAGGCAGCTTCGGCATCCGGATCGAGAATCTGATCGTCGTGACCCAGGCCGATGCCGAACCGGGCCGCCAGATGCTGGGCTTCGACACGCTGACGCTATGCCCCATCGACCGCCGCCTGATCGACCGCGCCGCGCTGTCGGCCGACGATGTCGCCTGGCTGGACGCCTATCACGCCCAGGTTCGGATCAGCCTGTCGCCCGATCTTCAGGGACAGGACCTGGACTGGCTGACGGAGGCGACCGAACCGCTCGGCCAGGTGTGACATCCGGGGGGTGCGGGGGGGCAGGCAGCCCCCCGCGCCGCCGCGGGACGCAAACCTCACAACAGCGACAGGATGCGCGCCGCCTCGTCCCTGCACGGTGCCAGCGCGCCGCGATCCTCGCCCGGATGGAACCGCGCACGGACCGCGGTCGGCATGGGCGCCGGCGAATCGATCAGCACCCGCGGGCCGGTCTGCACCGTCTCGGCCTGCCAGCTGCGCGCCAACGCGATCTGCGCGGCCTTGGACGCGCCATAGGCGCCAAAGAACTTCTGCCCGCCCCGCGCATCGTCAAAGAACAGCGCCGTTCCCCGGCGCTGGCGCAGCAGCGGCTCCAGCATGGCGATCAGGCCGCGGGTGACCTCGACATTGACCAGCATGGACTTGGACCAGTCGCGCCCCTCGATATGGGGCGCCGGCGACATCGGCGCCGCATGAACCGCGCAATGCGCCCACAGGTCCAGCCCGCCCCACCGGCCGGCGATGGCCTGGGTCATCTGCTTCATCGCCTCGGGTTCGGTCACGTCCATCGGCGCCAGTGTCGCCTGGCCACCGGCCGCACGGATGCGGTCGTCCAGCTCCTCCAGCGCGCCCACGGTCCGCGCGACCGCCAGCACGTGATAGCCCTGCGCCGCCAGCCCTTCGGCCAGCGCCGCCCCAAGCCCCCGAGAGGCCCCCGTCACCAGCGCCAGCCGGGTGGCGCCTGTCTGTTCGATCTCGCTCATGTCCGGTCCCTTGCCACCGCGCGTCCCCCCGCGCAACCACGAAAAAGGGGCCCCCGAAGGGACCCCCATGCCTGACCTGCCAGGACGCTCAGCGCGCCTTCAGGTCCACATAGTCGCGGCGGTCGCTGCCGACATACAGCTGGCGCGGACGGCCGATCTTGTTCTGCGGATCGCCGATCATCTCTTTCCACTGCGCGATCCAGCCCACCGTGCGCGACAGCGCGAAGATCGGCGTGAACATCGACGTGGGGAAGCCCATCGCCTCCAGGATGATGCCCGAATAGAAATCGACGTTGGGGTACAGCTTCTTCTCGATGAAGTACTCGTCCTCCAGCGCGATCTTCTCCAGCTCCTTGGCGACCTGCAGCGTCGGGTTGTCGCCCACGCCCAGCAGGTCCAGGACCTCGTCGGCCGATTCCTTCATGACCGTCGCGCGCGGGTCGAAGTTCTTGTAGACCCGGTGGCCGAACCCCATCAGCTTGAACGGGTCGGACTTGTCCTTCGCCTTGGCGATGTATTCCGGGATCCGGTCGACGGTGCCGATCTCGCGCAGCATCTCCAGGCAGGCCTGGTTGGCGCCGCCATGGGCGGGACCCCACAGGCAGGCGATGCCCGCCGCGATGCAGGCAAACGGGTTCGCCCCCGATGATCCCGCCAGGCGCACGGTCGAGGTGGACGCGTTCTGCTCGTGATCGGCATGCAGGGTGAAGATGCGGTCCATGGCGCGGGCCAGGGCCGGGTTCACCTCGTATTTCTCGGCCGGGACCGAAAAGCACATGTTCAGGAAGTTCGACGCGTAATCCAGGTCGTTCTGCGGATAGACGAAGGGCTGGCCGATCGAGTATTTATAGGCCATCGCCGCGATCGTGGGCAGCTTGGCGATCAGGCGGATCGCCGCGACCTCGCGCTGCCATTCGTCGTTCACGTCGGTCGAGTCGTGATAGAAGGCGGACATGGCTCCCACGACGCCGACCATGGTCGCCATCGGATGCGCATCGCGACGGAAGCCGCGGAAGAAGTTGTGCATCTGCTCGTGCACCATCGTGTGGCGCGTGACGCGGGCGCGGAAATCGTCCATCTGCACCTCGGTCGGCAGCTCGCCGTACAGCAGCAGATAGCAGACCTCCAGATAGCAGGACTTGGCGGCCAGCTGCTCGATCGGATAGCCGCGATACCACAGCTCGCCCTTGTCGCCGTCGATGAAGGTGATCGTCGAATCGCAGCTGGCGGTCGAGGTAAAGCCGGGGTCATAGGTGAAGACGTCCGCCTGGCCATAGAGCTTGCGGATGTCCAGGACATCCGGCCCCTTGGTCGGGGACAGGATCGGCAGGTCGTAATCCTGCCCGTTCAGATGCAGTTTAGCGGTCTTGTCGGCCATGCGAAGGCGTCCTTCCGGCTAAGGCCGGGCGGTCCGCCGCGTAAACCCGTCAGACAGCCCTGGCATGTAAGGGCAGGCTTCAGCCTGCCAAATCGGTCTGGTCCTGCAGCCGGGCCAGCGTCTCCTCGCGGCCAAGCGCAGTCATCATGTCGAACACACTGGGGGTTGCGCTGGTCCCGGCCAGGGCGGCGCGCAACGGCCCCGCGATCTTGCCCAGTCCGACGCCGTTCTGCTCTGCGACCGCCTTGGCCGCCCCCTCCAGATCGTCTCGGCTCCAGCTAGCATTCTGCACTGCGGCAGTCAATGATTTCAGCATACCACGGGATACCGTATCCAGCGCCTCGGCCGACTTCTCGTCGACCGCGACGGGCCGGTCGATCATCGCGAAGCGCGCCTGGTCCAGCAGCGCAGGCAGGGTTTTCGCCTTTTCCTTCAAGGCCGCCATCGCGCCCAGGATGCGCTGACGTTGCGTCGCGGTCAGCGCGGGGGCGCCGGTCTCGCGCAGATAATCCTCCAGCGCGGCCAGCACCTGATCGTCTTGCATTTGACCGATATGGTGCCCGCTGACATGCTCAAGCTTCTTGAAGTCCAGACGCGCGGGCGCGCGCCCGATCCCCTCCAGCCCGAACCAGGCGCGGGCCTGGGCATCGTCGAACAGCTCGTCGTCGCCATGGCTCCAGCCAAGCCGCGCCAGATAGTTGCGCATCGCCGCCGGCGGATAGCCCAAGGCCGCGAATTCGTGCAGGCCGACAGCGCCGTGACGCTTGGACAGCTTCTTGCCGTCCTCTCCGTGGATCAGCGGGATATGGGCATAGGTCGGGCGCGGCCAGCCCATCGCGTCGATGATCTGGATCTGGCGGGCGGTGTTGGTCAGGTGGTCGTCGCCCCGGATCACATGGGTCACGCCCATGTCGTGATCGTCCACCACCACGGCCAGCATATAGGTGGGCGTGCCGTCGCTGCGCAGCAGCACCATGTCGTCCAGCTGGTCGTTGGCCACGCGCACCGCGCCCTGCACCTGATCGTCGATCACCGTCTCGCCGTCGCGCGGCGCCCTGAGGCGGATCGCATGGGGCGCGTCGGGCAGGTCGGTCGCATCGCGCCAGGGGCTGAGGAAGGGCTGGCGCGGGTTCGCCTCGCGCCAGGCCGCGATCTCGTCGGTGGTGGAGAAGCACTTGTAGGCCGAGCCCCGCTCCAGCATCTGGCGGGCGACCTCGGCATGGCGGTCCTTGCGTTCGAACTGGCTGACGGGTTCGCCGTCCCAGTCCAGGCCCAGCCAGGTCAGGCCCTTCAGGATTGCCGCGGTGGCCTCGGGGGTTGACCGGGCGCGGTCGGTATCCTCGATCCGCAACAGGAACTTGCCGCCCCGCCCCCGCGCGAACAGCCAGTTGAACAGCGCCGTCCGGGCGCCGCCCACATGCAGGTATCCGGTGGGAGAGGGGGCAAAACGGGTAACGATCTGGGTCATGGCGGCCTTCGGGCAGGGTCTGGCGCGGCACGGCGTTAACGCTTTGGTAAGCATCCCCGTGCCATCTTGCGGCCAAGTGATAGTCACCGGGTCGCGAAAGGACAAGGATGTTGCCCCAATCGGGTGCGGTCGCGCCTCCCCTGCCCCAGACCGCAACCCGCCCTGTGGCCGCCCCGCGCCCCGCCGCGGCGCTGCGCGCGGGACTGTTTCCCTGGGTGCCGGTCTGCCTGTCCGCCGGGATCGGGCTGTGGTTCCTGCATCCGACGCTGTTCGGCGCGGCCCATTGGACGGTGATGGCCTGCCTGCTGGCGCTGTCGCTGACCATAGCACGCCACGCGCCCCTCTGGGCCGACCGAGGCCGGATCGACTGGCCGCAGGCCGATGCCGTCCATCTGGCCGCGCTGGCGCTGTCCTTCGTGATCGCCGGCACCGGCCTGGTCGCGTTCCGCGCCGCGCATGTCGCGGCCCCGGTCTTGGAATGGCGCTATTACGGCCCGGTCGAGGGGCGGGTGATCCAGATCGACCGGTCGGGGCGCGACCGGATGCGCCTGACGCTGGACGGGGTCGTGCTGCATGACCTGTCGCCCGACCGCACGCCCGCGCGGGTGCGCCTGTCGCTGATGGGCGACGACGCATTGCCGCCCCTGGGCCAGCGGGTGATGCTGACCGGGCATCTGGGCCCGCCCCCCGCCCCGTCGTCCCCGGGCAGCTTCGATTTTCGGATGTTCGCATGGTTCGACGGCCTGGGCGCCGTCGGCTATTCGCGCACGCCGATCATGGCCGTGGCGCCGCCGCAGGGGGGCGTATGGTGGGCGCACCGGGCGCGCATGTCGATCAGCGCCGCGATCCAGGACCGCATCGGCGGACAGGCCGGGGCCGTGGCATCCGCCCTGATGACCGGCGACCGCTCCGGCATCGCCGAGGAGACGAACGAAGTGATGCGCGCCTCGAACCTCTACCACATCATCTCGATCTCGGGGCTGCACATGGGAATGCTGGCGGCCTTCGTCTATGGCGCGGTGCGCATGGTCCTGGTGGGGGTGCAGGGCGCGGGGATCGGCTTGGCGCGACCGATGCACAAATGGGCGGCCGGCATCGCGCTGGCGGCGGCGGCGGCCTATCTGTGGCTGTCCGGCGGCGGGGTCGCGACCGAACGGTCGTTCATCATGGTCGCCGTCATGCTGGGCGCGATCATCGCCGACAGGCGGGCAATTTCCCTGCGCACGGTCGCCCTGGCCGCGACCATCGTGCTGATCTACTCGCCCGAGGCCGTCGTCAGCGCCGGCTTCCAGATGAGCTTTGCCGCCACCGTGGCCCTGATCCTGGTCTATGGCCCCTGGGCGCGGGTGTCCCCGCGCCTGCCATGGTGGCTGCGCCCGGTGGCGATGCTGATCGTGTCGTCGCTGATCGCCGCCGTGGCGACATCGCCCATCGCCGCGGCGCATTTCAACCGCATGGCGCAATACGGTCTGCTGGCGAACCTGCTGGCGGTGCCGGTCATGGGCACGCTGGTGATGCCCGCTGGCGTCATCGGCGCCGTCCTGGCCCTGGTCGGCATGGAGGCGCCGGCCCTGTGGGTCATGGGCATCGGCACGGAATGGATGCTGTGGGTCGCGCGATTCGTGGCCGATCTGGGCGGGGCGGTGACCGGTGTGGCCAAGCCGCCCGCCGCCGTGGTGCCGCTGATTGGCTTTGGCGCGGTGCTGGGCATCCTCTGCTGGCGCCCCGCGGCGCGGCGTGGGGTGCTGACGCAGGCAGGCTTCGTGCTGGCGATGACGCTGCTGATCGCCACCGCCGCGCAGTGGATGACTGCCCGCCGCCCGCTGCTGCTGATCGCGCCGGAGGGCGAGGCCGTGGGCCTGATGACCCCCGAGGGCCGCGCCATCTCGAAGCCCTCTGGCGGCGCCTTCGTCGTCTCGACCTGGCTGCAGGAGGACGGCGACATGGCCGACCAGGAAACCGCCGCCGCCCGCCCCGCCTGGACCGGCGACCGCCGCGACCGGCTGGCAGCCCTGTCCGGCGGCTGGCAGGTCTGGCACCTGACCGGAAAGGGGTCGGGGGCCCGCGCCGCCGCCGCCTGTCGTCCCGATCGCATCGTGGTCGCGACCGAACCCGTCGACATCGACGGCACGCCACGGTGCCTGCTGCTGGACCCGACACGCCTCCGCCGCAGCGGCGCCGTCGCGATCCGCATGACCGCGGATGGACCGCAGGTTACCACGGGTCAACCGATGCGGCTGTCGCGATAGCACGGGCCCGCGGCCCGGGGCGCGATCGCCGCGCACGGTCGTCCGGACAGGTTCTTACGACCCGCAGGCGAACCCCGCGCCATGCGCAACCGCCGACAGGGTCGTCGTCAGGCCCGCGTCAGTCGCGCGACCAGATGCCGCGTCACCGGGGCCACCACCAGCACCGCCGGAAAGGCCACCGCCCAGCTGGACAGCCAGTTCCCCAGCCACAGCCCCGCGACCCCGTCGGACAGACCCACCGCCCGGACCGTGGCGATCCCCGACACCAGCGACGACATCAGCCCCGACAGGAAGAAGCCGAACAGGATCGGGGCATAGCGTGCGGGTATCATCCGGCGATCTTTCCGAAACCCATCCCCGCCCCTCGCTCAGGCCAGCTCGGCAAAGACCTTGCCCAAGGCCTTGTCCAGCTTCTCGAACATCTCGTCCATCTGCGCGGGCGTCAGGATGAAGGGCGGGCACAGCACGATCGACTGCCCCAGGGGGCGACAGATCAGGCCCATGTCGGTGCACGTGTTGGCAATCCGCTCGCTGACCGACAGATGCCCCTCGAAGGGCGTCTTGGTCGCCTTGTCGCGCACCGCCTCCAGCGCCCACATGAAGCCCACGCCGCGATATTCGCCGATATTCGGGTTCTGCGCCAGCTGCCGCAACCCGTCCTCGAAGCGCGGAGCCAGGTCGATGACGTTCTGCGCCAGCCCCTCGTTCATCACCACGTCGATGGCCTTCAGCGCGATCGCGCAGCCCACCGGGTGGCCCGACGCGGTGAAACCGTGCGGGAACTCCTCGATCTTGTCGATGGCGGCCTGCAGGCGGTCGGTCAGTTCCGGCCCCAGGATCACCGCGCCCATCGGGAACAGCCCCGCCGTCAGGTTCTTGGAGCTGATGATCGCGTCGGGGACGAAATCATAGGTCACCGACCCCCAGGTGTTGCCCGTACGTCCGAACCCGGTGATCACCTCGTCCGCGATCATCGGGATGCCGTGCTTTTTCAGCACCGGCAGGATTGCCTGGAAATACCCCTCGGACGGCGGAATGACCCCGCCCGCACCCTGCACGGGTTCCGCGAAAAAGCCCGCGATGGTGTCCGCGCCCTCGCGCTGGATCGTCTCGTCCAGCTCGCGCGCCAGGCGCTGCGTGAACGCCGCCTCGGTCTCTCCCTCCTCTCCGAAACGCCAGTAGTGCGGGCAGGTCAGGTGGATGAAGCCCGGCAGAGGCAGGCCGAACACCTCGTTATAGGGCTTGCCCGTCATGCTGGCCGACACGGCGGTCACGCCGTGATAGGCGTTCCAGCGCGTCAGGATCTTGCGCTTTTGCGGATTGCCCTCGCTGGCATGCATGAACCACAGCATCTTGACCATGGTGTCGTTCGCCTCAGAGCCCGAGTTCGTGTAGAACACCTTGCCACGCGAAAACGGCGACACCTCGACCAGCTTCTCGGACAGCATCACGGTCTGGTCGGACATCCGCCCGAAGAACGCGTGATAGCCCGGAAAGCGGTCGTACTGATCCTTGGCGGCCTGGGCCAGGCCCTTGTGGTCGAAGCCCGCGACCATGTTCCACAGGCCCGAATTGGCGTCCAGATAGCGGTTGCCGTTCACGTCGACGACATAGGGGCCCTCGCCATGGGTCAGGACGACGGCGCCGCGCTTGTGGACGCTTGGCAGGTCGGTGAAGCCGTACAGCGAGTATTCGTCGGCGCGTGCTTCCCAGCTTTGCGGGGTGGTCATGGTCGGTCTCCTTGCCGGATCTTGGGGGCAGGCTAGCCGGGCGCCGGGCGGCGTTCAATGGGGGACGCTTGTGCAGATCGTGCAACCGGGGCACAGTTCGCCCGAACCGCCGGAGGAGCCCCCATGAGACACCTGATGCTGGCCGCTGCCGCCACCCTGGCCTGCGCCGCCCCCGCCCTGTCCGAAAACCGCATCGACCTGATCCGCCCCGACGCGCCGGAACTGGCCGCGCGCGGCCCGCATCCGGTCGGCGTGCGCGCCGCCAGCTTCACCGACCCCGACCGCATCGACGTGATCGCGACCACCGCCACGGGCACGCCCCCCACCGCGGAACGCACCCTGCAGGCAGAGATCTGGTATCCTGCGGCCGACGGCACCGAACCCGGCACCACCTATGACACGATCCTGCGCGACGGGGTCACGCCCACCACCCTGTCCGGCAGCGCCGCCCGCGACGCGGCGCCGGCCGAGGGGTCTTTCCCGCTGGTCATCCTGTCGCACGGCTATCCCGGCAACCGCTATCTGATGAGCCACCTGGCCGAGAACTTGGCCTCCAAGGGATACGTCGTTGTCGCCGCAGACCATCCCGACAGCACGTACGACGACATGGGGGCGTTTGCCTCGACCCTGGTGAACCGGGCGGTGGACCAGCGGTTCCTGCTGGACAGCATGGCCGGGCTGGAGGACGAGATCGGCGCGATCACCGATGCCGACACGGCGGCCGTCGTGGGCTATTCCATGGGCGGATACGGCGCGATGATCTTTGGCGGCGCGGGCCTGTCGCAGACCGCCATCGACCGGACCGAGCCCGAACGCTTCATCCCGCCGCAGAAGCTGCTGTCCCGGCTGGCCGCGGGCAGCGAGGATCACGCCGCCCTGGTCGATCCGCGCGTCAAGGCCATCGTGGCCATCGCCCCCTGGGGCCGCCAGCACGAGTTCTGGGACGCGGACGGGCTGGCCGGCATGACCAAGCCGCTGCTGCTGGTCGCGGGCAGCGATGACGACGTGTCGATCTATGACGCGATCCGGCAGATCTTCGACCAGACGACCGCGGCGACACGGCACCTTCTGACCTTCGATCATGCCAACCACAACGCCGCTGCCCCGATCCCCGCCCCGGTCGAGGCCTGGGCCTTCTCGGAATCCCTGGGCCGCGCGCCCTTCGACCATTACGCCGATCCGGTCTGGGACAGCGTGCGAATGAACAACGTCCTGCAGCATTTCACCACGGCCTTCCTGGACCAGCACCTGAAGGGCGAGGATCGCGGCGCCTTCCTGGACCTGGTGCCCGATGCCGAGGACGGGGTCTGGTCGGTCGATGACGCGGGCACGCCAGATGCGACCCACAGCTATTGGCCGGGCTTTCCCGAGCGCAGCGCCAAGGGGCTGATGTTCGAAACCAAGAACGCCGGTCAGTAGGCCGTCAGGGGCGGCGCAGGCCGATCTGGTCCAGCGCCGCCTCCAGCGCCGTCATCGGGCGACGCTCGGCCACCAGCGCGTCGAACCGCGCGCGCAGGGCGGCCTTTTCGGCGCCCTTGCAGTCGTTCCAGGGCCGCCCCTGCAGCGCCATGTGCAGCACGTAATATCCGATGAAATGCGGACGCTCTCCGGCGTCCATCAAGGCGCGATAGGCCGCGTCCGCCCCCATCGCCCGCAGCGCCGCCGCGTCCGGCACGCCGGCCGCGATCAGCGCCTGCGCGGTGGCGGGGCCGATGTTGCGGATGGTGGTCAGGTCGCTCTCCATCCCGTGCCTTTCCAAAAGCCTGCATTTCCTGTATCGCTGCGCGACCTTCAGGAACAGGCATGACATGACCGCCCATAACCCGGCCGCGAAGAAACTGTTCATCAAGACCTACGGGTGCCAGATGAACGTCTATGACAGCCAGCGCATGGCCGAGGCGATGGGCGCCGAGGGCTATGTCCTGACCGAGGATCAGTCGGACGCCGACATGGTCCTGCTGAACACCTGCCACATCCGCGAGAAGGCGGCCGAGAAGCTGTATAGCGACCTGGGCCGGCTGAAGCCCCTGAAGGCCGCGCGCCCCGACCTGAAGGTCGGTGTCGCGGGCTGCGTGGCCCAGGCCGAGGGGGCCGAGATCATCCGCCGGATGCCGCTGGTTGATCTGGTCGTCGGGCCGCAGACCTATCACCGCCTGCCCGCCATGGTGCGCGGCGAGGCGCCCGCCATCGACACCGATTTCCCCGAAGAAGACAAGTTCGACCACCTGCCCGCCCCCCGCGCAACGCGGCGCGCGCCCGCGGCCTTCCTGACCGTGCAGGAGGGCTGCGACAAGTTCTGCGCCTTCTGCGTGGTGCCCTATACCCGCGGCGCCGAGGTCAGCCGCCCCGCCGAACGCATCCTGGCCGAGGCCCGCGACCTGGTCGGACGCGGCGTGCGCGAGATCACCCTGCTGGGCCAGAACGTCAACGGCTGGCATGGGGGCCCGGGCGGTTTCGGCGCCCTGATCCGCGCCCTGGGCGAGATCGACGGGCTGCTGCGGATCCGCTATACCACCAGCCATCCCAACGACATGGCAGATGACCTGATCGAGGCGCATCGCGACGTGCCCCACCTGATGCCCTATCTGCACCTGCCCGTGCAGTCGGGCAGCGACCGCATCCTCAAGGCGATGAACCGAAAGCACACGTCGGACCAATATCTGCGCCTGATCGACCGCATCCGCGCGGCGCGTCCCGACATCCTGCTGACCAGCGACTTCATCGTCGGCTTTCCCGGAGAGACGGACCAGGATCACGCCGACACCCTGCGCCTGATCGAACAGGTGGGCTTCGGCATGGCCTACAGCTTCAAGTATTCGCCGCGTCCGGGCACCCCCGCCTATGACCGCCCCGAGGTCGACGCCGCCGTGGCCGACGCCCGCCTGCAGGAGTTGCAAGCCCTGCTGACCCGTCAGCAGCATGCGGTCCAGGACGGCATGATCGGTCGCACCGTCAACGTGCTGTTCGAGAAGGCGGGCCGCGAGGCGGGCCAGATGATCGGCAAGTCCGACTATCTGCATTCCGTCTTCGTCGACACCGACCGCGTCCAGGTCGGTGACCTGCGCCCCGTGCGCATCATCGGCAGCCAGCGCAACTCGCTGCACGGCGAACTGGTCGCATAGCCCGGCGGCGGGGCGGCCCGTTCGGGTCTGTGACCGGGTCATCCGCCGGGTCCGGACCGGCCTGCCGCCACATGCGACATGCGGAACGGCCCTGGACCGGGGTCATGAACCAGGCGGCAGGTCTGTGCCCATGCCGCCACCGTCGTCGGAACGGCAGGATCCGTGATGACGCGGCACTCCTGCATCGCCCCTCCAGTGCTGCCAGCGCTGCGCCCCGCATCGCCCGCGACCAGGGCCGGCGCGCTACCAGAGCCAACGCGCGGCCGTGACAAGCGTCCTGATGGATCCCCGCGGCACGATTGACGGCGTCCCTTCGCTGCTGCGCATCGCGCGGGGTTTGATCAGGATCAAGGCGCCGCCCGCTCCGCACCGCTACGATGGCTTATCCGCAACAGGAGGCGATCATGGCCTACAAGACGATCCTGACAGTCCTCAGCCACCCGTTCCAGGTGCCGCAGCTGGACGATGCCGCGGCGCTTGCCGCGGCGCATGACGCGCATCTGGATATCCTCTGCCTGGGCATAGACCACAGCCAGGCCGGGTACTTCTTTCCCGGCGGCACATCCTATGGATGGCAGGAGGCGATCGACAGCGCGCTGACCGATGCCAATGCGCTGGACCGCAAGGTGCGCGACCGCATGGCCGCGTCCCACGACCTGCGCTGGTCCTGCGAGGCCGCGGTGACCCAGTCCCTGGGCATCGCATCGCTGGTGGGCCTGCGGGCGCGGTTCTCGGACCTGGCGATCCTGGCCAGCCCCTATGCCAAGGGCCAGCCCGGCGACGCCGAACTGATCACCGAGGCCGCGCTGTTCGAGGGGGCCTGCCCCGTCCTGGTCCTGCCGCAGGGCTGCGAGCCGGTTGCCGCGCCGCGCCGCATCCTGATCGCCTGGAACCAGTCCGCCGAGGCCCTGGCCGCCATCCGCCGCGCCCTGCCCCTGCTGCGCGCCGCCGAGATGGTCGAGGTCACCTGCATCGATCCGCGCAGCAGCGGGCCGGAACGCTCCGATCCGGGGGGGGCGCTGACGCAGATGCTGACGCGGCACGGCGTCCACGCCCAGATCGCGGTGCTGGCCCGCACCGCCCCCCGCATCAGCGACGAGATCAACCGCCGCGCGATAGAGGTCGATGCCAACATGGTGGTGATGGGCGCCTATGGCCATTCCCGCCTGCGCGAGGCGATCCTGGGCGGTGCGACGCGCAACATGCTGGAACAGGCGCGCGTGCCGGTCTTCCTGGCGCGTTGAAGACGTACGCCGCCTTGCGGGGATGCGCGCAGGGGGGTGCGGGGGGACGGCCAGTCCCCCCGCCGTCGCGGAACGCAACTCAGACGCCGCGCCGGTTGCCCCACAGCAGGACATGCAGCTGCGGCAGCAGACGGGGTCGGAACCAGCCGTCCGCCATCACCTTGTCGACCAGCCATAGCAGCCGGTCCGCGACATCCTGCGCCGCGACGGGCACGTCCGGGTCCACCTCCGGGTTCCCCGGCTGCAAAACCAGGTCCAGATCCGGATACCGCCCCGCCCAATCGCGCGCCCAGGCATAATCGGCATCGTCGAAGACGACGATCTTCAGCACCGTCCGCGTGCCCTGCGCCGCCGCCAGACAGGCCTCGAAGGCCGCCGGGTCGGGCGTCTCGCCGCTGGAGGGCGGCTTGGGGCTCAACACCAGCAGCGTCAGGTCCGCGAACCAGTCGCGCGCCACCGATCCCTGCGTCTCCAGCGCGAAGCCGTAGCCCTCGGCCCGGCCCGTCGCGATCAGCGGCCCAAAGTCCTGGATGGCCGGATTGCCGCCGGAAATGGATACCGTCAGCGGCCGCCCGCCCGACAGCGCGCGCACCTGCGCCCAGACCTCGGCGGTCTGCATCGCGGCCCAGCTATCGCGAAAGGCGCTGTCGACCGCATGCATCGAATCGCACCACGAACAGCGGTAATCGCACCCCCCTGCCCGGACAAAGACCGTGGGCTGTCCGATCAGGGCGCCCTCCCCCTGGATGGTGGGGCCAAAGATTTCCGCGATGCGCAGGGGTTTCATGGCCGGTACTCGGCCCAGGTCTTGGGCGTCTCGCTGACCTTGACGGCGCTGGTCTCGGGCCAGCGTGCCCGGCACCAGTCGAAGAAATGCCGCGCCAGGTTCTCGGCGGTCGAGGGCACGTCCAGCACTTCGTTCAGATGCCGGTGGTCGAACGTCCCGTCGACATAGGCCTTCAGCGCCGCCAGTTCGTGGTAATCGCGCACGAAGCCGTCGGCATTCAGATCCGGCGCCGCCAATTCGACCACGACGATATAGTTGTGCCCGTGCAGCCGCGCGCATTGATGATCGGGCGCCAGATGGTCCAGGCGGTGCGACGCGCTGAAATGGAACTCCTTGCTGATGCGGAACATCACGCGCCCCCCGCGGCATGGGCGGCCACCGCCGCCTGCCAGAAATCGGCATCGTCGTAGTCGGTCGGATCGGCCACGCCCGCCAGGTGGAACGCCTCGCGCCGCTCCACGCAGGTGCCGCAGCGTCCGCAATGGCGCGCCCCGCCCTTGTAGCAGGACCAGGTCTGCGCAAAGGGCGTGCCCGCGGCAGCGCCCGCCGTTACGATGTCGGCCTTGGTGCGGTGAACGAAGGGCACGTCCAGCACGACATCGGCATACCCCTCCAGCGCCGCGCGCTGCATGGCGGCGAAGGCGTCCGTGAAACCGGGCCGGCAATCGGGATAGATGAAGTGATCGCCCCCGTGGACCGCGGCCGCCACCGCCGCATCGCCATTGGCGGCAGCGATGCCGAAGGCCACGGTCAGCATGATCGCGTTGCGGTTGGGAACCACCGTCACGCGCATCGTCTCTTCGGCGTAATGGCCGTCGGGCACGGCCAGATCGTCGGTCAGCGCCGATCCCGACAGCGCCGCGCCCAGTCCCGACAGGTCGACCAGGTGGAACGGCACGCCCAGCCGCAGGGCGCAGGCGCCGGCAAAATCCAGCTCCTTGCGATGGCGCTGGCCGTAATCAAAGCTGACGATGCGCGACAGGCGCCCCTGGGACGCAAGGACATGGGCAAGCGAGACGGAATCCAGCCCGCCCGAGCAGACAAGTGCAGTGTGCATGTTTGAACCCTTGTTTTTGTGACCCGGGTAGGCTGCGACCGGGAAGCTGCCGCTTAGCAGAGCGAGCACGCGATGAAAAGCGCCGCCCTCAGGCGGTCGCCCCGTCGTCGCCCGTCCCGCCCGATTCGGCGATCAGCCGGGCGTAATCGGTCAGGGTGACGCCACGCTTGCCCACGATCTCGATGATGCCGTCGCGGCGCAGGGCGGTCATCTGGCGGCTGACCGTCTCGATGGTCAGGCCCAGATAGGCGGCCATCGCCTCGCGCGTCAAAGGCAGCTCCAGCACGATGCGGCCCGCCGGGCGGCGCTTCTGCGAGGCCGCCTGCCGCCGCGCGATGATGGCGATGAACGAGGCGATCTTCTCGCGTGCCGTCTTGCGGCCCAGAAGCAGCATCCATTCGCGCGCCGCGTCCAGCTCGTCCAGGGTCATCTCCAGCAGGCGATGCGCCAGATGCGGGATGCGCTGCATCAACTGGTCGAACGGCCCGCGCCGGAAACAGCACAGCACCAGCCCCGTCGCGGCGGTGGCGTTGTAGGCGGCCGTGTCGCGCCCCGGCCGGCCCAGGAAATCGCTGGGCAGCAGCAGGCCCACCATCTGGGCGCGCCCGTCCTCCAGCGTCCGGGTCAGCGTCGCCACCCCGCTGACGACCGAGGCCACGAAATCCATCCGGTCGCCCTCCCAGACGATCGGCTGGCCGGCCTCGAAGCTGCGATAGAACTTCATCCGTTCCAGCAGGGCCAGCTCGTCGCCCTCGCATTGCGCACAGACGGCGCGATAGCGGATGGGGCAGTCGCCGCAGCGCGCACCGCCTTGCAGGGGGCTTGACGGTTGAACCTGGGTCGGAACGGGGGGGCGCATGGTGACCCCAAGATAGGCCCATGGGGTGCGCGGCGCAACGACAGGCGAACCGAATCGTTCGCCCGCCACAAAGCGCCGGCAGGAGCGAGGTGTGGTGTCAGTGCGCCTCGGCCCAGTTCATCCCCTGCCCCGCATCCACGACCAGGGGCACCGACAGGCGCACCGACGGTTCGGGCGCAGCCTCCATGATGGTCCGGGCGCGGGCGATCAGGTCGTCCACCGCATCCTCGCGCACCTCGAAGACCAGTTCGTCATGCACCTGCAGCAGCATTCGCGCAGGCAGGTCGCGGATCGCGTCGGGCATGCGGATCATCGCGCGGCGGATGATGTCGGCCGCAGCCCCCTGGATCGGCGCGTTGATGGCCGCGCGCCGCGCGCCCCCGGCAGCAGGCCCTGAGGTGTTGATGCCCGGCGTGTTGATCCGCCGCCCGAACAGCGTTGTGACGTATCCGTCCTGCTTCGCGTCGGCGACGGTCTTGTCCATATAGGCGCGGATTTCGGGGAAGCGTTCGAAATAGGTGTCGATGAAGCTCTGCGCCTCGGCCCGCGGGATGCGCAGGTTCCTGGACAGCCCGAACCCCGAGATGCCGTAGATCACGCCGAAATTGATCGCCTTGGCGCGCCTGCGGATCATGGGGTCCATCCCCTCGACCGGGACGCCGAACATCTGGCTGGCGGTCATGGCGTGGATGTCGATCCCCTCGCGGAAGGCTTGCTTCAGCGCCGGGATGTCGGCCACATGCGCCAGGATCCGCAGCTCGATCTGGCTATAGTCCAGAGCCACCAGCCTGAACCCCTCGGGTGCGATGAAGGCCTGGCGGATGCGGCGGCCCTCCTCGGTCCGGATCGGGATGTTCTGCAGGTTCGGCTCGGTCGAGGACAGCCGCCCCGTCTGCGCCCCGGTGATCGAATAGCTGGTATGGACCCGCCCCGTCTCGGCATTCACATAGGTGGGCAGCGCGTCGGTATAGGTCGATTTCAGCTTGCTGATCTGGCGCCAGTCCAGCACCCGCGCGGGCAGGTCGTGGCCTTCGGCGGCCAGATCCTCCAGCACGTCGGCGCTGGTGGAAAATGCCCCGGTCTTGCCCTGCTTGCCGCCGCTCAGTCCCATCTTGTCGAACAGGATCTCGGCCAGCTGCTTGGGGCTGCCGATGTTGAAGCTCTGCCCCGCCAGCCCGTGGATCTCATCCTCCAGCCCGGCCATCTTCTGCGCGAATGCGTTCGACATGCGCTTCAGCACGTCGGTGTCGATGCGGATGCCCGCCATCTCCATCTGGGCCAGGACCGGAATCATCGGGCGTTCCAGCGTGTGATAGACGGTCGAGACCTTCTCCACCGGCAGCATCGGCGCGAAATGCTGGAACAGGCGCAGCGTGACATCAGCATCCTCCGCCGCATAGGGCGCGGCCTTGTCGATGGCGACCTGGCCGAAATGGATCTGGCTCTTGCCTGAACCGATCAGCTCCTTGATGGGGATGCACTTGTGGCCCAGATAGCGTTCGGCCAGCTCGTCCATGCCGTGATTGTGCGTGCCCGCGTTCAGCGCATAGGACATCAGCATCGTGTCGGCGATCGGGGCCATCTGGACCCCGTGGCGGGCCAGCATCTTCCAGTCGTATTTCAGGTTCTGCCCGATCTTCAGGATCGCGGCATCCTCCAGCACCGGCTTCAGCGCGGCCAGCACGGCGGCGGGGTCCAGCTGCCCCGCCACCCGCGCGGACTGGCCGAACAGGTCGTCGCCCCCCGCGACATGGCCCAGGGGGATGTAACACGCCCGCCCCGGCGCGACCGCCAGGCTGATGCCGACCAGATCGGCCTGCATCTCGTCCAGGCTCGTGGTTTCCGTGTCGATGGCGACCTGCCCCGCCTCGCGGATCGCGGCGATCCAGGCGTCCAGCGCCTCGGGCGTGGTCACCGTCTCATAGCCGCCGGTGTCGATGGCGGGTTGATCAGGGGCCGCGGGCGCCTCGCTGGCGGGGGCCGCCTGTACGGCCGGGGCCTCGGCGCCCAGGGATTCCGCCACGCGGTTCGTCAGCGTGCGGAACTCCATCTCGGACAGGAAGGCCAGCAGGCGGTCTGCATCGGGGGCCTTCACCTCTAGCGATTCCAGCGTCACGTCCAGCGGCGTGTCGCAATCCAGCTGGACCAGGCGCTTGCTGACGCGGATCTGGTCTGCATGCTCGATCAGGGTCTGACGGCGCTTGGGCTGCTTGATCTCCTCGGCACGCGACAGCAGCGTCTCCAGATCGCCGTATTCCTGGATCAAGAGGGCCGCGGTCTTGATGCCGATGCCCGGCGCACCCGGCACGTTGTCGACCGCATCGCCCGCCAGCGCCTGCACGTCCACGACGCGGTCGGGACCGACGCCGAACTTCTCGAAGACCTCGTCGGGGCCGATCAGCTTGTTCTTGATCGGGTCCAGCATGTCGACGCCATCGCCGATCAGCTGCATCAGGTCCTTGTCGCTGCTGATGATCGTGGCCGTGCCGCCGGCATTGCGCGCCGCGCAGGCCATGGCCGCGATGATGTCGTCGGCCTCATAGCCCTCGGTCTCGATGCAGGCGATGTTGAAGGCGCGGGTCGCGTCGCGGGTCAGCGGGAATTGCGGGCGCAGGTCCTCGGGCGGTTCGGGGCGCTGCGCCTTGTAGGCGGGATAGATCTCGTTGCGGAAGGTTTTGGAGGAATGATCGAAGATCACCGCCGCATGGGTCGGCGCGGTATGCCCGTCATCGGTCTGCACATAGCGCCACAGCATGTTGCAGAACCCCGCGACCGCGCCCACCGGCAGCCCGTCCGACTTGCGCGTCAGGGGCGGCAGCGCGTGATAGGCGCGGAAGATGAAGGCCGATCCGTCGATCAGATGCAGATGACAGCCCTTGCCGAAACGCTCGCCCATGATCACCTATCCTTGCTGGTCAGGGCCGCCTTGTGCCACGACCGGGACCGATCTTCCAGCGCGATGCCCCCAGGAAACCGTCATGCCCAAGATGCGCCGCAAATCCGACCTGCCGACCAAGATCTGCGCGGCCTGCGGCCTGCCCTTCGCGTGGCGCAAGAAATGGGAACGCGATTGGGACAATGTCCGCTACTGCTCGGACCGCTGCCGGGGCAAGGGCAAGACCCGCGGGGATGCGCCGGGCGGCAAGGCCGCCCCGGTTTGACGGCCCCCTCGATGGGGGCGGCAAACCGACGCGGGTCGGGACGATCCTCAGCGGGTCAATGGTCGTCGTGGGCGTGATCGCGGTCGATCACAAAGCGCTTGTCGCAATAACCGCAATCGACAAACCCCATGTCCGGGCTGATCGCCAGCCAGACGCGCGGATGGCCCAGGCCCGCCGCATCATCGCCGTCGCAGCTGACGCGCCAGCGGGTCACCACCTCGGTCACGGGGGCGGGGCGGGTCGTGGCCTCTGGCCCGGTTTCGGTCGACAGGGGGGTCTCGGGCGTCACGTGCTGCGTCATGGCTGGCCTTCTTGTGGCGGCGTGCATCATCTGGTCTAACCCCATTAGCGCAGCGCCGCCTGCCTTCGCAAGCTCTGCAAGGATCATCCCATGCCCGACGCCATCCAGATCACCGGTCTTCGCAAGACCTATGCCGCCCAAGGCAACGCCCCGGCCAAGGACGCGCTCAAGGGTGTCGACCTGACCATCCGCGCCGGCAGCATCTTCGGCCTTCTGGGCCCCAACGGCGCGGGCAAGTCGACGATGATCAACATCCTGGCGGGGCTGGTGAACAAGACTGCCGGAAAGGTTTCCATCTGGGGGTTCGACCAGGACGTGAACCCGCGCCAGTCGCGCGCCGCCATCGGGGTCATGCCCCAGGAACTGAACATGGACCCGTTCTTTTCTCCCCGCGCCAGCCTGGAGGTCCAGGCGGGCCTTTACGGCGTGCCGAAATCCGAACGCTGGACCGATGAGCTGCTGGCACTGGTGGGCCTGACCGACCAGGCCAACGCCTATGCCAGGAACCTGTCAGGCGGGATGAAGCGGCGGCTGCTGCTGGCCAAGGCGCTGGTCCATCGCCCGCACATCCTGGTCCTGGACGAACCCACCGCGGGCGTCGACATCACCCTGCGCGAGATGCTGTGGAAGAATGTCCGCCGCCTGAACGAACAGGGCATGACCATCATCCTGACCACCCATTACCTGGAGGAGGCCGAACAGATGTGCGACGAGATCGCCATCATCAATCACGGCCAGGTGGTGGTGCGTCAATCGACCCAGGACCTGCTGTCGCGTACTGACGGCAAGACGCTGGTGCTGGACACGGGCGGCGCGGTACCGCACCCGCCCCTGCCCGCGGGCGCGCGCCCAGAGACGCGGCCCGACGGGCGGCTGGCGATCACCTATCCCCCGTCGCGGCTGCGCGCCGACCAGATCCTGGACGCGGTGCGCGCCGCGGGCGTGCCGATCCTGGACGTCGCCGCCGAACAGCCCGACCTGGAGGACGTCTTCGTCGAACTGACCCGCGACTAGATCAGCCGCGCGCCCCGATCATCGGCCCCATGATCGACCCGCCCATGATGTGCAGGTGGAAATGGGGCACCTCCTGCACGCCGTCATGGCCTGCATTGGTGATGGCGCGGAACCCGTTGCCCCGATCCAGGCCCACCCCCTCTAGCGCGCAGACCTGGGCGCACAGCCGCATGAAGCCCGCGATCTCGGCCTCGGACGCGTTGGCCGCGAAATCGTCGAAGGCGACATAGCGGCCCTTGGGGATCACCAGGACATGGCTGGGCGCCTTGGGCGCGATGTCACGGAACGCCAGGGCGTGATCATTCTCGGCCACGGTGTCGTTGGGGATCTCTCCGCGCAGGATGCGGGCAAAGATGTTGCTGTCGTCATAGGCCATGAATGTCTTCCTTCAGTCGGCAAAAAGATGCGGCGTCTCCGCCAGGGCGCGGGCCTGCGGCTCGGGCACCCCAAGGAACGCGGCCAGCGCCGCGGCGTTGCGATCGGGCCCCGCGGATTCCGAAATGGTCGCCAGATGGCGGAACCCCGCCTCCCTAAGGCGGTCCGCCTCGTGCTGCAGGTCGTTGCGCACGATGGGCAGCAGGCGGTGGACGATGTCGGACGGGGCGTCCGGGCTGACCAGGCCGACCCTGCCCATATGACCGCGGACGTAATCGTCGTCGAACCGGCTGTCCACGAACAGCACCCGCGTCTGCGCCCGGTCGGCGTCGAAATCGGCGATCAGGCTGACCGCCGACGGATCGACGCAGAACACCAGCCGGTCGCTGCCGAACTGCTCGAACATCAGCTTGACCAGCGCGCGGCGGTGACGCTCGCGCTTGTCCACGGTCGATGCCACGCCGCCCATGTCCGGCAGGTGCGCGTCCTGTTCGTTGAACACGTAATCGACCGCAGGAATGTCCGTAGCGGCGCGGATGGCCGCCGTCAGCCGCTTGGCGACGTGCCATTTCTTGGCCACCACGATCTGGACCACGCGTTCGGCGCCCAGACTGCCGTCCGTCTCCCAGAACCGCGGGGCAAAGCGGCGCCCGATGCGCCCGCGGCCGGTCAGAAAGCTGAACAGCCGCCGCCCCTCGGCCGAGATGGTGAAATCCTGCCCCGTGGCCTGCCACAGCGCGCCAAGGCGGGCGCGCAGTTCCTGCGCCTCGGGGCTTATCTTGCGGGCGAACAGGTAATCCTGGCGCAGCAGCAGGTCGTAATGGTCGTTGTGGAAATTGATCGGCATCCCGTAATCGCTGAAGATCAGGAAGGTCAGCGTGCGGGTGCGGATCTGCTGGCGCGGCACGACATGGGCCACCAGGGTCTGAAAGAACGTCTCGTCCGGGATCCAGGTGGTGCTGAAGAAGCGCACGATCTCGGGGCGCGCGCGGATCAGGTCCAGGATCGCCTCGACCGTCTGGCGGCGCAGGCACCACCATTGCGACCCGATCATCACCTGCAGATCGTCGGGCACCCGCCGCGTCAGCCCAAGCCGCTGCTGCAGCTGCAGGCTGGCATAGAACAGCGCCTTGTGGCTGCGTTCGTTGAACCAGTGGCGATAGATCAGCCGCTCCTTGCGCAGGCCGGTCTTGATCCAGTCGCTGTTGAAGAAGTCGAAGCTTTCGATGTAGTCGCAATCTTCGGCATCCAGATAATTGTACGCGAATTCCGCCGACTTGATCGGCATGCAGTCGCCCGACAGCATGTAGAAATGCGTGGCCTGGGGAAACGCCGTCTCGGCCGCGCGCAGAGCCTCCAGGGTGGCGGCGACCAGCGACCATTCCCCCCATCCGCATCTGCGCCGACGCGCCGCAAAGGTCACGCGGGGATGGTCGTCCAGCGCATCGCGGATCTGCTGGAACATCGCCCGCGGGGCACGCTTGTCGAAATGGATCGACACGTAATCCCCCGTCGCCGTCAGACGCCGCGCCTGATCGATCACACCCTGCGGGTCCTTGTGCATCAGCAGGATGAAGGCGATGCGTGCCATGCGCTGGACGGTCCCCCGGGGCCAAATAGGTGCAGTTTGACGTAAGGCGTTGAATATGTCTGCGGGTTTTGGTTTGAATGTGTAACCTTTTTTGTCGGTGGGACAAGCAGGACGGCCCGACGCCAGGACCTCTGACCCGCTGATCGCAAGCGAAGTGGATGTCACGATGGGTTTCCCCGGTGTCTGGATGACGGAAAGCGAAAGCCTGATCTATCGGGTGGTGCCGAAATGCGCCTGCTCGACGATCGGCCAGATCATGTTCCATTCCGACCACGGCCGCTTCTTCGACGGGGACATCCACGATTCGACCGACGGGCTGCACAAATGGGCCCAGGACCACAGCCACGATCCGATCGAACGCGCGGTCCGGGCGCGTTCGGGCGTGATTTTCACCTGCGTGCGCAACCCCTATGCCCGGCTGCTGTCGTCGTTCTTCGACAAGATCGCGGGCATCCAGCGCAACGGCCGCCGCTATCGCGGCAACCTGGTCCCGCAGCTGGTCCAGCGTTACGGCATCGACGTGGGCAGCCCCGACAACGGCTTCGAATTCGACCAGATCGCCAGTTTCCGCCGCTTTCTGCTGTTCGCGCGCGACACCGTCCGGTTCCGCAAGCCGATGGAGCCCGACATCCACTGGTCGGCCATGTCGGGCCACATCTCGACCTTCATCGTGAACGGCGGGCGCTACGACCAGATCTTCTTCACCGAGGCGTTCAACGAGGGCATGGCAAAGGTGCTGGCCGCCGCCGACACCAAAGTCGCGATCGATCTGGATCAGGTGCCCCGGTTCAACGAATCCGAAGGCCACGGCCCCAAGCGCGCGCATAAGGTCAGCGATTATTTCGACGACCTGTCGCGGCACCTGATCTGGGAGATCTACAAGGACGACTTCCGGCTGTTCCGCTACGACTTCGACGATCCGGACAACAAGATGCCCCTGGGCGAGGTCGACCTGGACGAGGTGCACGCCAAGCTGGGCCGCTGATCCGCCACCCGGCCATGAAAAACGGCGCCTCCCTTTTGGGGGCGCCGCAAATCCTGCCGCACCGGGGCGCGGCCAAAAGCGTGGATCAGACCGCGCCCTTGATGAAGGTCACCGCGTCGCCGACGGTCTGGATGGTTTCGGCGGCATCGTCGGGGATCTCGATCCCGAACTCTTCCTCGAACGCCATGACCAGCTCGACGGTGTCGAGGCTGTCGGCACCCAGGTCGTCGATGAACGAAGCGGATTCGACCACCTTGTCCTCGTCGACACCCAGATGCTCGACCACGATCTTCTTCACGCGATCAGCGATATCGCTCATGTCATATCCTCATTCTCGCGGGCATCCGCCCAAGTTTTGCACGGACACGCGGTCCGGTTCAGCACAGGGCGGTTCCCCTGCTGCTAAAGGCGGGGATATAGCACCCATGAACCCTCATGCAACCGATTTCGCACGGTTTCGTGCGCGCAATCCCGGCCGCGGACGCCGGGTCAGACCATCGCCATGCCGCCGTTGACGTGCAGCGTGGCCCCGGTGACATAGCTGGCCTCGGGGCTGGACAGGTACAGGACCGCGGCGGCGATCTCCTCGGCGCTGCCCATGCGGCCGGCGGGGATCTGGGTCAGGATCTTGCCCTTCTGGTCGTCGGTCAGCTTGTCGGTCATCGGCGTCTCGATAAAGCCGGGCGCCACGCAGTTCACCGTGATCCCGCGGCTGGCGACCTCGTAGGCCAGCGATTTCGACATGCCGACCACGCCCGCCTTGGCGGCGGCATAGTTGCCCTGCCCCGGATTGCCCGTGGCCCCCACGACCGAGGTGATGTTGACGATCCGCCCCCACCGCGCCTTCATCATGCCGCGCAGCACCGCGCGCGACAGCTTGAAGGTGCTGGTCAGGTTCACGTCCAGCACCTGCGCCCATTCGTCATCCGACATGCGCATGAACAGGTTGTCGCGCGTGATTCCGGCATTGTTGACCAGGATGTCGATCGACCCCATCGCCTCGGCCGCGGCCTTCGGCAGCGCCAGGACCGATTCCGCATCGCCCAGGTTCGCGGTCACGACATGCGCCCGCTCGCCCAGTCGGTCGGCCAGCGCGCGCAGCGGCGCCTCGCGGGTCCCGGACAGCGCAACCGTGGCTCCCGCCCCATGCAGCGCCTCGGCGATCGCGCCGCCGATCCCGCCCGACGCGCCAGTCACCAGCGCGGTCTTTCCCGTCAGATCGAACATCCCAAGCCTCTTCTTTTTTGTCCAAATACCCCCGGGGTCCGGGGCGGCGCCCCGGTCCGCCGGTCAGCCCTTCAGCGCCGCCACATCGGCAGGAGTGCCCACGTTGCGCACCGTCACGTCCTTGGCGATCCGCTTGATCATTCCCGACAGGGCCTTGCCCGCGCCGATCTCCCAAAACTCGGTGACGCCGCCCTCGGCCATCGTGGCGATCGACTCGCGCCAGCGCACGGTCCCGGTCACCTGCTCGACCAGCAGGCGGCGGATGGCGCCGGGCTCGGTCACGGCCTCGGCGCGCACGTTGGCGATCAAGGGCACGGCGGGGGGCTGGATGTCCACGCCCGCCAGCGCATCGGCCATGACCGCCGCGGCGGGCTGCATCAGCACCGAATGGAACGGCGCGGACACCGGCAGCATCAGCGCCCGCTTGGCGCCCGCGGCCTTCATCGCCTCGGCCGCGACCTCGACCGCCCCCTTGTGCCCCGAGATCACGACCTGCGCAGGGTCGTTGTCATTGGCGGCCTGCACGACCTCGTCGCCCCCGATCTCGCGGCAGATGCGGTCGACGGTCTCGAAGTCCAGACCCAGGATCGCGGCCATCGCGCCCACGCCCACCGGCACGGCCTCCTGCATGGCCTGACCGCGCAGGCGCAGCAGATGCGCGGTGTCGGCCAGCGTCAGCGACCCGGCCGCGCACAGCGCCGAATATTCGCCCAGTGAATGGCCCGCGACGAAATCGGCATTCGCGATGCTCAGGCCCTCCGCCTCCATCGCGCGGAACGCCGCGATCGACGTGGCCATCAGCGCGGGCTGGGCGTTCTGCGTCAGGGTCAGGGTGCCGGCGTCCCCCTCCCAGATCAGCGCGGACAGGCTCTCGCCCAAGGCCTCGTCCACCTCGTCGAAGACGGCGCGTGCCGCCGGATAGGCTTCGGCCAGTTCGCGGCCCATGCCGATGGTCTGGGCGCCTTGCCCCGGAAACACGAATGCCCGCATGGCGGTCCCCCCTGTGATCATTGCGTTGCAGATGGGCATAGCCGTTGGCGGCGCAAAGAAAAAGGGGCCACCGGGGGCCCCTTTTCAAACGTCAGGGACGGTGGACCCGATCAGCCGACCAGTTCCAGGCCCGAGAAGAAGAACGCGATCTCTTCCTTGGCGGTGTCGGCGGCGTCCGAACCGTGGACCGAGTTCTCGCCCATGGACAGCGCGAATTCCTTGCGGATGGTGCCCTCGTCGGCGTTGGCCGGGTTGGTGGCGCCCATCACTTCGCGGTTCTTGGCAATGGCGTTCTCGCCTTCCAGGACCTGCACGACGACCGGCTCGGAGGCCATGAACTCGACCAGCTCGCCATAGAAGGGACGGTCCTTGTGGACCTCGTAGAACTTGCCGGCCTGGGCGGGCGACAGGTGGATGCGCTTGGACGCGACGATGCGCAGGCCGGCCTCCTCGAACTTGGCGGCGATCTTGCCGGTCAAGTTGCGGCGGGTCGCGTCGGGCTTGATGATCGAGAGGGTGCGTTCGATGGCCATGGTCTTCACCTTGTCTGATGCGCGGGCCGGGCCCGCATGAAAGGAAATCCGCGCCCGGTTAGCAGGCTTGTCCGCCCCCGGCAAGGCGCGCGCGCAGGGCGGAACCCCCGGCCGCATCGGCGCCTTGTCCCGGTGCACTCTGCAGGAGACCCAATGACGCAGCTTTCCCCGGCCCCCGCGCCCGCCCCGCCGACGGCCCGGCGATCCCTGACCACCGGCACCATCGTGGCCACGCTGGCGCTGGCCGTGCTGCTGGCGGCGGCCTGGTTCTGGTCGAACCTGCTGCTGATGTCCTTTGCGGCGATCCTAATCGCCATCGCGCTGCGCGCCGGCGCACGGGGGCTGAACCGGCTTCTGGGCCTGAACGTCAAGCTGGGCGTGCTGGTCGTGCTGCTGGGGGTGATGGCGGTGCTGGCGCTTCTGGTGCGGCTGGCCGGACCGTCCGTCGGGGACCAGTTCGGTCAGCTGGCCGATGCCCTGCCCGGCTCGTGGCAGGCCATCCAGGACTGGGCGTCATCGTGGCCCGTCGCCGACACGGTGATCCAGCGCGGAGAGGCTGCCGCCGGAGAGGACAACGCCATGCAGCTGGCACAGCGCCTGCCCGACGTGTTCGGCATGGTCCTGGGCGGCCTGAATTCGGTCCTGGGCAGCCTGTCCTCGGCCTTCCTGCTGCTGATCCTGTCGCTCTACATCGCGATGGAGGCGGACCTGTATCACGGCGGCGCCCTGCGCCTGGTGTCCCTGCCCCGCCGCGCGCGGGCGGCGCAGATCATGGACGAGCTGGGCGAACAGCTGGGCCGCTGGATGGCGGGCCAGGCGCTGGACATGGGCATCGTCGCCGTGCTGGCCGGGATCGGCCTTTACCTGCTGGACGTGCCGCTGGCCTTCATCCTGGCGGTGATCGCGGGCCTGACCAACATCGTGCCGATCATCGGGCCGTTCTTCTCGGGCGCGATCGCGGTGGTCGTGGCGGCGCCGCAGGGGCTGGATACGGCCATCTACGTCGCGCTGCTGTTCACCGTCATCCAGGTCTTCGAGGGCGAGGTGCTGATGCCGATGATCCAGAAATACGCGGTCCAGCTGCCCCCGGCCCTGACCGTGCTGGCCATCGTCGCGGTCGGTGCGCTGTTCGGGCTGGTCGCGGTGATCCTGGCCACGCCGCTGCTGATCGTGGTCATGCATCTTGTCCGCCGCATCTATGTCGAGGACGTGCTGGGCGACCGCATGGACTGACCCCCTGCCGCATCGCGCGGCAGGGCATGCAACTTTTGCGTGCGCGGATGCACGCCCGGTCGTGATTTCGACACATGATCCGCCTATGCTGCGGGTGACATTGACCGGGGGTCGCGCGATGCAACCGTTCTGCAAGGGCCGCTATCGTGCCCGCCTGGCCGAAACGCCGGGCGATCTGCGCGAATCACAGCGGCTGCGCTGGTTGGCCTTCGTTGCGCGCACGGGCCGGTCCGACGACGGACAGTCACTGGACGCGGACCATCTGGACGACGACTGCCGCCACATGCTGATCCACGACCTGCGGGATGATCGGCTGGTCTGCAGCTTCCGATTTCTGCCACTGGCCGACGGTTCCCAGATCGCGCGCAGCTATTCGGCGCAGTTCTACGATCTGGCCGCGCTTGGCCGATTCGACGGTCCGATGGTCGAGATGGGGCGGTTCTGCCTGCATCCCGACTGCCACGACCCGGACGTGATCCGCCTGGCCTGGGGCGCGCTGACCCGTTTCATCGAGGAGACCGGGATCGAGATGCTGTTCGGCTGTTCCAGCTTCAGCGGCCTCGACCCCGAGACCCATGCCGAGGCCTTTGCCATGCTCAAGGACCGCCACCTGGCGCCACGACGCTGGTGGCCGCGCGTCAAGGCGCCGACCGTGTTCCGCTTTGCCCGCGCCCTGCGCCTGCGCCAGCCCGACCCCCGCCGCGCGGCAGAGACGATGCCGCCCTTGCTGCGCAGCTATCTGGCGATGGGGGGCTGGGTCAGCGACCATGCCGTCGTCGATCCGGCGCTGATGACCATGCATGTCTTCACCGGGGTCGAGATCCGCGCCATCCCTCCCGCCCGCCGCCGCCTGCTGCACGCGCTGGCCCAGCAGCCCGCCTGACATCCGCCCCGAAAACGGGCACGCTGCCCAAACCGTGGGCACATGCGGGCGATCTGCCCTTGGCGGGTGCAGGATGGCCGGGGGCGGTGATTGACCTTGCCCGATGTCCGGCGCCCCTTGCCCCCATGTTCGACACCGGTGCCCCATCCATCCGCATGCAGCGCAGCCACGGGGCGGCGCATGTGGTCATGGGGCCGCGCGGCCTGATCGACCTGGCCCAGCGCGGGTCGGCCAAGGCGATGCTGCCCCGCATGACCGCGGGCCTGCCCGAGATCGTGTTCCTGAACACCGCGGGCGGGTTGGCATCGGGCGACGGGCTGTCCTTTGGCGTGGACCTGCGGGCGGGTACGCGCGCCCTGGCCACGACCCAGACCGCCGAACGCGCCTATCGCGCGACGGGCGCGCCTGCGCGGGCCTCGGTCGCAATAACGGTCGGCGCCGGCGGCTGGCTGGACTGGGTGCCGCAGGAGACGATCCTTTATGACGATGCGCGGCTGGAGCGGGACACGACCGTCGATCTGGCCCCCGGCGCGGGCTGCCTGCTGCTGGAGATGCTGGTCCTGGGCCGCCTGGCCATGGGCGAACGCCCAACGCGGCTGCATCTGCGCGACCGCCGCGTGGTGCGCCGCGCGGGTCGCGTGATCCACCACGATGCGCTGTCGCTGGACGACGACGCGCTTGCGCGGCTGGCGAACCCGGCCATGACCGCGGGTGCCCCGGCGCTGGCCACGCTGGCGATGATCGCGGATGACGCGCCCGACCGGCTGGCCGCCGCCCGCGCCGTTCTGGACGAGCCCGGCGTGACGGCCGCCGCCAGCGCCCCCCCCGGCCGGCTGGTCATCCGCCTGCTGGCCGTCGATGGCTGGCCCCTGCGACGGCAGATCAACCGAGTGCTGCGCGCCTTGCGCCCCGATCCCCTTCCCCGCATCTGGCAGGTCTGACGATGAACCTTTCCCCCCGCGAACGCGAGAAACTGCTGGTCTCGGTGGCCGCCATGGTGGCGCGTGGCCGCCTGTCGCGCGGCGTCAAGCTGAACCACCCCGAGGCGATCGCGCTGATCACCGATTACGTGGTCGAAGGCGCGCGCGACGGACGATCCGTCGCCGACCTGATGCAGGCGGGCGCCCATGTGATCACCGCCGATCAGTGCATGCCCGGCATCCCCGCCATGATCGAATCCGTCCAGGTCGAGGCGACCTTTCCCGACGGGACCAAGCTGGTCACCGTCCACCACCCCATCCGCGAGGCCGCAGAATGAACGCCCTGATGAAACGCCTGACGCTTGCCGCCACCCTGCTGCCCTCGGCCGCGCTGGCCCATCCCGGCCATGTCCACGATGAGGGCCAGCTCATCCACGGACTGGCCCACCCGGTGGGCGGGGCCGATCACCTGCTGGCGATGGTGGCGCTTGGCCTGCTGGCCGCGCAGTTGGGCGGGCGGGCGGTCTGGGCGCTGCCCGCGACCTTCGTGGGCGCGATGCTGGCGGGCGGCGCGATGGGCGCGGGCGGCATGGGCTTGCCAGTGGTCGAGCCGATGATCCTGGCCTCTGTCGTGATCCTCGGCGTGCTGGTCGCGATGGCCGCGCGTCTGCCGATGGCGGCGCTGGTCCCGATGGTCGCGCTGTTTGGCGCGGCCCATGGCTGGGCGCATGGGGCCGAGGGTCCGGCGACCGGCCTGCCCCTCTATGCGGCGGGCTTTGCGCTGGCCACCATGGCGCTGCATCTGGGCGGCATCGCCTTTGGCCGCCTGTTGTCGCGGGGGCTGGAGCTGCGCGTGTTGGGCGGCGGCACTGCGCTGGCGGGCCTGGCGCTGACGGTGGCGTGACATGATTCCGGGTGAGATCCTGCCCGCCGAGGGCACCATCGCGCTGAACGACGGACGCGCGACGATCACGCTGATGATCGCCAATACCGGCGACCGGCCCATCCAGGTCGGCAGCCATTACCATTTCGCGGAAACCAACGCCGCGCTGGACTTCGACCGCGCGGCGGCGCGCGGCATGCGCCTGGCCATCCCCGCAGGCACCGCCGTTCGGTTCGAGCCGGGCCAGTCGCGTCAGGTCACGTTGGTGGGCTATGCGGGCGACCGCATCGTCCACGGCTTTCGCGGCCAGATCGGGGGTGCGCTGTGACCACCCTGTCGCGCGACGATTACGCGGCGCTTTACGGCCCCACGAAAGGCGACCGCATCCGGTTGGCGGACACGGAAATCATCATCGAGGTCGAGCGCGACCTGACCATCCCCGGAGAGGAGGTCAAGTTCGGCGGCGGCAAGGTCGTCCGTGACGGCATGGGCCAAAGCCAGATCACCCGCGCGGGCGGCGCGATGGACACGGTCATCACCGGCGTCGTGGTCTTTGACCACCAGGGCATCGTCAAGGCGGACGTGGGCATCCGCGACGGCATGATCGCGGGCATCGGCAAGGCCGGCAACCCCGACACCCAGCCCGGCGTCACCCTGATCATCGGCCCCGGGACCGAGATCATCGCCGGAGAGGGGCGCATCCTGACCCCCGGCGGCTTTGACTGCCACATCCATTACATCTGCCCGCAGCAGGTGGACCACGCGCTGCATTCCGGCGTCACGACGCTTCTGGGCGGCGGCACCGGGCCCGCGCATGGCACGCTGGCCACGACCTGCACGCCGGGCCCGTGGCACATCGCCCGCATGCTGGAGGCCTGCGCCGACCTGCCGGTCAATATCGGCATCGCGGGCAAGGGAAATGCGTCGATCGCGGCGCCGCTGGAGGAGCAGATCCGCGCGGGCGCCTGCGCGCTGAAGCTGCACGAGGATTGGGGCACCACGCCCAAGGCCATCGACACCTGCCTGAGCGTCGCCGACGCGATGGACGTGCAGGTGATGATCCACACCGACACGCTGAACGAATCGGGCTTTGTCGAGGACACGATGGCCGCCATCGGCGGACGCACCATCCACGCCTATCACACCGAAGGCGCGGGCGGCGGGCACGCCCCCGACATCATCCGCATGGTCGGCATGGCGAACGTGCTGCCGTCATCGACCAACCCCACGCGCCCCTACACCGCCAACACGGTGGAAGAGCATCTGGACATGCTGATGGTGTGCCACCACCTGGACCGCCGCGTCCCCGAGGACGTGGCCTTTGCCGAGAGCCGCATCCGCAAGGAGACCATCGCGGCCGAGGACATCCTGCACGATCTGGGCGCGTTTTCGGTGATCTCATCCGACAGCCAGGCGATGGGCCGGATCGGAGAGGTGATCATCCGCACCTGGCAGACCGCGTCCAAGATGCGCCAGCAGCGTGGGCGGCTGGCGGAGGAGCAGGGCCAGAACGACAACATCCGCGCGCGCCGCTACATCGCGAAATACACGATCAACCCGGCCATCGCGCATGGGGTCAGCGGCCATATCGGCTCGATCACCCCGGGCAAGCGCGCCGATCTGGTCCTGTGGTCGCCCGCCTTCTTCGCGGCCAAGCCCGAGATGGTGCTGGTCGGCGGGCAGATCAGCGTGGCGCAGATGGGCGATCCGAACGGCTCGATCCCGGTGCAGCCGATCTTTTCGCGACCCATGTGGGGGCATAACCGCCGCGCTTCGGCGCTGTTCCTGTCGCGTGCCGGTCTGGAGGCCGGGGCCGGAGAGGCGCTGTCCAAGACCCTGATCGCGGTCGAGAACACCCGCGACATCGGCAAGCGCGACATGGCGATGAACGACGCCATGCCCGCAATCGAGGTCGATCCCGAGACCTACGAGGTCCGGGCCGATGGACAATTGTTAACCTGCGAGCCCGCGACGGAACTGCCGCTGGCACAGCGCTATTTCCTCTTCTGAGAGGGAGGACCCCACCATGATCGCAACCGCACATTCCATCATCCGCAACGCCCCTGCACCATTCGACGCCGAGGTCAGCCTGGACTATGAAGGCCGCCTGCTGCGCCGCAAGCGCCTGTCCTGCGAGGGGGGCGACTTCATGGTCGACCTGCCCGAGGTCACCAGCCTGGACGACGGCGACGCGTTCGAGCTGTCCGACGGCCGCCAAGTCGTCGTGCGCGCGGCGCCGGAACCGGTGCTGGTCATCCGCGGCAACCTGCCCCGGCTGGCCTGGCACATCGGCAACCGCCACACCCCCTGCCGGATCGAGGCCGACCGCCTGGTTATCCGCCAGGATCACGTGCTGGAGGCGATGCTGAAGCAGCTGGGCGCGGACATGTGCCGCAAGGACATGCCCTTCCGTCCCGAAGGCGGCGCCTATGGCCACGGCCGCACCTTCGGCCATGACCACGGCCCCGCAACGAACCACCCCCATGGCGCGGGCGAACACACGCATTCCCACGCGGAAAGCCATAGCCACGCGCATGCGCATGCCGAAAGCCACAGCCACGCGCATGACCACGCCTGAGGCCGCCCGCCTGCAGCTGTCGCAACTGCTGTCGCCCGCCTTTCCGGTGGGCGGCTTTGCTTGGTCGCAGGGCTTGGAATACGCGATGGACGGAGCTTGGGTAACGCGCGCGACGCTGCCGCAATGGCTGGCCGATTGGCTGGACCACGGCGCGGGCTGGGCCGATGCGGTGCTGCTGTCGCTGGCCCTGCGGCCTGATGTTGACCACGCAGATCTGGACGACCTGGCCCGGGCGGCCTGCATGAGCAGCCAGCGCCTGGCCGAGACCACTGAGCAGGGCGCGGCCTTCGCCGCCAACATGGCCGCGCTGACCGGGTCGCCGCAGCCGCCCGTGGCCCTGCCCGTCGCCATGGGCCGCGCCTGCGCCGCCCTGCCCCTGCCTCCGGCAGAGATCATCGCGGCCTTCCTGCAGGCGCAGGCGGCGGCGCTGATCAGCGCGGCGGTGCGGTTCCTGCCCCTGGGCCCGGTCGAGGGACAGCGAATGCTGGCCGCCCTGCAGCCGCGCATCCTGGACCGGGCCGCCTGCGCCGTCACGGCCATGCCCGACGATCTGACCAGCGCCACCTGGGGCGCCGACATCGCCGCGATGGCCCACGAAACCATGACCACAAGGATCTTCCGCTCATGAGCTTGAATGGCCCTCTCCGCGTCGGCATCGGCGGTCCCGTCGGCGCCGGCAAGACGACGCTGACCGAACAGATCGCCCGCGCGCTGGCCCCCCGCCTGTCGATGGCGGTGATCACCAACGACATCTATACCCGCGAGGATGCCGAGGCGCTGATGCGCGCCCAGGTCCTGCCTGTCGAACGCATCCGCGGCGTGGAAACCGGCGGCTGTCCGCATACCGCCATCCGCGAGGATGCCAGCATCAACCTCGCCGCCATCGCCGATCTGAACGCGGCCTTCCCGGATCTAGAGCTGATCCTGATCGAATCGGGTGGCGACAACCTGGCCGCGACCTTCAGCCCGGAACTGGCCGACCTGACGATCTATGTGATCGACACGGCCGCGGGGCAGGACATTCCCCGCAAGCGCGGCCCGGGCCTTGCGCGGTCCGACCTCTTGGTGGTGAACAAGACAGACCTGGCCCCGCATGTCGGCGTCGATGCCGCACTGCTGGAAAAGGATGCACATGAGGCACGGGGACCCCGTCCCGTGGTCATGGCCCAGCTGCGTCACGGCCGCGGCGTGCAGCAGATCGTCGATTTCCTGGTCGAACAGGGCGGCCTGACGCCTCGCGCGGCGTAACTTTGCCCGGCGGGCGGGCATTTGCCCCGCCCACTGCCGAAGTCCGCGCCACTGCCTGCGCGGGGCGCGCAGGGACTGCTGAAATCCTGTCCAACTGCCCGATTTTCCCCTCTTTCTGCACATGCGAAGGCCGCGCGCCTTCCCAAGGACAACAGGGACACCGGCCGACGCGCCGGGGGGAAAAGGGTAACGATGACCAAGCTGACCAAGATCCTGATGCTGACCAGCGCCCTGACGCTGGCCCACGCCGCCCATGCGCAGGAGGGCGAGCCGATCAAGATCGGCGTGCTGCATTCACTGTCGGGCACCATGGCGATCTCGGAAACCACGCTGAAGGACACCGTCCTGATGCTGGTCGAACAGCAGAATGCCAAGGGAGGCGTGCTGGGACGCCCGCTGGAAGCGGTGGTCGTCGATCCGGCCTCCGACTGGCCGCTGTTCGCCGAAAAGGCGCGCGAGCTGCTGACCGTCAGCGACGTGGACGCGATCTTCGGCTGCTGGACCAGCGTCAGCCGCAAGTCGGTCCTGCCCGTGATCGAGGAGCTGAACGGCCTTCTGTTCTATCCCGTCCAGTACGAGGGCGAGGAATCGTCCATGAACGTGATCTATACCGGCGCCGCCCCGAACCAGCAGGCGATCCCCGCCGTCGACTACATGCGCGACGAGCTGGGCGTGGAAAGCTGGGCGCTTCTGGGCACCGACTATGTCTATCCGCGCACCACGAACAACATCCTGGATGCCTATCTTAAGGATAACGGCACCGCACCCGAGGACATCTTCGTCAACTACACCCCCTTCGGGCATTCCGACTGGTCCAAGATCGTGGCCGATGTCGTGGCGCTTGGCGCGGGCGGCAAGAAGGTCGGCGTCGTGTCCACCATCAACGGCGACGCGAACGTTGGCTTCTACAAGGAGCTGGCCGCGGCCGGCGTGTCGGCGGACGACATTCCGGTCATGGCGTTTTCCGTGGGCGAGGAGGAGCTGTCGGGCCTGGATACCGCCAACCTGGTCGGCCACCTGGCCGCCTGGAACTATTTCCAGACCGCCGAATCGGAGGCGAACACCGCCTTCATCGAGGAGTGGAAGGCCTTCACCGGCGATGCGGACCGCGTGACCAACGACCCGATGGAGGCCACCGTCATCGGCTTCAACGCCTGGGTCGCTGCGGTCGAGGCTGCGGGCACCACCGACGTGGACACGGTTCTTGACGCGATCGTCGGCGTCGAGGTGCCGAACCTGACCGGCGGCACGGCCACCGTCCTGCCCAACCACCACATCACCAAGCCCGTCCTGATCGGAGAGATCCGCGAGGACGGCCAGTTCGACATCGTCAGCCAGACCGACCCCGTGCCGGGCGATGCTTGGACCGACTTCCTGCCGGAATCGGCGGTGCTGGACGCCGACTGGCCGGGCAAGGACTGCGGCATGTTCAACACGGAAACGGACAGCTGCGTCCAGGTCCAGTCGAACTACTGACGTGACGGTCGGGCGGCCCCGCGCCGCCCGGCCCTTCGTGCGAAGGAAGCCCCCGTGATCCGCCATCGTCTTCTTGCCTGCGCGCTTGCGCTGATCCTGCCGTGGTCGGCGCAGGCCAACCCGGCCCTGCAAGCCGTCATCGACGCGAACCTGGACCAGATTGAACGTCCCTCGCGCCAGACGGTCGGGCCACTGGTCGACCAGATCGCGGCGACCGGCCCCGAGGGCCTGGCGATGCTGCAGGCCTGGGCCGACCGCAGCCTGGGCCTGACGGAAACCGGCCAGGTTCTGATCATGGACGACGACACGGCCACGGACGCTGTGACCGGCGATGCGGTCGCGGGGGCCGATCCGCGCATGCTGCGCCCCAATTCCGGCGTGCGCGGCGTGATCGAGGCGGCGCTGGCCGCGGGCGCGCTGACCGACCCAGACCCCGCGCGGCGGGCGGCCGCGCTGCAGTCGCTGGAACGCGGCGCGGCACCCGACCAGCTGCCGCTGCTGCGCGCGGCCTTGGACGATCCCGACCCCGTGCTGGCGGCGCGCAAGGCGCGGCTGGAACGCCTGCTGACCATCCAGCACGACCCCGACAGCGCCGCCCGCGTCGCCGCGATCGAGGAGATGGCGGGCGACGTCGGCTTGGATTTCCGCGCCGCGCTGAACCCGCTTCTGGTGACCCGCGCGGTGGTGGCCCCCGACACGCCGCCGGGCGCCAATGTCGCGCGCGAGCTGACCCCCGGCGACGCGGGCCTGCCGCGCGAGGCGGCCCTGGCCCAGCTGGTCCAGCAGGACCTGCTGCAGCCGCCCCTGTCGGGTGCCGATCAGCGCGCGGCGCTGGCCGCCAACATCACCGACGGGGCGGTGGCGGGCGTGCCCGTGGACCACCTGTCCGACCAGGCCGCCCGCGACCGCGCCTATCAGGCGCTGGAGGCGGCAGGCGCCGTCCCCCCCGCCGCGACCGAGACCGAGATCCAGGCCGCCCTGGACGCCAGCCGCTTCTTCGAGGTCTATGCCGAACCCGACCCCGCGGTGACGGACGCGGCCAAGGCCGCCCAGATCCGCGCCCAGGTGCGCCTTGGCGCGATGACCGGGATCGACCTGGGGCTGGACGCGCTGTCGCTGGCCTCGATCTATTTCCTGGCGGCGATCGGGCTGGCCGTCACCTTCGGCGTCATGCGGGTCATCAACATGGCCCATGGCGAATTCATCATGATGGGCGCCTATACCGCCTACACGGTCCAGACCGTCATCGCGGACCGCACGCTGTCGCTGGTGGTGGCGCTGCCCCTGGCCTTCGTGGTGACCGCGCTGGCGGGGGTGGTTCTGTACCGTCTGGTGATCCGGCACCTGGCCAACCGCCCGCTGGAGACGCTGCTGGCGACCTTCGGCGTGTCCATCGCGTTGCAGCAGCTGGCCAAGAACATCTTCGGCACCCAGGCCCGCCCGCTGACCGCCCCCGCCTGGCTGGAGGGGTCGATCACCGTGAACGACGTCATCGGCATCAGCGCGATCCGGGTTGCGATCTTCGTGCTGGCACTGCTGTTCCTGGGGCTGTTCCTGTTCATCATGAAGCGCACACGCTTGGGCCTTGAGGTCCGCGCCGTCACCCAGAACCCCGGCATGGCGGCATCCATGGGCATCAACCCCGACCGAATCGCCATGATGACCTTCGGTCTGGGGTCCGGCATCGCGGGGATCGCAGGCGTGGCGATCGGTCTGTTCGCGCAGGTGACGTCGGAAATCGGCCAGCAATACATCGTCCAAAGCTTCATGACCGTGGTCGTGGGCGGCGTGGGCAACATCTGGGGCACGCTGGCGGGGGCCACCCTGATCGGCGGACTGTCCAAGGTGATCGAGTTCATGAACCCCGCCAATACGCTGGCCGCCCAGACCTTCATGATCCTGTTCATCATCATCTTCATCCAGTTCCGGCCGCGCGGGATCATCCCGCAGCGCGGTCGCGCGGCCGAGGCGTAAGACATGACCCGAACCCCCTTCATCCTGAGGAATCCGTCGGTCCTGGCGATGCTGGCCGTGCTGGCGGTGCTGACACTGGCCGTCACGCTGACCAGCCAGGCCTATGGCACCGGCGCGCTGCCGACATCAACGGTCAAGATCCTGGGCATGACGCTGTGCCTGGCGCTGGCGGCGGTCGCGATGGACCTGGTCTGGGGATACCTGGGCATCCTGTCCCTGGGCCAGATGGCGTTCTTCGCGCTTGGCGGCTACATGATCGGACAATGGCTGATGTATGCGCGCATTGAAGCCATCGTCGCGCCGCAGCTGGCGCAATCGCCCATCCCCCCCACCCCGCAGGAGGTCCGCGACGCGGTCACCAACCAGATCTTCGGCGTGGTCGGGTCGTCCGACCTGCCGCTGGTCTGGTCCTTCGCGCATTCGCTGTGGCTGCAGCTGCTGCTGGTCGTGGCGGTGCCGGGGCTTCTGGCGCTGATCTTCGGCTGGCTGGCCTTCCGCAGCCGCGTCAACGGCGTCTATCTGTCGATCCTGACGCAGGCGATGACCCTGGCGCTGGCGCTGTGGCTGTTTCAGAACGACAGCGGGTTCCGGGGCAACAACGGGTTGTCGGGCCTGCAGAACCTGCCGGGGCTGGACCATGTGGGCCAGGCGACCCTGTCGGTGTGGTTCCTGTGGGCATCGGCCGCGGCGCTGGCGCTGTTCTATGCCCTGGCCGCCTGGCTGGTCAGCGGCAAGTTCGGCAGCGTCACCCGCGCCATCCGCGACGACGAGACGCGTGTGCGGTTCCTGGGCTATCCGGTCGAGGGGTTCAAGCTGGTCGTCTTCACCCTGGCCGCGATGATCACCGCCATCGCCGGGGCGCTGTACTATCCCCAGGCCGGGATCATCAACCCGGCCGAAATGATGCCCATCGCCTCGATCTACCTGGCGGTCTGGGTGGCGATCGGCGGGCGCGGGCGGCTCTACGGCGCGGTCATCGGTTCGGTGGTCGTGTCGCTTCTGTCCAGCTGGTTCACCGGCGGGCGGACGCCGTCGATCCACCTGCCGGGATACGTGGTGAACTGGGTCGACTGGTGGCAGGTGCTGCTGGGCCTGTCCTTCGTGCTGGTCACGCTGTTCGCGCCCAAGGGCATCGCCGGGGTGTTCGACCTGTTCAGCCGCAAGGGAGACCGGGCATGAGCGCGCTTCTGGAGGTCAGCGGGATCAGCAAGTCCTTCGACGGGTTCAAGGCGATCAACAACCTGTCTTTTTCCATCAACGCGGCCGAACTGCGCGCGGTGATCGGGCCGAACGGCGCAGGCAAGACGACGTTCATGGACATCGTGACCGGCAAGACGCGCCCCGACACGGGCGAGGTGCTGTGGGGGGCCACGTCGAAATCGCTGCTGAAGCTGTCCGAGGCGCAGATCGCCCGCGAGGGGATCGGTCGCAAGTTCCAGCGACCCACCGTGTTCGAGGACCAGTCGGTCGCCGACAACCTGGTGATGGCGCTGAAGGCCGACCGCAGCCCGTTCGCGGTGCTGGGCTGGCGGCCCACGGCCGCGTCGCGGGACCGCGTGAGCGAGCTAGCCACCGAGGTCGGGCTGGCCGACCAGCTGTCCCGCCCGGCCGGAGAGCTGAGCCACGGCCAGAAGCAGTGGCTGGAGATCGGGATGCTGCTGGCATCCGACCCGCGGCTGCTGCTGGTCGACGAACCCGCGGCCGGCATGACCCTGGCGGAACGCGAACAGACGACGACGCTGCTGTGCCGGCTGGCGGAAACGCGTGCCGTGGTGGTGGTCGAACACGACATGGATTTCGTGCGCCGCCTGAACTGCAAGGTGACCGTGCTGCACCAGGGGTCCGTGCTGGCCGAAGGCAGCCTGGACCACGTGACCCGCAATCCCGACGTCATCGACGTCTATCTGGGGCGATGAGATGATCGAGGCCAAGAACCTGACCCTGCATTACGGCGGTAGCCAGATCCTGCACGGGATCGACCTGGTGGCGCGCCCCGGAGAGGTCACCTGCGTGATGGGCAACAACGGCGTGGGCAAGACCAGCCTGATGAACCTGCTGGCCGGCAGGCATCCCCGGTCAGGCGGGGACATCACCTGGGACGGCAAGCCCCTGGGCCGGCTGTCGGCGCAGCGGATGGCGCGGATGGGCGTGGGCTATGTCCCGCAGGGCCGCGCGATCTTTCCGATGCTGACGGTGCGCGAGAACCTGGAGACCGGGTTCGCCTGTCTGCCCCGCGGCGACAGGCGCATCCCGGACGCGATCTTCGACAGCTTTCCGGTGCTGGCCGACATGGCGCATCGGAGGGGCGGCGATCTGTCGGGCGGCCAGCAGCAGCAGCTGGCCATCGCCCGCGCGCTGATCACCCGGCCCCGCGTGCTGCTGCTGGACGAGCCGACCGAGGGGATCCAGCCCAACATCATCGCCCAGATCGGGCAGGTGATCGCCGGGCTGCGCGACCGGGGCGACATGGCGATCGTGCTGGTCGAGCAGTTCTTTGACTTTGCCTGGGATCTGGGCGACCGGTTCCTGGTCATGGAACGCGGGCGCGCGGTGCTGCAGGGGCCGAAATCCGATCTGGCGCGGTCGGACCTGCACGCCCGCCTGGCGGGACATGCCAGCGCCTGAAGGACGTCGTCGCGGACGGTGGCAGGGGGGCTGCCAGCCCCCCTGACCCCCCGGAAGGCCGGCACCCGGACATGACCGTCCTGCCCTAGCGCTTGCGTTCCCACTTGCCCGATTCTTCGGACCAGTATTCCGCCTCGACGCCCGCGGCGGTCAGCTCGCGCCATTGCGCGCGGGCGCGTTCCAGCGCCTGCGCGTCGCCCCCGTCGAACAGGATGCAGGTCCGCTGCACGGCCTGCGCGCGATCGGGCGCAACCGGAGCACCGTCCAGCGCCATCAGGCAGGACGGGTCGTTGGCGGCAGGCTGATCGGGCAGGGTCAGCAGGATCGGCTGTCGCGCGTCATGGGGGCCGCCGGACAGGCCGTGCGGCAGGAAGCCGTCGCCCTGCCACAGCTGCTGGTCCAGCCGGTCCAGGCGATCCGGGTCGGGGGCCGACAGTTCGACCCGCCAACCCGCGGACAGAGCCTTGGTCAGCAGGACCGGCAGCAGCGCCTCGGCCGGGGACCGGGTCAGGTGATAGAACAGCGCCTTGCCCATGTCAGCGCAGCACCCCGGCGATGGCGGCGCGACCGCCGGCAAGGGGCAGCGTGGCCCCGGACGCCGACGATCGCGGGCGTCCGGGGCGTGCGCAGGCGGTGCACGGGGCGTGCACCGCAGACGTCGCGGGGCTCACACGTCCTCGAAGCCGTCGCGCACCAGGCGATCCAGCGTCATCACGCCCCAGCCCGACGCGCCCTTGGGCGCCAGGTCGGTGCCGCCCGGCGGCAGGGCCACGCCCGCGATGTCGATATGCGCCCAGGGCTGGCCTTCCTTGACGAAACGCTGCAGGAACTGCGCCGCGGTGATGGAACCCGCCGCGCGCCCGCCCGAGTTCTTCATGTCCGCCAGGCGGCAGTTGATCAGCCCGTCATAGGCCGCGCCGAGGGGCAGGCGCCATGCGCCCTCTCCCTCCGCCTTGGCGGCCGACAGGAGCTGGCCCGCCAGCATGTCGTCGTTCGAGAAGACGCCCGCATTGTCATGGCCAAGCGCGATGATGACCGCGCCGGTCAGGGTCGCCAGGTCGATCATGGCGCGGGGGCGATAGGTTTCCTGCGCGTACCAGAGGACGTCGGCCAGGACCAGGCGGCCCTCGGCGTCGGTGTTCACGACCTCGATCGTGTCGCCCTTCATCGACTTCAGGATGTCGCCGGGACGATAGGCGCGCCCGTCGGGCATGTTCTCGACCAGGCCGACCAGGCCCACGACATTGGCCTTGGCGCGGCGCAGCGCCAGGGCGCGCATGGTGCCCGCGACGACGCCCGCGCCGCCCATGTCCATGGTCATCTCCTCCATGCCGGCGCCCGGCTTGATCGAGATGCCGCCGGTGTCGAAGACGACGCCCTTGCCGACCAGCGCCAGCGGCGCCTCGTCGCCGCCGCCGTTCCAGCGCATCACCACGACCTTGGAGGGCGATTCGCTGCCCTGGCCCACGGCCAGCAGGGCGCGCATGCCCAGCTTGGCCAGCTGATCCTCGTCCAAAACCTCGACCTCCAGGCCGATCTCCTGCATGGCCAGCAGGCGGTCGGCGAAGTCGGTGGTGGTCAGGACGTTGGCGGGTTCGTTGACCAGGTCGCGGGTGAAGAACACGCCCTCGGCCACCGCGGCGGCGTCCTGGGCGGATTTCGCCAATGCCTCGGGGTCCTTGACCATCACGGTGACGCGGGCCTTGTCGCCGATGGGCGCATCGGCGCTGTCGGGGGCCTCGGTCGCCTGCGCGTCGCCCAGGACGGCGTCGTCCTGTCCGGCCTGCTGTTCGGGGATCAGCCCCTCGGCCTGGGCCGGGGCGGCGTCCGGCGTCGCGGGCTTGGTCTTGTAAACCGAGAAATCATAGCCGCGCAGCGCCAGCCCGAAGGCGATCTGTCCGGCCTGCTTGTGGCTGCCCGCCAGAACCAGCGTGTGCCCGGTGCCCAGCTTGGCGCCCAGGGCGGCCCCGGCGCGGCGTGCCTCGGCCTGGGTGGCGGAATTGGGAAGCATCACCAGGATCAGCGCGTCGGCGGCCATGCCCGCGGGAAAGGCCAGCTCCAGCGCCTGACCGGGCTTGAGCGCGCGGCCCGCCTTGGAGGCCAACGCGCGTGTCGCGGCGTCGCGGATCACGCGGGGCAGCTTGCCCGGCAGCTTGGACGCGTCGGTCATGATCAGGGCCACGCGGCCCTTGTGATCGGCCAGCTTGTCCAGCGCGACCTCGGTGAAGTTGATTTCGACAGGTTGGGTCATTGCAAAACGGTCCTCACGTCTGGTTGCGCCGACCCTAGACCCCCGCCCGGCCCTTTTCCAGAGCCGCCCTTGCCGCTAAGCAGGACGGAACGTCACGCCAAGGACCATCCATGCCGCGCATCGACCGATACATCCTGGGACAGCTGCTGACGCTGTTCGGGTTCTTTGCCCTGGTGCTGGTGTCCGTCTACTGGATCAACCGGGCGGTCAGCCTGTTCGACGATCTGCTGAACGACGGCCAGACCGCCCTGGTGGTGCTGGAGTTCACGGCGCTGACGCTGCCGCTGGTCATCTCGGTCGTGCTGCCGGTGGCGGCATTCGCGGCGACCGCCTATGGCACCAACCGCCTGGCCGGCGAATCCGAACTGGTGGCGATGCAGTCAGCGGGCCTGGGGCCGTGGCGGCTGGCGCGGCCAGTGCTGATCTTCGGCGTCTTCGTCGGCGTGATGGTGGCAGTGCTGGTTCACGGGCTGGTGCCCATGGCCCGCGCCCGCCTGGCCGACCGCAGCGCCGAGATTGCCGAAAACGTGACCGCGCAGTTCCTGCGCCCCGGCAGCTTCCAGTACCCGGCGCGCGGGGTCACGCTGTTCATCCGCGACGTGGCGGGCGACGGTCGCCTGCTGGACCTGTTCATCGAGGATTCGCGCGATCCCGCCGACCAGGTCACCTATACCGCGCAGGAGGCGCTGGTCGTCCGGAACGATACCGGCCCGGTCCTGATCCTGCTGGAGGGCATGGCGCAGAACCTGCGCCCCGGCCCCGACGGCCCGGTCCTGTCGGTGACCCGTTTCGACGAGTTCAGCTATGACGTGGGGGCGATGTTCGCGGGCGGCGGCAGCCGGGGCCGCGACCTGCGCGATTTCGGCACGCTGGCGCTGCTGCAGGCCGACCCGGCCGTCCTGGAGGCTACCGGCGCGACCGCCGCCGACGCCCAGCGCGAGGCGCATGAGCGGCTGGCCCAGCCGCTGCTGTCGCCGATTGCGGCCATGCTGGGCTTTGCCACGCTGCTGATCGGCGGGTTCTCGCGGTTCGGGGTGTGGCGGCAGGTGGGCTGGGCCACCCTGTCGCTGATCGCGGTGCAGTTCCTGACCAACGCGGCCGCGAACCAAGTTGGCCGCGATGCCGCGCTGTGGCCGCTCCTGTATCTGCCCGCCGTCCTGGGCGCGGGGCTGTGCCTGGCCTTCCTGTGGCTGGCCGCCCGACCGCGCGGACCACGCGAGGTCGCCCGATGATCCTGGCTCTTTACGTCGCGCGCCGCTTCCTGCGCGCCTTCATGATGATCGCGGGGGTGTTCCTGCTGATCCTGTTCCTGATCGACATGATCGAGATCATCCGCCGCTTTTCGGGCCGCGACATCGGCCTGGGCGGGGCGGCGCGGCTGGCCGGGCTGAACATCGCCGGCAGCTTCTATTCCATCCTGCCGCTGATGACGGTGCTGGCCGGGATCACGCTGTTCCTGGGCCTGGCCCGCAGTTCGGAAATGGTGGCGATCCGCGCATCGGGCAGGTCGGCACTGCGCGTGGTGCGGGCCCCGGTGGCCACCGCGATCGTGCTGGGGGCGCTGACCGTTGGCCTACTGAACCCGCTGGTCGCCGCCACTGGCTCGCTTTACGACGACGCCGTGGCCGAGATCGACCGCGCCGGCAGCCAGACCGTCAGCCTGGGCGACAGCGCCGTATGGCTGCGCCAGGCCGTCCAGCAGGGCGGGGAGGAGGCCGGCCAGATCGTGATCCGCGCCAGCCGCGCCAGCCCCGATGCCGTGACCCTGTATGACGCCAGCTTCCTGGTCTTCGGCGCCGAGGCCGGTCCGATCCGCCGCATCGAGGCCCGAGAGGCGCGGCTGACCCCCGGGGCCTGGGACCTGCGCGATGTCAGCGACTTTCCCCTGGATCAGCCCAATCCGCAGGCGGCCGTCACCCGCAGCGCCGCGATGACCCTGGCGTCGGACCTGACCGCCCAGCGCATCCGCGAAGGGTTCGGTCGTCCCGAATCAGTGCCGGTCTGGCAGCTGCCGCAGTTCATCGCCGGGCTGGAACGCGCAGGCTTTTCCGCCGCCCGGCACAAGGTCTGGTTCCAGACCGAACTGGCACGCCCGTTCCTGATGGCCGCGATGGTGCTGATCGCCGCGGCCTTTACCATGCAGCATGTGCGGGGCCGCAACACCGGCGGTGCCGTGCTGATGGCGTTCGGCGCGGGGATCGCGCTGTTCTTTCTGCGCAACCTGGCGCAGGTTCTGGGGGATAACGGGCAGATCCCGCCCGCGATGGCGGCCTGGACGCCGCCCCTGGTCGGCGCGATGCTGGCCCTGGGGCTGATCCTGAGACGGGAGGACGGATGAGCGCGCGCATGGTAAGCCGGGGCCTGCTGCGGGCTGGGGTGGCGCTGATCGCGCTGTCCGGTCCGCTGGCCGCCCAGTCGATGTTCGATGCCGATGACGGCATGGGCGTGCAGCCGCTGACGGGCATGCCGGGCAGCATGTCCGCCGACAGCGGAGTGACGGCCCTGGCGCCCGAATCGGTTGCCCTGGGCAGCGCGCCCGTGGCCGACCGCACCCCCTCGCCCCAGAACCCGATGGTGGTGGGACCCGATGCCGACGTGACCCTGCCCGGCGGCGGGCCGCGCGATCCGCAGTCCGGGGCCGCCACGCTGCTGGCCGACCGGATCGACGTCGCGGGCGACCAGACCCTGACCGCGTCCGGCGGCGTCGTGGTCTGGCACCAGGGCGCCCGGCTGGTTGCCGACCGGATCGTCGTCGACGGCGACAGCGGCGATCTGACCATCGAGGGGCCGATCCACCTGTCCCGCCCCGGCGCCGCCGACCCCGAGACCGACGCCATCCTGATCGCCGACAGCGCCCAGCTGGACAGCGAACTGCAGGACGGCATCGTCCTGGGCGCGCGGCTGGTGCTGGCCCGCGAACTGCAGCTGGCCTCGACCCGGCTGGAGCGGCGCGAGGACGGACGGATCAGCCAGCTGGACAATGTCGTGGCCTCCAGCTGCCAGATCTGCGCGACCGATCCGACGCCCCTATGGGAGATCCGCGCCCGCAGCATCATCCACGACGCCGACACGCGGCTGATCACCTTCGACCGCCCGCAGCTGCGCGCCTTCGGCGTGCCCCTGGCCTATGTGCCCTTCCGTGTGACCGCGCCCGACCCGTCGGTGGAACGCCGCTCGGGCTTTCTGCGCCCCGAGATCCGTACGACCTCGGGCCTGGGGTTCGGGGTCAAGCTGCCGTATTTCCAGACACTGGGCGACAGCACCGACCTGACCGTCACCCCCTATGTCAGCGAAAGCCGCACCCGCACGCTGGAGCTGCGCTATCGCCAGGCCTTCACAACCGGGGCCACGGAATGGAACGGCGCGATCAGCCGCGACGACCTGCGCCCGGGCGAGACGCGCGGCTATCTGTTCGGCGCGGCCCAGTTCCTGCTGCCGCGCGACTATCGCCTGGCGCTGCAGGTCCAGCATGCCAGCGACCGCGCCTATCTGCTGGATTACGGCGTCACCGATGCCGACCGCCTGTGGAGCGGCGTCAGCGTCGAACGCGTGCGCCGCGACAAGCTGTTCTGGGGCCGCGTCGGCAACTATGAGACTCTGCGTGAGGACGAGGACAACGCGACCTCTCCGGCGCAGGTGGCCGACGCCATCTGGATGCGCCGCCTGACGCCACGCCTGATCGGCGGCGAGGCGCTGCTGGAATGGTCGGCCCATGCCCATCGCCGCCCGTCGGACAGCGACCTGGTCGGTCGCGACGTGGCGCGCGCATCCGTGGGCCTGGACTGGCGGCGCAACCAGATCCTGCCCGGCGGCATCGTCGCGGCCGCCCTGGCCGGGCTGGACGCGGATCTGTACCGCATCGCGCAGGACGACCAGTTCGACGACGTCGTGACCCGCGTCGATCCGCAGGTCGGGGTCGAACTGCGCTGGCCCCTGGCCGGCGGCACGGGCGGCGCCACCCATATCGTCGAGCCGGTGGTCCAGGTCCTCTATTCGCCGCGCGGCCGCGACCAGGACATCCCGAACGAGGACAGCCGCCTGATCGAGTTCGACGAAGGCAACCTGTTCTCGGACAACCGCTTTCCGGGCTGGGACGTGCGCGAGACCGGGCTGCGCGCCAACATCGGCGCCACCTGGACGCGGATCGATCCGACAGGCTGGTCGATCGGGGTGACCGGCGGGCGCGTGCTGCGCGCGCGCGATGCCGACAACTTTGCCGCCGACAGCCCCCTGGGCGGGCGCAGCTCGGATTGGCTGCTGGCCGCGAACTTCGACAATGGCGGCGGGCTGGCCGTGGCCAACCGCGCGCTGTTCGACGATTCGGCGCGCATCTCGCGCAATGAATTGCGGGTGGGCTGGCTGCGCCCGGACCTGAACCTGTCGGCCGGCTACATCTGGATCGACCGCGGCGAGGACGAGGGCCGCGTCGTCAACGCCAGCGAACTGGCCGCCAATGTCGGATGGCAGATCGCGGACGGCTGGTGGGGCGAGGCCGAGACGCGGTATGATTTCGCCGCCGACCGGGCACAGCGCGCGGCCTTGCGCGTGGCCTATCGCAACGAATGCATCACGCTGGAAAGCGGCCTGTCGCGGCGCTTCAGCAGCAGCGACCTGCTGCGCGCGGAAACCAGCTTCGACCTGTCGGTCCGCCTTGGCGGGTTCGGCGCACAAGAAGACGGCCCCGGCACGGTGGCGCGCCGCAACTGCATGCGCTAACCTGCGGGCCAAGGACCAGATGAGGGCAGACATGCGGCAATTTCTTTCGGGTATCGCCCTGGCGGCGATGATCGCCACGGGCGCCGTGACGCCGGCGGCGGCGCAGAACCTGTTCGCGCCCGTCGTCTATGTGAACGACAGCGCCGTCACCCGCTATGAGGTCGATCAGCGGATGCGGTTCATGCAGGTGATCGGCGCCCCCGACGCCAGTGCCGCCGCCGCCGAACGGGCGCTGGTCGACGACCGCCTGCGCATCCAGGCCGCCCGCCAGATCGGCGTCGAGATCACCCCCGAGGGGCTGCAGGCCGGTCTGGAGGAATTCGCAGGCCGCGCGGGTCTGGACGCGGCGGGCTTCATCGCCCAGCTGGAACGCGCCGGCATCGAGGAAGGCGTGTTCCGCGATTTCGTCGAGGCGGGCACCGTCTGGCGCGACGTCGTGCGCGCCCGCCTGCTGCCCCGCGTCAACGTCACCGACGCCGAGGTCGACCAGGAGCTGGAGCGCGTGATCGAGACCCCGATCATCGACCGCGTCCTGCTGTCGGAGCTGATCATCCCCGCCCCGCCGGGACAGGAGGCGCAGGCCCTGCAGCTGGCCGAACGCATCGCCGCCTCGCGCCCGACCGAGGCCCAGTTCGCCGAAGCCGCGCGGCAGTATTCGGCCACCCCCTCGGCCGAGGCGGGCGGGCGGCTGGAACTGCTGGCGCTGGACAACCTGCCGCCCAGCCTGCGTCCGATCATCGCCGGCCTGCAGCCCGGCCAGACCACGCCGCCCCTGCCGGTCGAAGGCGCGGTGGTCCTGTTCTTCCTGCGCGACGCCCAAGGCACGCTGCGCCCGGGCGCGCGCGAACAGGTGCTGGACTACATGACCCTGCGGCTGGCCTCGGTCACCGATGCGGCCAGCCTGGCCGCGCGGGCCACCAGCTGCGACGACCTTTACGTCCAGGCAGGCCCCGAGGCCGCCGCCCAGATCCAGCGCCAGACCGTGTCCCAGGGCGCGATCCCGCAGATGATCGGCGCGCGCCTGGCCTCATTGGACGCCAACGAGGCCGGGGTGGTCCCGTCGGGCGCGGGGGCCGATCTGGTGATGCTGTGCTCGCGCCAGCCCGCGCTGGCCGCCCAGGCCCAGGTGGCCACCACCGCCCTGCCCGATGACGGGGTCGAGGCCGCGATCCCCCAGCCCGAAGTCCAGGGCATCCCCTCGCGCGAGGCCGTCCGCGACCGACTGTTCAACGCCAAGATCAACACCGCCGCCGAAGGGCTGCTGGCCGATCTGCGGGCCGACGCGATCATCCGGCGGCCCTGATGGCGCGCATCCTGCTGACCTGCGGCGAACCCGCGGGAATCGGCCCCGAACTGGCGCCGCTGGCGCTGGCCGCGGGCGTGGACCTGATCTGGATGGGCGATCCGCGCCACCTGCCTCCGACCGCCGCCTGGACCCCGGTCGCGGACCCCGACGATGCCGTTCCGCCCGGCCACCTGCCGGTGCTGCGCCATGACTTCGCAGGCCCCGCCACGCCCGGCCGCCCCGACCCTGCCCATGCGGCCGATGTCATCGCGGTCATCGCCCGCGCGGTCGATCTGGCGATGGCGGGCCGCGTGGCCGCGATCTGCACCGCCCCCATCAGCAAAGAGGCCCTGATCCGCGGCGCGGGCTTCGCCTTCCCGGGCCATACCGAATTCCTGGCGCATCTGGCGGGCGACGTGCCGGTGGCGATGATGCTGGCCTCGACCACGGTGACGCCACCCTGCCGGGTGGTGCCCGCGACGATCCACATCCCCCTGGCCGACGTGCCCACGGCCCTGACCGAACAAGCATTGGAACAGGCGATCCGCCTGACCCATGCCGCGATGATCCGCGATTTCGGCCTGCTTACCCCGCGCATCGCGGTTGCGGGGCTGAACCCCCATGCGGGCGAAGGCGGCATGATGGGCACCCAGGACCGCGACATGATCGCCCCCCTGATCGCCCGTCTGCGCGATCAGGGCCTGCACGTCACCGGCCCCCATCCGGCGGACACCCTGTTCCACGCCCCTGCGCGGGCGCGCTATGACGCGGCCGTCGCCTGCTATCACGACCAGGGCCTGATCCCCATCAAGACGCTGGATTTCGACGGCGGCGTGAACGTGACGCTCGGCCTGCCCTTCATCCGCACCTCGCCCGATCACGGCACCGCCTTTGACATCGCGGGCAAGGGGCTGGCCGATCCTTCCTCGACCATCGCCGCGCTGCGTCTGGCGCGCTCCATGGCGGACAGCCGGGCATGAGGTTTCTCCTTTGTCCAAATACCCATTGGCGCGCCCCCGCCCCCAGGACCTCGCGATGATCGACAACCTGCCCCCCCTGCGCGAGGTGATCGCGACCCATGACCTGCGCGCGAAAAAGCAGCTGGGCCAGAACTTCCTCCTGGACCTGAACCTGACGCACAAGATCGCGCGGCAGGCGGGCGACCTGACCGGATGCGACGTCCTCGAGGTCGGTCCCGGCCCCGGCGGTCTGACCCGCGGCCTGCTGGCCTGCGGCGCGCGCCACGTGCTGGCCATCGAAAAGGACCCCCGCGCCCTGCCCGCGCTGGAACAGATCGCCGACGCCTATCCCGGCCGCCTGACGGTCATCACCGGCGATGCGCTGCAGATCGACCCGCTGGCACACCTGACGCCGCCGATCCGCGTGGCCGCGAACCTGCCCTACAACGTGGGAACCGAGCTGCTGATCCGTTGGCTGACGCCCCGGGACTGGCCACCCTTCTGGCAATCGCTGACGCTGATGTTCCAGCGCGAGGTGGCCGAACGCATCGTGGCCCGTCCCGGCTCCAAGGCCTATGGTCGGCTGGCGCTGCTGGCGCAATGGCGGGCGGACGCGCAGATCGTGATGTCCCTGCCGCCCGAGGCCTTCGTGCCCGCGCCCAAGGTCCATTCCGCGGTCGTCCACCTGACCGCCCTGCCACAGCCGCGCTTCCCCGCCGATGCGGCGATCCTGTCACAGATAACAGGGGCCGGCTTCAACCAGCGCCGCAAGATGCTGCGCGCCAGCCTGAAAGGCCTGCACCCCCAGATCGAGGCGCTGCTGGACAGCGTCGGCATCCCCCCCACCGCCCGCGCCGAGGAAATCGAGCTGGAACGCTTCTGCGCCCTGGCTCGCGCGCTTCAGGCGGCCCGGCAGGGCTGATCCCGCGCCATCGGCCCCGCAACGACGGCGGACGCCCAAAATGACGCCCTTCATGGGATCTTTACGACAAAGGGCGCGCCGATCTGGCGCGCCCTTTCCCATCTTTCCGATGATCGGCCCGGATCAGTCCTGATCGCCCTCGGGGCGGACAGGGGCCGGACGCTCGGCCTCGGCCACGGGCTTGCGGCGGCTGCGGGTCGGCGCGGGCGTCCCGTCCTCGGCCACCGCACGCGGCGCGCGGGGACGCGAGACGCGGGTCCGTGCGGGCTTGGCCGGGGCTTCCGCCTCGGGCGTGCGGACGGCGGCGCCGCCGTCGTCCTCAGTGGCAGGCATCACCTCGGGCAGGCTGGGCTGCTGCAGGAACTGCGGCGCGTTCTCCTCGGACAGGTCGGGACGCGGGTCCTGACGCGGCTCGACGCGCGCGTCCTGGCGCGGCTCGGACCGCGGGCGCTGCTCACGCGGCTGGTTGTCGCGCTGGCTGTCACGACCCTGATTGTCGCGGGCCTGATTGTCACGATTCTGATTGTCGCGGGGTTGGCTGTCGCGACCCTGGTTGTCACGGGGCTGACCATCGCGGGCTTGGTGATCGCGCTGACCGTCGCGGGGCTGGTGTCCGCCATCGCGCTGCTGGTCCCGCTGCTGTCCGCCGTCGCGCTGCTGATGGTCGCGGCGCTGGTTGCCCTCGCCCTGCTGGCCCTGGTTGCCGTTCTGGCCACCATTGTTCCGATCGCCGCTGTTCTGACCACCGTTGTTCTGACCGCCGCTCTGGCCGCCCTGGTGATAACCATGGCTGCCGATGTTGCTCTGATAGCCGTCATCGTCGGGGCGGCCCTGGCGTTCGGCCATCTCGCGGTTCGCCTCGCCCAGCATGCGGGTGTAATGCTCGGCGTGCTGCAGAAAGCTCTGCTCCGCGACGCGGTCATGGGACAGCTGCGCGTCGCGCGCCAGCGTCAGGTATTTCTCGATGATCTGCTGGGGGGTGCCACGCACCTTGCCCTCGGGCCCCGAGCTGTCAAAGACGCGATTGGTGATGTTCCCCAGCGTGCGCTGGCGGTTCGATTTGCTACGCGAGCGGGATTTTGATGATCTCATCAGTCTTGTCTGTAATGTTTCCGGGCGTCGGGATGCCAGCGTGAACTGGACGGCGGTGTCGGACGGATACGGGGGCTGTGACCACTCCGTTCAGCCCTGCCTTGCCCAACCGCGGCGCACCAGATGCACCCCTTCGGTATCGGCAGTTGTCAGGCTGACCCATGCGACGGCTAGGGCCTGTCGCACGCTGCCGACTAACCATGCAATGACGGGCCAGACAAGGGAAAACTGCGGAAATCACGATGAAATGGGCGTCAAACCGCCGCAGCGGGCGCGAAATCCGCCAGCACCACCCGGTCGCGCCCGTCCAGATCGGGCAGCACGCGCACCTGCGCGCCCTGCGCCCGGAACAGCGCCGCGACCGCCGCGCCCTGGGTCGGCCCTATCTCGACCAGGGCGGCGCCCTTTGGCGACAGCAGGCCGCGCACGCCCGCCGCGATGGTGCGATAGGCGCCCAGCCCGTCACCTTCGTCCGTCAGCGCATGGCGCGGTTCCCAGTCGCGCACGTCGGGGTCCAGCAGCGCCATCTCGATCGCCGCGATATAGGGCGGGTTCGACACGACCAGATCGAACGGCCCCTCGACCCCGTCCAGCCAGTCGGCCTGGCGGAACCGCGCGTCGACGCCGATCCGCCGGGCATTGTGCCGCGCCACCTGCAGCGCGGCCTCGGATATGTCGGTGCCCAGGCCCGTCGTCCCCGGACGTGCTGCAAGAAGAGAGATCAGGATTGCCCCCGTTCCCGTCCCTAGGTCCAGCACCCGCCGCCAGGGCCGCGCCAGCGCCGCCTCGACCAGCGCCTCAGTCTCGGGGCGTGGGTCGAGCGTGTCGCGCGTGACCTTGAAGCGATGCGCCCAGAAATCGCGGAAACCGGTGATCTGGGCCACTGGCTGGCGCAGGGCGCGGGCCGCGATGCCGCGGTTGAACTGCGTCGCCTGATCGTCGGTCAGCGCGCGATCGTCGGTGATGCGCAGCTGGCCCGGCTCGATCTCCAGCACCGCGGCCAGTATGCGGTCGGCGTCGCGCGACGCGCCCGCGATGCCCGCCGCGCGCAGCAGCGCCGTGCCCTGGGCCTGGGCATCCGACAGCCTCACTGCGCCTCAGCCAGGCGGGCGGCCTGGTCATGGGCGGTCAGGGCGTCGATGATCTCGGTCAGGTCGCCGGCCATGACCCGGTCCAGGGCATACAGCGTCAGGTTGATGCGATGATCGGTCATGCGGCCCTGCGGAAAGTTGTATGTGCGGATGCGCTCGCTGCGGTCGCCGCTGCCGACCTGCGCGCGCCGGTCGGCGGACCGTTCGGCATCGGCGGCGGCGCGCTGCATGTCATACAGGCGCGCGCGCAGCACGGCCATCGCGTTGGCGCGGTTCTGGTGCTGCGACTTCTCGCTGCTGGTGACGACGATGCCGGTGGGCAGGTGGGTGATGCGTACGGCCGAATCGGTCGTGTTGACATGCTGGCCGCCCGCGCCGGACGCGCGCATCGTGTCGATGCGGATGTCGGTCGCGGGAATGTCGATCTCGACGTCCTCGGCGGCCTCGGGCAGGACGGCCACGGTGGCCGCGCTGGTATGGATGCGCCCGCCCGATTCGGTCGAGGGGATCCGCTGCACCCGGTGCACGCCGGATTCGTATTTCAGGCGGGCAAAGACGCCCTCGCCCTCGATCCGGGCGATGGCCTCCTTGATGCCGCCCAGCTCGGTCCGGGTCAGTTCCAGCGTCTGGAACTGCCAGCCCTGGGCCTCGGCGTGGCGGCGGTACATCTCCAGCAGGTCGCCCGCGAACAGCGCGGCCTCGTCGCCCCCGGTTCCGGGGCGGATCTCCAGAATCGCGGGGCGCGCGTCCGCCGCATCGCGCGGCAGCAGCGCCAGCCGCAGGTCCTGCTCCAGCGTGGGCAGCAATGCGCCCAGACGGCGCAGCTCGTCCTCGGCCAGGTCGCGCATCTCGGGATCGGCCAGCAGGGCGCGGGCCTCGACCAGCCCGTCCTGGGCGGCGCGCCAGCGGTCGATCTGGGCAACGACCGGCTTCAGCTCGGCATATTCGCGGCTGATCCTGGCGATCTGGTCGGCGGCGGGGCCGGCATTCAGCTGCGCCTCGAGAAACTCGAAGCGGGCGGCGATCTGGTCAAGGCGGTCCTGGGGCAACATGGATGCGGCTTACCCCCCGGCCCCGGACCGTACAAGCGCCCTTGCATTCCGACACGACGCCGGGGGGGTCCGGGGGGCGCGCAGCCCCCCGGCGCGGCGCGGGACGCAACTCATCGCCGCGACCAGCCGAACAGCGCGATCAGCTCCAGCGCGACATGCGCGCCCGCGATCGCCGTGGCCCCGGTCGTGTCATAGGGCGGAGAGACCTCGACCACGTCGCCGCCGATCAGGTCGATCCCCGCAAGCCCGCGCAGCAGCGCCGCCGCCTGCCAGCTGGCCAGCCCGCCCCAGACCGGAGTGCCGGTGCCCGGCGCAAAGGCCGGGTCCAGCGCGTCGATGTCGAAGGTCACATAGCAGGTCCGGTCGCCGACCACCGCCCGCACCCGCGACAGCGTCGCCTCGATCCCGTCCCGATGCACCGACGGCGCATCCAGGATGGTCACGCCCAGCGTGTCGGGATTGTCGGTGCGGATGCCGATCGACACGCTGGCCGCCGGGTCCACGATCCCCGCCTTGATCGCCTTGTACAGGAACGTGCCGTGGTCGATCCGGTCCGGGTCGTCGTCGACCCATGTGTCGGAATGCGCGTCGAACTGGATCAGTGCCACGGGCCCCCGCCGCGCCGCGACTGCGCGCAGGATCGGCAGCGTGATGAAATGATCGCCCCCCAGGGTGATCGGCGCCGTACCCGCATCCAGGATCGCGCCGACATGCGCCTCGATCCGGGCGGGCACCTCGCGGACATTGGCGTAATCGAACGCCATGTCGCCGTAATCGACCACATCCAGCACCGCCATCGGGTCATAGCCCCAGCCATAGGGCGGATCGAAGGCCTGCAGGCTGGACGCCTCGCGGATCGCGCGGGGCCCGAACCGGGTGCCGGGCCGGTGGGTCACCGCCTGGTCGAAGGGGATGCCCGTCACCGCGACGTCGACGCCGCCCAGGTCCTTGGTATAGCGGCGGCGCAGAAAGCTGGTGGCCCCGCCAAAGGCGTTCTCGAAGGACAGCCCGCGCAGGCTGTCGCGCGTGAAGGCCTGATCCACCTGGGTCTTCGCATCTTCCAGCGCCATCGCCGCTCCCCCTGTCGTGCCGGCGGCCAGATTGGCCGCGCGCATGGACGGGCGCAAGGGGCGCCGGACGCGGCCGGGGGCGAAAACCCTTGCATCCGCGCGGTTCGCTGCTATGACACGCCATCCTTCCGCCTGAGCTTGACTGTAACGGCGCAGCCTCTCGTGACGGGTGCGGAAGGGACGGCCCGTCGATGAAATGCGCATTCAAACCGAAAGGATCGCCATGCCTCTGTACGAGCATGTGCTGATCGCCCGCCAGGACCTGTCGAACACGCAGGCCGAAGGGCTGATCGAACACTTCTCGACCGTTCTCGCCGACAATGGCGGCAAGGTCGTCGAGCACGAATACTGGGGTGTGCGCACCCTGGCCTACAAGATCAACAAGAACCGCAAGGGCCACTATGCCTTCCTGCGCACCGACGCCCCCTCGGGCGCCGTGCTGGAAATGGAACGCCTGGCCCGCCTGCATGATGACGTGATGCGCGTGATGACCATCCGCGTGGACGAGCATCAGGAAGGCCCCTCGGTCCAGATGCAGAAGCGCGAAGAGCGTGGCGAGCGCGGTGACCGTGGCGACCGTCCCCGGGGCGACCGTGGCGACCGCGATCGCGGCGACCGTGGTGATCGTGGCGGCGACCGCGGCGAACGCCGCGAGCGGAACTGAGAGGATCTGACGAATGGCCAACAAACCCTTCTTCCGTCGTCGCAAGGTCTGCCCGTTCTCGGGCGATAACGCACCTGCGATCGACTACAAGGACACCCGCCTGCTGCAGCGCTACATCAGCGAACGCGGCAAGATCGTGCCCTCGCGCATCACCGCCGTCTCGGCCAAGAAACAGCGCGAGCTGGCCCGTGCCATCAAGCGCGCGCGTTTCCTGGCCCTGCTGCCCTATGTCGTCAAGTAAGGAGACCTGAACGATGCAAGTCATCCTGCTGGAACGTGTGGCCAAGCTGGGCCAGATGGGCGAAGTCGTGAACGTCAAGCAAGGCTTCGCACGCAACTATCTCCTGCCCCAGGGCAAGGCGATGCGCGCGTCGGAAGCCAACATCAAGGCGTTCGAAGGTCAGAAGGCGCAGCTGGAGACCCGCAACGCGGAGTCGAAGGCCGAAGCCCAGAAGATCGCGGACAAGCTGGACGGCCAGACCTTCGTGGTCATCCGTTCCGCATCCGATTCGGGCGCGCTGTACGGCTCGGTCACCACGCGTGACGCGGCCGAGGCCGCGACCGAGGCCGGCTTCACCGTCGACCGCAAGTCGGTCGTCCTGCGCGAGCCGATCAAGGACCTGGGCCTGCATGACGTCACCGTCGTGCTGCACCCGGAAGTCGAGGCGACGATCACCATGAACGTCGCCCGCTCGGCCGAAGAGGCAGAGCTGCAGGCGCAGGGCAAGTCCATCCAGGACATGGCCGCCGAAGCCGACGCCGAGGCCGAGTTCGAGATCGCCGAACTGTTCGACGACATCGGCGGTGCCGATGACGGCGAAGGCGACGACCGCGACCGCAACTGATCCCACCGGATCAAGCGCAGAGTTTTTTGCCGCGCCGGGAAACCGGCGCGGTTTTTCATTCGTTCCTGTCAAAATTCTCCTTGCTGTGACACATCCCGACATGGACCTGATGACTGGACCCGACATCGCCCCGGCCCCCTTGGCCGTGGCCAAGGAAGTGGTGATGACCGACGCGCTGTCCCTGATGCTGCAGACCCGCCCGCACGTGCTGGCCGACGGCGCAACGGGGACCGCCCTGTTCAACATGGGCCTGGACGCCGACACCCCGGCCGAGATCTGGAACGCCACCCATCCCGACCGCATCGCCGCCCTGCACCGCAGCGCGATCGAGGCCGGGTCCGATCTGTTCCTGACCAACAGCTTTGGCGCGAATGCCAGCCGCCTGGCGCGCCACGGCGCAGCCGCCCGCGTCACCGAACTGAACCGCCGCGCCGCCGAGATCGCCCGCGATCAGGCCGATCGTGCGGGCCGCACCGTCATCGTCGCGGGCAGCATGGGCCCCAGCGGCGAATTCATGGCCCCGATGGGCAGCCTGACCCATGCGCGTGCCGTCCAGATGTTCCACGAACAGGCCGAGGCGCTGCGCGACGGCGGCGCCGACATCCTGTGGGTCGAGACCCTCTCCTCGCTGGAGGAGCTGCGCGCCGCGGCCGAGGCCGCGCGCCTCGCCGGCATGGCCTGGTGCGGCAGCCTCAGCTTTGACACCGCGGGCCGCACGATCATGGGCGTGACGCCGGGACAGCTGGCCGCCGCGGTGGAACGTTTGCCCAATCCGCCCGTGGCCTATGGCGCCAATTGCGGCGTCGGCGCGTCCGACCTGCTGCGGTCGGTCACCGGTCTTGCCGCATCGGGCAATGAACGCCCGACCATCGCCAAGGGCAATGCGGGCGTGCCGCATCTGCAGGACGGCCATATCCATTACGACGGCACGCCCGAACTGATGGCCGATTACGCCTGCCTTGCGCGCGACCTGGGCGTGCGGATCATCGGCGGCTGCTGCGGGACCATACCCGCGCATCTGCGCGCGATGCACGAGGCGCTGGAGACCCGGCCCCGCGGCCCCCGCCCCGCGCTGGACCGGATCACCGCACAGCTGGGCGCCTTCAGCAGCTGCGGCGAGGACGACCGCCGCCACTAGAACAACGACAGCTGGTCCCCGGCCTTGGGCGGCGGCCCGAACCGCGAACAGTCCAGCGCCGGCCCGCCCGTGCGGTACCCCAACCTGGTTCGCGCCAGCCGGAACCGCTGCTGGGCCAGTTGCGCGTGCAGGCCCTCTCCGCGAAACCGGTGGCCGAAACGCGGGTCGTTGTCGCGCCCGCCGCGCATCTCCTGCACGCGGTTCATCACATGCGCGGCCATCCCCGGCCGGTGCCGTTCCAGCCAATCGCGAAACAGCGGCGCCACCTCATGCGGCAGGCGCAGGGGGATCATCGTGGCGGTGGTGGCCCCGGCCTCGCGCGCGGCGGTCAGGATCGCCTCGATCTCGGGCTCGGTCAGGACGGGGATGACCGGGGCGACCATCACGCGGACGGGCACGCCTGCGCGTGACAGATCCCGGATCATCCGCAGACGGGTCGCGGGTGCCGGCGCGCGCGGTTCCAGCGTGCGGGCCAGATCCGCGTCCAGCGTGGTGATGCTGACACCCACCGAGGCCTGATCGCGTGCCGCCAGTTCCGCCCACAGGTCCAGATCGCGCAGGACGGTCTGGCCCCGCGTCACCAGTGTCACCGGGTGGTTCCAATCGCGCAGCACCCGCAGGATGCCGGGCATGATCGTAAGCCGCTTTTCGACCGGCTGATAGGGATCGGTGTTCGTGCCCAAGGCGATCGGCGCGGGGCGATAGCTGGGCCGCGCCAGTTCGCGCGCCAGCAGGTCGGCTGCATCGGGCTTTGCGGTGATCCGCGTCTCGAAATCCAGACCCGGCGACAGGCCCAGCCAAGCATGCGTCGGCCGCGCATAGCAGTAGATGCAGCCATGTTCGCACCCCCGATAGGGATTGATCGACCGGTCGAAGCTGATGTCCGGAGAGGTATTGCGGGTGATGATGCTGCGCGGGCGCTCGACCGTCACCTCGGTCCGCAGCAGGGATTGATCCTCGGCGATGTCCCAGTCGTCGGCTTCGCGGGTCCTGACCTGCTGTTCGTACCGCCCCGCGGGGCGAGTGTCGGCCCCACGGGCCTTGATGCGCTGGTCGGGATCACGGGGCGGAAGCATCCTGCAATTATAGAACATAATAAGAACATCGCAAGCCCCCGGTTGATGTTCCGCAAGCCCGCCCACATCTCTGATCCGACGCAATCACAGGACATCCCGATGAGCGACGACTATACCCCGCCCAAGGTCTGGACCCCGGGCAAGGAGAATGGCGGCCAGTTCGCCAGCATCAACAAGCCCACCGCCGGGGCCCAATATGACCGCGACCTGCCCGTGGGCCAGCATCCACTGCAGCTTTATTCGCTGGCAACGCCCAACGGGCAGAAGGTCACGATCCTGCTGGAGGAGCTGCTGGAGGCCGGCCATGACGCCGAATATGACGCGTGGCTGATCAAGATCGGTGACGGCGACCAGTTCGGAAGCGGCTTCGTGGCGGCGAACCCGAATAGCAAGATCCCCGCACTGATGGACCATTCGGTCAGCCCCTCGCAGAGGGTCTTCGAATCAGGATCCATCCTGCTTTACTTGGCCGAGAAATACGGGGCCTTCCTGCCCACGGATCCCGCCGCACGAACCGAGACATTGAACTGGCTGTTCTGGCAGATGGGCGCGGGCCCCTATCTGGGCGGCGGCTTCGGGCATTTCTACGCCTATGCACCCACCAAGATCGAATACGCGATCGACCGCTTTACCATGGAGGTCAAGCGTCAGCTGGACCTGCTGGACAAGCGCCTGGCCGACAGCCGCTTCATCGCGGGCGACGACTACACCATCGCCGACATGGCGATCTGGCCGTGGTACGGGCGACTGATCACGGGGGGCGCCTACGGCGATGCGGCGACCTTCCTGGATGCCGAAAGCTATCGCAACCTGCATCGCTGGCAGGCCGAGATCGCGGCGCGCCCGGCGGTTCAGCGTGGCATCATGGTGAACAACGTGTCCGGCGATCCCGCGAAACAGCTGCATGAACGCCATGACGCGTCGGATTTCCAGACGAAGACGCAGGGCAAGCTGCAGGCATGAGGAAGGGGGGCGTTGCCCCCCGTCCTTCGGACTCCCCCCAGGGTATTTGGACAAAGGAGAATGACATCTTCTTTGCCCAAATACCCCACGGGGGTCCGGGGGGTGTGAAACCCCCGGCTTCGACAGATCAGTTGCGCGCGCGGTCGACCATCTTGCCCTTGGAGATCCAGGGCATCATCTCGCGCAGCTTGGCGCCGACCTGTTCGATCTGATGCTCGTCGTTGATGCGGCGCGTCGCCTTGAACGACGGCTGGCCGACGGCGTTCTCCTGCATGAAATCGCGCACGAACTTGCCGGTCTGGATGTCGCGCAGGACGGCCTTCATGCGGGCTTTCGTCTCGTCATAGGGCAGGATGCGCGGGCCGGACACGTATTCGCCGTATTCGGCCGTGTTCGAGATCGAGTAGTTCATGTTCGCGATGCCGCCCTCGTAGATCAGGTCGACGATCAGCTTGACCTCGTGCAGGCACTCGAAATACGCCATTTCGGGCTCGTAGCCGGCCTCGACCAGCGTCTCGAAGCCCATGCGGATCAGTTCGACCAGGCCGCCGCACAGGACCGCCTGTTCGCCGAACAGGTCCGTCTCGCATTCCTCGCGGAAGTTGGTCTCGATGATGCCCGACCGGCCGCCACCGATGGCCGAGCAGTAGGACAGGCCGATATCCATTGCCTTGCCCGAGGCGTTCTGATGCACCGCGACCAGGCAGGGCACGCCGCCGCCCTTCGTGTATTCGCCGCGCACCGTGTGGCCGGGGCCCTTGGGCGCCATCATGATGACATCGACGCCGGGCTTGGGCTCGATTAGGCCGAAATGCACGTTCAGGCCGTGGGCAAAGGCGATCGCCGCGCCTTCGCGCAGGTTGTCATGGACGTACTTCTTGTAGGTCTCGGCCTGCAGTTCGTCGGGCATGGTGAACATGATGACGTCGCACCAGGCGGCGGCTTCGGCGATGCCCATGACCTTCAGGCCCTCGCCCTCGGCCTTCTTGGCGGACGGGCTGCCCTCGCGCAGGGCCACGACGACGTTCTTGGCACCGCTGTCGCGCAGGTTCAGGGCGTGGGCATGGCCCTGGCTGCCATAGCCCAGGATCGCAACCTTGGCGTCCTTGATCAGGTTCACGTCGCAATCGCGGTCATAGTAAACGCGCATGGGGAAGTCCTTTCGATTTGCCGATACCGTTCTAACCTGTGGACCGGGTTCGAACCTCCGCATTCGATCAATAGTTCAGGCATCTTGCGAAAAGATCATGCCATGATAATGCCAATCTCATGACTTTCATGCCCGACCCAACCGATCGCCGCATCCTGCGCCAGCTTCTGGCCGATCCCGCCGCCGCCAATGCAACGCTGGCCGAACGCGCGGGCGTCACCGCGGCCAGCCTGTGGCGACGGATGGAGCGGATGCGCGAGGCGGGCGTCCTGCGCGGCGTGCAGGCCCGCATCGACTGGCGCGCGATGGGCTGGGCGGTCGAGGTCAGCCTGCGCTTCACGCTGGACAAGACCAACCCGCGCGCCTTCGACGAGTTCGTCGCAGCCCTGCGCCAGGTCCCCGAGGTGATCGAGATCCAGTCCTTCCTGGGCAGCGTCGACTGGCGCGCCTCGGTCATCGCCCGCGACATGGCGCATTGGCAGCAGGTCTATCGCGACCGCATCCTGACCCTGCCGCATATTGCCGAACTGGACGCGCTGATGCTGGTCGCGACCATCAAGGACAGCGAGGATCTGGCCCTGTGACCGACCTGGACGCGACCGATCTGGCCATCCTGCGGGCGCTGGCACGCGACGCGACTACCAGCGCCGCCGATATCGGGCGCGCGGTCGGCATCGGCCAGCCTGCCGCATGGCGGCGCATCCGGCGGCTGACGGATCAGGGCGTGATCGCCGGCCGGCGCGTGGTGCTGGACCCGGCCGCGCTCGGCTTTGGCGTGACCGTGTTCCTGGGGATCAAGCTGGCCGCCAAGGGCCGCACCGGGCTTGAGGATTTCGAACGCGCCGTCACCGCCATCCCCGAGGTGCAGCTGGTCCAGCACGTCCTGGGCCAGTTCGACTACCGGCTGCGAATCACCGCTCGCGACATCAGTGATTTCGAACGCATCCTGCGCCGCCGCATCATGACCCTGCCCGGCGTGGGCCAGGTTGAGGCGAACGTGATGCTGTCAGAGGAACGCCGCCCCGGTCCCTTGGGCTGAGGGAACATCGGCGTGGATCCCCTGTTGGGGGCAGGCACTTCTTATGAAAGGCCATGCCATGACCCATGCCCGCTTTCTGGCGACCATCGCCGTCTCGACCGTTGCGATGTTCGCGATGATGTATCTGAACACCTGGGATCTGTCGCATGTCCGGTTCAGTCAGACCCGCGCCTGGATGGCCCTGTATATGGGGGGCGGGATGGCGATCGTGATGCTGGTCGCGATGTGGGGGATGTTCGCGAACCGCCGCGCCAATGTCGCGGCCCTGGCGGGGGCGGCCGTCGTCCTTGGCCTGGGCGTCGCGATGGTGCGCAGTCAGGCGACGGTGGACCAGGTATCGTGGATGAAGGCGATGATCCCGCATCACTCCATCGCCATCCTGACCAGCACCCGGGCAAAGATCACCGACGCCCGCGTCCGCGCGCTGGCCGATGGCATCATCGAGACGCAGCGCCGCGAGATCGCCGAGATGGAGGCGCTGATCGGCGACTTGGAGGGCGCCAGGTGACCGGCGCCCCGCCACTTACTCCGGGATCACCCGGACGGCGCCCTTTGCCGCGCTTGTGGTCATCGCCGCATAGGCGCGCAGGGCGGTGGTGATCTTGCGCTTGCGCGGCTTGGCGGGCTTCCAGCCTTCCGCATCGCGGGTGGCGCGGCGGGCGGCCAGGGTCGCGTCGTCGACCACCAGCTCGATCTTGCGGTTCGGGATGTCGATGCGGATCAGGTCGCCCTGCTCGACCAGACCGATCGTGCCACCCTCGGCCGCCTCGGGAGAGACATGGCCGATCGACAGCCCCGAAGACCCGCCCGAGAACCGCCCGTCGGTCACCAGCGCGCATTCCTTGCCCAGGCCCTTGGATTTCAGATAGCTGGTCGGATACAGCATCTCCTGCATCCCCGGCCCGCCGCGCGGTCCTTCATAGCGGATCAGTACGACCTCTCCGGCCTTGACCTTGCCGGTCAGGATGGCACTGACGCTGTCGTCCTGGCTTTCAAAGATATGCGCGGGCCCCTCGAAGGTCAGGTTCGAATCGTCCACCCCCGCCGTCTTCACGATGCAGCCGTCCTCGGCCAGGTTGCCGTACAGCACCGCCAGCCCGCCATCGCGCGAGAACGCGTGCTCCGACGACCGGATCACGCCCGTCTCGCGGTCCAGGTCCACGTCGTCATAGCGGTTCGCCTGAGAGAACGCGGTCTGCGTCGGCACCCCGCCCGGCGCCGCGCGGAAGAAATCGTGCACCGACGCCGCGGTCGTGCGCGACACGTCCCACCGGTCCAGCGCCTGTGCCAGCGTGCCGGAATGGACGCTGCCCACCGAGGTGTCCAGCAGCCCGGCGCGGTCCAGCTGGCCCAGGATGGCCATGATGCCGCCGGCGCGGTGGACGTCCTCCATGTGCACGTCCGATTTCGCGGGCGCGACCTTGCACAGCACCGGCACCTTGCGCGACAGGCGGTCGATGTCGGACATGGTAAAGTCGATCTCGGCCTCATGCGCCGCGGCCAGCAGGTGCAGGACGGTGTTGGTCGATCCGCCCATCGCGATGTCCAAGGTCATCGCATTCTCGAAGGCGGCAAAGCTGGCCACGTTGCGGGGCAGGACGCTGAAGTCGTCACCCTCGTAATGGCGCTTGGCCAGGTCGACGATCAGGTGGCCCGCCTCGACGAACAGCCGCTTGCGGTCGGCGTGGGTCGCCAGGGTCGATCCGTTGCCCGGCAGGGACAGGCCCAGGGCCTCGGTCAGGCAGTTCATCGAATTGGCCGTGAACATCCCCGAACACGACCCGCAGGTCGGGCAGGCCGACCGTTCGATCACCTGCACATCCTCGTCGCTGACCGAATCATCGGCCGCCGCGACCATGGCATCGACCAGGTCCAGCGCCTTGACGCGACCGTCCTGCAGCACGACCTTGCCGGCCTCCATCGGCCCGCCCGACACGAAGACGGTGGGGATGTTCAGGCGCAGCGATGCCATCAGCATGCCCGGCGTGATCTTGTCGCAGTTGCTGATGCAGACCATTGCGTCGGCGCAATGCGCATTGACCATGTATTCCACCGAATCGGCAATGACCTCGCGCGAGGGCAGCGAATACAGCATGCCGTCATGGCCCATGGCGATGCCGTCATCGACCGCGATGGTATTGAATTCCTTGGCGATGCCCCCGGCTGCCTCGACCTCGCGGGCGACCAGCTGGCCCAGGTCCTTCAGGTGGACATGGCCGGGCACGAACTGGGTGAAGCTGTTGACGATGGCGATGATCGGCTTGCCGAAATCGCTGTCCTTCACGCCTGTCGCGCGCCACAGGCCCCGTGCGCCGGCCATGTTGCGGCCATGGGTGGTGGTGCGGGAACGATAGGCGGGCATGGCGGATCTCCTTTGGCTGGCATTGCGTCTATCACCCCTCGGCGCGGAAGGAAATTACCCCCGACGCGGGAATTTCGCGGTTTTCTGTCGGCAGGGCGCGACGCGGCGGGGGGTCCGGGGGGCGCAGCGCCCCCGGCCGTCGCGGGACGCAAGCGCGCCCCGCCATCGGGCCTGTCAGGAGGCCAGCTTCATCGTGACGATGCCCGCGACGATCATCCCCGCCGCCGCCATGCGCATCGCGGTGACGGGTTCTGCCAGAAACACCACGCCCACGACAAAGCTGCCCACCGCGCCGATGCCCGTCCAGACCATGTAGGCCGTCCCCAGGGGCAGCGACCGCATCGCCGTCGCCAGCAGCCAGAACGACGCGATCATGCCGACGACCATCACGATGGTAGGGATGGGGCGCGTGAAGCCGGCCGAATATTTCATCGCCGTCGCCCAGACGATTTCCAGAAGACCGGCCGTGAACAGAAGAAGCCATGGCATGGCTGAACCCTCCGAATGATCCGGGCCGTCCCGGAAGTGTCAGCCCGTCAGGGGGAGGTCGTCCTCTGCCGCCCCATCTAGGACGCCTGATTCCCCCGGTCAAGACGCCGGATCTCGGCGCGATCCCGCCCCGTCCCCGTCAAAACGTCGCGCATTCTCCGCATGGCCTTCCCAACCCGACCCATGCGGCCCATATTGGATGTCAGGAGAAGGAGTGTCCCATGCCGCTGACCCATTTCCTCGCGTTGATCGCCGTGACGATCCTGGCCGCCGCGGTGACGCTGTGGGCAGGGCTGTCGGCGGGCGTTCCCCCGATCGCCTTCCTGCTGCTTGCGCTCAGCGGTGCGGTGCTGGTGCATCTGAACAACCGCGACCGCCACGATCACGACGGCTGATCGCTCAGCTGTCCAGTTCGGCGTCCCAATACAGGAAGTCCATCCAGCTGTCGTGCAGATGGTTCGGCGGAAAGCGCCGCCCGATCGCATGCATCTCGTCCGCCGACGGTCGGCGCGCGGGCTTGCGCAGCTGCATGCCGGAATGGCGCAGGCTGCGGTTGGCCTTCTTCAGGTTGCAGGGCGAACAGGCCGCGACCACGTTCTCCCAGCTGGTGATCCCGCCGCGCGACCGCGGCACGACATGGTCGAAGGTCAGATCGCCCTTGGCCCCGCAATACTGGCAGCAGAATTCGTCCCGCAGAAAAAGATTGAAGCGCGTGAATGCCACGCGCTTCTGGGGTCGGACGAAATCCTTCAGCACCACCACCGAGGGGATGCGGAACGCCTGTCGCTGGCTTCGCACCTCGTGGTCGTATTCGGCGATGATGGTCACCCTGTCCAGGAACACCGCCTTGATCGCCTCCTGCCACGGCCACAGCGACAGCGGGTAATAGGACAGCGGCCGGTAGTCGGCATTCAGGACCAGCGCCGGGAAATGGCGCAGGTTGGCCGGCTCGCGCACGAACTGCGTTCGGAAATCGGAATGAAGATGGTCGTCCAGCATAGCGCCTTCCCGTCTGCCCCGTGGGGTTGACCGGGGCGCCCGTCAGATCCGTTGCGTCGACTATATCTGGCGGCGGTGATCTGGCAAGCCCCCGCATCTATTCCCGACGGACCATCCCATAGACGCCCAGGATGACAGCAGCGTGACGACCCCGCGATCAGTCGGGCAGATGCTCCTTCAGAAAGGCCAGCGCGACCGACAACCCGTCCGGAGAGATGCCGTGCCCGGTCCCCTGCATCACGTGGCCATAGACGGTGAATCCCGCCTCCTGCAGGGTCTGGCCGGCTAGGGACATGTCGTCGAAGGGCACCACCTCGTCCTGGTCGCCATGGATCAGCAGGACCGGCGGCTTGACCCGCGCCTCCTCCGCCAGGACCTCGGGGGTCAGCAGGCGGCCCGAAAATCCGACGACCCCCGCCACGGCCACGTCGCGGCGCGGGGCCACGTGCAGCGCCATCATCGTGCCTTGGGAAAAGCCCACCAGCACCATCCGGTCGGGGGTCAGCTCCTCGGCGGCCAGCACGGTGTCCAGGAATTCGTTCAGCGCAGTCACCGACTGGCCCATGCTGATGCGGGCATCGACCTCGGACGATCCGTCCAGCCAGGGAATCGGGAACCACTGGAACCCCATCGGATTGTTGCGCGACGGCTCGGGCGCGTCGGGCGCATAGAAGGCCGTCGTGGGCAGATGCGGCGCCAGCGGCTCGGACAGGCCCAGAAGGTCTGTCCCGTCGGCGCCATAGCCGTGCAGGAAGACGACGACCGATCCGGCCTTCTCGGGGCCCCGGCGGGCGGATTGCAGCGGTTCAGTCATGATATTCCCTCGCGTCCTTTGGCCCAGCGGTAATAGGCCCAGAGCCCCCGCGCCGCAACCGCGCGCCACGGTGCCCAAGGCTCGGCCAGCGCGCGCAGCGCCTTGGGCCCGGGCCGTTCGGACAAGCCGTACATGCCGCGCGCCGCCTTCTGCAGTGCCAGGTCGCCCGCCGCGAAAACATCCCGGCGGCCCAGTGCGAATTTCAGATAGATCTCGGCCGTCCAGACCCCGATGCCCGGCAGGGCCACCAGCCGCGCCATGGCCTCATCATCGGGCAGATCGCGCAGGCCCTGCCAGTCCAGCCCCGCCGCGGCGATCCCCCTCAGATAGCGCGCCTTGGGACGCGACAGCCCCGCGGCACGCAGGCTGTCGTCATGGGCCTCTCGCAGGGTCGCCTCCCGGTCCAGCCCCGCGGCCTGCAGCCGCCCCCAGATCGCCGCCGCCGCCGCGACCGAGACCTGCTGGCCCACGATGGCCTGCGCCATCGCCGCGAACCCGTCCGGCTGGCGGCGCAAGGGCAGCGGGCCAAGCTGGGGCAGCACCCGCGCCCAGACCGGGCAGACGGCCGCCAGATGCGCGGCCCCTTCGTCGATGTCGGCCTGCGTCAGGATCAGGCGCGGCTCAGCCACCCGCCTGCGCCTCCAGCTTCAGCCGCGTCTCCCACGCCATCGAGATATGCTGGCGCAGTGCGCGGTCCGCCGCCGCCCCGTCCCCTGCCGCGATCGCCTCGACGATGCGGGCATGTTCGGCCAGCGCGGTCTCGCCCCGCCCCTCGGCGGCCAGCGAGGTCCGCGCCATCAGCGCCATGGTCCGATGCACCAGGTCCAGCTGCTGCACCAGATAGCGGTTGTGCGATGCCAGATGGATCTGCCGGTGGAATCGTTTGTTGGCCCGCGCCAGCGCCTCGGGGTCGCCCTTGGTGCGGCGGTCCTCCTCGACCATCTGGGCCAGCACGCGCACCTCCTCGGGCGTCGCGTGGCGGGCAGCCAGGCGGGCGGCCAGCGCCTCCAGCTCCGCCCGCACGGTGTACAGCTCGGCCAACTGGTTGTGGTCCAGCGATGCGACGATCAGGCTGCGCCCGTCGCGCACCAGCATGGCCTGGGTCTCCAGCCGCTGCAGCGCCTCGCGCACGGGGGTGCGGCTGACGCCGAACCGCTCGGCCAGCTCGGATTCGACCAGCCGGTCGCCAGGGCGGTATGTGCCGCCCTCGATGGCGGTCAGGATCAGGGAATAGGCGTCTTTCATCCGCGAACGATTGGCCCGCGCGCGCCGAATTGCAAGCGGCCAGCGCGCAAGCTATGCCTCTGCCATGGATTTTTCGCATGTCACCGCCTGGATCTTCGATCTGGACAACACCCTCTACCCGCCCGAGGCGCAGCTTTTCGCGCAGATCGAGGTCCGGATGACCGCCTGGATGATGCGCGCGCTGGACGTGCCGCAGGATCATGCGAACCGCCTGCGCGCGGATTACTGGCGGCTGCACGGCACCACGCTGGCCGGGCTGATGGCCGAACATCAGGTCGATCCCGCGGCCTATCTGGCCGACGTGCACGACATCGACTTTTCGGTGCTGACCCCCGACCCGGACCTGGCCGCGGCCATCGCGGCCCTGCCGGGACGGCGGATCATCCACACCAATGGCGACGCGGGTTATGCCCGCCGCGTGCTGGCCGCCCGCGCCCTGCCCGAGGACCTGTTCGACGCCGTATACGGCATCGAGGAGGCGGGCTTTCACCCCAAGCCCGACCCGCGCGCCTATGCGCCGATCCTGGCCGCGTCCGGCATCGACCCCACGCGGGCCGCGTTCTTCGAGGATGACCCGCGCAACCTGATCGTGCCGCACGACCTGGGCATGCGCACCGTGCTGGTGGGCGACGGTCGCCACGGGCCCGACGCGCTGACCGGGGGGGTCGGCCCGCATGTCCAGCACCGCACCCATGACCTGACCGGCTTTCTGCGCGCGCTGGTCTGACTGCGACAGCGCCGCCCCTTTCCCCCGCCCGCGCGGCGGGGCAGTCTGACCCGGAACCGAAGGGGCCTGCCATGACCGACACGCGCATCGACGACATCGACATCCTGATCTCGGGCGGCGGGTTGGCCGGGCTGATCGCCGCCTGCGCCTTCGGGGCCCAAGGGTTCTCGGTCCTTTGCGTCGATCCCGCCCCCCCGGTGACGGAGGAGGACGCGGCGGGCGCCGACTTGCGCTCGACCGCCTTCCTGATGCCCTCGGTCGCGCTTTTCGAACGCATCGGGCTGTGGGAGCGCCTCGCCCGCCACGCCACCGCGTTGCAGGTGATGCGCATCGTCGATGCCGGGGGCGCCACCGCCACGCCGCGCCTGACCCGCGACTTCGACGCGGCCGAGATCGGCGACCAGCCCTTTGGCTGGAACCTGCCCAACTGGCTGATGCGGCGCGAGCTGATGGCCCGCACCCGCGCCCTGCCCTCGGTCCGGGTGATCCACGGCACTGGCACGGCGACGGTCCTGCCCCGATCCGAAGGTGCGGTCGTGACCCTGACCGACGGCCGCCGCCTGCGCGCCCGCCTGCTGATTGGCGCGGATGGCCGCGATTCGGCGGTCCGTCGCGCCCTGGGCATCGGGGTGCGCACTTGGCGCTATGGGCAAAAGGCGCTGGCCTTTGCCGTGACGCATGAACAGCCCCACCACAACGTCTCGACCGAGGTGCACCGCTCCGGCGGGCCCTTCACGCTGGTCCCCCTGCCCGACCGCGACGGACAGCCCGGTTCGGCCGTGGTCTGGATGGACGACGCCGCCGCCATCGACGCGCTGCTGGCCCTGCCCGCCCCAGGCTTCGAAGCCGCGCTGAACGACCGCTCCGCCGGGGTGCTGGGCCACCTGCGCCAGGCGACCCCCCTGACCGCCTGGCCGATCGTCAGCCAGATCGCCGACCGCTTCGCCGGCCCCCGCACCGCGCTGATCGCCGAGGCCGCGCATGTCCTGCCCCCCATCGGCGCGCAGGGCCTGAACATGAGCCTGGCCGACCTCTCGGCGCTGCTGGAGCTCAGCCGCGCCGATCCGGGCAGCGCCGACAGCCTTGCCCGCTACAACCGCACGCGCCGTCCGGACGCCTATGCACGCATCCTGGCCATCGACGCCCTGAATCGCGCCAGCCAGGCGCAGCTGCGCCCGCTGCGCGACCTGCGCGCCGCGGCTCTGGGCGGGTTGTACGGAATCGCGCCCGTGCGCCGGATGATGATGCGGGCCGGCCTGGGTCTCAGCTAAGACACCGGCACCGCGCGACACCGGGGGGTGCGGGGGGCTGGCCCCCCGCCGTCGCGGGACGCACTCAGATCAGGCCCGCATGCTCCAGCGCCGCGTCGATCAGATGGCGCGTCGGTTCGGTCAGCGGCGTCAGCGGCAGGCGCACCCGCTCATGGCACAGGCCCAGGCGCGACATCGCGTATTTCGCGCCCACCAGCCCCGGCTCGACGAAGATCGCCAGATGCAGCGGCATCAGCCGGTCCTGGATCTCCAGCGCCGCCGCGTAATCGCCGCGCAGCGTGGCCTCCTGGAACTGCGCGCACAGGCGCGGCGCGACGTTCGCGGTCACGCTGATGCAGCCCACGCCGCCATGCGCGTTGAAGCCCAGGGCCGTCGCATCCTCTCCGGACAGCTGGATGAAGTCCGCCCCGCAGGTCATGCGCTGGCAGCTCACGCGCTCCAGCTTGCCGGTCGCGTCCTTGACCCCGATGATCGAGGGGATCTTCGCTAGGACGCCCATCGTCTCGGGCATCATGTCGACAACCGACCGCCCGGGGATGTTGTAGATGATGATCGGCAGATCGCAGGCCTCGGTCAGCGCGGTGTAATGCGCGATCAGCCCCGCCTGCGTCGGCTTGTTGTAATAGGGCGTGACGACCAGTCCCGCATCCGCGCCCACGCTGGCCGCGTGCTGCAGCAGGCCGATGCCCTCGCGCGTGGAGTTCGACCCGGCACCCGCGATGACCGGGATGCGACCGTTCACCGCACGCACCACCTCCTCGATGACGGTGCGATGCTCGTCATGGGTCAGGGTGGGACTTTCGCCGGTGGTGCCCACGGGCACGATGGCGTGGCTGCCCTGTTCGACATGCCATTCGACCAGCTTCTTCAGCGTGTCCAGATCCAGCTCGCCGTCCGGGGTGAACGGCGTGACCAGGGCTGGCATCGACCCTTTGAACATGACACGCTCCATGATGATCCTTGGTGAAAGCAGGCAATTGCGCGGCCATCCCTAACCAAGGGCCGCGAACTTGCCAAGGTTGTGAATTGCACGCGGGGCGTTTGACGGTGACACAGGGTGGTGATGCGACTTCTGCGTGACATGACGATGGCGGGCCTTCTGGCCCTGTCCCTGGCCCTGCCCGCACGGGCCGAGGATCCGGGCGCGATGGCGCTGGCCCTGGCCGCGACCCAGGTCCAGGACTGGGTGACCGCACGCGACGCCGCCCGCGCCGCAGGCCCCCTGGGCGAGGCGCTGGTCGGCTGGCACGCCCTGCGCGCAGGCCACGGCGATTTCGCCGATTACGCGGGCTTTCTGCGCAACCATCCCGACTGGCCCGGCCTCGACCTGCTGATCCAGCGCGGAGAGACGCGGCTGCGCCCCGGCGCCGATCCCGACGACATCCGCCTGTGGTTCGACGGCCGCAGCCCCACCACGCGGGCCGGCCTGAACGCGCTGACCGCGATCCTGCCCGACGCCGATGCCGCCCGGACCCGCCAGGCCTTCTTCACCACGCAACCCCTGCCGGCCGAGGACGAGGCCGCCCTGCTGGCCGCCTTTCCCGAACTGCTGCCGCTGATCCCCGCGCGCATCACCGCGATGCTGGATGCGGGGGAATGGGCACAGGCCGAACGCCTGCTGCCCCGCCTGCCCGAGGCCGACCGCCCCCTGCCCCGCGCCCGGATCGCCGTGCAGGCGGGCCGTGCCGGCGTCGACGACCTGATCCTGGCGCTGCCTGCCGACCTGCGCTCCGATCCGGGCCTGGCGATGGACCGCTTCGACTGGCGCGTGGGCGCAAAGCAGCATGAGGGCGCCCAGGCCCTGCTGCTGGAATCCTCGACCAGCGCGGAGGCGCTGCGCGTTCCGGCGCGATGGGCGTCGATGCGGGTGGATTACACGCGGCTGGCCATGCGGAACGGCGACTGGGACCGCGCGCTGCGCCTGGCCACGCCGCATTTCCTGACGCCCGACAACCGCCATTACGCCGACCTGGAATGGCTGGCGGGCTTTGCCGCGTTGAAGACCGGCGATGCGGCCCGCGCGCTGACGCATTTCGACCATCTGGAAACCGTCGTCGGCGCCGCGATCAGCAAGTCGCGCGCCTTCTACTGGCAGGGTCGCGCGCATGAGGCCCTGGGCGACGATGCCGCCGCACGCACGGCCTTTGGTGCCGCAGCCGACCTGCCCGGCACCTATTACGGTCAGCTGGCGATGGAGAAGGTCGGCCGCAGCCTGCCCGCCGATTACGCCGTGGCCGACGCGGCCATCGACACCCTGCCCGACTGGCGCGGCAGTGCGCTGCGCGAGAATCCGATCTTTCGCGCAGGCCTGTGGCTGGTTGCCAGCGGACGGCGCGACGATGCGCAGCGCTTTCTGCTGCACTTGGCGGAAACCGCGGCCCCCGACGACATCGCCCGCATGTCGCGCCTGATGTACGAGGCCGGGACCCCCTGGCACGGGCTGCGCCTGGCCAAGCAGTCGGCGAACCAGGGCGTGATCTGGCCCGTCGCACATTTCCCCCTGACCGGGCTGGAGCGCGAGGATCTGGGTCCGCCGCCGGAACTGGTCATGGCCATCGCGCGGCAGGAATCCGAATTCAACCACACGGCCTCCAGCCCCGTCGGCGCGCAGGGGCTGATGCAGGTGATGCCCGGCACCGCCGAACAGGTCACGCGCCAGATCGGCATGCCCTATGACCTGGCGCGGCTGTCCAGCGATGCCAGCTACAACGCGCGGATCGGGTCGCAATACCTGATCGACCTGGCCGACCGGTTCGGCCCGTCCGTGGCGCTGATAGCGGCGGGCTACAATGCCGGGCCGGGGCGGTCCGCGCGTTGGCTGAACGATTTCGGCGACCTGCGCCGCGATGCCGATCCCGTGGACTGGGTCGAGATGATCCCCTTCGACGAGACGCGCAATTACGTCATGCGCGTTGCCGAGGCGCTGCCGATCTATCGTGCACGCATCCATGGCACGCCCGCGCCGGTCGTCACCCGGTGGGACCTGTCGGGCGGCGGTGCGGTGCCGCCCCCGCCGGCGCGGCTGACGCTGGCCCTGTCGGCCAAGCCGCGGCCCAAGCCCTTCATCGGACCGCGCCTGCCCGAAGGCTGGTTCAGCGCGACCGCATCCGCTGTCGCCACAGAGTGAACAGGCTGGCCGCGACGACGATCGCTGCCCCGATCACCACGTTGGCGCGCAGCGTCTCGTTGAACAGGACCACGCCCAGGATGCTGACCCAGACCAGCTGCGTATAGCCGAAGGGCTGCAGGGCCGACGCCTCGGCCAGCTCATAGCTGCGGATCATCAGGTAATGCGAGGTCATGCCGCAGACGCACAGGCAGCCCATCCAGACCCAGTCCATCGGTGCCAGCCACTGCCAGTCCCAGATGCCCACCAGCGTCATGGCCACCGCCCCCGACACGCCGGTCCAGAAAAAGCTGACCATCGCCGGATCGTCGCGCGACACATGTCGCGTCAGCAGGCCGTACAGCGCGAACATCAGCGCGGCCGCAAAGGGCAGCAGCGCCGCCATGCTGATGACCCCGCCGCCGGGGTTCAGGATCACGATGATCCCGGCAAAGCCCACCGCAATGGCGGTCCAGCGCCGCCATCCGACCGCCTCGCCCAGGACAGGCCCGGACAGGGCCGCGACCAGCAGCGGATAGACGGAAAAGACCGCATGCGTCTCGATCAGGCCCAGGCGGACGAAGGCCTCGACCATGATCAGCACCTCCAGCGCCAGGATCACGCCGCGGGCGATCTGGGTCAGGGGGCGTTTCGTGCGGATGGCGCGTTTCAACCCGCCCGGCTGGCGTGCGACCAGCGCGATCACGAACAGCGCAAAGACCCAGTACCGGATCATCACGATCAGCACCGGCGGATAGCCCCCGCCCAGGATGCGAGAGAACACGTCCTGGAAGGCGAAGATCAGGCTGACCGCGCACATCATGGCGATGGCAAGGCCGGTGCGGTCGCGGACGGGGGCCTGCCCCTGCGGCGGAACCGGGGGCGGCGCCGCGACGGCGGCGGATGCGGCATAGGGCTGGGTCGGTCGGTCGTCGGACATAAGCGGGCGCCTTCAGGGTTGCCCCCTGTTGCGCCCGCCATTCCGCAAGGTCAAGCGAGGGTCAGCGTTGCATGGTCTGCAACCCTGACCTGTTGCAGCCTAGTCGCGGGCGCGGATGATCTTGGCGAAGGGGTCCAGCAGGGTGGGGTTCGCCGCGATGAGGCGACCCGATTCCAGCGGATCGTCGCCCTCGCGGATGCCGTGGACGAAACCGCCGGCCTCGCGCACCATCAGGATGCCCGCGGCCACGTCCCAGGATTTCGTGCCGCGTTCCCAATAGCCGTCGAACCGGCCGCCGGCGACATAGGCCAGGTTCAGCGCCGCGGACCCGAAACCGCGCACGCCCGCACAGACGGGCATCAGCTGGGCCAGATCCTGGATCATCGCGGGCAGCGGGCCGGTCCCGGCATGCGGGATCCCGGTCGAGAACACCGATTCGGACAGCTTGGTGCGGCCCGACACGCGCAGGCGCTGATCGTTCATATAGGCGCCGGTGCCCTTTTCGGCCACGAACATCTCGTCCTTGGCGGCGTCGAAGATAACCGCGGCGACGATCTCCTTCTTGTGCTCCAGCGCGATGGAGACGGCCCAGTGCGGCAGGCCGTGCAGGAAGTTCGTCGTCCCGTCCAGCGGGTCCACGATCCAGCGACGGGTGGGGTCGTCGCCCTCGGTCTTGCCGGTCTCCTCGCCCAGCCAGCCATAGCTGGGGCGGGCGGTCATCAGCTCTTCCTTGATCAGGCGTTCGGCCTCGCGGTCGGCGCGGGTGACGAAATCGCCGGCGCCCTTGACGCTGACCTGAAGGTTCTCGACCTCGCGGAAGTCCTTGACGAGGGCGCGACCCGCCTTGCGGGCGGCCTTGATCATCACGTTCAGATTGGCGCTTGCCATCGGGTGCTCCGGGAATTGGGGTTGGCCGCGTCATAGGGCAGACGCGGCGGAAAGCCAAGCATCACGCGCCGGCCTAGCTGGACGGGCCGCGCAGCATCCGCAGGGGTTCGGTGCGCGACAGGCGCAGCACATGCGCCATGTAGGGCTGCGACAGGTCGTCCGACCGCACCGCCGCGTACAGACGGCGGCGGATCCCCTGCGGCCCCAGCGGCAGCAGCACCAGTTCCGGGTTCGCGGCCTCGCGCCGCAGGACCCAGTCCGGCATGACCGCGACGCCCCGCCCCGATGCCACCAGCATCAGCGCCACCGCGGTCAGCTCGACCGTGCGCTGGCGCGCGGGTTCGATGTTCGCGGGCGTCAGGAACTGGCTGAAGACGTCCAGCCGTGCGCGGTCCATCGGATAGGTGATCAGCGTCTCGGCGGCCAGATCGGCGGGATCGGCATGGCCCTTGGCCGCCAGCGGATGTCCCGCCGGCACGACCAGGGTCGGCGCATAGTCGAACAGCGGCTGAAAGGTGACGCCCGCCAGATCCTCGGGGTCCGAGGAGATCACCAGGTCCACCTCCTCGCGCACCAGCGCGGGCAGCGCGCCAAAGGCCAGGCGCTGGCGGATGTCCACGTCCACGTCGGGCCAGGCGCGGCGAAAGATATCCAAGACCGGCAGCAGCCAGTCAAAGCAGGCGTGGCATTCCATCGCGATGTGCAACCGGCCGATGCGCCCGGCCTCGACGCCCTTGAACTCTGCCTCGGTCGCCTCGACCAGGGGCAGGACCTGTTCGGCCAGGCGCAGCAGGCGCATGCCCGCGGCGGACAGGCGCATGGGCTTGGCGCGACGCACGAACAGCTGGGCACCCGACTGCTCCTCCAGCGCCTTGACCTGGTGGGACAGCGCGCTCTGCGTGATGTTCAGCACCTCGGCGGCGCGGGCCAGGCCGCCCTGTTCGTGGATCGCATGCACGGTGCGCAGATGGCGCAGTTCCAGATGCATGATGAAACGCCCTCACGTTGATGTTGAAGATTATGAATTTGTTTCACGCCGTGCCCCATGGCACAAGAGCCGCCAACACGAAGGGATTCGCCATGACCACGCCGAACGTCAGCTTTGAGTTCTTCCCGCCCAAGACGCTGGAAGCCTCGTTCAAGCTGTGGGAGACCGCCAAGGTGCTGGCCCCGCTGGCCCCCGATTTCGTGTCGGTCACCTATGGCTCCGGCGGCACGACCCGCAAGCTGACCCATGAGGCCGTGACCACGATCAACCGCCAGTTCGGGTTGCAGGTGGCGGCGCATCTGACCTGCGTCGAGGCCACCCGCGCCGAGACGATGGAGATCGTGCAGTCCTATGCCGATGCCGGGATCACCCAGATCGTGGCGCTGCGCGGCGATGCGCCCAAGGGGGCCGACCGCTTCACCCCGCATGACGACGGCTTCGCCAACTCGGTCGAACTGATCGAGGCGATCGCCGCGCGCGGCGACATGACGATCCGCTGCGGTGCCTATCCCGAACCGCACCCGGACAGCGCCGATGGCGATGCCGACGTGACCTGGCTGAAGCGCAAGATCGAGGCCGGGGCCACCAGCGCCATCACGCAGTTCTTCTTCGAACCCGAAACCTTTTTCCGCTTTCGCGACAAATGCGTCGCGGCCGGCATCGACGCGCCGATCATCCCCGGCCTGCTGCCGGTCCAAAGCTGGGCCGGGACCAAGCGGTTCGCCGCGACCTGCAACACCACCGTCCCGGACTGGGCCGAGGAGGCGTTCCAGCTTGCGGCCCTGGACGGCCCCGACGCACAGCGTGCGCTTGCGACCGACCTGTCGGTGGACCTGTGCGAAAAGCTGATCGCGGGCGGCGTGGACCAGCTGCATTTCTATACGCTGAACCGTCCCGAACTGACCCGCGACGTCTGCGCCGCCCTGGGTGTGCGCCCCAAGGCCGGGCTGGAGGCCGTGGCCTGACCACCCCTTAGGCCGGATCGACGGGCGGGCGGCGCCAGCGCGCGGCGATGGTGGCGGGCGATCTGCGACGCGGCGGGCGGTGCGCAGTCAGGTGTCCGGTCAGGCGGGCCGGGCCGGCAACGGGTCTTGGCACCGTCGGATGCAGCGCCTCGGTCATGTAGCGGCCGGCAAGGCGGGGCGTGCGCGCCAGGAACGCCTTGCCCCAATTGCGCCACGACCCGATTGACGGCGCCGCGGCATCTCCCGGAAACAGCCCCCGCCATCCGGGCGGCAACGGCAGGCCGACCTGTTCGGCCCGATCCAGCATCCAGACCAGCGGGATGTTCGCCAAGGGCCGCGACATCTCGAACCCGGACAGCTGTCCGCCGATGTCGGGATGCGCGCCGCGAAACCACATCTGCTCGATCCGGCCCGCCGCATGGGCATCGTCCCACAGCAGCGGCGCAAAGGCGGCGCGGGTCTCATCCAGGGCCAGGGCCTGGAACCCGTGCTCGATCCCCTGCCCCAGATGCGCGTCGTGAAAGCGGAACCGCGGTTCCGTCAGCATCCACAGCACCGGCAGGCGCAGGCCCAGGGCCATCACGGTATCGAAACAGCCGACCATGCGGATCGGCGCCTGCGCATGACAGCGCCTGCGCCGGAACGCGGCCATCGCCTGCGGCGTGCCCCCCTGGTGGTAATAGCGCCAGGCCAGCCGGATGTGGCGTTCGGTCGCCGCCTGCGCCTGCAGCAGGCCCACGCGGCTGATCATCCCCGCCAGGCTGCGGACCGCGAAGGCCCCGCGGGAATAGCCCAGCATGAATATCCGGTCGCCGGGGCGATAGCCGCTGGCCAGCCAGCCATAGGCATCGGTGATGCGGGTTTCCAGGATGCGGCCCATGACCAGGTCGGGCAGCGTGCGCCATCGGGTCCATTGCTGTCCCATGCCGTAATGGACGCGAATGCGTCCGGGCGGCAGGGCGCCCAGCTGGCCCGTCAGCAGGCGGTGGATGCGGCCGATGGAACTGCGCCTGCCATCGGCCAGCGACGCGAAGGTGCCGTCCATCAGCACGACATGGATGGTGGGTGGTCTGGTCACGCTCATGCCCCCAAGCCTAGCATGGGGGCATGAGCAAACCGTTACGACAGCCGCATCACGGTCGCGTTGGTCATCGCGCCGAAACCGTTGAATCGCGTGTTCGTGACCGTCGAATAGGCGCCCGCGCCGTGGAAGATCACGAAATCGCCTTCCTGGATCGTGTCGGGCAGCGCCAGTTCGCCCGGCAGGCGGTCGACCGAATCGCAGGTCGGGCCAAAGATGACGCGGCCGCCGGCCTCGCCCTCGCGCGGGGTGCCCTTGGGGGTCAGGACCTCGATGCGGTCGATGTTGCCGATGATCGGCAGCTCGGCCAGGCCGCCATAGACGCCGTCGTTCAGGAACACGTGACCGCCGTCGCGCACGCCCTTGACCCGGGTGATCAGCGCATAGGCGTCGGCCACGATGCCGCGGCCCGGTTCGCAGACCAGGTCGGGCGCGTCGGCGCCGAACATCTCGGTCACGGTGTCGGAGATCTCCTGGAAGATCGAGGTCAGGTCGGGCTCGACGCCCACGACGCGGTGCGAGGGGAAACCGCCGCCCACGTTCAGGCGCACCGCGCGCACGCCCGCCATGTCGCAGATGTCCTTGGATACGCGGATATAGCTTTCCCATGCGATCGGGTCGGTGCATTGCGTGCCCGGATGGAAGGTCAGCGACGGGACGTATCCACGGCGCGCGACCTCTGCCAGCAGCTCGGCCGCCAGTTCGGGCGATGCACCGAACTTGGAGCCGAAGTCATAGGCCGCGCCCAGCACCGGCAGCTTGAAGCGGGGCGATATCTCGACCCCCTTGCCGTCGACCTGGGTCGGCACCTGATCGAACAGCTTGTCCAGTTCGGACCGGCTGTCCACGGACCAGGCGCGGATGTTCTGGGACACGCCGTGCGCGATCTCGGACCTTGCGCGGACGGGATTGTGGTAATGGCGCGCAGCATGCGGCGCCATGCGGCCGATCAGGTCGATCTCGAAGGGCGAGGCCACGTCGAAACCGCGGATGCCGGCGGCGACAAGGTTCTGGATCACGGCCTCGTCGGGGTTGGACTTGACCGCATAGGTCACCAGCCCCGGAAAACCGTCGATGAATTGCCGCGCACGGTCCTGCAAGACTGTCGGCGCGAAGACCATGACCGGATGTTCCGGGGCCAGATGTCGGATGACCTCGGCCGGATTTTCCCAGACGGTCTTCTGTTGTCCCATTGCGGTTCCTTTCGCACGAGGCTGGATGATGGGTTGCGGTCCTGCAACCCGGAATGGCGCTTTTGAGTTCCGATTTCACCGATGAAAAGGCTAGAATCGCATGTCATCCCGGTTATTATGACGCAGTTCATGTCATTTTGACGAAACAGGCAGGCAGGCGCGGCTTTGGACGATCTGGATCGCAACATTCTGGCGCAGCTGTCGGGCGACGCGCGCATGTCGGTGGCGGTGCTGGCCCGCCGCCTGCGCGTCGCGCGCTCGACCGTGCAGGCCCGGCTGGAGCGGCTGGAGAGCACCGGTGCCATCGCCGGATACACGCTGCGCCTGGGAGAGGCCGCGCGCGGGGCCCGCATCCGCGCCACCGTCCTGCTGGGCATCGAGCCCCGTGCCCAGCCCGGCGTGCTGTCGCGGCTCAAGTCCCTGCCCCAGGTCGAGCGTGTGCACACCACCAGCGGCCGGGTCGACCTGCTGCTGCAGCTGGCCACATCCTCGACAACCGAACTGGACGAAACGCTGGACCGCATCGGCGGGATCGAGGGCGTGCGGTCGTCCGAAAGCCTGATCCACCTGGCGACAAAGCTGGATCGCGCCGTCTAGGCGCGACGCCTGTTGCCTCGAATCCCCTGCGGGCGGACACTGTGCGCACCGACGCAAGGGAGGATACGATGAGCTATTATTCCGGCTTCGTGCTGGCCGTGCCCGCGGACAAGCGCGACGAATATGCCGATCACGCGACCAGGGCCTGGCCGGCGTTCAAGCGTCACGGCGCGCTGCGCCTGGTCGAATGCTGGGGCGAGGACGTGCCCCACGGCAAGCGCACCGATTTCTATCGCGCGACCGAGGCCATCGGCGACGAGATCCCGGTGCTGTCCTGGATCGAATGGCCCGACCGCGCCACCGCGGATGCCGCATGGGCCGCGATGATGACAGAGGACCACCCCGACATGGCCGACATGCCCTTTGACGGCGCGCGCATGTTCTGGGGCGGCTTTGCCCCCATCGTGGACCTGCGCTGACGGGCCCGGCCGCGAACCGCCCCGGATGACATGCCCGGTGCCGACGGGCTTGGCCTTTGGCCCCGCATTCGCTAATCCCGCTGCAACAGATGGGGTGATGCGATGACGATGGACAAAAGCTTTGACGCGGCGGATGCCGAGGCCCGGATCGCGGCCGAATGGGAACGCCGGAACGCCTTTGCCGCCGGGGCCGCTGCCCGGCGGTCGGAAACCTTCACCGTGATGATCCCGCCCCCCAACGTCACCGGCAGCCTGCATATCGGCCATGCGCTGAACAACACGCTGCAGGACATCCTGGTCCGCTGGCACCGGATGCGGGGCTTTGACACGCTGTGGCAGCCGGGTCAGGACCATGCGGGCATCGCCACCCAGATGGTCGTCGAACGCCGCATGGCCGAACGGGGCGAACCCGGCCGGCGCGAGATCGGGCGCGAGGCCTTCACCGCCAAGATCTGGGACTGGAAGCGGGAATCCGGCGACACGATCATCAACCAGCTGAAGCGCCTTGGCGCCAGCGCGGACTGGAGCCGCAATGCCTTCACCATGTCCGGGGCCCCGGGCGCGCCCGCGGGCGAGGAGGGCAATTTCCATGACGCGGTGATCCGGGTCTTCGTGGATCTCTACACCAAGGGAATCATCTATCGCGGCAAGCGGCTGGTGAACTGGGACCCGCATTTCGAGACCGCGATCAGCGACCTGGAGGTCGAGAACCGCGAGGTTCCGGGCCACATGTGGCACTTCAAGTACCCGCTGGCCGGTGGCGAGACCTATGAATACGTGGAACGCGACGAAGACGGCCGCGTGACCCTGCGCGAGACGCGCGATTACATCAGCATCGCCACGACCCGCCCCGAGACCATGCTGGGCGACGGCGCGGTTGCCGTGCATCCGTCAGACGCGCGCTATGCCCCCATCGTCGGCAAGCTGGTCGAGATCCCGGTCGGCCCCAAGGAACACCGCCGCCTGATCCCGATCATCACCGACGAATACCCCGACCCCGATTTCGGGTCCGGCGCGGTCAAGATCACCGGCGCGCATGATTTCAACGACTATGGCGTGGCGATGCGCAACGGCATCCCGCTTTATGCGCTGATGGACGGCAAGGGCGCGATGCGCGCCGACGGGCTGTCCTATGCCGACAGCGCCGCCATCGCCTCCCGCGCCGCCGCGGGCGAGGATGTGGGCGACGTCACCGCCGTGAACCTGGTGCCCGACGACCTGCGCGGCCTGGACCGGTTCGACGCCCGCAAGCGCGTGATCGATGCGATCACCGCCGAGGGCCTGGCCGTCACCTATCTGCACCGTGAGATCGAGCCCGAAACCGGCGCCGAGCATCTGGAACGCCGTCCCGTGATCGACGCCAAGCCGATCATGCAGCCCTTTGGCGACCGGTCCGGCGTCGTGATCGAGCCGATGCTGACCGACCAGTGGTTCGTGGACACCGCGCGCATCGTCGAACCCGCGCTGGAGGCCGTGCGGTCGGGCCGAACGGAGATCCTGCCCGAGCAGCACAAGAAGGTCTATTTCAACTGGCTCGAGAACATCGAGCCCTGGACCATCAGCCGCCAGCTGTGGTGGGGCCACCAGATCCCGGTTTGGTACGGGCCATCTCTGAACGAGGATGGCGAAGTCGTCGATTTGTGGGGCGAACAATTTTGCGCGGCGAGTGAGGCCGAGGCGATTGATCTAGCCATATCGCGATACGCGGAGAAATATGGCCGGTCGATCACGGTTCAAGCTGAGCGGATGGAGTCGAAGTCTGAGAACGTCCAACGCTTGTCGCTGCCTTCCGCGGGCGGTGGTGGTCCGGCGGACGGTCCCATGACAATCAACAACGTTTGGATCGCACGCGACCCGGATGTGCTGGATACCTGGTTCAGTTCGGGCCTGTGGCCCATCGGGACGCTTGGCTGGCCCGAGCCGACCGAGGAGCTGAAGAAGTATTTCCCGACCGACGTGCTGGTCACGGGCTTCGACATCATCTTCTTCTGGGTCGCCCGGATGATGATGATGCAGCTGGAGGTCGTGGGCGATGTGCCGTTCAGGACCGTCTATGTCCACGGGCTGGTGCGCGACGAGAAGGGCGCCAAGATGTCCAAGTCCAAGGGCAATGTCATCGACCCGCTAACGCTGGTGGACGCCTATGGCGCGGATGCGCTGCGCTTCACGCTGACCAGCATGGCGGCGATGGGTCGCGACCCCAAGCTGGGGCCGAAGCATGTCGAGGTGAACCGCAACTTCGTCACCAAGATCTGGAACGCCACCCGTTTCGCGGAAATGAACGGCGTGCGCGGCGGCGGGGTGCGTCCGCAGCCCAGCCATACCGTGAACCGCTGGATCATCGGAGAGACGGCGCGCATCCTGATGGCTGTCGACGAGGCGCTGGCCGCCTATCGCTTCAACGATGCGGCGACGGGGCTTTACGCCTTTGTCTGGGGCAAGGTCTGCGACTGGTACGTGGAATTCGCCAAGCCGCTGTTCGACGGCGAGCATGCCGAGGAGACGCGGGCCACGATGGGCTGGGTGCTGGACCAGTGCTTTGCCATGCTGCACCCGATCATGCCCTTCGTCACCGAGGAGCTGTGGGCGCTGACCGGGGACCGCGACCGCATGCTGGTCCATGGCGACTGGCCGGAACTGGGCGCCGACCTGATCGACGCAGAGGCCGACCGGCAGATGAACTGGGTCATCGCGCTGATCGAAGGCGTGCGGTCCGCCCGCGCCCAGATGGGCGTGCCGGCGGGCGCCAAGCTGGACCTGGTCGTGACCGAGGCGGACGCCGCGGCCCGCGCGGCGCTGGCCGCCAACGGCCCTCTGATCGAGCGGCTGGCCCGCGTCAACGCGCCCGTCGATGGCGTGGCGGGCAAGGGGATGATCGCGGTGTCGGTGCAGGGGGCGAGCTTCGCGCTGCCCATCGGCGACGTGATCGACGTGGCGGCGGAGACCGCGCGGCTGCAGAAGGCGGAGGCCAAGCTGCGCAAGGATGCCGACGGCCTGTCCAAGCGCCTGTCGAACCCCAAGTTCGTCGAGAATGCCGATGCTGAGGTGATCGAGGAGACCACGGGCAAGCTGGCCGCGCTGGCGGACGACATCGCCCGCCTGCAGGCCGCGCTGACGCAGTTGGCGGCGATGTGAGCCTGCGGCCCGGCCTGCCCTCTCGGGTTGGCCGGGCCAAGGGTCTTTCGGCAAGGCGCAAAGGAGGCGCGGATGGGCTGGCTGGAGCGGATCGCCGAGCGGATGATGCTGAAGGCCCGCGCCGAGGGCAAGCTGACGGGGATTGAGGGCGAGGGCAGGCCCCTGCCTGACCGGCCCATCGAGACGGACTCCACGGCGGCGGGGTTCCGGATCATGGCGCAGGCCGGGGTGCTGCCGCCCGAGATCGTGCTGAAGAAGCAGGTGATCGCCGCGCGGGCCCGCCTGTCCGACATGCCCGAGGGCCCCGAACGCGCGGCCCTGCTGGCCGAGATCGCCCGGCTGCAGATGCGTCAGGCCATCGCCGAGGAGGCCCGACGCCGCTTCATGCGGGACTGAGGGCGGCCAGCGCGCGGGGCAGCGCGTCCTCGAACACGTCCAGTTCGTGGATCGGTGCGGCGCTGATGCGGATGCAGCGGTCCAGGGGGGCGACACCCGGCATGCGGGCGAAGACGCCCTCGCGCTCCAGCGCGGCGATCAGGGCGCGGGCAAAGGCGCCATCGCGATGGGTGTCCAACGCCACGAAATTCGTGGCCGAGGGCAGCGCGGTCAGGCCGCTGGCGGCGCCGATATCGGCGATGCGCAGCCGGGCGGCCTGAACCTCGGCCACGACATGGGCCAGCCAGCCCTGGTCGGCCAGCGCGGCCAGCGCCCCGGCCTGGGCGATGCGGTTCACCCCGAAATGGTTGCGCACCCGGTCAAAGCCCGCGATCAGGTCCGGCGCGCCGATCGCAAAGCCGATGCGCGCCCCGGCCAGGCCATAGGCCTTGGAGAAGGTCCGCATGCGGATCACCCGCGGATCGTCCGCCGCGATGTTGGGAATGGCCGAGGCCGGCGCGAATTCCGCATAGGCCTGGTCCAGCACCAGCAGGCAGTCGGCCGGCAGCCGGTCCAGCATCGCCGCGATCACCGTGCCGTCGTGCCAGGTGCCCATCGGATTGTCGGGATTGGCCAGATAAAGCAGCCGCGCGCCGGTGGCATGGGCGCGCGCGACCAGGGCGTCGGGATCTTCGGCGTCGTCGCGATAGGGGACTTTGTGCAGCACCCCGCCAAAGCCCGCGACGTGATAGTTGAAGGTCGGATAGGCCCCGTCCGAGGTGACCACCGCATCGCCCGGCGCGACCATCATCCGCACCAGGTTGCCCAGCAGGCCGTCGATGCCCTCTCCGACCATGATGCTGTCCGGGGTGGTGCGGTGATGGGCCGCCAGCGCTAGGGACAGATCAAAGCTGGACGCATCGCCGTATTTCCAGACCTGGCCCACGGCCTCGCGCATGGCGCGGGCGGCCAGCGGGCTGGGTCCGAACGCGCTCTCGTTCGCGCCAAGGCGGGCGGCGAAGGGCATGCCGCGGCGGCGTTCCAGGGTTTCGGGGCCGACAAAGGGCACGGTCGCGGGCAGGCCCGCCACCAGGGGTGCAAAGGGCGGCATCAGAACGCGCGAAAGGTCATGGTGGTCAGGGTGCGGCTGATATGGGGGATGTCGAACAGCCGGTCCGACAGGAAGCGGCCGACATCCTGGTCCTCGGGGATGTAGACCTTGGCGATCAGGTCGAAATCGCCGGAGGTGGAGTAAAGCTCGCTGACGACCTCGCGGTCGTAGATGGCCTCGGCGACCTGATAGGTCCTGCCGGGCTCGCAGCGGAACTGGACGAAGACGGCGCGCATGAAAAAGCTCCTGTTTGGGGGCAGGTTAGACCGTGGCCGCGGCGCGGGTCCAGTCCCCGCGCGCGTGGCCGCGCCAGAACCGCCGCATCAGCAGCACCGCGGCAAAGGTCAGCCCGACGCACAGGCCCAGCCACAGGCCCGCGGGGCCGAAGCCCAGGGGAAAGGCAAGCGCCCAGGCCACCGGCATGCCCACGACCCAATAGCTGAAGCCCGCGATCCACATCGGCACCTGCGTGTCCTGGACCCCGCGCAGGAAGCCCAGGGCGATCACCTGGAACGCATCGGTCAGCTGGAACAGCGCGGCATACATCAGCAGCATCGCGCCAAGTGCCACGATCTGCGGGGCCTGCGGATCGGTCGGGTCCAGATACAGCCGCACCAGCTGTTCGGCGAACAGCAGGTACAGCATGATGGCCACGGCGGCAAAGGCCAGCGACATCCACACGACCGTGACCGCCGCATCGCGCATCCAGGCGCGATCGCCGCGGCCCTTGGCCTGGCCCACCCGGACGGTCGCGGCGTTGGACAGCCCCAGATGCGCCATGAAGGTGATCGAGGTGATCTGCAGCGCGATGCCGTGGGCGGCCAGCTGGGGCGTCCCGATCCAGCCCATCATGATGTTCGAGGCGACGAACAGCCCGCCCTCGGCCACCATGGTCAGCCCGATGGGCCAGCCGATCCGCGCGATCTGGCGCATGGCCTGCCAGTCGGGGCGCCAGAAGCGCTGGAACAGGTTGTACTTGCGCGCGACTGGCACCCAGCCCGCATAGGCGATCAGGGCCAGCAGCTGGGCCACCTGGACGGTGACGCTGGCGATGGCGGCGCCGCGCACGCCCAGTTCGGGCGCGCCCAGGTTGCCGAAGATCAGCACCCAGTTCAGCGCCAGGTTCAACGGCAGCCCGGCCAGGGTGACCCACATGACGACCTGCGTCCGCTCCAGCGCGGCCAGATAGGACGACAGGGTCAGCTGGCCCAGGACCACCGCCAGGCCCCAGCCCGCGATGCGCAGGTAATCCTGCGCCAGCGCGCTGACCGTGTCGGTCTGGCCCAGGGCCTGCAGGATCGGTTCGGACCACCACATCAGCGGCATCACGGCCAGGGCATAGCCGGCCGACAGCCACAGCGCCATCCGGGCCCCGCGGCGGACCTCGGTCTCTCGGCCGGCGGCGACATGGGCGGCGATCAGGCCCAGCACGCCGATGCCGAAGCCCATGCCCAGAAAGAACAGGATGTGGAAGAAGCTGGTCGCGATGACCAGGGCGGCCAGCGGCTCGACCCCGTACCAGCCGACCATGACCGTGTCGCCCACGCCGATGGCCATGCGCGCCAGGTGGCTGCCGATCAGCGGCAGGCCCAACGACAGGGTCGCAAGAACATGGGGGCGGTATCGGCTGTGCATCGTCCTGCCATATCCGCAGCCGCAAAATGCGGCAAGGGGCGGCATTGCACGCCCTGCAACATTTCGCGCCGCATCGGCGGAAAGGCGGTGGCGGGGCGGGTCCGCGCGGCTTGCCGCCCCTGCCCCCATCTGCGATAGATCGCGCGAACACCGACCCCAGGAGGCCCCCGATGAGCTTTCGCGCCCGCCATCTTCTGGGCATCGACCATCTCAAGCCCGACGAGATCGTGTCGCTGTTGGACCTGTCCGAGGATTACGTCAGCCTGAACCGTCGCACGGTCAAGCATTCCGATGCGCTGGCCGGCATGACCCAGATCAACATGTTCTTCGAGAACTCGACCCGCACCCAGGCCAGCTTCGAACTGGCAGGCAAGCGGTTGGGCGCGGACGTGATGAACATGGCCGTCGCGCAGTCGTCGGTGAAGAAGGGCGAGACGCTGATCGACACGGCGCTGACGCTGAACGCGATGCAGCCCGACCTTCTGGTGGTGCGCCACCCGCATTCCGGCGCGGTGAACCTGCTGGCGGAGAAGGTCAACTGCGCGGTCATCAACGCGGGCGACGGGCGGCACGAACATCCGACCCAGGCCCTGCTGGACGCGCTGACCATCCGCCGCGCCAAGGGGCGGCTGCAGCGCCTGACCATCGCCATCTGCGGCGACATCGCCCACAGCCGCGTGGCCCGGTCGAACCTGATCCTGCTGGGCAAGATGGAGAACCGCATCCGCCTGATCGGCCCCGCGACGCTGATGCCCGCCGGCGTGGCGGACATGGGGGTCGAACTGTACGAGGACATGCGCGAGGGGCTGCGCGGCGCCGACGTCGTCATGATGCTGCGCCTGCAGAAGGAGCGGATGGATGGCGGCTTCATCCCGTCCGAACGCGAATATTTCCACCGCTTCGGGCTGGATGCGGAAAAGCTGGCCCTGGCCGCGCCCGATGCGATCGTCATGCATCCTGGTCCCATGAACCGCGGGGTCGAGATCGACGGCACCATCGCGGACGACATCAACCGCAGCGTCATCCAGGACCAGGTCGAGATGGGCGTCGCCGTCCGCATGGCCGCCCTGGACCTGCTGGCCCGCAACCTGCGCGCCAGCCGTGGCCGCGCCGCCGCCGGAGAATCGTGATGGACCTGATCTTCCGCAACGCCCGCCTGATCGACCCCGAGGCCCAGACCGACGACATCGGCAGCCTGCGCGTCACCGACGGCCGCATCGCCGGACGCGGCGCGCCCGAGGAAGCCGCCCCCGAAGGCGCCACCGTCATCGACTGTCGCGGCCGCGCGCTGGCGCCCGGCCTGATCGACTGGGGTGTCAAGATCGGCGAACCGGGCGAACGCCACAAGGAAAGTTTTCGCAGCGCCGGCCGTGCCGCTGCGGCGGGCGGCGTCACCACGATCATCGCGCGCCCCGACACCACGCCCCCCATCGACACCCCCGAGGCGCTGGAATTCGTCGCCCGCCGCGCCAGCGACGCGCCCGTCCACATCCGCCACATGGCCGCCCTGACCAAGGCCCGCGAGGGCCGCGAGATGGTCGAGATCGGCTTCCTGACCGATCTGGGCGCGGTGGCCTTCACCGACGGCGTGCGGGTGGTGCGCGACACCAAGCTCTTGGGCCGCTGCATGACCTATGCGCGCGGCCTAGACGCGCTGATCGTGGGCCATCCGCAGGACCCGTCCCTGTCGGCGGGGGCTGCGGCCACCAGCGGCAAGTTCGCATCCCTTTATGGCATCCCCGCCGTGTCCCCCATGGCCGAGGTGATGGGCCTGGACCGCGACCTGGCGCTGGTCGCGATGACGCGCGGGCGCTATCACGCCGACCAGATCACCGTGGCCGCCAGCCTTCCGGCCCTGGCGCGGGCACGCGATGCGGGGCTGGACGTGACGGCGGGGATCTCGATCCACCACCTGACGCTGAACGAGTTCGACGTGGGCGATTACCGGACCTTCTTCCGCTTCACGCCGCCGCTGCGGTCGGAGGATGACCGTCTGTCCATGGTCGATGCCGTGGCCCAAGGCCTGATCGACACCATCGCCAGCTTTCACACGCCCCAGGACGAGGAATCCAAACGCTTGCCTTTCGAGGCCGCGGCCCCCGGCGCCGTGGGCCTGCAGACCCTGCTGCCCGCGGCCCTGCGCCTGTATCACCAGGGCGGCCTGACCCTGCCGCAGCTGTTCCGCGCCATGGCGCTGAACCCGGCGCGCAGGCTGGGCCTCTCGGCGGGTCGCCTGTCCGACGGCGCCCCCGCCGATCTGGTGCTGTTCGACCCCGACGCACCCTTCGTGCTGGACCGTTTCGCGCTTTTGTCCAAATCCAAGAACACCCCCTTCGACGGCGCGCGCATGCAGGGCCGCGTCCTGGGCACCTGGGTCGCGGGCACCCCCGTCTTCGGAGAACATGCATGATCCTCTGGGCCGTCTTCGGCTATCTTCTGGGCTCTGTCCCCTTCGGCCTGGTCATCACGCGCGCCCTGGGCCTGGGCGATCTGCGCCAGATCGGCTCCGGCAACATCGGCGCGACCAACGTGCTGCGGACGGGCAACAAGGGTGCCGCGCTGGCCACGCTGCTGCTGGATTCGGGCAAGGGCGCCATCGCGGTCCTGCTGGCCCGCCATTTCGGCGGAGAGACCGCCGCGATCCTAGCCGGCGGCGCGGCTTTCCTGGGTCACTGCTTCCCGGTCTGGCTGGGCTTCAAGGGCGGCAAGGGCGTTGCCACGTTCCTCGGGACGGTGATCGCGCTGAACTGGCCGTTGGGCCTGATCGCCTGCACGACCTGGGCGCTGACCGCCGCGATCACCCGGATCAGCAGCCTCAGCGCGCTTCTGGCGGCCGCGCTGGCGCCGGTCTTTGCCTGGGGCCTGGGGCGGACCGACATCGCGGCGGTCGCGGCCTTCATGGCGGTGCTGATCTTCATCCGGCACCATGCCAATATCAGCCGCCTTCTGGCCGGTACCGAACCCCGGATCGGCCGCAAGTAATCCTCAGCGCTTGGCGACCAACCCGCGTCCCGGACGCACGGCGCGCACGGGCGCGGCGGCCAGACCGGTGGGCGTGAACGGCCCCTGCATCGGCGGGGCGGCCTCGGGTTCGACGGCGGCAACAGGCAGCGTGCCGCCCAACCGTTGCAGCGCATCGACACCCCGCCGCGCCGACACCGCGATCGAGATCAGCGCAAGGCAGGCCCCCGCCAGCAGGATCAGCGCGACCAAACCCACCAGCCCCAGAAGGATCGGCCAGGGCGGCATCCCCTCAGCCTGCCGGATCAGCAGCACGACCGCCGCCAGCAGCGCCAGCACCCCCAGCCCAAAGACCGCGGCCACCAACCGGCCGACCCATTGCATCACATCACCGCGCATCGCATGCCCCCGCATCTTTTGCGCCGGGGTGCCACCACCGGCGGCCCAGATCAAGACATCGCGGACGGGCGCGGCTCACACTCGCGTGCGTCGGCATCCGTTATGCGGGACGCCCAAGGGGGGTTCGGGGGGACGGGACGTCCCCCCGGCACGTCGCGGGACGCAATCGGCGATCAGTAGGAGTATTCGTCGTAGATCCGCGTCAGATCGCCGTTCCAGGCGCCGCGATACTTCTCCAGCAACTCGTCGGCGGGGACCTTGCCGCTGTCGACGCTTTCCTTCAGCGCGTTCAGGAAATGCGTCTCGTCGGGGACCAGGCCGTCGTTTCCCGACCGGGCGCGGGCCTTCAGCCCGCCCTCGGCAATGGCCAGGACCTCGCGGGCCAGGTCGTGCATCCTCACGCCCCCCGCCTGCGCCTGCAGGCCGTCGCGGCCCGCCGACCGGCGCAGCGCCTCGCGGGTCTCGGCGTCCCATCCCTTGACCAGGTCCCAAGCCGCATCCAGCGCCCCCTGATCATAGGTCAGCCCGACCCACAGCGCAGGCAGCGCGCACAGCCTGCGCCACGGGCCGCCATCGGCCCCGCGCATCTCGATGTACTTCTTGACGCGCGCCTCGGGGAACACGGTGGTCATGTGATCGGCCCAGTCCGACAGCGTCGGCACCTCGCCCGGCAGGGCCGGCAGGCGGCCCTCCAGGAAATCGCGGAAGCTCTGGCCCAGGGCGTCGATGTACTTTCCGTCGCGATAGACGAAATACATAGGCACGTCCAAGACGTAGTCCACCCAGGCCTCATAGCCGAACCCCTCCTCGAAGACGAAGGGCAGCATGCCGGTCCGCGCCGCATCCAGGTTCTGCCAGATATGCGCGCGCCAGGATTTCATCCCGTTGGGCTTGCCGTCCAGAAAGGGCGAATTGGCGAACAGCGCCGTGGCCACCGGCTGCAGCGCCAAAGCCACGCGCATCTTCTGGACCATGTCGGCTTCGGACGCGAAATCCAGGTTCACCTGCACCGTGCAGGTCCGGTACATCATCTGCGTGCCAAGCGTGCCCACCCGACCCATATAGTCGGTCATCAGCCGATACCGCCCCTTGGGCATCATCGGCATGTCATCCTGGCCCCAGATCGGCGCCGCACCCAAGCCGATGAAGCCCGCGCCGATATCGGCGGCGACAGCCTCGACCTCGGCCAGGTGGCCGTTCACCTCGTCGCAGGTCTGGTGGATCGTCTCAAGGGGCGCACCGGACAGTTCCAGCTGGCCGCCGGGCTCCAGGCTGACATTGGCGCCGTCGCGCTCCAGCCCGATCAGCTTGCCGGCCTCCAGGACCGGGGTCCAGTTGAAACGGTCGCGCAGCCCCTCCAGCATGGCCGTGATCGACACGGGACCCTCATAGGGCAGCGGCATCTTGCGCGCGTTGTCATAGCCGAATTTCTCGTGCTCGACGCCGATGCGCCAGGCGTCCTTCGGCTTCTCGCCGCTGGCGATATAGGCGGCCAGCTGGTCACGATGTTCGATGGGGCCTCCGCCCTGCTGGGGAATGGACATGGACGATGAGGCCTTTCAAGGGTTTCCGGTCGGTCACAGGTGGCAACGCGGACGGGCCAAGTCAAGCCGCCTCAGCCCGGCCTCCGCCAAACGGTGCGCATCGCGTCCTGCTGTCGGGCCACCTGCGCCAGTGCTGCCGACACCGCGCCCATGTCCAGACCGGGCAGCGCGGTGAAGGCATCGGCCAGCGCCCCGGCCCCCGCCGCGTCGGCGGGGATCAGCAACGCCTCGCCCGACTGGCTGCGCAGGCGCCAATGCGCATGACCGTCCAGCCGCAACAGGCGGATCTCGACCAGGTCGCGCAGGGGGATCTCTCCGCCCATGTCAGTCGCGCCGTAATAGCGGATCGCCCCCTCGACGATCTCGACCACGCCGGGGGCGGCGACGGGGCGACGAAACGGCGTGCGGCGCAGCGCCCCCAGGGCCAGGCTGCCCGCAACCAATGCCCCTGCCCCGCCCAGGACCGCAAAGAACCAGCCACCCCAAAACGCCACCCACAGCGCGGCCAGCGCCAGCGCCGCAAAGATCAGCAGTTCGGAGTGGGTGCGCAGCAGGCCGCGCAGGTCAGGCCGGATCACGGGCGGCGGCCGGGCATGGGTATTCGGACGACGAAGACGTTCACCACCGGGTCAGCGCGTCCTCGTCCTCGGGGCGGGCGGCGACCCAGCCCGTGGTGCCGTCGCGTGCGATCTCGCGCTTCCAGAAGGGGGCGCGGGATTTCAGCCAATCCATCAGGAAATCGGCCGCGTCGAATGCCGCACGGCGATGGCGGGCGGCGGTGGCGACCATCATGATCTGTCCCCCCACCGGGATGCGGCCATAGCGATGGACGATGCGCCAGTCGGCCAGCCCAAAGCGCGATGCGGCGGTCATGCCGTGATCGGTCAGCGCGCGTTCGGTCATGCCGGGGTAATGCTCGATCTCGAGCGCGTCCAGCATGCCGCCGTCGTCGCGCACGATGCCGGTGAAAGTGACGACCGCCCCGGCCCCCGCGCCAAAGCCCGCAAGTTCGGACGCCAGATCGAAGGGGTCGGATTGGACGCGGGCGCTCATCAGCCGCCCGTCATCGGCGGGAAGAACGCGACCTCTCGGGCGCAGGCCAGGGGCGCGTCCAGATCGGTCAGCTGCTGGTCCACGGCGCAGCGCAGGGCCGCGATGTCGCCAAAGGCCGCGGCGTGCCCGTCAGACTGTGCGGCCAGTTCGGCGATCAGCGCGCGCGGGGTCGCGGCCTCCGTCTGCACGGTTTCGCGGGGGTGGCCGATGCGTTCGCGCAGCCAAGCGAAATACAAGACCTCAACCGTCACGACGGGAATCCTTCAGATAGGGCAGCGCCTTGATGAAATAGTCCCAGCCCGTCCAGGCCGTCAGCGCCGCGGCGATCCAGATCAGCGTCAGGCCGGCATAGGTGGCAAGCGCCGCCCAGCTGCCCGACCAGATCAGCCCGACCTCGCCCACGCGGGGGGCCAGGCCGTGTTCGACATAGGCCAGGCCCGTGGCCAGGAACAGGATCGAGATGGCGACCATCTGCAGGGTCGTCTTCCATTTCGCCAGCTTGGTCACCGCCAGCAGGCGCGACTTGTCGCCCAGGTATTCGCGCAGGCCGGACACGAAGACCTCGCGGAACAGGATGATCGTCACCGGCAGGATCAGCCAGGGGTTCATCCCGGAATACCCGGTGATGACCACCAGCGCGATGACCACCATGGCCTTGTCCGCGATCGGGTCCATCGCGGCGCCAAAGCGGCTTTCCTGTTTCCAGGCGCGGGCCAGATAGCCGTCGATCCAGTCGGTGATCGCCGCGCCCATGAACAGCGCCAGCGCCGCCCAGTCGGCCCAGGGCCTGTGGAAGTACAGAAACATCAGCGGGACCCCGGGGGCCGCCAGCAGACGCAGAAGGGTCAGGATATTCGGAAGGTTCCAACGCATGGCCGCACGCTAGTCCCTGCCGCGGGCGTTGGAAAGGGCCAACGCGCCGCTGGCGAAGCTGTGATCCGGACCTGTCATCCCTTGGCGTTGAAGTGGTCATAGACCTTTTGCGCCATCGCCGCGGAAATGCCCGGCGCCGCCTGCAGATCGGTCAGCCCGGCGCGGCCCACGGCCTTGGCGCTGCCGAAATGCTGCAGCAGGGCGCGCTTGCGCGACGCGCCGATGCCCGCGATCTCGTCCAGGGGGTTTGCCATCTGCGATTTCGCGCGTTTGGCACGGTGGGTGCCGATGGCCCAGCGGTGCGCCTCGTCGCGCAGGCGCTGGACGAAGTACAGGACCGGGTCGTTCATGCGCAGCGCGAAGGGGCGCTGGCCGTGGCGGTGGAACTCCTCCTTGCCATGGTCGCGGTCCTGGCCCTTGGCGACGCCGATCATCGGGATGTCCTCGACGCCCAGTTCGGCCATGATCTCGTGGACGGCCGACACCTGCCCCGCGCCGCCGTCGATCAGCAGCAGGTCCGGCCAGGCCTCGGTCTGGCGGTCGGGATCGTCCTTCAGCAGACGGGTGAAGCGGCGCGTCAGCACCTCCTTCATCATGCCGAAGTCGTCGCCGGGAGTGATCTCGGTGCCCTTGATGTTGAACTTGCGGTACTGGTTCTTGATCCAGCCGTCCGGCCCGGCGACGATCATGCCACCGACCGCGTTGGTGCCCATGATGTGGCTGTTGTCATAGACCTCGATCCGGCGCGGCGGGCTGGGCAGCTCGAACGCGTCGGCCAGCCCCTCCAGCAGGCGCAGCTGGGTGGCGCTTTCGGACATGCGCCGCGCCAGGCTTTCGCGCGCGTTGCGCAGCGCGTTGGTCACCAGGTCGGACTTCTCGCCGCGCAGGGGAACGGCCACGTCGACCTTGCGGCGGGCGCGCTCGGAAAGGACATCCGCGGTCAGGTCCGGATCCTCGGGCGGGTGGGACAGCAGGATCTGGCGCGGTGGCGGGGTGTTGTCATAGAACTGCATCAGGAAGGCCTGCATCACCTCGTCCGGGCTCTCGGCCCCGCCAAGGCGCGGATAGAAATCGCGGTTCCCCCAGCTTTGATTGCCGCGGATGAAGAAGACCTGCACGCAGGCCTGCCCCCCCTCCATGTGCAGGGCCACGATGTCGGCCTCGGCCACGCCCTTGGGGTTGATCGCCTGCACCGACTGCACCGCGGTCAGCGCCTTGATGCGATCACGCAGGGCGGCCGCGCGCTCATACTCCGTGTTCTCGGCCGCGCGGGCCATCTCGGTCGCAAGATCGGACTGGATGGTCGTGGTCTTGCCCTGCAGGAACCGTTCCGCGTCATTGACCAGCGCGTTGTAGTCGGGCGCGCTGATGCGGCCCACGCAGGGCGCGCTGCACCGCTTGATCTGGAACAGCAGGCAGGGGCGTGTGCGGCTCTCGAACACGCTGTCGGTGCAGTTCCTCAGCAGGAACACGCGCTGCAGCTGGGTCAGCGTGCGGTTGACCGCCCCCGCGCTGGCAAAGGGGCCGTAGTAGTCGCCCTTTTCCGACTTCGCGCCGCGATGCTTCTTGATCTGGGGATAGTCGTGGGACTTGGCCACCAGGATGTTCGGGAACGACTTGTCGTCGCGCAGAAGCACGTTGTAACGCGGCTTGAGCTGCTTGATCAGGTTCTGCTCCAAGAGCAGCGCCTCGGTCTCGGTGTTCGTGGTCAGGAACATCATCGAGGCCGTCTCGCGGATCATCCGCGCGATGCGCCCCGAATGGCCCGACGGCCGGGCATAGTTCGACACCCGCGCCCGCAGGTCGCGCGCCTTGCCCACGTAAAGAACCGCCTGCTGGGCATCCAGCATGCGATAGACGCCGGGACTGCTGTCCAGCGTGCGAAGGTAATCCTGGATGAGGGCGTGGCCGGTTTTCTGGGTCATGACGTGAACTTGGTGATTCTCGGCCCCGCTGCAAGTTCCGGGGACCGAAGGCAAGAAGGAAGCTTTCCACGGAATCTGTGGATAATTCTGTGGGTGGGCTGTGAGGATGACCCCGCAGGGCCAGCAATCGTTACAGTTCCGTGAAGTTGCCCTTATTTTAGGCAGATCGCAATGGCGTTGTTATTGCTTGATAATTTTTATTCAGGCCCGTTGTGGACAGAAAAATCTTGCAGAATCCGCATCTTGCAGGGGTCTGCCGGGGTGCCGTGGACAAAATGATCCGATCGTTCCGGATCGGGCCTATTCCGGCCCCAGGACGTCGGGCGTGCGCCACCCCAGATGTTGTCCGCCATCGACGCAGATCAGCTGTCCGGTGACCGCACGCGCGTCCAGGAAGTACCCCAGGGCGTCGGTGATCCCCTGCGCATCCGCCCCCCTGCCCAGCACCGTCGCAGCCCTCTGGGCGGCGAAATGGCGGTCGCTCTGGCGGGCGCCCTGCAGGGTCGGACCGGGACCGATGGCGTTCACGCGGATGTCGGGCGCAAGGGCCTGTGCCGCGGTGCGCGTCAGCGACCACAGCGCGGCCTTGGCGATGGAATAGGTCATGAACTCTGGCGTGGGCTTCAGCACCCGTTGATCGACCATGTTCACCACCAGGCCCGCGGCCTGAGGCTCGCCGTTCTCGTCCGGGCGCGCCTTGGGGCATTGCGCGGCAAAGGCCTGCACCAGCTGGAAGGGCGCGCGAAGGTTCGACCCCAGGTGCCGGTCCCAGCCCTGCATCGTCGCGCTGCGCATCGTGTCGTATTCGAAGATCGAGGCGTTGTTGACCAGCACGGTCAGCGACCCCATCGCTGATGCGACGTCCGGGACCAGCGCGGCGGTCGCATCGGCGTCCAGCAGGTCGACCTGGAAGGTCTGCGCCCGGACGCCCAGGGCGCGTGCATCAGCAGCCGTGCGCTCGGCATCGTCGGCCGAGCCGGCATAGTGGATCGCCACGTCATGGCCGCGCCGCGCCAGTTCCAGCGTCATCGCGCGGCCAAGGCGGCGGGCCGCCCCCGTGACCAGCGCGACGCCCGTCACAGCAGCACCCAGGCATAGGCGGCATAGCCCGCCACGAACAACGCTCCCACCGGCCGCGTCAGGCTGATGCCGCGGAACAGGAACGGGAACAGCAGCAGGGCCGCGCCCAGCATCACCCACAGGTCCAGCCGCAGCATTTCGGGCGGGATGGGCAGCGGAGAGATGACCGCGGTGATCCCCAGGATGGCCAGGATGTTGAAGATGTTCGAGCCGACCACATTGCCAAGCGCCATGTCCGCCCGACCCTTCAGCGCGGATGCGACCGAGGCCGCCAGTTCCGGCAGCGACGTGCCGATCGCGACCAGCGTCAGGCCGATCACGGTCTCGCTGATGCCGAAGGCGCGGGCGATGTCGGTCGCGCCATTGACCAGCAGGTTCGCCCCGACCGGCAGCAGCACCAGGCCCAGCCCCAGCCAGACCGCGATGCGCCCCCAGCCCGCGCCCAGGGTCGCGCCGTCCACGCCGTCGGCCTGCGTCTCCTCGGCGCGGCCAGTGGACAGCTGCCGCCACAGGACCGCGGCCAGCGCCAGCAGCAGGATCACGCCCTCAAGGCGCCCGATCTCTCCGGTCAGGGCGATGCCGATCAACAGCAGCGAGGCCGCGATCATCATCCCCCAGCTTTCGCGCAGGTCGTGCCCCTTGGTGACGATCACAGACACCAGCGCGGTCACGCCCAGGATCACCAGCACGTTGGCGATGTTAGAACCCACGACATTGCCCATGGCGATGCCGCTGGACCCCTTCAGCGCCGCCGACAGCGACACCAGCAGCTCGGGCGCCGATGTGCCGAAGGCCACGACGGTCAGGCCCACGACCAGGGGCGTCATGCCCAGTTTCAGCGACAGTCCGACGGCGCCCTTGACCAGCAGGTCGCCCCCCAGAACCAACAGGGCCAGTCCGCCCAGCACCAGCAGCAGCTCAACGATCACGATGGTCGATCCCCAGAAATTTCTTCAGAAAACGGCGCAGGGCCGGGCCGCGCAGCAGCGCGACGACGACCATGACCAGCAGGAACAGGAGGACGATGCGCAGCATCATCCGCGGGTGCCGAAACGCTGGAATGCGGCGCGATCCTCGGCCGCGTCCATCAGAAGGTCGGCGGACAGGCCAAGGCGGCGCAGCAGCGGCCGGCGCATGCCGTGCACCTCGAAGCGGATCTTGTCGCCGTACAGCGCCTTGAGCCGCGGGACCGGATGGGCGATGCCGTCGGCCAGCCCCAGGCGCACGGATTCCAGCCCTGCCCAGAACTCTCCGGTAAACAGGTCGCGTTCGGCGTTCAGGCGGGTGCCGCGACGGGCGCGGACATGGTCCTTGAACGCCTGGTGGATCGGTTCGAGGATCGCGTGCAGGCGGGCCACGTCGTCGGGATCCTGCGGGCGGAACGGGTCCAGCGTCGATTTCGACGTGCCGGCCGTGTGGACGCGGCGTTCGATGCCCCATCGCTGGATCAGCTGGTCGAACCCGAACCCGGCCGAGATCACCCCGATCGACCCAAGGATCGAGCTTTCGTCCGCCCAGATGTCGTCGGCCGCGCAGGCCAGCCAATAGCCGCCCGATGCGGCCACGTCCTCGACGAAGGCATGGACGGGGATGTCGGTCTCATCCGCCAGCCTGCGGATGCGCGCCGCGATCAGCGACGACTGCACGGGCGACCCGCCCGGCGAATTGATGATCAGCGCCACGGCCAGGGGCTTGCCGCGCCGGAACGCGCGTTCGATCACGGGGGCAAGGGCCGCATCGTTCAGGCCGCCGCCGCGCCCCGCACCACCGATGGTGCCGGACAGGCGGATGACCGCGACGCGGGGCTTGCGGGACAGCAGGCGGGAGACGACGGGAATACGCATCGCCCACAGATAGGCCGCGCGGGGGCGGCCCACAAGGCGGGACGTCAGGCGGGGATGTCGCGGATCGTGTCGCCGGGCAGAAAGGTCGGGGTCAGCGCGATGATGCGGTTGTCGGGCGCCGCGTCCTTGCCCGACACCAGCCGCGCCGCGCGCCGCCCGACATCGACGCGCCGCGCATCCGTGGTGGCCAGGCGCATCGGCAGCCCGTCCAGCAGGTCGACCCCGTTGAACCCCGCCAGCCCCAGCCTGCCGGGCACGTCATAGCCGCGGTCGATGCAGTGCAGCAGCCCCCCTGCCCCGATCATGTCGTTCGAGAAATACAGGAAATCCAGGTCCGGCGCGCGCGTCAGGATGCGCTCGGTCAGCTCGCGCCCCTTCAGCAGGGACGATCCGCCCTGATAGTACTCGCGCGCCTCCAGCTGGACGCCGGCGGCGGCGAGCCCTTCCTCGAAGCCCAGCAGGCGTTTGCGGGCGCGGTGATCCTCGGGCATGTGGGTGCCCACGAAACCGATGCGGCGATAGCCCGCCGCCAGGATACGGTCGGCCATTTCGCGCCCGGCGCGGATATGAGAGATGCCGACCAGCGTGTCGATCCCCTCGCCGTCGACATCCATGATCTCGACCACCGGAAGGCCGGAATTCTGCAGCATCGCGCGCGCCGCCTTGCTGTGCTCCAGCCCCGCCAGGATCACGCCCGAAGGCCGCCAGGACAGCATGTCGTACAGCACCATCTCCTCGCGCGCGGGAGAATAGTTGGTGACACCGATCACCGGCTGCAGGCCGGTATCGTCCAGCTCCGCCGAAATGCCGCCCAACACGTCGGGAAAGACCAGGTTCGACAGCGACGGGATGACCACGGCGACCAGGTTGACCCGCTGGCTGGCCAGTCCGCCCGCGATCTTGTTGGGAACATAGCCAAGCGTCTTGGCCGCGGTCAGCACCTTTTCACGCGTGGCCGCCGACACGTCGCCCCGGTTGCGCAAGACCCGGCTGACGGTCATCTCCGAGACGCCCGACGCCTCGGAGACGTCTCTGAGGGTCAGGGGGCGGCGCGGTCGAATGGGCAGCATGGGGCGTTCCGATCTGTGGATAGCCGATGTTAGCGAAGGACAGACCCGCCCACAACCGCCCCTGCCGCCGCTTGCCAAGCGCCCCCCGATTTGAGTATGCATGCCCGGCAGGCCCCGTGGCTCAACTGGATAGAGCAGCCCCCTCCTAAGGGGCAGGTTACAGGTTCGAGTCCTGTCGGGGTCACCAAAATTACCTGTAAAATATAGGGTTTTTTCATGGTGCTATACAGCACCGTGCAAAACCGCACGTTCGATTGCGCAAAAAATCAGGCCTGATGCGACGGGGTTCTGTACAAACCCCGTACAGTCTAGACGAAGGGAAGATAACCCGAGCGAGGCTCAGTCATGAGTTGGCGCGTAGAGAACGCATGCGCCGACCGGCGATTTGGCAGCGCAGCGCGCAAGCAGATCATCATGTTCCTAGCCAACAAGGCTAGCGATGATGGTTCGGGGATCTGGTGCTCAAAAGGAACAATTCAGCGTCACACCGAGCTTGGCGAAAGCACAGTTAAGCGAACCATTAGCGATTTCATAAATGAGGGCATCCTTGTCGAAACCGGCCGGCGTCCCTGTAAGAACGGATTTACCGTAGTTTACTCGATAGTGCTGGCACGGGTGCATGCGCTAGAGTCGTCCGCTGAACTTTCTTCGAAGGCGGGGGTCACAGTGAACCCCGTTCGCTGTGGCCGCGCTACGGGGTCCACCGTGGCCGGGGTACCGGGGCCACCGTGGACCCCAAATCACCCTACAACCATCCAAGAACCTCCTACGCGCATAGGTGTGAAGGAGGCTGAAGATGATTTTGAAAAGGTCTGGGTCGCGTTCCCGGAGGATCGCCGCCGGGGAAAGCCTGCCTGCATCGAATACTTCCGTGCAGCTTTAGCGACCGGCTTTCAACCTGCCGAGATTAGGTACGCCGCGCAGTCCTATGCCCAGGAAACATCTGGGTTCACCCGCTCGAAGGTCAGCTTCGCGGATAACTGGTTTCGACAGGAGCGCTGGCGAGCAAGCATCGAGACCCGGCGTATCCAGGACACCGTGTCCAAAGCCGATGCAGAAGCCAGCCTGGATGAGCAACGTGCTCGCATGGCGGGGTGGGTGAAAAGCCGCAGCGCCCTGTGTCGTCATATCACCAAGGCACAGCGCCAGATGCTAATCGCCCGTGGCGTTGTGACTATCGAGGAACTGGTTGCTGCGGGTTTGCGGCCATGACACGAAAAGCGTCCAAATCCGTGCAAACTGCCACGTCGTTTAAGCTAAGAGCAAGGCGACCCCTGTCATACGCTGGCGCTTCTGACCGGGAGCCTTGCGAGGGGCGGCGAGCCTCCCCTTCGAACCCCACCGGCACGGGCCATGCCCGCGCTGGCCGGGGTGCCTGCCGCGACCCTGTTGCGCGAGGCGCTGGGCCTCACCGACGCCCGACGCCGCAAGCCGGTGCCGAAGGCCGATCCTGTCCTGATCCGCGAGCTGGGCCGGATCGGCGGCAACCTCAACCAGATCGCCCGCGTCTTGAACCGCAACGCCCTCTCGGGCGCCATTGCGGGCTTTGACGTGGTTCTGGTCGCCCGGCACCTCGTCGGCATCGAGCGCGAGCTGGGCCGTCTGCTGCGGGAGGCGCGGCCATGCTGATTCAGTTCTTCGCTAACGGCAAAGGCGGGGGGGCGGCGCCGGTCGGATATCTGACCGCGACCGAGGTGCTGGCCTATGACGACAACCGCGATCTGCGCCGCGATGGGCGAGACGCGCTTGCTCAGCTCGATGAAGCCGTCAAAGGCCACCGGCAACGGCATCAAGGCAGCCCGTTCTTCGGCCCAGATATCAGCGATCGTGCCAGGCCGCGTCCCATGCGCCGTGCTTTTCCACAGCTCCAGACAATGCTGTTCCAGCCAGACATTCAACGCGGCGAGGTCTGCGAAGTCAGGCATTCCATGAAGCAACTGGTGACGGGAGTCCCGCACGTTCTTCTCGACCTGCCCTTTCTCCCAACCCGCTGCCGGATTGCAGAACTCGGGCTCGAAGACGTAGTGGTTCGTCATGGCGAGGAAGCGCATGTTGACCTCTCGTTCCTTGCCGCGGCCGACACGATCCACTGCCGTCTTCATGTTGTCGTAGATGCCCCGGGCAGGCACGCCACCAAAAACCCGGAACCCGTGCCAGTGGGCGTCAAACAGCATCTCGTGGGTCTGCAGCAGATAGGCGCGCAGCAAAAAGGCCCGGCTGTGCGACAGCTTGATGTGGGCCATCTGAAGCATGGGTCACGCTCTCCACCCAAAATGGCGAAGTCGTCGCTCCAGTCGAACTGGAAGGCCTCGCCCGGACTGAAGGACAAGGGGACAAAGGTCCCCCGTCCTGCCGTCTGCTGCTCACGCTGACGGTCCGCGCGCCAGTCCCGCGAAAAGGCGGCCACGCGGTTGTAGGGTCCAGACTCATTGAATTTCACAGCCAGAACAAGACGGTTGCGGCGAGCATGATCGCGGAGAAGAAGGTTTCCGGGCAGCGGTCGTATCGGGTGGCGACGCGCCGCCAATCCTTCAGACGGCCGAACATGATCTCGATGCGGTTGCGCCGTTTGTAGCGCCGCTTGTCGTATTTGACGGCCTTCCTGCGGGACTTTCGACCGGGGATGCAGACCTTTATCCCCTTGTCTTTCAACGCTTCTCTGAACCAATCAGCGTCGTAGCCCCTGTCAGCCAGCAGCCAACCCGCCTTCGGCAGACTGCCCAGAAGAGCCGCTGCGCCTGTGTAGTCGCTGACCTGGCCGGCCGACATGAAGAACCCGATCGGCCGCCCCGTGGCATCGGCAACGGCGTGCAGTTTGGTGTTCATGCCGCCTTTTGTCCGCCCGATTTGGCGTGCGCGCCCCCCTTTTTCACGCACAGGCTCGACGCCGTGCGGTGTGCCTTGAGATAGGTCGCATCGATCATGATCGTCTTGTGATCGGCGCTCTCAGCGGCCAGGCCGACCATGATCCGGGCGAAGACCCCGTTGTCACTCCAGCGCTTCCAACGGTTGTAGAGGGTCTTGGCGGGCCCATATTCCTTCGGCGCATCACACCACCGCAACCCATTGCGGTTGATGAAGATTATGCCGCTGAGAACGCGGCGATCATCGACGCGGGGCTTGCCATGACTCTTGGGAAAAAACGGCTTCAGGCGTTCCATCTGGGCATCGCTCAGCCAGTAAAGATTGCTCATCGATCAGGTCTCCTGGCGGAGCCTGAATCATGCCAAACGCCTGAAATCAATGGGTCTGGAGCCTATGCAGTATACGCGCGAAAGCAAAGCCTGATTTCCAATCCACAGCGACAAGGAGGAAACTTAAGCCTTACAATCGACACAGCGCCACACATTACCATCAAGGCGAGGAATCCCTTAAATAGCACGCACCAACATAATCTATGACAAACCATGCATAAATCATTATACTTAAATAGATTAGCAGCGCCAACTTGGATATTAAGCATTGCGTCGTCCAGTTAGCTAATCATGAATTTTAATGTCAAGATACTTAAAAATCACATCGCATCAAGAATAATTATTAATTGTTCAAAAAGAGATAAATGGCTTTAAAAATTTATTGCCAAGCAAAGCCGCGATGATCAGCAATTCTATAAAAATATAGCTAAAGCGGATTTAAAATTTTTACAAATAAATATATAAGTGAGAATCGAAAAATTTATTAATTCACGTTTATTATTTAAAAGCTGCTATTTTCAATCCTATCGCCCGGTGCGTTGCCGTCATACAATTACCCTCCACAAGTTCCCACTGAATGTATTGCGCAGTATATTTCAGCAGGGCTCAATGTACGCTGGCATAGCATGATCAGGGATGCCGAACCTTGGGTAGGGGGATCACGACTATCCGGTCGCGCTGATCTTCCGCCACAAGCGCTGCAACCTTTGCGCGGACCGTGCGATAGGCGCTGTTGTGCTGATAGGACGACAGCGCGTCATCGATCAGGCGCAATTCATCCTCGGTAAACAGTCGGGCCAACGATATCTCTCCAGTTGCTGCGTCAAATCACGTGGCGGGGTGTAAAGGATCGATCATTAACAATTTGCACGGAATGCATTCACCACGCTTCGACGGATGCCGGCAAGTAAGGTATCTGTGACCCTGCGACATCTTGCGCATTAGTCGAAATGGCGCCCCATCTTCCGCCGTTAGGCCGACGGCGTGAAGCGGCGCATTGTCAGTTCGATGACCTCCTCGTCATCGGGAAGCGGGATCGCGCTTTCCAGCATCACCTTTTGCATCTTGCCGTCGATCTCGATCAGGCCTTCGGCATATTGTGCCAGCTGATCCTGCGTCATCTCGGTCGTGGTGCGGATCCGGATGTAATCGCCACCGGTATCGACGATCTCTCCCGACAGTTCGGGGCCGTCTTCCAGGGTCAGTGTTGCATGGGTCATCGTTAACTCCTTGTCGGCCTGCTTATGTGCAGCCCTCATCCGAACGCGCGATGGCGGGAATGGGTCCGCGATCCGCCCGGCAGGTACCGCAACGTTCGCTTGGCCGTGCGGAGGCTGGCGCGACGCGCGACCGTACAGCGCCCGGTCCTCCCCTTGACCGTTGCGGATCCGTTGCCGGCGACTCGGCACAGGCAACGCCCGCATGGTTAAGGAAGTATTACCGCAAAGGCTGTGTAACGAGCCCTGCAAACAGCGCAGATCGGAGACGTCACCATGCCGACCGGAAAGATCGCGGCCCGCCTCGGGGTCATCAACAGCGAAAGCTCCCGCCCATTCGTCAACGCGTTCAAGCAGGCCTGGTCGTGGCAGTCGGACCGGGGCGGCCTGCAATGGGACGCGCTGGTGGCCGCAGGGCACATGACCGCCGGTGGGCGGCTGATCTCGATCCCGCCGAACTCGGGGGGCTTTCGGACCCGCGTCTTCCACAACATGCCGGCCCAGGCCGGCGGGACCGGCCGGTGGCGCCTGCGCTGGCAGGGGACCTGCACGATCGACGTCATCGGCGGCACGAACATCAACCGGTCCCTGCCGAACGAAATCTATTTCGACTTCACCGCGAACGGGTCCAGCTGGGTCGACATCATCGTCCGGACCATTGACCCTGCCGGCGGGCAGATCCGCAACATCCGCCTGAACCACCGGGACGACTGGCCCGACGCCGACCGCGGCGCGATCTTTCGCAGCCAGTATCTGGACACGGTGCGCGGCTTTGGCGCGCTGCGGTTCGACGAATGGGTCGGCATCCTGACCAGCGCGGACCAGGGTGGTCTGCGGATCACCAACTGGGCCAGCCGCGCCCTGCCGACCGACGAGATCTTTCACCGCTTCGTGCCCTACGAGTGGATGGCCGCGCTGTGCAACCAGGTCGGCGCGGACATGTGGCTGTGCCTTCCGACCGCGGCCACCGATGATCATTTCCGCCAGTGTGCCACGCTGATCCGGACGCTGATGCCCGCGCCGCGGCACGTCTATGTCGAATACAGCACCAAGACCTGGGACTTTTCTGGCACGCCCCAGGCGCATTACTGCGCCGAGCAGGGCCGCCTGGCCTTTGGCACCGCCACGGGGTCCGAGTTCCGCAACTGGTACGGCATGCGCGCCACCCAGATGGCGCAGGCCTGGCGCGCGGTCTGGGGCAACGACACCCGGCTGCACACCGTGGTCCAGCACCAGGCCGATTGGGTCGGCGGCGAGGCCGACATCCTGGTCGCCCCGCTGTGGCGGGACCGCAGCGGGACACGCGGGCTGCCGACCTATGTCGCGCCGCATTCGGTGATCGACATGCTGACCGTGCATGCCCAGGTTGACGGCGGCATGGCCTATGGCGCGCGCGTGGCCCAGATCGACGGCTGGCGCACGACCCTGTCGCAAAGCGCGGCATTCGACCGGATGCGCGACCAGATGCTGACGGGCGCGAACTGGGCGGCCGATCGTACCGTCAGGGCGCTGACCCCCAAGTGGCGCCATTACCGCACCGAGGCGACGAAGTATGGTATGGAGCTGGGCGCCTACGAGGTCGGCAACCATCTGAACGGTGTCGGTGGCACTACCGCCACGCGGGCGTTCCTGCATGCGTTCTCGGTCAGTGCGCAGATGGGCGCGGTCTATGCCGCCACCATCGCCGCGCTGCGGACCCAAGGGTTCGACGGGCCGATGGCGATGTCGGTCGAATGCCGGTTGCCGGACGCGAATGTCTGCCACGGCCTGCAGCGCTGGTTGGGCGACCGCAACCCGGCCTGGACCGCGGTCGCGGCGCTGATGGAACCAGTGGTGGTCCCGACGCCCACTCCGACTCCTACTCCGGCACCTACTCCTACTCCGGCACCTACTCCCACTCCGACACCGACACCCACGCCGACTCCTACTCCTACTCCTACGCCGACCCCGGCGCCTACACCCACTCCAACCCCGACGCCGACACCAACGCCAACTCCTACTCCAACGCCAACGCCAACGCCGACCCCGACGCCTAATCCCACCCCGACTCCGACGCCCCAGGAACCGAACATGAGCGATCGCAAGAAACTGACCGACGTCTTGGCGGCCCTGCTGGCCACGACCACGGACCTGCAAGCCTATCTGGCTGCGCAGCCGGTCGTGACGCCCGCACCCGTTCAGCCGGCACCGGTTACGCCCGCACCGGTCACGCCGACGCCTACCCCCGCGCCGACCCCCGCGCCGACTCCAGCACAACCCGCGCCCGTCACCCCGGCTCCTGCGCCGGTCCAGCCTGCACCCGTGCAGCCGGCACCTGTCCAGCCCGCGCCGGTCGCGGCGCTGCTGCCCACGGGCTATCGCGCCGTTCAGGACTTTACCATCGACCGCGCGCTGTCCTTTGACTGGAGCAGCGCGGGGGGCATCAACATCTTCCTGCCGAACTGGGCCGGGGGCGACCGGGGCAACGGCGTGGGCGGCAGCCTGGGCACGCCGGCCCGCGTCACCTACAACACCGACAAGTCCGTCTCGATCAGCGCAGCGATGGAGGGGGGCCAGTGGCGGAACGGTGCGATGCAGCTGAACCGCCCATCCGCCGCCATCGGCAAGTGGGGCGCGGTGGTCACCAGCCACACCAGCAGCGCCGTCAATGCCTTCTTCACCCACGCGGACAACGGCAAGGAGCTTGATTTCGAACTGGTCAAGCGCAACGGTGTGATCGGCTGGGCGCCGGCCGTCCACATGCCCCGCACCGGGGGTGGCCGTGCATCGTCCGACCGCCGCACGCTGGCGCTGGGCGAGTTCAAGCCGGGCGTGCCGCAGCGCCTGGAGTTCGAGCTGTCCGCCGACCGCTGCGTGTTCTCGATCGACGGCAAGGTGTTCGAGACGGTGCGCCATGCCGACATGGCGTCCGGCTTCATCTGGGACCTCACGACGAGAATGGCGACGCTGACGACGATCGAACGTCATGCCGCCTGGGCCGGCTGGACCACCGAGGACTATGCCCGCGAAAGCCGGATGACCATCCACGGCTTTGCCCTGCCCACGATGCCCTGACGGTCAGACGCCAAGGAATGAACCATGCCCCGCCATCGTGCGGGGCATGGTCTATTGCATGGGATGGGTCCGAATCCGGTGTCAGGCCGCCGCAGGCAGGGCGTCCGCCCGCGACAGGCGCGGGGCGACCGGGTTCGCGGCATGGTGATCGACCAGATGCGGAAAGTCCTTGGCCAGCTTCAGATCCTTGGTCAACAGCAGTGTTTCTGCCACCAGCACGGTCCCGGCATCATCGGCCTTGACCGAGAGCCAGCTGTGATCCTCGACCAGGATATGGAAATAGCTGCGGCCGTCGATCAGACCGCGTTTGCTGCTGACCGCGCCGGCCTCGACGTTGAAGCCGTCGACCTGCACGCCATGATTGGCCGAAAGACGAACGCCGGCGACGATGCTGGGACGGTCGCGGAACTGCGTCGGCTGCCATGATCCGACCGACAGGACGCGCTGCGGCCCCTTGGAGGTGGTGACGATGTCGCCGGCCTGGATGGTCTCGACCTTGACCCATGCGTTGTCCGCCAGGATCAGCGTGCCTTCGCAAAAGCACGGACCGCCGATGTTCTGCGGCGGGTTGGATCCGACATCGTCGCCGCCGCGCGTTCCCAGATACAGCAGGGCAAGCGGGATCAGCGCCAGCCAGTAATTGGGCGCATTGCCAACGGCAGCGACGGGCGTGGCGGCGGGGGTGAATTCCACGATTGGCGCCACGTAACCGCCTGCATAGGCCGCAACGGAACTGCCGAAGGCCGCGACACCGACCGTCAGCGCCTGAAGCAGGCGACGGGACGATTTTGCAGAGCCCTGGGAAATGCGGTTGTTACGGCCAAAGCGGTTGCCGTCGGCCGGCGCGGTGCGCTTATCGCTGATACGCATACTGTGCGATCCAATTCACTTGTGACTGATTGTCGCGCAAGATGAACGCCCTCTGCTGCCGATAAAAGCGGCAATTTAAGGCGAGAATTGGGCAGTAACGCAATTCAGGGTTTAGTTAATTGTCATTACAGTGGGTTGAATATTCAGATGCCTGTCCAATTATACAGGTGGTTCCTTTTCGCCGAAACGCCCGCGTTCGGGTGTTTATGCCCAAGCGCCCCACATTCAGCCAAAGCACGATACTGCGCGGCAATTTCCTTCGGAATCAGTCGACATCGCGGTCTTGCTGCGCTGACCGCCCCTGGCCCACGACTGTCCGGTGGTTGTCAGCGCCTTTTCTAATGGCAGGCGCTGATAACGACTGGCAGGCGGAAGGAGTGAAATCAGAACGACAGTGGATGACGCTCAAATTTTCCAATGAACAGCGCGCACTTTTTAGAATGCGCATCAGCCACGACAATACCAAGATGATGATCCGCAATTCACCGACAATTACGGTGCAGGTATCGGCGGCATAATATTTTCGGATTGTATTTAGCGCGCATCGCCTGTCAGGCACTGCGCCCGGCATTGGTGCGGGACGCACCATTCGATGCCGTCAACGCGAACGGGTCCGGCTTTGGCCGGACCCGTTCGGATCGTGGGGTGGATGGGTCAGGGACGCGCCTTGACGACCTGCAGCAGGGGCATGACGTCGGACATGTCCGGGCCATGCGCCTGGCCGGTCACGGCCTTGCGCAGCGGCATGAACAAGCCCTTGCCCTTGCGGCCCGTGGCCTCCTTGACCGCCGCGGTCCATTCGCCCCAGGTCGCGTCTGTGAAGGGGCCCGCAGGCAGCAGGGTCATGGCCTGCGCGATGAAGTCGGCATCCTCGGGGTCGATCTGGGGCTCCGCACCCTCGCTGAAGATCCGCCACCAGTCGCCCAGGTCGTCCAGGCGCGTGATGTTCTGGGACGCCACGCGCCAGAAGCGTTCGGCCTGATCGTCCGGCACGCCCAAGGCCGCGATGCGGTCGGCCACGGCCGCGAAGGGCAGCGCCTGGTTGCGTTCGCGCGTCAGCGGCCACAGATCCTCGGCATCGAACTTAGTGGGCGATGCGCCGAACTGGCCCAGATCGAAAGCCTCTGCCAACTCGTCCAGCGAGGCCAGCGCGACCGGCACGCCCGACCCCAACCGCGCCATCAGCGCGATCAGCGCCTCGGGGGCTACGCCCGCCTCGCGCAGGTCCTTGAGCGACAGGGCGCCGATGCGCTTGGACAGCTCCTCGCCCTTGGCGCCGGTCAGCAGGCTGTGATGGGCAAAGGCCGGGGGCGTGCCGCCGATGGCCTGGATGATCTGGATTTGGGTGGCGGTGTTCGTCACATGGTCCGACCCGCGCACGATATGGGTCACGCCCATGTCGGTGTCGTCCACGCTGCTGGCAAAGGTGTACAGCACCTGGCCGTCGGCCCGGATCAGCACCGGGTCGCTGACGGATGCGGCGTCGATCGAGATGTCGCCCAGGATGCCGTCTGTCCATTCGATCCGGTTCTGATCCAGCAGGAAGCGCCAGTATCCCTCGCGCCCCTCGGCCCGCAGGCGATCCTTGTCGGCCTCCGACAGCGACAGGCCGGTGCGGTCATAGACCGGCGGCTTGCCCATGTTCAAAAGCTTCTTGCGCTTCAGGTCCAACTCGACCGGGGTCTCGAAGACTTCGTAGAGGCGGCCCGAGGCGCGCAGCGCATCGGCCTCGGCCCGATAGCGGTCCATGCGCAGCGACTGCCGCTCGACCCGGTCCCAGTGCAGGCCCAGCCATTCCAGGTCGCGCTGGATGCCGTCGACATATTCCTGCTTGCTGCGTTCCTGGTCGGTATCGTCCAGGCGCAGGATGAACGTGCCGCCGGCCTTGCGGGCGATCAGATAGTTGAACAGCGCGGTGCGCAGGTTGCCGACGTGGATATGGCCGGTGGGCGAGGGCGCGAAACGGGTGATGGTCATGGGGCGTCTCCTGTTGCTGTTGCTCTTTCACAGCCGGGCATTTTTGTCCATATCGGGGGGACCATGCAGGAGGCGCTGGAATGAGTGACTGGAACGGCCGCACGGCCCCCGACGCGGCCGAGATCGAGGCCATGGCCCGGCACGCCATGACCACCCTGCCCCCCGAATTCCGCGAAGCCGCGGCCCAGGTCGCCATCCGCGTCGCCGAATTCGCCCCTGAGGACGTGTTGGACGAGTTGCAGATCGACGATGCGTTCGACCTGACCGGCATCTATGACGGCATCCCCGTGACCGAGAAATCGATCAGCGACCAGCCGGGCGGGCCGGACATCATCTGGCTGTACCGCCGCCCGATCATGGACGAATGGGCGTCGCGTGGCGACGTGACCCTGGGCGATCTGGTCACCCATATCGTCACGCACGAGATGGCGCATCACTTCGGCTGGTCCGACGACGACATCGCCACCATCGACCGCTGGTGGGAATGAGATGAGCGGTCAGGCCCCCATCCTGACCGTCACGCTGAACCCGGCGCTGGACCTGTCGACCGCCGCCGACAGCGTCGTGCCCGACCTCAAGCTGCGCTGCGACAAGCCGGTCGTCGATCCGGGCGGCGGCGGCATCAATGTCAGCCGGGCGATCAAGATCATCGGCGGCCAATCCACCGCGATGGTGGCCCTGGGCGGCGCGACGGGCCAGCGCATGGCCGACATGCTGAAGGCGGCGGGGCTCAAGGTGCTGCGCCTGACCGCGCCGGGCGAAACCCGCCAGTCGCTGGCCGTCACCGACCGCGCGACGGGCGGGCAGTACCGGTTCGTCATGCCCGGCCCCGAATGGCACATGACCCAGCTGGCCAGCACCATCGCCGCCATCGCCGAGGCCGCGCTGGCCGGGGGCTGGGTGGTCGTGTCGGGGTCGAACCCGCCGGGCATCGCGCCGGGGTTCGAACAGATGCTGACCGTCAGGCTCAAGGACGGGCGGGCGCGGCTGCTGGTGGACACCTCGGGGGACGCGCTGCGCGCCCTGGCGGGGTCGTCCATTCCCGTCGACGTGCTGCGCATGGACAGCCACGAGGCCGAGGGCCTGGCGGGACGCCCCCTGCCCCTGCGCAGCGACAGCGCCGAATTCGCGGCGGGGCTGGTGCGCAACGGGGCGGCGAAATCGGTGATCGTGGCGCGTGGCGCGGACGGGTCAGTCATCGCCGGACCCGACGGCGCCTGGCATGCCGCCGCGGCGCCGGTGCGCGTGGTCAGCGCCGTGGGCGCGGGCGACAGCTTCGTCGCGGGCTTCGTGCTGGCTGCGGCGCGCGACTGGCCCATGCAGGAGGCGCTGGCCCTTGGCGCGGCGGCCGCCTCGGCGGCGGTCATGACGCCCGCGACCGAGTTGTGCAACGCCGCCGACGTCCGCCATTTCTATTCACAGCGCGTCGTGACGAAGCTGTAACAAAAGAGGCCGCCCGAAAGGGCGGCCCTGATCGTCGATGCGCGCAGGTTTCAGGCGGCTTCGGCTTCCTCGGCCTCGGCGGCCATACGGCGCTCGCTCTCCTCGCGCGACAGCGCGACCGAGGTGCGCACGCCCTTGGACACAAATTCCATCAGGCCCTTGACCACACGCTCGTTCGGGTCGATCCCGGCGCAGGACAGCACCTCGCGTCCATCGCGCGAGCGCGCCCAACGGGCGATCTGTTCGGGGCCGTTGCCATATTTCTTGTTATCCGCAATGGCATCATCCAAGGCTGCCAGCACCACCGCTGCAAACAGCTTGCGGGCACGCTGGCCCTGTTCGAAATTGAAGGCCGAGCCGTCGACAAAATCGCGCATCTTGTTTTCGTCCATTCTCTTGCGGCCCCGATCGGGAGTCAGGGCCTTATGGGAAAACTTGACGTTTCCCCTGTTTCTTGAATCCGCTTCTCTGACGGTGCCTGCTGCCTTAGCCGTTCGGCCCGCCGATTCGGTATCCCTTCACTCGCATGTCTGCCATGTCCTTACTGCATGTCGCGCAAATTGCGGGAAAAAATCGTGACCCCACTGCGCCAGTGACGTGGCGATGATCTTGTTGGCACCTTGACAACGCCGCAGTTCCGTTCTGGTTGCCTGATGCCGCAGCCCTCGATATAGGGGGCCAGAATTGTCGTTCAACGGCTGGCAATGCCAGGACGGCCCGAAATTTCCGCAAACGCACGAGACCCATCCCATGCCCAAGATCAACGGCAATGAAATCCGCCCCGGCAACATCCTGGAACATGACGGGGGCCTGTGGGGCGCCGTCAAGGTGAACCACGTCAAGCCCGGCAAGGGCGGCGCCTTTGCCCAGGTCGAACTGAAGAACCTGCGCGACGGTCGCAAGCTGAACGAGCGTTTCCGCAGCGAGGACAAGGTCGAGCGCGTCCGTCTGGACCAGAAGGACCAGCAGTTCCTGTACGAATCCGACGGCAAGCTGGTCTTCATGGACAGCGAGACCTTCGAGCAGACCGAACTGGACGCCGACCTCTTGGGCGACCGCCGCCCCTTCCTGCAGGACGGCATGACCGCCACCATCGAATATTACGGCGAGGAGGCCCTGTCGGTCTCGATCCCGCAGAAGGTCACCTGCACCGTCGCCGAGACCGAGCCGGTCGTGAAGGGCCAGACCGCCGCCAACAGCTACAAGCCGGCGATCCTGGACAACGGCGTGCGCATCATGATCCCGCCCTTCGTGGGCGAGGGCGAGGCGATCGTCGTCAACACCGAGATGTTCGAATACAGCGAACGCGCCTGATCCACGGCCCGACCTGACACGCGCGCCCCGCAGGCCCCCTGCGGGGCGCGTCGCGTTCTCACCTTTGCGTGAACGCGGTGATGGGGCGTGGTGCCGGGCATCGCTTCGCGGGAAAGATCGCACAAACCCCGAAAAAGGAGATGCCCGTGACCGTCCTGTCCCGCCGCCACCTGATGCTGACCGCCGCGGGCGCCGCCGTCGCGATGCCGTTCCTGGGCCGCGGCCTGGTCTTTGCCCAGGAACCGGCCGCCGCCGCGATCCCGGCCTTTCTGCCGACCGTGCATACCCGCATCCTGGGCAACACCACCGTCACCACCATCGCCGACGGGCATTTCGACTTTGCCAAGGATCTGGTCGTCAACCTGGACGATGCGGCCTATGGCGCGGCCCTGCGTGCCGCCTATCTGGACCCCGAACAGCCGATCCGCGTGCCGGTCAGCGTGCATCTGATCCGCCAGGGCGATCAACTGACGCTGGTCGATGCGGGCGGCGGGTCGGCCTTCGGCCCCACCACCGGGCATCTGGCGGCCTCGCTGACGGCATTGGGCGTGACACCCGACCAGATCACCCGGATCGTGATGACGCACCTGCATCCCGACCATGCGGGCGGACTGGTGGGCGATGCGGGCGCGGTCTTTGCCAATGCCGCGCTGCACGTCAACGAAGACGAGCTGGCCTTCTGGACCGACGAGGCGACGGCCAGCGCCGCGCCCGCCGATGTCCAGCCCTTTTTCGCGCTGGCCCGCGGGGTCCGCGACGCCTATGGCGACCGCGTCCAGACCTTTGCCGGAGAGGCCGACCTGGGCAGCGGCATCACCACGATGGCCCTGCCCGGCCACACGCCGGGCCACAGCGGCCTGCGCCTGTCGGATGGCGACGCACAGATGATCATCCTGGGCGATGCCGCCGCCTTGGCCGCGCTGCAGTTCCGCCACCCGGATGCCGGCGTTGCCTTCGACACCGACGCAGGCCAGGCGGCCACGACCCGGCGGAACCTGCTGCAGATGGTCACCGCCGACCGGATCGCGGTGGCGGGCACGCACCTGCCCTTCCCCGGCATCGGCCATGTCGAGGCGCGCGGCGACGCCTTTGCCTGGGTGCCCGAGGACTGGTTCGCGACCCGCGCATGAACAGCGCCCTGAACCTGACGGGCCGCCTGCTGATCGCGGTCCTGTTCATCGGCGGCGCGCTTCAGAAGGTCGGCGACCCGACGCAGGTCATCCGCATGATCGAAAGCCTGGGCCTGCCCGGCGTACTGGTCTGGCCGGTCGCGGCCTTCAACCTGGTCGCGGGCATCTGCCTGATCCTGGGACCGCGCGTGCGGACCTGGGCGCTGCTGCTGGCGGTCTATTGCATCGGCACCAGCTGGTTTCACTGGCAGCTGCGCGCCGACCCGTGGCAGGTCACCATCGTGGTCAAGAACTGGGCCGTGGCGGGGGGCCTGCTGATCCTGGCGGCGCAGGGACCGGGCCGGTGGGTGCGCTGGCGCTAATCGAACAGCGACAGCTGGGCGGGGCCGTCATCGGGGGCCTCGAACCCCGACAGCGTCACGCCCAGCAGGCGCGCGCCGCGCGGATCGGGCAGCACGCCCGCCGCCAGGTCGCGCGCGATGGACAGCAGCTCGTCCTGCGAGGCCACCGCATGACCCAGGCTGCGGGCGCGCGTGATATGCTGGAAATCGCTGAACTTGACCTTCAGCGTCACGGTCCGCCCGCGCAGGTCGTGGCGCACGACGGCGGACCAGACCTTGGCGGCCAAGGGCTCCAGCGCCTCCAGCGCCGCGTCCAGCGCCATGATGTCGGCGGAATAGGTGTTTTCCGCCCCCACGGACTTGCGGATGCGGTCAGGGCTGACCCTGCGGTGGTCGATGCCCCGCGCGATGTTCCAGTAATAGCGCCCCGACTTGCCGAACCGCCGCAGCAGGAAATCCAGGTCCTGCGCATACAGGTCGGCCCCGGTGGCGATGCCCATCGCCTGCATCTTGGCCGCCGTCGCGGGCCCCACGCCGTGGAACTTGCCCACCGGCAAGGACAGCACGAAGCCCGGCCCCTGTTCTGGCGTGATCACGCACAGACCGTCGGGCTTGTTCTGGTCGGATGCCAGCTTGGCCAGGAATTTGTTGTAGCTGACGCCCGCGCTGGCGGTCAGGCCCGTGGTCTCGCGGATGCGGGCGCGGATCTGGGACGCGATCTTGGTCGCGGTGCGCCCGTCAAGGTAATCGGTCACGTCCAGATAGGCCTCGTCCAGGGACAAAGGCTCGACCAGGGGGGTGTAGTCCAGGAAGATGTCGCGGATCTGCTGGCTGACCTGCTTGTAGACGTCGAACCGGTGCCGCACGAAGATCAGGTCGGGGCACAACCGGGCCGCCGTCACTGACGGCATGGCGGACCGCACCCCGAACACCCGCGCCTCATAGCTGGCGGCGGCCACGACGCCGCGCGCGGCCGATCCGCCCACGGCCACCGGCTTGCCGCGCAGTTCCGGGAAATCGCGCTGCTCGACCGAGGCGAAGAAGGCATCCATGTCGATATGGATGATCTTGCGCAGCCCCGGCGCGGCGTCGGTCACAGCGGGAACAGCCGCGCCTCGCCGGCCTGCATCTCGGGGGCCACGCGGTCGTGGCGGACATGGGCGATGGCCTGCCCGCCGGACTGGGTGAAGACTGCGCCGACCTCTCGTCCCTCGGCGGTGAGCGGCGTGCCGACAGGGGCGGCACCCTCGATCCGCAGCGTCGTCAGGCCCTTGCGCAACTCGGTCTTGTGCTTCATCCGCGCGGTGACCTCTTGACCGACATAGCAGCCCTTGCGGAAATCCACGCCGTGCAGACGCTCGAACCCGGCCTCCAGGATATAGGTGTCGTTCGGGATCAGCTCGACCAATGTCTCGGGGATGCAATGCGCGACGCGGATGGCGTCCCAATCCGTGCCGTCATCCCCCGCCGCGCCGTAATGCCGCCAGCCCAGGGCCGGATGCCGCGGGTCGGCCACCGCGCCCTCGGGTGCGGGGCCGGTGCCGCGTGCGACGGGTATGTCCACAAGGTCCAGCGCGACCTTGCTGCGCAGCTTGTACATCGACAGGCGGCGCAGCAGGTCGTCGGCCAAGCGCGCATCGACGTCGATCAGCAGCGCGTCGCCGTCGGGCACGACCAGGAAATCGGCCAGATACTTGCCCTGCGGCGTCAGGATCGCGGCCCAGACCGGGGCGCGGGCCACATCGTTGGTCACCAGCCCCTGCAGGAAAGGCAGGCGGTCCTCGCCGGTCAGGCGGATGATCTGGCGGGTCATTCATTGTCTCCGAATTGCAGCGCGACAAGGCGGGCATAGGCGCCGCCCTTGGCCATCAACTGGTCATGACTGCCCTGTTCCACAACCCGTCCCGATTCCATCACGACGATCTTGTCGGCGTTGCGGATCGTCGACAGGCGGTGGGCGATGACCAGCGTGGTGCGTCCGCGCGACAGGTGGTCCAGCGCATCCTGGACCAGACGTTCGCTGGCCGTGTCCAGGGCACTGGTCGCCTCGTCCAGCAGCAGCACGGGTGCATCGCGCAGCAGGGCCCGGGCGATCGCCACGCGCTGGCGCTGTCCGCCCGACAGGGCCGACCCGCGCGGGCCCACGGGGCTGTCCAGCGTGCGGCCATCGTCCAGAAAGTTGCTGACATTCGCGGCCTTCAGCGCGGCCTGCAGGTCGGCATCGGATGCGTTGGGGCGGCCCATCAGGATGTTGTCGCGGAGGCTCTCGTCGAATAGGGCCGATTCCTGGGCCACGGTCGAATACTGGTCGCGCAGCACGCCCAGTTCATAGTCGCTGACCGGCGCACCGCCCAGGCTGACCAAACCGCGGTCCGGGTCGACCATCCGGGTCAGCAGGTTGAAGACCGTGGACTTGCCCGCCCCCGACGGGCCGACCAGCGCGGTGGTCTGGCCGGCCTTGGCGGTGAAGGACAGCCCGTGCAGCACGACCTGCCCGTCATAGGACAGCCAGACGTCGTCCAGAACGATCTCGGTCGTGTCGGGCGGCGCGGTGCGCGGGCCGGACACGACCGTCGGACGGGTGTCGAAGACGTGATAGATGCGCTCCAGGCTGGCGGCGGCGGTCTGCCAGACGCCGGCGATCCCGCCAAGGCGGCGCATCGGCTGGAACGCCAGCGCCAGCGCGGTGAAGAACGCCATGAAGTCGCCGACGCTGCGGTCGCCGTCCATCACCTGGTTGCCGCCCAGCGCCAGCACCGCGACGAAGCCGATGCCCGTCACCACGTCGGTCAGCGCCGGGATCACGCTGGATGTCGCCGCGACCTTGGTTTCGGATGCCCGGATGCGGGACACGATGGCCGCAAAGCGGGCGGTCTGGTCCGCCTCGGCCCGGTTCAGCCGGATCGAGGCGATGCCGTGCAGCACCTCGTCCAGCCGGGTGGCGCGCAGGCTGGCGTTCACGCGGTTCTGGCGCACCTTGCGGCGGATGTATCTCTGCACCATCGCGGCGGGCATGATCAGGATCGGCGCGCCCACCAGCGCCCCCAGCGTCCAGATCGGATCGATGCTCAGCGCCACCCCGAACAGCATCACCAGGCTGATGGCGTCGCGCGTGGCCCCCGTGATCAGCGTGGCCCAGACCCCCTGGACCGCCATCGTGTCGCCCTGGATCCGCTCGATCATCGCGCCGGGCGAATTGTCTCGGAAAAAGCGGCTGTCCAGCGTCAGGATATGCGCCAGCAGCTGCGTCTGCATGGTCGTGGACACCGCCAGCGAGATCGTCGTCAGCAAGGCCCGGCTGGCCACCAGCGTGACCGCGCGCAGCAGGAAGATGCCGAAGATCGCCGCCCCCACCCACCAGATCGCGCCCGGCTGCTTGCCGATGAAGACCAGGTCGAACAGCGGCTTCAGCATCCAGCTAATCAGCGCTAGGGTGGACCCCTCCAGCGTCATCAGGAAGAAGGCCAGCGCCATCTTGCCCCAGTGCTGGCGTAGATAGTCGTCCCACAGCCGCCGCAGCAGGCCCGGCACCTTGGACGCATCCGGGGTGGGCGGGACGGTCGCGCCGCGCGTCGCGGCGGCAATCAATCGGGAGGGGCTGTCCTGGCGCGGGTCCACGTGTCTGTCGGGCCTTTCGGTCGCGGGCTCGGGCGCCCTTTTCGATCACGCCCAGCCATACCCCTTTCCGACCTTGCGCCACAAGGCCACCCCCCGTTGACGCGGACGGGGTGTGGCCGTACCGATCTTGCACGATGTGAAGGAACGCTTGCGATGAGCCTTGCCCCCGGACCCGACCTGATTGCCATTCCCGGACCCTCGCCGGTGCCGGCCCGCGTGCTGAACGCGGCGCACCGCGCCTCGCCCGACATCTATGCCGACGATCTGGCGCAGGTGAACCTGCAGGTCATGGCGCAGCTGAAACGCCTGGCGGGGACGCGGGCAAACCTGGCGCCCTATATCGGCAACGGCCATGCCGGCTGGGAGGCGGCGTCGGCCAACATGTTCGCCCCCGGCGACCTAGCGCTGGTGCTGACCAGCGGCCATTTCGGCCTGTCCTGGGCCGAAATGACCGAAGGTCTGGGCGTCACGGTCGAGCGGCTGGACTTCGGCGCGCTGGCCCCCGATCCCGCGCGCCTGGCGGCCCGTCTGGCCCAAGACCCGCAGGGCCGCATCCGCGCCGCGATGGTGTGCCAGACCGACACGGCCAGCGCGACCCTGGCCGACATCCGCGCGATCCGGGCGGCGATGGGCGATCACCCGGCGCTGCTGGTCGTGGATGCCATCGCGTCCCTCGGCTGCGCGCCGATGCGGATGGACGACTGGGGCGTCGACGTGCTGATCGCCGCCAGCCAGAAGGGGTTGATGTGTCCGCCCGGCACGGTCTTCGTGTGGTTTTCCGACCGGGCGGCGGCGCGCGGGCGGACGTCGCTGACGTCTCCGTGGTGGGACTGGCACCTGCGCGCGGGGTCGGACGCGCTGTGGCGCTGGTGGGGCGGCACGCCGCCCGTCCAGCAGATCTTCGCCCTGTCCGAGGCGCTGACGATGATCCTGGACGAAGAGGGGCTGGAGGCCACCTGGGCGCGCCACGACCGCCTGGCCCGCGCCACCTGGGCCGCGGTCGACGCCTGGTCGGTCGGCGGCGGCATCCACCTGTCGGTGGCCGATCCCGCCGCCCGGGCCTGTTCGGTGACCGCGGTGACGCTGCCCGGGGCCGACGCGCTGCGGGCTTGGGTGACACGCGAATGCGGCGTGACACTGGGCGTGGGCCTAGGCGCGCCCGACCCGTCGGGTGCGCTGCGCATCGCGCATATGGGCCACACCAACGCGGGCGTCCTGCTGGGCACGCTCGGCGCGATCGAGGCCGGGCTGACCGCCCTTGGCATCCCGCACGGCACCGGCGCGTTGGAGGCGGCAGCGGCCAGCATCGCCCGTTCGGCAGGAACCGCCGACGGCGGCCGGCACTGACGCGCCGGGCCGCCGAAGGCAGGCCCGGCGCCACCGAACGGCCCGGCGCCGTCAGGCGCCACGCGCGGCGGTCAACCGTTCGTACCGGTGCGACTGCGTGCAGATGACGGGCGTTCGCCTTAGGTTGGATACGATACCAAAACGTGGTCTTTACGCAGCTTCGTTGGCTGCGACGCGCGCCAAGGTCACCACCGTATCGCCATAGCTGCGCCGGTCCAGCAGCGTGACCCCTGCTGGCAGCATCGGCGGGCGCGATTCTTCCCAGATGATCCACGCCCCCGCGCCGATCCAGTCGCCCTGCATGGCAGAGGCCAGTGCGACCTCTCCGCGTCCCTGGCCATAGGGCGGATCAAGGAACACGACGTCGAACGTCGGCCCTTCGTGCCGCCCCAGCCTGGTCGCATCGCGGCGCAGCAGGCTGGCTTTGTCCTGCACCCTGGCCTTGGTGATGTTCTGCCGCATCAGGGCGTGGGCGCGGGCGCCGTCGTCGACCAGTGTCGCGTGGGCCGCACCGCGCGACAATGCCTCCAGCCCCATTGCCCCGGTCCCGGCGAACAGGTCCAGCACACGCGCCCCCGGCAGCGGATTGCCGTGCGTGCCGTTGATCAGCAGGTTGAAGATCGCCTCGCGGACGCGATCGGTCGTGGGGCGCAGATGCGCCGCCGGGTCGCCTGCTCCCAAGTCTGCCAGCTTCAGGCCGCGCAGCGTGCCGCCGACGATCCTCATGATGGCGTCCCGCGGTGGCAGCGGGGGGCATCCTGCCCCCCGCACCCCCCTGGGCCGACCTGCGAACAGGACCCGGTCATGCCATCAGCGCCTTGAGGTCCGCGACGGTCGATATCGCCGCCGGGTCCGGACTGATCCCGCCCTCGATCAGGCGCTTGCCAATCATGTAGGCGCGGGCGTCGTTCAGCGCATCGACCGCGATCAAGGTTCCCTGCCGGTAATACCAGACCGATGCGGCGTGATCGCCCTGCCCCGCCGGCGTGACGACCTGATCATGACCCGCATTCAGACCCGCGATCTGCAGCTTGGCATCGAACTGGTCCGACCAGAACCATGCCTTGGGCACATAGTCCCGCGTCAGCCCCAGCATGTTGTCGGCCACGCATTCCGCCATGTCGATCGCCCCGCCCACGCTCTCCAGCCGCAGCCGCCCGCCCTGCCAGGGCGTGCTGGCGCAATCGCCTGCGGCCCAGATCACCGGATCCGACGTGCGGCCGTGCAGGTCGGTCGCGATGCCGTTGTCCAGATCCAACCCCGCAGCGCCGGCAAGCGCGGTTTCCGGCAGCACGCCGATGCCCATGATCACCAGATCCGCGTCGATCTGCCGGCCGTCGGTCAACGCGACCCCGGTCGCCCGGTCGTCTCCGGTGATGCGGCTGATCCCCGTGCCTTCCAGGATGGTGACGCCGTGCGCCCGGTGCAGCGCGCGGATCAGGTCCGCGGTCTGGGCGGCCGCGACGCGGCCCAGGATGCGCGGTGCCGCCTCGATCAGCGTGACCTCCAGGCCCAGCTTGCGCGCGACTGCCGCCGCCTCCAGTCCGATATATCCGCCGCCGATCACCACCAGGCGCCGCCCCTCGCGCATCTGCGGCGCCAGCGCGTCGACATCGGCCAGGCTGCGGATCACATGCGTGCCGGGCAGGTCGCCGCCCATCGCCGCGGGCAGGCGCCGCGGCGCCGCGCCCGTGGTCAGCGCCAGCGCGTCATAGGAATACGTGCCCCGATCGGTCGTCAGGACCTGCCCCGCCCTGTCGATGGACAGCGCGGTTTCCGACAGGTGCAGCGCGATCCCCTGGTCGCGCCACCATTCGGGCGCGCGCAGCGTCAGGCGGTCCAGCCCCATCTGGCCCAGCAGATAGGCCTTGGACAAAGGTGGGCGCTGATAGGGGGCGGCGGGCTCGTTTCCGATCACGGTCAGCGGCCCCTCGTGGCCCTTGGCCCGCAGCCGCGCCGCCATCGACGCTGCCGCCTGCCCCCCGCCCACGATCACGATGCGCATCTGCCGCCTCTCTGGTCTGTTCACCGGAGGCACCCTATAGTCGCCGCGAATCCGTTGCAATTCAGGAGAATGCGATGACCATCACCGCCGGGGACACGCTGCCCCAGGGCCAATTGCTGCGCGTGGGCGAGGCCGGCCCCGAGACCGTCGACACCGCCGACCTGATGCAGGGCAAGGTCGCCCTGTTCGGCCTGCCGGGCGCCTTCACCGGCACCTGCACGAACGCGCATATGCCCAGCTTCGTGCGCAGCGCCGACGCGTTCCGCGCCAAGGGCGTGTCACGCATCGTCTGCATCACCGTGAACGATCCCTTCGTGGCCAAGGCCTGGGCCGATCAGACCGGCGCGACCGAGGCCGGGATCGAGGTCCTGGCCGATGCCGACGGCAGCATGACCAAGGCCCTCGGCCTGGACTTCACCGCCCCTCCGGTCGGCTTCTTCGGCCGCTGCAAGCGCTTTGCGGCCTATGTCCAGGACGGCGTGGTCAAATCGATGGATGTCGAGGACAGCCCCGGCACCTGCAGCGTCAGCGCCGGAGAGGCCCTGCTGGAAAAGGTCTGACCGCAGACCCATGGCACGACACCGGGGGGTCCGGGGGGCTGGCCCCCCGGCCCTTCGCGGGACGCAAGGGCCCACTCACGGCGACGGATCGCCCTTGCGGAAGGGAGTGAACTCGGCCAGCGCCTCGATCTCGGCGCCCATCGCGTCGCGTTCCTGATCCAGATAATTTTCCAGCGCGCGCAGGAAGCCCGGATCGCGCACCCAGTGCAGCGAATGGATCGGCACCGGCTCATATCCGCGGGCCAGCTTGTGATCCCCCTGCGCCCCTGCCTCGACCCGGCCCAGCCCATGCGCGATCGCATGGTCGATGGCCTGATGATAGCACAGCTCGAAATGCAAAAAGGCGTGATCCGCGACGCAGCCCCAGTAGCGGCCATAGATCGCGTCCGGCCCCAGGAAGTTCAACGCCCCCGCGATGGGCCGGCCGTCGACCTCCGCCAGCACCAGCAGGATGTCGGCGCGCATCGTGTCCTGGATGCGGTCAAAGAAGGCGCGGGTCAGATAGGGCTGCCCCCATTTGCGCGCCCCGGTGTCCTGATAGAATTCCCAGAACGCGTCCCAATGATGCGGCTTCAGGTCTTCGCCGGTCAGGTGCCGGATCGTGCCGCCGAACGCCTGCGCCCGGGCGCGCTCCTTGCGCAGATCCTTGCGCTTGCGCGAGGACAGCGCCCCCAGGAAATCGTCATAGCTGGCATAGCCGCGGTTCAGCCAATGATACTGCTGCGTCACGCGCGGCAGGAACCCCGCCGCCTCGCCCAGATCGGCCTCGTGCTCGGTGCAGAAGGTGACATGCGCCCCCGACACGTCCAGCCGCTCGGCCACCTGCATCAGACCCGCCAGAAGGCCCGCGCGGGCCTCGTCGTCGCGGGCCAGCAGGCGCGCGCCGGTGGCGGGGGTGAAGGGCACCGCGCATTGCAGCTTGGGATAATAGCGCCCGCCCGCACGCACATAGGCCTGCGCCCAGGCATGGTCGAAGATGTATTCGCCCTGGCTGTGCGACTTTGCATAAACCGGCGCCGCGGCGACGGTCTGCCCGTCGCGTTCCAGCGTCAGGTGCAGCGGCTGCCACCCCGTGCCGGTGCCCACGGATCGGGACTGCTCCAGCGCGGACAGGAAGCGGTGCGTGGTAAAGGGATTGCCGTCGCCCAGAGCGTCCCAGACCTCTGGGTCGATGGCGGCGATCGAGGGATGGGTGGTCAGGGTCATCATGTCGGTCATGCCCCGGAAGATAGGGTGCGGGGCGCGGCTTGTCAGGGCCCGCCGGTGTCGCGGGGCGCCGCAGGTCGGCGCCCCTTTGGTATTTGTGCAGCGAAATGGCGTCAGATCGCCGCGCGATAGCCTTCGAAGGTGATGTTCGTGGCGACGCGGCGGGCGGCCTCTTCCTCGTCGGCGCTGCGGATGGTCCAGGTCAGCACCGGAACGCCCTGTGCGCGCAGCGCATCGACGCGCGGATTGCCCAGATCGCCCTTGTCATGCGAGATGAAGCACGCCCCCACCGCATCGAAATCGCGGATCTGGGCCAGTTCCTCGCGCCGGGCGGGCGCGACTTGCGGCCAGTCGCCCTCGGGAAAGGCGCAGGTGGTCAGGCCCACCGGCACGTCCGGAGCCGCGGCGCGGAAGGCCGCGATCATGTGCGGGTTGAAGGACATGACCGCCACCGGCCCGTCATAGCCTGCCAGCACCTTGGCCACGCGTGCGGACAGCAAGCCGACATCGGGGCCACAGGCGCCGTCCTGGTCCTTGACCTCGATCAGCAGCGGCACCCGGCCCGCGATCAGTTCCAGGAACCGGGCCAGCGTCGGCACCGGCTCGTCCGTGCCCAAGAGGCGCAGGCCGGCCAGCGTCTGCGCGTCGGTCGCGCCGATCACGCCCTCGGCCCCGGTCAGCCGCTTCAGCCGATAGTCGTGAAAGACCAGCGGCTCTCCGTCCGGGCCGGGCTGGATGTCGCATTCGATGCCGTAGCCCGCCTCGATCGCGGCGCGGGCGGCGGCCAGGCTGTTTTCGGGAACCCCCGCGCCATGCAGGCCGCGATGGGTGATGGGCACCGTCAGGAAGCGGTCGTCCAGCATCAGCGGACCTCGAACACGGCTTCGATCTCGACCGCGACGCCGAAGGGCAGCGAGGAGGCGGACACGGCGGCGCGGGAATGGCGCCCGGCCTCGCCGAAGACCTCGACCATCAGGTCAGAACAGCCGTTGATGACCTTGGGCTGATCGGTGAAATCGGGGGTGGAGTTCACGAAGCCGGTCAGCTTGACCACCCGCGTCACGCGGTCCAGATCGCCGATGGCGGATTTCAGCTGCGCGATCAGCGCCAGCCCGCAGCGGCGTGCGGCGGCCACGCCCTCCTCCAGGTCGGTCTTGTCGCCCAGCTTGCCGGTGATCAGGCCGTTCTCGTCCGCGCTGATCTGGCCCGAGATGAAGACCAGGTTGCCGGTCTGCACGAAGGGGACGTAATTGGCCGCCGGCATGGGCGCTGCGGGAAGGGTGATGCCCTTGTCGGCCAAGGTCTGCTCGATGCTCATGGGGTCCTCGCTTGGGTTGCGGCCCGGACCCTAGCGCGGGTCGCGTCAGGCGACCAGAGCCTCGGCGCGTTTCAGGTCCACGCTGACCAACTGGCTGACGCCCTGCTCGACCATGGTGACGCCGAACAGCCGGTCCATCCGGCCCATCGTCACCGCATGGTGGGTGATGATCAGGAACCGCGTGTCGGTCCGGCGGGTCATCTCGTCCAGAAGGTCGCAGAATCGGCTGACATTGGCATCGTCCAGCGGCGCGTCGACCTCGTCCAGCACGCAGATCGGCGCGGGATTGGCCAAGAACACCGCAAAGATCAGCGCCATCGCGGTCAGCGTCTGTTCGCCCCCGGACAAAAGACTCAGCGTCGACAGCCGCTTGCCGGGCGGCTGGCACATGATCTCCAGCCCCGCATCCAGCGGGTCGTCGGATTCGACCATCACCAGGCGCGCCTCGCCGCCCCCGAAAAGCGTCGTGAACAGGGTGGCGAAATTGGCGTTCACCGTCTCGAACGCGGCCAGAAGGCGCTCGCGCCCCTCGCGGTTCAGGCTGCCGATCCCGGCGCGCAGCTTGCGGATCGCCTCCTCCAGGTCGGTCTTCTCGGCGGCCAGACCGTCGCGTTCGGCCTCCAGGGCGCGCTTGTCCTCGTCGGCGCGCAGGTTGACCGCGCCCAGGGCCTCGCGCGCGCCGCGCAGGCGGGCGATCTCCTGCTCCAGCCGGTCGACGGGGGCGGTCAGGTCGATCTCGCCCAGGGCGGCGCGCAGCTGGTCGGGGCCCTGCTCGGTCTCCTCGCGGATGCGGGCGCGGGCCAGGGCCTCGGCCTCGCGGGCGGCCTCCTGGCGGGCCTCGCGCGCGGCGCGGGCCTCGCGTGCCTCGCCCGCCTGCCGCTCTGTCTCGCGCTCGGCCAGGGCGGCGGCGCGGGCGGCGTCCTCGGCAGATGTCAGCGCAGCGCGGGCCGCCGTCAGCCGCGCCTCCAGCTGCACCCCGCGCGTGACCAGCGCCTCCTCCTGCTCGGCCAGGATGGCGGGCTGATCCTGCGCCTCGGCCAGCTCATCGGCGGTGGCGTCGCGCCGCGCGGACAGCTCGGCCGCGCGCGTGCCGGCCTGCTCCAGGCGCAGCCGCCAGCCCGATTCCTCCTTGGCGATCTCCTGCAGACGCTTGGTGCGGGCCTGCCCCTCGCGGCGCAATTCGTCCAGCGCGGCGCGGCGGGTCATCGTGGCGATGCGCGCGCCCTCGACGCCGGTGCGGGCATGTTCGACCGCGGCGGCGGCATCGGCGCGGTCGGGCAGCGCGGCCAGCTGCGCCTCGGCCTCGCTCAGGCGGCTTTGGGCGTCGGCGGCATCGGCGCGGTGGCGCGCCAGCTCCGCCCGCGCCCCGTCGGCGCGGCTGGAGGCCATGGCCAGATCGGATTCCGCCCGCGTCGCGGCGCGCGCGGCCTCGGACAGCAGGCGCTCGGCCTCGCGGCGCGCATCGCGGGCCGACTTCTCGACCTCGGCGGCCTGGGCCAGATCGGCGCGGGCCGCCTCATGGGTCTCGCGGGCCTCCTCGGCGCGGGCCTCGGCACGCTCGGCCTGTTCGGTCACATGGGCCAGCTCGTTGACCTTCTGCAGATGCAGCGCGGCCGAGGACAGCGCCTGCCCCGCCATCACCCGCAGCCCGTCCCATCGGAACAGATCGCCCTCGAGCGTCACCAGCCGCTGTCCCGCCGACAGCATCGGCTGCAGCGCGGCCCCCTGGCCTGCGTCCAGCACCAGCCCCGTCTGCGACAGCCGCCGCGCCAGCAGATCCGGGCCGCGCACATGCGGTGCCAGCGGCACGGCGCCGTCGGGCAAGGGCTGCGGATCGTCCCAGCCCGGCAGGTCGTGCCAGCCCGACCCGTCGCCGCCCACGCCCGCGCGCAGATCGTCGCCCAGGGCGGCCCCGAACGCGGCCTCGTGCCCCCGCGCGACGGCCACCCGATCCAGCAGCGTGGCACCCCCGGAGCGCCCGCGATCGACCAGCCGCTGCAGGGCGGTGCGTTCGGCGGCAAGGGCCGCGGCCTCGCCCTCGGCGGCGGCACGCGCCTGACGGGCGGCGGCCTCGCGGGTCTCCAGCGCGGCGCGCCCGGCCTCGGCCTCGGCCAGCGCATCCTCGGCGGCCTCGGTGCGGTCGCGGGCCAGATCCTGCGCGGCATCCGCCCGGTCCAGCGCGGCGGCCGCGGCCTCTCCGGCGGCATCGGCGGCGGCCAGCGCCTCGGCGGCCTCGGCGGCGGCCCGGTCGGCGCGGTCGAACATGGCCCGCAGGTCATGGGCCAGACGCTCGGCCGACTGATGGCGGGCGGCCAGGCGGGCGGATTCGTCGGTCAGCTCGGCCAGCCGGGCCTCGACCTCATGCAGCGTCTCGGCGGCGGCCTCGGCTTGGGCTGTGGCGGCGTCCAGCCGCGCGTCATGCCCCTCGCCGCCCGCGCGCAGCTGCTCGGCCTCCCAGGTCAGGCGGCGCACGACCTCCTCGGCATCGCGGTTCAGCGCCTGCTCGCGCTCGATGTCGCGGTCCAGCTGCGCCAGACGCCCCGACAGCGCGGTGATGGCCTGGGTCGCGCGCCGCCCGGCCTCGGCCAGAGCCTCGGTCTCCACGGCCAGCCGCTGGACCAAGGCGGCGGCGATCTGCTCCTCCTCGCGCAGCGGCGGCAGCGCGGCCTCGGTCTCGGTCCGTCGCAGGACGGCGGCCTCGGCGGCGGCACCCGCCTGACCGGCGGCCCGCACCGCCTCGGTCAGGGCCTGCGCCGCGGCAAGGCGTGCGGCCTCGGCATCCGACCAGCGGCGATACAGCAGCAGCCCCTCGGCCAGCCGCAGCGCGGCGCCGATCTCGCGGTACTTCGCCGCCGCACGCGCCTGCCGGGCCAGGGTCGCGGCCTGGGACGACAGCTGGTCCAGCGTGTCGTCGACGCGCGTCAGGTTGCCTTCGGCCCCGTTCAGCTTCAGCTCCGCCTCGTGGCGGCGCGCGTAAAGCCCCGAGATCCCCGCCGCCTCCTCCAGGATGCGGCGACGCGACTTGGGCTTGGCGCTGATCAGCTCGCTGATCTGGCCCTGCCGAACCAGCGCCGGGCTGTGCGCCCCGGTCGAGGCATCCGCAAACAGCATCTGCACGTCGCGCGCCCGCACGTCCTTGCCGGCGATCTTGTAGGCGCTGCCCGCGTCGCGGGTGATGCGACGGGTGATGTCGAACTGATCGTCCTCGTTGAAGCCCGCGGGCGCCAGACGGTCGCGGTTGTCGACGCTCAGCGAAACCTCGGCATGGGCACGGGCATTGCGGCGCGTGGTGCCTGCAAAGATCACGTCCTCCATCCCCTCGCCGCGCATCGCGGTGGGGCGGTTTTCGCCCATCACCCAACGCAGGGCCTCCAGCAGGTTGGACTTGCCGCAGCCGTTCGGGCCAACCACGCCCGTCAGCCCCTCGCGGATGACCAGATCGGTCGGGTCCACGAAGCTCTTGAAGCCGTTCAGTCGCAGGCGGTCAAAGCGCAAGGGTTGGGTCCAGATTCGATAAGGCTGGCGGATTGTCCATCCGCAGGGGGGACAAGTCAACCGGACCGCAAGATGTCGCCCCGCCGGGACAGTTTTCCACAAGATGCGCGGCGTTGCCACTGGCGCGACCGGGGGCTGCACGCTACTCTGGCGGCATGATCCGCAGCCTTGCCATCATCCTGACGTTCCAGCTGGTCGGAGAGATCACCTCGCGCGGCCTGGGCCTGCCCCTGCCCGGCCCGGTGGTCGGACTGATCGCGATGGTCGCGGCCTTCATGCTCCGCCCCGACCTGGCGCAGGCGATCCGCCCCACGGCGACGGGACTCTTGTCGCATCTGTCGCTGTTTTTCGTGCCTGCGGGGGTCGGCATCGTGGCCCACTGGGATCTGCTGCGCGAACAGGGGCTGGGGCTGGCGGCCGCCCTGACGGGATCGACGGTGCTGGCCATCGCCGCAGGGGCCTGGGCCTTCACCGCGGTGGCCCGCCTGACCGGATCCGAGGAACGCGCCGCCCTGAGGGATCAGGGGCATGAGTGATCCGGTCCTGATCTGGTCCTATCTGGCGCAGGGGCCGCTGCTGTGGCTGACCGCCACGCTCGTCGCGTACCTGGCGGGCGATGCGGTGTCGCGCAGGCTGGGCCGTGCCAGCTGGGCCAACCCCGTGCTGATCGCGGTGATCCTGCTGGCGGTGCTGCTGGGGATGACGGGGACAGGCTACGCCACCTATTTCGACGGCGCGCAGTTCGTGCATTTCATGCTAGGGCCGGCCACCGTGGCGCTGGCACTGCCGCTTTATGACAACCTGCCCCGCGTGCGGCGCGCGGCGTGGCCGATGCTGGCAGGGTTGCTGGCCGGATCCGGCGTCGCAGTCGTCTCGGCCCTGCTGATCGCCCGCGCCTTCAGGATCGAGGGATCGGTCCTGGCCTCGCTTGCACCGAAATCCACCACCGCACCCGTGGCCATCGGCATCGCCGAACAGCTGGGCGGTCAGCCCACGCTGACCGCGGCGCTGGTTCTGCTGACGGGCATCTTCGGCGCGATCGTGGTCACGCCTCTGCTGAACGCGATGAAGATCCGCGACTGGCGCGCGCGCGGATTTGCCGTGGGCGTCGCCGCGCATGGCATCGGCACGGCCCGGGCGTTCCAGGTGAACGCCACGGCGGGCGCGTTTTCGGGGATCGGCATGGGCCTAAACGCGGTGCTGACGGCGATCATCGCCCCGCTGGCCCTGCGTCTGTTCGGCAGCTAGGCGCTTTCGGGTATTTGGACAAAGAAGAAATCTGTCTCCTTTGTCCAAATACCCCCTTTGCCGGCCCCTATGGGTGGTCAGGCCGATTTGGGACGAAAGGCCTGGATCCGTGCAGGATCGGTCTCGATGCGCGCCGCACCCATCAGATCCAGGCAATAGGGAACAGCGGCAAAGACCGCATCCAGGCAGGTGGCGATGGCTGAGGGCTTCCCGGGGATGGTGATGATCAGGCTGCGCCCGCGGATCGCCGCGGTCTGGCGCGACAGGATGGCGGTCGGTACCTCGCGCAGGGAGGCGCGGCGCATCTCCTCTCCGAAGCCGGGCAGTTCCTTGTCCATCACGTCGGCCACGGCCTCGGGCGTCAGGTCGCGCGGTGCGGGGCCGGTGCCGCCAGTGACCAAGATCAGGTCCGCGCCCCCATCGGCCAGATCGCGCAGGGTGCTGGCGACGCTGTCGCGGCCGTCGGGAATGATGTGGCGGTCGATGGCCATGGGCGAGGTGACGACACCCCGCAGCCAGGCCTCGGCGCCGGGGCCGCCCTTGTCCTCGTACTCGCCTCGCGACGCGCGGTCGCTGACGGTGACGATGGCGATGCGGGCGGCCCCGGCGGTCATTTCGCCACGCGGGCGTTACGGTTCGCGATCAGCTTCAGGCGCAGGGCGTTCAGGCGGATGAAGCCCGCCGCGTCCTTCTGGTCATAGGCGCCGGCGTCGTCCTCGAAGGTCACATGCGCCTCGCTGTACAGCGAATGATCAGACCAGCGGCCCACGCAGGTCGCCAGACCCTTGTAGAGCTTCAGCCGCACCGTGCCGGTCACATGCTCCTGGCTCTTGTCGATCAGGGCCTGCAGCATCTCGCGCTCGGGGCTGAACCAGAAGCCGTTATAGATCAGTTCCGCATAGCGCGGCATGATCGAATCCTTCAGGTGGCCTGCGCCGCTGTCTAGGGTGATCTGCTCGATCCCGCGATGGGCTTCCAGCAGGACCGTGCCGCCCGGCGTCTCATAGATGCCGCGCGACTTCATGCCGACAAAGCGGTTCTCGACGAAATCCAGACGGCCGATGCCGTGCCGGCCGCCCAGTTCGTTCAGCTTGGTCAGAATCGTGGCGGGCGACATGGCCACGCCATTGATCGCGACCGCGTCGCCCTTCTCGAAGGTCACCTCGATGAATTCGGGCTGATCGGGGGCGTCTTCGGGGTTCACGGTGCGCTGATAGACATAGTCAGGCGCGGCCTCTGCAGGGTTCTCCAGCGCCTTGCCCTCACTCGAGGTGTGCAGCAGGTTCGCGTCCACGCTGAAGGGCGCCTCGCCGCGCTTGTCCTTGGCGATGGGGATCTGGTTCTTCTCGGCGAACTCGATCAGCTTGGTGCGGCTGGTCAGGTCCCATTCCCGCCATGGCGCGATCACCTTGATCGACGGGTCCAGCGCATAGGCCGACAGCTCGAACCGGACCTGGTCGTTGCCCTTGCCGGTCGCGCCATGCGCCACCGCATCCGCGCCCGATTCCTGCGCGATCCGCACCAGATGCTGAGAGATCAGCGGCCGCGCGATCGACGTGCCCAGCAGGTACAACCCCTCGTACAGCGCATTGGCCCGGAACATCGGGAAGACGAAATCGCGCACGAACTCCTCGCGCACGTCGACGATGTGAATGTTCTCGGCCGCAATGCCCAGCATCAGCGCCTTTTCGCGCGCGGGCTCCAGCTCCTCGCCCTGGCCCAGATCGGCGGTGAAGGTCACCACCTCGCAGCCGTATTCGGTCTGCAGCCATTTCAGGATGATCGAGGTATCAAGCCCCCCCGAATAGGCGAGGACGACTTTTTTCGGCGCGTCGGACATGCGGTTAACCCTTCGTCGAAGTTTCAGCGGGAATACGGCGATTTGCGCGTTGTCACAAGGGTTCGGGGGCGATTAGGGTCTGGGCGATTTCAAACGAGTGTTTTGATGCTGGCCTTTCGCCTTCTCCGCCATTCCATTCTGCAGCTGACCGGCAATCTGGGCGCGGCGCTGACGCTGTCGGTTCTGCCGCTGTTGCTGGCCGCCCTCGGCATCGGCATCGGGATGGCCGCGCGCCAGGCCCTAGCGGTCGGCGATCCGCCCGGGATCATTGTCGCAGTGGTGGCAGTGGCGATCGTCGCGACCTTCGTGCTGGCCTTCGTCAGCCTGGCTGCATCCTGGCATCGTCACGTCCTCCTGGGGGAACGCCCGCAGGTCTTTCGCAGCATCGGAGGTTCCGAGGCGCGCTATTTCTGGGCGGCGGTCAGGATGAGCCTCGTTATCATGCTGATCGTCTTCATGCCCATGATCCTCATCGTGGCGCTGACCTCGGCGTTGAACGGCAGCATCTACGTCACCATGCTGGCCAGCCTGATCATTGGGATCGCGGTGGCCATCATCGGCCTGCGCCTTGGAACAGGGCTGGCCGGGGCGGCCATCGGCGCGGCAAAGCCGCTGACGACCGGCTGGAAGGGGACGGAATCCTGTCTGGGCACCCTGCTCCTTCTGGCCGTGTTCAGCCAGATCCTGCAGACCATTCTGAACCTTGCGTCGCAGATCCCCGGTCTGGTGGGGTTGGTGGCCACGCTTCTGGCTGCCTGGCTGGGCACCCTGCTGTCGCTGTCGATCATCACCACGCTCTGGGGGCATTTCGTCGAGGGTCGCGCGCTGCGCTGACCCTTGCCAACAGGCCCGTTTCGCGGCATGGGCGGGGCATGGAAAACTTTGTCGCCGCCGTCCGTCTGGCCGAGGCCGCGCTTCGCGACCTGTTCGAGCCTACGCCCCTGCAACGCAACGACCATCTGTCGGCGAAATACGGCGCCGACATCTGGCTCAAGCGCGAGGACCTGACCCCAGTGCGCAGCTACAAGCTGCGCGGGGCGTTCAACGCGATGCGCAAGCAGGTCACGCCCGGCGCGCCCGGGCATTTCGTCTGCGCCAGTGCGGGGAACCATGCCCAGGGCGTGGCCTATGCCTGCCGCCATTTCGGCGCGCGCGGCACGATCTTCATGCCCATCACCACGCCGGGACAGAAGATCGACAAGACCCGCATGTTCGGCGGAGACGCGATCGAGATCGTACTGAAGGGCGACTATTTCGACCAGACCCTGGCCGCGGCCCAGGCCTTCTGCGCCGAACAGGGCGCGCAGTTCCTGTCGCCCTTCGACGCCCCCGACGTGATCGAGGGGCAGGCCACCGTCGGCATGGAGATGCTGGCGCAGCTTGGCCGCGCGCCCGACCTAGTCGTGCTGCCCGTGGGCGGGGGCGGCCTGTCAGCGGGCGTCACCAAGCTGCTGGCGACCCAGGCGCCGGACACCCGCTTTGCCTTTGCCGAACCCCTGGGCGGCGCCAGCCTCAAGGCCGCACTGCAGGAGGGGGCGCCCGTCGCCCTGCCGGCGGTGGACAGCTTCGTCGACGGTGCCGCGGTCGCGCGCATCGGAGCCTTGCCCTTCGAGGCGCTGCAGCGCTTTACCCCCGCCGACGTCTATCTGGCCCCCGAGGACCGCATCTGCCGCACCATGCTGGAGATGCTGAACACCGAAGGCGTGGTGCTGGAACCCGCGGGCGCGCTGGCGTTGGACGTGCTGGGCGATCTGGGCGACCTGTCCGGCAAGACCGTCGTCGCGGTCTGTTCGGGCGGCAATTTCGACTTCGAGCGTCTGCCCGAGGTCAAGGAGCGGGCCCAGCGGTTCCAGGGCGTGAAGAAGTATTTCGTGCTGCGCATGCCGCAGCGCCCCGGCGCGCTGCGCGATTTCCTGGACCTGCTGGGACCGAACGACGACATCGCGCGGTTCGAATACCTCAAGAAATCCGCCCGCAACTTCGGTTCGGTGCTGATCGGGATCGAGACGTCGGACCCGGCCAACCTGATCACGCTGATGGCGCGGCTGGACCGGTCAGGCTTTGCCTATCGCGACATCACGAACGACGGCATCCTGTCGGAACTGCTGGTCTGATCACGACGCGCGGGCGGCGGCCTGGCCGCTCAGGTCGCTGTCCATCACATGCGGCAGATCGCGCAGGAACAGCTGCTTTGTATGGCCGAAGCTGGCGCGCAGCGCCGCGGGGGCCAGGGCCGTCTGGTCGCCGCGGGCCAGCTGCTGTTCGGCGCGCAGGCACTGGGCGCAGAACTCGGTGAAGCCGATGTTCAGCGCCAGGCCGCGCAGCAGGTGCAGGTCCTCGGCCAGGTGCAGGGTGCGGCTGTCCAACGCGAACAGATGCGCCTCGATCTCGACCAGGATCATGTCGATGATGGGCAAAAGCTCCTCGGGGCCAAGCTCGTCGCGCAGCTCGATCACGCGGTTCCAATCGATCATTCCCCAAACCCTTCGAATCGCTGACATGCCCCTGTCTAGCGCGGTCGCCTTGCGAAAAGTTTAACCGCGGGAAACGGGGCGGTTTACCCGAAATTTACGACCGGCACGCTATGCATGGTCCCATGACAGCCGCGAATCGCCCCTCTCCCCTCTCCGACACGGCACCGCCCAAGCAGAAGCGGCTGGTGCTGCTGGTCGATGACAGCGCCGCGCAACGCCGGCTGCTGGCGCGGCTGCTGAAACGCGGCGGCTATGACGTGGTCGAGGCCGCCAACGGGGCCGAGGCGCTGCAGCTGTGCGAAAGGCTGGCCCCGGACCTCGTGCTGTCGGACTGGGTGATGCCCGAGATGACCGGCCTGCAGTTCTGCGCCGCGTTCCGCCAGTTGTCGCGCCCGAACTATGGCTATTTCGTGCTGCTGACGTCGAATGCCGACGCCCATGCCATCACCGAGGGCTTGCAGGCCGGCGCCGACGATTTCCTGACCAAGCCCGTGGCGCCCCAGGAACTGTTGGCGCGCCTTGCCGCCGGCGAGCGCATCCTGCGCATCGAGGAGGAGCTGCGCGCCAGCAACACCCAGCTGCGCCAGGCCCTGTCGCAGCTGTCCGAGACCCAGGCCGCGATGGAACGCGACCTGCGCGAGGCGCGCAAGCTGCAGCAGGGGCTGGTGCGCGAACGCTCCGGGCGGTTCGGCCAGATCGAGATCAGCCTGCTGTTGCGCCCAGCGGGCCATATCGGCGGCGACCTGGTGGGGTTCTTTCCCATCGGCGACGACAGGCTTGGCCTCTATGCGCTGGACGTATCAGGGCATGGCGTGACCGCGGCACTGCTGACGGCGCAGCTGTCGGTGCACCTGTCGGGGTCGTCCGACCAGAACATCGCGCTGCGCGGCGCGCTTGGCGGGGCGGATGCGGGGGGGCCGGCGGCGCTGGCACATTTCTTCAACACGATGATGCTGGAGGAGATGAACACCGACACCTACTTCACCATGATCTATGCCGAGCTGAACCACATGACCGGGCATCTGCGCATGGTCCAGGCGGGGCACCCCCACCCCGCGCTGCAACGGGCCGACGGCACGGTGACGCATCTAGGCGCGGGCGGCATGCCGATCGGCATCTTCGAAAGCCCGCTCTTCGACGAGATCGACATCACCCTTGGTCCCGGCGACCGTCTGCTGATCGCATCCGACGGCATCACCGAGGCCACGACCCCCAACGGCCGCCAGCTGGGCAATGACGGGCTTGAGGCGGTGATGCGCACCAACGCCTTCCTGAACGGCCATTCCTTCCTGGAATCAATGGCCTGGTCGGTGTCGGAATATTGCCGCGGCGAACGGCAGGACGACATGTCCGCGGTGCTGGTCGAGTTTCGTGGCACGGGCAAGGTCATCCGCCTGGACGACGGCTAGCGTCCCGCCAGCCACCCCGACAGCGCCGCACGCGACCCCGGATCAGCCAGCGCGTCCATCGCCTGCGCGGGCGTCATCCAATGCGCACTGTGTCCCGGTTCGGTCGGCGGCGACAGGCGGCTGATAGGCCGTGCCACCCAGATCTGACAGCGCTTTTCGGCGTGCATGTCGTAATCGGGCATGAAGCAGAACCGCCGATAGCTGCCCAGATAGCGCGGTGCGCCGATGGTCCAGCCGGTCTCCTCGGCCACCTCGCGGTGCAGGGCCGCCAAGGCGTGCTCTCCGGGGTCGATGCCGCCGCCGGGCAGCTGGAATTCGGGTTCGGGCGCCTGCTGATGCGTCAGCAGGATGCGCCCGTCGCGCCACAGGATCGCATAGGCGCCGGGCCTGCGGCGATAGCGGGGTCCGGTCAGCGGCGGTTGTCCGAAACGCGGGATCATGGGGCACCTGTCTGATTGCCCGCCCGTGATAGCCCGGACCGGGCGTGGCGGAAAGCGGCGTGCCCGGGCCCCCTTGGGATCGGCGGAAAATGCCTTATATTGGGCGCAACCGGGCGCGCAATGTCGGCGCCGACACCACCTCAAGGATCAATCATGAGTAAGATCAACCAGATCGCCTGGGACGACACCGTACTGCCCTTTCAACTTGACCGCAGCTCCATCCGGGGCCGCGTGGTGCGTCTGGACGGCGTCTTGGACCATATCCTGTCGCGTCACGACTATCCGCCCGCCGTCAGCGCCATGGTCGCCGAGATCGCGCTGCTGACCGCGCTGATCGGCCCGACCGTCAAGCTGCGCTGGAAGCTGAGCCTGCAGGTGCGCGGCAACGGCGCGATCCGCACGCTGGCCGCCGACTACTTCGCCCCCGAGGGCGAGGGCAAGCCCGCCCGCATCCGGGCCTGGGCCAGCTTCGACCCCGATCGCCTGGATGCCCGCGCCCCCCTCGAGCAGATCGGAGAGGGCTATTTCGCCATCCTGATCGACCAGGGACCGGGCAGCACCCCCTATCAGGGCATCACGCCGCTGACGGGCGGGTCGCTGTCGGCCTGCGCGCAGACCTATTTCGCGCAATCCGAACAGCTGCCGACGCGGTTCCAGCTGGCATCGGGTCAGTCGCGCCTGTCCGGTCAGGACGCGCAGTGGCGCGCCGGCGGCATGATGCTGCAGACTTTGCCCGGCAATCCGGCGCAGCCGACCGAGGGTGGCAGCGGCGAGGGCGGGCTGATCGAGGCGGCCGACATCCTGCAGGGCGCGGAATCCGAGGATTGGAGCCGAGCCAACATCCTGCTGGACACGGTCGAGACGCTGGAGCTGATCGGCCCCACCGTCGGCCCGACCGACCTGCTGCTGCGCCTGTTCCACGAGGAGACGCCGCGGGTCTTCGACGCGCACCGCGTGGAGTTCGGCTGTTCCTGCGACGCCGACCGGGTGCGGGGCACGCTTTCGATCTATTCGGCCAAGGACATCGCACACATGACCACCCCGGAGGGGACCGTGACCGCCGATTGCCAGTTCTGCGGCGCGCATTACGTCTTCGACCCGCAAAGCCTGGGCTTCGAGGCGACGGTGGATGCCGACGGCAACCCCCTGCCCGACAGCGACAGCGACAAGGCGGCCGAGTGACGGAGTGGTCAGAATCCCGCCTGCGCGACGCCCTGCGTCGCGCGGCGGACCCCAGCTCTGACTATGACCTGAACCCCGAAGCTGCGCCGCCGGACGCGCCCCTGCGCCCGGCGGGGGTGCTGGCGGCGTTTCGCGCCGATGACGGGCGCCTCGTCCTGACCAAGCGCGCGTCGGGGCTGCGCCACCATCCCGGCCAGATCGCCCTGCCCGGCGGCAAGGTCGATCCGGGCGACGCCGATGCCGTCGCCGCCGCCCTGCGCGAGGCGCGCGAGGAGATCGGCCTGGACCCCTTCCAAGTGCGCGTGCTGGGCTGCCTGCCGCCGCACCGCACCGTCACAGGCTTTTCCGTGACCCCGGTCCTGGCCGTGATCGACGGCCCCTTCGCCCCCGTCCCCGAGGCCGGAGAGGTGCAGGAGGCGTTCGACCTGCCCTTTGCGCATGTCGCCGACCCCGCCCGGTATCGCGTCGAACGCCGGCGCTGGCGCGGCGGCTGGCGCAGCTATCACGCGGCGCCGTTCGGGCCCTATTACCTGTGGGGCGCGACCGCGCGCATCCTGCTGGGACTGGCGCGGCGCCTATGACCCGGTTGCCCGCGCATGTGCTGGAGGATGCTGCCCTGATCCGGGTGCTGGACGCGCTGCAGGCAGAGGGCGATCACGCCTATCTGGTGGGCGGCGCGGTGCGCAACGCGCTGTTGGACCAACCCATCGACGACATCGACATCGCGACCGACGCCCTGCCCGACCGGGTGACCCGGCTGGCGCAGGCTGCGGGCCTCCGTGCGGTGCCCACGGGCATCGACCACGGCACCGTGACGCTGATCGCCGGCGGGCGCGGGTTCGAGGTCACGACCTTTCGCCGGGACGTCGACACCGACGGTCGCCGTGCCGTGGTCGCGTTCTCGACCGACCTGGCCCAGGACGCGGCGCGGCGCGATTTCACGATCAACGCGCTTTACGCGGGCCGCGACGGGGCGGTGATCGATCCGATGGGCGGCCTGCCCGATCTGGCCGCGCGTCGCCTGCGCTTTGTCGGCGACGCCCACGCGCGGATCACCGAGGATTACCTGCGCATCCTGCGCTTCTTCCGCTTTCTGGCCCGCTATGGGCAGGATGCCGACCCGGCCGCCGTCGCCGCCTGCGGCGCGCATCGCGACGGCCTGTCGCGCATCGCCCGCGAACGCATCGGGGCGGAACTGAAGAAACTGCTGGACGCGCCCGACCCCGGCCCGGCGGTCGCGCTGATGGACCGGACGGGGGTGCTGCATCAGTTGCTGCCCGGTGCCAATGCCGCGCGCCTGCAGGCGCTGCTGGACGCCGAACCCGCGCCCGGCGGCTGGCTGCGCCGTCTGGCGGCGCTTGGTCCGGTCCAGCCCGACCTGCGCCTGTCGCGCGCCGACCAGCGCGCGCTGGCGGCGCTTGACCGGGCGCGCAGCTGGTCGCTGGACCGCGCCGCATGGCACCTGGGCGCGGATGCCGCGACCGACCATGCCGCCCTGATGGCCGCCGACGGCCACCCGCTGCCCCCCGACTGGCAGGCCCGCATCGCGCGGGCGACCCGGTCCCCCCTGCCCGTGGCCGCAGCCGACCTGGCCCCGCTGCAGGGGCCTGCCTTGGGACGGGCCCTGAAGGCCGCGGAGGAGGCGTGGATCGCGTCGGCCTTCACCCTGCCCGCCCCCGCCCTGATCGACGCGGCCCGCTTGGCCGGGAAGGACGACGAATGAGCCTGCACACCCGCTTCGGCCGCATGGTCGACGCCTTTCGCCCGGCCGAGGGCGCGCCGCCCGCCACGCTGATGGCCTTCTTCCGCTGGTGCCTGTCGGGCGCCTGGCCGGGGCTGGGGTTTGCCGCCATCGCCTCCGCCCTGGGCGGGGTGGCGGATGTCGTCTCGGCGCTGCTGCTGGGGATGGTCGTCGATGCGGTCACGACCAGCGCGCCCGGCGTCTTCTGGGACCAGAACTGGGGCCTGGTCGCGCTGTTCGCGGGGTTCTTCCTGGTGGTGCGCCCGGCGATCTATGGCCTGTCCACGGCCAGCTCGAACGTGATCATCGGACCGAACATCCTGCCGTTGGTGCTGTCGCGCCTGCATCGCTGGACGATGGGACATGCGGTCACCTTCTTCGACAACGACTTTGCCGGGCGGCTGGCGCAAAAGCAGATGCAGACCGCGCGCGCGGTGACCGATGTCGCATCCGAGATGGTGAACGTGGTGGCATTCGCCCTGGCATCCGTGCTGGGATCGGCGGCCTTCCTGCTGGCCGTCGATGGCTGGGGCGCGGTGGCGCTGCTGGTCTGGCTGGCGGCCTATTTCGCGCTGATCCGGTTCTTCCTGCCGCGCATCCGCGCGAAATCGGGCGCGCGCGCATCGGCGCGGGCCAATGTCACCGGACAGGTCGTCGACACCATCACCAACATCAAGACGGTCAAGCTGTTCGCCCATGCCGACCACGAGGATCAGGCCGCCCTGGGCGCGATGGCGGGGTTCCGCGAACGCGCGCTGGATTTCGGCGTCGTCTCGACCTGGTTCCGGCTGTCGCTGATGGTCGTGGCGGGGATCCTGCCGGTGATTTTGGTCGGCGGCGCGATCCTGCTGTGGCGCGACGGCACCGCGACCGTGGGCGATGTCGCCGCCAGCGGTGCCATCGCTATGCGCCTGTCGCAGATGACCGGGTGGGTCAGCATGGCCCTGATGGGCATGTGGGGCAGCATCGGAGAGGTCGAGGACGGGATGAAGACCCTGTCCCCGCCCCATGCCCTGACCGACCGCCCCGGCGCCCGGACCCTGTCGCGCGTGCAGGGCCGGATCGAGTTCGACCATGTCGAATTCGCCTATGGCCGCGACGCGGGCGGCATCCGCGACCTGACGCTGACCATCCCGGCCGGAGAGAAGATCGGCATCGTCGGCGCGTCCGGCGCTGGCAAGACCACGCTGGTCGGCCTGCTGCTGCGGCTCTACGACGTTGAACGGGGCACCATCCGCATCGACGGCCACGACCTGCGCGATGTGACCCAGGAAAGCCTGCGCCGCCAGGTGGCGATGGTCACCCAGGACACCGCCATGTTCAACCGATCCGCCCGCGACAACATCCTGTACGGTCGCCCCGACGCGACGCAGGACGAGGTCGTGGCCGCCGCCAAGGCGGCCGAGGCGCACGACTTCATCCTGACGCTGGAGGATTATGCGGGCCGCACCGGGTATGACGCATATCTGGGCGAACGCGGCGTCAAGCTGTCGGGCGGCCAGCGCCAGCGCATCGCCCTGGCCCGCGCCTTCCTCAAGGACGCGCCGATCCTGGTCCTGGACGAGGCGACCAGTGCGCTGGACAGCGAGGTCGAGGCCCAGGTCCAGGATGCCCTGACCCGCGCCATGCGCGGCAAGACCGTGCTGGCCATCGCGCACCGACTGTCCACCATCGCCGAACTGGACCGCATTCTGGTGATCGAGGACGGGCGCATCGTCGAACAGGGCGGTCATGACGACCTGCTGGCCCGCGACGGCCGCTATGCCCGCTACTGGAACCGCCAGTCGGGCGGTTTCCTGGGCACCGAAGAGGCTGCCGAATGACCCAATGGACGATCGAGCGGCTTGGCCGCAAGGGCGACGGCGTGGCCCTGTCGGGCGACGCCCGCGCGCTGGCCCCCCTGGTCCTGCCCGGAGAGGTCGTCCAGGGCGAGGCCCTGGACGGCCGCATCGCCGCCCCGCGCATCGTCACCCCGTCCCCGGACCGCATCCGCCCCGTCTGCGGCCATTACCGCGCCTGCGGGGGCTGTTCGCTGATGCACGCGACCGACGCCTTCACCACCGCCTGGAAGTCCCAGGTCGTGCTGACCGCGCTGGCGGCCCAGGGGATCACGGCGCCTCTGCCGCAGGTCCACGTGTCGGCGCCGAACAGCCGCCGCAGGGCCGTGCTGTCGGGGCGGCGCACGAAGAAGGGTGCGACCGTGGGGTTTCATGGCCGCGCATCCGACGTGATCGTCGATCTGACCGAATGCCACGTGCTGCGCCCGCAGATCCTGTCCGCGCTGCCGCTGCTGCGCCGCATCGTCATCGCCGGGGCGTCGCGCGCGGCGGAACTGTCGCTGGTCGTCATCCATGGTCCGGCCGGGCTGGACGTCGCCGTGCGTGGCGGCAAGCCGATGGACCCTGCGCTGTTCCAGGCTCTGGCCGCCCTCGCGGACGAGGGCGATCTGGCGCGGCTGGACTGGGATGGCCAGGCCATCACCCGCCGCGCGCCCGCCCTGCCGATGGGGCGCGCGCATGTCGTCCCCCCGCCCGGTGCCTTCCTGCAGGCCACCGCCCAGGGCGAGGCCGCACTGCTGGCTGCGGTGCGCGACACCGTGGCGGGCGCGTCAAAGGTCGCCGATCTTTTCGCGGGCTGCGGGACCTTCACGCTGCCTTTGGCGGAACGGGCCTCCGTCCATGCGGTCGAGGGGCTGGCCGCACCCTTGTCCGCCCTTGATTCGGCGTGGCGGGCCACGTCCGGCCTGAACCGTGTCACGACCGAGGTCCGCGATCTGGCCCGCAGGCCGCTGATGCCCGATGAACTGGCCCGGTTTGACGCGATCGTGATCGACCCGCCCCGCGCCGGGGCCGAGGCGCAGATGCGTCAGATCACCGCCGCTCGCGTCCCGGTGGTGGCGGCCGTGTCCTGCGACCCGGTCAGTTTTGCCAAGGATGCGCGGATTCTGGCCGATGCCGGCTATGGCATCGATCGACTGTGGGTGGTCGACCAGTTCCGGTTTTCCCCGCATGTCGAACTGGTGGCGGCGTTAACGCACCGCTAGGCAGGCATGGTGTATCCGTGATATTCCGGGCCCATAAAAAATCAAAAACGCTTCAGAGGCAGTGATGATCAGAACCACCCGTCGGACGTTCACGATTTCGATGCTGGCCCTGCTGGCTGCCTGTGGAAAGCCGCAGCAACCCAGCAAGTTCCAGCGCTACTCCGGACCGCCGATCACCCAGGTGCAGGTGAACAAGGGTCAGCGTCGCATGCACCTGTTCAGCGGCAGCACGCCGGTCCGGTCCTATGACATCAGCCTGGGCAACCAGCCGGTGGGGCACAAGCAGTTCTCGGGCGACGGCAAGACCCCCGAAGGCGTCTATTACATCGACCGCTTCAACCCGCGCAGCGCGTTCCACCTGTCGGTGGGCATCTCGTATCCGAACCCCAACGACCGCGCCTTCGCCGAGCAGTATGGCATGGATCCGGGCGGCGACATCTTCATCCACGGCCGCGGACCCCAGGGCAACAACCTGTTCCCGCGCCAGCGCGACTGGACGGCCGGCTGCATCGCCGTCACCGACGAGGAAATCCAGGAAATCTATGCGATGCTGATGCCCGGCACGCCGGTCGTCATCTATCCCTGACCCCCGCGACGGTTGCGGCCCCGCATGGGGGCCGCCCGAGGCCTAGCGTCCGGTCAGCAGCGTCCACCAGACCTTGCCCGACGGCTCCTTGAACCAGGCAAAGCCCAGCTGCGTCGCGGTCGGGTCCATGATCACGTCGCGGGTGTCGCGCGTGGACATCCATGCGGCCAGCGTCTCGATCTCGTTCTCGTAGGTCTCCGAGATGTTCTCGCCGATGATCTCTCCGCCGAACCCCTGACGCTGCGCCCGGTCCAGGGGCGACGATCCGTCCGACCCCCAGTGCCAGGCCCGGTTCTGGGCCGACATGTCGCGCGAATGGACCAGCGACGCCGCCTCCAGCGCAGGGCTGGGCTGCAGCGGGGACAGGCCGATGTTGCCGCGCAGCGTGTTGATCTGCTGCAGCACGCGCCCCGCGATTGCTGCGTTGTCGTCGACCACCGGCGCCGCCGCCGCGGCCGGGTCCATGGGCATGGCCATCGGCGCAGGCGCCAGGTTGCGCGGGCCGCACGCACCCAGCACGATCAGGCCCAGAATCGCAAGCGCGTTGATTTTCTTCATGTTCCGGCCACTCTCCTCGCGCACATGGCCTAGTCCTATCCAATGCCTCGCACCGGATCAAACCCAACTTGGAGTGAACGCGCCGACGCTCACCGCGGCTGCACCCAGCCGCCGATGTTCTCGCGCACCACCTCCAGCATGACGCGGATATGGGCGGGGTCGTCGTTCAGGCAGGGGATGTACTGGAATTCGTGCCCCCCGGCCTCCTCGAAGGCCTCCTTGATCTCGCCGTTGATCTCCTCCAGCGTCTCGATGCAGTCCGACGAGAACGCCGGAGAGATCACCGCGATGTCGGTATGACCCTGCTTGGCCAGTTCGGCCACATGCTCGACCGTATAGGGCTTCAACCACTCCTCGCGGCCGAAGACCGACTGGAAGGTCGTGTCGATGATCCCCTCGGGCCAGCCCAGCTCCTCGCGCAGCAGGCGCGACGTCTTCTGGCACTGGCAGTGATAGGGATCGCCCTGCATCAGATAGCGCTTGGGCATGCCGTGATAGCTGGCGACCAGCTTCTTGGGCACCTTGCCGTCCAGCGCGCGGCGCACGCTGTCGGCCAGCGCCTTGATGTAGTCGGGGTGGTTCACATAGGGCTCGACCGTGCGCACGGCGGGCTGCCAGGTCTCTTTCATCAGGACGCGGAACAGCTGGTCGTTGGCCGTGGCCGAGGTCGGCCCCGCATATTGCGGATAAAGCGGCAGGAACACGATCCGCCGACAGCCCGCATCGACCATCCGCCGCACCACGTCCCCGGTCGATGGATTGCCATAGCGCATGCAGAAATCGACCATCACCTGATCGCCCCATTCGTCATGCGCCATCTGCGCCAGCGCGCGGGTCTGGGCCTTGGTGATGGTCAGCAGCGGGCTTTCGTTCGCCTCGTGGTTCCAGATCAGCTTGTAGTTCTTGCCGGAACTGAACGGCCGCTTGGTCAGGATCACCCCCTGCAGCAGGGGCTGCCAGATCAGGCGGTTCACGTCGACGACGCGGCGGTCGGACAGGAACTCGTTCAGATAGCGGCGCATCGACCAGTAGTCATAGCCGTCCGGCGTGCCCAGATTGGCGATCAGGATGCCGGTCTTGGCGGGCTTGACCGCGGGATGGTCGGCAGGCGCGTGGGTGGGTCTCATCATGACTTCCTGAGTTTTGTCAGGGCATCGGCCAGCGAGGTGGTGGCCGATCCGGGGCGCAAGGGCTTTGGCTGGCTGTCCGAGGGCGCCCAGCCCGTCAGAAAGACCAGATCGAAGGTGACGGCGACACGGGACGGATCGTCGCGGTCGGGACTGTGGGCGGCCAGCAGATCGGCGGCGCGGGCCAGCACGGCGCGCGGGGTGGGCCGGCGCAGGCGCGCGGCCATGGCGTTGCCCTCGCCCATCGCACGCAGGTCGCGGCCCAGATGGAACAGGTCGCGATAGCTGGCGCGCTGCGGCAGCAGGTCGGCCACCGGCAGCGCCAGCCCCGCGCGGGCCAGCAGGCCGCCCAGGTCGCGGATCTCTCCCATCGGCAGGATCCGGGGCGACAGGCCGCCGGTGATCTCGGCTTCGGCCTGGGCCAGGGCGGCGCGGGGTTCGGACAGGGTCTGGCCGCCGAACAGGACGCCGATGAACAACCCGTCCTCGCGCAGGGCGCGGCGGCACTGCACCATCTGCCCGACCGGATCGTCCGCCCAATGCAGCGACAAGGCGTGGATCACCAGGTCATGCGCGCCTGGTTCCAGGTCCAGCACCGGGTCGTCCGCCACCACCCGCGCATCGGGAAAGCGCGGGCCCCAGATGTCGGGAAAACCGGTCACCAGGGCAGGGGCCGTAAAGGTTCTGTTAACCTCGGCCAGCCTATCGTGGATCTCGTCGGCGGCGATCTGGTGGAACAGGTCGACCATGCCGTCCCGTTGGGCGCGGCGGCGCTGGCGGGTCAGGGCGATGCGGTCGGTCAGGGCGGGTCTGGGGTCACTCATGGGACGGGAACATAAGGTGCTTTCGGGGGCGATGAAAGCCGCGCTGCGGCTGTTCTATCCGCCCCAATGCCTGTCCTGCGGCGCGGGGGTGGCCGACGGGGGCGCGGGGGCCGTGCATCTGTGCGCCGACTGCTGGCCCGAGGCCGCTTTCATCACCGGCGCCTGCTGCGATTGCTGCGGGGCGCCGCTGCCCGATGACGGGTCGGGCACTGACATGGTGCTGGTCTGCGACGACTGCCTGGGCGCGGTGCGGCCCTGGACGCGGGGGCGCGCGGCGATGGTCTATGGCGGCACCGCGCGCAGGCTGATCCTGGCGCTGAAGCATGGCGACCGACTGGACCTGGCCCCGCCCATGGCCGCGTGGCTGGCGCGGGCGGCGGCACCATTGGCGATGCCCGGCATGATCGTGGCCCCGGTGCCCCTGCACCTGCGCCGCCTGGCAAAACGCAAGTACAACCAATCCGCGCAGGTGTCGGGCCGGGTGGCGCGCACCCTGGGGCTGGATCACCAGGCCGACCTGCTGGTGCGCGTGCGCCACACGCAGGCGCAGGACCATCGCGGCGTGGCCGACCGCTATGCCAACCAGCAGGACGCCCTGGCCGTGCATCCGCGTCGCGCGGCAGGCGTGGCGGGGCGGCCGGTGATGCTGATCGACGACGTGATGGCGTCGGGGGCCACGATCCACGCGGCGGCACTGGCGCTGCTGGCGGCGGGATCGGGACCGGTTTCGGTGGCGGTGCTGGCACGCGCGGTCAAGGATCACTAGATAGGGGGCAGCCACCAAAAAGGACCGCCATGAGCATCGAGATCTATACCACCCGCACCTGCCCCTTCTGCATCCGCGCCAAGCAGCTTCTGGACCAGAAGGGCGCGTCCTATACGGAAATCGACGTCGGCGCCGACCCGGCGCTTCGCGACAAGATGACGAAGCGCGCGGGCAAGCGCAGCGTGCCGCAGATCTTCGTGGGCACCACGCATGTCGGCGGCTGCGACGACCTCTATGCGCTGGAGCGGTCGGGCGAGCTGGACCCGCTGCTCAAGGGCGCCGCCTGATGGGCGCGCTGACCGTCGGGCTGATCCAGCTGACGGTCGGCGACGACCCGGCCGCGAATCTTGGCCCCACGATCGCCTTGATCCGCAAGGCCGCGGGCCGGGGCGCGCGGCTGGTCCTGACGCCCGAGGCGACGAACCTGCTGTCCCCCGACCGCGCGCGTCAGGCCACCCTGCTGCGCCCCGAGGATCAGGACGCGACCCTGGCCGCCCTGCGGGCCGAGGCGCGGGCGTTGGACATTTGGCTGCTGGTCGGATCGCTGGCCCTGGCCAGCGGCGACGCGGACGGGCGCTTCGCGAACCGCAGCCTGCTGATCGCCCCCGACGGGACGGTCGCGGCGCGCTATGACAAGCTGCACATGTTCGACGTGACCATCAGCGACACCGAATCCTATTGTGAAAGCGCCGCCTATCGCCCCGGCGACCGGGCGGTCACGGCCCCCGCGGCCGGGACGGTGCTGGGCATGACGGTCTGCTATGACCTGCGCTTTCCGCACCTGTACCGGTCGCTGGCGCAGGCGGGCGCGCGCATCCTGACGGTGCCGTCGGCCTTCAACCCGGTCACGGGGGCCGCCCATTGGGAGCCGCTGCTGCGCGCCCGCGCGATCGAGACCGGGTGCTTTGTGCTGGCGCCCGCGCAATGCGGCACCCACCCCGCGCCCCACAGCCCGGACCGCCCCGCCCGGCGCAGCCACGGCCATTCGCTGGTCGTCGACCCCTGGGGCCGGGTGCTGGCCGATGGCGGGGACGATCCCGGCATCACCATTGTATCCCTTGACCTTTCGGCGGTGGATGAGGCACGGTCTCGCATTCCCTCGCTGTATCACGACAGGCCCTTTGCGGCCCCGGAAGGCCATGACGACACCTGCGCCCAACCCTGACAAAGCCGCCGAGGCCCGGTCCACCGACCGGCTGGCCGCAAGCCTGTTCGCCGAGGTGCTGATCGCCGACCAGCTGTCGCGCAACCTGATCGGCAAGGCGCTGCCCAAGGGGATGCAGATTTCGCACTTTTCGGTGCTGAACCTTCTGGCCCACGTGAACGAGGAACGCACCCCCGCCCAGCTGGCGGCGGCGTTCCACATCACGCGGGGCGCGATGACCAACACGCTGGCGCGGCTGGAATGGGCGGGCCATGTGCACATCCGCCCCGATTGGGACGATGCACGGCGCAAGTTCGTGTCGATCAGCACGGCGGGCCGGGCGGCGCGCGATCAGGCCATCGCGGGCTTCATGCCGCTGATCGCGGGCGTGGTGCGCGACATCGGCGCGGACCGGGTGCGCGGCGCACTGCCCGTCCTGCGCGAGCTGCGCCTGCGGCTGGAGGCCGACCCGCCCAAGCCCTGAGGCCTCAGGCCCGACGCGCCGTCATGATATAGTTCACCGCCAGGTCGCGATCCGACATCGACCAGCCGAAGGTGATCGGGTTGAACACCATCCCCTTGCGGTCCGCGACCATCAGCCCCGCCGCCTGCGCATGGGCGGCCAGTTCGTCCGGGGTGATGAAGCGCGCCCAGTCATGCGTGCCGCGCGGCAGCCAGCGCATGATCCATTCCGCCCCGATGATCGCCGCGCCGAAGCTGCGCGCGGTCCGGTTCAGCGTCGACAGGATCAGCAGCCCGCCGGGGCGCAGCAGGTCGTGGCAGGTCGCGACGAAGGCTGCGGGGTCGGCGACATGTTCGACGATCTCCAGCGCCAGGACCGCGTCAAAGCGTTCGCCCGCCGCGACCAGCGCCTCGGCCGTGGTGGCGCGGTAAACGATCGCCAGCCCCTGCTGGTCGGCATGGGTCTGGGCCACGGCGATGTTCACCTGCGTCGCATCCGCACCCACCACATCCGCGCCCAAGCGCGCCATCGGTTCGCTGGCCAGTCCGCCGCCGCAGCCGATATCCAGGACCCGCAGCCCCGCGAAGGGCCGCAGGCTGCGCCGGTCGCGCCCGTATTCGGCCGCGATCTGGTCGCGGATATGGTCCAGCCGCAGCGGATTCATCAGGTGCAGGGGGCGGAACTTGCCGTTGGGGTCCCACCATTCGGCGGCCATCGCCTCGAATTTCGCGATCTCGGCCTGGTCGATGCTGCTGGGCGTGGTCATTGGGGGGCGGTCCTTCTGGCGGGCGGCGTTGTCTGTGCTTATAGTGGCAGGATGGACCGATTGGCAGGACAAATCTCCGCGTCACATGGCCGCCTTCACCCGGCGGTCGAACCCTTTGCCCGCCACGAGATCGACGTGGGCGACGGCCACATCCTGTACGCCGAGGAATGCGGCAACCCGCAGGGCCGGCCCGTTCTGGTGCTGCATGGCGGGCCGGGCGGCGGGTGCAGCCCCTATATGCGGCGCTTTTTCGACCCGGCGCATTACCGCGTGGTGCTGTTCGATCAGCGCGGCTGCGGGCGGTCGCGGCCCACCGCGTCGGTGCGGGCCAACACCACCGCGCATCTGATCGACGACATCGCCCTGATCCGCGCGCGCCTTGGCATCGACCGCTGGCTGCTGTTCGGCGGCAGCTGGGGGGCGACGCTGGCCCTGGCCTATGCGCAGGCGCATCCGGATCATGTCACCGGGCTGGTGCTGCGCGGGGTGTTCCTGGGGATGCGGTCCGAACTGGACTGGTTCTATGGCGGGGGCGCCGCGCGGTTCTTTCCCGACCTGTGGGAGCGCTTTCAGGAGCCGATCCCCCCATCCGAACGCCAGGACATGATCGGCGCCTATCACCGGCGGCTGTTCGACGACGATCTGGGCCGTCAGGCGCGATTCGCGCAGCCCTGGCTGATGTGGGAAAACGCGCTGGCGGGGCTGCAGTCGCAGGCCGCAGGCCATGCCCCCGCCGATTACGCCCGCGCCTTTGCCCGGCTGGAGAATCACTATTTCAGCAACGGCTGCTTCCTGGACGAGGGGCAGTTGCTGCGCGACCGCGGGCGGATCGAACACCTGCCCGCGATCATCGTCCAAGGCCGCTATGACATGGTCTGCCCGCCCGTCAGCGCGCACCGGCTGGCCCAGGGGTGGGGCCGGGCCGAACTGCGCCTGGTCCCGGCATCGGGCCACGCCCTCTCCGAACCCCGCATCACCGCAGAGTTGGCCGCCGTCATGGACGGCATCCGCGACGAAGACCGCAGCCGGAGGGCGCCCCGTTGATCCTGTTCCCGGTCTTCCTGCTGGCCAGCGTCGCCGCCGCCGCGACCGGCGTCATCTTCAAGCCCGGTGCGTGGTATGACGGGCTGCGCAAGCCCGGCTTCACCCCGCCGAAATGGGCCTTTCCCGTGGCCTGGACATTGATCTACCTGCTGTCGGCCGCGGCCGCGACACGGGTGGCGGGCCTGCCCGGCGCGGGGGCCGCGCTGGCCCTGTGGGCGGCGCAGATCGCACTGAACACGCTGTGGACGCCGGTCTTCTTCGGGGCGCGGCGGATGGCCCTGGGCATGGCGATCATCGCCACTTTGCTGGTGACGGTCGCGGCCATGACGGTGACCTTCTGGTCGCTGGACCGGATCGCGGGGGCGATGCTGCTGCCCTATCTAGCCTGGCTGGGCGTCGCGTCGGGACTGAACTGGCGCATCTGGCGCGACAACCCCGCCGTGCCGCGACCCGCCGCTTAAGATCGCTTGCATTCGGGCCCGCCTTTGGCTATAGGACCGATCAACAGCGGTGCAGGCGTCCAAACCCTGCCCACCGGAACTTCCGCATGGGGCCCGCTGACGGCCCCTTTTTCCTGTCCAAGAGGATCTGATGTCCGACGATCTGCCCGTCACGAACGACCTGATCGCCAAGACCGCGATCGACCGCCGCCTGGCCGAGATCATCACCCCGGTGATCGAGGATCTGGGATACGAGCTGGTGCGCGTCCGCCTGCAGGGCGGCAAGACCGCCACGCTGCAGATCATGGCCGACCGCCCCGAGGGCGGCATCAACGTGGACGACTGCGCCCAGATCTCGACCGCGGTCAGCGCCACGCTGGATGTCGAGGACCCGATCGAGGACAACTATCACCTCGAGGTGTCCAGCCCCGGCATCGACCGTCCCCTGACCCGCCTGAAGGACTTTGGGACATTCGAGGGCTATGAGGCGCGGCTGGACCTGAACCAGGCGATCGACGGGCGCAAGAAGTTCAAGGGTGTCCTGGCGGGCGTCGAGGGCACCGAGGTGCTGATCAACATCGAGGACAAGGGCCAGACCCACACGATCGGGCTGGACTTCGACCTGCTGTCGGATGCCAAGCTGGTCCTGACGGACGAGCTGATCAAGGAAATGCTGCGTCAGAAGAAGGAAGCCGGGGTCGAGATCGACAACCTGGACGAAACCGCCTTCGACGAGATCGAAACCGATGATGACGGCGCGACCGCCGTGCAACCCAAGGAGTGAGTGATGGCCATCACCTCTGCCAACCAGCTTGAACTGCTGCAGACGGCCGAAGCCGTCGCCCGCGAGAAGATGATCGAGCCCGAGCTGGTCATCGAAGCGATGGAAGACAGCCTGGCCCGCGCCGCCAAGTCCCGCTACGGCGCGGAGATGGACATCCGCGTCAAGATCGACCGCCGGACCGGCAACGCGACCTTCACGCGCGTGCGCACGGTCGTGGCCGACGATGCCGTCGAGAACTATCAGGCCGAACTGACGGTCGAGCAGGCCAAGCCATATTTGGACAACCCCCAGATCGGCGACGAGATCATCGACCAGGTCCCCCCGGTCGAACTGGGCCGCATCGCCGCGCAATCCGCCAAGCAGGTGATCCTGCAGCGCGTCCGCGAGGCCGAGCGCGACCGCCAGTACGAGGAATTCAAGGATCGCGCCGGCAGCATCATCAACGGTGTCGTCAAGCGCGAGGAATACGGCAACATCATCGTCGACGTCGGCCGCGGAGAGGCGATCCTGCGCCGCAACGAGAAGATCGGCCGCGAAAGCTATCGTCCGAACGACCGCATCCGCGCCTATATCAAGGACGTGCGCCGCGAGACGCGCGGGCCGCAGATCTTCCTGTCGCGCACCGACCCGCAGTTCATGGCCGAACTGTTCAAGATGGAAGTCCCCGAGATCTATGACGGCGTGATCGAGATCAAGGCAGTCGCCCGCGACCCCGGCTCGCGCGCCAAGATCGCCGTGATCAGCCATGACGGCAGCATCGACCCGGTCGGCGCCTGCGTCGGCATGCGCGGCAGCCGCGTGCAGGCCGTCGTCGGCGAACTGCAGGGCGAAAAGATCGACATCATCCCGTGGAACGAGGACCAGGCGACCTTCCTGGTCAACGCGCTGCAGCCCGCCGAGGTCAGCAAGGTCGTCTTCGACGAGGAGGCCAACAAGATCGAGGTCGTCGTCCCCGACGAGCAGCTGTCGCTGGCCATCGGCCGTCGCGGCCAGAACGTGCGCCTGGCCAGCCAGCTGACCGGCCTGGATATCGACATCCTGACCGACGAGGAGGAATCCAAGCGTCGTCAGGCAGAGTTCAACACCCGGACCGCGCTGTTCATGGAGCAGCTGGACCTGGACGAGTTCTTCGCCCAGCTGCTGGTGGCCGAAGGGTTCACCAACCTGGAGGAGGTCGCCTATGTCGACCAGGACGAGCTGCTGACGATCGACGGGGTCGACGAAGGCACCGCAGCCGAGCTGCAGGCCCGCGCCCGCGACGTGCTGGAGGCCAAGAACAAGGCCGCCCTGGACGCCGCGCGTGCCCTGGGCGCCGAGGACAGCCTCATTGAATTCGAGGGTCTGACACCCCAGATGGTAGAGGCGCTGGCCAAGGACGACGTCAAGACGCTGGAAGATTTCGCGACCTGCGCCGACTGGGAGCTGGCCGGTGGCTGGACCACCGTCAACGGTGCCCGCGTCAAGGACGAAGGCCTGCTGGAACCCTATGGCGTGACGCTGGAAGATGCGCAGACCATGGTCATGACCGCGCGCGTGATGCTGGGCTGGGTCGATCCGACCGAGCTGGACGACACGGATGCGGAAGACGACCTGCGGGACGATGACGACAACGAGGAGGCCGGGGCCTGATCGCCCCGGATCGGAGCACAGATTGAGCCGTGGTGGACATGACAAGGACCGGGACGACGACCCGGAACGCCGGTGCATCGCCACCGGCGAGGTGCAACCCAAGCGGGGCCTGATCCGTTTCGTGATCGGCCCCGACGGGCAGGTCGTGCCCGACCTGGCGGAAAAGCTGCCCGGTCGCGGCATCTGGGTCGCCGCCGACAAGGCGGCCCTGAACAAGGCGGTGACCAAGGGATTGTTCTCTCGTGCCGCCAAGGCTCCGGTTCAGGCGGCCCCCGATCTGGCCGATCTGGTCGAGGCAGGCATAGCCCGCCGGCTGGTCGAACTGGTGTCGCTGACGCGGAAATCGGGCCGCGCGGTGGCGGGGTTCGAAAAGGTCAAGGGCTGGCTGGCCGAAGGTCGCGCCAAGGTGCTGCTTCAGGCCAGCGACGGGTCGGACCGCGGCAAGGGCAAGCTGTGGACGCCCACCGGCGGACGCTGGTTCGGCTGCCTGACCGCATCAGAATTGGGTTTGTCCTTTGGGCGCAGTCATGTCATACACGGCGCGCTTGCGAAGGGTGGCCTGACGGACAAGGTGATCTTGGAAGCCGGCAGACTAACGGGTCTGCGCGGGCATGACGACGGCAATACGGCTGTCGGGAAGGAATGAAGACGCAGATGAGCGACAAAGACGGAAAAACCCCCTTGGGCCTTGGTGGCGGTAATCGCCCCGGCGCAGTCAAGCAAAGCTTCAGCCACGGTCGCACCAAAAGCGTCGTCGTCGAAACCAAGCGCAAGCGCGTCGTGGTGCCCAAGGCAGCCGCGCCGATGACGGATGCGCAGAAAGAAAAGAACCCGCTGACCGCCCGCGTGGCCGGCGACAGCTCCAAGCGCCCCGCAGGCATCTCCGATGCCGAGATGGAGCGCCGCCTGAAGGCCCTTGCCGCCGCCAAGGCACGCGAGGCCGATGACGCCGCCAAGCGCCTGGCCGATGAGAAGGCCCGCGAGGAGGAGCGCGAGCGCCGCCGCGCCGAGATCGAGGCCAAGGCCCGCGAGGAGCGCGAGCGCGAGGAGGCCCTCAAGGCCAAAGCCCTGGCGGAGGCCCAAGCCGCGCAGGATGCCGCCGACGAGGCCCGCCGCAAGGCAGAGCCGCGCCAAGAGCGTCCCAAGCCTTCGGCCGGTGCGACCAAGCCCGCCGCCCCCGATCAGGCCGCGATCGAGGCTGCCGCCTCGCGCGCCGAGACCAAGGGCGTCACGACCGGCGTGGCCCGCAAGACCGACCGCGTCGAGCGCACGGACCGCGACAAGACCGCCAAGGCCAAGACCACCGACGACAACCGTCGCGGCGGCAAGCTGTCGCTGAACCAGGCGCTGAACGGCGAAGGCGGCCGCCAGCGCAGCATGGCCGCGATGAAGCGCAAGCAGGAACGCACCCGCCAGAAGGCGATGGGCCAATCCGCCCGTCCCGAAAAGCAGTTCCGCGAAGTCCGCCTGCCCGAGACCATCGTGGTCCAGGAGCTGGCCAACCGCATGACCGAACGCGCCGCCGACGTGGTGAAGGCGCTGATGAAGATGGGCATGATGGTCACCGCCAACCAGCCCATCGACGCCGATACAGCCGAGCTGGTGATCGAGGAATTCGGCCACAAGGTCCTGCGCGTCAGCGACAGCGATGTGGAGCAGGTCATTGCCCCGACGGTCGATCGTGACGAGGACATGCGGCCTCGCCCGCCGATCATCACGATCATGGGTCATGTCGACCACGGCAAGACCTCGCTGCTGGACGCGATCCGCAAGGCCTCCGTCGTTTCGGGCGAAGCCGGCGGCATCACGCAGCATATCGGCGCCTATCAGGTGACGACCGACAGTGGCGCCGTCCTGTCCTTCCTGGACACGCCGGGCCACGCGGCCTTCACGTCGATGCGTGCCCGGGGCGCGAACGTCACGGATATCGTGGTGCTGGTGGTCGCGGCGGATGATGCCGTGATGCCCCAGACCGTCGAGGCCATCAACCACGCCAAGGCCGCCAACGTGCCGATGATCGTGGCGATCAACAAGATCGACAAGCACGAGGCCGACCCGCAGAAGGTCCGCACCGACCTGCTGCAGCACGAGGTGGTCGTCGAGGCCATGTCGGGCGACGTGCAGGATGTCGAGGTCTCGGCCAAGACCGGCCTGGGCCTGGACAACCTGCTGGAGGCCATCGCGCTTCAGGCCGAACTGCTGGAGCTGCGCGCCAACCCGAACCGTGCCGCACAGGGCGCGGTCATCGAGGCGCAGCTGGATGTCGGACGCGGCCCTGTGGCCACCGTCCTGGTGCAGCACGGCACCCTGCGCCGCGGCGACATCTTCGTTGTGGGCGAGCAGTGGGGTAAGGTCCGCGCCCTGATCAACGACAAGGGCGACCGCGTCGAGGAAGCCGGCCCGTCCGTCCCGGTCGAGGTTCTGGGCCTGAATGGCACGCCCGAGGCCGGAGACGTGCTGAACGTGGTCGAGACCGAGGCCCAGGCCCGCGAGATCGCCGAGTTCCGCGCCCAGCAGACCAAGGACAAGCGCGCCGCAGCCGGTGCCGCGACCACGCTGGAGCAGATGATGGCCAAGGCCAAGGCGGACGTGAACGTGTCCGAACTGGCGGTCGTCCTCAAGGCCGACGTGCAGGGTTCGGCCGAGGCCATCGTGCAGGCCCTGGAAAAGGTCGGCAACGACGAGGTCCGCGTCCGCGTGCTGCATTACGGCGTGGGTGCGATCACCGAATCCGACATCGGCCTGGCCGAGGCGTCGGGCGCTCCGGTCATCGGCTTCAACGTCCGGGCCAACGCTCCGGCCCGCAACGCCGCGAACCAGAAGGGTGTCGAGATCCGCTACTACTCGATCATCTACAACCTGCTGGACGACATCAAGGCCGCCGCTTCGGGCATGCTGTCCAACGAGATTCGCGAGAACTTCATCGGTTACGCGACCATCAAGGAAGTGTTCCGCGTCACGGGTGTCGGCAACGTCGCCGGCTGTCTGGTGACCGAGGGCGTGGCCCGTCGTTCGGCCGGCGTGCGCCTGCTGCGCGACAACGTGGTGATCCACGAAGGCACGCTGAAGACGCTCAAGCGCTTCAAGGACGAGGTCAAGGAAGTGCAGTCCGGTCAGGAATGCGGCATGGCCTTCGAGAACTATGACGACATCCGCCCTGGCGATGTCATTGAGATCTTTGAACGCGAAGAGGTCGAACGCTCGCTGTAAGCGACCGTCTGCGACATGCGAAAGCCGGGCGATACGATCGCCCGGCTTTTTGCGTTCCGGGGTCCGGCAGGATGGAACGGAAAAGGGGGTGACCCTTTCGGATCACCCCCCTGGTGTTCATGCGGTTCCCTTGGCGCCACGCTCCCCCGTGCGCCGGAACGGTCAGTGGCCGACCGGCTTGCCCTCGAAAGTGCGGTTGCCGACGCGGACCAGGATGTTCCCATCCGCGGTCGAGCCTTCGAATAGACCCTGGATCGAGATGTAGCTGCCGACGGAAATAGTGCGAATCATGTCAAGCCTCCTCTGTGCCCTAAACAAAGTTAGTCATGAAATGGTTAAAAAATCGTTCGCAACTTGATCATCTACGACTTTTTTCAGCAACAATGCAATCGGATCACTCAAATTTGCGACACTATAGCCACATCTGCAGGGCCGGGATGAGGGGAATGTCTGCCGCAGGCATAGGGTAATCGCGCAAATCGCGTGCCCGGACCCAAGCCAGCTGCTGCCCTTCGCGCGGCTGGACGATTCCCTGCCAGCGGCGGCAGGCGAACAGCGGCATCAGCAGGTGGAACGTGTCATAGGCGTGGCTGGCAAAGGTCAGCGGTGCCAGGCAGCTGTTCCAGGTCTGGATGCCCAGCTCCTCCTCCAGCTCGCGGATCAGGGCGGCCTCGGGGGTCTCTCCGGGTTCGACCTTGCCGCCGGGGAATTCCCACAGGCCCGCCATGGACTTGCCCGGCGGGCGCTGTGCCAGAAGCACACGCCCGTCGGGATCGATCAGCGCCACCGCGGACACCAGGACGGTCTTCACGACCGGTAATCCGCGTTGATGTCGATATAGCCGTGCGTCAGATCGCAGGTCCAGACCGTCCGCGCCGCGTCACCCAGGCCCAGATCGACGGCGATCCGCAGGTCCTGGTTGCGCATGTAGGCGCTGGCGGCGGCTTCGTCATAGTCGGGATCGCGCCAGCCGTCGCGGGCCACGACCATGTCCCCGAACGCGATGCGCAGGCGGTCACGGTCGGCGCGCGCGCCCGACTTGCCCACCGCGGCCACGATGCGGCCCCAGTTGGCGTCCTGTCCGGCGATGGCGGTCTTGACCAGCGGCGAATTGGCGATGGCCATGGCCACGCGATGCGCGTCGGCCGCATCCGCGGCGCCCGTCACGGCGATCTCGACGAACTTGGTGGCGCCCTCGCCGTCGCGGACGACCTGATGGGCCAGATCGCGCATGACGCCGTGCAGCGCGGTCACGAAGTCGCGCCCCGCATCGCTGTCCAGATCGGTGATGGGCGCGCCCGCCCCCTGCCCCGTCGCGGCCAGGATCAGCGCGTCGGACGTGGACGTGTCGCTGTCCACGGTGATCGCGTTGAAGGTCGCGTCCAGCCCGGAGGACAGTGCCTGCTGCAGCACGGCTGCAGGCACCGTGGCATCGGTGAACAGATAGACCAGCATCGTCGCCATGTCGGGCGCGATCATCCCAGAACCCTTGGCGATGCCCGCGATGCGGGTGCCGTCCGCCAGGATCGCGGACGCGCCCTTGGGAAAGGTGTCGGTGGTCATGATCGCACGCGCCGCATCGGCGACCCCGCCCGCATCCAGATCACGTGCCAGATCGCCCACGATAGCCACGATCCGCTCGTGCGGCAGCGGCTCTCCGATCACGCCGGTCGACGAGGTGAAGACCCGCCCCTGCGGCAGGTCAAGCGCACCCGCCACGGCCGCGCAGACGGCATCAACCGACTGCTGGCCGCGCGCGCCGGTGAAGGCATTGGCGTTGCCGGAATTGATCAGGATCGCCGCGCCGTCGGGCGCATCGCCCCCCTGCGCCAGCTTGGCCTGGTTGTCCAGGATGCACGCGGCGCGTGTGGACGACCGGGTAAAGGCCCCGGCCACCGTGCTGCCCGGCGCGATGCGGATCAGCGTGACGTCGCTGCGGCCTTGGTACTTGATCCCGGCGGCGGCGCTGGCGAAATCGACGCCCGCGATCACTGGCAGGTCAGGAAACCGCGCAGGTGCCAGAGGAGAGATGGGCAGACCCGCCTTTCCCATCACTCGGCCTCCAGCAGGTCGGTGGCGTTCAGCTGGGCGGGGTCCAGGCCTTCGGTCTTCTTGACGTCGGCGGCGGTCACCAGGCTTTGGATCTGGGCCTCGACCTTCTCGCGCAGGACCATCTGGCTGATCTGGTCACGGACCTCGGCCAGCGGGGGCGCCTCGCGCAGGCGGGTCTCGTTCAGCTTGATGACGTGCCAGCCGAATTCGGTCTCGACCGGGTCGCTGACCTGGCCCGGCTCCAGCGCGGCGACGGCCTCGGCAAAGGGCGGCACCATCTGGTCGGCGGCGAACCAGCCCAGGTCGCCTTTGTTCGGACCCGACGGCCCGGTCGAGTTCGCCTCGGCCACGGTGCCGAAATCGGCGCCGCCATCGACCTCGGCCTTCAGTTCGGCGGCCTTCTCCTGGCTGTCGACCAGGATATGGGCGGCGTTGTATTCCGTCACGCTGCCCGCATCGGCGAACAGGCGGTCATAGCTGGCCTGCAGCTCCTCCTCGGTGGGCTCGGCCTGGGCGATCTGGCTGACCGCGGCCGAGGCCAGGGTGTTGCGGCGCTGCAGCTCCAGCTGGGCGCGCACGCCGGCGGTGTCCTCGGCGGATTCGGCCACGGCGGTCTGGCGGATCAGCTGGTCCAGCATCACGTCCCACAGCGCCTGGTCGGGCATCTCGGCCATGGCCGGGTCCTGGATCGACTGCTTCATGACGATCATCTGGCCCAGGGTGATCTCCTGGCCGTTCACGGTGGCGACCACCTGGTCGGCATCGGCGTCCTGCGCCAGGGCGGGGGCGGAAAGGGCGGCAAGCACGGCTGCGGCCAGCAAAGTCGATCGGGTCATGGGGATGGGTCCTTTCACGGCGCGCACCCCCGCGGGGGCCGGGCCAACATTGACAGTCAGGTGGGCTGCGCCTACATCCAAACCAACTCCGTGGAAGGCGCCGCCGCCGCGTTCGTTCAACGCCCCTGATACGGCAATGCGACCGGCGCGGGCAAGTGGGCCGCAGGTGACGTCCCTTCCCGACAACGTGATGGCGAAGGTAACATGATCGGTAATCTGGCGAAGATGGTCTTTGGCACGCCCAATGACCGCAAGGTCAAGGGCACGCGCGCGCTGGTCGCCCGCATCAACGCCCTTGAGGACAGCTTCAAGGCATTGTCCGATCAGGGGCTGGTCGACAAGACCGCCGAATTCAAGGCCCGCGTGGCGGGCGGCGAATCGCTGGACGACATCCTGCCCGAGGCGTTCGCCAACTGCCGCGAGGGTGCGCGCCGCGCGCTTGGCCTGCGGGCCTTCGACGTGCAGCTGATGGGCGGGATCTTCCTGCATCAGGGAAACATCGCCGAGATGAAGACCGGCGAGGGCAAGACCCTGGTCGCCACCTTTCCCGCCTACCTGAACGCGCTGTCGGGCAAGGGCGTCCATGTCGTCACCGTCAACGACTATCTGGCGAAACGCGATGCCGAATGGATGTCCAAGGTCTATGCCCAGCTGGGCATGTCCTGCGGCGTGGTCGTGCCGTTCCAGCCCGAGGGCGAAAAGCGCGACGCCTATGCCTGCGACGTGACCTATGCCACCAACAACGAGCTGGGCTTCGACTATCTGCGCGACAACATGAAGGGCAGCGTGGCCGAGATGGTCCAACGCGGTCACAACTTCGCCATCGTCGACGAGGTCGACAGCATCCTGATCGACGAGGCACGCACGCCGCTGATCATCAGCGGCCCCAGCCAGGACCGGTCCGAGCTGTACCGCATCCTGGATGCCTATGTGCCCCTGCTGACCGAGGAGCATTACAAGCTGGACGAGAAGTCCCGCAACGCAACCTTCACCGAGGACGGCAACGAGTTCCTGGAGACGCGCCTGCAGGCCGACGGCGTCCTGCCCGAGGGGCAGACCCTCTATGATCCGGAATCGACCACCATCGTCCACCATGCCAGCCAGGCCCTGCGCGCGCACAAGCTGTTCCTGAGGGACCAGCATTACATGGTGCGCGACGGCGAGGTGATGCTGATCGACGAGTTCACCGGACGGATGATGAAGGGCCGCCGCCTGTCGGACGGCCTGCACCAGGCGATCGAGGCCAAGGAAGGCGTCGAGATCCAGCCCGAGAACGTGACCCTCGCCTCGGTCACCTTCCAGAACTACTTCCGCCTGTATCAGCGCCTGGCGGGCATGACAGGCACGGCATCGACCGAGGCCGAGGAATTCGCCGAGATCTACAAGCTGGGCGTGGTCGAGGTTCCGACCAACCGCGGCATCGCGCGGATCGATGACCATGACCGCGTGTATCGCACCGCGGCCGAGAAGAACGCCGCCGTCGTCGAGGCGATCAAGGAGGCCCATGCCAAGGGTCAGCCGATCCTGGTCGGCACCACCAGCATCGAGAAGTCCGAGCTGCTGTCCGAGATGCTGAAGAAGGACGGCGTGCCCCACAACGTCCTGAACGCCCGCCAGCACGAGGCCGAGGCGCAGATCGTGGCCGATGCCGGCAAGCTGGGCGCGGTGACGATCGCCACCAACATGGCCGGTCGCGGCACCGACATCCAGCTGGGCGGCAATGTCGAGATGAAGGTGATGGAGGCCCTGAAGGCCGATCCGGACGCCCATCTCGACGAGCTGCGCGCCCGGATCGAGGCCGAGCATGCCGGAGAGAAGGACAAGGTGCTGGCGGCGGGCGGGCTGTTCGTGCTGGGCACCGAACGCCACGAAAGCCGGCGGATCGACAACCAGCTGCGCGGCCGTTCGGGCCGCCAGGGTGATCCCGGACGGTCGCTGTTCTTCCTGTCGCTGGACGACGACCTGATGCGGATCTTCGGCTCCGAGCGTCTGGACAAGGTCCTGTCGACGCTTGGCATGAAGGAGGGAGAGGCGATCATCCACCCTTGGGTGAACAAGTCGCTGGAACGCGCACAGGCCAAGGTCGAGGGTCGCAACTTCGACATCCGCAAGCAGCTGCTGAAGTTCGACGACGTGATGAACGACCAGCGCAAGGCGATCTTCGGCCAGCGCCGCGAGATCATGGACAGCGAGGAGGTCGGAGAGATCACCGCCGACATGCGGCACCAGGTGATCGAGGACCTGATCGACGAGCACATGCCGCCCCGCAGCTATCCCGAGCAATGGGACACCGAGGGGCTGAAGAAATCGGTCCGCGAGCGGCTGAACCTGAACCTGCCGGTCGCGGATTGGGCGGCCGAGGACGGCGTGGACCATGACGTGATGCGCAAACGCATCACCGAGGCCAGCGACGCCTATATGGCGGACAAGGCTGCGGCCTTCGGCCCCGAGACCATGGTGCAGATCGAGAAGCAGGTCCTGTTGCAGCAGATCGACCAGAAATGGCGCGAGCACCTGATGACGCTGGATCACCTGCGTTCAGTCGTGGGCTTCCGCGGCTATGCGCAGCGCGACCCGTTGGCGGAGTACAAGACCGAGGGTTTCCAGCTGTTCGGGACGCTGCTGGACGGCCTGCGCTTTGACGTGACGCAGCGGCTGGCGCAGATCCGACCCCTGACGCAGGCCGAGCGCGACGAGATGGCGGCCCAGATGGCCCGCCAGCAGCAGCAGGTCCAGGAGGAGGCATCGGCAGAACCGGAGGCGGCAGCGCCCGCGCCCGCCGCGCCCGAAGCTCCGTCAGCGCCACGCCCGGGCTTTGACGAGGCCGATCCGTCGACCTGGGGGATGCCTGCGCGCAACGATCCGTGCCCCTGCGGATCGGGCAAGAAGTTCAAGCACTGTCACGGCGCGATCTGAACATCACGCGGGGCGCCGTTTGCGTCCCGCGATGGCGGTCGCGCCCGCCGGGTGGGGGCAAGCCCCCACCGCGTCCGGGCGCGACGGGCCGCTGATGCGGCCCTAGCCCAACCGGGTGGGCAGCGCCCAACCGCGCAGCAGGTCGGCAGGGGTCATCGGCCGCTTGCCCGCACGTTGTGCCAAGGTGATGCGCACCGCCCCGGAGCCGCATACGATGGTGAAATCGGGCAGTACCGTTCCGGGGTCGCCCTGTCCCGGGACGACTGTGCTGACCAGCAGCTTCACGCGTTCGTCCCCGATCATGCACCACGCCCCCGGAAAGGGTGACAGACCGCGGATCTGGCGGTCCACCTGTTCGGCAGGCAGGGTCCAGTCGATACGCGCCTCGGTCTTGTCGATCTTGGCGGCGTAGGTCACGCCATCCTGCGCCTGAGGCACGGCGGGCAGCGGCAGGCGGTCCAGCACGTCGCAGATCAGGTCTGCCCCCATCGCCGACAGTCGGTCGTGCAGGCTGGCCGTGGTGTCGTCCGCGGCGATGGGCGTGCGGGTCAGGGCCAGCACCGGGCCGGTGTCCAGCCCCGCCTCCATCTGCATGATCGCGACGCCGGTTTCCGCATCCCCCGCCAGGATCGCGCGGTGGATGGGCGCCGCCCCTCGCCAGCGCGGCAAGATTGAAGCATGAATGTTCAAGCAGCCAAGGCGCGGTGCATCCAGCACCGGCTGCGGCAGGATCAGGCCATAGGCCACGACCACCGCCACATCCGCGTCAAGCGCAGCGAAGTCGGCCTGGTCCTGGGGGTCGCGCAGGCGGGCGGGGGTGCGGACCGGGATCCCCAGGTCCTGCGCCGCCAAGGCCACCGGAGAGGGGCGGGGCTTCTGCCCGCGTCCGGCCGCGCGGGGCGGTTGGGAATAGACCGCCACCACATCGTGGCGCGCGGCGATGGCCCGCAGGGCGGGGACCGAGAAATCGGGCGTTCCCATGAAGATCACGCGCATCGGGCAGGCCTCCGGTTGGTGCCTGCCCTCAATGCCCGCGTGGCGGACGGGCTTCAAGCCCCGGAGGCAAGCCCCCAATCGGTGACGGCGTCCTGCATCCGGCGCAGCCGCAGGAGCGTCGAGCCTTCATCCAGTGCCACGTCGCCACACAGGATCGGTTGCCCTGCCGCCACGTCGCGGCGCAGCGCCCGCCCGGCGGCCAGGTAGTACGGCACCGGCACATCGTCCGCGACCGCCCGCGCGGGCGCCATGCGGCCCGAGACATGGGCGATGCTGTGATGATGCCCCTCGGCCCGCAGGACGGTGCCGGCGGGCAGGTCGGAATCGGCGAAGGCGGTCAGATCCACGACCGGGCGCGGGGCGCGCGCGCCGGAGGAGACGCCGTGCAGCGCCGCCTCAAACACCGTCGTCGCGGCCTCCAGCCCCAGCAAGTGGCGCGGCAGGCCGATCATCGCGGTGCGCCCGTCGCGGGACACGACATGGCCCTTGTCGCGCAGCATGTCCCATGTCGCGGCGTCATCGCAGGCCACGGTGACGAAGACGCCGCCCGCGAAGCTGACCTCGCCGGCCAAGCGCAGGCAGTGGAACACGTCCAGCCGCCCCTGCCCCGACAGAAGACCGCCCTGGTCGGTCATCAGGTCCGCGACCTCGGGGATGCGGGCGATGGGGGCGTGCAGGTCCGCACGGTCCGGCATCAGCCCCAGGGCATTGGCGACCAGCGTCAGCTCGCACAGGTCCGGCACGGCGCGCTGTGGCAGCGCGCGCAGGGCGTGCGCCCGACCCGCGGCCACATCGGCCCAGGGCCGATCCGCCGGGTCCAGCCAGTCGGCCAGCCCCGGCGCGGCCACAGCCGTGCCATTGCTGATCACCTGCCCCGTATCGGGATCGAAGACGAAATCGTATTCGCTGGACTTGCCCGCCGCGACGATCCGCAGGCCGATGACCTGCGCCCAGGTCGCAAGCCCGATCAGCAGGCTGGGCTGATCACCGTCCACCGGCGCCACGACCACGCCCCGGTCGCGGGCCATGCGCGACAGGATCGGGCCGATGACGCTGTCGGTCTCCTTGGTGACCATGACGACGTGATGTCCCGCTGCAATGGCCATCTCCGCATGACGGGCACCCGCCTCGGGGTCGCCGGTGGCCTCCAGCACGACGTCCAGCGGAAGGGCGGCCACAGCGGCCAGATCGCCCGCGGCGATGCAGTCGCCGGCCTCCCAGGCCGCCCGCGCACTGGCGGCATCGGCGCAGACCGCGATCCGCGCGGGGTCCACGCCGACAGATGCCAGCGCCGCCGCCGCCGTCTCTGCATCGCGGTCCACCGCCACCCGGCAGGCCAGCCCGTCCACATGGCGCGCCTGCGCCAGAAAGCTGCGCCCGAACCCGCCGGTCCCGATGATCGCGGTCTGGACGGTGCGCCCGTGGCGCGCGGCAAAATGACCGATCAGGTTCATGCGACCACCTTGCGGTTGCGGCGCAGGCTGAGCGCCAGGCCAAGCGTCTTGGGCAGGATCAGCAGCGCCAGCGCCACGATCATGATCCCTGTCACCAACGGGTTGGCAAAGAAGATGCCAAGCGATCCGTCCGACAGCAGCATCGACTGGTGGAACGCGTTCTCGGCCTTGTGGCCCAGGACCATGGCAAGGATCATCGGCGCCAGCGGATAGTCCAGCTTGGTGAACATGAAGCCCACGAAACCGAAGATCAGCACCAGCCACAGATCGAACGTCGCCCCGGACACCGTGTAGGCGCCGACGAAGCAGATCGCGACGATCATCGGCCCGATGATGGTGAAGGGGATGCGCAGCAGCGCCGCGAACATCGGCACGGTGGCCAGGACCAGGATCACGCCCAGCAGGTTCGACACGTACATGCTGGCGATCAGGCCCCAGACGAAATCGGGCTGGGTCGCGAACAGCATCGGCCCCGGCGTCAGGCCCCAGATCATCAGCCCACCCATCATCACCGCCGCGGTGGCCGATGACGGCACGCCCAGGGCCAGCATCGGCAGCATCGCGCAGGTGCCCGCGCTGTGATCCGCCGTTTCCGGCGCGACAATCCCCTCGGGGCGTCCCGACCCGAAGGCCGCGCCCTTGCGCGATGCCTGGCGCGCCACGCCATAGGACATGAAGCTGGCCGCCGTCGGCCCCCCCGGCGTGATGCCCATCCAGATGCCGATCAGGCCCGACCGCAGGGTCGTGGCCCAGTACTTGGGCAGCTCGGCCAGGGTCTTGAGAACATCGCGCAGGTCGATCCTGGAGGACACGCCGCGGAACCGCAGCCCCTCCTGCACGGTGGCCAGCAGCTCTCCGATGCCGAAGAGGCCGATCACCACCACCAGGAAGCTGATCCCGCCCAGCAGGTCCGAGAACCCGTAGGTCAGGCGGATGGACCCGGTCACGCTGTCCATGCCCACGGATGTCAGGATCAGGCCGGTCGTCAGCGACACCAGCGTCTTCATCGGGGCGGCGCTGCCCATGCCGATGAAGGCCGCGAAGGCCAGGAAATAGACCGCGAAATATTCTGGCGCACCGAAGCGCAGCGCGAATTGCGACGCCCAGCCCGCCAGCAGGGTGATGACCAGAATACCCATCAGCGCGCCCACCCCCGCCGACACGAAGGCCAGCGTCAGCGCGCGCGTCGATTGGCCGTTGCGCGCCATCGGATAGCCGTCGAAGGTGGTGGCGACCGATGACGGTTCCCCCGGAATGTTGAACAGGATCGACGTGGTGGACCCGCCGAACAGCGCCCCCCAATACATCGATGTCAGCAGGATGATGGCCGATGTCGGGTCCAGCGCGAAGGTCAGCGGGATCAGCAGCGACACCCCGTTGGGCGCCCCCAGCCCGGGCAGCACCCCCACGACCAGTCCCATCAGCACGCCCGCGACCATCAGCATCAGGTGCATCGGGGTGATGGCCACGGAAAACCCGTGCATCAGCAGATCGAAATTGCCCATTGTCGCGGCCCCTTAATAGATGCCCAGAAGCGGCTCCAGCGGCCCCTTCAACAGCGGAATCTGAAAGATCGTCTCGAAGATCAGGTACAGGCTGACGGCGAAACCCGCGCCGATGGCCAGGCCTTTCCACAGGCGGAACCCGCCCTGCCGCCAGGCGGTCAGCCCGATGTAGAAGGTCGCCGCGACATAGAAGCCGACCGTCAGCATGCCGATGACGAACGCCGTCATCGCCCCCAGGAAGGTCGCGATGCGGATCAGGTTCTGGCGCGGCAGGAACGGCTCCTCCGGGTCATCCAGGGGGTCGGGGGCCGTGCGCTGAGCCTTGCGATGCGCAACCAGCGCGCCGCCCAGGTTCCACAGGCTACCCGCGATCAGGACGATCGCCACCCAGAAGGGGAAATAGCCCGGCTGCGGGCCATGATCGCTCCACCCGGTGCCCAGTTCGGCGGCGCCGATGATGGCCGCCACGCCCAATGTGCCGGTGGTGATTGCCGTGCCGATCTCGGCATGAAAACGTCTGACGGTCATGACCCTCCCTTTCCCCATTGGCAAAAGGGGCATCCGGATGATCCCGGATGCCCCGATGCGCTTACTGCGCGGCGGCGGTGACCCAACCCTCGGCCTCGAAGACGGTCACGGTCGCGGCCTCGTTCTCCTCGATGAAGGCGGTCAGCTCGTCCCCGGTCAGCACCGCCGCGGTCTGCGAGGTCTTGGCAAGGTAGTCCTTCCATTCCTCGGTCTCGGCCACGCGGGTCAGGGCGTCCTGGTAAAAGGCCACCACCTCGGGGTCCGTGCCCGCGGGCAGCCAGACGGTGCGTGGCATCTGGTACCGCTCGATCTCCAGCCCCTGCTCGGCGCAGGTGGGGATGTCGTGCCAGCCCATGTCGCCGCTGACCGGCTCGGATTCCGCCATCCGTTCGGGCGAGAACACGCACAGCGGACGGATCGCGCCCGCCTGCCACTGGCCGATGTTCTCGTTCGGGTTGTTGACGTTCGCGGCGATATGGCCGCCGGCCAGCTGCACGCCGACCTCTCCGCCGCCGTTGAAGGGGACGTACTTGAAATCGGCCCCGGTGGTCTGTTCGATCAGCGCGACCAGCGTCTCGTCGGTGTCCTTGGACTGGCTGCCGCCAAAGACGATGGTGCCGGGTTCGGCCTTGGCCGCCTCGATCAGCTCCATCGAGGTCTGCCAGGGGGCGTCGGCCTTGACCCAGATCAGGAACTCGTCCAGCGCCAGCGCTGCGACGGGCTGCATGTCCTCGGCCGAATAGGCCAGCTGCGCGACATGAGGCAGCAGATAGACGTTGTTCGTCCCGAAGATCAGCTTGTGCGGATCGGCGGCGTTCTGGCGGGCGTACAGGAACGCCTCGGCCCCCGAACCGCCGCCCTTGTTCAGCACGACGATGTTCTGGTCCAGGATGTCGTTGCGCGTCAGCGCGGCCTGGATGGTGCGGGCGAAATTGTCGGTCCCGCCGCCGGCCCCGGATGCCACGACGAATTCCACCGGGCGTTCGGGGGTCCATTCCGCCAGCGCCGGGACGGTGGCTGCCAGCAGGGCGGTGCCTGCGATCAATGCGGTCTTGATGGTCATTTTATCTCTCCTCCCAAAGATGATGCGACCCGCTTGCGGCGGGAAGAAGACCGGGCGCCTATTCGGCGACCAGCAATGTCGGGGCGACTTCTGCCTGCGCCCAGCCCGCGGGCAACGCGCGCGGCGCGCGTGCTGGGTTCAGCGCGGCCAGGTCGCGGCCAAGGCGCGCGGCGGTCAGCGTCGCGCCCAGATCGGCCCGCCCCTGCCCCGCGATGTCGAAGGCCGTGCCATGCGCGGGCGTCACGATCGGAAAGCCGTAACCCGCGATCAGCGTTACGCCGCGGTCAAAGCCCATCAGCTTCATCGCGATCTGGCCCTGGTCGTGATACATGGTCAGCACTGCGTCGAATTCGCCGCGGATGGCACGCACGAAGACGGTGTCGGACGGGATCGGCCCCTTGGCGTCGATGCCTAGGGCCACGGCGTGCGCCACGGCGGGGGCCAGGATCTCGTCATCCTCGTGGCCGAAATTGCCGCCGTCGCCCGCATGGGGGTTCAGCGCGGCGACGCCGATCCGCGCGCCGGGCTTGCCCGCACCGGCCATCACCTCGGCCGTCAGGCGCAGGCTGTCCAGGATGCGTTCGGTGGTCAGCGTCTCGGCCACCTTGCGCAGCGGGATGTGGCTGGTCACGCGGGCGTTCCAGACCTCCTCCAGGACGTTGAACTCTCGCCCACTGCGATCCGCGTGCAGAACCGCGTCGATAAACCCGATCTCGTCGACATAGCTGGGCCGGGCCAGCCGCATCGAATGCTTGTTGAAGGGCGTGAACATCGCCGCATCCGCGATCCCCGCCCCTGCCAGCTGCAGCACGCAGCCGAAATTCTGCAGGCTGGCCGCGCCGGCATGGGCACTGGACTGGCCCAGGGTCATGCCGTCCACCGCGCAATTCGCCAGATCCAGAAGCACATGGCCCGGCGCCATGTCGGGGCCGACCTGATCGGCGCCGATCCGCGGCAGGTCCAGCGTGACCCCTGCATGGCGCGCGCCCATCTCCAGCACCCGCGCATCGCCCACGACGATCACGTCCAACGCCTTCATGTCGTCATGGGCCAGCAGTTTCGCCGCCAGTTCCGGGCCGACGCCCCCGGCATCCCCCAAGGCCAAAGCAATGCGCATGTGTCTCTCCGTCTGGAATATTGTTGGTGGGCGGCGCGTCGGTCGCGCCGCCCGAATTTATCGGGCCAGCGCCCTGGCCACGACCCGCGCGCAAAGCGCCAGCGAGATCGCGCCCGCATCGGGATGCCCGATGCTGCGTTCCGCCAGCGGGCGTGCCCGGCCAAGGCGCGGCGTCAGGTCCGCGGTGGCGTCGGCGGCGGCGGTCGCCGCACGGGCGGCGGCATCCCAGGCATCGGCCAGCGCGGCACCTTGGGCAACCTGCCCCTGCAGCGTGTCGACGAAGGGCGCAAAGGCATCGACCAGCGTCTTGTCGCCGGGCCGCGCGCCGCCCAGGCGGGTCACTGCGTCGATCCCCGCCCGCGCCCCTGCGGCCACGCGGGCCGCATCGGGCACATCCGTATCGCCCAGCGCCTGCCCCCAAGCACGCAGGGCCACGCCCCACAGGGCACCCGACGTGCCGCCCGCGCGATCCGCCCAGGCGTCGCCCGCCAGCGACAGGACGGTGCCCGCGCCCGCGCCCTGCGCCGCCGCATCGCGTGCCGCAAGGGCGGCTGCCGCAGACCCGCGCGCCATGCCCTGGCCGTGATCGCCGTCGCCCGCGATGGCGTCGATGCGGCCCAATTCTGCCTCTGCCTCGGCCAGCGCCCGGGCCAACCGCGCCACGATGTCGGCCACGCAGCCGGCCTGCTCCGCACTGGCGGGTTCGCCGCGCGGAACCGCTGCGATGGCTGCCCCTTCGCGGGCCACCTGACGCGCGCCCTGGGCAGCCACGGTCCCCTTGCGGAAGGCGGGTGCATCAGCAGGCGCACGCCACAGATCGGCCAGCGCATCGTCCAGCCACAGGATCGACAGAGAGCACCCCTCCATGTCCAGGCTGGTCACGAACTCTCCGACCTTGGGATCGATGACGGTCAGGCCAGCGTCGGTCATCAGCCCGGTCAGGTGATGCCACAGGACAAACAGTTCCTCGTATTTCGTGCGGCCAAGGCCGTTCAGGACCACGGCCACGCGGCCGTCATGGCCTTGGGGCCGTTCCGCCAGCAGCGGCTCCAGCAGCATCCGGGCCAGATCGGCAGCGGGCAGGATGGCCTGCTCGGCGATCCCCGGCTCTCCGTGGATGCCCAGGCCAAGGGCGACCTGCCCCTCGGGCACGGTGAACAGGGGTGCCGCCTGTCCCGGCAGGGTGCAGCCGTCGAAGGCCAGCCCGAAGGACACGATCCGCGCATTGGCGCGTCTGGCCAGATCCATCACCGCGTCCAGGTCCAGGCCCGCCTCGGCCGCGGCACCGGCGATCTTGAAGACCAGCAGGTCGCCCGCCACGCCCCGCCTGCGCGCGGCGTCGGTCGCGGGCGCGCTGGCCACGTCATCGGTCACGGCCAGGATGCGCGCATCGATCCCTTCGGCGCGCAGACGTTCGGCAGCGGCGCCAAAGTTCAGCACGTCGCCCGCATAGTTCCCAAAGCCCAGGATGACGCCTCCGCCCAGGTCCGCCGCCCGCGCCACCCCGACCACCGCACTGGTCGAGGGTGACGCGAACACGTCCCCCGCCACCGCCCCGTCGGCCAGGCCCGGACCGACATAGCCCAGGAACGCCGGATAATGCCCCGACCCTCCGCCCACGACCAAGGCCACCTTGCCCGGCGCCCCGGCATATGCGCGCAACGCGCCGTGCGGGACGGGAATGACACGGTCGGCATTGGCGGCGCAGAATCCCGCCAGCGCGGTCGCGGCGAAATCCTCGGGGCGGTCCACGATCTTGGTCATGGCAGGGTCCTTCTCTGCGCCAGGATGCGGCGGATGTAGTCGCGGTTCTCGGCGCAGACCCCAAGTCCGTCGCCGCCGTAATGCTCGACCAGGAAGGGGCTGGAAAAGCCCAGGTCCAGCGCGGTGTTGATCGCCGCGCGCCAATTGATGGTGCCGCCCATCATGGGCGCGGGATGGGACAGGATGACCCCCGACGGGTCGGTCATCCGGTAGTAGTTCTTGACGTGCCAGTAGCCCGCGAAGGGCGCGCACAGCGCGATCATCTCCGCCCAGGGCTGCACGGGCCGATGCAGGCGGATCAGGTTGCCGATATCGATGTTCAGCCGGACCGACGGGAGGTCCACGTCGGTGACGAAGGCGACCGCGTCGGAGGCGGTGCCCAGATAGGTGTCCTCGTACATCTCCAGCGCGACCTGGATGCCGCGATCGGCGGCGTGGCGGCCCAGGTCGCGGATGCGGGCGACGGCCAGGGCGCGGGTGGCGGGATCGTCGGGGTTCGTCACCCCCGGCTCGGTCCAGAACCACAGGGCGGCGCGCTGCGCGTCGCTCAGCGGGCCGAACAGGCCAAAGCTGACATGCCCCGCGCCAAGATCGGCGGCGCAGTCGATGACACGATGGCAATAGGCCAGATGGTCGTCACCCTGCACCGGGTCGATCACGCTGCGCCGTGAGGTCGAGATGGCCGGAACGGTCAGTCCCAGGTCACGGCAGATCGCCACGAACCGCGCCCGTCCAGCATCGTCCAGATCGGCCAGCCGCAGCCAGCTGTCGGTCGGATCGACTGCATCGAACCCCGCCGCCGCGACCTGCCCCAGATCGCGTGCCCAGGCGGCCGGCCCGGCATCCTGGACGGATGCGAACGGGATCATCGCACAGGCGATGGGCCAGTCCTGCGGCGTCCAACGCATGGTGTTCCCCGACATCGATCCCCCTTCCGAATCACGTCCCGGGTTCTTGCTAGCACGGCCCCAAAAGCGTATCAATAATTCTGTATACAACACACAGAAGGCAATATTGACTTGCCACCCCCTCCGTCATAGCCAGAGACAGACGCGCCAACGGAGACGCCGGTAACCGACATGTCAGACACAGACGCCCGCATCGAACGCCTGCCCCTGCTGGACGCGATCCTGTCGCGGCTGCGCGACATGATCATCGAGGGGCAGCTGCCACCCGGGACCCGCCTGAACGAGGGCCAGATCGGCCAGCAGCTGGGCGTGTCCCGCACGCCGCTGCGCGAGGCGATCAAGTACCTGGCATCCGAGGGGCTGGTCGAACTGGTCCCGGCACGGGGCGCGGTGGTCAAGCAGTTCGGCGCGCGCGAGGTCCGCGACATGCTGGAGGTGATCCGCATCCTGGAGCAGCAGGCGGGGATCATCGCCTGCGCACAGGCGACGGATGCGGGCATCGCGGGCGTGCGGGCGCTGCATGACAGGATGCTCGACTGCTATGCCCGGCGCGACCGCATGGCCTATTACAAGCTGAACCAGGCGATCCATACGGCCATCGTGGCACTTGCCGACAACGGTGCCCTGTCCGAGGTGCATGCCCGCCTGCAGACCCGGTTGAAGCGCGTCCGCTTCATCGGGCACGAAGGTGCGGAAAAATGGGCCAGCGCGGTCGCCGAGCACGAACGGATGATCGCGGCGCTGGAGGCGCGGGATTCGGACGGACTGTCGGACATCCTGGGCCGCCACCTGACCCTGGCGTGGGAGCGGGTGCGCGACGACCTGCCTGCGCAGACATGAAAACACCCCGCGCAGGGCGAACCTGCGCGGGGGGACCGTCTAAAGATATTACCAGGAAAAGTCGTCGCTGCTCATCTGGTTCAGGCGGAAATCCTCGATGACCAGCTGGTTGGGGCCGAAACTCAGCACGACGTCGGACCCGCTCTGCACGGCGGCGCCGCGGATCTGGGCATAGTTGTCGACATTGGCCAGGGCGCGCAGGTCGATGTCGTCGTCGCCGTTCTCGAAGTCGGTGATCCGGTCGCGCCCGCCGTTGAAGACGAACACGTCCGCCCCCTCGCCGCCGGTCATCGTGTCGTTGCCCAGCCCGCCGTTCAGCGTGTCGTTGCCCTCTCCGGCGATCAGGCGGTCGGCGCCGAAGCCCGCGATCATCCGGTCGTCGCCCTCGCCCCCGGTCAGGATGTCGTTGCCCGCCCCCGACGCCATGCGGTCGTTCCCATCACCGCCGTCCAGCGTATCGCGCCCGGCGCCGGCGTACAGGACGTCGTCGCCATCGCCGCCCCAGATGCGGTTGTTGCCGTGGCCGGCGGCGACGATGTCATTGCCCTCGCCCGCGGCGATCACGTCGTTGCCCGCGCCCGCCCAGATGCGATCGTTGCCCGAGCCGCCGGACACGCGGTTCGCGCCCTCGCCGGCCCAGATGCGGTCGTTGCCCTCGCCTCCGTCGATCGTGTCGTTGCCACGAAAGCCATAGAGCGCGTCGTCGCCCGACCGGCCATAGATCAGGTCGGCCACGTTGGTGCCGGTCAGGCGGTTGTCGTCGTCATTTCCGAACAGTCGTGCCATGGGGTGCATCCTTCTGAAAATCCCGGCGCCGCGGCGATCTTGCGACGGGGCGCGACGCCGGTCCCCGTTGCACGGACGGCCTTTCGGGCCGTTCGACAGCAGAACGGCACGACGGGTCGTTCTATTCCATAACGACGGAAAAAATCAGCGGCGGTGCAGCTTGGCCGACCGCGCGACCAGCATCTTGCGGCGCAGGGGGGTCAGGTGATCGACATACATCCGCCCGGCCAGGTGGTCGATCTGGTGCTGGACGCTGGTGGCCCACAGGCCGACGAAATCGCGGTCCTCCTCGACGCCGTCCTGGTTGAGGAACCGCACCGTGACCGCCCGGGGGCGGCTGATCGGGGCCGAGACGCCGGGCAGGTTGGGGCTGGCCTCCTCGTGCTCGCGCAGCTTCACGCTGGCATGCAGGATCCGGGGGTTGGCCATGCGGACCGCCTGTCCGCGCGGTCCCGAGGCATCGACGACGGCCAGCGCCATCATGATGCCGATCTGGGGCGCGGCCAGGCCCACGCCGGGCATCGCCTCCATGGTGTCGACCATGTCGTCCCAGATCATGCGGACGGATTCGGTGATCTCTGCCACCGGCGCGGCGGGGCGGTGCAGGCGGGGGTCGGCATAGGGCAGGAACGCGCGCGCGGCCATGGTCAGTCCTTCACGATCAACAGGCCGTCCAGGTGATCGACCTCGTGCTGGGCGATGCGGGCGGCGGGACCCTGCATGTCGCGCACCTGATAGCGGCCGTCCAGATCATACCAGCCGATTCCGATGGCGGCGGGGCGCATGACCTCGACGGGGCCGCCGGGAATGGACAGGCACCCTTCGGGCGCGGTCTCAGTCTGCGGCGACCTGACCAGGATCTCGGGGTCGATCAGGACCAGGGGGGCGGGCGCGCCGTCCTTCCAGCCGGCATCCATGACGAAGATCCGGCGCAGCACGCCGATCTGCGGGGCGGCCAGGCCGCGGCCCTGGGCGTGATACATGGTGGCCAGCATGTCGGCGGCCAGCACGCGCAGTTCGGGGCCGGTCATGTAGCCGGCGGGTTCCGCGCGCAGGCGCAGGCGCGGGTCCGGCCACAGGACGATGTCGCGCAGGGTGCCGCGGCCAAGATCCCCCGGCAGGTCGGGGCGCATCCAGCCGCTGGCACCCGTGCGATCAGGCACGGGCCAGGTCCCGCTTCAGCTTGACCATCTTGCGGGTGATCATCTGCCGCTTGATGGCGGAGAGGTGATCGATGAACAGCACGCCGTCCAGGTGATCCAGCTCGTGCTGGGCGCAGGTGGCCCACAACTCGTCGAACTCGCGTTCGTGGGTCTTGCCGTCCAGCCCCAGCCAGCGCATGCGGATCTGCGCGGGCCGCGTGACCTCTCCGTACTGGTCGGGGATGGACAGGCAGCCCTCCTCATAGGTGTTGGGCGTGTCCGACGCCCAGGTCACCTCGGGGTTGACCAGCACCAGGGGCGCGCGCGGCGCCTCGGGGTCGCGGTTGGCATCCATGGTGAAGACGCGCAGGCCCACGCCGATCTGCGGCGCGGCCAGGCCGATGCCGGGCGCCTCGTACATGGTGGCCAGCATGTCCGCGGCCAATGTCTCGATCTCGGGCGTGATGCGGGCCACGGGTTGGGCCACCTTCTTCAGGCGCGGATCGGGATGGATCAGGATGGGTCTCAGGCTCATGGCAAGGGATTTAGGGCAAGCCTTCACCATAAGCAACAACCCCGCTAGGCTAGGGTGACGCAGCCCGCAGGAGCCCCCATGACCCAGCCCGATTTCGACCGCATCATCGACCGCCGCGGCACGCATTGCAGCAAGTGGGACGACATGCAGGCCGCATACGGCGTGGGCGCCGATGACGGCCTGGCCATGTGGGTGGCCGACATGGATTTCGCGCCCCCCGCGGCGGTCCAGGCGGCGGTGGACCGCGCCGCGGCGCATGGCGTCTATGGCTATCCCGGCGCGAACCCGCCCTATCTGGCGGCGATCGGCTGGTGGATGGCGCATCGCCACGGCTGGCAGATCCGGCCCGAATGGGTGTTGACCTGCGCGGGGCTGGTCAACGCGGTCGCGATGGCGCTGAACGCCTATACGCGGCCCGGCGACGGGGTGGTCGTGATGGCGCCGGTCTATCACGCCTTCGGCCGGGTGATCCGCGCCGCCGGCCGCGACCTGGTCGAGTTGCCCCTGGCGATGACCGACGGCCAGTACGCCCTGGACTGGGACGCGTGGGAAGGGATGCTGACCGGGCGCGAACGGATGATGATCCTGTGTTCGCCGCACAATCCCGGCGGCCGCGTCTGGTCCGAAGCCGAACTGCGCCAGGTCGCCGATTTCTGCGACCGCCACGACCTGATCCTGATCTCGGACGACATCCATGCCGACCTGGTCCTGCCGGGCGGCCCCCGTCACCGGATGATGGCGACCGTGGCACCCGACATCCTGCCGCGCCTGGTGACGCTGACCGCCGCCACCAAGACCTTCAACATCGCGGGCGCCCATATCGGCAACGCGATCATCCCCGACCCCGGCCTGCGGGCGCGGTTCCAGGGCGCGCTGGCCGCCGCGGGGATCTCTCCGGCGATGCTGGGCCAGGACATGGTCGCGGCGGCCTATTCGCCCGAGGGCGCGGCCTGGGTCGATGCGCTGGTCGATTACCTGGACGGCAACCGGCGGATCTTCGATCAGGCGGTGAACGCGATTCCCGGTCTGCGGTCGATGCCCCTGCAGGCAACCTATCTGTCCTGGGTCGATTTCCGCGACACCGGCATGACCGACGCGGAAATCACCCGTCGCATCCAGGACGACGCCCGGATCGCGGCCAATCACGGCGCGACCTTCGGGCTGGGCGGCGACGGGTTCATGCGCTTCAACATCGCGACGCCGCGGGCGCGGGTGATCGAGGCGGCGGACCGGCTGCGCGCGGCCTTCGCCGACCTGCAGTGACGCGGGCGCGGCGCCCGGCCCCGCGGATGCCGGCCGCCGCGCCCGCGTTGCAACCCGTCCCGCACCGACCTATATAGCGCCAAACCCGAACCCCAAAGGCATGCCGCATGGTCTATCTGGATTTCGAAAAACCGCTCGCCGACATCGAGGGCAAGGCCGAGGAACTTCGCGCCATGGCCCGCAAGGGCGACGGCACCCTCGACGTCGAGAAGGAGGCCGCGGCGCTGGACCGCAAGTCGTCGGACCTGCTGCGCGACCTCTACAAGACCTTGGACCCCTGGCGGAAGACGCAAGTCGCCCGCCATCCCGACCGCCCGCATTGCAGCGACTATATCCAGGCGCTGTTCACCGAATACACGCCCCTGGCGGGCGACCGCGCCTTTGGCGACGACCACGCGGTGATGGGCGGCCTGGCGCGCTTCAACGACGCGCCCTGCGTGGTGATCGGCCATGAGAAGGGCAACGACACCAAGTCGCGCATCCACCACAATTTCGGCATGGCCCGCCCCGAGGGGTACCGCAAGGCGATCCGCCTGATGGACATGGCGCACCGTTTCGGCCTGCCCGTGATCACGCTGGTGGACACGCCCGGCGCCTATCCCGGCAAGGGCGCCGAAGAACGGGGACAAAGCGAGGCAATCGCCCGCTGCACCATGAAATGCCTTGAGATCGGCGTGCCGCTGGTCAGCGTCATCATCGGCGAAGGCGGGTCAGGCGGAGCCGTGGCCTTTGCCACCGCGAACCGCATCGCCATGCTGGAACATTCGATCTACTCGGTCATCTCTCCGGAAGGCTGCGCGTCGATCCTGTGGAAGGACGCCGAAAAGATGCGCGACGCGGCCGAGGCGCTGCGCCTGACCGCGCAGGACCTGAAGAAGCTGGCCGTGATCGACCGCATCATCGCCGAACCCCTGGGCGGGGCGCAGCGCGCACCCGATCAGGCCATCGCTGCCGTGGGCGCCGAGATCACCGCGATGCTGGCCGAGATGTCGGACATGAAACCCGACCAGCTGATCAAGGACCGCCGCGCCAAGTTCCTGGCGATGGGCTCCAAGGGGCTCGCGGCCTGACGCACACGATACTGTGACCGGCCTGCAACAGCCGTCCCGTCTTGGGGCGGCTGTCGCGTTTTGCCGTCTTGCGCGAAATGCAAGGCTGGGCCAGCCTGCACTCCTGCCCGCAACGCATGCGCGAAAGGAGGGGTCCATGACATCATATGCCAATGCCCCCGCCCTGACCCGCACCGGTTCGATGCGTCCCTTGTCGTCGCGACAAGGCGCCTGACCGCCGCAAGGCAGACCCCGCTGACATCATGACCTGACACGACCGCGATCCGCGGGCCTGTCCGCATGGCGTCATCCCTTCCCTGAACCCCATCGACCGCACAAGGCACCGCCCTGTCCGGTCCTCATCTCCGGAGACTGACGATGATTGCCGATCTTCATCCGCAAAGCGCCCGCCTGCGTCCCGCGATGCACCGCCTGATCGCCCGACACGGCGCGACGGCGGTCTTATGGGCCGCGATCCGCGCGGCGCTGCTGCCACGGCGCAGGCGGCCGCGGCCGCCCGATCCGTACCTGATGTCCCCGCACATGCGGCGCGACATCGGGCTGCCGCCGCAGGGGCCGCATATCCCGCGCTACTACGACCTGAGGTGAGAGCGGTTCCGGGTGGCGTCATCGGCGTCGCCCAGTTCCGGCAGGACCAGCCCGGCCTCGGCCATCAAGCGATCGGAATGGGTCTCGATCTCGGCCCGCAGGCGGGGCAGGAAACCCTCGGCCGGGATGGTGGGATCGATGGGCGGCAGGAACTCGACCACCGCGCGGCCGGGGCGGATGCCCCACCCGCTGCGCGGCCAGAACATGCCGGTGTTCACCGCGACGGGCACGACCGGCAGGCCGGTCCCCTCGCGGATCGTGGCCACGCCCTGCTTGTAGGGCTTGCGCTGGCCCGGCAGGGTGCGCGTGCCCTCGGGATAGATGATCAGCTGGCCCAGCCCCTCGGCCGACAGGCGCTGGTTGATGGTGCTGCTGATCGCGGCCATCGCGTCGCGCCCGCGCGACCGGTCGATGGGGATGCAGCCGGTCTTCCACGCGTACCAGCCCATGACCGGGACGCGCATCACCTCGCGCTTCATGATGAAGGCGCGGCGGGGGACGGCATGGGCGATGACCATGATGTCCCAGAACGACTGGTGCTTGGCCGCGACGATGCAGTCATGGGTCGGCGGCGTGCCGCGGATCTCGCAGGTCAGGCGCAGGTGGATGCGCGCGGCCCAGACCATGTAGGCGATCCAGCGCGTGGCGATGCGGTTCGCGCCTGCCCGCCCGTGGCGCAGCGCAGGCAGGCCGAATAGGCCGATGATCAACGTTGCGCAGGCGACATGGACATAGAACAGCACGTTCTGGACGTACTGCCAGGGGGTCAGCGCGCCGGGACGCGCCCCGTCGGTCATCGCACGGCCTCCAGCATCTTCAGCGCCGCCCACCGCGTGGCGACAAAGCCCACCCCCGCCGCGATCAGCGGGATGGTCAGCGGCATCAGCCAGTCGGCGCCCTGAAAGCCCAGCCCGGTCAGGAACCCGCCCGCGGCGCTGGCATCGGGCAGGATGGCGATCGCGCCCATGCCCAGCACGGTGCCGACGGCGGACCCCATCGCGGCGCGCCGGGTGAACCGACGCACGAAGGCCGTGGCGATGGTCAGGTCGCGCGCGCCGATCAGGCGCAGGACGCGGATCACCTGGACGTTCGCGGCCAGCGCGGCCTTGGCCGCCAGCGTGATCATCGCGGCCGAGGCGGCCCCGATCAGCATCAGCGACACGATGCCCAGCATCCGCAGCCGGTTCGCGGCCGAGACCAGCGGCCGGCGCCATTCGGTGTGATCGTCCAGCACCGCGCCCGGCACCTCGGCCTCAAGGCGCAGGCGCAGGCCCTCGGCATCGAACTCGCCCTCGACGGGCAGGTCGATCAGGGCGGGCACGGGCAGCGCGTCCACGGGCATGTCCGGCCCGAACCACGGCTCCAGCAGCTGGGCCAGCTCGTCTTCGGGCAACAGCCGCGGGGTGCCCGCGCCCGGCGTGGTCTGCAGGATCGACAGCGCCGATTGCACCAGCGCGTCCTGTTCCGCCACCGGCGCGCTGACGCGGACCGTCACGCTGCCGGCCAGTTCGGAGGACCAGCGGTCGGCCAGCCGCCCCGTCGCCAGCGCCAGCGCCAGCGCGAACACCGCCAGGAACGCCATGGCGCCTGCGGAAAACAGCGTCAGCTGCGCCGTGAACCCGGTCGGCGGCACGATGCGGTCGCCGGCGCCGTCCTTGTCACCCGTCAGGCCCTGCCACAGGCTTCCGATATTCAGCCGTCCCATCAGAGATCCGCCCCCGCCAGATGCAGGCTGCCGCCGGTGATCCGCAGGACGCGCGCCGTCACCTGCGCCTTGGTGGCGCGGATCAGGTTCAGGTCATGGGTCGCCACCAGGACAGTCTTGCCCGACTTGTTCAGCTCGATCAGCAATTGCATCAGCCGCATGGACATGTCCCAGTCCAGGTTGCCCGTGGGTTCATCCGCCAGCACCAGGTCCGGCGACAGGATCACCGCGCGGGCCAGCGCGGCCCGCTGGCGTTCGCCGCCCGACAGCGACGGCGGCAGGGCGCGGGCGTGCTGGGACAGCTGGACCCAGCCCAGAAGATCGCGCAGCGCGTCCATGTCCACCTCCTCTCCGGCGATGGAGAGGGGCAGCGCGATGTTTTCTGCCAGGGGCAGATGGTCCAGGAACTGCGGGTCCTGGTGGACCACGCCCACGCGGCGGCGCAGATCGGCGATGCCGTCGCGCGACAGCCCGCGCATGTCCTGGCCAAAGGCCGTCATCTGGCCCGAACTGGGCAGAAGATCCGCAAAGCACAGCCGCAGCAGCGTGGTCTTGCCCGATCCGGACGGTCCGGTCAGGAAATGGAACATGCCCGGCTGCAGGGTCAGCGTCATGCCCGACAACAGCTCGTCCTGGCCCTGATAGCCGAAGCCGACATCCCGCATCTCGATCAAGCGCCACCTCTTTTCCGCTGCGACCCGTCTGGTGCGGGCCCTTGGCGCCCGGCGCGACTTGGAAGCCGGACCCGCGCTTGATAGAACAGCCGCACGATGAATGCGAGGGTGGCATGGCTGAATTCAAGTTGATCTGTCCGGGTTGCCGCGCCGAATATGCGCTGCCCCCCGACGCCATTCCCCAGGGCGGCCGCGAGGTCGAATGCCCCGCCTGCGGCCATGTCTGGCAGGCCCATCCCCCGGCCGCCGGGGGACGACTGGATCTGGGCCGGTTCTTCAGCAGGCGCCCCGACCAAGACGAGACGCCTCGCCCCCTGCCGCCGGCCCGCACGCGCCTGTCGCCGGACGTGCTGGACATGCTGAAAAGCGAGGTCGATCACGAACGCCGCCTGCGCGACGCCGAACGGCAGGACGACACGCGCCCCGGCGCCGAGGAGATCGACTGGCCCGCGACCACCGTGACGCTGCCCCCAATGCCCGCGGCCCTGCCCCCGCCTTCCCCGGCCATCGCGGCGCCGAACATCGCGGCGCCGACCCCCGCGATTTCGGATGCGCCCCGCGCCCAAGCACCCAGTGGCCCTGACGCCCGTGACGCCCGTGACGCCCGTGACGCCCGTGAACCGGAACGGCGCCAGCCGGACCTGCGCCAGCCCGAATTGCGCCAGCAGGCTGAAACCACGGTGCATCGCCGTGCCACGGCCACGCCCATCCGGGTGATGCGCCAGGGCCGCGGCTTCGGCGCGGGCATGACGATGGCGCTGCTGGCCGCCGCGGCGGTGCTGGCGGTCTATCTGCTGGCCCCGGTGGCCGAGACGCGCGGCTGGCCGTTGTCGGGGACGCTGGCTGCGGCGCGTGACGGGCTGGATGCACTGCGGCAATGGCTGGCGGCCCGCGTCGGCGGCTGAGCCGTCAGAACCGGTCCAGCAACCGGCCCAGGTAATCGCGTTCGTCCTGCGGGCGGTCCGGCTGCCCGCTGCGGCGGCGGATCTCGTCCAGCAGGTCGCGGGCACGGCGTGCGGGGTCCAACCCCTCGGCCAGCGGATCGCCGTTGGTGATGACATTGCCGCCACCCATGCTCTCGCGGCCCAGGGGGTCCAACTGCGGCCGACCCTGATAAGGCTGCCCCTGGCTGCCCTGCGCCGACTGGCCGGGTTGCTGGCCGGGCTGCTGCCCCTCGCCGCCCTGCTGGCCCTCCTGCCCCTCCTGCCCCTCCTGGGCCATCATGTCGCCCAGGGCGCGCATCCCCTCGCGCATGGATTGGATCGCATCGGCCTGGCGCTGCATCGCGCCGGCCATGTCGCCGTCTCGCAGGGCCTGTTCGGCTTCCTCCATCGCGCGCCCGGCCTCGTCCAGCTGGCGCCGCGCGGCGTCGCCTTCGGGTGACCCCTGCCCGGGCATCAACCCCTGCTGCTGGCCCAACTCCTCGCGCAGCGCGCGCTGGCGGTCGGCCATGCTGCCGCCGTCCTGGCCCTCGTCACCGGGCTGCTGGCCTTGGCCGAACTGGCGCTGCATGTCGCGGAACGCCTCGTCCGACAGCTCCTGCTGCTCGCGCAGCGTGTCGGCAAGGCGGTTCATCGGCTGGCTACCCTGCCGGCCCTCTCCCTCGCCCTGCCCCTGGCTCTGCTGAACCTGCAGGTTCTCCATCATCCGGTTGAATTGGTCCAGCAGGGCCTCCGCCTCGGCCATGCGGCCCTCGTTCATCAGGCGCTGGATCTCGTCCATCATCTCCTGGATCTGGTCTGCGGTGATGGTCTGGCCCTGCTGGCCGCCCCGGTCGGGGCTGTCGGCCTGATCCTGCGGCTGGCTTTCCTGCGCCAGCATGTCGGTATAGGCGTCGGTCGCCTCGCGCAGCTCGTCCATCAGCCGCTGGACCTCGTCGGGGCTGGCCCCATTGCGGATCGCCTCTGACAGGCGCTCCTGCGCGGCGCGCATCCGTTCCAGCGCATCCGACAGACCGCCATCCTCCAACAGGATCGCGGCCTCCCATAGGACCTCGGCCAGACGGTCGCGGGCTTCCGGGGTCAGGTCGTCCCCGTCCAGCAGCCGCACCGCCGCGCGCAGCTCGGCATACAGATCGTCCTCGACGAACCCCTCGGGCTGCCAGGTGACGGCGCGCAGGATCTCGGCGCTGCGCCCGGCATTCTCGCGCGACCACAGCAGGTCGCGGCGCAGCTCGATCAGGGTGGCCGCGAACGGATCGAAGAACCGCCGCCCCGGCAGGGGCAGCGCCATCGGGTCGGACTGGCCCGCCTGGTCGATCCCGTCCACCGCGCGCAGTGTGACGGTCACGGGCAGGTTGGCCCAGGGGTGGCGCGACAGGTCCTCGGCCAGCTGTCCCTGCACCGCACGGCGGTCGCCCCGTGGCAGGGGCAGGTCCAGCGCCACCGGGTCGCGCGGCTCGGGCGCGACGGTCAGGCCAAAGCGGCGATCGACCGCGTCCAGGTCCAGCGCGATGACCGCCTGAGCCGAGATGACGCCGTGATCGTCCCCGGCCTGGTAATCCTGGATCATCCGCCCGTCGGCGCGGCGCGTGGGCGCGGCGCCTGCGCGGATCACCGGGACGGCATCGGGCTGTACGGTCACGGCGAAACGACGTCCCTGGACGTCGATGCTGCCAGTGCGGTCGGCCCGGAATGCCGGCGCCGTCGGATCGTCCAACGTGACGGGTCCGATGTCCTGGGTCACCTCTGCCCCCTGGGCATAGAGGCGAAAGCTGACCGTGCTGCCTTGGGGCAGGTCCAACACCTGCCCCTCGTCCAGGGCGTTCAGGTACAGGGTCGGGCGGCGGGTATAGGCGGGCGGTTCGGCCCAGCCCTCCCAGACTGGCCCCTGCGGCGGCGCGGCGCCCGGCTGCGGCGTGGCCATCGTGGCGGCCAGGGCGCGCAGACCCAGGCCCATCTGGCCCGCCCCCCCGAAGATCAGCGCCATCACCAGCGCCACCAGCCCCGCCAATCGCAGGGCGAACGGGTCGCGCCGGGCAAGGTCCGCATCGGGGCGCACCGCGCGCGCGGCCAGCGCGGCATCGCGCATCTGCGCCAGATGCGCCTGCCACAGCGGCCCCTCGCCGCCGATCGCTGCACGGTCGGACAGCGCGGTCAGCGGGCGCCCGGGCAGGGTGCGGTCCAGCCGGGCCAGCGCCTCGGCCCGGCGCACGCGGCGAAAGCGCCATCCGCCCCGCACCGCCGCGATCACGACCGCCAGCAGCCACAGGCCCGCCAGCCAAGGCAGCAGCACTTGAGGCAAGGCCGCCACCGCGCCCAGCCACAGCAACGCGATGCCGAAAAACAGCAGCGTCGTCAGCGGCCAGAAGGCCCGCGCCGCGCGTTCCCATGCCATGCCCGCGCGGGTCAGGCGCAGGGCACGGGCCACCGGCCCCATCTCCGTTGTGAAAATACCCTCGGGGGTCCGGGGGCTGACGGCCCCCGGGCTGTCGGTGTCGTGCTGTCGCCCGATCAAAGCCATGCCGGGATGCTATCCCGTGCCAGCATTTCCTCAAACGTGGGGCGTGCCCGGATGACGGCGAAGTGATCGCCCTGCACCAGCACCTCGGGGACCAGCGGGCGGGAATTGTATTCCGACGCCATCACTGCACCATAGGCCCCGGCCGACCGGAACGCGACCAGCCCCCCTGCCGCCAGTTCGGGCAGATCGGCCCCTTTCTGGAAGGTATCCCCCGATTCGCAGACCGGACCCACCACGTCATAGGGCCGCACCGGCGCGCCGACGGCGGGCTCGACCAGTGGGACGATGTCATGATGCGCGCCGTACATGGCCGGGCGCAGCAGGTCGTTCATCGCCGCATCCACGATCAGGAAGTCGCGATCCTCGCCGTTCTTCACATAGATCACCCGCGACAGCAGGACGCCGGCATTGCCGACGATGTTGCGGCCCGGCTCGATCTCGATCTGACAGCCCAGATCGCCCACCGTCTCGCGGATCACCTGCCCGTATTCGATGGGCAAAGGCGGCGCGCTGTTGTCGCGGCGATAGGGGATGCCCAGGCCACCGCCCAGGTCCAGGCGGGTGATGTCGTGCCCCTCGGCGCGCAGCGCACGGGTCAGTTCGGCCACCTTCAGATAGGCGGCGCGGAAGGGCGCCAGATCGGTCAGCTGGCTGCCGATATGCACGTCCACACCCACGACGCGCAGACCCGGCAGGGACGCGGCCTCGGCATAGACGGCCATGGCGCGGGAAATCGGGATGCCGAACTTGTTGTCGGACTTGCCCGTGGCGATCTTCTCATGCGTCTTGGCGTCCACGTCGGGGTTCACGCGGATCGCCACCGGCACCGTGGCGCCTATGCTGACGCACAGTGCGGACAGGGCACGCATCTCGGGCTCGCTCTCGATGTTGAACTGCCGGATGCCGCCTTCGATGGCCATGCGCATCTCGGGGATGGTCTTGCCCACGCCCGAGAACACGATTCGCTCGCCGGGTACGCCGGCGGCCTTGGCACGGGCGTATTCCCCGCCCGACACCACGTCCATGCCCGCGCCCAGATCGCCCATCAGCTTCAGCACCGCCAGGTTGCTGTTCGACTTGACCGCAAAGCAGACCAGGTGGTCGGTCCAGTCCAGCGCCTGCCGGAACAGGCCGAAATGCCGCGTCAGCGTGGCCGCGGAATAGACGTAGACGGGTGTGCCGACCTGCTGCGCGATGCAGGACAGGGGCACGTCCTCGGCGTAGAGCTCGCCGTTCCTGTAGAGGAAGTGGTCCATCTACAGCTCGGCCGACACGCCGAACCGGGCATCGCCGCTGACGGTGACGCCCATCTGCTGCTGCAGGGGCTTCTCGACCGGGCGCTGCGGGGCGCCGTCGACGCCGCAGCTGGCCAGGACGGCCACGACCACGACCAGGACGACGACGATGATGACCGTGTTTCTCATGCCAGTTTCTCCTTCCAGCGGGCGATCTGCGCGCGCACCTGCGCGGGCGCCGTGCCGCCATAGCTTTGGCGCGAGGCGACGGAATTGTGCACGCCCAGCACATTGAACACATCGTCGGTGATCTGACCATGCACCGATTGCATCTGCGCCAGCGACAGATCGGGCAGATCGACGCCCCCCTGTTCGGCCAGGGCCACCAGCGATCCGGTGACGTGATGGGCGTCGCGGAACGGCAGGCCCAGTTCGCGCACCAGCCAGTCGGCCAGATCCGTCGCGGTCGAGAACCCGGCCCCCGCCGCGGCCTCCAGCCGGTCGCGGTTCGCAGTCAGGTCCGACAGCATGCCGGTCATCGCGGCCAGCGCCAGCATCAGCGTGTCGGCGGCGTCGAAGACCTGCTCCTTGTCTTCCTGCATGTCCTTGGAATAGGCCAAGGGCAGGCCCTTCATCACCGTGAACAGCGCGACCGTGGCCCCCAGGATGCGGCCGATCTTGGCGCGGATCAGCTCGGCCGCGTCGGGGTTGCGTTTCTGCGGCATGATCGACGACCCGGTCGACCACTTGTCCGACATGGACACGAAGCGGAACTGTGCCGACGACCAGATCACCAGCTCCTCGGCCAGGCGCGACATGTGGACAGCGCAGATGCTGCTGGCCGCCAGGAACTCCAGCGCGAAATCCCGGTCGCTGACCGCGTCCAGGCTGTTGGCCATGGGACGGTCGAAATCCAGGGCCGCAGCAGTCATGTCCCGGTCGATCGGATAGCCCGTGCCCGCCAGCGCCGCGGCCCCCAGGGGCGATTCGTTCATGCGCTTGCGGGCGTCCTGGAACCGCGACAGGTCGCGGCCGAACATCTCAACATAGGCCATCATGTGGTGGCCCCAGGTCACCGGCTGCGCGGTCTGCAGATGGGTGAAGCCCGGCATGACCCAATCGGCGCCGCCTTCGGCCTGCGACAAAGCCGCGCGGATCAGCGCGGTCAGCCCGTCGATGGCCGCGTCGCACTGGTCGCGCACCCACAGCCGGAAATCGGTCGCCACCTGGTCATTCCTGGACCGGCCCGTGTGCAGGCGGCCTGCGGGTTCGCCGATGACCTCTTTCAGGCGGGCCTCCACGTTCATGTGGATGTCCTCCAGGTCGGTGCGGAAGGCGAACTGGCCGGCCTCGATTTCTGACAAGACGGTGAGCAGGCCTTTCCCGATGGCCTCGGCATCGCTATCGCTGATGATGCCCGTGGCGGCCAGCATCGCCGCATGGGCCCGGCTGCCCCGGATATCCTGGGCGTAGAGCCGCCGGTCGAACCCGATCGAGGCGTTGATCGCCTCCATGATCGCGTCGGGACCGGCGGCAAAGCGCCCGCCCCACATGCTGTTGGCGGTGGTCTGGGGCCGGTCGGTCATCAAGTACGTCCTTCGGAGGTCACATGCTGCGTTCCGCCCTGCTTTATACGGCCCTTGTTTTCGGTGCAAACACCGCCTTCGCCGCAGGCCCCGACTGGCAGGCGGCGCGCGACGGGGGGCTGGACAAGCTGGTCGTGGCCGAAGACCCCGCCCGCGTGGCGGCCGCCGAGTTCACCGACCGCGACGGCGGCACCCACACCCTGGCCGACTGGCAGGGCAAGGTCGTGCTGCTGAACTTCTGGGCCACCTGGTGCGCGCCCTGCCGCGAGGAGATGCCCGCCTTGGACCGCCTGCAGGCCGAACTGGGCGGCGACGACTTCGAGGTGGTGACGATCGCCACCGGACGCAACGCGGTCGAGCGCATCGACGATTTCTATGCCGAGGTCGGCGTCGAGAACCTGCCGGTCCTTTTGGACCCGCGCCAGCAGGTCGCGCGCGAGATGGGCGTCGTGGGCCTGCCCGTGACGGTGCTGATCGACCGCGAGGGCCGCGAGGTCGCCCGCTATCTGGGCGACGCCGAATGGGATTCGAACGCCGCCAAGACGCTGCTCACCCAGCTGACAGCGCCCTGACGGGACCATGCCTGTGGCAGGTCACGACATGGTCGTTCACCATGCCCGTGGCCTGCATGAAGGCATAGGTGATCACCGGACCGCAGAACCCGAAACCGCGTGCCTTCAACGCCTTGGACATCGCGTGCGATTCGGGCGTGTCGGTGGGGACGTGTCCCAGGTCCGGCCAGTCGTTCTGGATCGGCGCGCCGCCGACAAAGGACCACAGCCAGGGGGCGAACCCTTCGGACGCCTCGATGTCCAGAAAGGCGCGGGCGCCGCGCACGGTGGCCTCGATCTTGCCGCGGTGGCGGATGATGCCGGGGTTCGTCAGCGCACGGTCGATCCGCGCCGCGTCCCACGCCGCCACGCGTTCGGGGTCGAACCCGTCGAACTCGGCGCGAAAGGCATCGCGTTTCTTCAGGATGGTGATCCAGGACAGGCCCGCCTGGAACCCGTCCAGCACCAGCTTTTCCCACAGCGCGCGCGGGTCGCGTTCGGGCACGCCCCATTCGGTGTCGTGATAGGCGACATAGACCGGCAGATCGCCGCACCATCCGCAACGGTCCATCATCTGTTAACCCAAACCTGAGAAAGAGATCACGATTCACGGCAGGTTAAGCCAATATGGGCAGACTGCAAGCAGACCCGACTCGGTAAGAGGCCGCCCGTGAGCGACAGAATTATGGACAACAGCTCGCCCCTAGAGGACGCGATCCGCCATCAGGACCGCATCACCCTGGCGGCTGTCACGTCGGCGGTGGAAAAGGGCAGCGCGACGCTGGCCTTCCAGCCCATCGTCCAGGCGCAGCGCACCAAGACCCCCGCCTTTTACGAGGGACTGATCCGCATCATCGACGACAGCGGCCGCCTGGTGCCCCTGCGCGATTTCATGCCCCAGGCCGAAGTCACGGAACTGGGCCGCAAGATCGACTGCCTGTCGCTGTCCCTGGGCCTGCAGACCCTGGCCGAGGATCCGGGCCTGCGCCTGTCGATCAACATGTCGGCACGCTCGATCCTGTATCCCGAATGGATCAACACCCTGCGCCGCGGGGTGTCCGACGACACCACCCTGGGCGAACGCCTGATCCTGGAGATCACCGAAAGCAGCGCCATGGGCATGCCCGAGGAGGTCCAGACCTTCATGGCCGAGGTGCAGGGATACGGCATCAGCCTGGCGCTGGACGATTTCGGGGCGGGCTATACCTCGTTCCGCTATCTGCGCGACTTCTGCTTCGACATGATCAAGATCGACGGCCAGTTCATCCGCGAGATCGCGACCAAGCCCGACAATCAGGTCCTGACGCGCGCGCTGCAATCCATCGCGCATCATTTCAACATGTTCACCGTGGCGGAATCGGTCGAGACGGCGGACGAGGCCGCCTTCCTGATCGATATCGGCATCGATTGCCTGCAGGGCTACTATTTCGGGGCCCCGACCATTGCCCCGCCCTGGAAGAAACCCCCGTCCTTGGCCAGCCGCTGACGGCGACTTCCGCCCATCCGGGCGGGGGCCATCATCCGAAAGTCCCAAGGCTTCGACTTGACGTAGCGTCCCGAAACAGCATCCTGACCCCAGGCCGGTTCGTCCGGCACTGATGCGAAGGAGTCTGCCGTGACCAAAGCCGTAATCGTTTCCGCCGCCCGCACCCCGGTCGGAAGTTTCCTGGGGGCCTTTGCGAATGTCCCCGCCCATGACCTGGGCGCAGCCGTCCTGGCCGAGGTTGTCGCCCGCGCCGGCATCGACGCGGCCGAGGTCGACGAGACGATCCTGGGCCAGGTGCTGACTGCCGCGCAGGGCCAGAACCCCGCCCGCCAGGCGCATATCAAGGCCGGCCTGCCGCAGGAATCCTCGGCCTGGGGCATCAACCAGGTCTGCGGATCGGGCCTGCGCGCCGTCGCGCTGGCCGCGCAGCAGGTGATCTTGGGCGACGCCCGCGTGGTGCTGGCCGGGGGTCAGGAAAGCATGTCCCTGTCGGCGCATGCCGCCTATCTGCGCGCCGGTCATAAGATGGGCGACATGCAGTTCATCGACACGATGATCCGCGACGGGCTATGGGACGCGTTCAACAACTATCACATGGGTCAGACGGCCGAGAACGTCGCCGCCAAGTGGCAGATCAGCCGCGACCAGCAGGACGAATTCGCGCTGGCCTCTCAGAACAAGGCCGAAGCCGCCCAGAAGGAAGGCCGCTTTGACGACGAGATCGTCGGCTATACCGTCAAGACCCGCAAGGGCGAGACGGTCGTCGACAAGGACGAATACATCCGCCACGGCGCCACGATCGAGGCGATGCAGAAGCTGCGCCCCGCCTTTACCAAGGACGGATCGGTCACCGCGGCCAATGCATCCGGTCTGAACGACGGCGCGGCCGCGGTCATGGTGATGACCGAGGACGAGGCCGCGCGCCGCGGCCTGACGCCCTTGGCGCGCATCGCAAGCTATGCCACCGCGGGCCTGGACCCGGCGATCATGGGCACCGGCCCGATCCCAGCCAGCCGCCGCGCGCTGGAGAAGGCCGGCTGGTCGGTCGGCGATCTGGACCTGGTCGAGGCGAACGAGGCCTTTGCCGCCCAGGCCTGTGCGGTGAACAAGGACATGGGATGGGATCCGTCCATCGTGAACGTCAACGGCGGCGCCATCGCCATCGGTCACCCGATCGGCGCCTCGGGCGCGCGCGTCCTGAACACGCTGCTGTTCGAGATGCGCCGCCGCGACGCGAAAAAGGGCCTGGCCACGCTGTGCATCGGCGGGGGCATGGGCGTCGCCATGTGCCTGGAACGCTGAGCCAATTCGGCGCGCAATTATCTTGCGCGCCGAAACTTCATTGATTAGCAATATTTCAAGAACCTAAAGAAGGAGGGGGAAACATGTCGAAAGTCGCACTGGTCACCGGAGGATCGCGGGGCATCGGCGCCGCCATCTCGAAGGCGCTGAAGGATGCGGGCTATACGGTCGCGGCCAATTACGCCGGCAACGACGACGCCGCGCGCGCCTTCACCGAGGAGACCGGCATCAAGACCTACAAATGGTCGGTCGCCGATTACGACGCCTGCGCCGAAGGCATCAAGCAGGTCGAGGCCGAACTGGGCCCCATCGCCGTGCTGGTCAACAACGCCGGCATCACCCGCGACGCGATGTTCCACAAGATGACCCCCCAGCAGTGGAAAGAGGTCATCGACACCAACCTGACCGGCGTCTTCAACATGACCCACGGCGTCTGGAACGGCATGCGCAACGCCAAGTTCGGCCGCGTGATCAACATCAGTTCGATCAACGGGCAGAAGGGTCAGGCGGGCCAGGCGAACTATTCCGCAGCCAAGGCGGGTGACCTGGGCTTCACGAAGGCGCTGGCCCAAGAGGGCGCGCGCGCGGGCATCACCGTCAACGCCATCTGCCCGGGTTACATCGGCACCGAGATGGTGCGCGCCATCGACGAAAAGGTGCTGAACGAACGCATCATCCCGCAGATCCCCGTCGGCCGCCTTGGCGAACCCGAGGAGATCGCCCGCGCCGTGGTGTTCCTGGCCGCGGACGATGCGGGCTTCATCACCGGGTCCACGATCAGCGCGAATGGCGGCCAATTCTTCGTCTGACATCGGACCGCACTGCTGAAACGGCAAGGCCCGCGCGATCTGCGCGGGCCTTTTTCCGTCTGGTGTCGGGTCGGCGACGGGTCAGTGACCCAGTCTGTTGATCTGCTCCTTGAGACGCAGTTTTTCGCGCTTCATCGCGGTGATTTCGTGGTCGCGGGCACTGGGGCTCCTCTGGGCCCTCTCCACGGCAACCGAAAGGTTCTGATGCTTCTTGCGAAGCTCCTCGACATGGGAAGCAACCGTCATCGCGTACTCCTCTATAGTTGTCTCGAACCCGTCCAGTGCACCACAGCTCGTTGATTCTGTCACGCGGCTTTCGCAATTCCCATCGCGATCGGCGCACCATCGCGCAGAACCTGGGCAGCCAGGGGGGTCAGATCCTCGGCATCGCGGTCGTGGCGGGGGGCGGCATGGGTGATCAGGGGTGCCAGCAGGCGCAGCGGACCGCGCGCGCCCTTTCGCGCCGCGACCAGGACGCGCCCCGCCGGGCTGCCCTCCCGCGCGGCGATGGGCAGGATCGTCACCGCCCCGGCACGCGCGCCAAGCGCGGCCATCACCCCGTCCAGGCGGTCGGCCCGCTGGATCACCGTCAGCCAGCCGCCGGGCCGCAACCGCCTGAGGCCCGCGTCGATCCACTGCGCCAGCGGCGTCTCCTCGCGTCTGGCCAGGGCGCGGCCCGCGTCGGGCGCGGCCGTGCCGCCCAGGAAATAGGGCGGGTTCATCATCACATGGTCAAAGGAGGCGTCGCGCAGATCCCGCGGCGGGTCGGTCAGATCGCCGGTCAGGACCGTCAGCGCGATGCCGTTCGCGGCGGCATTGCGGCGGGCCAGGTCCGCATAGGACTGCTGCCGCTCCAGCCCGGTGATCGCCAGGTCCGGCACCCGCCAGCCCAGGCACAGGCTGGCCACCCCGGCCCCGCAGCCCAGTTCCAGCACCGCCTGCCCCGGCCGCGCGGGACAGGCCGCGGCCAGCATCACCGCATCCGCCCCCGCGCGATAGCCGCGCGCAGGCTGACTGATGCGCAGCCGCCCGTCCAGGAATCCGTCGATGCGGGTGTCAGTCATCCAGCCCGTTGTCGCGCAGGATGGCGCGGGCCATGAATTCGTCGCGGTCCGCGACCATCAGCCGCGCGGGCAGCACGCCGATCGATCCCTCCAGCACGCTCATGTGCTGATCCATCGGAAAGGTGGCGATCCCTTCGGATTCCAGCAGGCTGGTGGCGGCGGACATGCGGACCGGATCGTTGCTGCGGAAAAGCTCTTTCATGGGCGCGACGTTAAGCGGCGGTTGCGCATTTGTCGATGCCGTGGCAATGCACGGTCGCAGACACGGGGTATGGCATGACTGTGCAGGACAACGTCCGCAAACCGCTGGATCGGCTGAGCGAGGCCCTGACCGCCGAAATGGAGGCGGTCAACGCGCTGATCCGCGACCGCATGGCCAGCCGCCATGCCCCCCGCATCCCCGAGGTGACGGCGCATCTGATCGAGGCCGGCGGCAAGCGCCTGCGCCCGATGCTGACGCTGGCCGCGGCCAAGCTGCTGGGCTATCCCGGCCCGTGGCACGTGCATCTGGCCGCGACGGTCGAATTCATCCACACCGCCACGCTGCTGCATGACGACGTGGTCGACGAAAGCGCGCAGCGGCGCGGACGCCCGACGGCGAACCTGCTGTGGGACAACAAGTCCAGCGTGCTGGTCGGAGATTACCTGTTCGCGCGCAGCTTTCAGCTGATGGTCGAACCCGGCAACCTGCGCACGCTGGAGATCCTGGCCAATGCCAGCGCCACCATCGCCGAGGGCGAGGTGCTGCAGCTGACCGCGGCGCAGGACCTGGCAACCGATGAATCCGTCTATCTGCAGGTGGTTCGCGGCAAGACGGCGGCGCTGTTTTCCGCCGCGACCGAGGTGGGCGGCGTCATCGCCGGGGCGCCTGACGATCAGGTGCAGGCGCTGTTCGATTACGGCGACGCCCTGGGCATCAGCTTCCAGATCGTCGACGACCTGCTGGATTACGGCGGCGCGACCGAGACGATCGGCAAGAACGTGGGCGACGATTTCCGCGAACGCAAGCTGACCCTGCCGGTCATCAAGGCCATCGCCAAGGCCGACGCCGAGGAACGCGCCTTTTGGACCCGCACCATCGAGGCGGGCGACCAGCGCGACGGCGACCTGGAGCACGCGCTGTCGCTGCTGGCCCGTCACGGTGCGATGGAGGCCGCGCGCGCCGATGCGCTGGCCCATGCCGCACGGGCCCGCGCGGCGCTGCAGGTGCTGCCCGCGCATCCGATTCGCGACATGCTGGCCGACCTCGCGGATTTCGTCGTCAGCCGCGTGGCCTGACAGACCCCCTTTTCGTCCTCTCCCACCCTGCGTTTTCGGCGGCCCTTTCGGGGCTGCCGCGGCCGCACGCGGCGCGCCTGAATTTCGGGCATCGCCCCGCATTACAGCCCATTTTCCCGGCATGACCGGTCTGGACGCCCTGAATCAGTGCCTGCGGCCTGTGCAAGCGGCTGCATTCTGCCAATCCAAGGGGCGAAGTTCGCCGCAGCTGCGGCCCGTGGGGTGATGTTAAGGATGAGAGAAGTATGAGAAAGCTTTCCGCATATGGTCTTTTGGCGGCGGCCCTGTCCGCCGTCCCAGCCTTCGCGCAGGACGCCGCGGCCCCGGTCGTCGAGGCGGCGGCCCCCATCGTCGACAAGGGCGATGCCGCCTGGCTGATGATGTCGGCCGTCCTGGTCATCTTCATGACCCTGCCGGGCCTGGCGCTGTTCTATGGCGGCCTGGTGCGCGCCAAGAACATGCTGTCGGTGCTGATGCAGGTGCTGACCATCTTTTCCATCATCGCGATCCTGTGGGTCGCTTTCGGCTATTCGCTGGCCTTCACCGGTGCCGGCAGCGCCGAGGACGCGACCTTCTTCACCCCCTATATCGGCGGACTGTCCAAGGCGTTCCTGGCGGGCGTGGGCACCGATGCCCTGGCCGAGACCTTCTCGACCGGCGTGTACGTCCCGGAACTGGCCTTCGTGATCTTCCAGATGGCCTTCGCCTGCATCGCCTCGGCGCTGATCGTGGGTGCCACGGCCGAACGGCTGAAGTTCTCGGCGGTGATCCTGTTCGTGGTGATCTGGTTCTGCTTCTCCTACATCCCGATGGCCCACATGGTCTGGTGGTGGGGCGGCCCGTCGGCCTATGACGCGCCCTCGGGCCTGCTGTTCGGGCACGGCGCGCTGGACTTTGCCGGCGGCACGGTGATCCACATCAACGCAGGCGTCGCGGCGCTGGTCGCGGCCATGGTCGCAGGACCCCGCCTGGGCTATCGCAAGGAGCTGCTGGCGCCCCATAACCTGACCTTCACGCTGGTCGGCGGCTGCATCCTGTGGGTCGGCTGGTTCGGCTTCAACGCGGGCTCCAACCTCGAGGCCAACGGCCTGACCGCGCTGGCGATGATCAACACCGCCGTCGCCACCGCCGCCGCCGTGCTGGCCTGGTCGTTCGGCGAATGGATGATGCGCGGCCATCCCAGCCTGCTGGGCGGCATCTCGGGCGCCATCGCGGGCCTGGTCGGCGTGACGCCGGCCGCGGGCTTCGTCGGACCCATGGGCGCCATCGCGATCGGCCTGATCGCCGGCCTGGTCTGCATGTGGTTCGTTATCTCCGTCAAGCCCCGCATGGGCATCGACGACAGCCTGGACGTGTTCGGCATCCACGGCGTCGGCGGCATCGTCGGCGCGATCCTGACGGGCGTCTTCGCGGCCCCGTCCCTGGGCGGCGGCGGCGTGTTCGACTATTCCACCGGCGCGGTGGGCGAATACGCGATGGGCGCGCAGGTCTGGAACCAGACCTTGGGCGTGATCATCGCCATCGTCTGGTCGGCGGTCGTGTCCTTCATCGCGATCCATATCGTCAGGGCGCTGATCGGCCTGCGCGTCAGCGACAGCGACGAACGCCAGGGCCTGGACGTGACCACCCACGGCGAGAACGCCTACAACTGATCGGGCACCCGCCCCACGGCAAAGGCCCGGCCCCTGCGGCCGGGCCTTTCGCATGACCGGCAGGCGTGGAAAATCACGCTTCGGTCAGCCCAATTCCCCCCGACGCAAACTTGCTGTAAGCTGGATGCCAATTCCGCCGGACCAACCGGCCACGCAGTCACGCAGGCACCCGACGCATGAAACGACCTACCGGTACCCCGCCCCGTTCGGGCAAAAGCCCTGTTGCCGACAAGCGCAGCCAACCCGCGCCGGCCAAGGCCACGCCCCGCAAGGTCAAGCGGCACGGAAAGCCGCGGCGCGGCGGCATCCTGGGATGGATCGCCGGTCTGGTGACGCTGGCCTGGCGCATCGTCTGGGGGTCGATCTGGCGCCTGGCCGTGACGGTCGCGCTGATCATCGGCGCCGCCAGCGCCTATTTCTATGTCAGTCTTCCCGAGGCGCAGGACCTGTTCGACGGTCGCGCCCGCGGCAGCGTCACCATGCTGGACCGCGACGGCCGCGTCTTCGCTTGGCGCGGAGAGACATACGGCGCCGTCACCAGCGACCAGATCCCCGAGGTGCTGCAGCAGGCCGTGCTGTCGTCCGAGGACCGCCGGTTCTTCCGCCATTTCGGCGTCAGCCCGCGCGGCATCGCCAGCGCCATCCGCATCAACATGGCCGAGGGCCGCGGCCCGCTGGAGGGGAACGGCGGTTCCACCATCACCCAGCAGGTCGCCAAGCTGCTGTGCCTGGGCGACACGTTCGATCCCACCCGCTTTGCCAACGAGGCCGAGTTCGAGGCCGAATGCCGGTCGGGCGGCATCTGGCGCAAGATCAAGGAGATCCCCTATGCCTTCGCCATGGAGGCGAAGTACAGCAAGGAGGAGATCCTCTCAATCTACATGAACCGCTCCTATCTGGGCGGCGGCGCCCGCGGGTTCGAGGCCGCGAGCCAGGTCTATTTCAACAAGCCCGCGGCCGATCTGAACGTGTCCGAGGCCGCAATGCTGGCGGGCCTGCTGCCCGCACCCAGCCGCTATGCCCCGACCGCCAGCCTGGAACGCGCCCAGGCCCGTGCCAGCGTCGTCATGGGGCTGATGCACCAGGAAGGCTATCTGGACGACCAGCAGCTGGCCCAGGCCCGCGCCAACCCCGCGACCCTATCGCAGGCGGCATCGGCCCGGGCGGGCGGTTACTTTGCGGATTGGCTGATGGAATCCGGCCCCGGCTTCCTGACCAGCGAGACGACCGAGGACGTGACCATCACGACCACGCTTGACCAGCGCATCCAGCGAGCGGCCGAACGCGCCCTGCAGAAGGTGTTCGACGAGAAGGTCAAGGACGGCTCGACCGCCGAGGCCGCGGTCGTGGTGATGTCCGCCGACGGCGCGGTGCGTGCGATCATCGGCGGGCGCGACACGCGGGTGAACGGCGTCTTCAACCGCGCGACCCAGGCCAAGCGCCAGACCGGGTCCAGCTTCAAGCCCTTCGTCTATGCCGCCGCGCTGGAGGCCGGGTATTCGCCAAGCGACCGGATCGAGGACGGCCCCCTGACCATCCGCATTCCCGGCGGGCGCAACTGGTCGCCCCAGAACTATACCCGCAACTATCGCGGCATGGTCACGCTGACCCAGTCCCTGGCGCAATCGCTAAACACCTCGACCATCCGCCTGCAGGAGGTCGTCGGACGCGACCAGGTGATCCGCGTGGCGCGCGATTTCGGCATCGTCAGCAACCTGACCACCAGCCCGTCCCTGGGCCTGGGCGCGTCCGAGGCGACGCTGATGGAGCTGACGGGCGCCTATGCCGGCATCCGGAACGGCGGCACGTCGGTCGCGCCCTATGGCGTGGTCGAGGTCGCAATGCAGGGCGACGACCGCCCGCTGATGGGCCAGAGCGGCGGCTTTGGCGAACGCGTCATCAGCCAGCGCGCGGCGGGCCAGCTGATCTACATGATGCAGCAGGTGATTTCGAACGGCACCGGCGGGCGCGCACAGCTGGGCGACCGTCCCGTGGCGGGCAAGACCGGCACGACCAGCAGCTATCGCGACGCGTGGTTCGTGGGCTTCACCGAACAGTACGTGACCGGCGTCTGGATGGGCAACGATGACAACACGCCCCTGACCGGGGTCACCGGCGGCGGTCTGCCGGCCGAGATCTGGCAGGCGGTGATGCTGGAGATCCATGACGGCCTGCCGGAGCTGCCCCTGTCGACCGTGTCGCCCGACGGCAGCGGGATCATCATGTCCAGCGGCGGCACGACCCCGCAGGTGGTGACCAGCGGATCGGCCGACGATCCGCTGGCCGCGGCGCTGGCCGGGGTGATGAACGGGATCGAGGCGCAGAACAGCGGCCGCGTGATCACCGCCCCCGGAGAGGTCCAGGGCGGGGCCCCCGTCACGCCGGGCAGCAGCGTGGGCGCCGATTCGGACGACGCCCTGTCCCGCGCCCTGAACGGCATCCTGGGCGGAAACTGACCCCCGGACATGAAAAAGCCGCCCGGTTTTGCGACCGGGCGGCTTTTTTGTGGGCCGGTGCGGTCAGCCCGCCTGGCGCAGATCGGCGGCCAGCGCCGCGACATCACCCTGCCGACGGGCCAGCATGGCGCCGATCTCGGCCCGTTCGCTGGCCAGCATGTTCACGCCCTCGATGATGATGTTGAAATAGAGATCCTGCCCCGAGCGGTCCGAGACATGCCATTCGACCTCCAGCGGCGCGCGCCCGTTCAGGTACGCCACCGACGTCACCGCATAAAAGCTTTTCAGCTGCCGCGACCCCGTCACCTCGATCCGCGATCCGATGAACTCTCGGAACCGGGCGCCGTACTTGCGGCCGATATAGCCCTGGAACGCTTGCCGGTATTCTGCAAAGGTCGCCGGATCGGTCTGGCGCGCAGCCGGACCAAGCGCCGAACGCGCGATGACATCCACATCCGCATAGCGGGCAAAGATCGCCTCGAACTGCTGATACATCTGGGGGGCGGGCTGGCCCGAATTGATGACCTGATAGACCTCGGCCAGCGACCGGTCGATCAGCGCGTGCGCCCCATCCGCGTCCAGCGCATGGGCGGGACGCCAGGGCAGCACCGCCGTCAGCGACGCGCATCCGATCAGGCCCAGCAGCCCCCGGCGGTCAGTCCGAATAGGGGTCGATGACATCCGCATCGTCATAGGGGTCGTAATCGTCACCGGTCTCTCCCAGGTCAAAGCGGCGGTTCATCAGCCAGATCAGCCGCGTCTGCGCATAGCTATCCGCACTGCCCTGCAGAATGCCATCCACCGTATCCCCAAAGCGCGCCCGATCACCGGCTTTTGACGCGACCCGCAGGGCGAATACCGTCGCGGCATCCCGACCGTCAAAGACGTGGTACAGCGGATCGATCAGCAGATCGACGACCTGCCCCACCGCATCGCGCTGCGTGGACGGGCCCAGCACGGGCAGTTCCAGATAGGCGCCCTCGGGGACGCCCCAGACTGCCAGCGTCTGGCCGAAATCGGTGTCACGTTCCGTCACGCCGAAACTGTCGGCGGCCGGATCGAAGACGCCGCCCAGCCCGACCGTCGAATTGACCGCGAACCGGGTCAGGTTCGCGCCCGCATCGCGGGGCTTGCCCTGCAGCAGCCCGTTCACGACCTTGACCGGCAAGGACAGGTTGCGCCCGGCATTGATGACCATCTGCAACAGCCCGATCGGCGCATCGGGATCGCGCGGAGCGTCGTCACCGCTGCCCTTCAGCCGGTTCGCGACGGGGCCGATCACCCGCGCATCCAGCCCCTTGTTGAAGGCATGCACGCGGCGGTTCTGCGCCTCGAACGGGTCGTTGACGGTGATGCCGTCCTTCTGGACGGGCGCCTGCGCGCATCCGGCGGCGACAAGCGCCGTCAGCAGCAGGGCCATGACGGGGGGGCTGTTGGGGCGCAAGGGAATCCTTAACCTTTCGATGCGAGGGTCGCGGCAGGCTGGCATAAGCCCTGCGTGGTGATATGGTCGCCGCGGTAACGAGGCAAGCCCCGCCATCGGCGCGGCATTTTCGGGGCAAGACGTATGGCCAAGGCTGCGAACCTGACGGACGGGGCCCGGGAACTGCGCCAGGCGCGCGCCACGGGGTGGCCGCTGTTCCTGTCGGTGGGGGTCTTCTCGGCGGTCGTGAACCTGCTGATGCTGACCGGGCCGCTGTTCATGCTGCAGGTCTATGACCGCGTGCTGGCCTCGCGCAGCGTCGAGACGCTGACCGCCCTGTTCGTGCTGGTGATCTTCCTCTTCGCGCTGATGGGTGCCATCGACATCATCCGCAACCGCGTGATGCAGCGGATCGCCGCGCGGTTCCAGGACCGGATGGAAGGTCGCGTCTTCGACGCCGCCCTGCGCGAGGGCGCATTGCGCGGCGACGAATCGGCCGCCACGGCGGGCGGGATGCGCGACCTGGATTCCGTCCAGCGGCTGATCGGGTCGCCGGTCATGCTGGCTTTCTTCGACCTGCCCTGGGCACCGCTGTTCCTGGCGGCGGTCTTCATGTTCCACCCGGTCCTGGGCATCGTCGCGACCGTCGGCGGCGGGATCCTGGTCGGCACGACGATCCTGAACCGCGTCCTGACCCGCGCGCCGCTGCAGGGTTCGGCCCAGGCCGGCGCGCAGGCGCAGCGCCTGGCGGACCTCTATCGCGACGAGGGCGAGGTGATCGGCGCCCTGGGCATGCGCGGCGCGACCTTCGCCCGCTGGCGCCTGGCCCGGTCTGAATCACAGGACAATGCGGTTCGCGCCGGAGACCTGTCGGCGGGGTTCAGCGTCTTTTCGCGGACCTTCCGGCTGTTTCTGCAAAGCGCGATGCTGGCGGCGGGGGCCTGGCTGGTGCTGCGCCAGGAACTGACGCCCGGCGCGATGATCGCCAGTTCCATCGTGATGGGCCGCGCGCTGGCCCCGGTGGACCAGTTGGTCGGCGGTTGGCCGTCGGTTCAGGCCGCGCAGGACGGTTGGGGCCGCCTGGCAGGCCTGTTGTCGCGCCAGCCGGCCGATCCGGTCCGCACCCCCCTTCCCCGCCCAGAGGCCCGGCTGGAGGTGCGCAACCTCTCGGTCGCCCCGCCGGGAGAGGGGCAGGCCACCCTGCGCGGCGTCAGCTTCGGCGTGGCGCCTGGCACGGCCCTGGGGGTCATCGGCCCGTCGGGCGCGGGCAAGTCGACGCTGGCGCGGGCGCTGATAGGCGCGTGGCGCGTGGGCGGCGGCAGCATCCGTCTGGGCGGCGCGACGCTGGACCAGTACCACCCCGACGTGCTGGGCGGCCTGATCGGCTATCTGCCCCAGCAGGTGACGCTGTTCGACGGCACGATTGCCGAAAACATCGCCCGCCTGTCCGACCGCCCCGACCCAGACCAGGTGGTGCGCGCCGCACAGGCGGCTGCCGCGCACCAGATGATCCTGGACCTGCCGCAGGGATACGACACGCGCATCAGCCAGACGGCGGGCCGTCTGTCGGGCGGCCAGATTCAGCGCATCGGCCTGGCCCGCGCGCTTTATCCCGACCCCGTGCTGCTGGTTCTGGACGAGCCGAACTCGAATCTGGACAACCTGGGATCCGAGGCGCTGAATGCCGCGATCCGGCGGCTGAAGTCGCAGGGCGGCGCGGTCATCATCATGGCCCACCGTCCCGCCGCGATCAACGAATGCGAAAACCTGCTGGTGCTGGAGGGCGGCGTCCGCCGCGCCTTCGGCCCGCGTGACAAGGTGCTGGAACAGATGGTGCAGAATTCGGCCCAGATCCGTCAGGCCCAGACCTCGGGCCAGGGCGGGGGCGTCGCATGAGCCGCGGTCGGACACGCGCGGCCTCGGGCGACCGGCGCTGGCCGGTGCGCGGCCCGATCATCGCGGGCGGGGTGGCGGTGCTGGTGCTGGTGGGCGGCTTCACGGTCTGGGCGATGTCCACGCGCATCTCGGGCGCGGTCGTGGCGGGTGGCCAGGTCGAGGTCGAACAGCAGCGCCAGATCGTCCAGCATCCCGATGGCGGCGTGGTCCAGGACATCGCCACATCCGAGGGCAGCACCGTCGCCGCGGGCGATCTGCTGCTGACGCTGGACGGCACGCTGCTGCGCACCGAGCACACCATCGTCGAGGGCCAGTATTTCGAGATCCTGGCCCGCCGCGGCCGGCTGGAGGCCGAACGCGCCGATGCCGACACGATCACCTTTCCCGACGAACTGGTGCAGGCCGCGACCGCGTCGCCGGCGCTGCAGGATCTGATCGCGGGACAGACCAGCCTCTTCCGCACGCGGCTGGACACGCTGCGCCAGTCGCTGGACCAGCTGGCCAAGCAATCGGACCAGATCGATTCCGAGGTCGATGGCATCGACGCCCAGTTCGCCGCCCTGGGCACGCAGCGTGACCTGATCGGGCGCGAGCTGACCGACCAGCAGAGCCTGCTGGACCGGGGGCTGGCCCAGGCCAGCCGCGTGCTGGCCCTCGAGCGCGAGGCCGCGCGCATCGACGGTGAACTGGGGTCGCTGCAGGCCAGCCGCGCCTCGGCCGCGATCCGCCAGACCGAACTGCAGATCCAGAGCCTGCGCCTGGCCGCCGAACGCCGCGAGATGGCCGAGACCGAGTTGGGCGATCTGGGCTATCGCGAGCTGGAGCTTGCCGAACGCCGCCGCAGCCTGACCGAACAGCTGGACCGGTTGGAGATCCGCGCCCCCGTGTCGGGCGTCGTCTACAACATGCAGGTCACCACGCCGCGGTCGGTGATCCGGCCCGCCGACCCGCTGCTCTATATCATCCCGCAGGACCGCCCGCTGGTGATCGGCGCGCGCGTGGCGACGATCAACATCGACGAGATCCAGTTGGGCCAGCCGGTCGTCCTGCGCTTTTCCGCATTCTCGTCGCGCACCACGCCGGAAATCGACGGGCGGCTGGACCGCATCTCCGCCGATGCCCTGCTGGATGAGGCGACGCGGACCCCCTATTACCGGGCCGAGGTTTCGATCCCGCCCGACCAACTGGACAAGCTGGGCGGGCTGGCGCTGGTGCCCGGCATGCCGGTCGAGGTCTATATCCAGACCGGCGACCGCAGCCCGATGGCCTACCTGATGAAGCCGCTGGCCGACTACTTCAATCGCGCGTTCCGCGAAAGCTGATCAGCGCTTGCGCCGCCGCTTGGTGGCGCGCTTGATCTCGGCCAGCCGCGACTTGACGGCCATGCGACCCGGTCCACCGCCGCGGCGTCCCTTGGACGGACCGCGCGGCAGGGTCGCGCCCTCCAGCTCCAGCAGGTCCAGCAGCAGCCCCCCGGTCAGGGGCAGCGCCTCGGCCAGGCGCACGGTCACCCGCTGTCCGATGCCGATCTCCAGGCCCGTGTCGCTGCCGATCAGCATCTGGCGGTCTGGGTCGAAGTGGAAATATTCCTGCCCGATGGCGCGGATGGGCAGCAGCCCGTCGGCCCCCGTCTCGTCCAGCTTGACGAAGGCGCCGAACTTCTGGATGCCGCTGATGCGGCCGGTCATCTCGGTGCCCACACGTTCCGCCAGGAACGCCGCCAGATAGCGGTCGGTCGTGTCACGTTCGGCGGCCATGGATCGCCGCTCGGTCTCGCTGATATGGGTCGCGGTCTCGGGCAGGCGTTCGACCTGATCCTCGGTCAGCCCGTCCTTGCCCCAGCCATGCGCGCTGATCAGCGCCCGATGCACCACCAGGTCGGCGTACCGCCGGATGGGCGAGGTGAAATGCGCATAGCTTTTCAGCGACAGGCCGAAATGGCCGAAATTCTCGGGGTGGTAATAGGCCTGGGTCATCGACCGCAGCGTGCTGATGTTGATCAGCTCGTCGAAATCGCTGCCCTCGGCCTGGGACAGCAGGCGGTTCAGGTGGCTGGTGTGCAGCACCTGCCCCTTGGCCAGCGTGAACCCCGAGGCCTGGGCCACCTCGCGCAGCGCGTCCATCTTGGCTAGGCTCGGCTCCTCGTGGACGCGGAACAGCAGGGGGCGCTTGTGACGGGTCAGCTCCTCGGAGGCGGCCACGTTGGCCAGGACCATGAACTCCTCGATCAGCTTGTGCGCGTCCAGGCGTTCGCGGAACGCCACGGCCGTGACGCGTCCCTCGGGCGACAGCTCGATCCGGCGTTCCGGCAGGTCCAGTTCCAGCGGCTGGCGGCGCTCGCGCGCACCCTTCAGCAGGCCATAGGCATGCCACAGCGGGCGGATCACGTCGTCCATCAGCGGCGCGGTCTGCGCGTCGGGCACCCCGTCCGCGCCCGCCTGCGCCTGCTCATAGGCAAGGCTGGCGCGGCTGTTCATCATGGCGCGGTGGAACCGGTGGCCGGTCTTGTTGCCCTGCGCGTCCAGCCGCATCTCGACCGCGATGACGGGTCGGTCGACGCCCTCGTGCAGCGAACACAGGTCCGCCGACAGCGCCTCTGGCAGCATCGGCACCACGCGGTCGGGGAAATAGGTCGAGTTGCCGCGCCCCCAGGCCTCGCGGTCCAGCGCGCTGCCGGGGCGGACGTAATGGGCCACGTCGGCGATGGCGACCCAGATCGTCGCACCGCCGTCCTCCTCGACGAAGGCCGCGACCGCATCGTCGTGGTCGCGCGCGTCCGACGGGTCGATGGTGACCAGCGGCAGATGGCGCAGGTCGTCCCGCCCCTTCAGCGGCGCGGGCTTGGCGGCCTCGGCCTCGTCCAGCGCCTTTTGCGGAAATTCGTCGGGGATGCCGTGCTGGTGGATCGCGATCAGGCTGACCGCGCGGGGCGCCGACGGATCGCCCAGACGTTCGATGATGCGCGCCTGCGGCAGGCCCATGCGGCCGCGTGGGCCGATCTGTTCGCCCTGCACCAGTTCGCCGTTCTCGGCGTCCAAGGTGGCGTCGGCACGGACGCGCCATTCCTTGTCCTGGCCCTTGTCGATGGGCAGGATGCGGCCGCCCTCGCTGTCCTTGCGGAAGATGCCGGTGATGCGGTTCGCGCTGGCCGTGATGCGGCGGATCAGGCGGGCGCGGTACTGATAGTCCTCGCCCAGAACCGGCATCAGCCGGCCCAGGAACCGGTCGCCGCGGCCCAGGGCCGGATCGGCCTTCAGCGGCGCGTACAGGATCCGCGGCATCGGCCCGGTCCCCGACCATTCCAGCGGTCGCGCGAACAGATCGCCCGACCCGTCCGGCGCCAGCAGTTCCAGGACCGTCACCGGCGGCAGCGTCTCGGCGTCCAGGTAATGGCGGCGGCGGCGCTCCAGATGGCCCTCGGCCTCCAGCTCCTTCAACAGCCGCTTCAGCTCGATCCGCGCGGCGCCCTTGATGCCGAAGGCCTTGGCGATGTCGCGCTTGGAATTGGCGTCCGGATTGTCGGACACCCATTCGAGGATCTGCGCCTTGCTGGGGATCTGGGTCTGGGTCATCGGCTCACTTCAGGTCCAGGGCCATGTCGCGATGCGGGATGCCCGCGTCGTCATAGACGGGGCCCTCGGCGACAAAGCCCAGCTTTTCATAGAAACCCATCGCATCGGTCTGCGATCCCAGCCGCACCTGGCGCACGCCGCGGGCGGCCAGCGCGTCGATGGCGGCCCGCATCAAGGCGGCCCCCGTGCCGGTTCCGCGCTGGTCGGCCAGCACGCAGACGCGGCCGATCTTGCCGATGTCGTCCTTGACCAGCAGGCGCGCGGTCGCGACCGGACGGTCCTCCGCATCGGTCGCCAGCAGGTGGACGGCGTCGCCGTCCAGGTCGTCCATCTCCTCGGCCTCGGGGACGTTCTGCTCCTCGATGAAGACGGTGCGGCGCAGCGCGTGGCAGGCGGCCAGGTCGGTCGTCTCGACGATGGTCATGCAAAGAACCTTTCCAGGATACGCTGATAGATCACCTGCAGCTGGCGGACCTGCTGGGCGGGGACACGTTCGTCCACCTGGTGCATGTGGGCACCGACCAGCCCGAATTCCACCACCGGGCAGTGATCCTTGACGAAGCGCGCGTCCGAGGTGCCGCCCGATGTGGACAGGACCGGCTGCCGGTTCGTCTCCTGCTGGACGACGCCGCGCACCATGTCGACGAAGGGGCCGGGCGCGGTCAGGAACGCCTCGCCCGAGATCTGGGCCTCGACGCGCAGCGTCACGCCGGTCTGCTCCTGCACCGCCGCCGCGCGGTCGCGCAGGCGGTCCAGCAGGCCCGCCCCGGTATGCAGGTCGTTGAAGCGGATGTTGACCACCGCCACCGCCTTTTCCGGGATCACGTTCGACGCGGGGTTGCCGCAGTCGATCGTGGTGATCTGCAGCCCCGAGGGGTCGAAATGATCCGTCCCCTGGTCCAGCGGCTCGGCGGTCAGGTCGGCCAGATAGCGGGTCAGCGCGTGCAGCGGGTTCAGCGCCTTGTGCGGATAGGCGGCATGCCCCTGACGACCCTTGGCGGTGATGGTGTAGGTGGCCGATCCACGCCGGCCGATCTTCATCATCTCTCCCATCACCTCGGGGTTCGACGGCTCTCCGACGATGCAGGCTTCCATGCGTTCGTCGTTCGCGGCCATCCAGTCCAGCAGGGCGATGGTACCGTCTCGGGACGGGCCTTCCTCGTCGCCGGTGATGGTCAGGATCACGGCCCCGTCCGGGGGCGTCTGGCGCACGAAATCCACCGCGGCGCAGACAAAGGCCGCGACCCCGGATTTCATGTCGGTGGCGCCCCGGCCCCAGATCACGTCGTCCGCGTCCCAGTGGCCGGAGAACGGCGGATGCGTCCAGGATGCCGGATCACCCGGCGGCACCACGTCGGTATGCCCGTTGAAGCCCATGGCCCGCGCCCCCTTGGCGCCCCATCGCGCGAACAGGTTCGGCGTGCCGTTGCGGTCGACGCGGTGGCAGTCGAAGCCCGCCTCCTCCAGCATCTCCTGCAGCAGGACCAGGGCGCCGCCCTCCTCGGGCGTGACCGAGGGGCAGCGGATCAGGCGGGCGGTCAGGTCGGCGGCGTCAGGCATCACAGGCTCCAGAGATCAAAGGCGCGGCGGATCAGGTTCAGCCCGGTCAGGATCAGCAGCAGCAGCGTCCAGCGGCGGAACTGTTCGACATCCAGCCGGTCCTGCAGCGCAAACCCCGCCATCATCCCCGCAAAGGCCGGGAAGCACAGGACCGCGGACAGGGGCAAGGTCGATGCGTTCAGCAGGCTGGAAAACAGGTGCGCCACCGTCAGGACGACCGCGCCGATCAGGAACACGACGCCCTGCACCCGCACCTGTTCGCGCTTTTCGGTGCCCACCGACAGCAGATAGACGATCAGCGGCGGCCCCCAGATGCCCGAGATGCCGCCGTACAGTCCGCCGATGACGCCCGACCACCCCTCGGCCCGCCTGCGGTGGCGCAGGTTCAGGACCAGCGGGCGGCCCGACAGCTGCCACAGCGCGAACAGCGTGATGGGCAGGCCCAGCAGCGCGTACATCACCCATTGCGGGATCACCGCCGCGAACCCGGCAGAGACGCAGATGAAGATGCCGACCATTGCGATGTGCAGGCGGAACTTGATGGCCGAGGCCACGGCGGCGGGCCGCCCGTCGCGCACGGCCTGCTGGATGTTGGTGAACAGCGTCGGCAGGATCATCGCCGCAAGGGCCACCGGCGCCGGCATGATCGACCCGAAGGCCGAGATCATGATCATCGGCATGGCAAAGCCCAGGGCCCCCTTCACGAAGCCCGCGAAGGCGGTAACCCCGAAGGCCGCCACGAATTGCCAGGGCTCCAGTCCGAACATGGGGGCACGCTAACCGCGACGCCGGGAAAGGAAAAGGCCGCTTTGACGGATCAGCGACATGCGAATCCGGTGCGACACAATAGGTCGCGTGGAGGTCATTGGGCGCAAAATTGTTGCGCTGCAGGTGCGAAGGCGCTACCCATGCTGCAATGCCGCGAAAGGACGAATCGATGAAAGACATGACCCATCAGTCCCAGACCGTCCTGTCCGAACTGGACGATCTGCTGGCCCGTGCCACGGAGGCCCTGCGCGCCCGCGTGACGGTGGACGGCCGCGTCGACACAGACGCGCTGGAGCGGCACCAGCATGCGGCGCATGCCCTGTCCTGGCTGGCCACCTATGTCATGTCGCTGCGTCAGCTGGCCGACTGGTCGGCGCGCGTGGACGGCCCTGTCGAGGCGCTGATCACCCGCATCGGCATGGGAGAATACCTGACCCAGATCCTGGGCGGCATCCCGATGAGCCAGACCGAATTCGCGCGCCTGTCCGATCTGGGCGTGACGTGGCAGCCGTCGGAACAGGCGCTGTCGCTGATGGCGGGCAACACGCCCGAGGCGCGGGCCGAACTGGCCGCCCTCATGGCGCGCGACGCCGGCGCGGCGATTTTCGGCGCCAGCGGCCTGGACGAGGATCTGGAGATGATCCGCGACCAGTTCCGCCGGTGGAGCGACGACAAGGTCGCCCCCCATGCCCATGGCTGGCACCTGCAGGATCAGCTGATCCCGATGGAGATCATCAGCGAACTGGCCGAACTGGGTGTCTTCGGCCTGACCATCCCCGAGGAATTCGGCGGCCTGGGCCTGTCCAAGGCCGCGATGGTCGTCGTGTCCGAGGAGCTGTCGCGCGGCTATATCGGCGTGGGCTCTCTTGGCACGCGCAGCGAGATCGCGGCCGAGCTGATCCTGTGCGGCGGCACCGAGGCGCAGAAGGCGCAATGGCTGCCGCGCCTGGCCAGCGGCGAGACGCTGCCCACCGCGGTCTTCACCGAACCCAACACCGGCAGCGACCTGGGCAGCCTGCGCACCCGCGCGGTCCGGGACGGCGGCGATTGGGTGGTGACCGGGAACAAGACCTGGATCACCCATGCCGCCCGCACGCATATCATGACCCTGCTGGCGCGCACGGATCCCGCGACCGACGACTATCGAGGGTTGTCGATGTTCATCGCCGAAAAGACGCCGGGCACCGATGCCGACCCCTTTCCCACCCCCGGCATGACCGGCGGAGAGATCGAGGTTCTGGGTTACCGCGGCATGAAGGAATACGAGCTGGCATTCGACGGCTTCCGCGTCGACGGCGCGAACCTTCTGGGCGGAGAGACGGGCCGCGGCTTCAAGCAGCTGATGGAGACGTTTGAATCCGCCCGCATCCAGACCGCGGCGCGCGCGATCGGGGTGGCGCAGAACGCGCTGGACCTGGGGCTGCGATACGCGCTGGACCGCAGGCAGTTCGGCAAGCCGCTGGCGGCCTTTCCGCGTGTGGCCGACAAGCTGGCCATGATGGCTGTCGAAATCATGATCGCGCGGCAGCTGACTTATTTCAGCGCGTGGGAAAAAGATCACGGTCACCGCTGCGATGTCGAGGCCGGGATGGCCAAGCTGCTGGGTGCCCGCGTGGCCTGGTCGGCGGCCGACAATGCCCTGCAAATCCACGGTGGCAACGGTTTCGCGCTGGAATATCCGATCAGCCGGGTGCTGTGCGATGCCCGCATCCTGAACATCTTCGAGGGCGCGGCAGAAATCCAGGCCCAGGTGATCGCGCGCAGGTTGTTGGGCTGATGCGCGCGCGGGCTGGATCGGCGCCGAAAATGACGCTAGACCACCTCAGCCCCGCTTGTCTGCGCCCATAGGAGCCTGCCCATGTCCCTGACGATCCGCCCCGCCCTTGCCTTGGCCGCCATCGCCACGTTGACCCTGTCCGCCTGCTCGGAACCGGCGGGCGACCCGATGGGCGGCATCCCGGCCAACGACTATGTGCTGGTGGGCATCGGAAACGGCACCGTGCCGCTGCGCAACATCACCCTGACGACCCGCCCCGAGGGCGTGTCCGGTCGCGGGCCGTGCAACGGCTATGCCGCCAAGAACACCGTCCCCCTGCCCGCCGTCGCCTTCGAGCCGCTGCAGACGACCGGCGTCACCGACTGCAAGGATCTGGCCGTCGAACAGCGCTTCTTCGAGGCGCTGCAGCAGGCCAATTCGATGGAGTTCTATGGCGGCGTTCTGCGCATCAAGGGCCCGACCTGGCTGATCTTCGAAAGCGGCCGCCCCGCCGAACAGGCCACCGACGCGCTGTCGGCCGCCCGCGGCAACCAGTAGGTCTCAGCCGTCCTGCGGCCCCGCGGCGGGCCGCAGCAGGCGCCGCACCAGCCGCGCCCGCGCGGCGGGCAACGGGCGTCCGACCAGGTCGGGCGCCAGCCGCCGTTCAAGGAAATGCCCGGTGATGGCCAGCCCCTGGGCCAGGTCGCGGCCGCGATTGTCGCCCGCCCCGCCCATGACCGCCGGCAGTGGCAGCAGGCGGTCGGCCCAGTCCCCCGCCCCCTGCCGGCTGACCGCACGGCCTGATCTTGGGCTGACATAGGCCAGCCCCTCGGTCGCGCCGGTCACCGCGCAGCTGGCAAGGTCCAGGCCGAACCCCATCTCGTCCAGCAGAAGCATCTCCCACGCCAGATAGGCGGGCGGCCAGTCGGCACCCGCCTCGATCTGGTCCAGCAGCGCCTCGGTCCGCTGGACCAGCATCGGGTGCGGATCGCGTTCGGGCAGCGCAAAGACCAGCAGCGCGCAGACAGCGTTCAGGCCGGCAAGCGCGGTCGGATCGGCCATCAGCCCCGCCCGCATGCGCAGCGGCTCGGCGGCAAAGCTGCCCAGCTGGTCCGATTGGCGCGCGCGCCAGCGCAGGGTCAGCCGCGCGCCGGGCTGCAGCATGGCGGCGCGTTTCTGCGATGCCCCGCCGGGGACGACTCCGACATGGCGCCCGTGCTCAAGGGTCAGCACGTCGATGATGACGGCCGTCTCGCCATGGGGACGGCGGCCGATCACGGTGCCTTCTGCCTGCCATTCCATCACAGCCTCCGGGTCCGCCGACACAGCTTGCGCGATCCGGCCTGCGGGGGCCAGAGGGCGTCACGCGGGCCACGGTCGCGCGCCCCGCCGGCATGGGGTGCCTATTGCATGCGCCGGGCGGCCAGGTCGCGACGGTCGCGGCGTCTCTGGCCCGCCTGGCGGACCAGCGTCACCGAATAGATGACCAGCGCCGCCCAGATCATCGGAAACGCGATCAGGCGGGCCCCGTCGAAGGGTTCGCCGAACAGCACCACCGCGCACAGAAAGATCATCGTCGGCGCGATGTATTGCAGGATGCCGATGGTCGACAGGCGGATCAGCTTGGCCCCGTTGGCATAGAACAGCAGCGGGATCGCCGTGACCGGCCCGCATCCCAGCAGCAACAGCGCCTGGCCCCAGCCGGCGCCAGTGAAATGCGACTGGCCCTGCAGCGTCTGCCAGATCAGGAAGCCCGCCGCCAGAGGGGTCAGCAGCAGCACCTCCAGCGTGAAGCCCTGGTTGGGGCCAAGCGGCAGGCTTTTCTTGCAATAGGCATAGAGGCCCCAGGACAGCGTCAGGCCGATCGCCACCACCGGCAGGCTGCCCGCCTGCACCGTCAGCACGATCACCGCGGTGGCCGCCAGCGCGATGGCCGCGACCTGCCCCCGCGTCAGCCGTTCCCCCAGCAGCGTCGCGCCCAGAAACACGCTGAACAGCGGGTTGATGTAATAGCCAAGCGCCGCGTCAAGCGCGTGATCGTTCGAGATCGCCCAGACATAGATCAGCCAGTTGACCGAGATCAGCACCGCCGTCAGCGCCGCCATCGCCAGCAGGCGCGGTTGGCGCAGGGCCTGGCCGACCTCGGCCGCGCGGCCCTGCCACAACAGGACGGCCGCCGCGATGGGCAGCGACCAGACGATGCGGTGGGCGATGATCTCGGCCGCGGGCAGATGCGCCAGCGCCTTCATGTAGATCGGCAGGAACCCCCACAGCCCATAGGCCGCGACGGCATAGGCAAGGCCCTTGGGCGAATCGGTTTGCGGGGTGCTACTCATGGCGTGATGCATATTCTGCAAACCGCGACCCCGCCAGAGGTCAGAACAGCCCGTCGCGATCCAGCAGCGTGGTGCCGTCGCGCGATTCGATCTCGATCACCCACAGGTCGCGGTCGCGGGACCGTTGGCGGGCGATGGCAGCGTCGATGTCACGCTCGGTGCCCCTGTCGGTCGCGACCCAGGGACGGGTGTCGCTGTCCATGTCCCATTCGCGCATCCACAGCGCGGCGGTGCCGTCCAGATGGGCGCATTTCACCGCGATCGCGCCCGCCGTATCGTCACCGCGCGCCAGCACATAGGCGGGGATGGTGGCCTGGGCCAACCGCGCCAGATAGGCCGCGACCCACAGGGACGCGGCCAGGCGCGGCTCAGCCATCGCCGTCGCGGAAGTTCAGGCCGATCTCGTCATAGCGTTCGGCCTCGTTCTCCCAGTTCTCGCGGACGCGGACCTGCAGGAACAGATGGACGCGGCGACCCATGAACTCCTCCAGCTCGACGCGCGCGGCCTGGCCCACGGCCTTGATCGTCTCTCCGCCGCGGCCCAGGACGATGCCCTTGTGGCCCTGGCGGGCGACATAGACGACCTGTTCGACACGAGCGCTGCCGTCGTCCTTCTCCTCCCAGGCCTCGGTCTCTACCGTCAGCTGATAGGGGATCTCCTCGTGCAGGCGCAGGGTCAGCTTCTCGCGGGTGATCTCGGCGGCGATCATGCGCATGGGCAGGTCGGCGATCTGATCCTCGGGGTACAGCCACGGGCTTTCGGGCAGGCTGCGGGCCAGCCAGCCGCGCAGCTGCTGGCAACCATGGCCGCGCATGGCCGAGATCATGAACGTCTCGGTGAAGGGATAGGCCTCGTTCAGCTGCTGGGACAGGGCCAGCAGGGTCTCGGCCTTGACGCGGTCGATCTTGTTGATGATCAGCGCGACGGGCGTCCCCTTGCCCAGGTCGACCAACTGATCCAGGATCGCCTGCGTGCCGTCGGTCAGGCCGCGATGCGCCTCGACCAGGACCAGCACGATGTCGGCGTCCGACGCCCCGCCCCAGGCCGCGGCGACCATGCTGCGGTCCAGCCGGCGGCGCGGGCGGAAGATGCCCGGCGTGTCGACAAAGACGATCTGCGCGGGGCCGTGCATGGCGATGCCGCGAATGCGTGCGCGGGTCGTCTGGACCTTGTGGGTCACGATGCTGACCTTGGCGCCGACCATCTGGTTCAGCAGCGTGGACTTGCCCGCATTGGGCTCTCCGATCAGGGCGACGAAGCCCGCGCGGGTGGGCCCGTCGGGTTGCGCCGCGGGCGGCTGATCGGGGGCGATGTCGTCGTCGGTCATGTCAGTCCTTCCAGCCGATCCAGCAGCGATTGCGCGGCGGCCTGTTCGATGCTGCGCTTGGTGCCCGTGCCGCGGGCCTGCGCGTCGCGGCCGTCTTCCAGCCGCACGGTGATCAGGAAGACCGGCGCATGGTCGGGGCCGCTGCGTTCGGTCTGTTCATAGACGGGGGGCGGCATGCCCTGGGCCTGGGCCCATTCCTGCAGGGCGGTCTTGGCGTCGCGGCTGTCGGCATCGACCCGCGCCAGACGCGGCGCCCAATGGCGCAGCACGACCTGACGGGCCGCATCGAAGCCCGCATCCAGATAGACGGCGGCCAGCACCGCCTCCATCGCATCGGCCAGAAGGGCGTCCTTGCGACGCCCGCCCGACAGCATCTCGGACCGACCCAGCTTCAGCACGTCGCCCAGAGACAGCTCGCGGGCCACCGCGGCGCAGGTCTCTCCGCGCACCAGCGCATTGTAGCGCGGGGCAAGCTGGCCCTCGCTGGCGGCGGTGTCTGCGGTGAACAGTGCCTCGGCCATGACCAGACCCAGGACGCGGTCGCCCAGGAACTCCAGCCGCTGGTTGTCGGGCCGCGTGACGCTGGCGATCGAGCCATGCGTCAGCGCGCGGATCAGCAGTTCGGGCCGCGCGAATTCATGCCCCAGACGGGCCATGAAGGCCCGGATGTCGGCCGAGGGCGTCAATTCACCGCCTTGAAGAAGCGGTCGGACCGCCACGTCCAGAAATACAGCAGCGACCGCCCCGCCGACGAGAACATGATGCGGTCGGCGCGGCCGATCAGGTATTCGGCCGGCACGAAGCCCAGGCCGCCGATCTCGGCCGGGAAACGGCTGTCTTCGGAATTGTCGCGGTTGTCGCCCATGAAGAAGTACTGTCCTTCGGGGACGGTGAAGGTCGGCGTGTCGTCGGCCACCCAGCCATCGACGATGTTCAAGATGTCATGGGTGTTGCCGCCCGGCAGCGTCTCGGTCATGCGTTCGCTGATGCAGTCGCCGCCCTCGGGCACGGGGTCGTTCACGCAGCGCGGGATCAGGCCCTGCGGCCCCTGCTGTTCCTTGACCTCGATGAACTCTCCGGCGGGGGTGACCTGGACCGGCTCTCCGTTCAGCCACAGGCGGCCGCCGCGCATCTGCACGGTGTCGCCCGGCAGGCCGATCACGCGCTTGATGAAATCGACGTTGCGGGTCGGGTGACGGAACACGGCAACGTCGCCGCGCGCCGGTTCGCGTTCCAGGATGCGGCCGCTGATCGGGCACATCGAGAACGGGCAGCTGTGCGCGGAATAGCCATAGGCCATCTTGTTCACGAACAGGAAATCACCGATCAGCAGCGTGTCCTTCATGCTGCCCGACGGGATCCAGAAGGGCTGGAAGAACAGCGTGCGGAAGATGCCCGCGATCACCAGCGCCCAGAAGATCGTCTTGATCGTCTCCCAGATGCCGTCCTTTTTCTCGGGCGCTGCCGTTGCCATTCCGCGTGGTCCTCTTATCCCTCGGGCCGGGGGCCCTGCGTCGGGTGTTCATGGGCCGGGCACAGGGTCAAAGTCAAGCAGGCGCAGGGCCGGGACGCGCCTCGATCACCACGAAGGCCTGCGCCCAGGGGTGGTCGTCGGTCAGCGTGACATGCACGACCGCGTGATGATCGGCGGGCGTCATCGCCGCCAGCCGGTCCGCGGCCCATCCCGTCAGCGCCATGACCGGCTGGCCCGACCGCAGGTTCGTCACCGCCATGTCGCGCCAGCTGATGCCCATGGCAAGACCCGTGCCAAGCGCCTTGGAGCAGGCCTCCTTGGCGGCCCACCGCTTGGCCAGGGTGCCGGCCTCGTCGGCGCGGCGGGCAGCCTTGGCCAGTTCGGTGGGCGTGAAGACCCGGTTGCGGAACCGGTCGCCAAAGCGGTCCAGCGTCCCCTGGATGCGGTCGATGTTGGCCAGGTCCGTGCCGATGCCCAGGATCATGCCGTGCGTCCCGACGGGTCTTTGGACAGGAAAGGGATCACGCCCGCGCCGCGTCCATGCGCGCGCGCATCTCGCGGATCGCGCCCTCCAGCCCCAGGAACACCGATTCCGAGATCAGGAAATGCCCGATGTTCAGTTCGGCCACCTGGGGAATGGCCGCGATGGGACCGACCGTGTCGAAGGTCAGCCCGTGGCCCGCATGGACCTCCAGCCCCAGGTCATGGGCCAGCGCGGCACCCTCGCGCAGGGCGGCCAGTTCGGCATCGCGCTCGGCGTGGCGGCCCTCGGTGTCCAGGTCGCAATAGGCGCCGGTGTGCAGTTCGACCACCGCCGCGCCGATCCGGGCGGCGGCGCGGATCTGGGCGGGTTCGTGACCGATGAACAATGACACCCGACAACCGGCCTCGCGCAGCGGCGCGATGTATCCGGCCAGCGCATTGTCGTTGCCCGCGACATCCAGACCGCCTTCGGTCGTACGCTCCTCGCGCTTCTCGGGGACGATGCAGACGGCATGCGGACGATGGCGCAGGGCGATGGCCTGCATCTCCATCGTGGCGGCCATCTCGAAGTTCAGGGGCTGGGTCAGGTTGGCCATCAGCGCGTCGATGTCGGCGTCGCTGATATGGCGGCGATCCTCGCGCAGATGGGCGGTGATGCCGTCCGCGCCCGCGGCCTGGGCGATCAGCGCGGCCCGCAGCGGGTCGGGCCAGGGCGTGCCCCGCGCGTTGCGGATGGTGGCGACGTGGTCGATGTTGACGCCAAGGCGCAGCATGGGTTCCTCCGGGATCGGGTCGGGCGCAGTCTAGCCGCGTGCCGGGGCGGATGCCAGTTCGGTCGCCACCGCCCACCAGCCGTTGCGCGCAAGGGCCGCAGCCGCGCGCTCCGCGGCGCCGGGGTCGGCAAAGATGCCGAAGCAGGTGGCCCCCGATCCCGACATCCGCGCCAGCCCCGCGCCCTGCCCTTCCAGCGCCCGCAGCACGTCGGCGATGACCGGCGCCGCGGCAATCGCGGGGGGCTGCAGGTCGTTCCGCGTGGTGCCCAGCCAGCCCAGCAGCGCATCGACATCGGCAAAGGCGGGAATGGGCGGCAGAGGCGGATTGTCGCGCGACCGCAGGCCCGCGAAGATCGCCGGGGTGGGCACCGCGATGCCGGGATTGACCAGCACCAGGTGCAGCGGCGGCAGGGCGGGCAGCGGGGTCAGCACCTCTCCGACGCCCTGCATGCGCGCGGGCGTCGAGGCCAGGCAGACCGGCACGTCGGCACCAAGCCGTTCGGTCCCATCGGGCAGCGGATGGCCCATCCGCGCCAGCCCGCGCAGCACCGCCGCCGCATCGGCGGACCCTCCCCCGATGCCCGAGGCGACGGGCAGCGCCTTGGTCAGCCGGATCGCGGCCTGTCCCCCGACCAGACGCGCGGCGCGCAGGCACAGATTGTCGTCGGTTGACAGACCCGCCGCGAAGGGGCCGTCGATGCTCAGGGACAGCGGGCCGGGGGTCAGGGCGATGCTGTCGCCGACCGCCGCAAAGCAGACCAGCGAATCCAGCAGGTGATAGCCGTCAGGCCGCCGACCCGTCACGTGCAGCGCCAGGTTCAGCTTGGCGGGGGCCGCCTCGATGATCATTCGGCCGCGTCGGCCTCGGTCTGCGGGGCCTGGGTGGGGTGGCTGGCGACGGGGCCGTCCTCCTCGTCCATCACCGCGTTCAGGCCGCGATCCAGCTTGGCGCGGATGCGGTCGGCATCGACCTCTCCGCTTTCGCCGGGCTCCAGCGACAGGGCGCGCTGCCACTGGATCTGCGCCTCGCGGTGGCGGCCGACCATCCAGTAGATGTCGCCCAGGTGGTCGTTGACCAGCGGATCGGCGGCCATCGTGGCGATGGACTGCTCCATCGGAGCCACGGCCTCCTGATAGCGGCCAAGCCGGAAATAGGCCCATGCCAGGCTGTCCAGGATATAGCCGTCGCCGGGCGACAGCTCGACCGCGCGCTTGATCATGTCCAGCGCCCGGTCCAGGTTCTGGTTCCGGTCGATCCAGGAATAACCCAGATAGTTCAGCAGGCTGGCCTGATCGGGGCGGATCTCCAACGCGGCCAGCAGGTCGGCCTCGGCGCGGTCGAACTGGCCCGCACGCTCCAGCGAGATGCCGCGCGCGTAAAGCGGGAACCACCGCGCCTCGGGCGGGGCGTCGGCCAGAAGGTCCAGCGCCCGGTCATAGCTTGGGATCGCCTCGGCGTATTTCTCCTGCTGGCGGGTCACGTCGCCAAGCGCGATCCAGGACTGCGCCAGGCCCGGATAGGCCGCGGTCAGCGCCAGGGCCGCACGCTCCGCCTCGGCGGGGCGTTGGGCGCGCGACAGGGCGTCGATGCGCGACAGCTCGGCCTGGGGGCGCATCTCGCCCATGCGCCGGACGGCATCGAACTCGGCCTCGGCCAGGTCGAACTGCTGGCGGTCCTGCAGCAGCTGCGCGGTGGTCAGCCGGGGCTCGGGGTTCTGGGGCGCGATCCAGGACGCCAGGCGCGCATGGATCAGCGCCAGCGGTTCCGGGTCCGGGCTGCTGGACAGGGCCGAGGCAAAGGACAGCAGCAGATGCGCGATTCCGTCCGCCGGGCCGCCCACCACGTCGAAGGGCACCGGCTGCCCCTGTTCCAGGCGCTGGCGCAGGGCCAGCAACTGCGGCTCGGCCTCCAGCCCGTCGATCTGGGACAGCAGCGCCAGCGCCTCGTCGCCGCGATCCAGCTGCGACAGGATCTGGACGCGGGCGGTCAGGCCCATCAGGTGGCCGCTGGCCTCGGACTGCACGATCAGGCGGTTGGCGGCCTCATAGTCGCCCGCCAGCGCCCGGGCCAGCGCCAGGTGATAGTTCACGATGGGGGCCAGGTCCGCATTCGCGGCCATCGCCTCGAACGCCGCGATGGCGTCGGTGGCGCGTCCCGCACCCAGCAGCGCCCAGGCACGGATGGTGCCGTCCATCAGGTCCTGGTCCAGCGGGACGTCCGGCGCATGGGTCGCGTCGATCAGGTCGACCACGCCCTGCCAGTCCTCGGCCCGGACCAGCTGTGCGCGGCGCAGAAGGCCGGCCAGTTCCGTGGGGCGATCCTCGTCGAACAACCGTTCGGCCATGGCCACCGCCTGATCGACATCGCCCGCCGATGCCAGCGCGACCAGCGCGCTGTCCTGCAGATAGACGTCCTGCGGATCCTGCGCCGACGCCATGACGAAATAGCGCGCCGCCGCGCGAAAGTCGTTCTCGACGGTCGCCATGCGGGCGGCAAGATAGGGGCCGGCCAGGCCGCTGATCTGCGCGGGCTGCTGCGGCGGCTTCGGTTCGGGCGGGCCGTCCTGCGCCAGAGCCGGCAGGGCAGCTCCCGTCGTCAGCGCAGCCAGCACGGCAAGACGCAGCAGGGCAGCAAGGGGGCGGGTCTGGGTCAAGGGCGGCACTTCCGGAAATCACATTTGCGTTGTCCGCAAGCCTAGCGGCCGGGGCCAAGGCAGGCAACGCCCCCGCCCCAAGGTTTCATCACATGTTCGAGTAATCACGCATGTTTTGGATTTTGACAGGGTCCCCTGAGGCATATCGCCGGTTGCCGGTGAAGACTGCAGGATGCGCTGTCTGTAGCGCACGGCGGCAAGGGATACCCGCCCGGATCAGTTTGCAATTGTTAGTCGACGTACCGTCACGCTTGCCGAAAACTGAGGCATCGGCAGCAATCCGTGAAAATCGAACCATGTAACGGCATGATTTCGCCGCTTTTGTCCCGGATGTCACCTCTGCCTAGGCGTTTTGCCAAAGTGCATGGTACGATCAGTTAACCAAGATCGAAACGGTCATCTGCTCGCATCCTGGTTTCTGAATGAAACGCTGTGGCCACCTGTCCTTGCAGGGGGTCGGCTATCGAATGGAGGGGTCGGATGATCGCAGCCAATCTTGCCTTTGCCCTAGCCGTGGCCATCGGCGTCATGATGCTGTTCCTGTTCAACGGGTTCGCATATTGGGAATGCCTGACGGCCTATGCGCTCTGCGGAGGATTCTCGGTGCTGGCATTTGCTTGGGCATCGGCATCGCGGACGCCCGTCCGCACAGACCAAAGGTCATGACGGACGGGCACGTTGCCTGACTGGTAACCTATGACACAAGGGAACGACCGGCGACGGGACGACCCTTATCTCTGACAATCGATACGCACGTCTTAGACTTGTGCATATGGTGCAATACGTCAATCTAATATAAGGTTGAATATAAATTAATAGTTCACGCTTAAGTTGTTAATAAAAGTTTTGATATTGCCATAGTGGTCGCGCGCGATCGTTTTCTGAAAACTGTTTAGAGTTTTGATAAGATAGCAAGCGCATCAACATTTTACGCCTTATACGACGGTACACTCCCCACTCTACGCCTCAGTTATCGCCTAGATTAGATTTGCGAACCGAAGCCGCACAGGGGCAGCACGCAGAGCAGTGTGTCGCCTATTGGATCTTCCGATCTCTTTTAACAGGGCCATTGATACAACTCGCCGACAGAATATCGCGTTGTTCTGGCAGATCCGACGCCGTTCCTTAGCTTGCGTTTGTCCCACATGGGACACAGCACAAACCGCGCAGCGCAAGATCGCGTTAAAGTTGCATTAGGGTGTCCGGGTCATACTGAACCTTCGGCTTCCTGATCGGACCGCGTGCTGCCCTGCCCGTCTCGGCCGCCGCCGTCCCTGCGACCATCTGAGGTGAGCATGACCACGACCCCGACCGCCCCTGCCCTTGATCTGTACGAGATCGGCGAACAGCATGACAATGACAGCTGGCTGATCTCGGACTGGGCGGCCGGGCAATCAAGCATCATGCAGTGGTCGGACGACAATGTCCGCGTCGGCGCGGATGGTGCCATCGAACTGGTCCTGGGCCGGTCCCCATCCGGATCGCCCCGTCCCTATCAGGGCGGCGAGATTCAGGGCGCCCAGATCGCCACCACCGGAACATGGGGATGGACCGTGCAGGCCCCCGACATGCAACCGGGCGCGGTATTCGGACTGTTCACCTACAAGGCGGACTGGCAGCATCAGCCTTGGGTTGAATTCGATTTCGAATTCGTGGGGGGCGACACCACGCAGGTCCAGTTGGCCATCCACATGGAGGACGCTGCCGGAAACCATATCACGCTGAATGACGCCGGCCAGCGGCGCGCGGTGATCGACCTAGGCTTTGACGCGGCGGAAGGTTTTCACACCTACGAAGTCACCGTGACCGACCGTTCCGCCGTCTTCTATGTCGATGGGCGTATCGTGGCGCAATTCAGCGCCGCGGACATGCCCGGCGGCATCTGGAACATTGGCCCCATGTCCAGCTATGTCGATCTGTGGGCGGTGGCGCCGGGGCAGGAAGAATGGGCCGGCCGATGGACCGATCCCGGAGAGCCCTTGGTCGCCCGCATTGCCGGGGCAGAGATCAGGCCCGGCGAATACGGCAGTAGCGTTCCCCCCGGCCCCGTGGTCGGCGGGCCGGGTCCGACCCCCGATCCGGTCCCCGGCTTTCCGCTGTTCCCCGCCGATGCCCCTCCGGGCAGCATCATTGGCAGCGCAGGTGCCGATCGCCTGCGCGGGACCGCGGCAAGTGACACGATGTTCGGGCTTTCGGGCAATGATGTCATCGACGGCATGGCGGGCGCCGACAGGATGTACGGCATGGCCGGCGACGACGTCTATCACGTCGACAACGCGGGTGACCGGGTGATCGAAACGGCGAATGGCGGTCGGGACGTCGTGCATGCCGGCGTGTCCCACGCGCTGTCCGCCCATGTCGAGCATCTGGTGATGACCGGTACGGGGCGGGTGACCGGTGTCGGCAACGATCTGGCCAACCGCATGACCGGAAATCGGGCCGATACCATCCTGCGCGGCGCGGGTGGCGCGGACACGATCGCCGGGGGCGGCGGGGCCGACAGCCTTTTCGGCGGGAACGGAAACGACGTCCTGCATGGCGGGGTCGGCGACGACATGCTTTGGGGCGGGGCGGGCAACGACACGATCGATGGTGGCGCGGGAACGGACTGGGTCTCGTTCATGGGTCAGGCGCGGGCCGCGCGGATCGATCTGGCCATGACCGGCGCGCAGGCCACGGGGCACGGGACCGACGTGATCCGCAATGTCGAGAACATTCACGGCGGAATGGGCCGCGACATCCTGATGGGCGACGCCCGGGCGAACGTGATCCGCGGCGGGTTCGGTGCGGACATCCTTCACGGCAGGCAGGGCGATGATCGCCTGGACGGTGGGGCCGGAAACGACAGCCTGAACGGCGGTGCGGGACGCGATCAGCTGTGGGGCGGCGCGGGGGCCGATGTCTTCGTCTTCGGTCACGGTGCCGGGCGCGATGCGGTCATGGATTTTCAGGACGACATCGACACGATCCGCATGATCGACTTCGGGATCGCCAGCTTGGCGCAGGCGCGGGACCATGCCGCACAGATCGGCGCGAACGTCGTATTCGATCTTGGGGACGGTGACGTGCTGACGGTGCGCAACATGACGATCGACGGGCTGGGCAACGACCTGATCTTCGTCTGACCGGGATTGGCCCGTAACGCCCGGCCCACGCGGGGCCAGGCGTCACGGGCGACGGCATGCACCCATCAGGCCGGGTCGGCAATGACCTCCTGGCGCTGCTGGCCCAGCCCCTTGATGCCCAGATCGACGACGTCGCCCGCCCGCAGGAAGCGTTGCGGCCGCATCCCCATCCCCACGCCCGGAGGCGTTCCGGTGGAAATCACGTCGCCCGGATGCAGCGTCATGAACTGGCTGAGGTAGTGGATCAGGAACGGCACCCGATAGACCATCGTCGCCGTCGACCCGTCCTGCATCGTCTGACCGTTCACGCTCAGCCACATCGCCAGATCCTGGGGATCGGCGATCTCGTCCGGGGTGACCAGCCAGGGGCCGATCTGGCCGAAATTGTCGCAGGACTTGCCCTTGGTCCACTGGCCCGCGCGTTCGGTCTGGAACGCCCGTTCGGACACGTCGTTTGTCACGGCAAAGCCCGCGACATGGGACATGGCGTTGGCTTCGTCGACATATTTGGCAGGCTTGCCGATGATGACGGCCAGTTCGACCTCCCAGTCGGTCTTTTCGCTGCCGCGCGGGATGATGATCGGATCGTTCGGACCGCAGATCGCGCTGGTGGCCTTCATGAAGATCACCGGTTCGGGCGGGACCTGCATGCCGGATTCGGCGGCATGGTCGGCATAGTTCAGGCCGATGCAGATGAACTTGCCGGTGCCCGCGACGGGCGGGCCCAGACGCGGATCGCCCTGGACCAGCGGCAGCGTCGCCGGATCAAGGCGCGCCAGGCCGGCCAGTGCATCGGGATGCAGCGCCTGTCCGGACAGGTCCGACACATGCGCCGACAGGTCACGGATCTGGCCGTCCGCGTCGATCAGGCCGGGTTTCTCGGCGCCCGCGGCACCAAAGCGAACAAGTTTCATGTCGTCTTCCTTGGGTCAGAGTGTCCAGCCGCCGTCGATGCAGACGGCTTGGCCCGTGGTATAGGTCGCGCCCGCCAGATACACGGCCAGATCGGCAATTTCCGCCGCATCGGCGATGCGCCCCATGGGCTGGCGCGCGACGAAGGCCGCGCGGGCCGCCACGGCATCGCCCGTCGCGGCAAGGCGGTCGTCCAGGGACGGCGACTGCACCGTGCCGGGGCAGATCGCGTTGCATCGGATGCCGTGGCCCACATGATCGGCGGCGACCGACTTGGTCAGACCCAGGACGGCGGCCTTGGTGGTGGAATAGGCAAAGCGGTTGGGCACCCCCTTGATGGACGAGGCGACCGAGGACATGTTGATGATCGCCCCCCGCCCCCGATCGACCATCCCCGGCAGGACCGCCCGGATCGTGCGCATCATCGATCGCACGTTCAGGTCGAATGCGAATTCCAGGTCGGCCTCGGATGCCTCCAGGATGCCGCCTGCATGCACGACCCCGGCGCAGTTGAACAGCACGTCCACCGGTTCCAGATCGGCAAAGAACGCCGCCACGGCGGCGCCGTCCAGCACGTCCAGGCGCGCGGTGCGGCACCCGTCCAGCGTCGAGAGCCCGTCCATGTTGATGTCGGTGGCGATCACCTCGGCGCCCGCCGCGGCAAAGGCCAGTGCGCTGGCGCGGCCGATCCCCTGGGCCGCCGCGGTGATCACGACGCGCTGTCCCGTCATGGGGGTTGGTATCATTCGCTGTCCTTTCACTTACATCACCGCGCCGATCTGCCAGGGCACGAACTCGACCGCGCCGAACCCCTGCGCCTCGCTTTTCGTCGGGGCACCGGAGGCGACGGCCAGCATCAGGTCGAAGATTTCGTGCCCCTTCTCCTGCAGGGTGGCCCCGGAGAGGATCGCACCGCAATCGACATCCATGTCCGGCTCCATCCGGCGCCACAGGTCGGGGTTCGACGCGATCTTGATGCAGGGCACAGGGCGATAGCCCGACACGCTGCCCCGCCCGGTGGTGAAGGCGATCAGGTTGGCCCCCGACGCGACCTGCCCCGTCACCGAACAGGGGTCATAGCCGGGGCTGTCCATGAAGACGAAACCCGGCCGGTCGATGGGTTCGCCATAGCGATAGACCGCCGACAGCGGCGCGCTGCCCCCCTTGGCCACGGCGCCCAGGCTCTTTTCCAAGATCGTGGTCAGGCCGCCGCGCTTGTTGCCGGGCGAGGGATTGTTGTCCATCTCTCCGAAATTGCGGGCGGTGTAATCCTCCCACCAGTCGATCAGGTCGATCAGCTTGCGGCCGGTCTCGGGATCGGCGCGTCGGGTCAGCAGATGTTCGGCGCCATAGATCTCGGAGGTTTCCGACAGGATCGAGATGCCCCCCTGCGCCACCAGCAGATCAGAGGCGATGCCCAGGGCCGGGTTGGCCGTGATCCCGGAATAGCCGTCCGACCCCCCGCATTGCATGCCCATCACCAGCGCGGATGCCGGGGCGGTCCGGCGCGTGGCACGGTCGGCCTCGGCGGCCAGTTCGCGCAGGATCGCCACGCCCTTGTCGACGGTGGCCCGCGTGCCTCCCGTCTGCTGGATGGTCATATAGCGGAACCGGGCGCTGTCCTTCAGCGCGCGCCGGTCGATCAGGTCGGGGATCTGCATGACCTCGCAGCCCAGGCCCACCATCAGGATGGCGCCGAAATTAGGGTTGTGGCCATAGCCTGCGATGGTGCGGAACAGCGTCTCGTACCCTTCGCCCTTGCCGGACATGCCGCAGCCGGTGCCGTGCACGATGGGCACGATTCCGTCCACGTTGGGGTAATCGGCCAGCCAGCCCTGACGCTCTGCCTCCTCGGCGATGAAGCGGGCGACCGATCCCGCGCAATTGACCGAGGTCAGGATGCCCACATAATTGCGCGTGCCCACCCGCCCCGATGGCCGGTGAAACCCCTGGAAGGACTCCGGCGCATCGGGGGCGGGCAGCGCACCCGCCGCGCTGCCAAAGCCGTGATCCTGCTTGTGCGCCCCCATGCCAAGGTTCTGGACATGGACATGCGCCCCCGCCGCGATGGGCCGGGTGGCGATGCCGATGACCTGACCATATTTCAGGACCGGTTCGCCGGGCGCGATGGGGCGGATAGCGACCTTGTGGCCCGCGGGGATCGCCTCTGTCGCGGCGCATTCGGCATCAAGCGGCGCGCCGGGGGTCAGGGCGATCAGGGCGACCATGATGTTGTCGCGGTCATGCAGGCGGATGGCGGTCGGCGGGGCTTGCGTCACGGGGTCACCAGGATCTTGACGATGTCGTCGCGGTCATCGACCAGCGCGGCAAAACGGTCGGGCAGATCGGCCAGCGGAACGACCTCGGACAGCAGCGCATCGGTGGGGATCAGCCCGTCGCGAATGGCCGCGATGACCCGGTCGAAATCGGGGGCCTGCGCGTTGCGGCTGCCGATGATGCGGGCCTCGCGCTTGTGGAACTCGGCATCCGAAAAGCGGATGTCGCCCTTGACCACGCTGACCAGCACCGTGCTGCCGCCATGGGCCACAATGGGAAAGCCCGCCTCGATGGCCGGTGCGCTGCCGGTCGCGTCGAAGACGACATCGAAGCCCTGCGCCAACTCGCCGGTCAGGATGTCGTCGCCCGGACGGTGCAGCAGGTCGAACCCGCACAGTCGCCGCGCCAGCGCCAGCCGCCGGTCGCTGAGATCCATCAGATGCACCTGGGCCCCGGCCAGTCGCGCGAACAGCGCGGTGCCAAGCCCGATCGGCCCCGCCCCCGTCACCAGCGCCAGATCGCCCGGCCCCACGCCCGAACGCGCGACGGCATGGGCGCCGATGGCCAGGAACTCGACCATCGCGGCCTGATGCACGCTCAGCCCGTCGGCGGGGTACAGGTTGCCCGCCGGAACCGCGATCCGCGCGCACATGCCGCCGTCGCGATGCACGCCCAGCACCGCGATCGCGGCGCAGCAGTTGGGCTTGCCGCGCAGGCAGGCACGGCAGGCCCCGCAGGACAGATAGGGGTTCACCACGACCAGGCGCCCGGCATCCGGTCCGCCGGCCACATGCCCGGACAGCTCGTGCCCGATCACGCGGGGATAATCCAGATAGGGATGCTTGCCCTCGAAGATGTGGTAATCCGTGCCGCAGATGCCGATGGCGGCGATGTCGACAAGCACCCAGCCCTCGGGGGCATGGGTCGGCAGGGGCCGCGTCTCGATGCGGAACCGGCCGGGTTCGACGCAGACGCCGCATGCCATCGTGGTGGCGGATGCGTCCTTCATTGCACCGGCTCCGGCCTGCGGGCGGACCAGTCGGACGGCAGCTCTCCCTTGACGATCAGGCTGAGGACGTCGTCCTTGCTGACATCGCCGATGGCATGGGCGCCCACGACGCGGCCCTTGTTCATCACCACGACCCGGTCGCACAGGTCGAACACGTCATGGATGTCGTGGCTGACCAGGAATATCCCGATCCCGTCGGCCTGCAGCTTGCGGATCAGGTCGGCCACCATCGCCGTCTCGGACGGGCCCAGGGCTGCGGTGGGTTCGTCCATGATCAGCACGCGGGTGTCGAAATAGATCGCACGCGCGATCGCGATCACCTGGCGCTGGCCACCCGACAGGCTGGACACGGGGTCGCGCAGGTTGCGAAAGTTGGGGTTCAGCCGGGCCAGCACCTCGCGCGCGGCGCGCAGCATGGCCGCGTCGTCCAGGTTGCCGAACCGGGTCTTGAGCTCCCGCCCCAGGAACAGGTTGCTGGGCGCGTCCAGATGATTGGCCAGGGCCAGCGTCTGATAGATCGTCTCGATCCCCTTGGCGCGGGCATCGTTGGGTTCGGCAAAGCGGACCGCCGTGCCGTTCACGCGGATCTCTCCGCTGCTGGGGGTCATGGCGCCCGACAGGATGCGCATCAGGCAGGACTTGCCCGCGCCGTTATGCCCCAGAAGGCCCACCACCTCGCCCGGATAGAGGCTGACCGAGACATGATCGACGGCCCGGACGCCGCCGAAATGCTTTTCGATGTCGATCATCTGGACCAGCGGCTGGTCTGACATGGGCATGCCCCTTGCAACGTGTCGGTGATCGGGGACCGCGCGGGCGGTCCCCGGCAGCATCAGTAGAGGACGTTCCTGGCCTCGTCGGACTCGATGTTGGCCTTGTCGACCATCACCACGCCGGTGTTGATGAACGGCTCGACCGTCTCTCCGGCCAGGATGTCCATCACGGTCTGCACGCCCATCTCGCCCATGGCGAACGATCCCTGCACCGCCGTCGCCGTCAGCACGCCGTCGCGCACGAACTGCTGCAGGTCCTCGTTGCCGTCAAAGCCCAGGGCGGTCAGCTGTCCCGCCTTGCCGGCCTGTTCGATCGCGCGCCCCATGCCGACGGCCGTGGGTTCGTTCGCCCCGAAGATGCCGATAAGGTCCGGGTTCGACGCCAGCATGTCGGTGGTCTGGTTCAGCGCGTTGGCCATCTGGCTTTGCGAATAGAGCGGACCCACGATCTCCAGGTCGGAATTCTCCTGCAGGTAGCTGGTGAAGCAGCCGACGCGCCCGATCTCGGACCCGACGCCCGCGACATAGGACATGATCCCCACCTTGCCGGTCGTGCCGGCCTCGTCGATCATGCGCTTGGCCACCTGCTCTCCGGCCGCGCAGTTGTCGGTCGACAGGAAGGCCTGGAACGCGCCTTCTGCGCCCTCGCCCAGGGCGCTGTCGATGATCACGACCGGGATGCCGGATTCGTAGGCGCGCTGCACCACGGGGATCAGCGCCTCGGGGTCGGACGGGGCCAGGACCAGCCCGGCCACGCCGCGGTTGATGGCGTTCTCGACCTGGCTGACCTGATCGGCCACCGCGCTTTCCGCGGCCGGACCGTCAAAGCTCAGCGTATGCTCGGACTGGCCCTCGATCGCGGCCTGGGCGCCCAGGTTCACGTTCTGCCAGAAGTTCGAGTTGGTCGTCTTGACGATGACCGCGATCTCTCCGGCCTGGGCGCCGGCGGCGGTCAGGGCAAGGGCGGATACGGCCAGGCATGTCTTGAGCAGTGTCATCTTGGTTCCTCCTCCGATGATGATGATGCGGGCCTAGCGGCGGTTGCGGACCTGATCGATCCAGACCGCGCCGATGACCACGAAGCCGATGACGATCTGCTGGATGAAGGCGGACACGCCCGACATGTTCAGACCGTTTCGCAGAATGCCGATGATGAACGCACCGATCATCGTGCCCGCGACGGTGCCCACGCCCCCCGACAGGGATGCGCCGCCGATCACCGCCGCCGCGATGGCATCCAGTTCGTACATCACCCCCTCGCTTGGCTGGGCGGTGACCAGGCGCGACATCAGCACGTTGCCCCCCAGCCCCGCCAGCGCGCCCGACATCGTGTAGGCGTACATCTTGGTCCAGTCGACATTCACGCCGGACAGGCGCGCGGCCTCCTCGTTCGACCCGGTGGCATAGATGTGGCGCCCGATCTGGCGGCGGCGCAGCAGATAGGTCGCGACCACCGCCACGACCAGCAGCAGGATGGCCGGATAGGGGATGCCCGGAAAGATCACGCGCGGAAAGCCGTTCGGCTGCATCTCGACCACGCGGAACAGCGCGCCGTTGCCAAGCCGCCCGAAGCCCGCGCCCAGCTGCGAAATCGGCGTGGCCCCGGTCAGCTGCAGCGCCACGCCGCGCGCGATCAGCATCATGCCAAGCGTCGCCACGAAGGGCGGGATCCGCAGCCGGGTGATGACAAGGCCGTTGAACGCCCCGCAGGCGGCGCCGGCCAGGACGCCTGCGCACATCGCGGGCACCACCGGCAGGCCGGCCTTGACCACCATCGCCGACACCACGCCCGACAGCGCCAGCACCGAGCCGACCGAAAGGTCGATCCCGCCGGTGATGATGACCATGGTCAGCCCGATCCCCAGCAGCCCGATGACCGATGTCTGCAACAGCACCGTCAGCCCGTTGTTGACCGACAGGAACGCCGGGCTGGCCATCGCAAAGCCGATGATCAGCAGGACCAGCGTCAGCAGGGCCGATGCACGGTGCAGCTGGTCGCGGGCGATCGTCAGCCGACGCGCCTTGCCGTCGGCCCAGGGCTTGCTTGCGTCCGTCATCGTTCCTCCCCGACCGATTTCGTCCTGATGTCGGCAAAGCATGTGCAGGCACCTTGCACCTGTCAATTGTTTTTAATAATTTAGGACAAGAACCGCCTGACCCGAGGAAACCCCACCATGGCCCGCAGCGACACCCGCTATCGCGAGGCGTACAATCGCCTTCTGGACCACTGCGCGACCCTGACCCCGGGGGCCGACCTGCCCGCCGAGGCCGCGCTGAGCGAGATCGCCGGGGTCAGCCGTACCGTCGTCCGCCGCTGCCTGGCGCGGCTGGCGGAGCTGGGGGTGATCGCGCTGGACGGGCGGGCCAAGCGGGTGCTGCGCATGCCGGACCAGGACGACCGGATCGCCGTGATCCGCGCCGCCGACGGTCTGCAGGCGCTGGAGCAGCGGTTCCTGGACTGGATCCTGCGCTTCGACGTGCCTGCCGAAACGCCGCTGTCGGTGGCCGAGCTGGCGCGGACCTTCGGCGTCACCCAGCATCAGCTGAACGAGTTCCTGGCCGGGCTCAGCCGGTTCAGTCTGGTCGCACGCAGGCCCAAGGGCGGCTGGATGCTGCGCGGCTTCACCAAGGAATTCGCGGTCGAGCTGTCGGACTTTCGACTGGTCCTGGAACTGGACGCGATCGCCAAGCTGGTCGAGGCGCCGGTCGATCACCCCGTCTGGCCACGGCTGGCCACGCTGCGCGTCCAGCACCTGGCCTTGGCGGACCAGATCGACACGCATTTCCACGAGTTCTCCAAGCTGGACGAGGCGTTCCACGAGGCCATCAACGCCGTCGTCCGCAACCGCTTCGTGGCCGAGTTCCAGAAGGTCATCTCGCTGATCTTCCACTATCACTACATGTGGGACAAGACGCAGGAAAAGCAGCGCAACGGCGCCGCGATCCAGGAACACCTGGCGATCATCGACGCGCTGGAGGCCCGCGACGCCGGCCGCGCGCTGGATGCCGCGCGCCAGCACCTGCGCACGTCGAAATCGACGCTGCTGTCATCCCTGCGCCATCACGACCTGGGTTAGCGCAGGACCTCCAGGTTGCGGCGCAAGGTCGCCGGATTGGCCGTGCCCAGCAGCACCGCCGCCGCCGCGGGATGGTCGCGCGCGAAATGCAACGCCGCGGTCGCAAGCGGCATCCCCTGCGCGGCGGCCTGATCCTGCAGGGCAGCCACACGGTCCAGCACCTGCTGCGGGGCGGGGCCGTAATCATAGGTCGCGCCAGCCACGGGCCCGGTCGCCAGGATGCCGGAGTTGAAGATCCCGCCCAGCACCAGACTGGTCCCGGCCACGCGACAGCGCGGCACCAAAGCGTCCTCGGCCGAACGGTCCAGCAGGGTCAGCCGCCCCGCCAGCAGGATCACGTCCAGGGGCCCGTGATCCATCACCCGCAGGCAGATCTCGGTTTCGTTGACGCCAAGACCGAATGCGCCGATGCGGCCGGCCTCCTTCAGCCGGACCAGTCGTTCATACCCGGACCCCAGGAACGCCTGCAGATGCCGGTCGTTGTCGGTGCCATGGGTATAGGTGCCCAGATCGTGGACATAGACGATGTCGACCCGCGCGACGCCAAGCCGGTCCAGGCTCTGCTCCAGGCTCTCCTCGATCCCGTCACCGGAATAGTCGTAATGCACGTCGTTCTGCGCGGGGCGGACATAGCTGTCGGCCTCGGGGATCGGCGCGGCGGCTGGGGTCAGGACGCGCCCGACCTTGGTCGACAGAACGGCCCCCGTCCTGCTCGTCAGGAACCGCCCCAACCGCTGTTCGGACAGGCCGCGCCCGTAATGGGGCGCCGTGTCGAAATAGCGGATCCCCGCATCCCATGCCGCCTGCAGAACCTGCTGCGCGTCCTCCTCCGCGACCTCGCGATACAGGTTGCCGATGCTGGCACAGCCGAACGCGATGGGGGTGATCTCCACCCCTGTCCGGCCGATCCTGATGGTCTTCATGCCGCCTCCTGTCCCCCCGGGTCGGGCGTTGACACGCCACGACCGCCTCCATACGGTTTATTATGATTAGAGACACAACCCGGCAAGGACATTCCCGTGATCATCGACGCCCATCAGCATTTCTGGCGGATCGCCCGGGGCGATTACGGCTGGATGACCGATCAGGTTGCACCCATCCGGCGGGACATCCTGCCTGCGGATCTGGAACCCTTGGCGCGGGCGTCCGGGGTCACCGGCACGGTGCTGGTCCAGGCCGCCCCCACGCTGGACGAGACGCTGTTCCTGCTGGGGCTGGCCGACCGGTCGCCGCTGATCCGCGGCGTCGTCGGGTGGATCGACCTGACCGTCGATGTGGCCGCCCAGCTGTCGCGAATCGCCCACCCTGCGCTGCGCGGCATCCGCCCGATGCTGCAGGATATCGACGACACCCGGTGGATCCTGCAGGACGGCGTGATCGACGCCCTGCGGCAGGTCGCGGGGGCCGGGCTGCGGCTGGATGCGCTGATCACGCCCCGCCACCTGCCCGTCATCGAGGAATTGGCCGGGCGGGTGCCGTCCCTGCCCATCGTGATTGATCACTGCGCCAAGCCCGTCTTTGACGGCACGGACGCCGGACCGGACTGGCGCCGGGGCATCGACGCCCTGGCCGCCCACCCGCAGGTGGTCTGCAAGCTGTCGGGGCTGGCCAACGAATTCGGGCCCGGCTGGTCCGCAGACACCCTGCGCCCGGTCTTCGACCATGTCCTGCAGGCCTTCCGCCCCGAACGGCTGATGTGGGGCAGCGACTGGCCGGTGCTGGAGCTTGCGGGCACCTATGCCGATTGGCTGCAGGTCGCGCAGACCCTGTGCGCGGCCCTGTCCGATACCGATCGAGCGCAGGTCTTTGGGCAGACGGCCATCCGCTTCTATGACCTTGACGCGAAGGAACAGCGCCCATGAAACGCATGGCCCATGTCATCGGGATCGATCCGGACCGGATCGACGAATACACCCGCCTGCATGCCGATGTCTGGCCCGCGGTGCTGGACCGGCTGTCGCGGTCGCATATCACCAACTATTCGATCTTCCTGCGCCGGCCAGAGAACCTGCTGTTCAGCTATTGGGAATATCGCGGCACCGATTTCGCGGCGGATGATGCGGCCATTGCCGCCGATCCGGTGACGCGCGACTGGTGGGCGCTGTGCGGCCCGATGCAGCGCCCGTTGGACACGCGGGCTCCTGGTGAATGGTGGGCGGGCCTGACCGAGGTGTTCCATTCGGACTAGGCCGCGCCTGCCGGGTCACCCGTCGATCAGACCGACAAGGATCTCCTTGATCTGCCGGGTGCAGGCCTCCTCGTCCCCATCCTGGGCCAGGGTGCGGGCTTCGCCCAGGCGGGCACGCGCCTCGATCAGCTCCTCGCCACCGTCCCCGGCCTCGTCGGCCTCCTCGACCGCCGCGGCGGCGTCGTCCTGATAGGGCACGGGTTCCTCTGCCGTCTCCTCGGTCACGGCCTGGGCCTCGCGGGCGCCCGCGACCCCCTGCCCGCCTGTCGAGGCCGAGATGGCCAGCCGCGACGCATCGTCCAGCGCCTCTTCGAGGAAGGTGATCCGGTCGGCGCAATCCGCCAGCGCCGGACCGGCCAAGACAGCAAGGCCGCCGGCCAGAAGCATCTGTTTCAGGGTCATGGACATGTCCTCAGCTGCGAAGTTGATCGGCCACCGGCAGGCGGCGGATGCGGGTGCCCGTCGCGGCAAAGATCGCGTTGACGATGGCCGGGGCGACGGGCGGCAGGCCCGGTTCCCCGACGCCCCCCAAAGGCTGGTCATAGCCACCCGAAGACACGAGATGCACGTTGATCTCCCGCGGCGCGGTCTCCATGCGGGGGATCAGGTAGGTATCAAAATTGTCCTGCTGCGCACGCCCGTCCTGGAAGGTGATCTCGGCCGTCAGGGCCTGCCCCGCGCCCATGATGACCGCCCCCTCCATCTGAGAGCGGATGCGGTCGGGATTGACATGCGCGCCGCAGTCGATGGCGATCTCGACGCGCGGAATGCGCACCGCGCCGTCCACGACCTCGACCTCGGCCGCCACGGCGACATGGCTGACAAAGCTGTAATGCGCGGCGATGCCCAGGCCGCTGCCGGCGGGCATCTGGCGACCCCATCCGATCGCCTCGGCCACGGTTTCGGTGACCGCCCGCAGCCGTCCGGTGTCGATGGGATAGCGCGCCGGGTCCTCGCCATAGTTCCAGACATCGCCGATCTCGCTTGGGTCGATGAGGCGGGCGGGGCCGATCGTCTCCAGCAGGTATTCCAGCGGATCGCGGCCTGCCGCGGTTGCCAGTTCTGCGATGAAGGACTGGATCGCGAAGGCGTGCGGGATGTTGGACACCGATCGGTACCAGCCGATGCGCACATGGGCCGGGGCCTGCGGGTTCTCGGCCCGGACGTTGGGGATGTCCAGGGGCATGTTGGTCAGCCCCATGCCCAACTCGAACGGCAGCTTCTCCTTGGGGTCGGGGGCAAAGATCGACCCGATCGTGGGGGCGGCGGTGCGGTGCAGCCAGGCCACGGCCTTGCCCTGTGCGTCCAGCCCCGCCTCCAGCCGCTCGACCGAGACGGTGTGGTAATAGCTGTGGTGCAGGTCGTCCTCGCGCGTCCAGGTCAGCTTGACCGGGGCGCCCATCTCGCGGCTGAGGATCGCGGCCTCCAGCACGAAGTCGGGCTTGGACTTGCGGCCGAAACCACCGCCCAGCAGGGTGACGTTGACGGTCACGTCCTCCTCGGGCAGTTCCATCCGCTGCGCCAGGCGCAGACGGGTGACCTGCGGCGCCTGCACGCAGGCCCAGACTTCGCAGGACCCGTCGCGCACATCGGCCACGGCGGCGGGCGGCTCCATCGGGGCCTGCGCCAGGTGGGGGATATAGTATTCGGCGACCACGCGGGTCTCTGCCTCGGCCAGGGCCGCGTCGACGTCGCCCCGGTTCAGGATCAGCTTGCCGTCGCCGGTCTGCACCGCCGCCTCAAGCTCTGCCCTGAAGTCATCCGAGGAATAGGCCGCATGCGGCCCGTCCTCCCATTCGATGACCAGCGCTTCGCGCCCCTTGATGGCGGCCCAGGTGTTGCGGGCAATGACCGCGACACCGCCAAGCGGCTGGAATTCCGCGGGGATGGCGGGCGGGTCCAGCCGCACGATGCGCTCGACCCCGGGCACCTGCAGGGCGGCGCTGTCGTCCAGGCTGGCCACACTGCCGCCAAAGACCGGCGGGCGGGCGATGACGGCATACAGCATCCCTTCGCGGCGCACGTCGATCCCATAGGTCGTGGTGCCGCGGGTGATGTCGTCATTGTCGACCAGCCCGATATCGGCCTTGCCGACGTAACGGAACGTCGCGGGGTCCTTCAGGCGCAGGCCGTCGCGGTCGGGAACCGGCAGGGCAGCGGCGGCGGCGGCCAGTTCGCCAAAGCCCATCGTGCGGTCCGATCCGGCATGACGTACGACATGCCCCTCGGCGCGCACTTCGGACAAGGGCACGTCCCACGCTTCTGCCGCCGCCTGCTCCAGCATGGTCCGCGCCGAGGCCCCGGCACGGCGCATCGGGCCGAAGAAATGCCGCAGGCTGCGCGAGCCGTCGGTGTCCTGGTTGCCATAGCGCGGCTCGTTGCCCGGGGCCTGGGTCACGCGGACCATGTCCCAGTCGGCCTCCAGCTCGTCCGCCACGACCATCGCGATCGAGGTGCGCACACCCTGCCCCATCTCGGAACGGTGGACAGTGACGGTGACGATACCGTCCTCGGCGATCGAGACGAAGACGTTCGGATCGTCACGCCAGCCGTTGGGCATCGCGTCGGCGCCGAACTGAACCGGCGCGTCCTGCGCGCGGCCCGGGCGGGGCAGTCCGATCGCAAGGACCAAGCTGCCGGCCCCCATGCCCAACAGCAGGGACCGGCGGCTGACATTGGCGATGCGGAGGGATTCGGGGACGCGGTTCGACATCATTCGGTCCTCGCTTCGGCGGCCTGCTTGATGGCGGCACGGATGCGCGGATAGGTACCGCAGCGGCACAGGTTCGCGCTCATCACCGTGTCGATGTCCTCGTCGGTTAGGTCGGGGGTGGAATCCACCAGCGCCGCGGCCTGCATGATCTGCCCCGCCTGGCAATAACCGCATTGCGACACGTTCAGGTCACGCCAGGCGACCTGCACGGGGTGGTCGCCGTTCTCGGCCAGACCTTCGATCGTGCGGACGTCCGACCCGTCCGCGATCGAGATGGGGGTGATGCAGGCAAAGGTCGGATAGCCGTCCAGATGGATCGTGCAGGCACCGCATTGGGCAATGCCGCAGCCGAACTTGGTGCCGGTCAGTCCCAATTCGTCGCGCAGGTACCACAGCAGCGGCATTTCGGGATCGCCATCGAAACTGTGTTCCGTCCCGTTCACGGTCAGGGTGATCATGATGGCTTCCTCGCTTTCGGATCAGGGCCGGTCGGCGTCGTGCGCGCATGTGACCGTCAAGGGCAACGCCCTTCGGTAAACTGGGTTCCCGAAAAATCGCGCGTCAGTTGCCGGCATGGTCCGGAAAGGCATTGAGCCCGGTCCAGGCACCGGTCCCGTGCCAGGACCATCCTTTATCAGGTGGAGCTGTCCGCGGCGACGGATTAGGCGTGACGATCAGACTGCGCCTTTGGCGCTTGACGACCGGCACCCGGTCGGGACAGGAATCCGCCTTGTGTCCGGGGCGCGCACGGGCCGATACCATCCAAGGCATGGGACAGCAGATGAGCCAGGAAACAGCAGGCGCGGACACCGACGCGCGCTTTCGCACCGGAACCCCCGGCCTGGATGCCGTGCTGCTGGGCGGGCTGACGCCATCGCGGCTTTATCTTGTCGAGGGCACGCCCGGATCGGGCAAGACCACGCTGGCGCTGAAATTCCTGATGGAGGGGCGCCAGGCGGGTGACCGCGGCCTCTACATCACCCTGTCCGAGACCGAGACCGAACTTCGGGCCGTCGCGCGGTCGCATGACCTGACGTTGGACGGCATCGACGTCTTCGAGATGATCGCCGAAGACGAGTTCGGCATCGACCACGAACAGTCGCTTCTGCATCCCAGCGAGGTGGAGCTGGGAGAGACGGTGCGCGGCATCTTCGATCTGGTGGACCGGACCGACCCGGTGCGCGTGGTGCTGGACAGCCTGTCGGAACTGCGCCTGCTGGCGCAGAACCCGCTGCGCTATCGCCGCCAGATCCTGGCGTTGAAGCATTTCTTCGCGCGCCGGAACTGCACCGTGCTGATGCTGGACGACCGCACGGCCGAACCCGGCGACCTGCAGCTGCACTCGATCGCGCATGGCGTCATCTCGCTGGAGCAGCTGGCCAACGATTTCGGCTCGGAGCGCCGCAGGCTGCGGGTCGTCAAGATGCGCGGCCTGAAATATCACGGCGGCTATCACGACTTTACCATCGAACGCGGCGGCATCCGCGTCTATCCGCGCCTGATCGCGGCCGATCACCACCGCCGCTTTTCGGCCGAACCGGTGACCACGGGGCTTGCCGGTCTGGATGCGCTGCTGGGCGACGGCCTGTTTCCCGGAACCAACACGCTGCTGGCGGGGCCTGCCGGGGTGGGCAAGACGACGACCGCCGTGCGCTGCATGATCTCGGCCCTGCAGCGTGGCCAGAAGGCGGCCTATTTTCTGTTCGACGAACGGCTGGCCACGCTGATGACCCGATCCAGGGTGCTGAACATGGACCTGCAGCCGTTCATCGACGCCGGCCTGCTGACGATCCGCCAGATCGACCCGGCCGAACTGTCCCCCGGAGAGTTCGCCAGCGCCGTCCGCAGCGCGGTCGAGAAGGACGATGTCGGACTGGTCGTGATCGACAGCCTGAACGCCTATCTGCACGCGATGCCAAGCGACAATTTCCTGGTGCTGCAGATGCACGAACTGCTCAGCTACCTGGCCCAGCAGGGCGTGGTCTCGCTGATGATCCTGGGTCAGCACGGGGTGACGGGCGACCTGCGGTCGGACCTGGACATCAGCTATCTGGCCGACACGATGATGATGCTGCGCTTTTTCGAGGCCGACGGAGAGGTGCGGAAGTCGATCGCGGTCATCAAGACGCGCACGTCGGACCACGAACGCACGATCCGCGAATTGCGGATCGACGGGGGCGGCATCGTCATCGGCGCACCGATCCGGGGCTTTTCGGGCATCCTGTCCGGGACCCCGGTGCTGGTGGGCACCGAGAACGACCTGATGGCGACCGATCCGCAGAGGGACCGGGCACGGTGACCGACCGGTCGGCCGCGCGCGACGACCTGGCCCTGGCGGTGGCGATCCTGGCGCCGCGGGGCCGCGACGCCGCCGTGGCCGCGGCGCTGCTGGACAAGGTCGGCATCGCGTCGGTCCAGGCGCGGGACCTGCCCGCGCTGGCGGGGCTGGTCGGTGTGACCATCGGCGTGGCCCTGGTCACCGAGGAGGCGCTGGTCGCCGCGGATGAGGGGCTGCTGCAGCAGGCCCTGGCCGATCAGCCGTCCTGGTCGGACGTTCCTTTCATCGTTCTGGCGAACGGGACGTCGCGGCATCGATCGGACCGGGCCAAGGCCCGCATCGACGCGCTGCAGAACGGGGTGGTGCTGTCGCGACCGCTGCACGCGGAGGAGCTGGTGCGCGCGGTCCGCTCTGCCCTCAAGGCCCGCGCGCGGCAGTACGAGGCGCGCGACCGCATGCACGAGCTGCAGACCCGCGAGGCGCAGCTGCACGACAGCGAGGCCAAGTTCCACGCCATCGCCGATTCCGTCGACCAGATGATCTGGTCGACCCGCCCGGACGGCTTTCACGACTATTACAACCACCGTTGGTACGAATTCACCGGCGTGCCCGAAGGCTCGACCGACGGCGAGGCCTGGGCCGGGATGTTCCATCCCGACGATCAGGACCGCACATGGGCGCGCTGGCGTCAAAGCCTGGAGACCGGCCAGCCCTACGAGATCGAGTATCGCCTGCGGCACCGGTCCGGCGAATACCGGTGGGTCTTGGGTCGCGCCAAGCCGGTCCGCGATGCGACGGGGCGGATCACCCGCTGGTACGGCAGCTGCACGGACATCAACCGCATCAAGGTGGTCGAGGAACAGCTTCAGCTGATGCTGGGAGAGATGAACCACCGGGTCAAGAACTCGATGGCGATGGTGCATTCCATCGTCTCGCAGACCCTGCGCCAGGCCGAGACGCTGGACCAGGCCCGCATGTCCATCCAGTCGCGCATCGGCATCATGGCGCGGGCCCATGACCGCCTGGTCAAGGCGACCTGGACAGAAACCGCCATCACCGAGGTGGTCGAGGCGGCCCTGGGCCCCCACCGCATGAGCGCGGACCGCTTCCGGGTCGCGGGGCCGAACCTGGCCTTGGGGTCCAAGCAGGCGCTGGCCCTGACCATGGCGCTACACGAACTGGCCACCAACGCGATGAAATACGGCGCCCTGTCCGTCGAGACGGGCCATGTCCAGGTCCGGTGGGACCGCGACGACCATGCGGAGCCTATCGGCTTTCGCCTGTCCTGGCAGGAACATGGCGGGCCGACCGTCACCCCGCCCCGCCGTCAGGGCTTTGGCAGCCGGATGATCGAACAGGCCCTTGCGGGATACTTCGACGGGATCGCGGAACTGGATTATGACCCCGGCGGTTTGCGTTTCGAACTGACATCACCGCTGACCGGCCTGACGCAGCAGGACTGAGCGTCCGCCACCCCATCCCCGGAAGAACCATCATGTCCCAGCCCCGCAACGCCGTCCTTGTCGTCGAGGACGAAATCCTGATCCGGATGGAAGCCGTCGACATGATGCACGACGCGGGCTTTCGGACCTACGAGGCCAAGTCTGCCGACGCCGCGCTGGCCACGCTGAACGGCACCTCCGACATCGCCATCCTGTTCACCGATGTCGAGATGCCCGGATCGATGAACGGCCTGAAGCTGGCCGCCCATGTCAGCGCCACTTGGCCCGACATCCGCATCATCGTCGCGTCGGGGATCCTGGGCGTCAGGGACGCCGACCTGCCGCCCGGTGCGCGGTTCTTTCCAAAGCCTTATCCCACGGACCAGATCATCGACGCCCTGCACCAGATGTCCGGCGATCCGGCCTGACGCCCTGCGTGTTAGCGGGACGGAGCGTTCGACAGCGCTGCCGCGCGGGCCGCGATGATCTGATCGCGCGTCTCGCGGACATGGACGATCTGCTGGGACCCCTGCCGATGCAGGCCAAGGATGGTCGCCCCCTCGGGTCCGTTCTCGATGGTGAACCGGGTGTCGGCCTCGAAACTGAGAACGACCGGGTGGTGCCCCGGCATTCCCGTCAGCGTCATACGGGGCATAACTTGCCACCTCCTGCGCGATGCTTTGATCCGTAGAGTTGGATACCGAATGCCACCTGCCATCAAGTGATTTCGAAGGCAAAGCGTACCCAGGTCAGACACCGTCCAGGCGCCGACGCCGCCTGCCCTGCATCGCAGACGGCCCTGCCTCGATTGATCGCGACCCCGCCGGCCTATGCGGTCGAGCGGCGATCCTGACGCGGCCCGGCCGGGGTCCGCGCCCTGTCGTCGCGTGCGTCGCGGTGGCCGGCGACCTTGGCGCTGCGCGTCGCACCGTCCAGCGCGCGGACCATGGCGACCTGCATGTCCAGCTTGTCGCGCAGGTCGCGATAGACCGCATTGTGGGAATAAGCCGTCAGCGCCGTGTCGATGATCTCCCAGTCCTTGTCGGACATGGACAGCCGAAACGTCGTTTCCGTCGGAACACCTTGCATACTCGATACCTCGAACAACTACACGATGTGTGTACCCCCGTTTGTCCATTTTGCGCACTTGGCTATTTGTACAGCCATCTGCCCGGACTGCGATCGCGGCGCCCGCGCCTACGACAATCTGCCGACCGGGTGAGTTTGGTCTGGCCAAATGACCGAACCGTATGGTTCAATACACGCTTTGCGTGCATTTCTGACGAAGAGGAGCATGTCATGACGATCATCGACCCCCAGATCTGCGCCATCCTGCAAAAGATGGTCCAGACCTGCGAGGATGCGCAGACCCGGTCCCGTGCCCGAAAGATCGCCTGTGACAGCGACCTGAGGGTTGCCCCTGATCCAAGGGCCGGAACCTGCCGCAGCGGCTAGATGGGCCAAGCCGCCCCGGCACGGGGCGCAAGGCTGCAAGCCACCGGCAGGTCGGGACAAGGAACCCGCCTCGACCTGCCTTATCGGACCACGGTCACATGTTGGGATAGTTCGGCCCGTCTCCGCCCTGCGGGGTCGTCCAGACGATGTTCTGGCTGGGATCCTTGATGTCGCAGGTCTTGCAGTGGACGCAGTTCTGGAAATTGATGACGAAGCGCGGGCCCGAAGCATCCTCGACCACCTCATAGACGCCTGCGGGGCAATAGCGCTGCGCGGGTTCGGCATATTCCGGAAGGTTCACCGCGATCGGTACTGACGGGTCGCGCAGCTTCAGGTGGCAGGGCTGGCTTTCCTCGTGGTTGGTAAAGGAAAACGCCACGTTGGTCAGCCGGTCGAAGGACAGCTTGCCGTCCGGGCGCGGATAGTCGATCGGCTTGTGATCGCGCGCCTTGCCGGTGGCGGCGGCGTCCGACTTGCCGTGGCTCCAGGTGCCCAGGGGGTTCCAGCCGGTCAGATTGGCGGTCCACATGTCCACCGCACCCAGCATCAGGCTGGCCGACAGGCCAAGGCGCGACCAGATCGGCTTGACGTTGCGCACGCGCTTCAGGTCGGCACCGATGGCACCGCCGCGCACCGCGCCGTCGTAATCGGTCAGCCGGTCGCCCTCGCGCCCCGCCTTGATCGCGGCGGCGGCGGCATCGGCGGCCTCGATCCCCGAGATCATCGCGTTGTGGTTGCCCTTGATGCGCGGCACGTTGACCATGCCCGCCGAACAGCCCAGCAGCACGCCGCCGTCGAAGGACAGCTGCGGCAGCGACTGCCAGCCGCCCTCGGTGATGGCACGGGCGCCATAGCTGATGCGCTTGGCCCCCTCCAAGAGGTCCGCGACCATCGGATGGTGCTTGAAGCGCTGGAACTCCATGTAGGGATACAGGTACGGATTGGCATAGTTCAGGTGGACCACGAAGCCGACCAGAACCTGGTTGTTCTCGAGGTGATAAATGAAGCTGCCGCCGCCGGCATTCTTGCCCAGGGGCCAGCCCATCGTGTGCACGACGCGACCCTTGTGGAACTTGTCAGGGGAGACCTCCCAGATCTCCTTCATGCCCAGGCCGAACTTCTGCGGATCGCCATGGGCCGACAGGTTCAGCCGCGCGTCGATCTGCTTGGCCAGGCTGCCGCGCACGCCTTCGGCGATGAAGACGTACTTGCCGTGCAGTTCCATCCCCGGCTCGTATCCGTCGCCGATGCTGCCATCGGGTTCGCGACCGAACTCTCCGGCGACGACACCCTTCACGCGATCCCCGTCCCAGACCACCTGGCTGGCGGCCATGCCGGGGAAGATCTCGACCCCCAGGGCCTCGGCCTGTTCGGCCAGCCAGCGGCAGACATTGCCCATGCTGACGATGTAGTTGCCGTGGTTCGACATCAGCGGCGGCATCGGCCAGTTCGGCACGCGGACCTGCCCCGCCTCGCCCAGGACATAGAAGTTGTCGTCGGTCACCTCGGTGGTGACCGGGGCGCCCTTGTCGCGCCAGTCGGGGATCAGCCGGTCCAGCCCGCAGGGGTCCAGAACGGCACCCGACAGGATGTGGGCGCCCACCTCCGAGCCCTTTTCCAGGACCACGACGGACAGTTCGGCGTCGATCTGCTTCAGCCGGATCGCGGCCGACAGGCCCGCCGGCCCCGCGCCCACGATCACGACGTCGTATTCCATCGATTCGCGAACGATCTCGGTCTGGTCTGTCATGTGCTGGGGCCCCCTCCGTGGCAATCTGGCTGCCAAACAGATAGCGACCCCGGCGGGCGGGGGCAATCGTGACGCGGCGGTTGGCCGCGTGCGATTGCGCGATTCGGGCCATGCAGGCTTGCATTGAGCGTCATTTTGGTGACCATGTCCCCGATCAGCTTCCGCGCCCCTGCCATTCCGCAATGGCAGGGGCGTTGGTTTGGCACCCGCAGGACAAACGCATCCCAACAAGGACCAGGGCAGCGATGGAAAAGATACCGATGACCCCCACCGGCGCGGCAGCGCTGGAACGCGAACTGGGGCAGCTGAAATCCAAGGAACGTCCCGCCATCATCCGCGCCATTGCCGAAGCGCGCGAACATGGCGACCTGTCGGAGAACGCCGAATACCACGCCGCCCGTGAAAAGCAGGGCTTCGTCGAGGGGCGCATCAAGGAGCTGGAGAGCCTGCTGTCGCGCGCCGAGGTCATCGACCCCGCGAAACTGTCGGGCAGCATCAAGTTCGGCGCCCGCGTCAAGCTGATCGACGAGGACACCGAGGAAGAGCGCAACTATCAGATCGTGGGCGAGGCCGAGGCCGACATCGAGCGCGGGCTGCTGAACATCCGCTCTCCGCTGGCGCGCGCGCTGATCGGCAAGGACGAGGGCGACAGCGTCGAGGTGACCACCCCCGGCGGCCAGCGCAGCTATGAAATCGTCGAGATCCGGTACGGATGACGCCATGTCCCTGATTGCACGCATCGCCAGCCTGGCCAACCGCGACCGCCTGACCACGGTCGGCTTTACCCTGACCGGCGTCTGGCTGTTCCTGGTCGCGCTGTTCTGGCTGCTTGGGCCCGCGGGCACCGATGGCGGCCCGTCGGGCGTGGCGCGCCTCGTCTCGATCATGGGGACGGTCCTGCCGCTGGCGCTGATCTGGCTGGGCGTGGCGCTGGCCCGCCAGCTGGCCATCCTGCGCGCCGAGGCCGAGGACCTGCGCGCCCGACTGACGCATCTGCGCGGCGAGGCAGCCCCGGTGGACGACCTGCCGCCGCCCGCCCCCCGCGCCGCAGCCGCCCCCGCCGCAGCCCCCGCCGAACCGCAGCCGGCCGCCGCGCCGCGCCCCGCCGCCCCGCTGCCCAAGCCCCGCCAGACCGCCGATCAGCGCCAGGCCGCCCTGCGGTTCGAGGCCCAGGGCGCCCCGGTGGACGCCACGACCCTGATCCGGGCGCTGAACTTTCCCGACGGCCCCGACGATGTCGACGCGATCGACGCCCTGCGTCACGCGCTGAAGGATCCCGCGCATTCCAAGGTGCTGCGCGCCGCGCAGGATGTCGTGACGCTGATGGCGGGCCAGGATGTCTACATGGACGACCTGCCGCCAGAGATGGCCCGCCCCGAGGTCTGGCGCCGCTATGCCGCCGGTGAACGCGGCAGCGCCGTCGCTGCCCTGGGCGGCATCCACCACCAGCCCGCGCTGGAGATCGCCGCCACCATGCTGCGCGAGGACGAGATCTTTCGCGACACCGCGCATCACTTCCTGCGCCATTTCGACGGGCTGACGGCCCGCCTGGTACCGGAACTGGACGACCTGCAGATCGCCGTGCTGGCCGACAGCCGGTCGTCGCGCGCCTTCATGCTGCTGGGCCGCGTGTCGGGCGTCTTCGGCTAGACGCTCAGGTGCAGCAGATGGACCTGCCCCCACCAGGGCAGGCCATACCGGCCCCGCCCCCGGTCCGAAAACCCCACCCTGTCGTAGAAGGCCAGCGCGCCCCGGTTGCGGGCGCGCACCTCGGCCCGCAGGCCGGGGCGGCCGTCGCGGGCGGCGACCAGCGCCCCCGCCTCGATCAACGCGCGCCCCGTGCCCTGCCGGGTGTCAGTGACGGCAAGCCCGTCGATGACCAGATCGCCCGTGGGCGGCGCCGCGCGGAACAGCCAGCCTGACAGCCCCGCGCCGCCCTGCGCGAACCCGCCGGCACCGTCGCGCAGACCCATCACCCCGCAGACCGCCCCGGATGCATCCACCGCCACCACGCCATGCCCGGCGCGGACCCGCGCAGGCCAGCGTCCGCGCCCGAAATGCGCGCGCCACAGCGCCGCCGCGGCGGGCAGCAGGCTGTCGGGGATCGGGTGCAGGATCTGCATCGGCTGGCCTTGTCTTGCCTTGCGTGTCGTGCAAGCAAGGTGCCGCGAAACGCAGGAAGACGAAAGCGCCATGTCCCCCGCTCCCGAACCCAGGCCCTCGGCCCGGCAAGCCGCCGCCGATCAGGCGGCAATCCGCGTATTGGCCCGGACGCCGGCCGCCGCGTTCCGCCACGGCATCGTCCAGTCGCTGCCCTTCCTGGTGGTGATCGTGCCCTTTGCGGTGCTGTTCGGCGTGGTCGCGACCGAGGCCGGGCTGAACCTGGCGCAGGTCATGGGGTTTTCGGTGCTGGTCCTGGCGGGCGCGTCGCAGTTCACGGCGGTGCAGCTGCTGACCGACAATGCGCCGGCGCTGATCGTGATCCTGTCCGGGCTGGCGGTGAACCTGCGCATGGCGATGTATTCGGCGTCCCTGCTGCCGTGGCTGCGGGACGCGACACCCGGCCACAAGGCCTGGGTCGCCTATGCGCTGATCGACCAAAGCTATGCGCTGTCGATCCAGCATTACGAACAGTATCCGCGCCTGACCATCGCGCAGCGGCTGGCCTATTTCGGCGGCACGGCGCTGGTTCTGTGCGTGCCGTGGATGATCGCCACCTGGGCGGGCGCCACCGTGGGCCAGGCCATCCCCGAGGGGATCGCGCTGGATTTCGCGATGCCCATCACCTTCCTGGCGATGATCGCGCCGATGCTGCGCACGCCTGCGCATCTGGCCGCCTGCTTTGTCGCGATCGTCGCGGCGCTGGCGCTGGCGGGGCTGCCGTCGGGGCTGGGCCTGCTGATCGCCGCGCCCCTGGGCATGGCCACCGGCGCCCTGGTCGAGATCCGCACCGAACGCAAGGAGGCGCGCGATGCAGGCGTCCGCGACTGAGATCTGGGTCATCATCGCGGTGCTGGGCGTCGGCACCTACCTGATCCGCTGGTCGTTCCTGGGCGCGCTGGGCGACCGCGACCTGCCGAACTGGATGCTGCGGATGCTGCGCTATACCCCGGTGGCGGTGCTGCCCGCGCTGGTCGCGCCGCTGGTCGTCTGGCCCGCCGCGACCGGCGGCAACGCCGATCCGGCCCGCATGGCCGCCGCCGCCGCGACCGTGGCGGTGGGCGTGCTGACCCGCAACGTGATGCTGGCCATCCTGGCCGGGGGCATCACGCTGGCGGGCCTGCTTTACCTTCTGTAACCGCCGATCGTCCCGTCCTTCTGGCGCAGCAGGACGTCGTGGTTGTTGGCCGGGTCGCCGTCATAGTGACGCTTGGACACCACGCCCGGCTGGCGCAGGAACCATTCACGCAGCTTCAGCGGAGAGAACCCCCGCGGCACCGTCTCGAACCCCGGCACGCCGGACAGGACGTTGCCCGATTCGATCGCGCAAAAGCCCTTGTTGGCAGAACCGTTGGCCTCGGCCCGGCGGATCGCCAGGTCGGCCACCTCGCGCGGAACCAGGATCGTGTCCTCGGCCACCCAATAGGTCTCGCGCGCGTGGTAATCGATGTAGAAGTTCTTGAAGTTGTCGGTGATGCCGTAAAGCACGTCGCGCCGTTCGGGAATGCGCGGATGGCTCCAGCTGCCGGCGGGATCATAGATCACGCGCTGGCTGCCGTTGAACATCAGCGCCGAATGGCCCCCCTCGCCGCGCGGGATGCCGATCACCGTGAACAGCGTGATCGAGGTCGGCGTGGCGGACACATAGCGCGCGTCGCGCACGGCTTCGTCACTGGCCCAGATGTTGTCGGCTCCGCAGGCGGTCAGCACGACCGGCAGCGTGGCCGCCAGGAAGACGCGTCGCTTCATGTCCCCGCCCGTCCGATCAGGCGTTCGTCAGGGCCATGAAGACCAGGACCGCCAGCGATCCGACGATGACCCAGGTGGATCCGCGGATGAAGCCCGCGAAGGTCTTCTTGTGGTCGGTCAGGTCCATCGTTCCCTGGGTCGCTTCGGGTTTGTTGTCGTAGTCGGCCATCACTGCCCCATCGGTTTGCGTTCATCCTGCGATAGCGGAAAGCGGCGCAGCTGTCACGCCCCCCACAGCACCGCACCCTGCGTTTCGCCCACAGGCCGGATGCGCCCGGCGCGGTGCAGGTGGTTCACATGGGCCACGGCCTCGACCATGGCTAGTCCGTACTCGGCCTCGCCGATGCGGCGGCGGAACAGGATGTCGAAACACCCGACCGCGGTACGCGGGCCGTCCGCCAGGGCCTGCGCCAGCCGGTCCAGCCCGGCGCGGTGGTTCTGGACCAGCTGTTCCAGCCGGAAGGGCAGCCCGGTGAAGGGCAGCTTGTGTCCCGGCAGCACCACGTGGTCGGCCCGCGCCAGCGCCGCCAGCCGGGCGCAGCTTTCCAGCCACTCGCCCACCGGGTCGGCCTCGGGCTCGGTCGGATAGACCCCCAGGTTCGGAGAGATCGACGGCAGCAGCTGGTCGCCACCGATGACCAGATCGCAGTCCTGCGACCACAGCGTCGCGTGGCAGGGCGCATGGCCATGCCCCATCGCCACCCGCCAGCGCCGGCCGCCGAAGGTCACCGTGTCGCCCTCGACCAGGCGGGTGAAGCCCAAAGGCAGCGGGTGGACCACGTCGGCAAAGTTGAAGGGCCGGTCGCTGGCGCGCCGGTCCAGCATCTCGGCCGCCATCCCGGCCCGCCGCCAAAACGCCAGCGCCTGCGGGCTGGCACGGTCCTGCACGTCCAGGACCAGCATCCGCGCCATCAGCCATGCGGTGCGGCTGATCCACAGGTCGGCGCCCCGTTCCATGAACCAGCCGGCCAGCCCGATATGGTCGGGATGGTGATGCGTGCCGATCACCCGCACGACCGGCCGCCCCTGCAGCGGTCCGTCCAGCAGCACCTGCCAGATCTCGCGCGTGCGCGCCGTGTCGAAGCCGGTATCGACCACCGTCCAGCCGTCGGGATCGTCGAAGGCATAGACGTTGACATGGTCCAGCTTCATCGGCAGCGGCAGGCGCATCCACAAGACGCCCGGGGCGACGGTGATGGCCTGCCCCTCGGCGGGCGGGCTGTCATGCGGCGTGCGGATCACGCCGCGAAGTCGCCCGCCAGCGCGGCATCGCTCAGCGCGGTCAGGTCGCCCTGGCCCGCCTGCGCCTCGGCCAGATCGCCGGTGAACCGCGGCAGGACGCGCGCCATGAAGACCCGCGCCAGCGCCAGATGCGCCGGTCCGCCCTTCAGCGCCGCGCGCAGGTGGTAATGCCCGCCCAGCACCCGCGCAAAGGCGGTCAGATAGGCGACCGCGCCCGCGAAACGGTCGGCCATGTCACGCTCCAGCAGGGCCTGGGTCGCCTCGCGCAGGGTCTCGGCGGCCTGCCACAGCTGGTGGGCCAGCTCGGGATGCGCGGACTGCGCGGCCTTGGCCCCGTCCAGCACCTCGTCCAGCAGGCGCATCGCGGCCTCTCCGCCGTCCGATAGCTTGCGTCCGACCAGATCCATCGCCTGGATGCCGTTCGTGCCCTCGTAGATCGAGGTGATGCGCACGTCGCGCAGATACTGCGCGGCGCCCGTCTCCTCGACATAGCCCATGCCGCCATGCACCTGCACGCCCATGTCGGCCACGCGGATGCCCACGTCGGTGCCATAGGCCTTGGCGATCGGCGTCAGGAAGGCCGCGCGGGCGGCCTGATCGGCATCCCCCGTGGCGCGATCCATGTCGATGGCGGTGGCGCAGGCTAGGCCGATGGCGCGGGCGGCAAAGACTTCGGCCTGCGCGGTGGCCAGCATGCGGCGCACATCGGGATGGCCGATGATCGGACCCATCTGGTTGCGGTCCACCGCATAGGCCACGGCCTTCTGCAGCGCGGCCTCGGCCACGCCCACGCCCTGCATGCCGACGCCAAGCCGGGCCACGTTCATCATCGTGAACATCGCCGCCATGCCCTTGTTCTCCTCGCCCACCAGCCAGCCGGTGGCGCCCTCATAGGACATCACGCAGGTCGGGCTGCCGTGGATGCCCAGCTTCTCCTCCAGGCTGACCACCTTGAGGCTGTTGGCGACGCCCGGGTCGCCCTGCTCGTCGGGGATCAGCTTGGGGACCATGAACAGGCTGATGCCGCGCGTCCCCTTGGGCGCGCCCGGCAGACGCGCCAGCACCAGGTGGCAGACGTTCGACGTGACGTCGCTGTCGCCCCAGGTGATGTAGATCTTCTGCCCGCTGATCCGATAGGTGCTGTCGCCCGCCGGTTCCGCCCGGGTGGTCAGGGCGCCCACGTCGCTGCCCGCGCCCGGTTCGGTCAGGTTCATCGTGCCCGACCATTCGCCGCTGATCAGCTTGGGCAGATAGCGCGCCTTCAGATCGTCGCTGGCGTGATGCTCCAGCGCCTCGATCTGGCCCTGGGTCAGCAGCGGGTTCAGCTGCAAGGACAGGCAGGCGCCCGACATCATCTCGGCCACGGCCATGTTCAGGGCCTGCGGCAGGCCCATGCCGCCGTACTCCGGATCGGCCGACACGCCGACCCAACCCCCCTCCGCAATCGCCCGGAACCCGTCGGCAAAGCCGGGCGAGGATCGCACCACGCCGTTCTCCAGCCGCGCGGGGGTCTGGTCGCTGCCCCGGTTCAGGGGCGCCAAAACGTTCTGGGCCAGCTTGCCGGCCTCGGACAGGATGGCGGTCGCGGTCTCGGCCGTGGCCTCGGCAAAGCGGTCGGTCCGGGCCAGGTCGGCGAAGGGGACGACATGGGTCAGGATGAAGTCGATCTGGGCTGTCGGGGCCTTGTAGGTCATCGGGTTCTCCTCCTGGCGCCTTGGCATCGGGCCGCGGCGCGTCTATCAACGGGCGCTGGCGGCATCTTGTGCCGCCGTCCTTTCAGGCTCAACCGAAACCCCGCGTCACGAATGCAGACCCTGCGACTGATCTCCGACTGTGCCGGCCTGGCCCAGGCCGCCCGCCTGCTGGCCCAAGGCCGCTGCGTGGCGATCCCGACCGAGACGGTCTACGGCCTGGCTGCCGACGCGCGCGACGGGGCGGCGGTGGCCGGCATCTACCAGGCCAAGGGGCGGCCCAGCTTCAACCCGCTGATCGTGCATGTGGCGGACCTGTCCGCGGCGCAGGCCATCGCCGACCTGCCGCCGCAGGCGCTGACCCTGGCGCGGGCCTTTTGGCCGGGCGCGCTGACGCTGGTGGTGCCGCTGCGCACCGATGCGGGCATCGCGGGGCTGGTCACGGCGGGGCTGGACACGATCGGCATCCGCGTTCCTGCCCATCCCGTGGCGCAGGCGCTGCTGCGCGCATCCGGCGCGCCGCTGGCCGCACCGTCGGCGAATGCCTCGGGGCGGATCAGCCCGACCACCGCGGATCATGTGCTGCACCCGGACGGGGGCCTCGACGGGCGCATCGCGGCGGTACTGGATGGCGGGGCCTGCCCCGTCGGCGTGGAATCGACGATCGTCGGCTGGCAGGACGGGCGCGCGACGCTGCTGCGTCCCGGCGGCATCCCTGCCGAGGCGATCGCCGCCGCCCTGGGCGAACCCCTGGCCGCGCATCAGGCCGATCCTTCGGCCCCGAACGCGCCCGGACAGCTGTCCAGCCATTACGCGCCGGAATCGTCCCTGCGCCTGAACGCCGACCCGGCACCCGGAGAGACGCATCTGGCCTTCGGCACGCCCGGCCCCTTCAGCCTGTCGGACACGGGCGACCTGACCCAGGCCGCCGCGCGCCTGTTCGACCTGCTGCGGCGCGCGGACGCCCTGGGCCGCCCGATCTCGGTCGCGCCCATCCCGGACCACGGGCTGGGCCTGGCGATCAACGACCGCCTGCGTCGCGCCGCCGCCCCACGACCCTGATTTCTCCGTTGCCGGAAATACCCCGGGGGGAGTCCGCAGGACGGGGGGCAGCGCCCCCCTTGCGCCCCCTGCCCCTCAAAGCCCCAGAGAGTTGTAGACGTTCGAGATCCGCCGGATCGCCACGACATAGGCCGCGGTGCGCATGTCCTCGACCTTGGGGTTGCTGATCCAGACCTCCTTCATCTTCTTGAAGCTCTCGCGCATCGTGTCGTCCAGGCCCGACCGCACCAGCTCCAGCTCGTCCGCGCCGGTCAGGAACGCCTCCTTGAAGCCCTTGGACAGGGTCCAGTTCAGGCCGGTATCGGCCGACAGCCGCTCCAGCTCCTCGACGATCATGCGGGCGCGGGCCTCCTCGTGCCGGCGCTCCAGCCGGCCCAGGCTGATCTGCGACAGGTTCTTGACCCATTCGAAATAGGACACGGTCACGCCGCCGGCGTTGGCATACATGTCGGGGATGATGACGATCCCCTTGCGACGCAGGATCGCGTCGGCATCGGCGGTCACGGGACCGTTCGCCGCCTCGATGATCAGCTTGCAGTTGATGCGCTCGGCGTTGTCGGCGTGGATCACGCTTTCCACCGCTGCCGGGATCAGGATGTCACACTCCTGCTCCAGCATGGCCAGACCGTTTTCGTGATAGTCGCCGCCGATGAAGCCCTTGACGCCACCGGTCGCGCGGATGTGGCCGCGCAGCGCGTCGATGTTGATGCCCTGCGGGTTGGTGATGGCGCCGTCGCGCTCGATCACGCCGGTGATCAGGCACTTGTCCTCGACCGACAGGAACTGGGCGGCGTGATAGCCCACGTTGCCCAGGCCCTGCACGATCACGCGCTTGCCCGCCAGCACGCCGGTCAGCCCGGCCTGCTTCATCACGTCGTCATGGCGGAAGAACTCGCGCAGCGCGTATTGCACGCCGCGGCCCGTCGCCTCGACGCGCCCGTCGATGCCGCCCGCGGTGCGCGGCTTGCCGGTGACGCAGGCCTTGGCGTTGATGTCATCGGGATGCAGCCGCTTGTAGGCGTCGGCCATCCACGCCATCTCGCGCTCTCCGGTGCCCATGTCAGGCGCGGGCACGTTCTGGGACGGAGAGATCAGGTTGCGGCGCGACAGCTCGTAGGTGAAGCGGCGGGTGATGCGCTCCAGCTCGTCCTCGTTCCAGGCGCGGGGGTCGATGCACAGACCGCCCTTGGACCCGCCGAAGGGCACCTCGACCAGCGCGCATTTGTAGGTCATCAGGGCGGCCAGCGCCTCGACCTCGTCCTGGTTCACGTCCAGCGAATAGCGGATGCCGCCCTTCACGGGCTCCATGTGTTCGGAATGGACCGACCGATAGCCGGTAAAGGTGTGGATCTGGCCGCGCAGCCGCACCCCGAACCGCACCGTATAGGTGGAATTGCAGACCCGGATCTTCTCCTCCAGCCCCGGCGCAAGGCTCATCAGGCCTGCGGCATGGGTGAACATGCGGTCCACTGAATCCCGGAACGAGGTCGTGTTGACGGACATTGCTGCTTCCTCCTGGTGACGGCGCAAGGTCGATATGGCCGCACGCTAGGCCAATCCGCCCGGTGCCGCCACAGCGGATCGTCGCCGACGGCGCCATGTTTGCGATAAAAACCAGCAGCTTTTGCACGACGCGCAGCCCTTGGCGGGGTTTTCCTTTTCACACCATTTATTATGCTGATAGGGAAACCGCCTCTCTATCCGCGGTGTTTGGATGGAAACCAAGGAAGAAGAATGAAGACCGATACCACCCATGCACCGGCCCCCGGCATCACGCGGGGCCGCAAGTTCGATCAGGTCCGTGACGGGGCTGCCGTCATCTTTCTGCGCGACGGTTATGCGGCCGCCAGCGTCGACGACATCGCCCGGTCCGCCCGGGTGTCCAAGGCGACGCTCTACAGCTATTTCCCCGACAAATCCCTGATGTTCCGCGAGGTGCTGCGCGCCACGATGGATAGCGCCTTCCGCCAGCAGCCCTTCGCGGCGGACCCTGCGTCCCAAGCCCGGACCGAGCTGCCGCGGGTATTGTCGGACCTGGCGACATGGGCGCTGTCGGAACCGCGGCTCAGCCTGCTGCGGGTGATGACCGCCGAATCGACGCGCTTTCCCGACGATGCGCGCGACTATGACGACGCCTTGGCCAACCGCGTCGCGGCCCCCCTGGCGCAGATCATCGACGGCTGGATCGCCGCGGGGCAGATCCGCGACCATGACAGCGGTCAATCCTCCCGCCAGCTGGTCGCGTTGATCACCGGGCAGGTCCAGCAGCCCGCCCTGCTGACCGGCACCACGCTGCCCGACGCGCAGGTCGCGCGGATCGCCCGCGACGCAGCGGCACTGTTCCTGTCGGCCTACGGCCTGCAGGCCGCCTGAGGGGGCGACGCGCCCAAGGGCTGTTGCATTCCTGCGATGATCGAAACGTGATCCATCACCCCGCTTCTCAAGGCCGGGGGTGCGGCCTATGCTGGCGGGAACAAGGTCCGGAAACAGGACCGGCAGGGGTGACAGGCGATGATCAGCAAGGACTGGACGATTCGGGCCGCGATGGCTGCCGGCATGGCGCTGGCCGTGCAGGGCTGCGCATCGTCGCCGAACCGCATGCCGCCCGCGGGCGGCTATGCGGGGCCTGCCTATGCGGCCCAGCCCGGTTATGCGCCCGCGCCCTATGCCGCCGCGCCCGCGCCCTATGCCGCCGCGCCCGCGCCCTATGCGGCACCCGCACCGGCCCCCTATCCGACGGCGCCCTATCCGGCCGCGGCCCCCTTCCCGGCGGCGCCCGTGGTGGCGGACCTGCCCGCTGCGACGACCGGCATCACCGGGGTGACCGAACGCAAGCCCGACCTGTGCAAGGCCAGCAGCTACGCCTCCAGCGTGGGCCAGCCCGGCAGCACGATCCCGACTCTCGGCCTGCCCGGCGCCTATCGCGTGGTCGAGTATCGCGGGATCGAACCCCAGGACTATGACCCCGACCGGCTCGTCTTCCGTCTGGATGCGACCGGCACCATCACCAAGATCGATTGCGGATGACCCCCATGCACAAGACCACGCTTGCCCTGATCCTTGCCGCGACGGCCCTTGCCGCCTGCGAACCCGCCTATGTCGAGCCGACCCCGCCCCCGGTCGTCGACGAATGCGGCGCCGCCGGCTATCAGGGCCTGATCGGCCAGCCCCGCACGGCCCTGTCGGCGATGAACTTCCCCTTGGGCACCCGCGTCATCGGCCCCGAGGACATGGTCACCGCCGATTTCCGCCCCGACCGGCTGAACATCGAATACGGCGTGAACGGGCGCATCACCAAGGTCAGCTGCTTCTGACCCGTTTGGCGTTGCGCCGGCCGCGACGGGCTGTCACCATTCCGACATGATGAACGCGATCCCGCCCGATGCCGACCGCGTGGTGTTCGACCGCAGGGAACTGAACCTGATCCTGTCGACCTACGGCCGCTTTGTGGCCGCGGGTGAATGGCGCGATTACGGCATGTCCTTTCTGCGCGACGCGGCGGTGTTCAGCGTCTTTCGCCGCGCCGCCGAACACCCCCTCTACCGGATCGAAAAACGTCCTCGGCTGCGTGCGGCCCAGGGCGCCTATGCCGTGATCGCGATGGACGGGCGCATCCTGAAACGCGGCCACGATCTGGCCCAGGTGCTGCGCGTGCTGGACGCCAAGCTGATCCGCCCCATCGACTAGGTGCCGCGCGGCTTGGCCCGCACCGTTGGATCGGCCGCGGTCGGGTCCTCGGGCCAGGGATGGCGCGGATAGCGGCCGCGCATGTCCTTTCTGACATCGGCATAGGAGCTGGCCCAGAACCCCGGCAGGTCCATCGTCACCTGCACCGGCTTGCCGCCCGGCGACAGCAGCGTGATCCGCAGCGGCCGCCCGCCCACCGCCGGATGGCGGGTGACGCCGAACAGCTCCTGCAGGCGCAGCTCGATCGACGGGTCCGCGCCCCCGTAATCGATCGGCACGCGGCGACCCAGGGGGGTGGTGAACTGCCCCGGCGCCTCCTGGTCCAGCCGCTGCTGGCCTGCCCATCCGATCCGCGCCTTCAGCGGCTCGACCAGGTCCAGCCCGCGCAGATCGGCCAGCGTCCGCACCCGGCCCAGCCAAGGCAGCAGCCAGTCGCCATCCGACAGCAGGTCGACATCCGCCACAGAGCCAAGGTCCGGCACCAGCGCGATCCGCGCCCGCAGACGCGCCGCGGCCGGGGTCCAGGGCAGCCCGTCCAGGCGCAATCCCTCCAACGCGGCCGCGGCCATCGCCTCGGCCGGGGCGTCGGGCCAGGGCCGGTCCGACAGCACCAGCGCGCCCAGCCGCTCCTGCAGGCGGGCGACGACGCGACCCTCGCGGCGCGACCATTCGCACAGGGCCTGCTGGCCGATCCGGTCGCCATGCAGCGCGCGCAGATCAGCCTCGTCCAGTCGCGCGGCCAGCCTGATGCGCGCCTCGCGCTGATCCCCGTCCAGATCCAGCGCCACGATCATCCGTTGCGCCGCCAGGCTGTCCTCCGATGCCAGCACCGCACCCTTGCCGCCCGACAGCACGAACCGCGCGTCGTCACCCTTGCGCCGCAGCCCGATCCGGTCGGGATAGGCCAGCGAGGCCATGCCGCCCGCCGACAGGGCCGCTAGGGGGGGTGTGGGGGGGACATCGTCCCCCCCGCCGTCGCGGGACGCAACCAGCCGCCGCAACCGCTTGGCCTCGGCCCTGATCCTCTCGATGCCCTGCCGGTTCACCTCGAATGCCGCACGCGCCCCCGGATCGCGGATCGCGCGCAGGCGATGCTCCAGATCGGCCCCCGCCCCGCGCGGCGGATCGCGGTCCGACAGCAGCGCCGCCAGATCGGCCGCAGCCGGCCCCGCCAGCGCCAGCATATGCGCCAGACGCGGATGCAGCGGCAACCGCGCCAGCACCCGGCCATGCGCCGTGATCCGCCCCTCCGCATCCAGCGCGCCCAGATCGGCCAGCAGCGCACGCGCCTCGGTCAGCGCGGCGTCCGGCGGCGGCGTCAGGAACGCCAGATCGGCGGCCCCCGCCCCCCAGACGGCCAGTTCCAGCGCCAGCCCGGTCAGGTCGGCCACGGCGATCTCGGGTGGCGCGAACCCCGGCAGCGCCCCCTCCTCGGCCCGCGCCCACATGCGATAGCAGATGCCCGGTGCCACCCGCCCCGCCCGGCCGCGCCGCTGCTCGGCCTCGGCGCGGCTGACCCGCTCGGTCACAAGCCGCGACATGCCGCTGCCCGGATCGAACCGGGCACGCCGCGCGCGCCCCGCATCCACGACCACCCGCACACCGGGGATCGTCAGCGACGTCTCGGCAATGGCCGTCGCCAGAACGATCCGCCGCACGGCTCCCGGCAGGGCCAGCGCCGCGCGCTGCGCCGCCGCCGGCAGCGCGCCATACAGAGGCAGCACCTCGCAGCCCGTCCCCGACAGGGCCGCCGTCACGCGGCGGATCTCTCCCTCTCCGGGCAGAAAGGCCAGGATCGTGCCGCCCGTCTCGCGCGTCTCGTCATGGGCCCTTGCGATCAGACGCGCGGCATCGTCCGCCAACCGCCCGCCCGCGGGCAGGGGCCGGTCCAGCCAGCGCGTCTCGACCGGAAAGGCCCGCCCCTCGGACGTCACCACAGGCGCGTCGTCCAGCATTGCCGCCACCGGCCCCGCGTCCAAGGTGGCGGACATCACCAGCACCGCCAGATCCTCGCGCAGGGCACCCCGCGCCTCCCAGACCAGGGCCAGCCCCAGATCGGCGTTCAGGCTGCGCTCGTGGAACTCGTCAAAGATCACGCAGCCCACGCCCTCCAGCGCGGGATCGGTCTGGATCATCCGCGTCAGGATGCCCTCGGTCACCACCTCGATGCGGCTGCCCTGAACCGATTCCCCGCGCATTCGGTATCCAACCCGCCCGCCCACGGCCTCGCCCAGGGAATGCGCCAGGCGCTCGGCCGCAGCGCGCGCGGCCAGGCGGCGCGGCTCCAGCATCAGGATGCGGCCCGCGACCTGATCCATCAGCGCCAGCGGCACCCGCGTCGTCTTGCCCGCGCCGGGCGGGGCCACCAGCACCGCGCGGCCATGGCTGCGGATCGCCGCGCACAGCGCAGGCAGGGCGTCGTCGATGGGCAGGGCATCCGTCATGCCCGCCTTCTAGCGCCGCCGGGGCACCGGGCACAATCGCGCCGCTACACATCGCGCCTCCGCGGACCTATCTTGCACCCGCGGCGTTGGGTGTCGCGAAACGAACAGGGGCAGACATGGGTATCCGCAGCGACGTGATGGAGGGGCTGGGCCTGTCCGATCCGGTGATCCGCATCGGCGTGACGGGCCTGTCGCGGGCCGGCAAGACGGTGTTCATCACCTCGCTGGTGGCGAACCTCCTGGAACGCGGGCGCATGTCGTCGCTGCGCGCCGCCGCCGACGGGCGGCTCAAGGCGGTGTGGTTGCAGCCCCAGCCCGACGACACCATCCCCCGCTTCGACTTCGAACGCCACCTGGCCGCGCTGACCGGCCCCGATCCGCACTGGCCCGACGGCACGCGTCACGTCAGCCAGCTGCGCCTGTCGCTGCGCCTGCAGGGCGGCGGCATGTTCGGGGGGCTGCGCGGCGCGCGCAACCTGCATGTGGACATCGTCGATTATCCCGGCGAATGGCTGCTGGACCTGCGCCTGATGGAACGCGACTTTGCGCAATGGTCGACCGAGGTGCTGGACCGCATCGCGGGCCGCCCCGGCGCCGACCGGTTCCTGACCGCGCTGCAGGCGCTGCCCCGCGATGACGGCTTCACCGAACCGCAGGCCCAGCAGCTGGCCGACATCTATACCGCGCATCTGAACGCGGCGCGCGACGCGGGCTGGTCGGACTGCACGCCCGGCCGGTTCCTGATCCCCGGAGAGCTGGCTGGATCGCCCGCCCTGACCTTTGCGCCCCTGCCGCCCGACCTGCAGGCCACGCGGCTTGGCCGAGAATTCCGCCGCCGGTTCGATGCCTACAAGTCGCGGGTGATCCGGCCCTTCTTTCGCGACCACTTTGCCCGCATCGACCGCCAGGTAGTGCTGGTCGACATCCTGGGCGCGATCCATCAGGGCCCCCAGGCGGTCGAGGACATGCGCCGCGCCATGGCCGACATCCTGTCGGCCTTCCGCCCCGGCCGCGCAGGCTGGCTGGGCCAGCTTCTGGGCACGCGGCGGGTTGAACGCATCCTGTTCGCCGCGACCAAGGCCGACCACCTGCACCACACCCAGCATAACCGCCTGACCGCGATCCTGTCCGCCATGCTGCGCGAGGCCCGCGACCGCGCCGATTTCCAGGGCGCCCGGACCGAGGCGATGGCCATCGCCGCCCTGCGCGCCACGACCGAGGACATGATCGCCCAGCCCGACGGCGACCTGCCCGCCGTGCGCGGACGCCTGCTGGACGGGCGGCAGGCCGCGTTCTTTCCGGGCGAACTGCCCACCGACCCCGCGGTGCTGCTGCATCCCGCGCGGCAGGGCGCGCAGGCGTGGCTGGATGCCGATTACGCGATCATGAACTTTGCCCCCGCCCCCCTGACCACGCGTCCGGGCGACGGCCCGCCCCACATCCGGCTGGACCGCGCCGCCGAATTCCTGATCGGAGACCGCCTGTGACCGACGCCCCCAAACGCCCGCGCGGTCCGGTCCTGATGCCCCTGGACGACGATACCGGCACCCGGCCGCGGCCGCCCCGCACGGAAACCCGCGCGGACGACGCCCCAAGCCCCGCCGATGCCCCTGTCATCGACATCAGCGACGCCCCGCTGCCCCAGCCGCGCACCATGCAGATGGTGGCCCGGCTGGTCGGGCGCCCACCATCGCGTCTGACGCGGTTGTTCATCAATGCCGGGGCGGCGCTGTTCACCTTCCTTCTGGGCGTGATGGCGCTGGATTTCATTGACGGGCTGATGACCCGCTATCCGCTGCTGGGCTGGATCGCCGTCACGCTGTTCGCGGTCTTCACCATCGCGGCCCTGGGGATGGCGCTGCGGGAATGGCGGGCATGGCGGCGGATGGCCAGGATCGACGCGCTGCAGCGGCAGGCCGGCGCCGCCTTGGCCGCCGAGAGCCTGGATCAGGCCAAGGCGGTTGCCGACGGCCTGGTCGCCCTCTATGCCAAGCGCCCCGAGATGGAGTGGCAGCGTCAGCGCCTGGCCGACCGCCGGGCCGAAACCTTTGACGCCCAGGCCCTGCTGACCCTGGCCGAGACAGAGCTGCTGGCCGGGCTGGACCAGCAGGCGCGCCGCGAGATCGAGGCCGCCGCCCGGACGGTCGCCGCGACGACCGCGCTGGTCCCGCTGGCCCTGGCCGACGTGGCGGCCGCCCTGGCCGCGAACCTGCGCATGATCCGCCGCATGGCCGAGATCTATGGCGGGCGCGCCGGTGCCGTCGGCGGCTGGCGCCTGGCGCGGACGGTGATGACGCATCTGATCGCCACGGGCGCGGTGGCGGCCGGGGACGACCTGATCCACACGATGGCGGGGGGCGGCATTTTGGCCAAGCTGTCGCGCCGTTTCGGCGAAGGTTTGGTGAACGGCGCACTGACCGCCCGCGTGGGCATCGCCGCGATGGAGGTCTGCCGCCCGCTGCCGTTCCTGTCGCAGCCCCGGCCCAAGGTCGGAAACCTGGTCAGCCGCGCGCTGACCGGCCTGTTTTCGAACGACGACGCCCGCTAGTCCAGCGCCAGCTTGTATCCGACATGCGACGGGACGAACCCCAGCCCGTCATAGAACCGGTGCGCATCCGTGCGCGACCGGTCCGTCGTCAGCTGCACCAGCGCGCAACCCCGCGCCCGGCATTCCGCGATGGCCCAGTCCATCATCGCCCGGCCCAGGCCCGCGCCGCGATGGCTGCGGGCGACGCGCACCGCCTCGATCTGGCCACGCAGCGCGCCGCCGCGGGCCAGCCCCGGGATGAAGGTCAGTTGCAGGGTGCCGACCACCCGGTCCCCGTCCTGCGCCACGGCCAGCATCTGCGCCGGATCGGCGTCGATGAGATCGAAGGCCGCACGATACCGCGCGGCATCCGCCAGGTCCTCTCGCCCGGCGCCCAACTGATCGTCGGCCAGCAGGGCAAGGATCGCGGGCAGGTCGGCCGCGGTGGCGCGGCGGAACGCGGTCACGGGGCCTCGGCCGGCAGGTCGGGCGCGTCTTCGGTGGGGGCCATTTCGGTCGATCCCTGGTCGGCCTCGATCAGGCGGTTGTCCTGCCATTCGCCCGACGCGATCTGGCCGGTGGCATAGCGCATGACGCCCTGCCCCTGGCGCTTGCCCGCGGCAAAGGTGCCCTCGTACCGGTCGCCGTTGCCATAGGTCGCGACGCCGGTGCCGTCGATCTCTCCCGCCTTCCAGCCGCCTTCGTAGATGAACCCGTCGGGCGTGGTCAGGCGGCCCTGGCCCTCGCGCAGCCCGTCCGCGAAGCTGCCGGTATAGACCGTGCCGTCGGGATAAGTGGCCTGCCCCTCGCCGTGGCGCTGGCCGTCCTTCCAGGCACCGGAATAGACATAGCCGTCGGGATAGGACATGCGCCCCTGCCCGTCGTTGCGCGCGTTGCGAAAGCCCCCCTCATAGACCATGCCGTTGGCATAGCTGGCCTTGCCCTCGCCCTCGATCACGCCCTCGGACCACTGGCCCTCGTAGGTCGAGCCGTCGGCATAGGTGATCTTGCCGGTGCCGTCGGGCCGGTCGGCGCGCATCTGGCCCAGATAGACGGACCCGTCGGGATAGGTGATCTGGCCACGGCCCTCCATGCGGCCTTCGGACCATTCGCCGACATAGACGTAACCGTCCGCGCCGGTGAACGTGCCTTGGCCGTGGCGGCGGTCATCGGCGAAATCGCCGTCATAGACGTCGCCGTTGGCATAGGTCGCGACACCCTTGCCCTGCCGACGCCCGCCCTGCATCTGGCCCTCGTACCGGTCGCCCGTCGGCTGGACCAGAACCCCCGACCCGGACATCTGACCCGCTGCCCAGACCCCTTCGTAGGTCAGCCCGTCCGACATCACCAGCTTGCCCTGTCCCGCGCGCTGGCCGGCCAGCATCGCGCCCTCATAGGTGGCGCCGTCGGGATAGGTGATCTTGCCCTGCCCCTCCTTGACGCCGGCGTTCCAGTCGCCCTCGTAGCGATAGCCGTTGGCCTGAGTCAGCACGCCCTGCCCCTGATGCAGGCCGCTGACGAACTGGCCCTCGTAGACGGACCCGTTGGCATAGCGGGCGACGCCCTGCCCGGTGATCTCTCCCTCGGCCCAGGCGCCTTCGTAGGTGCCGCCGTCGGCATAGGTGATCTTGCCCTGGCCATGCGGCTTGCCGCCCGCGAACTGGCCCTCATAGACGGACCCGTTGGGAAACGCGGCGCGGCCCTGGCCCATGATCTGGCCCTCGACCCAGTCCCCCTCGTAGCGATAGCCGTTGGGCAGGACATAGCTGCCCTGGCCGTGCTGCAGCCCGTTGCGGAAGGTGCCTTCGTAGACGCCGCCATCGTCGTACTGCTTGGTGATGACCTGAGCGGCCGCAGGGCCTGCCCAGATCGCCAATGCCAAGGCCGTTCCGATTGCCGCTTTCATCGCCTGTCGCCCCTTACGGTGTTTTGCCGCAGGTTTACCCCGGAAGGCACCCATGCGCAAAGGCCGACTTTTCCTTGGCCGGGCGATCCTCTATCCAAGGGGCCACACAACCGGGGTGCCCGTGATGACCGACCGTTTCCGCCTGACCATCGGGCAGCTGAACGCCACCGTGGGCGACCTGGACGGCAACGCCGCCCGCGCGCGCGATGCCTGGGAACAGGCGCGCGATGCAGGCGCCGACATGCTGGCCCTGCCAGAGATGTTCATCACCGGATACCAGACCCAGGACCTGGTGCTGAAACCCGCCTTCACCGCCCAGGCCGAGGATGCGATCATGGCCCTTGGCACGTCGCTGACGGGCGGCCCCGCCATCGGCATCGGCGGGCCGTGGCGCGACGGCGGCCGTCTTTACAACGCGTGGTGGGTGTTCCGGGACGGGGCGCTGGTGGCGCGCGTGCTGAAGCATCACCTGCCCTACAAGCAGCTGTTCGACGAATTGCGCCTGTTCGACAGCGGCCCGATCAGTGGCCCCTATCCGGTCGGCGCGGCCCGCATCGGCAGCCCGATCTGCGAGGACAGCTGGTACCCGGACGTGGCCGAGACGCTGGCCGAGACCGGGGCCGAGATCCTGGTCGTGCCGAACGGCAGCCCCTATCACCGCGACAAGCTGGACCTGCGCATGGGCCACATGGTCGGCCGCGTGGTCGAGACGGGCCTGCCCTTGGTCTATGTGAACATGGTCGGCGGCCAGGACGACCAGCTTTATGACGGGGCCAGCTTCGTGCTGAACCCCGGCGGCCACAAGGTCGTGCAGCTGCCCGCCTTCCAGGAGGCGGTGGTGCATGTCGACTTTACCCATGGCCCCGATGGCTGGCGGGCCGAACCGGGCCTGATGGCGCCCCAGCCCGACGCGTGGGAACAGGATTACCACGCGATGATGCTGGGCCTGCGCGACTATCTGCGCAAGTCGGGGTTCCGCCGCGTGCTGCTGGGCATGTCGGGGGGCATCGATTCTGCGCTGGTCGCCACCATCGCCTGCGACGCGATCGGGCCGGAAAACGTGCGCTGCGTGATGCTGCCGTCGGAATACACCTCCCAAGCCAGCCTGGAGGATGCGGCCGATTGCGCGACGCGGCTTGGCGCGCGGCTGGACACCGTGCGCATCGACGGGGCGCGCGACGCGGTGGGCGGCGCACTGGCGCATCTGATGGAGGGCACCCAGCCCGACATCACCGAGGAGAACATCCAGTCCCGCCTGCGCGGCGTGATGCTGATGGCGCTGTCCAACAAGTTCAACGAGATGCTGCTGACCACCGGCAACAAGTCCGAGGTCGCGGTGGGCTATGCCACCATCTATGGCGACATGGCGGGCGGCTATAACCCGATCAAGGACCTCTACAAGACGCGGGTGTTCGAGACCTGCCGCTGGCGGAATGCCAACCATCGCGACTGGATGATGGGCGCGCCCGGAGAGGTGATCCCCCAGCGGATCATCACCAAGCCGCCGTCGGCCGAACTGCGCCCCGACCAGCGCGACGACGACAGCCTGCCGCCCTATGAGGTTCTGGACGCGATCCTGGACGGGCTGGTGGAACAGGATCTGTCGCTGGCCGACCTGGTCGCGCGGGGGTTCGATGCGGACACGGTGCGGCAGGTGGAAAAGCTGCTCTATGTCAGCGAATGGAAGCGGTATCAGGCCGCACCGGGGCCACGCATCTCGACCCGCGCCTTCTGGCTGGACCGCCGCTATCCGCTGGTGAACCGCTGGCGCGACCGGCTGTAGGTTTCAGAACTCCAGCCAGGTGCCCACCCGGACGGCCTGTTCGGACGGGCCGGACAGGGGATTGACCATGCCCAGTTCCACCTTGACCGGGCCGGGCACGTCGAACACCAGCGACGACATCAGACGGGCGGAATATTCCTCGTCCTGGGGGTGCTCCAGCCACAGGCTGTTGATGACCATCAGCCCGTCACGCGGACGCAGGCCCAGGGTCACGTCGGTCTTGATCACCCGTTCGGCGGTCAGGAAGCTGGCGGCAAAGGACGGGCGCATGGGCGCGCGCGGGTCCGGCGCGCTGCCGGTCATCTTGGCCAGCACCTGCGCGGTGATCCAGCCCCGGTCGAAACCGCGCCCCCAGGACAGCGCGCCCTGGACCACCGGCATGGCAAGGTCGTCCCGCCGGATCACCCCCGCGCCCGATTGCATCGCAAAGCGGTTCGGCCCCTGACCGTCGTCCAGCGCGCGCTGCAGCCACAGGATGGCACTGGTCTCCGCCTGATCGGCGCGGCCCAGCTCCATCCCCAGCGTGGTGCGCGGCGTCAGCCCGTATTCGGCATAGGCCGAGGCATAGCTGCTGCCCGCGCGATTGCGTTCCCCCGACAGCGACAGGAAGGTCCGCCCGGCCTCGCGCGGCCAGGGCCCGGCCTGCACCGCGGCGGGCAGCATCAGCGCCAGGAACAGGACAAGTCTGATCATCGGCCGGCCCTTTCGTGCCACGGGTCGCCCCAGATCTGGCACAACCCGCGCGTGCGGGCGAGAGGGAAACGATCCGTCAGGGGATCTCGATCTTGCCCACCAGGGGTACGTCGTCTTGGGGGCCGACAGTGTGACGCTCGATCATGCGGTGGACCAGCGGATCGGTGTCGCCCTGGTGCAGCGCGCGCAGGGCCACCGCGACCTCGGCATCCGACTTGGTGCGGCGCAGGTTGTGGCGGACATATTCGTCCCAGGTCGCGATGTGATAGCTTTCGCTCCACTGGTCGGGATGCTCCAGGTCGCGCAGCAGCGACCAGTTGCGCGCCCCGTCCCGCCTGCGGATGTTGCGCCGCCGCTGCATCAGGCGCAGGAATTCCGGCACATCGGCCTGGTCGATGCGGTAATCGACCATCACCATGATCGGCCCCGACCGCCCCCGCAGGTCCAGCATCAGCGCGGGCTCGCGGAAGCGGTTCACCGGGTCCAGATCGACCGCCCCGAATTCGGGCGCCCGCAGCCAGAACCCGATCGCAGCCCCCAGCAGCAGCACGCCCCCGGCGGCCGTCAGCGCCGCATCCAGGCCCTGCGTGCCCGCCACCATGCCCCAGATCCAGGCGCCCGCCGCCATGCCGCCGAAGGTCGCCATCTGGTACAGCGCCAACGCGCGGGCCACGACCCAGCGCGGTGTGGACAGCTGCACCGTCACGTTGAACAGCGACAGCGCCAGCACCCAGGACGCCCCCGCAGGCAGCATCGCCGCCGCGTGCAGCCAGACCGACTGCGTCTGGCCCAGGACCAAGGCCGAGAGCGCAAAGCCCGCAAAGGCCATGCGCACGACGTTCTCGTTGTTCAGCCGGGCGCGGATGCGGGGGTTCAGCAGCGCGCCGCCGATCGCGCCGACGCCATAGCATCCCAGCAGGCCGCCAAACAGCAGCGACCCCCCCTCGGGGTGGCTCTTGGCGACCAGCGGCAGCAGCGCCAGCACGGCGATGGCGGCAAAGCCGAACAGCGCGCCGCGCGACATCACCCGCAGCAGGTTGGGCGACAGCGCGACATAGCGCAGGCCCGCCCCCATCGCGGCCATGAACGGTTCGGGCGTGGTGACGCGCGGCGCCAGCTTGGGCTTCCATTGCGACATCGCCCCCAGCAGCGGCAGATAGCTGATGGCGTTGACCGCAAAGGCAGCCGACGCGCCCAGCGTGGCCACGATCAGGCCGCCCGCCGCGGGCCCCACGCTGCGCATCAGGTTGAAGCCCACGGAATTCAGGCTGACCGCCGCGGGCAGGTCCTTCCGGTCGACCAGATCGCCCATGCTGGCCTGCCAGGGCGGGTTATAGACCGCCTGCCCCGCTCCCAGCATGAAGGTGAAGCCCAGCAGCAGCCACGGCGTCAGCCCCCCCGTCCAGGCCACCGCGGCCAGGGCCAGCGACACCACCGCCATGAAGATGAGCGCGCCCATCAGCAGCGTCTTGCGGTCAAAGATGTCGGCCAGCGCCCCCGCCCCGATCGCCAGCAGCATGATCGGCAGCGTGTTCGAGGCCTGCACCAGCGCGATCAGCGTGGCGCTGTCGGTCAACTGGGTCATCAGCCAGGCCGCGCCCACGGCCTGCACCAGGCCGCCGAAATTCGACACCAGCGTCGCGCTCCACAGCAGGCGAAAGTCGCGATAGCCCAGCGGCGCCAGCGCGCCGGTCCGGGCGGGGACAGTGGTGGGGTCTGTCGAAGGGGTCACGGATCGGCCTTTCCTGCGGCGGGCATCGCGGTCAGCCTAGGCGGGCACCCGCGAACCCGCAACGCCGGCGCCCGCCCGATCGACGCAAAGTTTTCGCCTGCACATGAAACCCGAAGACACGCCAAGTTGTTCATTAGGCGCATAAAGGTGATCCACCTGACGCCGTAGCGCCACAGAGATCGGGCGCAGACGCGGCACGGACCCCGTCGAGGGTGGCTCGGGGTTGACGCGGATCGGCGGGCGGCCTCATGGAAGAACATGCGAATCGCGCCCGCCCTGCGGCGCAACAGAACAGATGCTGCCTCGGAACCGCCTCTGCCGGCGCGACCGACGATGAACAAGGAACAAGCAACGATGCGCCTCGCTTCCCTTTTCGCGGCGCTGGCCCTGGGGCTGGCGGCCTGCGGTCCCTCGCAAGAGACCACGACCCCCACCGCCCAGCAGCCGGTCGAGATCCCCGAGATCTACAAGGCCCGCACCGACCGCGGCCCGGACGGAGAGCCGATTCCCATCGCGGCCGTCCGCGCTGCCTATCTGAACGACCGCAACACCCGCCAGCTGGTGTCCTATAACGGCACCGAGGCCCCCGGCACCATCGTCGTCGACCCCTATGCACGCGTCCTCTATCACGTGCAGCCCGGCGGCCAGGCGATGCGGTACGGCGTGGCGGTGGGGCGCGCGGGCCTGACCTTCGAAGGTCGCGCCACGATCGCGCGCAAGGCGGCCTGGCCCAGCTGGCGCCCGACCGACAACATGCTGCGGACCGAACCCCAACTTTACGGCCAGTTCGCGGGCGGCCTGCCCGGCGGCATGCAGAACCCCCTGGGGTCGCGCGCGCTGTACCTGTACCAGGGCAGTGTCGACACCTATTACCGCATTCACGGCACGCTGGACCCCTCGTCCATCGGCAAGGCCACGTCGGCGGGCTGCATCCGGATGTTCAACCAGGACGTCATCGACCTGTTCGAACAGATCCCCACGGGAACCGAGGTGATCGTCCGTTCGCAGGCCGAAAGCGTCGCGATGGAAGGCCCGATGCAGGAAACGCCCGAAGGCTATGTCGTGCCCGCCGCCGCGGTGCAGCCGACGGCCGACCCGGCTGCGACCGCGCAGGTCGCATCCGCGCCGACGCAGACCGCGGTGGTTGCATCCGCACCGGTCGAATCTGCCGTGCCGACGGGGTTCACCGATCCCTATGCCGCAATGACGGCGGTTCCGGCCGCGACCTCGGTCCAGCCGTCGCTGGTCAGCGATCCGTTCGCCACGGATGCGGGCTTTGTCTCTCCGGTCGAAAGCGCCGTGCCCTCCCGGTAACGGGGCGGCCACGCCTGCGAAAAGATCAGGGGGCTCCGGTTGCGACCGGGGCCCTTTCCAATTGCAAATGCGCCGATTCCTGCGCACAGTCCTGCCGAACACATCATCCGTCCGCCAAGGGTCCCGCGAATGCCGTATTATGCCAAGCGCGAACAGGAACTGCTCAACCCCGATCAACTGACGCTGGCCGAACAGAGCCGCCATCCCGCGCTTGGGGCGCTGGACGATGCGGCGTTGCTGACGCTGATCGACGCGCTGCGCGCCGCTCGCGCCGAGGCGACGACCGCAGAGGGCGACCCGGCCCCGGCCGAAATGCTGCGCGCGGCCCTGCGCCGGACCGACATGGAACGCCGCAAGCGCCGCCTTGCCGCGCCCGGCACCCCCTCCCCCGCGCCGACGGCGGCCAAGGCGGCTGCCAAACCTGCCGGTGCCAAGCCCGCGACCGCCAAGCGCAAGCAGGCGACCGTGCCGCGCACACCCGCCGACCGCAAGTCCGCCGAGACGCGCAAGACGGACCTGCGGACGGAACCGCACCGCATTCCCAAGCGCGGTGCAAAGGCCGCGCCCGCCCCGGCCGACGCCGTGGCAGAGCCCGCGACCACCGCGACCGCAGGCGACGACAAGGCGCAGAAATCCGCCAAGCAGGCGGCCCGCAAGGCCCAGAAGGATGCCGCCAAGGCCGTCGAGAAGGAAGAAGCCAAGGCCGCCCGCAAGGCGGAGCGCCAGGCCGCCAAGCAGGCCCAGAAGGCCGAGGCCAAAGCCGCCAAGGCCGCCAAGACCGCGCGCCGCGCCGCCCGCAAGGCCGAACGTCAGGCCGAGAGCCCCGAGGCCAAGGCCGCGCGCAAGAGCGCCAAGCCCGCCAAGGACAAGCCCGCAAAGGCCAAGTCGGCCGAGGCCAAGCCCGCCAAGAAATCCAAGTCGAAGAAGTCCAAGTGATCGTCCGCCCGCGCACCGGGCGCGGGCGGATGAACGGCCCGTCGCGATGATGACCCTTTCCAGACATCTTGGTGCCGCCGTCGTGGCGCTGTTCTGCGTGGCCGCGCCCCTGTCCGCGCGCCCCGCCATCGACGCCGCCCACGGCCTGCCCCCGCCCCGCACGTCCGAAGACCTGCGCTGCAGCGATGACGGGCGCGACTGCATCGCGCGCGACAGCTATGCCGCGGATGTCTGCAAGCTGATCGAACGCAATGCCGCCGATCACGGGCTGGACCCCGCCTTCCTGGCGCGCCTGCTGTGGAAGGAGAGCCGATTCGAACCTTCTGCCGTCAGCCCGGCGGGCGCGCTTGGCATCGCGCAGTTCATGCCGGGCACGGCCGATCTGTATTGGCTGGACGATCCGTTCAACCCGGCCCAGGCCATTTCCAAGGCCGCGTGGTATCTGGGCCAGTTGCGCGACCGGTTCGGCAATATCGGCCTGGCCGCCGTCGCCTATAACGGCGGAGAGAACCGCGCTGCGCGGTTCATCGCGCAGGCCACGACCCTGCCCTATGAGACGGTCGACTATGTCGAATCGATCACCGGGTTCAGCGCGCATCGCTGGCGCGACAACCCCCCGCCCCAGCAGGAGGTCAAGCTGGCCCTGGCCGACGACCAGGCCTTTCGCCCGGCCTGCGAGCGGATGGCCGGCGACCGGTCGCTGCGCGAGTTCAACACCCAGCCCCCGGCGATGCCTTGGGGCGTGGTCGTGGCCAGCCATCCCAGCCAGGCGGGCGCGGCCCAGCAGGTCGCGCGGCTGAACCGCACCCTGCGGCCGATCCTGACCGACGGGGCGCGGGTGGGCTATGTCCGCAAGCGGCTGAACAGCATGCCGCGCGCCGTCTTCACCGCGCAGGTCGGCTATTCGTCGCGCGACGAGGCCACGCGGTTCTGCAACCGGTTCAAGTCGCTTGGCGGGCGCTGCATCGTGCTGAAGAACTGATCACAGAAAGCTTTGCGGGTCGATGTCCACGGACAGGCGCATGTTCGTGGGCAGCTTGACCCCCGCCAGCCAATCGGCGATTGCCGCCTGCAGCGGCGCCTGACGCGGCGCGCGGATCAGCATGCGCATGCGGTGGCGTCCCCGCACCCGCGCGATGGGCGCAGGCGCCGGCCCCCACAGTTCGGCCCCGACCTCGGCCAGGGGGGTGGCCAGACCGGCCAGATGGCGCGCGAAATCGGCGACCGTGCCCAGGTCCGGATGGGACAGGATGATCCCCGCCAGTCTGCCGAAGGGCGGCATGCCCGCCGCCTGACGGCCCGCGGCCTCGGCATCCCAGAACGTCTCGTCCTGCCCCGACAGGATCGCCCGGATCACCGCGTGATCGGGCTGGTGCGTCTGCAGAAGCGCAACCCCCGGCGCCGCCCCCGACTGCCGCCCGGCCCGCCCGGCCACCTGGCGCATCAGCTGAAAGCTGCGCTCCGCCGCGCGCAGGTCGGCCCCCTGCAGGCCCAGATCGGCATCGACCACGCCCACCAGCGTCAGGCGCGGAAAGTTGTGTCCCTTGGCCACGATCTGCGTGCCGATGATGATGTCGGTGTCGCCTTCCGAGATCTGGGCGATCGCCTCCTTCAGCGCGCGGGCGGAATGGAACAGGTCCGAGGACAGCACGGTGGCCTTGGCGTCGGGGAACCGCACTGCCACCTCCTCGGCGATGCGCTCGACGCCGGGGCCGATGGGGGCCAGCTTGCCCTCGACCCCGCAGCTGGGACAGGCGGTGGGGATGGGCCGAGTCTCTCCGCATTGGTGGCAGACCAGGCGGTTCTGGAACCGGTGCTCGACCATCCGCGCATCGCATTGATGACAGCCGATCTGCTCCCCGCAGGCGCGGCAGACGGTGACCGGCGCAAACCCGCGCCGGTTCAGGAAGATCAGGGATTGCTCACCCTTGGCCAGCCGGTCGGTCACCGCCTGCGCCAGCGTCGGAGAGATCCAGCGCCCCTGCTCCATCGCCTCGGCGCGCAGGTCGATGGCGGCCATCTGCGGCAGCTCGGCCTCGCCATAGCGGGATCGCAGGTCCAGGCGTGCGTATTTCCCGGTCGCGGCGTTCACCCAGCTTTCCAAGGAGGGCGTGGCCGAGGCCAGCACCACCTGCGCGCGGTTGATGGAGGCGCGCAGCACCGCCATGTCGCGGGCGCTGTAATAGACGACGTCCTCCTGCTTGTAGCTGCCGTCATGCTCCTCATCGACGACGATCAGGCCCAGATCGGCAAAGGGCAGGAACAGCGCCGAACGCGCGCCGACGACCAGCCCGACCTGACCGCGCCCGGCCATGTGCCACAGCCGGCGGCGTTCGGTGCGGGTGATGCCGCTGTGCCATTCGCCGGGCCGCGCGCCGAACCGCGCCTCGACCCGGTCCAGGAATTCGGCCGACAACGCGATTTCCGGCAACAGGACCAGTGCTTGCCGCCCCTGCGCCAGGCATTCGGCCACGGCCTCCAGATAGACCTCGGTCTTGCCCGACCCGGTGACCCCGCGCAGCAGCGTGGTGCCGTAACCGCCCGCCCGGATCGCGCCGCGCAGCGTGTCGGACGCCGCCTGCTGATCGGGGGCCAGGGGCTTACCCGGCCGCGTAGGGTCCAGCGTGGGATAGGGCAGATCGCGCGGTGCCTCGATCTCGGCCAGGGCACCGCTGGCGACCAGGCCCTTGACCACCGACGTGCCGACGCCCGCCAGCTGTGCCAGTTCGGATGCCGCAAAGCTGGCCCCGCCGTGATCGGCCATGACCTGCAGCACGCGGGTCCGCGCCTCGGTCGCACGACCGGGCTGGCCCGATCCGGGCACGATGATGCGCCGCGCGGCCGGCGGCTGATCGATGTCGGGCGCGCGCGTGGCCATGCGCAGCATCAGCGGCAGCGGCGTCAGCGTGTATTCCGCCGCCCGCGTCAGGAAATCCAGGAACCGCGCGTCGAAGGGCTGTGCGTCCAGCACGCGGGCCACGGCGCGCAGCTTGGCCAGGTCGAAATCGCCCTTGCCCCGCCCCCAGACCAGCCCCAGCACCCGGCGCGGCCCCAGGGGCACCAACACCAACTGTCCCTGGCGCACGCCCTCGTCGGGCGCCAGATAGTCCAGCACGCCGACCGTCTCGGCGGTCAGCACCGCGATGCGGGCGCGGGGGGGGAAGAATTCTGGCGGGGTCATGATGGCGCGATAAAGACGGGGCCGCGCGCCGGTTGCAAGCCCCCGCATGGGTTGTGCCCCTTCCCGCCCGCCCCCATCTGCAGTATCACCCAGACAAACGCACCCTGAGGAGACGCGCCATGAAATTCTTTGTCGACACCGCCGATATCGCCGCGATCAAGGAGCTGAACGACCTGGGCATGGTCGATGGCGTCACCACCAACCCGTCGCTGATCCTGAAGTCGGGCCGCGCCATCGCCGAGGTCACGGCCGAGATCTGCGCCATGGTCGAGGGTCCCGTCAGCGCCGAGGTCGTGGCCGAGAAGGCCGACGACATGATCGCCGAAGGCCGCCACCTGGCCAAGATCGCGCCGAACGTCTGCATCAAGGTGCCGCTGACCTGGGACGGCCTGAAGGCCTGCCGCGTGCTGTCGGACGAGGGCCACAAGCTGAACGTCACGCTGTGCTTCAGCCCGGCCCAGGCGATCCTGGCCGCCAAGGCGGGTGCGACCTTCATCAGCCCGTTCATCGGGCGCCTGGACGACATCCATCTGGACGGCATGGACCTGATCGCCGACATCCGCGAGATCTATGACAACTACGGCTACGAGACCGAGATCCTGGCGGCATCGATCCGCACGGTGAACCACATCGTGGACGCGGCCAAGATCGGCGCCGACGTGATCACCGCGCCGCCCTCGGTCATCAAGTCGATGGCGAACCACATCCTGACCGACAAGGGTCTGGCGCAGTTCAACGCGGACTGGGCCCAGACCGGCCAGAAGATCCTCTGATCCGCGCCCCCCGGAGAGACCCGCATGACCGACGCGCTGGACCCTGAAACCCGCGACCGGCTGCTGGCCGATCCGGGCGCGATCCTGGCCGACCGGGACCTGATGCGGGCCCTGGTCGCCGCACGCGAGGCCGAGGTCGGCGACAATGTCATCGACATCCGCGGCCGCGCGATGCAGGCGCTGGAGACCCGGCTGGACCGGCTGGAATCCACGCATGAAAGCGTGATCGCCGCCGCCTATGACAACCAGTCCGGCATGGCGGTAATCCACCGTGCCGTCCTGGGCCTCTTGGAGACGGCCGACCTGGCCGACTTCATCGCCGCCCTGCAGACCGACATCGCCCCCCTGCTGCGCATCGAGACGCTGCGCCTGGTGGTCGAGGACGATCCCGCCCTGGACCTGCCGCGCGATGCGGTGGCGGTCCCCCACGGCACCATCGACCGCATCCTGACCGCCGGGCGGCGAGCGCCGCGTGGCGACGACATCGTGTTGCGCGCGGCCCTGGTGGTGACCCGCCCCCTGCATGGCCGCACCATCGCGTCCGAGGCGTTGCTGCCGCTGGACCTGGGTCCGGCGCGACCGCGCACGGTGCTGCTGATGGGCAGCAGCGATCCGACGCGGTTCATGCCCGCGCATGGCACGGACCTGTTGCGGTTCTTCGGCCAGGTGTTCCGCATGGCCCTGCTGGCCCGGTTGCCCGGATGATGGCCCCGGCCACGGCCGACGCCCTGCACCGCTGGCTGGAGACCGAGGCCGCGGCCCGCGACCGGTCCGACCATACGGTGACCGCCTATCGCGCCGATCTGGTCGCGTTCCTGCAGTTCATCGCGGCCCATTGGGGCGAACCCGTCCCCCCCGCGGCCCTCGCCCGCCTGCGCCAGGCCGACATGCGCGCATTCGCGGCGTCCGAACGCGGCCGGGGTCTGGGCGCGCGGTCGCTGGCGCGGCGCATGTCCGGGGTGCGGTCGTTCCTGCGCTGGATCTCGGACCGCGAGGGGCTGGACCTGTCCGCCGCCCTGTCGACCCGCAGCCCGAAATACAGCCGCAGCCTGCCGCGCCCGTTGACCCCCCTGCAGGCCCAGGACACGCTGGACCGCGTGGCCGATCACGCAACCCCCTGGGTGGGCGCGCGCGACCTGGCGGTGCTGACCCTGCTGTGGGGGTCGGGGCTGCGCATCTCCGAGGCGCTGGCGCTGGAGGGGGCGGACTGGCCCTTTCCGGAAGGGCTGATCATCCGCGGCAAGGGCGGGCGCGAACGGCAGGTGCCGGTCCTGCCGGTGGCCCGCGACGCGATCGCGGCCTATCTGCGCCTGTGCCCCTGGGGACACCGCACCGACGCGCCGCTGTTTCGCGGCATCCGCGGCGGCCGCCTGACCGCCAGCGCGGTCGAGGGCGCGATGCGCCAGGCCCGCGCGGCCATCGGCCTGCCGGCCAGCGCGACGCCCCATGCCCTGCGCCACAGCTTTGCCACGCATCTTCTGTCCGCGGGTGGCGATCTGCGCACCATCCAGGAACTTTTGGGCCATGCCAGCCTGTCGACCACCCAGGTCTATACCGGGGTGGACGACGCGCGGCTGATGGCCGTCTATCGCGCCGCGCACCCGCGCGGTTGAACCCCGGCGCGCCCGCAGGCGTTTGCCCCATCATCCACCAACGAGGCCCCGATGACCGATCACGCCATCTTTCACCGCCCCCTGGGGGCCACCCCGCCCGCCGGCTATGACCAGGCGATCTTCGGCATGGGCTGCTATTGGGGGGTGGAGCGGCTGTTCTGGAAGCAGAACGGCGTCTGGCTGACCGAGGTCGGCTTTGCCGGCGGCGACGTCCAGAACCCCACCTATGACCAGGTCAAGCGCGGCGACACCGGCCATGCCGAGGTCGTGCGCGTGATCTATGACAGCTCGCTGATCAGCTATGATCACCTGCTGCAGCTGTTCTGGGAAAACCACGACCCCACGCAGGGGGACCGGCAGGGCAACGACGTGGGCAACCAGTATCGCAGCCTGATCATGACCTTCACAGACCTGCAGGAATCGGCGGCCGAGGCGTCCAAGATCGACTATGACAATCGTCTGGCCGTGCAGGGCATGGACAAGATCACCACGCAGATCGTCCCCGCCGGCCCCTTCTGGCCCGCGCACGAGGCGCATCAGCAATATCTGGAAAAGAACCCCGACGGTTATTGCGGCCTGAAGGGCACCGGCGTACAGGCCAGCATCCCCAACCCGGATCCGATCTGATGGCCACCTATACCGCGCTGACCCACCTGCCCGGCCGCGAAGCCGCCGAAGACCTGGCGCTTGCCTGCGAGGACCTGACCCCCGAACCCGTCGGCACCGGCGTCTTCGAGATCGAGGACGGCAGCGAACGGTGGGAGGTGGGCGCCTATTTCACCGAAGCCCCTGACGAGATCGCGCTGGCGATCCTGGCGGCCGCCTATGGCGCGCAGCCCTTTGCGGTGTCCGAACTGCCCGATGTCGATTGGGTCGCCCATGTCAAACGCGAACTGACCCCCGTCCGCGCGGGCCGGTTCTTCGTGCATGGCAGCCACGATGTCGACCAGATCCCTGAAGGTGTCGAAGCGCTGTGGATCGAGGCCGCGATGGCCTTCGGCACCGGGCACCACAACACCACCAAGGGCTGCCTTGAGGCGCTTGACCGCCTGGCCACCGACGGGTTCAAGGCGACGCGCATTGCCGATATCGGCTGCGGCACGGCGGTCTTGGCGATGGCCGCGGCACGGCTGTGGCACGTCACGGTCTTGGCCAGCGACATCGACCCGGTTGCCGTCGACACCGCCGCCGCCAACGTGATCGCCAACGGCCTAGACGGTCGTGTGGAATGCGTCGAGGCGGCGGGGTTCGACCACCCGATGCTGGAACGTGCGGCGCCCTATGACCTGGTGCTGGCCAACATCCTCAAGCAGCCGCTCATCGATCTGGCGCCCGACATGGCGCGCCATGTCGCCAAGGACGGCCGCATCGTGATGTCGGGCATTTTGACCACCCAGGCGGATGAGGTCACCGCCGCGTATCAGGTCGTGGGCTTTGCCCCCGACCGGCGCGACGACATGGGCGACTGGACCACGCTGGTGATGATCCGGGGCTGACCCCACGCCACCATCCGGACATGAAAAAACCCCCGCGAGCATTCCGCTTTCGGGGGTTCGTTCGTCAATTGTGGCAGCAAGCCTTAGAAGCCGCGCGCAACCCGCTCGATGTCGCCGCGGCACAGACCGATATCGTCCAGCTCGCGGTCCGACAGGCGGCCCAGTTCGCGACGCGTCATGCGGGTTTCCCGCCAGGACGCGATCAGCGACGTGATTTGCGCCACGACGTTGCCCACGCCTCCGACAGCCACGCTGCGGTTCGTTTCGATCGTCGACATCAGTTCACCTGTTTTCACTTTGCCCGGTCAGCGGGCACATTTCGGATAGACAGGAGATAGTTTCGGCAGCCCACGAACGGTAGCCGCAAAACCGGCAACCCCGCTATGCGCTTTTCGCAACAGGTGGGCGTGTTTCTGTCGCAAAAAGGTCACGAAGGGACGCAAATCGAACCCTTTCGTCTGCCTGTTGGTTAACGCCAGTCGCCCAGGGCCGATTGCCACAGCGCCAGCGCGGCCACCGCCGCCGTGTCGGCGCGCAGGATTCGCGGCCCCAGGCTGACCGGCGTGACGAAGGGCAGGCGCGCCAGCCGCGCGCGTTCGGTGGCGGAAAACCCGCCCTCGGGGCCGATCAGGATGGCCCAAGGGCCCTGCGGCAGCCCGGCCAGCGTCGCGGCCGGCCCGGCGCGGGATTCGTCCGCCCACAGGATGCGCCGCGCCGGGTCCCACCCGTCCAGCACGCGCGACAGCGGGGCCAGGTCGGCCACCGGGGGCACGAAGGTGCCGCCGCATTGTTCCGCGGCCTCGATCGCGTGCGCCTGCAGGCGATCCTGGCGGATGCGGTCGGAATTGGTGTGGTCGGTCTGCACGGGCATGATGCGCGCCGCGCCCATCTCGGCCGCCTTCTCGACGATGAAGTCGGTGCGGGCCTTCTTGATGGGCGCGAAGATCAGCCACAGGTCCGGCGGGTCCTGTTGGATCGCGGTCTGCGCGACCACCGACAGGCTGCCGCCGCGCTTGCCGGCATCCAGCAGGGTCGCCTGCCATTCGCCGTCGCGCCCGTTGAAGACCGACACCGCGTCGCCCTGCCGCAGGCGCATGACGCCCGACAGGTAATGCGCCTGCGCGCCGTCCACGGGAACGGGTTGTCCTGCAACCAACGGGTGATCTATGAACAGTCTGATCTTAGCCATGATGGGCGCGACGCTATGCAAAGCCGGACAGAAAGGCCAGACGCCGTCTTTGACGCGCCCCCGGACAACTGGGTGGACCGCTTTGCGCCGGTGCGCACGCGGCCCTGGCTGCGGCTCAGCCGGGCGGACCGCCCCATCGGGACATGGCTGCTGCTGCTGCCCTGCTGGTGGGGGATCGGGCTTGCGATGATGGCGGACGGGCCGCGGCTTTTCGATCTGTGGATCGCGCTGGCCTGCGCCATCGGCGCCTTCGTCATGCGCGGCGCGGGCTGCACCTGGAACGACATCACCGACCGCGACATCGATGCGCAGGTGGCGCGGACCCGGTCGCGGCCCCTGCCCTCGGGGCAGGTCAGCCTGCGCGGCGCCTATCTGTGGCTGGGGGCGCAGGGGTTGGTCGGACTGGTGATCCTGCTGACGCTGGGACGGGCGGCGGTGTGGATGGGGGTCGCGTCGCTGGCGCTGGTGGCGATCTATCCCTTTGCCAAGCGTTTCACCTGGTGGCCGCAGCTGTTCCTGGGCTTTGCCTTCAACTGGGGCGTCATGCTGGCCTATGCCGCGCATATGGGCCGGGTCGATCCGGCGCCGGTGGTGGCCTGGCTGGGCGCGATCGCCTGGACGATCTTCTATGACACCATCTATGCCCATCAGGATGCCGATGACGACGCGCTGATCGGGGTGAAATCCACAGCCCGGCTGTTCGGTGACCGCAGCCCCGCGATTCTGGCAGGCTTTGCGCTGGTGACGGTGGCGGTTCTGGCCGTGGCCGTCGCACTGACGGGTCGCAATCTGTTGATGGGTTGGGCCGGAGTGCTGGCCTTGGGGCTGCACCTGACGTGGCAGCTGCGGAATTTCCAGCCGGATCAGGGCGCTGTCTGCCTGCGTCTGTTCCGGTCGAACCGCGATGCGGGGCTGATTCTTGCGCTGTTTCTTGCCATTGCGGGGCTGGCATGATTGCGCCACCGCCCCCCCGTCGCTAGACGTTGCACGCTTGCAACAGCACAAGGTTTTTCCGATGGCCCGACGCCGCCGCCTTTCGACATCCCTGGCCACCATCATCGTGTTGGCCGGCGCGGGCGGATTGTCCTGGATGGGGGCCGAGGCCGCAGCGACCTTCGTCGAAGATCGCGCCGCGCGCGACGTGACGCAGGCGCTGCAGGCCGCGGGCCATGACTGGGCGCAGGTGGCGACCGACGGGCTGCGCGTTCGCCTGACCGGCACCGCCCCGTCCGAGGTCGAGCGGTTCCGTGCGGTGACTCAGGCCGGCACCGCCGTCGACGCCACGCGCATCCTGGACGAGATGACCGTCGCCTCGGTCGAGGCGATGACCCCCCCCGATTTCAAGGTCGAGCTGCTGAAGGGCGAACAGGGGCTGTCGCTGATCGGGCTGGTTCCCGCCGCCACCGACCGCGACGCGATCCTGCGCGGACTGCGCCCGGCGGGCCAGCAGGTGACCGACCTGCTGGAAGCCGCAGACCACCCCGTCCCCGACGGCTGGACCGAGGCGCTGCGCTTCGGGCTGCAGGCCGCCCAGATGACCGCGCAGGCCAAGATCTCGATCGCGCCGGGACAGGTGCAGGTGGCGGCGTTGGCCGCCGACCGCGAGGATCAGGGTCGGCTGGAACAGGCGCTGCGCCGGGCCGCACCGCCGCAGGTCGCGCTGGACCTGCAGATCACCGCGCCGCGTCCGGTGATCGCGCCCTTCACGCTGCGGTTCGTGATGGATGATGGCGGCGGCCGCTTCGACGCCTGCGCGGCCAGCGACGATGCGGGCCGCGACCGGATCGTGCAGGCGGCACGCGATGCCGGCATGCAGCGGGTGCCGACCTGCACCCTGGGCCTGGGTGCCCCGTCCGACGACTGGGCCGAGGCCGCCGCCGCCGCCATCGCCGCCGTGGGGCAACTGGGCCAGGGCCAGGTGACGCTGTCGGATGCGGACGTGGCGCTGGTGGTGCCTGCATCGGTGACGCGCCAGCGGTTCGACCAGGTCGCCGGCCGCCTGGAACAGGCGCTGCCCCCAACCTATCGGCTGCAGGCCCAGCATGAAAAGGCGGCCGCCCAGGCCGCGCCCATCGAATTCCAGGCCACGTTGCCGCCCTCGGGCAGCCTGTCGATGCGCGGACGCATCGCGGATGCGCAGATGCAGCAGGCCGTGGACAGCTTTGCGCGGTCACGCTTTGACGTGGCGCAAAGCGGTCTGCGGACCGATCCGTCGGTTCCCGGCGGCTGGACCGTCCGCGTGATCGCGGGACTGGAGGCGATGGGCGCGCTGCACGCGGGCCAGGTCCGCGTGACCCCCGACATGATCGAGCTGACGGGCGTGTCGGGCGATCCGCGCGCCAGCGACCGGGCCGCGGCGCTGCTGTCGGAACGGCTTGGCCCGGGCGCGCGCTATCGCCTGGCGATCAGCTATGACCGCCGCATGGACGAGGCCCTGGGCCTGCCCGACGGAGAGGAATGCGTCGCGCGCCTGAACATCATCATGTCCGAGAGCGAGATCGGCTTTGAACCCAGCCGCTCGTCTATCGCCGGCGATCCGGTGCCGACGATGGAGCGGTTCGTCCGCGCCATGGCCGATTGCAGCGATTTTCAGATCGAGGCCGGCGGCCATACCGACTCTCAGGGTTCGGAGGCGTTCAACGCCGAACTGTCGCGGTCGCGCGCGCAGGCCGTCGTCTCGGCGATGGCCGATGCCGGGATCAGCGTGGCGAACATGTCGGCCCGCGGCTATGGCGAAAGCCGCCCCGTCGCCACCAACCAGACCGAGGAAGGCCGCGAGATCAACCGCCGGATCGAGTTCCGCCTGCTGTCGCCGCACCCTCTGGATGCCGACACCATCCCCGCCCCGGTCACCATCGCCGGCGTCACCGGCGCCGAGGTCGACCCGGACCCCGCCGAGGATCTGACCCAAGGCCCGCGCCTGCCGCCGATGCAGGGGCCGCAGCTGCCCGACCAGGCGGCGCAGATGCAGGGCCCGCAACTGCCCCACAGCCGTGCCGCGTCCGGGATGGTGCCGATGACCGTGGGCGTCGCGGAACAGTTCCAGACGCTGGACGAACGCGAGGAAAACCTTAGGGTGCCCGTGCTGACGCCCGATGACGACACCCCCCGCCCCGGCCCGCGTCCCGACAGCGTCGCAGAGCAGGCAGGCGCGCAAGACGAAGCGACAGACGAATGAACAGATCCGAATTCATAGCCGTGACCGCCCTGATTCTGTTCGGGGCCTTCGTGCTGGGCTGGATCGCCAGCTGGCTGGTCCATCGCGTCGCCCGCCCTGCCCGTGCCGACATGTCCGAGCTGGACCGCATGGCCCAGCAGCTGCACGAGGTCGAGGAGGAGCGCGACGAGGCCGTGGCCGCCCTGGCCGAACGCGAGGCGGCGCTGACCACCCGCCTGGCGGGCACGCAGGCCGAATTGCGCGATGCGATGGACGGCCTGCGCGACAGCCGCAACGAGGTCGAGGACCTGCGCGACTACATCGAGCAGGCACTGGCGCGTCGCTGACGCGCCAGTCCGCCTGGATCAGATGCCGGCGTCGATGATGGCGCGGGCCAGGACCGGCACCGTGTCGCGGTTCAGACCCGCGATGTTCAGGCGCGAATCGCCCACCATGTAGATGGCCGCATCGGTCTTCAGGCGCTGCACCTGTTCGGGCGTCGCGCCAAGGCGCGAGAACATGCCGCGGTGATGGCGGATGAAGTCGAACCGGTCGCTGCCCGACAGATCGCGCAGTTCGGCCGCCAGCTGGTCGCGCAGGCCCAGCATGGTGTTGCGGACCTCCTCCAGTTCCGCCGCCCAATCGGCGCGCAGCGCGTCGTCCATCAGGATGGTGCTGACGATGCGCGCGCCATGATCCGGCGGGAACGAGAAGTTCTGGCGGTTCAGGAAGGCCATTGACCCCTGCGCCAGATCGCGGCCCTTGGTGGTGTCGGCCAGCGCGATCAGGATGCCGGTGCGTTCCCGGTAGATGCCGAAGTTCTTGGAACACGACGCCGCGATCAGCACCTCTGGCAGGCTGCGGGCGACAAGGCGCGTGGCCTCGGCATCCGCGTCCAGCCCGTCACCAAAGCCCTGATAGGCCAGGTCGATCAGCGGGATCGCGCCCGATTTCTGCAGGATCGCCACGACCTCGGACCATTGCTCCAGGGTCAGGTTCGCCCCGGTCGGATTGTGGCAGCAGCCGTGCAGCAGGACGACGTCGCCCTTGCCCGCCTGCGCGATGTCGGCCTTCATGCCCTCGAAATCGACACCACGGGTTTCCGCGTCGAAATAGCGGTATTCGGTATAGGGCAGGCCCATGAACGCCATGATCGACAGGTGGTTCGGCCAGGTCGGGTTCGACACGAACACGCGCACACCCGGATTGGCCAGCCGCGCCAGTTCCAGCGCCTGACGGATGGCACCCGTGCCGCCCACGGAGGCGACCGAGGCCAGACGGTCGGCGGGCAGATCGCCCAGCACCATCGTGGCCAGCGCGTTGCGATAATCGGGTTCGCCCGCCAGTCCGGTATAGGCCTTGGTGGTCTGCGTCTCCCAGATGCGCTGTTCGGCCTCCTTCACGGCGCGCATGACCGGGGTGACGCCCTGCGGGTCCTTGTAGACGCCCACGCCCAGGTCGATCTTGCCCTGTCGGGTGTCGGCCTTGAACTCCTCGATCAGCATCAGGATCTTGTCGGGGCTTTGGGCTTTCAGGTCGGTCAGCATCAGGCGTCTCCGGTTGCGATGTTCAGGTCGGCGAAGCTGCCCCATTCGGTCCAGCTGCCGTCGTAAAGCGAATGGTCGCGATGGCCCGCCCGCTCCAGCGCGAAGGACAGCACCGCCGCCGTCACGCCGCTGCCGCAGGTGGTGATGACCGGCTTGGACAGGTCGATGCCCGCCTCGGCAAAGGCCGCGCGGATCGCGTCGGGCGCGATCATCGTGCCGTCGGCGTTGAACAGGCGACCGAAGGGCAGGTTGCGCGAGCCCGGGATATGGCCCGCGCGCAGGCCCGCGCGGGGTTCGGGCTGATCGCCGCGAAAGCGTTCGGGGCTGCGCGCATCGACGATCTGCGGGTCGCCCAGCTTGCTGGCCGCGGCCACCTGGGTCACGTCGCGCACCAGGCCCGCCTGGCGCTGGACGGTGATGTGGCGGTCGCGCATGACGGGGGGCATGTCCTCCAGCGGGCGGCCCTCGGCGCGCCATTTCGGCAGGCCGCCGTCCAGCACGGCCACGTCGGTCTTGCCCATCAGGCGGAAGGTCCACCAGACGCGAAAGGCGCTGCGCACGTCGGAATTGTCATAGATGACCACCTGATGCCCGTCGCCCACGCCCATCGCGCGCAGGCGGCTGATGAACATCTCGGGCGGGGGGGCCATGTGCGGCAGGGCGGAGCGCTTGTCGCTGATCGCGTCGATGTCGAAGAAGCGCGCGGCAGGGATGTGGCCCGCCTCGTATTCGGCCCGTGCGTCGCGGCCCGTGGCGGGCATGTGCCAGCTGGCGTCGATGATGCGCAGGTCGGGATCGGACAGATGCGCCGCCAGCCAGTCGGTCGAGACCAGTGTCTTCGGATCGTCCATCGCCGTCCCCCTTGGCTTGTGCCGCCCCGATCTACAGGCCGGGGGCCAGGGCTGCAATGGCCTATCCCTGCTTCAGCAGGCGCGCTTTTTGACGATTCCAGTCGCGGGCGGCGCTGGTTTCGCGCTTGTCGTGGTTCTTCTTGCCCTTGGCGACGGCGATCTTCAGCTTCACGATGCCGCGGTGGTTGAAATACATCACCAGCGGAACCAGCGTCATCCCCTCGCGCGCGGTGGCCTGCCACAGGCGGGCCAGCTCGCGCGATTTCACAAGCAGCTTGCGGCGGCGCCGCTCCTCGTGGCCGAAGACGCCGGCCCGCGACAGGGCCGCGATATAGCCGTTGATCAGCCACAGCTCTCCGCCCTCGACCGAGGCATAGCTTTCGGCGATGTTCGACTGGCCCACGCGCAGGGACTTGACCTCGGACCCGGTCAGCATGATCCCCACCTCGAGATCGCTCTCGATGGCATAGTCGTACCGGGCCCGCCGGTTCTCGGCGATCACCTTGTAGTTCTTGCTGTCGTCATCCTTGGCCATGGCAGGTCAGATAGGCGCGGCGGGTGCATCTGTAAAGGCATGCGTTGCGCGATGGCCGTGCCCTGCGCTAGGTCTGTCGCGGGGGGGACATGCTGGGTCAGATCGCGTTCGGATCGGTGCTGATGGTGATCAGCGTTCTGATGGCCGCCTTGGCCATCTGGGCGCTGGAGACGGCATTCTCCCGCAACGCCCGCTGGCTGGCCCGCGCGCCCCATCGGCCCAAGCTGGCTTTGGTGATCGTCGCGACCAGCCTGGCGGTGCTGGCGATGGTCACGGCGTCGGTCTGGCTGTGGGCGGTGGCGTTCCACCAGATGGGCGTCTTCGCCACCTTCGAGGAGGCGATGTACTTCACCTTGGTCACCTTCACGACACTTGGCTATGGCGATGTGCTGATGCCCCAGGACTGGCGCATCCTGGGCGGGCTGGCGGCGGCCAACGGGCTGTTGCACTTTGGCCTGATGACGGCATTCATGGTCGAGGCGTTGCGCCATGTCCGCGTGCGCCAGATCGAATTCACGGAAGGGTAGCCGATGCGGCATGGCGGTCAGATCTTGGTGCAGGCGCTGCGCGCCAACGGCGTCACGCGGGTGTTCTCGGTTCCGGGCGAAAGCTTCCTGGCGGCCCTGGACGGGCTGGTGGACAGCGGCATCCGCAACATCGTCTGCCGCCACGAAGGCGGCGCGGCCATGATGGCCGAGGCCACCGGCAAGCTGACCGGCAGGCCCGGCGTGGCCTTCGTCACCCGCGGACCGGGGGCCACGAACGCCAGCGCCGGCGTGCATGTCGCCCGCCAGGACAGCACCCCCATGATCCTGTTCGTGGGCCAGATCGCGCGCGGCGACCAGGACCGCGAGGCCTTTCAGGAGGTCGATTACCGCGCCATGTTCGCGCCCTTGGCGAAATGGGTGGCCCAGATCGACGCGACCGACCGCATCGCCGAATACGCGGCCCGCGCCTTTCACGTGGCGATGTCGGGCCGACCCGGTCCCGTGGTCCTGGCCCTGCCAGAGGACATGCTGTCCGCCCAGGCCGACATTCCCGACCTGGCCCCCGCCCCGGCCCCGCTGTCTTATGTCGCGCCGCAATCGGTAGAGGCCGTGGCCGACGCCCTGGCGACGGCACGGCGTCCGCTTGTCGTCGCTGGCGGCAGCCAGTGGTCGCAGGACGCGGCCGAGGACCTGGCCCGCTTTGCCGCGGCCTGGGATCTGCCTGTGGCCGTGCCCTTCCGCCGCCAGGACCGCATGGACAACCGTCTGCCCCATTACGTGGGCGACCTGGGCGTCGGCATGAACCCCGCGCTGGCCGCGGCGCTGCGCGAGGCGGACGTGATCCTGTCGCTTGGCTCGCGCCTGGGGGACACGCTGACCGGGGGCTACAGCGCGATGGACCCGGTGCGTCCCCATGCCCGCGTGATCATGGTCCATCCCGACCCCGACCAGTTGGGCACGCTGTGGCGGGCCGATCCGGGCCTGGTCGCCGATCCACGCCGCGTGGTGGCCGCGCTGGCCGACCTGCCCGCCCCCACGACGCGCTGGTCCGATTGGCGGGCCCGGCTGCGCGCGTCCTATGACGACTGGCAGACCCCGCGCCCCACGCCCGGCGCGCTGCGGCTGGAACAGGTGGTGGGCTGGCTGGCGCAGAACCTTCCGGCTAACGCGATCGTCACCAACGGCGCGGGGAACTATGCCAGCTTCCTGCACCGCTATTACCGCTGGCGCTGCCACGGCACGCAGCTGGCGCCCACGTCGGGGTCGATGGGATACGGCCTGCCCGCGGCCATCGCCGCCAGCCTGACCCATCCCGACCGGACCGTCGTCTGCCTGGCTGGGGACGGCTGCCTGCAGATGACCGTGAACGAGCTGTCGACCGCTGCCCAGTACGGCGCAACGCCCATCGTCATCGTGGCCAACAACGGCCGCTATGGCACGATCCGGATGCATCAGGAGCGCCACTATCCGGGACGCGTGTCGGGCACCGACCTGTTCAATCCCGACCTGCCCGACGTGGTCCGCGCCTATGGCGGCCATGGCGAGCTGGTCGAGCGGGACGAGGATTTCGCCCCCGCCTTTGAACGCGCCCGCCTGTCTGGCCGCCTGTCCGTGATCGAATTGCGGCTGGACCCCGAGGCGCTGACCCCCGGCGCGACCCTGACCCAGACGCGCGACGCGGCGCTCAGGGCGCGGGCATGATCCCCGGCCCGCGCAACCGGATCACCGACGTGGCCGGGCTGCGCGTGGGCCATGCCCAGGACGACGCCCTGCGGTCCGGTGTCACCGTGCTGACCGCAGATGCGCCATTTGCGGCCAGTGTCCACGTGATGGGCGGCGCGCCCGGGACGCGGGAAACCGACCTGCTGGCGCCCGACAAGCTGGTGAGCGGGGTCGATGCGCTGGTGCTGGCAGGCGGGTCGGCCTTCGGCCTTGCGGCCTGCGACGGGGTGATGGCGGCGCTGCACCGGGCGGGGCGCGGCTTTGCCGTGGGCCCCGCGCGGGTGCCGATCGTGCCGGGTGCGATCGTGTTCGACCTGCTGAACGGCGGCGACAAGGGGTGGGACGCCAACCCCTATCCCGCGCTTGGCGCCGCGGCCTGGACCGCGGCGGGGGCGGACTGCGCGATGGGGTCGGTGGGCGCGGGCACCGGTGCGCTGACCGGTACGCTGAAGGGCGGGGTCGGGTCGGCATCCGCGGTGCTGCAGGGTGGGGCCACCGTCGGCGCGCTGGTCGTGGTGAACGCGCTTGGGCAGGCGACCGTGGGCGACAGCCGCCACTTCTGGGCAGCCCCGTGGGAGCTGGAGGCCGAATTCGGTGGCCTGGGCCTGCCCGCGCGCTTTCCCGCCGCCCATGAACCCGCCCCGGCCAAGCGCCTTGGCGAGGCCACGACCATCGCCATCGTCGCGACCGATGCCGTGCTGGACAAGGCCGGGCTTCAGCGCATGGCGACCGCCGCGCATGACGGCCTGGCCCGCGCCCTGGTGCCCAGCCACACGCCGCTGGACGGCGATCTGGTCTTTGCAGTGTCCACGGGCGCACGACCCCTGGCGGACGCCGTCGGCGATGCGTTCGTCCTGGGCCATGCGGGGGCCTGCGTGCTGGCGCGTGCCGTGGCGCATGGCGTGCACAGCGCCAGGGCGCAGCCGGGTGACCTGCAACCCAGCTGGCAACAGCGGTTCGGATAGGAAAAGGGCGGCGCGACCAGCGCACCGCCCCCGAGAGATCGCCAAGAGGGACAGCTTAGCGATTGCAGGCCGAACGCCGAACCCCGCCCCCGGTTGCGACGCCCGCTTCACGTTTCCGTCATCGTCGGCACCGACCGGCCCCGCGGCGGCTTTGACTTTGCCGCGCCGGGCATGTTCACATGCCGCAACCGAAATGCACCCCGAGGACGCCATGACCAAGCCGACCGATCTGAAAAGCCTTCTTCGCGACCCCTCGCTGTTGGAAACCCGTGCGTTCGTGGGCGGCGAATGGGTCGACGCCGATGACGGCGCCACGTTCGAGGTCACCAACCCCGCCCGCGGCGACGTCATCGCCCATGTGGCCGATCTGGGCCGGGCCGAGACCGCCCGCGCCATCGACGCCGCCGCGGCGGCGATGAAGGACTGGGCCGCGCGCACGGCCAAGGACCGCGCCCAGGTCATGCGCAAGTGGTTCGACCTGATGATGGCCAACCAGGACGACCTGGGCACCATCCTGACCGCCGAACAGGGCAAGCCCCTGGCCGAGGCCAAGGGCGAGATCGCCTATGGCGCCAGCTTCATCGAATGGTTCGGAGAGGAGGCCAAGCGCGTCTATGGCGAGACCATCCCCGGCCACCAGGCCGACAAGCGCATCAGCGTCATCCGCCAGCCCATCGGGGTCGTCGGCTCGATCACGCCCTGGAACTTTCCGAACGCGATGATCGCGCGCAAGGCGGGGCCCGCGCTGGCCGTCGGCTGCGGCTTCGTCGCGCGGCCCGCAGCCGAGACGCCCCTGTCGGCGCTGGCCATGGCAGTGCTGGGCGAACGGGCGGGCCTGCCCAAGGGCATCCTGTCGGTCGTCCCTTCGTCGCGCGCCAGCGACATCGGCAGGGAGTTCTGCGAGAACCACCTGGTCCGTAAGCTGACATTCACCGGTTCGACCGAGGTGGGTCGCGTGCTGCTGCGCCAGGCCGCCGACCAGGTGATGAAATGCAGCATGGAGCTGGGCGGCAACGCGCCCTTCATCGTTTTCGACGATGCCGATCTGGACGCCGCGGTCGAGGGTGCCATGGCGTCCAAGTTCCGCAACAACGGCCAGACCTGCGTCTGTGCCAACCGCATCTATGTCCAGGCCGGGGTCTATGACGCCTTTGCCGACAAGCTGAAGGCCGCGGTCGAGAAGCTGCGCGTGGGCGATGGGCTGACTGAGGGGACCACCACCGGCCCGCTGATCAATCAGAAGGCCGTCGACAAGGTCGAGGAGCATATCCGTGACATCACCCAGGGCGGAGGCCAGGTCCTGACCGGCGGCAAGCGCAAGGACGGCCTGTTCTTCGAGCCGACCATCGTCACCGGTGTCACCCGCGACATGAAGGTCGCGACCGAGGAGACCTTCGGCCCGCTGGCGCCGCTGTTCCGCTTCGACACCGAGGATCAGGCGGTTGCCGCCGCCAACGATACCATCTTCGGTCTGGCCGCCTATTTCTATGCCCGCGACATCGGCCGCGTCACCCGCGTCCAGGAGTCGCTGGAATACGGTATTGTCGGCGTGAACACCGGCATCATCTCGACCGAGGTGGCACCCTTCGGTGGCGTCAAGCAGTCCGGCCTGGGCCGCGAGGGCAGCCATCACGGATTGGAGGACTATCTGGAGATGAAGTATATCTGCCTCTCGGTCTGACATTTTCGAAGACGTCTTGGAACCGGGGGCCGGAGGCCACGTTGCGCTCACAGAAGGCGCCGACCGTCAGGGTCGGCCGGGACAATCAAGGAGAATGGCATGGGCTGGCTTGCAGCTATCATCGTCGGGGGCATTGCCGGTTGGCTTGCTGAAAAGTTCATGAAGTCCAACATGGGCCTCCTGATGAACATCATCCTGGGCATCGTGGGCGCGGTGCTGTTCAACTTCATCTTCGGCTCGCTTCTGGGCCTCTATGCGGCCGGTGCAAGCTTCAGCTTCGCCTATCTGCTGGCAGGCTTCGTGGGTGCATGTATCCTGATCGCCATCGCACGTGCGGTGCGCGGCCGCGCCTGACACTCAGGCGTTTGCAGAAAGGGCCGTGTCGGGGAAACCCGGCGCGGCCTTTTTCATGCGATCGTTGTTGCGGGCGGGCAGCTGCGTGTCCATCCCAAGACAAAAGGCCGGGCGATTGCCCGGCCTTTTTCATCCTCTGCGGTACCAATCAGCGGCGCGACTTGCCGTGATCGTCCTCGTCGTCACCCTCGTCATCCGTGTCGGGCAGGTTGAAGAACGTGTCCTTGTCCAGCTCCCGCTCGGGCTTGTCCTCGTCGCGCGACAGGCTGAAGTTCTCCAGCCCGGCGATCGCGCTGGGCAGGCGCGGCTCCTCGGACATGGACAGCGATGTCTCGGTGCTGACCAGCTTGCGACGCTCGTCGTCGGTCATCACGCCACCTTCGGCGGCCTTCTTCTTGGCGGCCTTCTGGACAGCCGCGTCCAGTTCGGTCTGCCGGCACAGGCCCAGGGCGACCGGGTCGATCGGCTGGATGTTCTGGCTGTTCCAGTGCGTCCGCTCGCGGATCGACGCGATCGTGGGCTTGGTCGTGCCGACCAGCTTGGCGATCTGCGCATCGGCCAGTTCCGGGTGGAACTTGACCAGCCACAGGATCGCCGCGGGACGGTCCTGCCGCTTGGACAGCGGCGTATAGCGCGGCCCGCGGCGCTTTTCCTCGCCGTCGGCGGCGGGGTTGTGCTTCAGGCGCATGCGATAGATCGGGCTCGCCTCGGCGCGCTTGATCTCCTCGGGGTCCAGCTGGTTCGAGGCGACGGGGTCATAGCCCTTGACGCCCGCGGCCACGTCGCCATCGGCGATGCCCTGAACCTCAAGCTCGTGCAGACCGCAGAAATCGCCGATCTGCTTGAAGCTGAGCGTCGTGTTGTCGACCAGCCAGACGGCGGTGGCCTTGGCCATCAGCGGCTTGCTCATGTCAGTCTCCTTCGCGTGTCTCTTGGTCCCGAACATGGGGGCGAGGGCCGGAAAAACGGCTTCGGCTTGCGCCATTCCTCGTTTTCGGGGGGAATTGGCAGGTCATATACCGATTCCGGATGCCGGGGAAAAGAGGATTCGCACGTTTGCCGGTGCATGCCGGCGCGGGCGTCGCTATTGTCGCAGGATGCGCATCCTGTTCCTGACCCTCGCGGTCCTGCTGCCCCCCCTGCCCCTTGCCGCCCGCGACGTCGCGGGGCGGTTCGATTATTACGTGCTGGCGCTGTCCTGGCAGCCGACCTGGTGCAGCACGACGGGCGACGACCGCGACGCCCCCGAATGCCGCGACGGCACGGCACGCGATTTTTCGGTCCACGGACTGTGGCCGCAATACGAACGCGGCTGGCCGCAGGACTGCACGACGCCCGAACGCGACCCGTCGCGCCGCGAAAGCGCCGCGATGGCCGACGTGATGGGGTCCGGCGGGCTGGCGTGGTATCAGTGGAAAAAGCACGGCCGCTGCAGCGGGCTGTCTGCCGCGGGCTATTACGATGCGACCCGGCAGGCGGCAGAGGGCATCGTCATCCCGCCGGTGCTGGATGATCTGGCCCGCGACGTCGCGGCCCCGCCCGCGGTGATCGAGGAAGCCTTCCTGGAGGCCAATCCCGACCTGGATGCCGACGGCGTCACCATCGCCTGCCGCGACGGCGCCCTGACCGAGGTGCGGATCTGCCTGACCCGGGACCTGGAACCCCGGACCTGTGCGCCCGACGCGCGCCGCGACTGCGACGCGCCCCGCCTGCTGATCGAGGCCGTGCGCTAGCCCGCGACCTTCAGGACGATCTTGCCGATATGGTCGCTGCTTTCCATCCGGCGATGGGCATCGGCCGCGTCGGCCAGCGCGAACTCGCTGTCGATAGTGACGGCGACCGACCCGGCGGCGATCATCGGCCACAGCCGCTTGCGGATCTGGTCGGCGATCTCGGCCTTTGCGACGTCGGATTGCGGGCGCAGGGTGGACCCGGTGATGGTCAGGCGGTTCACCATGATCTGGGCAAAGTTCAGCTCGACCTTGGGGCCTTCCAGAAAGGCGATCATCACCAGCCGCCCGTCCTGTGCCAGCGTCTTGATGTTGCGGGGGATGTAGCTGCCCCCGACCATGTCCAGGATCAGGTCCGCACCACCCGCCTCGGCCAGCACCTTGGTGAAATCCTGGCTGCGATAATTGATGGCGGTGGCGCCAAGCGCGGTGATGGCCGCGCATTTGTCGTCGCTGCCTGCGGTGGCAAAGACGCGCGCGCCCAGGGCGTGGGCGATCTGGATGGCCATCATGCCGATGCCGGAGGTTCCGCCATGGACCAGAAAGCGGTCGCCCCCGGTCAGCCCACCGCGCTGGACGACATTCGACCAGACGGTGAAGGCGGTTTCGGGCAGGCATGCCCCGTCGCGCAACGACAGTCCCTTGGGAATGCGCAGCGCGTGATCGGCGTGGCACACCGCGTATTCCGCATATCCGCCGCCGGGCAGCAGCGCGCAGACCTGTTCGCCCTTGCGCCAGCGCGTGACACCCGCGCCAAGGCCCACGATCTCTCCCGAGGCCTCCAGCCCGGGCAGGTCGGACGCGCCCGGCGGCGGGGCATAGCTGCCCGATCGCTGCAGCACGTCGGGGCGGTTCACGCCGGCATAGGCGATCTTGATCAGGATCTGGTCATGGCAGGGCACCGGCACGGGCCGGGTCGTGGCGCGCAGCTGATCGGCGGCGCCGGGGCCTGCGATCTCGATGGCGGTCATCTGGTCGGGAAACATGCGGTCGTCCTTATCGGGTCTTGCCGGGCAGCGCCCGGTCGCGGGGCGCGCGGATCCAGCCCAGGGCGGCGTCGGCCAGCTTGGACGCGCCGGGCAGGCTGCGCAGGCGCGCCTTGACCGTCTCGACCGACATCACGCCGTCGATGCGGCGGTCGATGAAGGCGCGGGTGTCGGCGCGACCTTCGGACTCGTCGCCCAGCCAGAACAGCACCGTGGCCGAGATCACCGCCGTCAGCGTCGCGCGTTTCGAATACCAGTTCACGTCCTGCGACCGGTCGCCCAAGGCGGTCCAGATCACGTCCGAGGTCTCCCAGACCAGCCGCGCGGCAAGACCCGCGTTCTGCGGCAGGGCCAGCGTCGCGGCACCGGCGCGCACCAGTTCGGGGTCCGACAGTTCCAGCCGCCGCCACACGGCCTGGGCCACGCGGTCGCGGAACCGTCCCTCAAGCGGGGTGGCGGCCAGCGTCTCGCGCAGCGTCCGGTCGGCGCGGCGGTGATAGGCGGCGGCCAGCCCGGCACCGCCCTGCGGGAAATGCACCCGGATCAGGGCCGCATCCATGCCGATGTCGCGTGCGCCGGCGGCCAGCGCCCGTTCGTTCATCCCCTCGAAGGGGACATGGATCAGTGCGGCATCCAGCAGCGCGTCTCGGTCGGTGTTGGTCATGCATACCTCGTCTGGACATTTGCGCCCGCCCCTGTTAGGGGGACGCTTCCTGCAATCTATCAACTCTAACCTAGGAAGGTGGTGACAACCACATGCAGGTCAATGTTCGCGACAACAACGTCGAACAGGCGCTCCGTGCTCTGAAGAAGAAACTTCAGCGCGAAGGTGTCTTCCGCGAAATGAAGCTCAAGCAGCATTTCGAGAAGCCGTCGGTCAAGAAAGCCCGTGAAAAGGCCGAGGCCGTTCGCCGCGCCCGCAAGCTGGCCCGTAAAAAGGCACAGCGCGAAGGCGCGCTGTAAGACGACGCGATCTTGTGTCATTTGAAAACCCCCGCGGCGCCATGCCGCGGGGGTTTTCTTTCGTGCTGGGTCGATCCGGGATGCGATCAGCCGTTGCTGTCCGAGCCGCCATCCGAACCGCCGTCTGATCCACCATCGGAACCGCTGTCCGATCCGCCGTCGGAACCACCGTCCGAACCGCCATCCGAATCACCGCCGTCGGATCCACCGTCCGTGCCGCCATCAGACGTGCCGCCATCAGACGCGCCGCCGTCGGATGCGCCGCCGTCGGCGCCATTGTCCGAACCGCCATCCGCGGCACCGTCATCACCGGTCCCGCCACCCATGCCGTCATCACCGGTACCATCATCTGTGGCGCCATCTTCGGTCGATCCGTCATCGGTCGCGCCGCCGTCCACGGCGCCTGCCGTGCCGACGGGCGCCGCGCCGGAATCATCGCCTGCCGAGGATGTCTCGGGGTCGGCACGCGTCTCTACACCGTTCACCGAGACGAGCCGCCCGTTGGCGGTGCTGTAGACCAGTTCGGTCGGCACGCCGGCGCGCTGTGCGGTCACCGTCAGGATGGGTCCCTCGCGCTGGATGTAGATGTCGGAATAGCCCTGGTCGGACAGGGTGTCGGCGATGGCCTCATAATTCTCCAGGCTTTCCAGCCGCGGATAGTCGCTTTCCGAGACGAAGCCACCGGACGGCGATTCCTCTAGCGCGTCATCGGGGACGATGACGGTCGATTCGGGGGTCTCGATCACGGTGGTCTGTGCGATCGCGGTCGTGGCCATCAGGCTGGCTGCGGCGATCTGGCCGCCGACCAGCAGGGCCTTGAACGGAGTCTTCAGCATCGTGCGTCTCCTGTTGTCTGTCTGGCGGCATAACGCGCATCCGGGCCCGCAGGGTTCCCTGACCGCCGATCAGACGGGAATCGCAGTCGTCCGGAACACCGTGCGCAGGGCAAAGCTGGAATGCATCTGGGCAACTCCCGGCAGGCGCGACAGGTGCTGACGATGGATGCGGGCGAAGTCGTCCGTATCCTCGACCACGATCTTCAGCAGATAGTCGGCCGTGCCTGCCATCAGGTGGCATTCCAGCACGTCCGGGATGGTGCGCACGCCGCGTTCGAAGGCGTCCAGGACCTCGTCCGCCTGACCCGACAGGGTGATCTCGACGAAGACCGTCGTCTGGCGGCGCAGGGCGCGCGCATCCAGAAGCGCGACATAGCCCGAGATGACACCGGCCTCCTCCAGCCGCTGAACGCGCCTGTGGCAGGCCGACGGGGACAGATGCACCCGCAGCGCCAGCTCGGCATTGCTGATTCGTCCCTCGGTCTGAAGCAGGGACAGGATTCGTCGGTCTATTGCGTCAAGATCGGCCATGCCGGCAGAATCTTCCAAGACCAGTCCCGATGCCAGCGGTTTCTTCGCCGATCATCCGCCTGTCGGGGGAATGTTCGCAGCACCTTGCGGGCCGGACGGGGCATCATCGGACCACAGCTCTGGGAGGAGAGACCATGAAGATCGGATGCCCCACCGAAATCAAGCCGCAGGAATTCCGCGTCGGCCTGACCCCCGCCGCCGCCGCCGAGGCCGCGCTGCGCGGCCATGACGTGCTGGTCCAGTCCGGCGCGGGCCTGGGCGCGGGGTTCGCGGACCAGGACTACGTCGATGCCGGCGCCACGATCGCCCCCGACGCGGCAACGGTGTTCGCCGATGCCGAACTGATCATCAAGGTCAAGGAGCCGCAGGCCGCCGAACGCAAGATGCTGGCCCGTGGCCAGATCCTGTTCACCTATCTCCACCTGGCGCCCGATCCGGACCAGACCCGCGACCTGCTGGACAGCGGCGTGACCGCCATCGCCTACGAGACGGTGACCGACGCGCGCGGCGGCCTGCCCCTGCTGGCCCCGATGTCCGAGGTCGCCGGTCGCCTGGCCCCGCAGGTCGGCGCATGGGCGCTGCAAAAGGCCAATGGCGGCCGCGGCATGCTGATGGGCGGCGTGCCCGGCGTGCGGCCTGCGAATGTCGTGGTGATCGGCGGCGGCGTGGTGGGCACCGCGGCGGCGCGCGTGGCGGTCGGCATGGGGGCCAACGTGACGGTCATGGACCGGTCGGTGCCGCGCCTGTCCTATCTGGACGACATCTTCATGGGCCGCCTGACCACCCAGTTCGCCAGCGCCGCGGCCACGGCCGAGGCGATCCGCACGGCCGACATGGTGATCGGCGCGATCCTGATCCCCGGCGCCGCCGCGCCCAAGCTGATCAGCCGCGACCAGCTGTCGACCATGCCGCAGGGCGCGGTTCTGGTCGACGTGGCGATCGATCAGGGCGGTTGCTTCGAGACGTCGCGCGCCACCACGCACCAGGACCCCATCTATGACGTCGACGGAATCGTGCATTACTGCGTGGCGAACATGCCGGGCGCGGTGGCCCGCACCAGCACGCAGGCGCTTGGCAACGTGACCATGCCGCATCTGCTGGCCCTGGCCGACAAGGGCTGGCGCCGCGCGCTGACCGATGACGCGCATCTGCGCGCCGGGCTGTCGGTCCACGAGGGCCAGCTGACCTCGCCCCCGGTGGGCGAGGCCCTGGGCCTGGATGCCGTCACCCCGGCATCGGTGCTGGGGCTGTAGGCGTCAGGCGGGGCTGGCGCGGTCGGCCAGCAGGTCGCGGATCTGCGCCAGCAGCTCTTCCTGGGTGGGGCCGGCCGGGGGGGTCTCCTTGGCCTCCTCCTTGCGCATCGCGGCGCGCTGCAGGCGGTTCACGCCCTTGACCAGCAGGAACACCGCCCAGGCCACGATCAGGAAGTTCAACACCGCCATCGCGAAGGCGCCATAGGCAAAGATCGCCGCCCCGGAATCGCGGGCGGCGGCCAGACTGGCCCCGTCGGCCACGTTACCGGACAGAACGACGTACTTGTCGGTGAAATCGATCCCGCCGGTCATCAACCCCAGGATCGGGTTGATCAGGTCGACGACCAGCGAATTGACGATGCCCGTGAAGGCCGCGCCGATGATGATGCCCACGGCAAGGTCGATGACGTTGCCGCGGGCAATGAAAGTCTTGAATTCCTGAATCATGACACACTGTCCCCGTGCTGCGCGTCAATTCCGCGCCCGCCGATCCTGCGACCATTCCGGGCGAAAATCAATCGCGCGCGTGCAAGACCCCGTCACGGGGCCCTGTAGGGCGATGCGTCACTCGGCCGGGGCGGCCTCGGCCAGCTTGGTGTCGATGATTTCCTTCATGCTGTCCCAGGGCTGGTTCGACACCTTCTCTCCGCCGATGATGAAGGTCGGGGTGGCCTCGACCTCGTCGGCGGTGGCGTTCGTCTGGAACGTGGCGATCAGCTGTTCGACCTTGGCGGTGTCCTCCCAGCAGGCGGTCATCTGTTCCTCGGTCATCCCGGCCTTCAGGCCGATGCGGCGCAGGTTCGTCGCGATCTCGTCGCCCGAACCGCCGGCCAGCCACTGTTCCTGTTCGTCGAACAGCATCCCGGACACGGGGAAGAACTTGTCGTCGCCACCGCAGCGCGCCAGGATTCCGGCCCACAGGCCCGGCTGGTCGAAGTAGACGTCGCGCTGCACGAAGCGGACCTTGCCGGTGTCGATGTATTCCGCCTTGAGCTGCGGATAGACGTTGGCGTGGAAATTCGCGCAATGCCCGCAGGTGAAGCTGGCGTATTCGACGATCGTCAGGGGCGCGTCCTCGGCGCCCTGGGCGATGTCGGGCAGGGTTTCGGGGGTCGCGGCGGCGTCCTGCGCAAAGGCGGGGGCGGCCAGGGTCATCGCGACGGCGGTTGCGGCAAATCGCAGAAACATGGAAAGTCCTTTCAGGTCGTGCATGTCATGTCAGGTCCGGCGGCTGGCGACGTTCATCGCCAGTTGCGCCATGGCCTGGGCAAGGGTCGGATCGGAAAACTGCTGCCCCACCCCCCGGGCCTGCGCCACGATCGCGGGATCGGGCGCGCGGTCCGGGCGGGGCGCATGGGAAAAGGCCGCCTGCCCTTCGGCAAAGCCGGTTGCGGCGGTCTGCGTCAGGGTGATGCGGCTGACGGCGTTATAGCCGTAGCAGGCGTTGACGCGGTCGCGCAGCCGGGGCAGCTGCATCTCGACCATGGGCGCCATGGGGCCGGTGGTCAGCAGCGTCAGTGTGGCGCCAAAGCCCGTGCGGGCGTGGCTGATGCGGACCGGACGGGTGACGGGGGCCAGCTGCGGGCCCGCGATCTCGGCCCAGTTGGTCAGCAGGCGGGTGACCGCGAATCCGCGCCCCTCGGCCGCCTTCTGGACGCGGTCGGCCAGCAGGGTGGCTGCCGCCTGAAAGCCGCGGCTGCGACGACGGATCCGGGTCTTTGGGGCGTCGGACGGGTGGGCCATGGGCGCCTTTGCTGCTATCACCCGGCCATTCTTAGCCAGCCATCCCCCCGGATGAAAGCGCGCCCTTTTGCAAAGGCCCACATAATTGCGTGAAAGCAAGGTGATCGCCCCCGACCTGCTGGATTGGTACGACCGCCATGCCCGCAGCCTGCCCTGGCGGGTGCCCCCCGGCGGCGGCCCTGCCGACCCCTATCGCGTCTGGCTGTCCGAGGTGATGCTGCAGCAGACCACCGTCGCGGCGGTCAAGGCGTATTTCCTGCGGTTCACCGCGCTGTGGCCGACGGTCCAGGACCTTGCGGCGGCCGATGACGCGCAGGTGATGGCCGAATGGGCGGGGTTGGGATACTACGCCCGCGCCCGAAACCTGCTGGCCTGCGCCCGTGCGGTGGCGGCGCGGGGCGGCTTTCCCGACATGCGCGACGGGTTGTCCGCGCTGCCGGGGATCGGGGCCTATACATCGGCCGCGATCGCCTCGATCGCCTTCGACCGGGTGGAAACCGTGGTGGACGGCAATGTCGAACGCGTGGTGTCGCGGCTGTTCGCGGTCCAGACACCCCTGCCCCGCGCGAAACCGGAACTGGTGGCGCTGGCCGACGGGCTGACACCGCAGTCCCGCCCGGGCGATTACGCGCAGGCGATGATGGACCTGGGCGCGACCATCTGCACGCCCCGCAGCCCCGCCTGCGTCATCTGCCCCGTCCAGGCCCAGTGCGACGCCCGCGCCCAGGGGATCGCGGCCGAACTGCCCCGCAAGACCCCCAAGGCCGCCAAGCCCACGCGTCAGGGCGTGGTCTGGCTGGCGCGCCAGGGCGATGCGCTTGTGCTGGAACACCGCCCGCCCAAGGGGCTGCTGGGCGGCACGCTGGCCTTTCCGTCGGCGCAGTGGGACGGGCGCGACATGCCCCCGCCTGGCCCCGCCGACTGGCGCGACCTGGGCGCCGTGCGCCATGTCTTCACGCATTTCACGCTGGATCTGACCGTGCTGCTGGGCGATCTGACCGGCAATCCCACGCGCGGGGAACTGGTCCCCCTGCGGCAGATCGACCGCGACGCCCTGCCGGGGCTGATGCGCAAGGCCTGGGATATGGCGCAGCCGCATCTTCAGGGGTAGCATCGCGGCATGAGCCATGCCCCCCTGCCCGCCGCGGCGCCCTTCTGGCTGTCCGTCGCCCTGATCCCCCTGGTCGCGCTGGCGGCCTGGGGGGGCGGGATGTGGTGGCTGATCGTGCCGGTCTATGCCTGGTACCTGACCACGGTACTGGACCGCGTGCTGGGCCTGAACGAGGCCAATCCCGACCCGGACATCGCCACCGACCAGCTGTTCTGGCATCGCGCCGTGACGCTGATCTGGTTTCCGCTGCAGGCGGCCACGATTCTGGCCTGCCTGTGGGTGGCCGGGCGCACGGACCACCTGTCGGGGTGGGAATCGCTTGGGCTGTTCTTTGCCATCGGTGTCATGTCGGGCAGCGTCGGCATCGTCTATGCGCATGAACTGCTGCACCAGAAGACGCCGGCTGAACGCTGGCTGGGGGACCTGCTGCTGGCGTCGGTCCTTTATTCGCATTTCCGCACCGAGCACCTGCTGGTGCATCACAGCTGGGTGTCGACCCCGCGCGACGCCGTCTCGGCCCGCTACAACGAAGGCTTTCACCGCTTCTTCGCCCGCGTCCTGATCGACGGCCCCCGCAGCGCGTGGCGGGCCGAGACGCGGTTCCTGGCCCGCGCTGGCCGCAGCCCTTGGGACCGCCGCAACCCCTTCTGGCGTTACGGCGTGCTGCAGGGGGCGATGCTGGGGCTGGCCATGGCCGTGGGGGGCTGGACCGGGCTGGGGCTGTTCCTGTTCCAGGCGCTGATCGCCGTCTGGCAGCTGGAGCTGACGAATTACGTCGAACATTACGGGTTGTCGCGCAAGCATCTGGGGGACGGCCGCTATGAACCCGTCCGCCCGCGCCACAGCTGGAACGCCAGCCACACCGCGACCAACTGGCTGCTGATCAACCTGCAGCGCCATTCCGACCATCACACAAAGCCCGACCGCCGCTTTCCGCTGCTGCAGACCTATGGCGCGAACGAGGCGCCGCAGCTGCCGATGGGCTATCCGGCGATGACGCTGCTGGCGATGGTCCCGCCGCTGTGGCGGCGGCGCATGAACCCCCGCGTGCGCGCCTGGCGGCGCCAGTTCTATCCAGAGATCACCGACTGGACCGACTATAACCGCGGCACCCTGCCCCTGCCCCGCAACGCGCTGTAGCGCGCCTGCCGCAGGGGCCGGCAAATATCGCTAAAAGGCTGCGCAGCTTATCCCGGGCACAACCTTGCATTGTGTGCACAAAATGGAAAAATGTCCCAAGGCGTAATAGGGACCGACCGGAATGAACGACGATTCGATGCTGATGCACAGCGATGCGCAGCCCTATCACTTCGCCGCGGGCGACAGTCTGGGTTATCTTCTGTACCGCAGCGTGGCCCGTCCCGGCATGCAACGCGACGACCTGGAACGCATCCTGCATCATGCGCGCGACCGCAACCGGGCGGCGGGGCTGACCGGATGCCTGCACCATGAGGACGGGCTGTTCTTCCAATGGGTCGAGGGGCCGCGCATTCGCCTGTTCCGGCTGATCGACGTGCTGCGCGAGGATGACCGCCACCTGAACTTCACGGTGCTGGACCAGGGACCGCTGCAACAGCGCCTGTTCAGTGACTGGGAGATGCGGTTTTCCGACCGCGAGGCCGCATCGCTGCTGGAATGGCTGGCCGAACGGCGCGACCGTGCCGGGTCCGATCAGGACGACGCCGAAAGCATCGCGGCCTTCATGCGGTCGATGAAGGGCTGACGGACGAAAAACCCCCGCCATGCGGACATGGCGGGGCAAGGTGGTTCCGGCCGTGCGCGATGCGCACGGGGGAACTGGCGAAGGGTGAAACTCAGTTGGGCCGGGGGGCGTCGCCTTCCATCTCGGCGCGGATCTGCTGGCGCAGGATGTCCAGGGGGATCATCTTGCCCTCGCGCCGGAAATGCCAATAGGTCCAGCCGTTGCAGCTGGGCGCGCCTTCCAGCGCGGCGCCGACCTGATGGATCGACCCCTTGACGTCGTTCCCGATCAGCGACCCGTCGGCACGGACCTTGGCCTTGTGACGGTTGCCGATCGAGAACAACTCCTCTCCGGGGCGCAGCATGCCGCGTTCGATGACCTGCCCGAAGGGGATGCGCACCTCGGCGCGCTTGGCGCGGGTGGTGGCGATGGCGTCGGCGTCCAGCCGGCGGACGCGCGACAGGCGGCGGCCCGCGACCTCGCGATAGGTCTCCTCGCGCTCGATCCCGATATAGTCGCGGCCCAGCATCTTGGCGACCGCACCGGTGGTGCCGGTGCCGAAGAACGGGTCCAGCACCACGTCGCCGGGATTAGTCGTGCCCAGGATCACCCGGTGCAGCAGCGATTCCGGCTTTTGCGTCGGATGGGCCTTGTCGCCGGCCGCGTCCTTCAGCCGCTCGCCGCCGTTGCAGATCGGCAGCACCCAGTCGCTGCGCATCTGGACGCCCTCGTTCAGCGACTTCAGCGCCTCGTAGTTGAACGTGTATTTCGAGCTTTCCGACTTTGCCGCCCAGATCAGCGTCTCATGCGCGTTGGTCAGGCGCTTGCCGCGAAAGTTCGGCATCGGGTTCGACTTGCGCCAGATCACGTCGTTCATGATCCAGAACTGCTGGTTCTGCAGTTCGGCGCCGACGCGGAAGATGTTGTGATAGCTGCCGATCACCCAGATCGCGCCGTTCGGCTTCAGCAGGCGGCGGGCTGCGGCCAGCCAGTCGCGGGTGAAGGCGTCATAGGTGGCAAAGCTGGAAAACTGGTCCCAATGATCGTCCACCGCATCGACCAGGCTGTTGTCGGGGCGATGCAAGTCGCCCTTCAGCTGCAAATTATAGGGCGGATCGGCAAAGATCAGGTCCACGCTGCCCGCGGGCAGGCTGTTCATGATCTCGATGCAATCCCCGCCCAGAATCTGGTTCAGCGGTAATGGCCGCGCGGAATCCGCGCGCTGGTCCTTGGTTTTCGTCATGCTCTGCCTTCGGGAAATGCCGGCTTTTGCCGGTCTGGTATGTCCCCAAAGATGATTCAGATGCGAATCGCCGTCAATTTCTTTTTCAAATCAGTCACTTACCAAAGGGGCTTTACACAAGATGTTGTGGACTGGCCTGAACGACCGCCTATGATGTGGGGTTATCCCCAGATCTAGCAGGGCGCGCTTGTGGCCTGGCGTGGGGTATCCGGCATTCACGTCCCAGCCATATCCGGGGTGCTGTTGCGCCAAATCCACCATGATGCGGTCGCGCAACACCTTGGCCACGATCGAGGCCGCGGCGATCGACAGGCAACGCGCATCGCCCTTGACCATCGCCTGCGCGGGCAGGGTCAGATCGCGGGGCAGCATGTTGCCATCGATCAGAACGTGGCAGGGCGGCTGGCGCAGCCCGGCCAGGGCGCGGCACATCGCGACATGGCTGGCGCGCAGGATGTTCAGGGCGTCGATTTCGACCGGATCGACATGGGCCACGGACCAGTCGCAATGCTCCATGATCCAAGCGGCCAGCGCGTCGCGCCGCGCGGCGGTCAGCTTCTTGCTGTCGTTCAGGCCGTCAGGGATGTTCTGCGGGTCCAATACCACGGCCGCCGCGGTGACGGGGCCGGCCAGCGGCCCGCGCCCGGCCTCGTCCACGCCCGCCACGCGACGCGCGCCCCCGGCCATGGCCAGGGTCTCGACGTTGTAATCGGGGGTCATGCGGTGATCCGCACCGCGGGGATGGTCACTTCCTCTAGGTTCGTGCCGGTCCCCTCGCGGTCCACGACCAGGAAATCGGCCGGCTGGTCCAAGGGCGTCAGCACGCCGTGCCAGGTTCCCGCGTGCAGGTTCACGCCGGTATGCGCCGGGACCAGGAACGCCCGCAGGGCGCCGGGTCGGCCGTCGTCATCGGGCGCGACCACCGACAGCCACGGCCGGTCGCCAAGCGGCATGAACGCCTGCGACCCAAGCGGGTGACGTTCCAGCAGCGTGCAGTCATAGGGCAGGCTGACGGCCTGGCTACGAAAAAGGGAAATGATCGCCTCTCCGCCGCCGCGCTCGACGGTGGCCAGGGCATGGTGGCGTTCGCAGCGGCCCGCATTGATCATGCGGTCGGGCGTCGCGCGCGGGGTCAGCACCTCGCCGAAGGGGGCGAAGGCGGCGGCGGTCAGGGGTTCGATGCGGATCGTGCTCATGGCGGTGTTCTAGCGCGCCGCAGCCAGCCCGTCGAGGATCAGACGCATCAGGTCCGCCCGTGCGGCGGGGTCGCGCAGATGCGCGGCCTCGGCGCGCGCGGCACGCGACATGGCGCGGCAGGCGTCGGGATGGGCGCGGGCCCAGGCCAGCTTGTCCTCCAGGTCGGTCAGGTGGCGCGCGACGGGGATGAAATGCTCCCAAGGCCGGAAGCGCCCCGAATAGAACACCTGCCAGCCGTCATCCTCGGCCAGCAGCACGCCGTTCTGGTCCAGCCCCGAGATGAAGTTCGACCCGTGGTCATACCCCGACAGGCACAGCTGATAGCGATAGGCCCGAAAGTCGCGGCGCCCCATGCGCGGGCGGCAATAGGGCGCGATCAGCGGGTCGTCGGCGTGCTGGCGGAAACCGTGCGCCATGACGATGCCCACATCGAAATCGGGATGATCGTGGAACCGGCGGACAAAGGCCATTCGGTTCGTGCGGCACAGGCCCTGCCACGCGGCCTCGCGATCCGCGGGGGTGGCGGCCTGGGCCAGACGCTGCAGCCAGACATGGCTGGCGGGACCGGGCTTGACCCCATCGCGCATTTCCGACCCCGAGATCATGCCGCGCCACACCAGCCGGTCCTGCTTGTCCTCCCAGGGGATGTCGTCGTCGGGCGCGGCGGGATCGAACCCCGGCAGGCCGATCGCGTGCTGGTCCGGCAGGGGCCACAGGACCGCGTTCACCGCCCCCGCCCGGCGGTTGTGGCACAGGACCGGACGATCCAGGGGCGCGCCCTGGGGGCTGCCGAACCAGCGACTGTCCTCCATGTCGATCCAGACCGGATCGCGGCGGTCCAGCGCCAGGATGTCGTTGATCACCCCCTCGGCCCGGATCAGCTTGAAGGGACGCCCCTCGCGCACCAGGGCCAGGGGGCGGTGGCCGGGGGGCGTCAGAAGGGTGAACTGCCGCGGCGCACCCGCCGCGTCGGTCACCGCGCCGCTGCCCGACAGGGTGCCGTCCCAACGGCAGGCGAATCCCGACAGCCCCTGCGCGCCGCCTGCCCCATCGGGGTTCAGGCCCGCAAGACAGAAGCGCGCGACATCCTGCGCCCAGCCCGGCGGTGCCTTGGGCGTCGGCGGCGGGTCCACGACGGGGTCCGGGACGGGCCAGCGGTCGGGCCAGTGGTCGGGCAGCCCCCGGTCCAGCACCAGCATCGGCCGCAGCCGTGCAGCCAGGTCCGCGGGGGTGCTGTCGGTCAGGTCCATCGTGATCAGCCGCGTGTCGTCCGCGAACAGGGCGCGCGTCGCGTCCAGATGCGCCTGCATCCCTTCGGGCCAGCGATGGCGGGGCGGGATGGTCAGCAGGAACAGCGCGTCGGGCAGACGGTCGCGCAGAAAGGCGATGCAGCGCCAGGCCTGCAATGTCGGGCGCCAATGGGGCCTTTCGCGGTACAGCCCGGCGATCAGCCGCGCGTTGGGCCAGCCGCGCAGGGGCTGCGTCCCCTGCCCCATCGCATAGACGATGTCCGCAGCCAGGCGCCCGCCGTCATGGCAGACCGCGCGATGGCCGTTGGCCTGAAACATCCGCGCCAGCGCCGCATCGATGGGGCCGTCGGGGCCGACATGGATGACGACCGGGTGGCCCATCTCAGCCCAGGCTGCGGCGCGGCAGCAGGATCGTCAGCAGCCCCAGCACCGGCAGGACCGAACACAGCAGGAAGACCGACCGGATCCCCTGCGCATCCGCCAACACCCCAAGCGCCGCGGCCGAGATCCCGCCCATCCCGAACGAGAAGCCGAAGAACAGCCCCGCGATCATGCCGGTGCGGCCCGGCACCAGCTCTTGCGCAAAGACCACGATGGCCGGAAAGGCCGATGCCAGCACCAGCCCGATCAGCACCGCCAGCACGCCCGTCGGCACCAGCCCCACATGTGGCAGCGCCAGCGTCAGCGGCAGCGCGCCCAGGATCGACACCCAGATGACCGTCAGCGGCCCGACCCTGTCGCCGATCACCCCGCCCAGCATGACGCCCGCCGCCATGCCGGCCAGGAACAGGAACAGCATGATCTGCGCGCCCTGGGTCGACAGGCCGAACTTGTCGATCGTGAAGAAGGTGAAATAGCTGCTCATCGAGGCGCTGTAGATGTTCTTGGTGAAGACCAGCACCGCCAGCACCGCGATGGCGCGGATCACCGTCGCGCGCGGCAGGCGCAGGGTACGGTCGGGGGTGGCGGTGCTGGCGCGGCGCCGATCCTCGGCCCAGCTGCCGACCTGCCACAGGATCGCGGCACCCAGGGCGGCCGCGACCGCGAACCAGGCCACGGCCGGACGGCCCAGCGGCACCACGATGAACGCGGCCAGCAGCGGCCCCAGCGCCTGCCCGCCATTGCCGCCCAGCTGGAACAGCGACTGCGCGGTGCCGAACCGCCCCCCCGACGCGATCCGCGCCACGCGCGAGCTTTCGGGATGGAACACGGCCGATCCGATGCCGATCAGCATCGCCCCCGACAAAAGCCAGGCATAACCCTCGGCCATGCCCAGCATCAGCACGCCGCACAGCGTCGAGGCCATGCCGAAGGGCAGCGACCGCGGCTGCGGGTGGCGGTCGGTGGCCATCCCGATCAGCGGCTGCAGCAGCGACGCGGTGACCTGGAAGGCCAAAGTCATCACGCCGATCTGGGCATAGGACAGGTCGAATTCGACCTGCAGCAGCGGATAGATGGCCGCCAGCATCGACTGCATCACGTCGTTGATCATGTGGCAAAGGCTGATCGCCATCAGCACGCCCCAGGATGTCAGCGTCGCGGGTCCGGGTGTCACCGAGGGATGGGTGGTCGAGCGCATCGAAAATCCGCCATCATGCTTGCACGATCTGCATTTATCAGACATCCTGCGAAATGAAAGCGTCGCGCGCCCGTCCGCCCGGGGTTTTTCCCCGGCCCGCGGCCAGCCGGGATGTCGCATGGCGAATTGGACAGCTTCCATTCTTGTGCGTATCATTTATCAAATCGGGACAGGTATATGTCACGAGTTCTTCAAAATGGCCAAGTTGTCCCAAGGTTCGTCCGTTACGATCCGCTCTTCCGGCGTCGACGCCGAACGGCGGCGACTCAACACATGGCAGGCGATCCGCGCGGATGTGCTGGGCCGGATCAGATCAGGCGAATGGCCGCCGGGCAGCCTGATCCCCACCGAACAGATGCTGTCGATCGAGATGGGCTGCGCGCGCGCCACGGTGAACCGTGCCCTGCGTGAGCTGGCCGCCAGCGGCATCATCCAGCGCCGCCGCAAGGTGGGTACCCGCGTGACCGCCACCACGTCCCGCCGCACGACCCTGTCGCTGCCGGTCCTGCGCGACGAGATCGAATCGCTTGGCGCGCGCTATGCCTATCAGATGACCGAATGCCTGCCCTGCAATCCCAGCCCCGCTGCGATGCAGGCGCTGCAGGTCGATGCCGACGACATGATGCTGCTGGTCAAGTCGCGCTATCTGGCCGACGACCGCCCGCATTGCTGCGAGGCGATCTGGCTGAACCCCCGCGCGCTGGCCCTGCCTGATTTCCATCTGTTCGCGCATGAGCCGCCGCAGGAATGGCTGGCCCGCAGCCTGCCCGTCACGCAAAGTCGCTTTTCGATCCTGGCCGAAGGGGCCAGCGGATCCTGTGCGGTGAACCTGACCATCGATCCGGGCACGCCGGTGATGACGATCGAGCGGGTCAACACGCTGGATTCGCTGCCTGTGTCGTTTGCCCGCCAGTTCTATCCGCCGATGCACCGCCTGGTGCTGGACGACTAAAGACCCAACAGGTCCGCGAAATGCGCGACAAGGCGGTGCTTGAGCACCTTGCCCGTCGCCGCCGCGGGCAGCGCGCCCGTCACGATGATCCGCGTGGGCCGCTTGTAGGCCGACAGCCGCGCCGCCGCATGGGCCGCCAGCGCATCGGCCGTCACCGCATCCGGCGAAATCAGCTGACAGAAGGCCAGGATATCCTCGTCGCCCCCCTCGCGCGCGCGGCCGATCACGGCGGTCTGCAGGACGGCCGGATGATCGTTCAGCGCGGCCTCGACCTCGGGGGGATAGACGTTGAAGCCGCCGCGGATGATCAGCTCCTTGCAACGGCCCACGATGTGCAGCCGCCCCTGCGCGTCGATCCGGCCCAGATCGCCGGTGCGCATCCAGCCGTCCCGCAATACCTGCGCCGTCCCCTCCGCATTGCGAAAATAGCCGCGCATGATGTGCGGACCGCGCGTCAGCACCTCTCCCGTGCCGGGTTCGCGGCCGATCGTCTCGTCCAGCGCGATCTGGACCCCCGGCAGCGGGTGGCCCGCCGACGGGTCCGGGTCGCCGATGGCGCTGTTCGTGACGGTCACCCCCGCCGTGGTCTCGGTCATGCCGTAACCGTTCTGCAGCGCGATGCCATAGAACGCCTCGGCCCGCCGCTTCCAGTCGGGGTCCAGGGGCGCCGCGCCGCTGCTGACATAGCGCAGCGGGCGGGCCAGACGCTCCAGCCCCTGGGCGCGCGCCTCGGCCATGATGGCCGCGTGCATCTGCGGAACGGCGGGCAGGACGGTCACGTCCGATTGCAGCGCGGCCAGCGTCTGCGCGGCGGAAAAGCGCGGCTCCAGCCGGATATGCGCGCCCGTGGCCAGCCCCGCGGCCAGCATCGAGGTCAGCCCGAAGACATGCGTCAGCGGCAGAACGCCCCAGATGACGTCATCCGCCTGCATCCCCCGCAACCGGGCCGAGCTTTCCCCGCCAAAGATCAGGTTCCCGTGGGTCAGCATCACCCCCTTGGGCGTGCCCGTCGTGCCGGTGGTGTAGAGGATCACCGCCGTCATCGCGTTTTGCGGCTCGACCTGCTCCGGCACGGCGTCGAACGGCCCCGCGACATGCAGTGCCGCCCCGGCCAGCGTGACGGCGCGTGCATCGCCAGCATGGACACGCGCGGGTTCGCTGACATCGGACAGGAACAGGGTCAGGCGCGGTTCGGTATGGGCCGCGATCTTGGCCAGCTCCGGCTCGGTCATGCGCGCGTTCACGGGCACCAGCACCGCGTCCATGCGGCTGGCGGCCAGCAGCAGGACCGGCACCGGGGCCGCATTCTCGGCCACCACCAGCAGCCGGTCGCCGGGGCGCAGGCCCATCGCCGCCAGATCCGCCTGCGTCCGCCGGACCAGATCGTCCAGCGCGGCATAGGTCAGGGTGCGTCCTGTCCCGTCGGTCAGGGCCGGACGGTCGGGATGGGCCGCGCGGGCGGCGTCGAACAGCTGGTGGATACGGGTCATGAATCCTCGCGAAGGCGGCGGAAATCGGGGGGGCGCTTGGCCAGGAAGGCGGTGATGCCCTCGGCCGCCTCGCGCGAGGCCAAGGCCGTGGCCATCGCATCGCGTTCGGCGGTCAGCTGCGCCTCCAGCAGGGTGGCGCGGGCGCCGGTCAGCAGATGCTTGATCGCGGCCTGCGCCTCGGCGGGCCCTGCGGCCAGGCGGTCGGCCAGGGCCATGGCGGCCATGATGGCCTCTCCGGGCTCGGTCAGTTCCTGGATGACGCCCAGGGCGTGCAGGCGTTCGGCGCCCACGGGCTGACCGGTCAGAGCCATGGCCGCGGCCATCTGCGGCGGCAGGCAGGCGGTCAGCGCCGCGGTCAGCCCGCCATCGGGCACCAGCCCGGCATTCACATAGGCCGCCGTATAGCGCGCATCGCGGGCTGACACGATCATGTCGCAGGCCAAAGCCAGTGACAGGCCCGCGCCGGCGGCGCCCCCCTCGACCACGGCGATGACCGGGCGGGGGCAGGCCACGACCGCGCGCATCAGGTCATTCAGCGCGTCGATGCGGGCGCGGCGCTGATCCTCGGACATCTCCTGCGCCTTGATCAGCATGGTCAGATCGCCGCCCGCGCAGAAGAAATCGCCTTCGCCCATGATCAGCACGGCGCCGATGCGGGGGTTGTCGGTCGCCAGCTCCAGCGCGCGGTGCAGGCCCTTGTAGAAATCGCGCGTCAGTGCGTTGCGGCGGGCGGCGTTGCGGTTCTCGACCACCAGGCGGTCGCCCAGGTCGCTGATTTCGCAATGCGGATTGGTGAGGTCGGTCATGGGGCGGCCCTTGTCCTGCGGAAGACGCCGGTCGCGGTGGCGATCAGCGTGCCGTCCTCATGCCGCAAGGCGCCCTCGATGAACAGGGTGGCGCGCCCGCCGCCCGTCACGCGGCCCGTGGCGGTCACGCGCCCCGGATGGCCCGGGGCCAGATAATTCACCGTCAGCGACAGCGTGGTGAAGGGATGGCGGCCCGTGGCATCGACCGTCAGGCTGCCCGTGGCCCCCATCGCGCTGTCCAGAAGGGTCGCGGCCAGCCCGCCATGCAGGATGCCCTGACGGTTCAGATGGCGGTCGTCCAGATCCAGCCAGCAGACCGCCCCCGCCCGGCAGCCCACGTCCAGGACATAGCCGATCAGGGACTGGGTGCCGGTTTCGCCGTGGATCAGGGTCATGCGAAGGCGGGCTCGCCGCGCGCGAAGCGCTCCAGGTGGAAATCCGCGTCGCCCATGGCTGTGTCGGCGGCCAGCAGGCGGCGGATCATGCCGCCAAGCGCGTATTCCTCGGTCATGCCAATGCCGCCATGCAGCTGCACCGATTCTTCGGCCACCAGCCGCGCGACCCGGCCCAGGGTGACCTTGCAGGCCTGCAGGTGCCGGGCGCGCAGCGGCGCCTCGGCATCCAGATGGCCCGCGAAATTGGTGACGGCGGACCGCGCCTGTTCGACCTCGACGGACAGGTCGGCGGCGCGATGCGCTAAGGCCTGGAACGCGATCAGCGGCTGGCCGAACTGCTTGCGGGTGCGCAGATAGTCCAGCGTCAGATCGACCGCCGCGCTCAGCGTGCCCAAGGCATAGGCCGCATGGGCCAGGACGCCGCGCGCCAGCACCACGTCGAAATCGGCCAAGGCCCCAAGCCGCGTGGCGGGGGTGGCGTCAAAGATCAGGTCGGCGCCGCGCTGATCGTCCATCAGCGGATAGGGGCGGACGGTCAGACCCGTCGCGTCGGGCGCGACCAGCCACAGCGCATCGGCGGTGGTGACGATGATCGCGGCGGCCCCTTCGGCCCCCGCCACCATGGTCTTGCGCCCGGTCAGGCGGTCGCCATCGACGCTGATCGCCACGCCCCGGTCGTAACGCGTGCCGGGTTCGGCATCGGCGAAGGCGATGGTCGCATCATCGTCAGCAGGCTGGCCCGCCTGCGCCAGGGCCGCCGCCCCGATCATCGTGCCGATCAGCGGCAGGGACGCGCCCGCCCGGCCCAGGGCCTCGAAGATCAGCGCCACGGCGGCGCCCGATCCGTCGAAACCGCCCTCGGCCTCGGTCAGCAGGGCCTGGGGGACGCCGGCCTCCTGCAGGGCGGGCATCAGCGCCTCGCCGGAATGGCGGGCCAGGATGCCGCGCAGGCTGTCCTGCAGCATGCGGTGGTCGTCGGAAAGCTGAAAGTCCATGGGCTTATCCTTTCGCCAGCGCGCCGGAGATGATGCTGCGCTGGACCTCGTTCGAGCCGCCATAGATCGACAGCTTGCGGTTGTTCAGCCAGGTGGCGCTGGCGGCCAGGGCCTCGTCGGCACCCTCGGGGCCTTCGTTGCCCTCCAGCGTCAGGGCCATCGCCTGCCCGCCATAGGCGCGCCGAGTCAGCGCATCCAGCCGCTGGCGGATCTGGGTGCCCTTGATCTTGAGCATGCTGCTCTCGATGCCGGGCGCCTGGCCCTGGGCCGCCGCCGACAGCATGCGCAGGTTGGTGGTGGACATGGCCATCAACTCGATCTCGACCCCCGCCATCTCGGCGGCGAACAGCGGATCGTCGGACAGGGGCTGGCCGCGATGGCGCTGCGCCTTGGCGACGCGTTTCAGGTTGTCCAGCGCGGCGGTGGCGAATCCCACGCCCGCGATGTTCGTGCGTTCATGCGTCAGCAGGTACTTGGCATAGGTCCAGCCCTGGTTCTCCTCGCCGACCAGATTGGCGGCGGGGACGCGGACATTGTCGAACCAGACCTCGTTCACCTCGGCCGTGCCGTCCAGCAGGACGATGGGGCGCACGGTGACGCCCGGCGTCTCCATGTCAATGAGCAGGAAGCTGATGCCCTCCTGCTTCTTGCCCGTCGCATTGGTGCGCACCAAGCAGAAGATCATGTTGGCGTGCTGGCCAAGCGTGGTCCAGGTCTTCTGCCCGTTGACGACATAATAGTCGCCGTCGCGCACGGCCTCGCAGCGCAGGCTGGCCAAGTCCGATCCGGCGCCGGGCTCGGAATAGCCTTGGCACCACCAGTCGTCGCCGTTCAGGATGCGGGGCAGCCAATAGTCCTGCTGTTCCTTGGACCCGAATTTCTGCAGTACCGGCCCCAGCATGGCGATGCCGAAGGGCACGATGCGCGGCGCATGCGCGCGGGCCGATTCCTCCTCGAAGATGTGGCGCTGGATCGCGGTCCAGCCCGCGCCGCCGAACTCCTTGGGCCAGTTCCCGGCCAGCCAGCCGCGTGATTGCAGCTTGGCATGCCAGCCCTCCATCTCGGCCTTGGTCAGGTCGTGATGGAGCCGCACCTTGCGGGCCAGCGCGGGGTCCAGCTCGGCCTTCAGAAAGGCGCGGATGTCGTCGCGGAAGGCGGTTTCCTCGGGGGTAAAGCTCATGTCCATCAAAAGATCTCCAGAAGTCCGGCGGCGCCCTGGCCACCGCCCACGCACATGGTCACGACGCCCCATTTGGCGCCCCGACGGCGGCCTTCGCGCAGCAGATGGCCCGCGGTGCGCGCGCCGGTCATGCCGAAGGGATGGCCGATGGAAATGGCCCCGCCGTTCACGTTGTATTTCGCCGGGTCGATGCCGAGCGTGTCGCGGCTGTACAGGCACTGGCTGGCGAAGGCCTCGTTCAGCTCCCACAGGTCGATGTCGTTCACCGTCAGCCCGTGGCGCTCCAGCAGGCGCGGCACGGCAAAGACCGGGCCGATGCCCATCTCGTCGGGCGCGCAGCCCGCGACGGCAAAGCCGCGGAAGGCGCCAAGCGGTTCCAGGTTCAGCGATGCGGCCAGGTCGGCCTCCATCACCAGCAACGCCGCGGCCCCGTCGGACAGCTGGGACGCGTTGCCTGCGGTCACGAACTGACCCGCGCCGCGCACCGGCTCCAGCTTGGCCAGCGCCTCCAGCGTGGTGCCGGGACGGTTGCCTTCATCGGCGGCGATGGTGACCTCGCGGTCGGCGGTCTCGCCGGTGGCCTTGTCGGTGACGGACATGGTGACCGTCATCGGGATGATCTCGTCGTCGAAAATCCCGGCGGCCTGAGCCGCGGCGGTGCGGGCCTGAGATTCGACGGCATAGGCATCCTGCGCCTCGCGGCTGACGCCATAGCGGGCCGCCACGATGTCGGCGGTCTCGATCATGGTCATGTAGAGGTCGGGGCGGTTCGCCTCGATCCATCCTTCCCGCGAATGGCGCACGGGCGGCTGGACCATCGAGATGCTCTCGACCCCGCCGACCAGCACGGCGCGCGCGCCCTCATGGGCGACCATCTGCGCGCCCTGCGCCAGCGCCTGCAGGCCCGAGGCGCAGAAGCGGTTGACCGTGGCGCCCGCGATGCTGTCTGGCAGGCCCGCGCGGATCACCGCCTGACGGGCGATGTTGCCGCCCGTCGCGGCCTCGGGATAGCCGCAACCCCAGATGCTGTCTTCGATCAGCGCGGGGTCGATGCCCGCACGCTCGACCACGGCGCGGGCGGTGGCGCCGGCCAGCACGGCCCCGTGGGTCTGATTGAAGGCGCCGCGTTTCGCGCGCCCGATGGCGGTGCGGGCGGTCGAGACGATCACGGGCTGTTTCATGCGGAGATTCCTTGGTTCAGGTCGGCAAAGCCGCGGCCGTCGGCCACCAGTTCGGCCAGAAGCGGCGCGGGCTGCCAGAAATGGTCGTCATCTTCGGCAAAGCGGCGGATGTCGGACAAGATGCGGTCCAGACCGTGGGCGTCGGCCCAGTGCATCGGACCGCCCCGCCAGCGCGGAAAGCCGTATCCGTTCAGCATGACCACATCGACGTCCAGCGGCTGCAGCGCGGTGCCGTCGGCGACCGTGCGGGCAGCCTCGTTCACCATCGCGGCCATGGTGCGGGCGACGATTTCGGCGTCGTCGAAATCGCGGGGCGTGATGCCCAGATCGGACCGCACCGCGTCCAGGATCGCGGGCAGGTCCGGGTTCGGCTGCGGCTTGCCGTCGGCATAGACGTAATAGCCGCGCCCCGTCTTGCGGCCCAGATCGCCCTGTTCGTACAGGCGGTCGGCAAAGACCGGAACACGGTCGCGCGGATGGCGGTCGGCCGCCTTGCGCTGGCGGGTCATCGCGCCGATGTCCAGGCCCGCCAGATCGCTGACCGCATAGGGGCCCATGGCGAACCCGAAATCGGTCAGCGCGCGGTCGACCTGCTGGGGCGACGCACCGTCCAGCACCATCGCATCGACCGCCGCGCGGTAATGCGACAGGATGCGGTTGCCGATGAAACCGTCGCAGACGCCCGCGCGCACCGCGATCTTGCCAAGGCGCTTGGCCAGGGCAAAGCCCGTGGCCACGACCTCGGGGGCAGTGCGGTCCGCGACCACGACCTCCAGCAGGCGCATGACATGGGCCGGAGAGAAGAAATGCAGGCCGATCACGTCGCGCGGGCGGCGCGTCGCGTCGGCGATGCGGTCCACGTCCAGATAGGAGGTGTTGGTCGCCAGCACAGCATCGGGCTTTGCCACGCGGTCGATGGCGGCAAAGACCTGTTCCTTGACCTCCATCGATTCGAACACCGCCTCGACGATCAGGTCGGCCTGACCCAGGGCCGCGTAATCCGTGTCGGTGCGGAATGCCCCGGACAGGATCGCATCCCGGCGCGCGGCGGCCAGCTTGCCGCGGCTGACGGCCCCCGCCAGCAGGTCGCCGACCGTCGCCTGCGCGCGGGCGGTCGCCTGGTCGTCGCGTTCGATCAGGGTCACGTCCAGCCCGGCCAGCAGGCAGGACACCGCGATGCCCGCGCCCATCGTGCCGCCGCCGATCACGCCGATCCGGTCCAGGGGGCGCGGTGCCACGCCCTTGATCTGCGGCAGATGGGCCACGGCGCGTTCGGAAAAGAAGGCATGGATCAGTGCGGCGCGCTGCGGGCTGTCCATCAGCGCCATAAAGCCCGCGCGCTCAATCGCCATGCCCTGGTCAAAGGGCTGCGCCAGGCCGTCGGTCACCACGTCCACCGCCGTCGCCTGCGCGATCTGGCCGGGCAGCTTGCGCGCCAGGGTGGCCTTCAGCGCCTGCGCGGCATCCGGGTCCGGGGCGGGGGCGGGCAGATCGCGCGTCCGGCGCGGCGGCTGGCCCGCCAGCGTTTCGGCCAGCGCGATCGCATCCGCGGTCAGATCGCCCTGCGACAGCGCGTCGATCAGTCCCAGGTCCAGCGCCTGCGCGGCGGGAACCTGGCGGGCGCTGGTGATGATGTCCAGGGCGGCGGCGGTGCCGATCAGGCGCGGCAGGCGTTGCGTGCCGCCCGCACCGGGCAGCAGCCCCAAGGTCACCTCGGGCAGGCCCATGCGGGTGCCGGGGGCCGCGATCCGCGCATGGCACCCAAGGGCCAGTTCCAGCCCGCCGCCCAGGGCGGTGCCATGCAGCGCCGCGACGACGGGCTTGTCCTGGGACTCGATGGCGGCGATCACGTCGGGCAGGATCGGGGCCTGCGAAGGCTTGCCGAATTCCGAGATGTCGGCACCTGCGACCCAGGTGCGGCCGGCGCACAGGATCACGGCAGCGTCTGCGCCTGTGTCCGCGGCAAAGTCGCGCGCCGCGTCCATCAGGCCCTGCCGCACGGCATGGCCCGTGGCGTTGACCGGCGGATTGTCGATGGTAATCAGGCCGATGCGGCCTTGGCGGGCATAGGATACGGACATCTGGGAAAACCTCTCAGTCATTCGGGCTGCCGGGCCAGGCGGGCACGCCGTCGGCACCGACCAGCCGTTGCAGGCGGGCGACCGTTTCGCGCAGCACGGGGCCGACATGGGTATGGATGCGGTCATCGGGCAGCACGTCGTCCAGCGCCCCGCAGGAGAACATCACCGGGCCGGCCAGCCGCGCCGACCGGAACGGCACCGACACCGCCGAGATGTTGGACGAATAGCGCAGCCCCTGGCGCACCACGGTATAGCCCTTGGCGATCAGTTGGCCGCGCGCCTCCAGCCGCAGATCCTCCAGCGTGCCGCCGTCCAGCGGCGGTTCGGGATGATCGGCCAGCAGGCCCGCGAATTCCTCGCGCGTGGTGGCGCCCAGTAGGGCCAGGCCCGACGACGATCCGGCGATGGGCAGGCGGTGGCCCACCTCCAGCCAGATCGACGCCGCGCGCTGCGGCCGCCAGGTGCGCATCAGGGCGACCTTGTCGCGGTCGCGCACCGCGAACAGGACCAGCGTGCCGGTCTGGTCGGCCAGGGCCTGCATCATGCCCTGCGCCGAATCCAGGAAGGCCAGCGATGCCGCCGCCACATGCCCCATCGCCAGCAGCGTCGGGCCGGGACGATAGCGGTCGTTGCGCTGCGGCTGCGTCAGGTAGCCCAGGCAGCCAAGCGTGTAGGTCAGCCGCGACACGGTAGATTTCGGCAGGCCGGTGCGTTCCGCGATCTGCGCGTTGCTCAGCCCGTCGTCATCGGTCCGGAACGCCCGCAGCACCGACAGCCCGCGCGCCAGCGCGGTGGCAAAGTTGCGGTCGTCCTCATAATCGGGGCGCGTGTCCGGGGCCGGGGTCATCACATGGACCCCGGAATCAGCAGCGACAGGATGGGGAACAGGATCAGCAGCAGCAGGACCAGCATGTCCACGGCCAGGAACCGCGTGACGCCGGCAAAGATCTTGTCGATCCCCACCGACTTGGTGACGTTGCTGACGACGAAGACGTTCAGGCCCACGGGCGGCGTGATCAGCCCGATCTCCAGCAGCTTGACGACGATGACGCCGAACCAGATCAGGTTCAGGCCGTAACCCTCGATCAGCGGCACCATGAAGGGCAGCGTCAGGACCATGATCCCGATCGGGTCCAGGAACATGCCCAGCACCAGATAGATCACCACGACGACCAGCATCAGCATGGCCAGCGACAGTTCGGCGTCCGACACCATGCCCACGACCGCCCCCGCCATGCCCGTCAGCGCGACGAAGCTGACGAAGATCTTGGCGGCGCCCGCGATCAGGAAGATCGCCGCGGTCTGCACCAGGCTTTCGCGGACGGCGCGCCACATGACGCCCATCGTCAGGCGGCGTTGGGCAAAGCCGATGATCGTGGTCAGCACGACGCTGACGGCCGCGGCCTCGGTCGCGGTGAACATGCCGCCATAGATGCCGCCGACGATGACCACGAACAGCAGCAGCGCGGGCCAGGCCGCGATGGCCGCATCGGTCCGGCTGGCATCGCCGCGTTCGCCGCGGGGGGCCGCGTCCGGGTCACGGTTCACCCACCAGGCGATGACCAGCAGCATGCCCGCCAGCGACAGGATGCCCGGCAGGATGCCCGCCAGAAACAGTTGCGCGATCGATGTCTCGGTGAAGATGCCATACAGGATGAACAGCACGGATGGCGGGATCAGCGATCCCAGGGTGCCGCCCACCGCCACCGATGCGGTGGCCAGCTTGGGGTCATAGCCCATGCGCAGCATCTCGGGGACGCAGATGCGTCCCATCGTCGAGGCGCAGGCGATCGACGACCCCGAGATGGCCGAGAACCCGCCGCATCCCAGCACCGATGCCATCGCCACGCCGCCTCGCACCGGCCGCAGCCAGACCGCCGCCGCGTCATAGATGCGCGTGGTGATGCCGGCATAGAACGCGATGTTGCCCAGGGCCACGAACAGCGGCACCATCGACAGATCATAGGAATGGACCAGGTCGAAGAAATTCGAGAAGACCACCGAGCTGGTGGGGTTCAGCGCCCGTTCCGGCATCCACGCGCCGGTGCGCGTGGCATAGACCAGGAACGTGCCGACGCTGGCCACGCCCGCCAGGGCGAACGCGATGGGCACGCGCATCGCCAGCAGCACCAGAACCGCCGCCATCGCGACAAGGCCGATCGTCATCGGGTCCATCAGTTCACCTCGTTTCCGTCGGCATCCAGGATCACGTCGCCGTGGCGCAGCTGCCGCAGGTCCCCCACCAACAGCATCGCCAGACGCACCCACATTAGCAGCAGCCCGGCCATGAACAGCGCCACGCCCGGCCAACGCGGCAGGTTCAGGTCGCCATAGTAGAACTCGCCCGAGGCGAAGGCCTGACCGGCCACCCGCCAGGACGCATAGATCAGCGGCATCAGCGCCAGAAGGCCCACGACATGGCCCAGCACGATGAGGGTCGCGCGCAGGCGGGGCGGCATGCGGTCCGACAGGAAGGTGACGGCGACGTGGCTGCGCGCCGCCGTCGCCGCCGCCATGGGCAGCAGGATGGCCGCGACCATCAGTTCGCGGACCAGGATGATCGCATCGGGCACGCTGGTTCCCCAGAACGCGCGCATCGCCACGTTAGCAAAGATCACCAGCCCCAGCGCGATCAGCGCCAAGACGGCCAGGTCCAGAAGTGTCCGTTCGATCACGCGCATGGGATCAGCCGCGCTCCCAGGGATAACCCTGCGTTTCCAGCTCCTGCGTGTATTGCGCGATCAGGCCGCGGTATTCGTCCAGCAGCGCCTGTCCGTCCAGGCCCGCGGCATCCGCCCGTGCGACCCATTCGTCCAGGTAGGGCTGGCCCGCCTCGGTCAGCCGCGCGCGATCCTCGTCCGAGAAGCTGACGATCTCCTTGCCGGCATCCTCCAGGATCTTGATCGATTCGGCGTTCGCCTGTTCGATGATGCGGCCGAATTCGTCGGCCAGCCCCTCGCCTGCGGTCATGATGACCTGCTGCTGCTCGGGGGACAGCGAATCGAACATCGACTTGTTCATGACGATGCCAAGCGCGCCGACCTGGCCCCAGTCGATGAAGGTGTAGCTGTCGAAGACCTCGTCGAACTTCAGCGCCGCGACCAGGTAGGAATAGGTCTGGGTGCAGTCCAGCAGGCCGTTCTCCATGCCCTGATAGGCCTCGTAGACGCTCATGTCGACCAGGGTCGCGCCCAGGTCGCGGAAGGTCTGGCCATAGGCGCCGACGCCACGCACCTTCTTGCCCGCCAGCTGGTCGACCGAGGTCACCGCCGGCCCCTTGCAGCCCATCTGCACCGCAGAGGTCGTGTAGGTGCCCACATAGACCAGGTTCTGCGCGGCCAGGTTGGCCTTAATCTGCTCGTTGTTGCGCATCAGCGCGTCGGTGGCCTTCATGCCCACCCACGGATCGGGGTTGTCCAGCGGCAGGTCGGCGATGCCGTAGGCCACCATGTCCTGGGGGAAGTAGACGCCGATGACGCTGCCCAGGTCGGCCACGCCGTCGCGCAGGGACTGGACGGCGGCCTTTTCCGAAAAGAGCGCCCCGCCCCAGGTGATGTCCAGCATCAGGTCGCCGCCCGATTGTTCGGCCACCTGATCGGCGAACCACTGCGTCGCCTCGGCGCGCGCGCCGCGGTTGGGACCGGGCTCGCCATAGATCAGCGTGGTCTGCGACATGGCGGGGGCGGCAAGGGCTGCGGTCAGGCCGACAGCCATTAGCGCCGTGCGATACGACGGTGTGGTCATGATAAAACTCCTCCCAGTTCCACTTAGCAGGCTGCCATTCCGCACTGCGGAACGCAACCTTGAATTGACCTGATTGTGACCACTGCGCTATCTGGCGGTTTTCCGCCTGATGCCGGATGTTGCGCCTTCACCATCGGAGCTTCCCATGACGCCCCACCCCGTCCGACCGCTGCTGCTGGCCCTTGGCCTGTCCCTGGGCTGGGCCTGGCCCGCCGCGGCCCAGACCCCGGACCTGCCCTTCACCGCCACCGAGATCGAGGCCGCGCAGTATGACGGCAGCGATCTGCCCCGGGGCCGGTCGGCCCTGACCGCCAAGGTGCAGCTGCTGCTGGACCGGTCCGGGACCTCTCCGGGCGTCATCGACGGGTTCAAGGGCGGGATGAGCCAGAGCGCGATCAAGGCGTTCGAACGCCGCACGGGCCTGCCCCAGGACGGCGTGATGGACCCCCATGTCTGGAATCTGCTGCAGTCCTTCGCGACGCGCCCCGTCACCCAGACCTATGTCGTCACCGCCGAGGACGCCGCTGGGCTGGCCGCGTCGATCCCCACGGATTACGCGGAAAAGGCGCTGATGCCCGCCATGGCCCATACCAGCGTCGCCGAGCGCCTGGGCGAGCGGTTCCACATGGACGAGAAGTTCATCGAGTTCCTGAACCCCGGCGTGGCCCTGGTACCCGGCGCGACCATCCAGGTGATGGCGCCGAATCCCCGCCTGCGCGGCCAGGTCACGCGGATCATCATCGACAAGGACAACCGCCGCGTCGCCGGATACAACGCCCGCGGCCAGATGGTCGTAGATTACCCAGCGACCATCGGCAGCAGCGCCACCCCCTCGCCGCAGGGGGCGCACAACGTGCGGACCGTGGCGATCAACCCGAACTATACCTACAATCCCAACGTCAATTTCCGCCAGGAAGGCAACGACAGTCCGCTGGTCATCCCGCCGGGGCCGAACGGGCCGGTGGGCACCGTCTGGATCGGGCTGACCAAGCCCACCTACGGCATCCACGGCACGCCCACCCCGTCGCAGCTGTTCGCGAACCAGTCGATGGGCTGCGTGCGCCTGACCAACTGGGATGCCGAGGAGCTGGCCGGCATGGTCACCATCGGCGGCACCGAGGTCCAGTTCCTGGATGCCGGGGTCACCATCGCCGACGTGACCGGCAGCGGCACCGCGGTCAGCCCGCCCGTGGCCGACATCGCGCTGCCCGAGGGCACGACCGACCAGATCACGACGCCAGACCCCGCGCTGCCGCTGTCGCTGCCCGATCCTCAGGCGCCTGCCACCGTCGCCCCGACGACCCCGGCTGCCGCTGCCCCGAGCCCCACTGCCCCGACGCCGATGGCCCCTGCGGCCACGGATCCGGCGGCCATCCCCGCCGCGCCGGATGCCGCAGCGCCCGTGACCCCTGATCCGCTCAGCGATGCGCTCAGCGGCGCGCTGCCCCAAGGGTTCGTCGTCCCGCCTCTGGAAGAGGCGCAGCCATGATCCGCGTGGCGGGGACGATCATCGCGTTGACGCTGGCGGTGGTCCCCGCCTTGGCGCAGGAGCGCCCCCCTGAGGCAGAGCCTGACACCGCCCAGACCGCCGACCGCCCGCCCGAAAAGCCCGAAGCTGCGGAACCGGCGCGAGCGCCGGACCCGGTCCCTGATGCGATCAGCGAATCGGTACCGGACGAACCTGCGGCGCAGCCCTTCGGCCCGCCGCCCCCGCCGGTCTGGTTCACCTTGGCCGAGACGGACGCGGAATACGACGCCTGCCGAGTGGCGCTGTCGGTGATGGGCGCGCAATTCCGCCCCCAGCCCCCCGTGACCGACCCGGACAACCGCGACTGCGGCATCGCCCGTCCGCTGCAGGTCAGCCGCATCCTGCCCGACGTCGCCCTGTCAGGCGAGCCGGTGATGCGCTGTGCGGCCGCGCTGTCGCTGGCGTTGTGGACGCGGGATTTCCTGCAGCCTGCCGCGGGGCTTCTGCCCGAAACGCCGCGCCTGACCGCGCTGGAGACCGGACCGGCCTATTCCTGCCGCGACCGCGTGGGCACCGGAGAGGCGGATCCGAAACCGTCGGAACACGGCTATGGCAATGCGATCGACGTGATGGGCTTTCTCTTCGACGGTGGCGATCCCGTGCTGGTGCAGCCGCGCCAAGGCGACGGCGATGCCGCCGAAAGCTTTCAGAAGGCAGCGCAGGGGACCGGATGCCTGCTGTTCACCACCGTTCTGGGACCGGGATCGAACGCCGCGCATGACGACCACCTGCATCTGGACATTGCAGCCCGGAACGGCGGCTGGCGGCTGTGCGAATGATACCTCAGCGGCTCTGACGCTCCATGTCTAGATAGGTCGGGTCGAACCGGGCCAGCATCGCCAGGCCCTTCCAGTCCAGGATCGACACATCCGCCCCGGACCAGCGCAGCAGACCACGATCGCGCAGATCGCGCACGGCCCGGTTCACGTGGATGGGTGAATATCCCAGGATATCCGCCAGTTCCCGTTGCAGCAAAGGCAGAGAGAACTGATGGTCGGCCGCGGCGCCGACGGCGTTCAGGCGGGTATAGACCTCGCACAGCAGGTGGGCCAGATGCGCGCTCGAGCGCAGCGAGGCCGCCGCGACCAGCCATTGCCGGTGCACCGCCGCGTCGATCAGCGTCGCCATCCACAACAGGCGCGTCAGGTGCGGAAAGTTCTCGGTGATCTCGACCAGTTCGTCGTGATCGACGAACTCGACCTCGGCGGGACCGACAGCGACGACGGAATGTTCCAGCCCGGCCAGAACGAACCCGTGCAGATCGACGAAATCGCCCGGCACGTGCAGGGCGGTGATAACCCGTTCGTCGGGTCGGCCGACCAGGCGGTGCGAACGCGCCGACATGCCGCGCAGCATCATGCAGCTGCGTTTCGCCACCCGGTCGACGGGGACGATCACCTCTCCGGAGGCGAAGCTGACATGTTGGGTACGCAAGGCGCGAAGACGGGCCAGATCGCGTTCGGGCAAGCTGTCACGTCGTTGAAGGAAACGGATAAAATACTCGGTAATCGCCATTCCGCCCCTCCTTCTAAGGCAGCCGGACAGTTGCAAATCGGGATTCTGGACGCAATGGTCCCCCCTTGCGTTCTAACATTGATTAAGCCAACGCAACGCGGCGCCGCTTGGTTTCACGCGCGCGCGCGCATGGGCAGGCGCAGCGCGGCCTCCAACGCGGCAAAGCTGTCCGCGATGCCGGGGCAACGGCGCGTCACGAATTCGTCCAGCTGGGGGTACAATCGCACCGCCTCGTCCAGCTTGGCGTCCGAACCGGGCGCATAGAGGCCCGCGCGGATCATCAGTTCCGATTCGGCATAGGCGCCCAGCGCCGCGCGGGCCCGCCCGATGGCCGCGTTCTCGACCGCGCTGGCGGCATCGGGCAGCGACCGTGACACCGACCGCACCACGTCGACCGCCGGAAAGCGGCCCCGTTCCGCGATGGTGCGGTCCAGCACGACATGGCCGTCCAGCGTCCCGCGCAGGATGTCGGCCACCGGCTCCTCCATGTCCGATCCCGCGACCAGCACGCTGAAGATGCCGGTGATGTCGCCCGACCCTTCCGGGCCGGGGCCTGCGCGTTCCGCCAGCGCCATGATCAGGTTCGACACCGACGGGGGAAAGCCGCGATAGCTTGGGGGCTCGCCCGCGGCCAAGGCGATCTCGCGGTGCGCCTCGGCAAAGCGGGTGATCGAATCGGCCAGGAACAGGACGTGGCGGCCCTGGTCGCGAAAATGCTCGGCCACGGCCATCGCGGCCCAGGCACAGCGCCGCCGGATCAGCGGCGACTGATCCGAGGTCGCCGCGACGATCACCGCACGGGCCATGCCCTCCGGACCCATCGTCTTTTCGACGAATTCGCGCAGCTCGCGACCGCGTTCGCCGATCATGGCGATCACCACGACATCGGCCTGTACCCCGCGCGCCATCTGCGACAGCAGCGTGGACTTTCCCACCCCCGATCCCGCGAACAGGCCGATCCGCTGTCCCGCGACGATGGGCAGCAGCGTGTCGAAGACAGCCATTCCGGTGGCCAGCCGCGCCCCAAGGCGCTTGCGCGTGGCGGCAGGCGGCGCTTCGGTCCGAAAACTGCGGCGCGTCAGGCCCTGGGTCAGCGGGCGGCCGTCCAGGGGCTGTCCCAACGGGTCGATGATCCGGCCGATCCAGGCATCGCAGGGGGCGATTCGCGGCGCGAAGTCCAGCTGCACCTGGGCGCCGACCGACAGCCCCTCGATCGGGCCCTCGGGCAGGATCTGGGCGGCGCGGGGCGACAGGCCCACGATCTCTCCGCCCAGATCGCCCGATTGCAGGGCGATTCGCACCCGGTCGCCGACCGATGCGCGCCCGTTCAGCCCTTCGGCGGCGATCAGGCCCGCGCGGATCGACTGCACGCGACCGTAATGCGTGGCCAGGCGCAGCTGCGACAGCCGGCGCGCGATCGATTCAAGCTTGTCCATCCGATCTCCTTTCGCCGCGTGTCGAAAATCCGGCGGCTGAAACGGTTTCTAAACCAATTGGGGTTAAGACCGGGTTTATCGAGATTGAGGAGAAGCCTCATGTTTGAGAAGATCGAAATGCTGCGGATGGCCCGCGCGATGGGCCAGCACACGCAGGCCCGCCACATCGAGGTGGCGCGCAACATCGCCAATGCGGACACGCCCGGTTTCCGTGCCCACGACCTGCAGCCCTTTGCCGAGACCTATCGGCAGGCCGAGGAGGGCGGCACGCTGCGCGTGTCGAACGCCCGCCACCTGGATGCGCCGCAATGGTCGCCCGGCGGGGCGCGGGTGATCGAGGTCGCGGGTCCCGTCTCTCCGAACGGCAACTCCGTGTCGCTGGAGGAGGAGATGGTCCGCGCCGCCGAGGTCAAGAGCAGCCATGACCGTTCGCTGACCATCTATCGCTCGGGGCTGGACCTGCTGCGGTCCAGTCTGGGACGCAGGTAAGGAACCACCACCATGACCGATCAGATTTCACCGCTGCGCATGGCAGCGTCGGGGATGCGTGCGCAGACCGAACGCCTGCGCCACACGTCCGAGAACATCGCGAACGCCGACACGCCCGGCTATCGCCGCAAGCTGGTGGCCTTCGAGGAGGCCGTCCGTTTCGGCCGCACGACGGGCGAGGTCCAAGCCGGCCGCATGCAGCTGGACCAGTCGGCGCTGCCGCGCATCCATGACCCCGCGCATCCGATGGCCGACCAGGACGGCTATTACGACGGATCCAACGTCGATCTGGTGATCGAGCTGGCCGACGCCCGCGAGGCGGGCCGCAGCTACGAGGCCAACCTGCGCATGTTCGAACAGACCCGTCAGATGAACGGATCGCTTCTTGATCTTCTTCGCCGCTAGAAAGGCCGACCCATGATTTCCGGATTGAACGCCGCCAACGCCTATTCCGCCGCCCGCACGGCCGTCGCCCCCCAGCAGGGATCGGAGGCCCTGGCCCGCGTGGGGCAGGCCGCCGAGGATTTCGCCGCCCAGATGGCCCAGGTCGACCAGGTCGCCACCGGCGCCATGACCGGCCAGACCAGCACCCAGCAGCTGGTCCAGACCATCGCGGAGGCCGAGCTGACCATGAACACCGTCGTGGCGATCCGCGACAAGGTCGTCGAGGCGTACCAGGAAATCCTGCGGATGCCGGTATAGGGAAGGAACGTCGTGATGGGAGAGACGGTCCTTTTCGACATGCTGCGCCAGGCGCTGCTGATCTCGGTCCGGATCTCGGCCCCGCTGCTGGGGGTCGCGCTGATCGCGGGGGTGGTGATCGGCCTGTTCCAGGCGCTGACCTCGGTCCAGGAGATGACGCTGACCTTCGTGCCCAAGGTGGGGCTGATGCTGGTCGTCTTCTGGGTCTCGATGAGCTTCATGACCACCGCCCTGGCGGATTTCTACCTGGGCGAAATCATCCCCATGATCGCGGGCAGCTGAGATGGACAACGCAATCTATGCCAGCCTGTCGCGGCAATCCGGCCTGATGGCCGAAATGCGCGTCGTGGCCAACAACATCGCCAACGCCAACACCACCGGTTACCGGCGCGAGGGGGTGATCTTTGCCGAACACCTGTCCGCGCTGGACCGGCAGGGCGACACGCTGTCGATGGCCCACGCCCGCGGCCGCCTGCTGGACCTGCAGCAGGGCGGGCTGACGCAGACCAACAACAGCATGGACCTGGCCATCGAGGGCGAGGGGTTCTTTCTGGTCGAGGCGCCCGACGGGCTGCGCCTGACCCGCGCGGGCGCCTTCATCCCCTCGGCGGAGGGGGAACTGATGACCGCCGACGGCCACCGTCTGCTGGACGAGGGTCAGGCGCCGATCATCCTGCCAGCCGGCGCCAATGCGGTGGCCATCGGTGCCGACGGCACGCTGTCGTCGAACGGCCTGCCCTTTGGCCGCATCGGCCTGTTCACCCCGCCCGAAGGCACCGACCTGACCCGCCAGAGCGGCACCGGCTTCGCCGTCGAGGGCGAGCCGCAGCTAGTCGAGGAGGGACGCATCCGCCAGGGCTTCCTGGAGGACAGCAACGTCGACCCGATCTTCGAGATCACCCGCATGATCGAGGTCCAGCGCGCCTACGAGCTGGGCCAGACCTTCCTGGATCGCGAGGATCAGCGGATCCGCGGCGCGATCACCGCCATGACCCGATAAGGAGCCACCATGAGAGCCCTGCAGATCGCCGCCTCCGGCATGAGCGCGCAGCAGACCCGCGTCGAGGTCATCTCGAACAACCTCGCGAACATGTCCACGACCGGCTACAACGCCCGCCGTGCCGAGTTCGCGGACCTGCACTACCAGCAGGCCGCCCGTCCGGGCAGCGTCACGGCCGCCGACGGCACTGTGATCCCCGCCGGAGTCCAGCTGGGCCTTGGCGTGCGCCCCACAGCGGTCAGCGTGAACCTGCAGCAGGGCGCGCTGACGCAGACGGGCGGCGACCTGGATCTGGCCATCGAGGGCGATGGTTATCTTGAGGTGACGCTGCCGTCCGGGGTCTCGGGGTATACTCGCGACGGCGGGCTGAAGCGCTCGCCCGAGGGGCAGATCGTGACCTCGGACGGCTATCCGGTCGTCCCCGACATCACCATCCCCGAGGATGCCCGCGCCATCACCATCAATGCCGGCGGAGAGGTCTATGCCTACTTCGCCGACCGGGTCGATGCCGAGCTGCTGGGCCAGCTGACCCTGGCCGGTTTCGCAAACGAGAAGGGCCTCGAGGCGATCGGGTCCAACCTGTTCATCGAGACCGCAGCCTCGGGCGGCCCGCAGGTCGTGAATCCCGGCCAGGACGGCCTGGGCACCCTGCGCCAGGGCTATCTGGAGGAAAGCTCTGTCGATGCGGTGCGCGAGATCACCGACCTGATCAAGGCGCAGCGCGGCTACGAGCTGAACGCCAAGGTCATCACCGCTGCCGACCAGATGCTCGGCGCCACGACGCAGGTGCGGTGATGCGGGCGCTGATCGTGATGCTGGCGCTGCTGCCGGGGGCGGCCTTCGCAGGCGCCCTGGGCGCGGCGCACACCCTGCCGGTCGGGCACGTGATCGCGGCGGGCGACCTGACGGTGATCGACAGCGACCGGCCCGGCCTGACAGACCCGTCCGCCGCGATCGGGATGCAGACCCGCATCACCATCTACGAAGGCCGGCCGCTGCACGCCAACATGCTGCAGGCGCCCCGCGTGATCGGCCGCAACCAGATCGTGCGCCTGCGCTTTCAGCGGGGCGCCCTGCAGATCGACACCGAGGGGCGCGCCATGTCGGACGGCGCCGCCGGAGAACTGATCCGCGTCATGAACATGGGCTCGCGCAGCACGGTCACCGCCCAGGTGATGCCGGACGGCACGCTGGCCGTCACCAATTGAGAGGAACGACGATGAAACCCGCCTATCTGCTGTGCCTGGCCCTTGCCGCCGCGGGCTGTTCGCGCGCCGCCAATATCGGCCAGCCGCCCGAACTGACCTCGCCCCGCGAGACCGAGGAATTCCTGGCGATGACCAATCCGCCCCTGAACCTGCCGCTGGATTCGGGCCGCCCCGAGGCCGCGGCCTCGCTGTGGGCCGGCACCCAGTCGTCGTTGATCAGCGACCGTCGCGCGGCCATCCGCGGCGACATCCTGACCGTCGTGATCGAGATCGACGACGAGGCCACGATCAGCAACAGCAGCGGTCGCAACCGCGCCAGCAGCGAGAGCCTGTCGATCCCGCAGATGGTCGGCATCCCGCAGCGCCTTGGCGAGAAGCTGCCCGAAGGTGCCAGCTTCGACAACCTAGCCGACGCGTCGTCGTCGTCATCCTATCGCGGCAACGGCAACATCTCGCGACGCGATCAGCTGACGTTGCGGGTGGCGGCGACGGTCGTGGACACGCTGCCCAACGGCACGCTGCAGATCCAGGGCACGCAAGAGGTGCGCGTGAACTTCGAATTGCGCGAGCTGACCGTCAGCGGTTTCGTACGCCCCGCCGACATCGATCGCAGCAACGAGATCGCCTATGACCGCATCGCCGGTGCGCGCATCAGCTATGGCGGCCGCGGCCAGATCACCGATGTGCAGCAGCCCCGCTATGGCCAGCAGATCGCCGACATCGTCCTGCCCTATTGAAGGTGTTCCCGTGATCAAGAAAATCATTCCCATCGCCCTGCCCGTGCTAGCCCTGGTCGGCGGCGCATTCGGCGGCGACATGCTGCGCGCCCCCGCATCACCGGCCGATCCCGCAACCGAGGCCGCAGCCGCGGACGATCACGGCGCAGCCCCCGCCGATGACGGCCACGGCGGTGGCGAGGATCATGGCGGCGACGATCACGGGGGCGGAGACCACGGGGGCGGCGATCATGGTGGCGGGGGTGACCCCACCGAGGCCGCCTATTTCCAGTTCCCGACACAGTTCTTCGTGCCCTTGATGCGTCAGGGCGACCTGCGCGACGTGATGATTCTGACGGTGACCCTGCAGACCGACGGGGCCAACCTCCAGGCGCTGTCGAAGAAGGAGCACATCCTGCGCGACGCCCTGCTGCGCCAGCTGATGATCCACGCCAATACCGGCGGTTTCGACGGCAACTTCACCGCGGATCGCAACCTTGTCACCCTGCGCGAGGGTCTGCTGCAGGCCGCCAAGACCGCGACGGATGCCCCCGTCACCGCCATCCTGATCGAGGATATCGCCCGCCAGCCGGGCTGACCGCTTGCCCTTGCCGCGCCTTCGGGCCAGAACCGCAGACACCCGGAGCGACCGCTTCGGGTGTCTGCTTTTCCGGAGGGGCCGTTGCACGCGCATCACGTGGTGATCCTGATGGCGACCTGGCAGGGCGCGCCGCATCTGGGCACGCAGTTGGACAGCATCGCGGCACAGACGCACGCGGATTGGTCGCTGATCGTGTCCGATGATGGGTCGACCGATGAAACCCGGCAGATCGTCGAACGGTTCGCGGCGGATCGGCCCGCAGGACAGGTGCGCCTGGTCGACGGACCGCGCGCGGGCGCCACGCGGAACTTCCTGTCGCTGCTGGATCACGTGCCCCCCGATGCATCGGCCGCGTTCTGCGATCAGGACGACCAGTGGCTGCCGCACAAGCTGGCCCGCGCGGTGTCCGCCCTGCAGGGGTTGGCCGGACCCGCCCATTACGCCGCCCGGACCATCATCACCGATGCGGACCTGCGCCCCCTGGCACCATCGCGCCGGTTCCTGCGTCCCTTGGGCTTTCGCAACGCGCTGGTCCAGGCCTGCATGGCGGGCAACACCTCGGTGTTAAACCGGCATGCCGTGGCGCTGCTGCAGCACGCCGCGCCGCATGCAATGCGGGCGGGGGTGATCTCTCATGACTGGTGGGCCTATCAGGTCAGCGCGGGCCACGGCGCGACGCTGATCCACGACCCGGAACCCGGGTTGCTGTACCGCCAGCATGCCCGATCCGAAGTCGGGCGCAACGATACCTTGCCTGCGCTGGCTGCGCGGCTGCGCAAGCTGATGGCCGGGCAGTTCGGCGGCTGGCTGCGGGCCAACCGCGCCAGCCTATTGCCCCTGGATCTTCCGTCCGACAGCCGCGCGACGCTGGCGCATCTGGGCCGGATGCTGGACAGCACCGGGCCGCAGGCCGTGATGGCCATGCGGCGTGGCGGATTTTATCGGCAGACGCGGCCCGGGACGGCGGCCCTTGCGCTGTCGGCGCTGACCGGCGCCCTGCGCGCCTGATCGCTATTCGACGATCAGGTCCGCGTGCAGGGCACCTGCCGAATGGATCGACTTCAGGATGTCGATCATGTCGCGAGGCCGCACACCCAAGGCATTCAGACCGTCGACAAGATCCGACAGGTTGGTCTCTCCGGCCACCTCCACAAAGCCGATGCCGGGTTCCTGGTTCACGTCGACGGCGGTGCGGGGCACGGTCACTGTCTCTCCAGCGGCAAAGGGGTTGGGCTGGGATACCAGCGGTGCCTCGGCCACGCGCAGGGTCAGGTTGCCCTGCGACACCGCCACCCGGGAAATGCGCACGCGTTCGCCCACCACGATCGTCCCGGACTTGTGGTCGATCACGACCTTGGCCCGGTCTTCGGGTTCGATCAGCAGGTTCTCGATCCGGCCGACGACGCGAGCGGGGTTCACGTCGCCCAGGCCGCGGAAGTTCACGACGACCGTGCCGCTGTCCAGCGTGACTGCCAGCTGGCGGTTGAAGTCGCGGTTGATCGCGTCCTCGACCCGCGTGGCGGTGGTGAAGTCGGCATTGCGCAGCGCGATGCGGATGTCGTCGATGCCGGCGAAATCGAACTCTACCTCGCGCTCGACCCGGGCGCCCACCGGGATGCTTCCGGTGGTGGGCACACCTTCGACCACGCGGGCCGCGTCGCCCTGCGCCGCGACCCCGCCCGCGATGATCGATCCCTGGGCCACGGCATAGATGTTGCCATCCGCGGCCTTCAGCGGGGTCATCACCAGCGTACCGCCCAGCAGGCTTTTCGCGTCGCCGATCGCAGAGACGCTCACGTCGATCCTGCTGCCCGACCGCGCAAAGGGCGGCAGGGTGGCCGTCACGATCACCGCCGCCACGTTCTTGGACCTCAGGGCGTCATCGGTGACGTTCACCCCAAGCCGTTCCAGCAGGCCGGCCAGCATCTCTTCGGTGAAGGGGGCATTGCGCATGCCGTCGCCCGACCCGTCCAAGCCGACGACAAGCCCATAGCCGACCAGGTCGTTGCCCCGTACGCCGTCGAAATCGGCCAGATCCTTGATGCGCACGGGCACAGCCAGGGCCGAGGTCGCCACGGCCATCCACAGGATCAGTGCTTGCAGAACTGTCTTCATCGCAGGAAATCCACCAGGTTGAGGTTCGCCAGCCGCGCCTGGACCGCATAGAGAGATTCCAGCTGGCTTTGCACTTCGGTCAGGGCTGCTGCCGTCTCGAACGGGTCGGCGCTGCGGATGTCGCCGCGGGCCCGTTCCAGCGTGTTCAGGGTCGAGGTCCCGGTGACCTGCGCGCGCTCGACGGTCTGCTGGGCAAGGCCCACACGCCCCATCTCTCCCAGAACGGCGCTGTCCGCGGCGACCATCAGGGTGCCGCCCGTGGACAACAGCTCCCTCCGCTCGGCCACGTTGCCCGCCAGGATACCGCGGTCCAGGATGGCTGCGGTCGCCAGGCCCTTCAGCAGGTCGCGCACCGGGCCGGACGCACCGGTCGTCTGCATCTCGACCGAGACTCCCTCTCCGACGGTGATCCGCTGCGGCTGGCCAAGGGTCCCGTGATAGGCCGTGTCCAGAAACCCGCCGCCCCCGGCCGGAGCGTCGAACCAGTCGGACACCGCTTGGGCGACGTCTGCGGCCGTGGTCAGCGGCGCGACGATGGCCTGCAGGCTGTCCAGGATGCTGGTCGCGTCCGACAGGGGGGCCACGTCTGATGCCTCTCCGGACAAAAGGTACCGGTTGCTGTTCGTGCCGTTCAGCCTCTGGATCACCGAATCGAACGCATTGGCCACTTCTGTCGACCGTGTCCCCAGCAGGGCCTGGTCGTTGAACGGGTCGGTGGCCAGGGCCAGGCCCAGCTCCGTCGTGCTGAGCCGGACGGCGTCGAACATGTCCTGCACCGCCTGCAGCCGGATGCCCGCATCCTGACCGTTCTGGCGCAACTGCCCGGCCAGCTGGATGCGGCCTTCGATCTCGTTCAGGGCGCGGGTGTTGCCGCCAACGCGCTGGCCCACATCCGCGACCTGCCCGGACGCGACCTCCTGGGTCAGGGTGGACAGGGTCGTCTTGATCCGGTTCGAGGCGACCTGCAGCGCATAGGCGCGGGCTTGGTCACCGATACTGTTCAGGGTCACGGCTACATCCTCAGGATCTGGTTGATCATCTCGTCCACGGCGACCAGCACGCGGGCATTGGCGGCATAGGACTGTTCGTATTGCAGCAGGCGTTGCATCTCGGCGTCGCTGTCCACGCCCTCGGCCATCAGGCTGGAGGCGATGGTCGACTGGCGGCTGCTGCGGATGGTCAGGTCGGCCTCGGCCTCGACGCGCCGCGTCGACACCCGCGACTCGACCGATCCGAACCGGACGGTCAGCGTGCCGTTCCCCTCGAAGCCGCTGCCCGCCTGCGCCGGGCGCGGCGCGTCCAGTGCCTGGACCAGCGCCGAAAGAATCGCGGATTGGCCCGTCGGTTCGCCGTTCGCCGCCTGCAGGCCCGACCTCAGGCGCCACAGCTGGCCCCCCTGTCCCGGATCGACCGTCGCATTCAGCGCGATCCGACCGGACAGGGCAACGACCGTCGCCGCGGTCGCGCGCGCACCGCCGTCGGTGAACAGCCCGGCATCGGCAGCCCCGAGGGACGGATCAACGGCGGGATCGACCAAACGCTGGTGCAGGTCAAAGGCCAAGTCGTCCAGTTCCGACTGCATCTGCGGGGCCAGCTGATCGCGAATCTGGAAGTTGGCGGCCAAGGACCCGCCGCCGAACAGGCGCATCTGCGCTGCGGTAACCGGCGTCCCGTTCAGGGTCAGCAGTTCCAGGGGTGCGCCAACGACCTGGCCCGCGGTCACCTGATCCGCGCCTGAGAATCCCAGCCGGGCCGGCACGCTGCCATCCAGCAGCACCGCCCCCTCGGCGCTGAACAGGGCGACCTTGCCCGAGTCGCGCGCGACCTCCTGGATGGGAATGATGCTTGCGATGCGGTCGATCACCTGCTGGCGTTCGTCCATCAACGGGGTGGCATCCTTGCCGTCGGAATCCAGGATGGAGATGCGCGCATTCAGATAGGCCACCCGCTCCAGCGAGGCGTTCACCGTCGCCACGTCGGACGCGATGCCCTGCTGCGCGGCGCTGCGCGCGCCCTGAACCGCGGTCGACGCCGCGTTCAGCCGGTCCGCCAGCGCCGAGGCCGTGCTGACGACCTGCGACAGGCGGATCTCGTCATCGGGCCGCGTCGCCGCACTGCTGAGCGCGGCCTGGAAATCGGTCAGCGCACCCGACAGGGAATGCGCCTCTCCGGGAAGACCGATGACCTTTTCCATCGACCGGTGAAACGACGCGCGTGCGGCGCCGTCACCGACGGACGAGGCCGCCAGGCGCGATTCGGAGAGCAGGCTGGAATTGACGATCCTAGTGATGCCGTCGATGCGCACGCCCCCGCCGTGCAGTTGGGCGGACACCACCATGTCGCGCCGGGCATAACCGGGCGTCATGACGTTGGCGATGTTCGACGCCACCGTTTCGGTGCCGCGCGCGGTGGCAGTCAGCCCCGACATCGCGTTCGATATCGCCTTGGCAATGCTCATGTCCGGCCTCCTTCACCCGATCCCCTGCGGGGCGGATCAGCGCTTGATGTTCGTGGTTTCCTGCAGCATCTCGTCGACCGTCTGGATGATCTTGGCGTTCGACGAATAGGCGCGTTGCGTGGTGATCAGATGTGTCAGTTCCTGCGCGATGTCTGTGGTCGACGCCTCGCGGGCATAGCCGGCGATGGCGCCCGTCGGCCCGTCGCCCGCATCCCACAGGAAGAAACCGCCAGAATCGGGCGATGTCTTGAAGGCCTGCCCCTCGACCGCCACCAGGCCGTTGGGATTCGGGACGTCGATGACGGGGATCTTGTACAGCGCCTTGACGAAACCGGTGTCGTAGGTCGCCTTGACATAGCCCTGCGGGTCAACCTCGACCGCGACCAGCTGCCCCACCGGAGAGCCGTTCTTGACCACGTTCGACGGAGAGAAGCTGGCCGCCAGCTGCTTCAGGCCCGAGGCCCCGCCCGGCACGCCGATGGAAAGCTCTATGTTGCCGCCCCCGACGGTCAGCGGGATCGCACCGGTTGCCGGATCATAGCCGCCGCCGACGACGTTCAGCAGCGCGCCGCCCGCCCCCTGGCTGTCGTCGAACGTCACCTGGAAGGTTGAGATCGGGTTGGCTGCGGGATCACTGGCACTGTCGCTGATGCTGACCGTCCAGGTGTTCGACATGCCGGTTGGATCGCTGGTGTCGGGCGTGAAGGTGATGTCCAGCGATTCCGAGGTTCCCAGGTTGCCGAAATACTCGACGCGCAGCGGCAGCGGGTCGCCCGAGCCGGTGGGCAGGGTCTCTGTTGCGGGTAGGTTGGCGCCAAGCGACACCTGCGTCGTCGGATCCCCGACAGGGCGGTTCGATTCGATGCGGATCGGCTGCAGTGCGGCCGACGTGTCGCGCGCGACAAGCGGCATGCTACCGTCCGCGGCCGTGGGCCAGCCCATCAGCACCAGCCCGCTTTCGGTGCGCAGCAAGCCGCCCGCATCGGGACGGAACGCACCGGTCCGCGTCATCATCAGCGACGGCGTCCCCCCACCGGTTGCATCGTTCAGGGTCGTCACGGGCAGCATGCCCCGCCCGGTCATCGCAAGATCCAGCGCATTCGAGGTGGTCACGATCGCACCGTCCTGCGACACCGATCGCGTCGTGGACGCGCGAACGCCACCTGCGGTGTAAAGGCCCGCCCCCTGCCCCACGACCAGCGCATTGAAGTCGGTCTCGACGCGCTTGTACCCGAAGGTCGATGCGTTCGCGATATTGTCCGAGATGGTTCCCAGCCGCGACGAGTTCGCGGCAAGGCCGGACACGCCGGCATTCATCGCAGAGGAGATGGACATGGACAGACACCCTTCTGATTTCGGTCTTGTCCGTCACACTGCCCGTGAACGCTTAAGATAAGGCTAACCGCGACGGCTACCTGAGTAAAATCAGCTCTATCCGGTTGTTCAGCGGGTCCATCGGGTTGCCCTGCCGGTTCTTGCGGTCCGCATAGCCGCTGACCCGCTGCACGCGCTTGCCGTCGAAACCCTGCTGTTCCAGCAGGTTGCGCACCGTATGCGCCCGGGCATCCGACAGCGGCCAGACCGGCGACGCGACCAGGGTTTCGGGATAGGCGCGCACATGGCCCGAGATCGCCACATCGTTCCTGACATGCCGGATGACCCGCGCGATGATTCCCATCAGTTCGGACAGGGCGGGCTGGGGCTGGGCGGTGTCCTCGACGAACAGGGGGGCGTCGGTCAGATCGCCCAGCTCGATCACCAACCCTTCGTCGGTCATGCGGGTCACGACATGCTGCAGCAGGTTGGTCAGCTGGGACGATTCGGCGCCCGTGCCGGTCAGGCTGTCCTGGACGGCGCGGGCGACCTCCTCGAAGTCGCCTGCACTGTCGCTGTCGGGCAGCGGCGCCTCGACCGCGTGACGGACGCCGTCCTCGGTCCCGTCGCCGCCGCCGCTGGTGGTGGCGTTCGGCGTCTGGATCACCGTCGGTGCGAAGTAGTCGGCCAGACCGGTCTTCTGCTCCTCGGTGGTGGCGTTTAGCAGCCACATCAGCAGGAAGAACGCCATCATCGCGGTCACGAAATCCGCATAGGCGACCTTCCACGCGCCGCCGTGGTGGCCGCCGTCGGACGACGCCTCGACGCGCTTGATGATGATGGACGGCCCGTTCAGCCCCTTGCCCGCAGCCATGATGTCTATCCTTCGTTCCGGTCAGGCATCCTTGTCGCCGGGTCAAAGGTTTCGATCAAGTTAACGGATCAAATGCGTCCTATTCATAGCTGCGGCGATCCTCGATGACCTTGCCATCATTGGGCAGGCTGCCCGGTGCCACCAGTTCGATGTCGCCGCGCAGCTTCAGCGTGTCCATGACGGATGCGGCATAGTCGCCCCCCTGACCCGCAGTTTCCAGCTGGACGGTCATCACGTCCATCTCTCCGCGACGATCGGCGATCACGCGGGCGCGGGACACGTCCGCATGGCGCGCGACCAGGGCTGCCACCTGTTCGGGGCGCACGAACATGCCCTTGATCTTTGTCGTCTGATCGGCGCGCCCCATCCACCCCTTGATGCGCATGTTGGTGCGACCACAAGGACTGGTACCTGCAAGGACCGCAGACAGGTCACCCGTCGCGAAACGAACCAGCGGATAATCCGGGTTCAGCGTGGTCACCAGCACTTCGCCGACCTCGCCGTCGGGAACCGGATCGCCGGTGCCGGGGCGCACGATCTCGACGATCACACCCTCGTCCACGATCATTCCCTCCATCGCCTCGCTCTCATAGGCGATGTTACCCAGATCGGCGGTGGCATAGCATTGCCGCGTGACGATCCCCCGGTCGGCATACATCTGGCGCAGCGACGGGAACAGCGCGCCGCCGCCCACCACGGCCTTGGTGAAGGACAGCACCTCGCCCATCTCGTCGGCACGGTCCAGGATCACCTTGAGGAAATCGGGCGTGCCGGCATAGCAGGTCGTGCCGATGTCGACGGCCGCGCGCACCTGCAGTTCTGTCTGCCCGGTGCCGGCGGGCAGGACCGCCGCATCGACGGCCCGCGCGCCTGATTCGAACATCATCCCGGCAGGCGTCAGGTGATAGCCGAAGCAGTTCTGGACGATGTCGCCCTGCCCCACGCCCGCGGCATGCAGGAAGCGGCCAAGCCGCCACCAGTCGCCGTCGCGCCGACCGGGTTCATAGATCGGGCCGGGGCTTTGAAAGATGTGGTCGAACTGCGCGGCGGGGCGGGTGGTATAGCCGCCGAAGGGGGGCTGCTTGCGCTGCGCCTCGGACAGCTCGGCCTTGCGGATCACCGGCAGGCGGGCCAGCGCGGCGTGGTCGGTCACCACCTCCGGCTCCACGTCGCGCAGAAGGCGCGCCATCGCGGGGGCCAGCTTGGCGCGGCTCAGCGCCAGCGGCAGGGCCTGGGCCAGCGCCTCGGCGCGCTGACCCTCGTCGCGCGTTTCCAGATCGTCGTAATATCCCATGATGACCCCCTCAGGCCAGCCAGCGCTTGCGCCGGCGATAGCTGCGCACCTCGCGGAAGGACTTGCGCCCCTCGTCCGACATGCCCAGGTAGAATTCCTTGACGTCCGGGTTCTCGCGCAGCTGCGCGGCCGGACCCTCCATCACGACGCGCCCGTTTTCCAGGATGTAGCCCTGATGGGCATAGCGCAGCGCGACGTTGGTGTTCTGCTCGGCCAGAAGAAAGGTGACCCCCTCGCCCTCGTTCACGGCCTTGACGATCTGGAAGATCTGCTCGACCAGCTGCGGGGCCAGGCCCATCGACGGCTCGTCCAAGAGGATCATCTGCGGGCGCGACATCAGCGCGCGACCCATCGCGGTCATCTGCTGTTCGCCGCCCGAGGTGTATCCCGCCTGGCTCTTGCGCCGCTCGCGCAGGCGCGGGAAATAGTCATAGACCATCTCCAGGTCGCGCTTGATGGCGGCCGATCCGTCGCGGCGGGTATAGGCGCCGGTCAGCAGGTTCTCCTCCACCGTCAGGTGCTCGAAGCAGTGGCGGCCCTCCATCACCTGGATGACGCCGCGCCGCACCAGGGCGGCCGGGTCCAGCGCGGTGATGTCGTCGCCCTGATAGGTGATCGACCCCTTGGTCACCTCGCCCCGCTCGCTGGCCAGCAGGTTCGAGATCGCCTTGAGCGTCGTGGTCTTGCCCGCCCCGTTGCCGCCCAGCAGTGCGGTGATGCCGCCCTTGGGCACCGTCAGGCTGACGCCCTTCAGGACCAGGATGACGTGGTTGTAGATCACCTCGATGTTGTTGACGTCCAGCAGCGTCTCTTGGGTGCGGGTATCGAACATGGGCTGTCCCCTTGGATGCGGGACCGGCGGCGGGGTGACCGCCGCCGGTCGTGGATCAGTTGCAGCGCGCGGTCAGGCCCGCCTCGGCGGCATAGGCGGCGCTGTCTTCCTTGATCAGCGGGTCCAGGATCTCGGCATCCGGCTCGATGAAGTCGGTGATCAGCGACCACGTCCCCTCGGCGGCGTTCCACTGCTGCACGCGGGCCAGGCCGTCGCCGCCGTGGTTCTGACAGGACAGCGCGATGGGCGCGCCGAAATCGGGCAGGCCCAGCTCAGCCATGCGCTCGGCGGTGATGTCCAGCGCCTCGAAGCCGTCGCGCATCTGCGCGGGCGTGATCTCGGGGGTGCCGGCCAGCTCCTGCGCCTTGGCGATGGCCTCGGCGATCACCAGCGCCGCATAGGCGCCGCGCGAATAGAGAACGCTGCCCGCCTGATCGCCCGCACCGGCCGCCAGACCCTTGTCATAGACATGCGTCTGCAGGTCCTCGTACAGCGGATAGTCGCGGCCCACGCCGTGGAAGGTCAGCGCTTTGTAGCCCTCGGCCCCGGCCCCCGCCGCGCGCACGTCGTTCTCGGAGCCCGACCACCAGATGCCGATGAACTTGTCCATCGGGAAGCGGATGTTCACGGCCTCCTGGATGGCGACCTGGTTCATCACGCCCCAGGCATACATGATCACGTAATCGGGCCGGTCGCGGCGAATCTGCAGCCATTGCGACTTCTGCTCTTGGCCGGGTGCGTCCACGGGCAGCAGGCTCAGTTCGAACCCGTGCTTTTCGGACAGCTCCTCCAGCGTACGGATCGGCTCCTTGCCATAGGCCGAGTTGTGATAGACCAGCGCGATCTTCTTGCCGGACAGGTCGCCCCCCTCCTGGTCCAGGATATGCTTGACCGCGACCGAGGCGCCGTCCCAATAGTTCGCCGGCGCGTTGAACACCCATTCGAAGACAGAGCCGTCCTTGGCCGAGGTGCGGCCATAGCCCGGCGTGTAGAGCGGGATGCCGTCCTGGGTGATCCGCGGGATCAGCTGATAGGTGATGCCCGTCGACAGCGGATTCAGGACCAGCGGGTTCTGGGTGCGCAGCGATTCATAGCACTCGACCCCCTTCTCGGTGTTGTAGGCGGTCTCGCATTCCGGGACCTGGATGCGCTGGCCGCCGATGCCGCCGTCGCGTTCGTTGAGCAGCGTGAAGTAATCGGCAAAGCCGTCGGCATAGGGGATACCGTTCGCGGCATAGGGGCCGGTCCGATAGGACATGTTCGGCACGATCAGGTCCGCCAGTGCGGGGCTTGCGACCATCATCGTGGTGGCCAGGGCGGCAAGGGTCAGTTTCATTGCGGGTCTCCTCCCAGAGATGCGATGCCGGTTGCCCGGTCTTGACGTTAATGCGGGAACGGCCACAGGCGCAGCTTGTCCTTGGCCAGGCGCCACAGGCGCGCCAGGCCGTGCGGCTCGACGATGAGGAAGGTCACGATCAGCGCGCCCACGATCATCAGCTCGATATGGGCGGCCAGGTCGGTGGGCCAGCCCATGTTGCCGACCAGGAAGTTCTTGAGCAGCACCGGCAGCAGCACCAGGAAGGCCGCGCCGGCAAAGCTGCCGAAGATGCTGCCCAGGCCGCCGATGATGATCATGAACAGCACAAGGAAGCTCTTGTTGATGCCGAAGGCCTCGCCGACCTCGGCAGCCCCCAGATAGACCGCGAACAGAAGCGCGCCGGCGATGCCGATGAAGAAGCTGCTGACGGCAAAGGCCGACAGTTTCGCGCGCAGGGGGTTCACGCCGATGATCTCGGCCGCGATGTCCATGTCGCGGATGGCCATCCACTTGCGCCCCAGGCTGCCGCGCGTCAGGTTGCGCGCGACCCAGGCCAGCACGAAGGCGAAGACCAGGCAGATCAGGTATTTCGCGGGCGCGGTCGCGGCCGGGCCGGTCACCGCCTGGTCGAACACCGTGCGCGTCGGCGCGGTGATCTGGCCCGAGGCCGAATAGTTGTAGAACCACGGGACCTTGTTGAACAGCCAGACCAGGAAGAACTGCGCGGCCAGCGTGGCGACGGCCAGATAGAAGCCCTTGATCCGAAGGCTGGGCAGGCCGAACAGGACGCCCACCCCGGCGGTGATGCCGCCCGCCAGCAGGATGTGGATGACGATGCTGACATCCGGGAATGCCGTCATCAGCTTGTAGACCGCATAGGCCCCCACCGCCATGAAACCGCCGGTTCCCAGGCTGACCTGGCCGGCATAGCCGGTCAGCACGTTCAGCCCCAGGGCGGCGATGGCATAGATCAGGAAGGGCACCAGGACCGCATTGGCCCAATAGTCGTTGATGACGAAAGGAATGATCCCGAAGGCCACGGCCAGGATCGCGTAATAGCCCCAGCGGTCCAGACGGATCGGAAAGGTCTGGCTGTCGTCGCGGTAGCTGGTCTTGAAGTCGCCGGCCTCACGATAGATCATCGGGTGTTCCTTTCAGCACGGTCGGCGGGGGCCAGCCCCCGCACCCCCGGGGTATTTCTGCAATGAAGAAGCGCCATGGTCACACCCGTTCGATGATGCGTTCGCCGAACAGCCCCTGGGGCCGGAACACCAGGAAGATCAGCGCCAGGACATAGGCGAACCAGTTCTCTGTCGCGCCGCCGACCATCGGGCCGATGGTGAATTCGAACAGTTTCTCGCCCACGCCGATGATCAGCCCGCCCACGATGGCGCCGGGGATCGAAGTGAAGCCCCCCAGCATCAGCACCGGCAACGCCTTGAGCGCGATCAGCGACAGGCTGAACTGCACCCCCGATTTCGTGCCCCACATGATGCCCGCGACCAGCGCCACGAAACCTGCGATCGACCAGACCATCACCCAGATGAAGCGCAGCGAGATGCCCACGGACATCGCCGCCTGGTGGTCGTCGGCCACGGCGCGCATGGCGCGGCCCTGCTTGGTGTATTGCGCGAAGGCCACCAGTGCGGCCACCAGGATCGCCGCGATCAGCGTGGCCCACAGGTCCAGCCGGTCGATGAAGAAGCCATAGCCGAACCATTGCGCGGTGACGGCCTCGATCCCGTCCGAGATGCCCTGTGGCAGTCCAACGTCCAGCGTCTTGATGTCGGCGCCCCACATCACGTCGCCCAGGCCCTCCAGGAAATAGGCAAGGCCGATGGTCGCCATGAAGAGGATGATCGGTTCCTGTCCCACCAGGTGCTGCAGAACCAGCTTCTCGATCAGGAAGGCCAGGCCGACCATCACCAGTGCGGTCAGGGCCACGGCCAGGACCGCGGGGACCGTCCAGCCGAAATGGTGCAGCGAGGTGCCGAAGGCCGCGTTGATCAGATGCGCGAAGGGCACCTGGCCGTTCTGGATGCCCACCAGCGTCAGTGCCGCGAACAGCGCCAGCACCCCCTGGGCATAGTTGAAGACGCCGGACGCCTTGAAGATGAGCACGAAGCCCAGCGCCACAAGCGCGTACATGACTCCGGTCATCAGGCCGTTCAGCACGACCTCGGCGGCGAAGATCAGCTGGTCCATGGGGCGCGTCCTTTCACTTCTGCACGGATCGGATCAGTCATGGGCCACCCCCAGATAGGCGTCGATCACCGCCTGGTTGCTGCGCACCTCGGCGGGGGTGCCGTCGCCGATCTTCTTGCCGTAATCCATCACCACCACCCGGTCGGACAGGTCCATGACCACGCCCATGTCGTGCTCGATCAGGCAGATCGTGGTGCCGAACTCGTCGTTCACCGACAGGATGAAGCGGGACATGTCCTCCTTCTCCTCGACGTTCATGCCGGCCATCGGCTCGTCCAGCAGCAGCAGGTTCGGTTCCGCCGCCAGCGCGCGGGCCAGCTCGACCCGCTTCTTCAGGCCGTAGGGCAGACGGCCGACGGGCGTCTTGCGGATGTTCTGGATCTCCAGGAAGTCGATGATGCGTTCGACCACGGCGCGGTTCTCGTTCTCCTCACGCTCGGCCGCGCCCCACCACAGGGCCTGGGACAGGAAGCCCGTCTTCATCTTGTTCAGGCGCCCGGTCATGATGTTGTCCAGAACCGACATGCCGTCGAACAGCGCGATGTTCTGGAAGGTGCGGGCGATGCCCAGGCGCGCGACCTGATAGGGCTTCATCGCCGGGCGCGGCTGGCCCTTGAAGATGACCTGCCCCTCCTGCGGGTTGTAGAACCCCGAGATGATGTTCAGCATCGACGACTTGCCCGCGCCGTTCGGGCCGATGATCGCGCGGATCTCTCCCTGCCGGATGTCGAAGCTGATGTCCTTGATGGCGACAACGCCGCCGAACCGCAGGGTAATGTTCTTCAGCTCCATCACCACGGGGCCGATCTGGCGGCCGTCGGCGGTCACATAGCCGTCCTGGGTCATCGCGTTCATTGGGCTGCTACCTTCTGACGGGCCGCGTCGCCGAAGACGCGGGCATCCTCGATGCGCAGGGTCGCGCTGATCGCACCCTTGCGGCCGTCCTCGTAGGTGACCTCGGTCCGGGTATGGACGCTGGACGATCCGTCATAGAGCGCGGTGACCAGGTCGTGGAACTTCTCGGTGATGACGGCGCGGCGGACCTTGCGGGTGCGGGTCATCTCTCCGTCGTCGGGGTCCAGCTCCTTGTGCAGCACCAGGAAGCGGTGGACCTGGCAGCCCGACAGCATCGGGTCCTGCGCCACGGATTCGTTCACCGCCTCGACATGGCCGCGGATGGTCTCATAGACCTGCGGGTGGCCGGCCAGTTCCTGATAGCTGCCATAGGCGATGTTGTTGCGTTCGGCCCAGTTGCCGACCGCGGTCAGGTCGATGTTGATCATCGCGGTACAGAAGTCGCGGCCGTTGCCGATGACCACGGCCTCCAGGATGTTGGGATAGAACTTCAGCTTGTTCTCGACATATTTGGGGGCGAACATCGCGCCGCTGGCCATGCGGCCCACGTCCTTGGCGCGGTCGATGATGCGCAGATGGCCGCTGCCCTCCTCGAAGAAGCCCGCGTCGCCCGTGGCGACCCAGCCCTCGGCATCCTTGGTCGATGCGGTGCTGTCGGCGTTCTTGTAATATTCGACGAAGGTGCCGGGGCTGCGGTAATAGACCTCGCCGTTCTCTCCGATGCGGACCTCGACCCCGGGGCTGGGAACGCCCACCGTGTCAGAGCGCACCTGCCCGTCGGGCTGCTGGGTGATGAAGACGCTTGCCTCGGTCTGGCCGTAAAGCTGCTTCAGGTTGATGCCCAGGCTGCGGTAGAAATCGAAGATCTCGGGGCCGATCGCCTCTCCGGCGGTATAGCCCACGCGCACGCGGCTCAGGCCCAGGGTGTTCTTCAGCGGGCCGAAGACGAAGATCTTGCCCAGCGCATAGGCCAGCTTGTCGCCCAAGCCGACCGTCTTGCCGTCCAGGAGCGCCGGGCCCGCGCGATGCGCCACCGCCATGCCGCGCTTGAACAGCCAGCGTTTCAGGCGGCTGGCATCTTCCATGCGGATCATCACGGATGTCAGCTGCCCTTCGAAGACGCGGGGCGGGGCAAAGAAGTAGGTCGGGCCGATCTCGCGCATGTCGGTCATCATCGTGTGCGCCCCCTCGGGGCAGTTCACGGTGAAGCCCGACCACATCGCCTGGCCCATCGAAAAGATGAAGTCGCCCACCCAGGCCATCGGCAGATAGGCCACGATCTCCTCGACCTCGGTCAGATGGTCGAAATTGGCGGTGTTGCGAGCGGTCTCGATGATGTTTCGGTTGGACAGGACCACGCCCTTGGGCTTGCCCGTCGTGCCGCTGGTGTACAGCATCACGCAGGTGCTGTCGTAATCCAGCCCGGCGATGATCGCGTCTAGCCGCTGCCCCAGGGTCGCGGCCCCCGCCCGGCCCTGCGCCTGCACGTCGGCCAGCGACGCCATGTTGGCATGGTCGTACTTCCTCAGGCCCCGCCCGTCGGTATAGATGATGCGGGCCCGCGCGCCGGTGGTCTGCTCGACCTCCAGCACCTTGTCGACCTGCTCCTGATCGCCGCACAGCACGAAGCGCGCGCCGCAATGATCCAGGACATAGGCCATCTCCTCGGCCACGGCGTCCTGGTACAGGGGCACCGGGATCGCGCCGCACATCTGCGCCGCGATCATGCCCCAGTAATGCGCCGGACGGTTGCGCCCGATGATCGCCATGTGATCGCCCGGCGCCAGCCCCTGCGCCATCAGCCCCATCGCCAGGGCGCGGATCTCGTCCGCGGCCTGGGTCCAGGTCCAGCTTTGCCAGATCCCGTATTCCTTCTCGCGATAGGCGGGGCGGTCGCCAAAGCGGGCGACGTTGCGCGCCAGCAGCGCGGGCACGGATTGCAGATCGCCCGGGGGCGTGTGCTGAACGGTCATGTATCCTCCCTCAAGGCGCGGACGCCCTGTCGCGCGGCACCTCCCCGTGCCCCGCGACACACATACCATTGGCGCCAAACCTTGCGCCAGTTTTACGCGATTCCTACGAAATGTTACGACGCTTTCGCACGCTGCACACCGGTGCTAGGCCAACGGGCGGAGGAGACCGCCATGCACCACCCCGACCCCGTCACGCGGGCCGAGATTCGCGCCGACCTGACCCGGTCGGGGCTGAACCTGATCGGCCAGGCGCTGTCCATCTTCGACGCGGACCTGCGCCTGGCGGTGGCCAACCGGCAGTACCAGACGATGTTCGACCTGCCCGACGACCTGACCCTGCCGGGCAGCCATTTCGAGGACACGATCCGCTTTCTGGCCCGGCGCGGCGAATACGGCCCGACCGAGGACCCCGAACAGGCCGTCGCCCTGCGCGTGGCCCAGGCCCGCACGTTCCAGCCCCACTACTTCGAACGCGAACGCGCCGACGGCCGGTGGGTCGCGGTCGAGGGCGCACCGCTGTCGCAAGGGGGCTGGGTCACCGTCTATACCGACATCACCGACATCAAGCGTCAGGAAGCGCTACTTCGGGCGCGGTCGGACGCGCTGTCCGAACAGGTGCTGCTGAATGCCGAACGGCTGGCGGCGGCGAACCGCAAGCTGGCCGCGACGAACGCCGCCCTGTCCGAAGCGCAGCGTATCCTGACCCGGACCGAGGCCCGTACCCGCCAGGTGACCGAGATGGTCCCGGCCCATATCGCGCATATGGACGCGCAGTTCCGCTATACCTTCTCCAACCGGCGGCTGCCGGTGATCTTTCCGGGGGCCGAGGGCGACATCGTCGGGCTGACGCTGGAACAGGCCCTGGGGGCGGCCACCGCGCGAACCCTGCACCCGTTCATGGAGCGCGCGCTGGCGGGCGATCCGCAGGTGTTCGAGATCACCCACCCCACCTCGGGCCGGCGCATCCGCATCGCGCTGACGCCCGACCGCGATGGTCAGGGGGTCTATATCCTATCCACCGATGTCAGCGCCGAGGTCCAATCGCGAGAGGCGCTGGCCCATGCCGCGCGGCGCAACCTGGCCGCCCAGCTGACCAGCGGCATGGCGCATGATTTCGGCAACCTGCTGACGATCATCCTGGGCCTGCAGGCCCGACTGGCCGCCCGCGACCTGCCACCGGACGCGGCCGAGGATGTCCAAGCGACGCTGGCGGCCGCCCGGCGCGGGGCCTCGCTTCTGGACCGGCTGGCGCAGATCACCGGCGCGCGCGAACCCGCGCTGGAGCCGACGGACCTGCCGACATTGCTGTCCGATCTGGCGGTGCTGGCCCGCCCGTCGCTGTCCGAAGGGACGCGGCTGGACCTGGCCCTGGCCCTGCCGCTCGGACAGCTACTCTTGGACCCCGGCGCGCTACAGGATTCGGCGCTGAACCTGATCCTGAACGCCAATGCGGCGATCACCCCACCCGGCGTCATCACGCTGAAGGCGCGGCGCAGCGGCGACTGGCTGGAACTGACGGTGGGCGATACCGGACCCGGCTTCACCCCCGAAGCCCTATCCCGCGCGACTGAACCCTTCTTCACCACCAAGAAGGGCCAGGGCTCGGGTCTGGGTCTGTCGATGGTCTATGACCAGACCAAGATGGTCGGGGGCACCATGCGCCTGTCGAACGGGCCACGGGGCGCGCAGGTGATGCTGCGCCTGCCTTGGCGGCCCGTGGCGCGGCGGATGGTGCTGCTGGTCGAGGATGACGACCAGATCCGCGCTCAGGTCCGCGACGAGCTGACCGGGCTGGGCCATGCGGTGATCGAGGCCGCGTCCCTGTCGGAGGCCCGCGCCCTGACGGACCTGCCGGGGTTGGAGGTGATCCTGTCGGACATCCAGCTGGGCGACGGGCTGGGACTGGATCTGGCGGGGACGGTACCCCTGGTGATGATGACCTCGCTGCCACCGGGCGATCCGCTGCGCGCCCGCGCGCCGGGGCCGGTGCTGACCAAGCCCGTGACGGCCCCGCGCCTGGCCGCCGCACTGGCAGCCCCCGTAAAGGAGATGCCATGACCGACGCCCCCCTGATCGCGATCCTGGACGACGAGCCGCAGATCCGCCGCATCCTGTCCGCCGCGCTGGAACAGGCAGGCTTTCGCACGCAAAGCTTCGGCCGCGCCACCGAGTTCGAGGCCGCGCTGCGCCGCATTACACCGGATGCCTGCCTGATCGATTTGGGCCTGCCGGACCGGGACGGGTTGGCGCTGGTCCATCGGCTGGCATCCGATTCGGGGGCGGTGATCATCATCGTGTCGGGACGGGCGCAGGTCCAGGACCGGGTGACGGGGTTGGAGCTGGGGGCCGACGACTACATCACCAAGCCCTTCGAGCCGGCCGAGGTCGTGGCCCGCATCCGCGCCCGCCTGCGACGGCCGTCCCAAAACGCGACCCAGCGCCCCCAGACGCTGCGCTTTGCGGGCTGGACGGCGGATTTCGACCGTTACCTGCTGACCGCGCCCGACGGCATCGAGACACCGCTGAGCCACGCCGAGGCAGAGGTGCTGCGCCTGTTCACCGACAATCCCCGCCGCCTGATCACCCGCGCACAGATGCTGGAAACCCTGGGCGGCACGGCCGGCGACAGCTTTGATCGGGCGATGGACGTGCGCATCTCGCGCCTGCGGACCAAGCTGGGCGAGGATCCCAAGAACCCGCGGCTGATCAAGACGATCTATGGCGCGGGCTACATTTTCCTAGCAGAGATCGGCTGAGTTCCGCACCGGATCGCAGTTTGCCCTGCCGGGCGGTAGCGGCGCAAGCCGGCCCCCATCGAGGGGGCCGGCTTGCGCGCGGGAGCTATGCTCCCGCAGGCCCTACACCGTCGACGTCGTCGCAATCCTGCACCGCTGTCGCATCTTGACCCGGCCCTTGGGGTATTCCCGCAGGGGGGTCCGGGGGGACGGGAAGTCCCCCCGGCACGTCGCGGGACGCAGACGGCCCGACGGTCAGGCGTCGCGGTCCCATCCGCTGATGGCCTTGCTGTCCATGAACTCCTCCAGCCCCATCACGCCGCCTTCGCGCGCCCGGCCGGATTTCTTGACCCCGCCGAAGGCCGATCCGGCCCCGCGCGATTCGCCGTTCATCTCGACCATGCCCGCCCGCAGCTGCCGCGCCACGCGGTTGCGGCGTGCGCCGTCCTGGCTCTGGACATAGTTCGTCAGCCCGTAGGGCGTCTCATTGGCGATGGCCACGGCCTCCTCCTCGCTGTCGAAGGGGATGATTGACAGAACCGGGCCAAAGATCTCCTGCTGCGCGACTGTCATGTCGTTCGACACATCCGCAAAGACCGTCGGCCGCACGAAATAGCCGCGGTTCACCCCCTCCGGCAGGCCCGGCCCGCCGGCGACCAGCCGCGCGCCCTCGTCGATGCCGGCCTGGATCAGGCCTTGGATCTTATCCCATTGCTGGCGGCTGACCACCGGGCCGATATGCTTGCCCGGCTGATGGGCCGTCGCCACGGCGGTCTCCTCGGCCACCTTGGCCGCGACCTCGACCGCGCGATCATAGACCGAGCGTTCGACCAGCATCCGCGTCGGGGCGTTGCAGGACTGCCCGCTGTTGTAGAAGCAGTGCCGCGCCCCCCGCACCACGGCCTTGTCGTCGGCATCAGCAAAGACGATGTTGGCGCCCTTGCCACCCAGCTCCAGAACGACCTTCTTCAGGCTGTCGGCCGCGGCCTTGCTGATCGCTATCCCGGCGCGCGTAGAACCGGTGAAGCTGATCATCTCGACATCCGGATGCACCGACAGCTGGCTGCCGACCCCCGCCCCGTCGCCGTTCACCAGGTTGAAGACGCCCGCTGGCACGCCCGCCTCATCCAGCACCTCGGCAAAGACCATCGACGACAAAGGCGCGATCTCGGAGGGCTTCAGCACGCAGGTATCCCCCGCCAGCAGCGCCGGGATCACCTTCAGCGTCACCTGGTTCATCGGCCAGTTCCAGGGCGTGATCAGGCCCACCACGCCCACCGGCTCCCACGCGACCATGCTGGTCGGCGCATGCGCCCCCAAGGGCCGCACGAACTGGAACTCCCTGAAGGCGGTGATGAAATTGCGGGTGTGCCAGGCCCCGGACTCGGCCTGGTCGGCCAAGGACATGTCCTCGGGCGCGCCCATCTCCAGGCTGATCGCGCGGGCGATGTCGGGCATGCGCCGCTCATAGATCGCCAGGATGCGCTCGACCACGGCCAAGCGTTCGGCGGGCGGCGTCGCGGCCCAGGCCGGAAAGGCACGCTTGGCCGCGGCCACCGCGGCATCGGTATCCGCCTGATCGCCGATCGAGATGAACGCGACCGCATCCTCGGTCGACGGGTCGATCACCTCCAGGTCGCGTGCCTGCACGGGGTCCACCCAGGCTCCGTCGATATAGAATTTCCGCTGGTCCAGCATCTGGTCCTCCTGACTGGCGTTCGGGCAAAGCCTGTCACCCCGCAGGCCGCGCCGCAACCCCGGCCGCATGGCGCCCCCACTGGCATTCCGCGCCGCGGCGCTTATCTATGGGGCGACGCAACCAACCGGAAAAGGAGCGCCCATGTCCCTGCGCATCAATGACACGGCCCCCGACTTCACCGCCAATTCGACCGAAGGGCAGATCCGCTTCCACGACTGGATCGGCGACAGCTATGCCATCGTCTTCAGCCATCCGCGCGACTTCACCCCGGTCTGCACCACAGAATTCGGCGCCGTGGCGCAATTGGCTCCCGAATTCGAAAAGCGCAACACCAAGGTGCTGGGCGTGTCCGTGGACAGCGTGGACGACCATGAGAAATGGAAGGCCGATATCGGCAAGGTCGCCGGCGTTCCTGCGAACTTCGCCATCATCGACGACAGCGACCTGGGCGTCGCCAAGGCCTATGACATGCTGCCGGCCGAATACTACCTGCCGACCGAAGGCCGCACGCCCGCCCATTCCGCGACCGTGCGCACCGTCTTCATCATCGGGCCGGACAAGAAGGTCCGCCTGACCATGACCTATCCCATGTCCGTGGGGCGCAATTTTGCCGAGATCCTGCGCGCGCTGGACGCGGTGCAGAAGACCGACGGCGTGCCGATCGCCACGCCCGCCAACTGGGTGCCCGGTCAGGACGTGATCGTGGCCCTGTCCCTGGACGATGCCTCGGCCGAGGCGAAATACGGCCCCCTGGACATCAAGCTGCCCTATCTGCGCTATGCCAAGGACCCGGCCTGATCACGGCCAACCGTAATGATCCAGCAGGGCGGCGATGGCACGGTCATTGCCGCCCTGCCCTGCGGCGGGGCGGTTCACGGCGCGCAGGCTGACGGCCTGACTGCCCTGCCATTCCAGAGTGCGCGCGCGCCCGCCGGTCTTGGCGGGCCGCGACCCGGCCAGCCGGTGCATCCAGTACAGCCAGATGTCATCCGCCCCCGGCGCCAGCCGCATGAACAGGTCGTCCCGCGTCACGTCCGCATGGAAGACGCCGGGCGCATAGATCACCCCCGACACGCCGGTCGGAAAGACCAGCGGCCCGACCTCGGGCGCGTCGATATTGTGGGTCCAGCCCTCATATCCCGCGGGTCCCGCCCCCGCCATCACCACGCGATGCGCGCGCAGGCAGGCGACGCCCGACCCCGCCACGGCCACCAGCCGCTCCAGCCAGTCGGCGGGATAATAGAGGTCGTCATCCGCCGTCGCGATATAGGCCTCGGGATGCGCCATCAGCGTCGGCACGATCTTCTTGTAGGATCGCCAGTCGGGACAGATGCGGATCTCCAGCCCCGCCATCGCCGCGACCTCCGGCGGCAGGCGGTGCTGATCGCCCTCGGCCAACCACAGGATCACGCGGTCGGGCTGCACCGTCTGCCGCGTCAGCGCGCGCAGCGTCGGCGCCAGCGTGGCAAAGCGCGCCGCGTGGCTGGTCAGCGACACGATCAGCGGGCCGGGCAACCCGTGCGGACGGCCCGGACGGTCGGGGCGCGCGGCGATCTCGGCCAGGGCGCGGGCCTGGCGGCGGCGCTGCTTGAACCGGCGGAAGGCCTCGGAGATCACGGGTTTTCCCACGCGCGGCGCAGCCAGCCGATATCGCCGATGCGGCGGTACCATTTGTGCCCGCGTCCGGCAAAGACGTCCTCCATCTTGGGCGCGCCCGCGAATAGCACGATCCTCGCCCCCTCGGGCAGGGAGGGGGCGCGCAGATAGCTGGCCAGGTTACGCGGCACGCAGTCGTTCTTGAAGCTGACGCACCAGCCCTTGGGCCAGTAATGCAGGTTCCCGTGGGCGGCCAGCTGCGCCGACTGGAACTGCTGGCTGATCTCATAGTCCCGGGTGGCCGCCGCCGGATCGGCCAGATAGGCGTCCAGGACATAGGCATGTTCGCCGATCCGGTACCGGAACACGCTGGAATTGCCGACGCTGTGAAGGAAGCGGTCACGATCCGGGTTGACCTTGCGCAGGGGCTTTGCCCGGAACAGGTCATCGTCGCGGATGATGAAGAAATCGCCCGGCAGATCAAAGAACGGCCCCAGATCGTCCACCACCACCAGGTCGATGTCCAGAAACAGCGCCGTCCCCGACAGCCCCCCCAGATCGCGCCGGAACAGCGCCAGCTTGCGCCAGCGCGTGTCGGAATGCCCCTGGGGCAGACCCAGTTCGGGCAACGGCATCGCCTCGACCTGCGGATCAAGGCCTGCTGCGTCGTCGGTGAAGCAGATGAACCGATGCGGGCGGTCCAGATGCCGCCGCACCTGCGCCGCCAGACGGTTCACGTCGGCACTGCTGTACAGCGTGCCCCATTTCATCGTCAGGATCAGCAGGGGTTCGGTCATTGGCCTAAGTCGGCAAACGTGTCGAGAATTTCAGCATATAAACTTCCCCGGGGAACTTGACCATTATACCTCTCCGCCAAAGTTTTACGAATTCTGCTACCCCACAAATGAAGACAAATGGTTTCACTCGGAAAATCGTTCAGCTGCCACCGGCCGGGCTCAAGAAACTGATCGTGGTCGTGAACTCCGATAGGATAGAACACGTTTTTTGGAAGTGCGTTATGCAACTCGGAATTTTGCGCAAGGAACATTGTCAAAGCCTTCGGTCCAGTACTACCCCATGCCCAGCTTTCTATAGGATAACCACGACCTAATGTTCGCACCCAATATTTAATACGCCTCGCGCCTTGAATGTGAGGCGGCACTCCGCGACTTTCGGATGTGAAACTTAGCAGTTGCTTTAATGTAGGAGAGCTATGCGGCAATCTTAGGACAGCGTTGTTTACTGAAGATGAGGTTTCGAACCCCATCAGGTAGTCAGCGTGCGGCACCGGTCGGACGGCAACGATATCCAGGTCGACCCAAGCAGCGTCTGTCATATTTAGCATTGCGTAGCGAAATAGATTTGCATGCAGAGCTGGGCTTGGTTTTCGCTTATCACGATAGAGCAAAATGCGATCTGCAGGCATTATCTCAGATGCGTCCCGCAACCGAATACCATGGGGCGCATTTTTAATCGGAGTATAGCTATAGAGCGTTACGTCATGTCCGAGCCGCATCATGGAATTCAGACTGGCGCGTTCCATCGCCCCCAAATTTCCACCAATCCACAACGTGCTTAGATCTTGCAAGATGGAATTTCCTTTAGAGGCGCAAAAAGCGGCCGGCCTTTTCTGGCCGGCCGCCTGCCTTAATACAATTCAGCCTTCGGCCGACTGCTCCTGCTTTTCCTCGATCTCGGCCCCGGTCTCCTGATCGACCATCTTCATGCCAAGGCGGACCTTGCCACGGTCGTCAAAGCCCAGCAGCTTGACGCGGACCTCCTGGCCCTCTTTCAGGATCTCATTGGGGTGACCCAGACGGCGGTTGGCGATCTGGCTGACATGCACCAGCCCGTCCCGCTTGCCGAAGAAGTTCACGAAGGCGCCGAAGTCGACCAGCTTGACGACCTTGCCGGTATAGACCTTGCCCTCTTCCGGCTCGGCCACGATCGAATAGATCATGTCATAGGCCTTCTTGATCGAATCGGCGTTGGCCGACGCGATCTTGATGATGCCGTCGTCGTTGATGTCGACCTTGGCACCCGAAACCTCGACGATCTCGCGGATGACCTTGCCGCCCGAACCGATCACTTCGCGGATCTTGTCGGTCGGAATCTGCATCGTCTCGATGCGCGGCGCATGGGCGCTGAACTCGGTCCGGCCTGCGGTCAGGGCGTTGGCCATTTCCGACAGGATGTGCAGACGACCGTCCTTGGCCTGGGCCAGGGCCTGCTCCATGATCTCGGGCGTGATGCCCGCGACCTTGATGTCCATCTGCAGCGACGTGATCCCGTTCTCGGTCCCCGCCACCTTGAAGTCCATGTCGCCCAGGTGGTCTTCGTCACCCAGGATGTCGGTCAGCACGGCAAAGCGGCCGTCCTCTTCCAGGATCAGGCCCATCGCCACGCCCGCGACCGGCGCCTTGAGCGGCACGCCCGCATCCATCATCGACAGCGAACCGCCGCAGACCGACGCCATCGACGACGATCCGTTCGATTCTGTGATCTCGGACACGACGCGGATGGTGTAGGGGAAGTCCGTCGCCGCGGGCAGAACCGCCTGCAGCGCACGCCATGCCAGCTTGCCGTGGCCGATTTCGCGACGGCCGGGGCTGCCCACGCGACCAACCTCGCCGACCGAATAGGGCGGGAAGTTGTAGTGCAGCAGGAAGTTCGAGCGCGAGTTTCCGTGCAGCGCGTCGATGATCTGTTCGTCATCGCCGGTGCCCAGGGTCGTCACGACCAGCGCCTGCGTCTCGCCCCGCGTGAACAGCGACGATCCGTGGGTGCGCGGCAGGATGCCGACCTGGCTGACGATCGGACGAACGGTCTTGGTGTCCCGGCCGTCGATGCGGGCGCCGCCGCTGATGATGTCGCCGCGCAGGATGCCCGATTCCAGCTTCTTCAGCGCCGAACCCAGGTTGGCATCGGCCAGCTCTTCCTCGGTCAGGGCGTCCTTGACCTTGGTCTTGGCGGCGGCGATGGCGTCCTGACGCTCGGACTTGTCGCGGATCGCGTAAGCCGCGCGCATGTCCGCCTCGCCCAGCGACTTCACGCGGTTGTAGAGCGCGCTGTAGTCGGGCGACTGGAAGTCGAACGGCTCCTTGGCGGCATCCTCGGCCAGGTCGATGATCAGGTCGATCACCGGCTTGATCGCGTCATGGCCGAACTTGACCGCGCCCAGCATCTCCTGCTCGGTCAGCTCATAGGCCTCGGATTCAACCATCATCACGGCGTCGGCGGTGCCGGCGATGACCAGGTCCAGGCGCTGTTCGGGGTTGTTGCGCAGGCCGTCCATGTCCTGAACCTCGGGGTTCAGCACGTATTCGCCGTTCGAGAAGCCGACGCGGGCGCCTGCGATCGGGCCCATGAAGGGCACGCCCGAGATGGTCAGTGCGGCGCTGGCCGCGATCATCGCGACGATGTCGGGATCGTTGACCAGGTCGTGGCTCAGCACGGTGCACATCACCAGCACTTCATGCTTGAAGCCGGGGGCGAACAGCGGGCGGATCGGACGGTCGATCAGGCGCGCGGTCAGCGTCTCCTTTTCGGACGGACGCGCCTCGCGCTTGAAGAAGCCGCCCGGGACCTTGCCGGCGGCATAGTATTTTTCCTGGTAATGCACCGTCAGCGGAAAGAAGTCCTGTCCGGGCTTCGGCGCCTTTGCGAAGGTGACGTTGGCCATGACGCTGGTCTCGCCCAAAGTGGCGATGACGCTGCCGTCGGCCTGACGGGCAACCTTGCCCGTTTCCAGCGTCAGGGTTTCCTGGCCCCACTGGATCGATTTCTTCACTTCATCAAACATCTGATTTCCTCAAAGGGTGCTCCGGCCCTCCGGCCACCCATGTCATGTATCGCGGCCCCATTGCCGCCGCCCCTATCCTTTGCATGTGCCCCGGGGCAGGACCTCACGTCACAGATGACAGGGGCCATACAGGAAAACGCCGGATTTGGGAAGGGCGGCGACGGATGCGCCAAAGGCGGCCGGACCACGGTGCGGCCGCCCGTTTCCGGCCCGCCGACCGGGCGGTCGCGTCAGGCGGCGACCGGCACGCGGCGATCGGCCACCGGGGCGGCGGCGGCCGAAACCGGGGCCGCCGCCTCTGGCGCGCGGAACAGGTCGCGCAGTTCGGCATAACCCGTTCTGGCGAGGTTCAGCAGGCGGTCGCGCTGCAGCTGGCTTTCGGCAAAGCTGCGCGCCTGCGCCTCCTCACCCAGACGCGGCTCCTCGGATTTGACGGCATCGGGTACGGCATCCGCGACAGGGGCGGCCTCGCCCAGCGGCGCGGGGCGCGGGGCGGCGGGGGCTGCCGCGGGCGTCGCATCGGCGGCAGGCTCCGTCCGGGCCACCTGGCTGCCTTCGGCGGCGCGTGCCATCGCGTCGGGATCATAGCCGGCCTCGGCGTCCGGCGCCGGTTCCGGTTGCACCGCCACGGGCTGCTCCTCGGCCGGGACGGGCTGGGTTTGCTGCGCCGGGGCAGTTTCCTGCGGTTGCTGCGGCGGGGGGCTGCTGGGTGCCGGGGCGGTGTTCGTACGCCAGCCACTGGTCAGGCCACTGATCAACATGTCAACTCTCCTACGATGATGGCGGGCTGTTAACGTTTCAGTCACCACGCGATCCAGAAGAGGGTCCTGAAAGTTTTAGCGATTGCCCGGACGCGGCAAAGCCCCGCGATTGCCGGGCATGCAGGCTGTTTTCGACAGCATATTGATTTGACTTTGATTCTTTCCGGGTGGCTGCGTAGGCGGCACCACCGGGCCGTTCGGGGATCGCCAAGCGACCTGCCCTTAAGGACAGCCGCCGCCCGCAATGCAAAACGCCCGCGACAGGGTCGCGGGCGCCAAGGAAATGCGTGGTGCCGGTCTTAGCGACGCAGGCCCAGCTTGCCGATTAGGGCGGTGTAACGCGCCTCCTCCTTCTTCTTCAGATAGTCCAGCAGCTTGCGGCGCTGTGCGACCATCATCAGCAGACCACGACGCGAGTGGTTGTCTTTCTTATGCGACTTGAAGTGCTCGGTCAGGGTGGCGATGCGCGAGGACAGGATCGCGATCTGCACTTCCGGCGAACCGGTGTCGCCTTCCTTGGTGCCGAACTCTGCGATGACGCGGGCTTTTTCTTCGACGGTGATCGACATCGGGATCTCCTTTCGGATGAAGGGTGAGGGCACAGGCCGGGATGTCGTCCAGCAAGGTCCATGAAACACCGCACGGACCGAATGTCCGGCGGATGCGCGCGTTTAGCCCATCAGGGGCGAAAAGGAAAGTCCGTTCAGCCGCCGATGGCCACGATGCGAATGTCGCCCAGGCGCAGGGCCTCGGGGTTCAGCAGGCGCCCCACGGCCTGGCCGTTCACCTCCAGCAGCGTGCTGCCATCCGCGTCCTCGCGCAGCGACAGCTGCACGTCGCGCGCGACCTGCGCATCCAGATGCAGAACCAACTGGTCGTGATCGCCGTGGAAATCGGCCAGCGTCGGAAAGCCCTCCTGGACCTGGCGCAGCAAGAAGGTGTCGTCGCCCGCGTTGCCCGACGCAAAGTCATGCGCGCCGGGCATCAGCGTGTCGTTGCCGTCCCCGCCGTTCATCCAGACGGTTTCAGGGCCGTCATGGCCGATCAGCACGTCGTCGCCCGCGCCTCCGTCCAGATCATCCGTGCCGCCGGTCGAGACCAGCAGGTCGTTACCCTCATGCCCGGCCAGGACGTCGTCGCCCTCGCCTCCGAACAGCGAATCATCGCCCTCGCCGCCCATCAGGGTGTCGTCGCCATCCTCTCCGAACAGCATGTCATTGCCGCCCTGACCGGCCAGCAGGTCGTCGCCCTCGCCACCATAGATCAGGTCGTCGCCGCCAGGCCCATAGACCGCGTCGCCTTGGACCCAGTCATCGCCGGCCCCCGCCTCGATCGTGTCGGCGCCCAGGCCGCCCCGCAGGTCGTCCGCGCCGCCCTGCCCGCGAATCAGATCGTCGCCGGGCGTCCCCATCAGGAAATCAAGCCCCTCCGATCCGTCGATCACCGATTCGTCCGGCGCGGCCGGCACCTCGGGCTCCGGTTCGGGCTCGGGCTGCGGCTGGGGTTCGGGCATGGTGGGGGGCAGGCTCTCGCCCTCTTCCTCATCGGGGACAGGGGTGTCGTCGTCGTCATGCTCGGCATGCCGACTGGTCAGCGCGCTGACATCGACCATCATCCCGGCCATCAGCACGCCCAGAATCCCGCCCAGAATGATCATCGACCCAGACCCCGTTCGCGACCGGCCCCATGCCGATGCCCCGATACTAACGCGCCATGGCCCGGCATCGTACGGAAAAGTTGATAAAACCTTAATGCGGGTTGGCGGCCCGGCATGAAAAAACCCGCCCTGTGAGGGGCGGGTGGTACTGTCGTTTCCGCGTGACCTGCCGGATGATCCGGCCAGGACCCGACCGATCAGCCTTGGCGGGCCTTGAAGCGGCGGTTGGTCTTGTTGATCACGTAGATGCGGCCCTTGCGGCGCACGACCTGGCAGTCGCGGTGCCGGCTCTTGAGCGAGCGGAGCGAGTTGCGAACCTTCATCGGTTTTCTCCATCGTCGCGGCGCGTCGCAGCCGCATTGGAAAACGAAATGCCCCCGGTTTTGGCCGGGGGCGGCGAAATAATGGTGGGCGGTACTGGGATCGAACCAGTGGCCACTACGATGTCAACGTAGTGCTCTACCGCTGAGCTAACCGCCCGTTCCTTGGTGATTCCATCATGTTTCCTTGCGAAAACCCGGTGCAATCCCCTCGGTCCGCAGGTCTTTAACCGAGGTGTCTGGGGTATTCAAGGCCTATCGGTGGGCAATTTTTCAGGTTTATATGCAATGACGCGCCGGATGCCGAGGTCTGCCTTGTCCCAGCCTGATCTGCCCTATGTCGTGACCCGCCCCCGCCACTGGCTTTCGGGGGTGATCTTCGCGTCCCCGCATTCGGGCCATGACTATCCCGACTGGTTCCTGCAAGGCACCCGCCTGCCCATCCAGACCCTGCGATCGTCCGAGGACGCCTTCATCGATCGCCTGATCGCGCCCGCCACGGCCTTCGGCGCGGTCACGCTGGCCGCGCGCATCCCGCGCTGCATCGTGGACCTCAACCGCGGCGCGGACGAGATCGACCCCCTGGTCGTGCGCGGCGTGCCGCGCCACCCGCTGAACCAGCGCACCCTGGCCGGGCTGGGGGTGATTCCCCGCGTGGTCAGCCAGGGCCGGGTGATTCACGACCGCCAGATCGACCGGGCCGAGGCCGACCGCCGGATCGACGCCTGCTGGCGCCCCTATCACGCGGCGCTGGCCGGGCTGATCGCGCAGGCCCGCGCCCGATTCGGGCAGGCGATCCTGATCGACATGCACTCCATGCCCCATGATGCGCTGTCGCATCTGCAGGGGACGCGGCCCGACATGGTGCTGGGCAACCGTCACGGCCTGTCGGCGGCGGCGCGCATCTCGGACGCGGTCAGCGCCGCGGTCGAGGCCGAGGGTTGGACCCTGCGCCGCAATGCCCCCTTCTCGGGGGCCTACATCTGCTCGGCCTATGGCCGCCCCGCCCAGAACGTCCATGTCGTGCAGCTGGAGATCGACCGCTCGCTCTACATGGACGAGGCGACGATCACCCCCCGCCCCGATTTCGACGACTTCGCGGCGCGAATCGCCCGGGTGATCGGCCGCCTGTCCGGCCTGGGCCAGGATCAGTCGGGCGGGCGCGTCGCCGCGGAATGACCGCTGCGGCCTTCAACGGTGCCAAGCTGCTGCTGACCCATGGCGACCGGCTGCTGACGTGCCTGCGCGACGATCGCCCCGACATTCCCTTTCCGGCGCATTGGGACCTGCCCGGCGGCGGCCGCGAAGGACAGGAGGCGCCCGTCCAATGCGCCCTGCGCGAGCTGGACGAGGAGTTCGGGCTGCACCTGTCCCCGCAGGCGCTGACCGGTCGGGCGTTTCCGTCGCATTCCGCACCCGGACTGATGTCCTGGCTGTTCGCGGGGCAGATCAGCGCGGCCCAGATCGCCGCGATCCGGTTCGGGAACGAAGGTCAGGGGTGGTGCATGATGCCGGTGGCTGACTATCTGACCCATCCGCGCGCGATCCCGCATTTCTGCCGCTGGATCACCGCGATGCGGCAATGACGGCGCGGGTCAGCGGGCGCAGGCTGTCGCCCTTGACCGCCCAACTGGTCGCAAAGGCGAAGGTGGCCGCCGTCTCCAGCCAGAAGACAGGACGCAGGCGCGCTAGCGTATCGTCCAGGCCCGTCGCGAACAGCAGCCCGATCAGGCCGATGCTGACGATGATCGTCCAGCCGCAGATGCGATAGATGCGGTTCGACGCGGCCTTTTCCGGCCCGTCCACGGTGCCTTTGACGAACAGCACCAGGCAGAACACCGCCAGCGCGGCAAAGAACAGCCCCGCCGCGACGACATGGATCAGCGCCGACAGGCCCGGACCCGCGATGCATTCCAGCGCGGTGCAGGGCCCGTCCGGCCCGTCGGTGGGCACCAGGGCCACCAGTGCGATGGAGACCGCCGCCAGCCGCGCCATGACCTTGTCGGTGATCCATTCGCCCGCATCGGGGCGGAACCCCTCATAGCTCCACAGGAACACGGCCTGCGCGATCAGCGTGCCGACGAAGACCTCGCGCATCGGAGAGTAATAGTAGGCCGAGATGCTGGTCCGCAGTGGCTCGGGCCACAGCATTGCATAGGCGATCAGCGCCAGCGGCAGGAAGAACCCCAGGGCGCCGATGGCGCGGCGCACCGCCAGGAAGGACAGGACCAGCTCGTTGCGGATCTTCTGCACGCTGCCGTCATCGTCCATCGCCACCCCCGCGTTTCGCGCCATGCTGGGACGCGGGGGCGCCGGGCGTCAAGCCAGTTCGGCCAGGATCGCCTGCGCCGCCGCGCGCGGATCGGCGGCCTGCCAGACCGGGCGGCCCACCACGATGTGGTCGACGCCTGCCGCGATGGCCGATGCGGGCGTCTCGACCCGCTTCTGGTCGCCCAGGGCGCTGCCCGCGGGGCGCACGCCCGGCGTCACGATCAGGCGCGACCCCGGCAGGGCGCGGATGTCGGCGGCCTCGCGCGGGGAGCAGATGATGCCGTCGGCCCCCGCCTCGAAGGCGCGGGCGGCGCGTTCCACGGTGATGTCGTGCAGATCACCTGCCTGCATCAGCCCCGCGTCCAGGTCGGCCCGGTCCAGCGAGGTCAGGATGGTCACGCCCAGGATCTTCAGGTTCGACCCTGCAGCCCCCTGCTTGGCCGCCGCCACCACATGCGGGTCGCCATGCACGGTCAGGAAGTCCAGGTCAAACTGCGCCAGGCCGCGCACCGCGGCCTCGACGGTCGCGCCGATGTCGAACAGCTTCATGTCCAGGAAGATGCGCTTGCCGTGCTCCTGCTTCAGCTCGTTGGCCAGGGCCAGGCCGCCGCCGGTCAGCATGCCCAGCCCGATCTTGTAGAAGCCCACGGCGTCGCCCAGGCGTCCCGCCAGGTCCAGCCCCGCCACGGCATTCGGCACGTCCAGCGCCACGATCAGCCGGTCATCCATCACGCATCCCCTTCTTTGTTCCGCGGGCCTTATGACATGCTTGAAACCACCCCGCGACCCCCCCAAATCTGATCCATCAGACCCGGACCGGGGCGTGCCGCAACAGGGCGCCACCAGCACGGGGGCTTTGCAAAAGGAGTACTGCCGATGAACATGGAAAAGTTCACGGAACGGTCGCGCGGCTTCCTGCAATCCGCCCAGACCATCGCGATCCGCGAGAATCAGCAGCGCGTGATGCCCGAGCATCTGCTGAAGGCGCTGATGGATGACGACCAGGGACTGGCCTCGAACCTGATCACCCGTGCGGGCGGCGACGCCAAGCGCGTGCGCGAGGCGGTGGATGCCGCCGTGGCGAAACAGCCCAAGGTCAGCGGGTCGGGCAGCGGTCAGGTCTATGTCGACCCCACGCTGGTCCGCGTGCTGGACGAGGCGGAGTCCGTGGCCAAGAAGGCCGGCGACAGCTTCGTGCCCGCCGAACGGGTGCTGATGGCGCTGGCCATGGTCAACACGAACGCCCGCGATGCGCTGGCTGGGGGTTCGGTCAACGCGCAGGCGCTGAACGCCGCGATCAACGACATCCGCAAGGGGCGCACCGCCGACACGGCATCCGCCGAGGACAGCTATGAGGCGTTGGAGAAATATGCCCGCGACCTGACGGCGGCGGCGCGCGACGGCAAGATCGACCCGATCATCGGCCGTGACGAGGAGATCCGCCGCGCCATGCAAGTCCTGTCGCGGCGCACCAAGAACAACCCCGTCCTGATCGGCGAACCCGGCGTCGGCAAGACCGCCATTGCCGAGGGCCTCGCGTTGCGCATCATCGACGGCGACGTGCCGGAATCCCTGCGCAACAAGCGGCTGATGGCGCTGGACATGGGCGCGCTGATTGCGGGCGCCAAATATCGCGGCGATTTCGAGGAGCGGCTGAAGTCGATCCTGAAGGAGATCGAGACCGCCGCAGGCGAGATCATCCTGTTCATCGACGAGCTGCACACGCTGGTCGGCGCGGGCAAGGGCGACGGCGCGATGGATGCCGCCAACCTGATCAAGCCGGCCCTGGCGCGGGGCGAGCTGCATTGCGTCGGCGCCACCACGCTTGACGAATACCGCAAGTATATCGAGAAGGACGCGGCCCTGGCCCGGCGCTTCCAGCCCGTGCTGGTCGAGGAGCCGACGGTCGAGGACACGATCAGCATCCTGCGCGGCATCAAGGAGAAGTATGAGCTGCACCACGGCGTGCGGATCAGCGACGCGGCTTTGGTCGCGGCGGCGACGCTGTCGCATCGCTACATCACCGACCGCTTCCTGCCCGACAAGGCCATCGACCTGATGGACGAGGCGGCCTCGCGCCTGCGCATGGAGGTCGACAGCAAGCCCGAGGAGCTGGACCAGTTGGATCGCCAGATCCTGCAGCTGCAGATCGAGGCCGAGGCGCTGAAGAAGGAGGACGACGCGGCATCGAAGGACCGGCTGGAACGGCTGGAGAAGGACCTGTCCGGCCTGCAGGAGCGCAGCGCCGAGATGACCGCCCGCTGGCAGGCGGAACGCGACAAGCTGCAGGGGTCTCGCGACCTCAAGGAGCAGCTGGACCGCGCCCGCGCCGACCTGGATCAGGCCAAGCGCGAGGGGAACCTGGCCCGCGCCGGAGAGCTGTCCTATGGCATCATCCCTGGGCTGGAGAAGCAGTTGGCCGAGGCCGAGCAGGGCGACGGTCTGATGGTTGAGGAGGCCGTCCGCCCCGAACAGATCGCCGAGGTCGTCGAACGCTGGACCGGCATCCCCACCGCCAAGATGCTGGAGGGCGAGCGCGACAAGCTGTTGAAGATGGAAGAGCAGATCGGCAAGCGCGTGATCGGCCAGCAGGAGGCCGTGACCGCGGTCAGCAATGCCGTCCGCCGCGCCCGCGCGGGCCTGAACGACGAGAACCGGCCGCTTGGCAGCTTCCTGTTCCTGGGGCCCACGGGCGTCGGCAAGACGGAACTGACCAAGGCGCTGGCCGAATACATGTTCGACGATGACAGCGCGATGGTCCGCATCGACATGTCCGAGTTCATGGAAAAGCATTCCGTGGCCCGGCTGATCGGCGCGCCTCCGGGCTATGTGGGTTACGACGAGGGCGGCGTGCTGACCGAGGCAGTGCGGCGCAGGCCCTATCAGGTGATCCTGTTCGACGAGGTCGAGAAGGCGCATCCGGATGTCTTCAACGTGCTGCTGCAGGTGCTGGACGACGGGGTGCTGACCGACGGCCAGGGCCGGACGGTGGACTTCAAGCAGACGCTGATCATCCTGACCTCGAACCTGGGCTCTCAGGCGCTGTCGCATCTGCCCGAGGAGGCGGATGCCTCGGACGCCCGCCATCAGGTGATGGAGGCGGTGCGCGGACATTTCCGCCCCGAATTCCTGAACCGCCTGGACGAGATCATCATCTTTCGCAGGCTCTCGCGGTCGAACATGGACGGGATCGTCACGGTGCAGATGGCGCGGCTGGAAAAGCGCCTGGCGGGTCGCAAGATCACGCTGGACATGGACGACGCCGCGCGGATGTGGCTGGCCGATCAGGGCTACGACCCGGTCTTCGGGGCGCGCCCGCTGAAGCGCGTGATCCAGCGCGCCCTGCAGGACCCGCTTGCGGAACTGCTGCTGTCCGGAGAGGTCATGGACGGGGCGACCATCCATGTCAGCGCCGGGCCGGACGGCCTGCTGGTCGGCAACCGCGTGGGCCAGGCGGGACCGCGGCTTGGCGCGATCGGCGAAGGCCCGCGCCCGCCGATCCACTAAGGAAGACGGCCCCCGGAGCGATCCGGGGGCCGTTTCCGTCAGGGCATCTCGGCCAGGAAGGCCTTGACCAGCGCCGCCGAATTGTCGGAGGCCAGCGACATGAAGACGCCCATCTCGTTCTCGCCCTCGCCGCCGCCGGCCAGGTCCGACAGCGAGCGGAAGGCGATGAACGGCACCTGGTTCGCCCAGGCCACCTGCGCCACGGCGGCCGATTCCATGTCGACCACCTGGGCCTCGAAGGTCGTGGACAGCCAGTCGCGCACCCCCGCATTGTCCATGAAGGACGACCCTGACACGCCGTTCCCGCCCACGCGGATCTGCGGCGCGGTGGTCAGGCAGTCGTTCTGGGCATTGCAGTCGGCCAGATCGGTCGCCTCGGCGACGCGGGCGGCGACCTCCAGCAGGGCCGGGTCGGCGGGAAACCAGAACCGCGTCTCGGGCTCGCCCCGGTCCGAGGCCACGGTCGTCTCGCGCGTATAGATCATGTCATAGTTCGGAAAGGGCGATTCCAGGAAGCTCGGCAGGGCGAAGCCGTCCTCGGTCCGGCGCGCCATGACCGTCTCCAGCCACTGGCCCCACTGGTCCGCCACGACCACGTCGCCGATGTTCAGCGCCGGATCGACCCCGCCCGCGATGCCGGAAAACACGATCGCCTCGATGTCGAACCGCTCCAGCGCCATCTGGGTGGTCATGGCCGCGTTGACCATCGACACGCCCGACAGGAACAGCACGACCTCCTGCCCCGACAGGGTGCCGGTGATGAACTCGGTGCCGTTGATGGTCTGGGTCTCGGCCCCCTCCAGATCGGCCTGCAGGCTGATCCATTCCGGCTCGAAGGCCGACATGACGGCGGTGCGGGGCGTGTCGTCCGGGGTCTGCGCGGCCAGGGGCGCGGCAGACAGCATCAGGGCAAGGGCGGGACGGATCATGGGGCGGGCCTTTCACGATGTGCAATTCCGCCCCCGGCTTACGCTGCGGCACCCGTGATGGCCAGTGCCGCCGCCCTGTCGCCGCGTCACGGCTTGCCCGTTGCCCAAGGCGCGGGCATCGTGACGCAAATCCAAGGGAGATCATCCATGCTGCCACCGATCCTGCAGGGCCTGCGCATTCCGGTCATAGCCTCGCCCATGTTCATCGTCTCGGGGCCCGACCTGGTCATCGCGCAGTGCAAGGCGGGCATCGTCGGCAGCTTTCCGGCGCTGAACGCCCGCGAAAAGGACGGCGAGCCGTCCATGCTGGACGCCTGGCTGACCCGGATCGAAGAGGAACTGGACCGTCACAACCAAGCGAACCCCGACCACCCCGCCGCGCCCTTCGCGGTCAACCAGATCGTGCATCGCAGCAATGCGCGGCTGGAGCGTGACATCGAGATCTGTCACCGCCACAAGGTGCCGATCTGGATCACCTCGCTTGGCGCGCGGGTCGAGGTGAACCAGGCCGCCCATGACTGCGGCGGGATCGCGCTGCATGACGTGATCAACAACATGTTCGCCAAGAAGGCCGTGGAAAAGGGCGCCGACGGGCTGATTGCGGTGGCGGCGGGCGCGGGTGGGCATGCCGGGCCGCAATCGCCCTTCGCGCTGATCCAGGAAATCCGCGACTGGTTCGACGGGCCGCTGCTGCTGTCGGGCTCGATCGCAACCGGGCGCGCGGTGCTGGCGGCGCAGGTGATGGGGGCTGATCTGGCCTATATCGGCAGCCCGTTCATCGCGACCGAGGAGGCGAACGCCCAGCCCGACTACAAGCAGATGATCGTGGACAGCACGGCGGCCGACATCGTGACCTCGTCGCTGTTCACGGGCGTGTCGGGCAACTATCTGGCGCCGTCGATCCGCAAGGCGGGGCTGGACCCGGACAATCTGGCGGGGGCGGATGCCAGCGCGATGAATTTCAGCGACGGATCGTCGAAGCCCAAGGCCTGGTCCACCATCTGGGGCGCGGGCCAGGGGATCGGCGCGGTGCGGGCGGTGGAACCGGCGGGCGCGCGCATCGACCGGCTGGCTGCGGAATATCAAGCCGCGAAAGAGGCCGTTTCGCGCCTGTGACCTTTGCGGATGGGCGGGATGCTTCCCATATAGGGGATCGAACCGTCCCATCCGTGGAGGACCAGATGGCCTATGAGAAAACCCCCGACGCGATCGCCCGGCTGACCCCGGAGCAGTATCGCGTCACCCAGGAGAACGGCACCGAGCGGGCCTTCACCGGCGAATACGACCACCATTTCGATGCGGGCATCTATGTCGATGTCGTCTCGGGAGAGCCGCTGTTCGTCAGCAGCACGAAATACAATTCCGGTTGCGGCTGGCCCGCCTTCACCAAGCCCATCGACGGCAACGTGACCGAGCATCGCGACACCACCCACGGCATGGTCCGGGTCGAGGTGCGGTCCAAGCACGGCGACAGCCATCTGGGCCACGTCTTCCCAGACGGTCCGCGCGATCAGGGCGGGCTGCGCTATTGCATCAATTCGGCGTCGCTGCGCTTTGTCCCCAAGGACCGGATGGAGGCCGAGGGTTACGGCGACTATCTGGCCCAGGTCGAGGAGGCGCATCATGGTTGAACGTGCGGTTCTGGCCGGTGGCTGCTTCTGGGGCATGCAGGACCTGATCCGGCGCATGCCGGGCGTGATCGCGACGCGCGTCGGTTATTCCGGCGGCGACGTGCCTAACGCGACCTATCGCAACCACGGCACCCATGCCGAGGCGATCGAGATCATGTTCGACCCCGACCTGATCAGTTATCGCCGGCTGCTGGAGTTCTTCTTCCAGATCCACGACCCGTCCACGCCGAACCGGCAGGGCAACGACATCGGGCCGGGCTATCGTTCCGCGATCTATTACGCGGACGAGGCACAGAAGCAGGTGGCGCTGGACACGATCGTGGATGTTGACGCATCCGGCATCTGGCCGGGACGCGTCGTGACCGAGGTCGAACCGGTGGGCGATTTCTGGGAGGCCGAGCCCGAGCACCAGGATTACCTGGAGCGGTTCCCCAACGGCTATACCTGCCATTTCCCGCGCCCTGATTGGGTCCTGCCCAAACGCGACGCGGCCGAGTGAGGCACGGGCGCCCCGGAACGCGGTTCCGGGGCGTTCTCTTGCGTCCCGCGACGGCCGGGGGGCTGCCGCCCCCCGGACCCCCCGCCCAAACGGTTCAGGCCCTGATCGGCTTGGGGACGGACGTTTTAGGAGCGGGGCGGCCTGACCCGGAACACCGCGCAGTAGAGCGCGGGCACGAAGACCAGCGTGACCAGCGTGCCGGCGATGATGCCGCCCATCATCGCATAGGCCATCGGCCCCCAGAACACCTGCCGCGAGATCGGGATCAGCGCCAGCGACGCCGCAGCCGCGGTCAGCAGAATGGGGCGCGCGCGACTGTCAGAGGCCTCGAACACAGCGTCCCACTGGCTGCGGCCCTTGTGCAGCAACTCCTGGATCTCATGGACCAGGATGACCGAGTTGCGGATCAGGATGCCGATCAGCGCCAGGATCCCCAGGATCGCCACGAAACCCATCGGCACGCCAAAGGGCACCAGTACCGCCACCACGCCGATCAGGCCAAGGGGGGCTGCGGCGATCACCACCAGCGACATCCGAAAGCTTTGCATCTGCGCCATGACCAGGACGGCCATGATCAGCAGCATCACCGGCACCACCGCGGCGATCGGCGCCTGGCTGTCGGCCGAGGTCTCGACGCTGCCGCCGACCTCGATGCGGACATCGGGGGGCAGGGTTTCCTGGTATTCGGCCACTTGCGCAGCCAGCGCCGTGACCAGGGTCGCGGGCTGGTCGGCGGTGCCGATGGCGGCCTTGACCGTGACGGTGGGCAGGCCGTTTCTCTGCATGATCAGCGGCTGTTCGGATCCGTATTCCAGCGTCACCAGCGCGGCCAGCGGCACGACCCGCCCGTCCGCCAGGTTCAGCTGCATGTTGCGGATCGAGGCCAGCGACTGGCGATCGTCGGCCACGCCGCGCGCGACCACGTCGATCAGGAAGATGTCGTCGCGCAGCTGCGTCACGCTGGTGCCGCTGAACAGGGCCGACAGGGCCTGGGCGATGTCTTGGCTGGTCACGCTGAGCCGGCGGGCCTGGTCCTGGTCCACGACCAGGCGGACCATGCGCGCGGGCTCGTTCCAGTCCAGCGCGATGTCGCGCAGGCGCGGCTCGGAGGCGATCAGCGTGGCAAGGCCCTGGGCAGCGTCGCGGGCAGCGTCGGTGTCGGGGCTGGTCACGCGGTACTGGACAGGCTTGCCCACGGGCGGGCCGATTTCCAGGTTCTTGACATAGATGTCGACGCCCGGAAATTCGGCGGCCGCCAGCGCGCTCAGCCGCGCCTTGACGCGGTCGCGCGCAGCCAGGTCGGGGGTCTGGATCACGATCTGGCCCATATGCGGCCCTGCCGTGGGCACGTCCATCGACAGCACGAAGCGCGGCGCCCCCTGCCCCACATAGGAGGTCCAGAACAGCACGTCGTCATCATCCGCTAGACTCGCCTCCAGCCGGTCCATGTCGGCGCGGGTCCGCGCGATCGAGGCGTTCTGGCGTTCCGTGATGTCGACCAGCACCTCGGTCCGGTCAGAGGTGGGGAAGAACTGCTGTTCCACGAAGCGCATCCCCCAGACCGATGTCGCAAAGATCGCCAGCGTCACCGCGATGGTCAGCCACTTGAACCGCATCGCCGCCCGCAGCAGGCCGTGGAAGGCGCGCCGCAACCGGCCCGGCCCCTTGTGGCCATGCCCCATGTCGGCCCGCAGGAAGGTGACCCCCAGCAGCGGCGCGAACAGCACCGCCACGATCCAGGACACGATCAGCGACACCGCGATCACCACGAACAGCGAGAAAGTGAACTCTCCCGCGGCAGAGCTGTTCAGACCGATGGGGATGAAGCCCGCGACCGTCACCAGCGTGCCGGTCAGCATCGGAAAGGCGATCGAGGTCCAGGCATAGCTGGCCGCATCGGTCAGCGATTCCCCGATCTCCAGCCTTGAGATCATCGTCTCGATGGCGATCATCGCATCGTCGACCAGCAGGCCAAGGGCGATGATCAGCGCGCCCAGAGAGATCCGCTGCAGCGTGATGCCGTAAAGGTCCAGGATCACGAAGGTGATCGCCAGGCACAGCGGGATGGTCAGCGTCACCACCAGCCCCGCGCGCAGGCCCAGGCTGATGAAGCTGACGACCAGGACGATGGCCACGGCCTCGGCCAGGGCCTTGACGAAATGGCCCACGGCGTCTTCGACCACATGCGGCTGGTCGGCGAACTTCGCCATCTCGATGCCGATGGGCAGGTCGGCGGCGATGCGGTCCATCAGCGCCTCCAGTTCGGCGCCGAATTCCAGGATGTTGCCGCCTTGGCGCATGCCGATCTGCAGCCCGATCGCAGGCTGGCCGTTGTGGCGGAACAGCGATGTCGGCGGGTCCTGATAGCCGCGTGTGACGGTAGCCACGTCGCCCAGATTGAAGAACCGCTCTCCGACGCGCAGGTTCACGGCCTCGATCGATTCCGCCCCGTCGAACTGGCCGCCGACGCGCACCAGGATGCGTTCGGGCCCGGCCTGGATCACGCCGGACGGCGCGATGGCATTCTGTTGGGCCAGGGTCTGGATCACCTGCGCCTGGTTCAGGCCCAGGGCCGCCAGCCGCGCGGCGGAGAACTCCAGGAACACCTGTTCATCCTGCACGCCCAGCAGCTCGGTCTTGCCGGCGGCGTCCAGGGCTGCGACCTGACGACGGATCGCCTCGACCCGGTCGCGCAGCTCGCGCGGCGTGAATCCGTCGGCGGTGAAGGCATAGATGTTGCCGAACACGTCGCCGAAATTGTCGTTGAACTGAAAGCCCGCGAATTCCTGGGGAAATTCGGGCCGGATGTCGCCCATCATCTGGCGGACCCGCTTCCACACCTCGGGGACGGCGGGGCCGCGGATGGTGGGGTCCAGCTCGACATAGACGACCGCCTGGCCGGGCGTCGTGACCGACCGGGTAAAGTCCAGCTCGTCCAGCTCCTCCAGCTTGGTCTCGATGCGGGTGGTGACCTGCTTCAGCGTCTCGTCGATGGTGGCGCCGGGAAGGGCCGCGCCGATGATCATCGTCTTGATCGTGAAGTCCGGGTCCTCCTCGCGGCCCAGGTTCAGATAGCTGATGGTGCCCGCGATCATCGACACGATCAGCAGGAACCACACGAAACTGCGATGCTTCAGTGCCCAGTCGGACAGGTTGAAGCGGGTCTTGGGGGTGCTCACGGCTCCAGCCTCCGGCCGACGGGCTGGCCGGGGGCCAGGGATTTCACGCCGCGGATCACGACCTCGTCGCCCGCGTCAAGGCCGTGGGTGATGGAGACGCGCCCGCGAAAGGGGGCCGCCGCCTGCACGGGGGCCTGTTCGACCCGCGCCCCCGCATCGTCCCGGATCACCCGCCAGACGAAGGGCATGCCCTCGGTCGCGACCAGCGCCTCGGCCGGCAGCGACAAAGACGGCGCGTCGACCGTGCCGAACCGCGCCCGCACCAGCGCGCCAAGGCGGAACGGCGCGCCCGGCGGCAGCGTCAGGTACAGCCGCCGCGTCCGAGTGGCGCTGTCGGCGATGGGGTCGACCCGGTCCAGCGTGGCGGCGATCTCGACCTGGGGGTCGCTGCGATGCCAGACGGTAAAATCGGCGCCCGGTGCCAGCCCGACCAGCGCCTGTTCGGGCAGGTCGATCACCACCTCGGGGGTGTCCTGGGCCGACAGCTGGATCACAGGCGCGCCCGCATCCACGACCGCGCCCGGCGCCTCATAGACGGCGCTGACCACACCGGCGAAAGGCGCGGTCATCTTGGCGAACCCTTCGGCATCCTCGGCCTGCAGCAGCTGCGAGCGGGCCTGCTCGACCGCGGCGGCGGCGGCGCTGGCCTCCTGCTGGGCCTGTTCCAGCTGGGCGTTCGACGCGACGTTACGCGCCGCCAGCGCCTGCGTGCGTTCCAGCGTCGCGCGCGCGGTGCGGTCCTGCACGTCCGCGGCATCGACGGCGGCGCGCGCGGCGCGGGTTGTCGCGGCCAGATCGTCCGTGGACAGCTGCGCCAGCAGATCGCCGGCCGCCACCTGATCGCCCAGATCGACGGGCCGCGCGATCATCCGACCCAGGGTCTGAAAGCCCAGCTGGACCTGGGTGCGCGCCTCGACCACGCCGGGGATCCAGCGCGCGTCTAGGCCGCGATCGTCCACGATCACGCTGACCACCGGGCGCGGCGGGGCCGCGGGCTTTTCGGCCTGACCGCCAAGGCCCAGCCAGTCGGGCAGCGACAGTGCCGCGGCCGGCCCGCAGGCCAGCGCAAGCACGCCGGCCAGGATCAGCGCCCTCATTGCACGCCCTCCGCGACCGGCTGGACCCGGCGGCCGGGATACAGCAGCTGCGCCCCGTCGCCCACGACCCGCTGTCCGTCGGACAGGCCCTCGGACACGAAGATCGTGCTGTCCGCAAAATGGTTGATGACCACCTTGGTCAGCGCCACGCGCCCGTCATCGTCGACCACCCAGACGGCCGGATCGTCGCCCGACCGCATCAGGGCGGTCCAAGGCACGACCACGCCCTTTTCCATCGCCATGCTCAGATGCCCGCGCACCGAGGCGCCCAGAAGGACGATCCCGGCATTGGGCGTCAGCAGCCGCGCGCGCACGGTCACCGTGCCGGTCTGCGGATCGACCAGGGGCGCGATCTCGGTCACGGTGCCGACCATGTTGGGACGGTCGACGTCCAGCGTCTCCATCCGTACGTCACGGCCCAGGATGTCGTGCAGCAGCGGGTCGTCGGGCGCGTGAAAGACGGCCTCCAGCCCCGACAGCGCGGCCAGCGTCAGCACCGGCTGCGCGGCGGCGACCACCTGGCCGGGGGCCACCGACTTGTCGGTCACCACGGCATCCTCGGGCGCCCGCAGCACGGCATCGTCGACGGCGCGCCGCGCCTGTTCGACCGCGGTTTCCGCGCGCTCCAGCGCCCCCTGGGTCTGGGACAGCGCCTGTTCGGCCTGATCGGCCGCCGCCCGCGTGCCGACCCCGCGCGCCAGCAGCGCATCGGCGCGGTCGCGGGCCTGACGGGCCTGGTCGCTGCCCGCGCGCGCGGCGGCCAAGCCCGCCAGCGCGACGTTCAGCGCCTGATCCTGCTGGACGGCGTTCAGCCGGGCCAAGGGCTGGCCCGCGACGACGCGGTCGCCCTCGGCCACCAGCACCTCGGTCACGCGGCCGCCCTGACGAAAGCCCAGCTCCAGCGTGTCGACGGCCTCGATCTCTCCGGACAGCTGCATGTCCAGGTCCAGAGGCTGGGTGCGGGCGGTCACGATGCGCACACGGATATCGTCGGGGGCGGCCTGGGCCGCCGCAAGCGCGGGAATCATCATGGCAAGGGCAAGGGGCAGCAGCTTGAACATCGGAACCGATCCACGACATCTGTGGCTCAATCTGTCGACGGTTTTGGCCGCCTTGGAAAGCCCCCTTACCCTAGGTCACCGCGGCCTTGCGACGGAATTCCGCACTGTCCCAGCTGCCGTCGCGCAGGATTCGCGCCAAGGTCGCGACCGCCTGCGACACGTCGTCCAGATCGTTGTAAAGCGGCGCGAACCCAAAGCGCAGCACGTCGGGCGCGCGAAAGTCGCCGACCACCCCCGCCGCGATCAGTGCCTGCATCACCGCATAGCCCTGCGGATGGCGGAACCCGACCTGAGAGCCGCGCCGCGCCGGGTCGCGCGGGCTGTTCAGGACCAGGTCGGGGCATTGCGCCTCGACCCCCGCAATGAACGCCTCGGTCAGTTCGATCGATCGCGCCCGCAGCGCGGCCATGTCGACCGTGTCCCAGATGTCCAGCGACGCCTCCAACGCGCTTAGCGCGATGACGGGGGGCGTGCCCACGCGCATCCGCTCGATCCCCGGCGCGGGGCGGTATTCCTGGTCGAAGGCAAAGGGCGCGGCATGGCCCATCCAGCCCTGCAGGATCGGCTCGGCCTGTTCGGCGTGGCGCGGATGGGTCCAGATGAAGGCCGGCGCCCCCGGACCGCCGTTCAGGTATTTATAGGTGCAGCCCACCGCGAAATCGGCATCCGACCCCAGCAGGTCCACGTCCACCGCCCCCGCCGAATGGGCCAGATCCCAGATGGCCAGCGCGCCGGCGTCATGCGCGCGGGCAGTCAGGGCGGGCATGTCGTGACGGCGGCCGGTGCGATAATCGACCTCGGTCAGCATCAGCACGGCCAGGTCGGGACCGATGGCCGCCTCGACCTCTTCTGGGGCGACGACGCGCAGGGTCGCGCCCAGGGCGCGGGCGATCCCCTCGGCCACGTACAGGTCCGACGGAAAGTTGCCGCTGTCCGACAGGATCACCCGCCGGTCGGGCCGCAGGGCCAGCGCCGCGCTCAGCGCCTGAAACACCTTGATGGACAGCGTATCGCCCATGACCACCTGGCCATCCCCCGCGCCGATCAGCCGCGCGATGCGGTCGCCGACCTTGCGCGGCTGGACATACCAGCCCGCCTTGTTCCAGCCGGTGATCAGCATCTGGGACCATTCGTCGGCCATCATGGTCGCGACCCGGTCGGCGGCGGCGCGGGGCATCGGCCCGAGCGAATTGCCGTCCAGATAGGTCATGCCGTCCGGCAGGTGGAACGCGGCGCGGGTCTTGGTGAAATCGGTCATCATGGGCTCCCTCTTGACGCAACGATAGCGCCGCGATTGGCTGCCCGAAAGAGGGGGAATCATGCTGTATCAGATCACCGACTGGGACGACGCCTATGCCAATGGCGCGCATATCCCGCATGCCGACACCTATGTCCCCCGCTGGACCGAGGCGGCGGCGGCCTTCCGCGCCGCCCATCCGCCGCAGGATCTGGGCCGGGGGCATCTGTTCCTGCCGGAGGGAGACCCGCGCGGGCTGATGGTGTTCATCCATGGCGGCTACTGGATGCGGTTCGACCCGACGCTGTGGGCGCATCTGGCGGGCGGTGCACTGGCGGCGGGATGGGCCTGCGCCATGCCGGGCTATCCCTTGGCGCCGGACGCGCGCATCGCCAACATGACCCGCATCGTCGCGGAGCAGATCGCAGAGGCGGCGGGTCGCATCGCAGGGCCCATCGCGCTGACCGGTCATTCGGCGGGCGGGCATCTGGCGGCGCGGATGATCTGTCCGGGGGTGCTGTCCGAGACGGTTGCCGCGCGGGTCACCGCCTGCGTGCCCATCTCTCCGCTGACCGACCTGCGCCCGCTGATGCGCACGGCGATGAACGACACCCTGCGCCTGGACGCGGCCGAGGCCGCATCCGAAAGCCCCGCCCTGCTGGAACCCCGCACGGGCATCCCGGTCACGACTTGGGTTGGGGGGGCCGAAAGGCCTGAATTCATCCGCCACGCCCGGCTGCTGGCGGATGCCTGGGCGGGGCTGGGCGCGGCGACCGAATGCGTCATCGACCCCGGCCGCCACCATTTCGACGTGATCGAGGGACTGGCGGACCCCGCCAGCCCCCTGATGCGTCGCCTGCTGGGTTACAGCGGCTGACGATAGTCGAACGTGTCCGGGTCCGGCCCGGTGCGATGGCCGCGGTCCAGCGCGTCGATGGCCGACATCTCCTCGGGCGTCAGGGTAAAGTCCAGCACGTCGAAATTCTCGGCCAGCCGTTCGGGCTTTTCCGATTTCGGAATGACCGACAGCCCGTGCTGGATGTGCCAGCGCAGGATCACCTGCGCCACCGTCCGCCTCGTGCGCGCCGCCGCATCGCGGATCGCGGGGGCGTCGAAGCTGTCGCCGCGGCCCAGGGGGGTCCAGCTTTGCGTGACGATGCCAAGCTGCTTGTTCACCGCCCGCATGCGCTCCTGCACCAGCGACGGGTGCAGTTCGATCTGGTTCAGCGCGGGTGCGACGCCCGTCTCGTCGATCAGGCGACGCAGATGCGGCTCGTGGAAATTCGCGACGCCGATGGACCGTACGCGCCCTTCGTCGCGCAGACGGATCAGCGCCTTCCAGCTGTCGACATAGGCGTCCATCGCCGGCAACGGCCAGTGGATCAGGTACAGGTCCAGATAATCCAGTCCCGACCGCTCCATCGTCGCGTCAAAGGCCCGCAGCGCGGCGTCATGCCCCTGCGCGTCGTTCCACAGCTTGGACGTGACGAAGATCTGGTCGCGGGCCACGTCGCTGTCGCGGATGCCCCGGCCCATCCCGGCCTCGTTCTTGTAGGCGGCGGCACCGTCGACCAGCCGGTATCCGACGCGTAGCGCCTCGGACACGACCTCGGGGGTCTTCGCATCCTCGATCTGCCAGATGCCGGTGCCCAGCTGGGGCATGGTCCGGCCGTCGTTCAGGGTCATCATGGGTTGGGTCATCGGGGCTTCCTTTCAGATGTCGCGTCCCAACGCCCCGGACCCGCCGCGGGGTTCATGCGACAAAATCACCGGTCCGTGCGGCGGTCACGGCCTGCAGCCGGTCGGGCGCGATGGCAAAGACATGGCGCGGCGTGCCCGCCGCCGCCCAGACCTGCACGAAATCGGCCAGGCGCGGGTCCAGGAAGGCCCTGACCGGCGACAGATGCCCCACCGGCGCGACGCCGCCGATGGCGAACCCCGTGCGCGCCCGCACCAGCGCCGCATCGGCCCGGCCCAACGGCTCTCCGGCCAGCGTCGCGGCCTTGTCGGGGTCGACCCTGTTGCCGCCCGCGGTCAGGAACAGCAGCACCGCTCCGCTGTCCTGGCCGTGAAAGATGATCGACTTGGCGATCTGGTCCAGCGCACAGCCGACCGCGTCCGCGGCCTCGGCGGCGGTGCGGGTGCTGCCCGGCATCTCGCGGATGTCGACCGCGACGCCGGCCGCGTCCAGGGCCGCGCGGACCCGTTCCAGACTGTCGCTCATCCCCGGCCCTCCCTTGCCGTGCGCAGCCTAGCGGGCGTGCTGCCCGCGTGGAACCCCCCGCCCCTGCGGCGGTTGTGCGGGATGCGGCCCCTTCGCCGCGAAAGGCAGCCCATGGACCAGCCGGTCATCCCCTTCGATCTGGCCCGGATGTTTCTGGGCGAGCATCCGCCGCTCTTCTATGCCGAGATCCTGGTCCGCACCCTGCTCGTCTATGTCTATGCGCTGCTGATGATCCGCTGGATCGGCGGGCGCGGCGTGGCGCAGCTGTCGATGGTCGAGTTCCTGCTGGTCATCGCCCTGGGGTCCGCCGTGGGCGACGCGATGTTCTATCCCGACGTGCCGCTGCTGGCGGCGATGGCGGTCATCACCGTGGTCGTCGGGCTAAACAAGGTGCTGGACCGGCTGATCGTGCGGTTCGACCGGGCCAAGCGCATCATCGACGGCCGCCCCGTGGCGCTGGTCCTGGACGGGCGCATCCTGCCCGAGGCGGCATCGCAGCGCGACCTGGGCCTGGCCGAGATCAAGGCGATGCTGCGCCTGGCCGGCGTCGGCAACCTTGGAGAGCTGCGCGCCGCCTATCTGGAGGCGGGCGGCGGGCTGTCCGTCTTTCGCCGGTCGCAGGTGCAGCCCGGCCTGTCGCTGCTGCCGCCCGAACATCTGGTGAACGGCCCGCCCCCGCCCGCAAAGGCGCTTGCGATGGACGGGCAGACATGTTGTGCCATGTGCGGCGCGTCCGCGGGCGCGCAGATCATCGCCACCCGTGCGCCCTGCCCCGAATGCGGCAACCGCATGTGGCAGGCCCCCGAATGGCCCGAAGGGGCCGAAAGCGCCCAGGGCGGCGCCAAACCGATGGAGTAAGCCATGAAGGTCTTCACGCTGGTCGTCGAGCTGGGCAGGCGGCAGGGCGACGGTCTGCCCAAGGGCGCCACCGGGGCGGGGCTGGTCTGCTATGCCCCGGCCAATGACGAACCCGAGGCCGTGCGAGAGACCGTGGCGATCCTGAAGCAGGCCGACATGGCCCCCCTGGACGTCACCGGCTATGGCACGCTGGACGAGCGTCTGGCCGACGGCCACGAGATCGACGAGGCGGAACGCGCGCTGATGGATCGGGCGCTGGCCGAAAACTCGGTCATCATCGCGCAGATGACGCCCTGGTTCGGGACCGCGCCGGACCCGGAATCACTGCTGCACTAAGCGCGCCCGCGCCCTACCCAAGCGGGAGTGGTTCGTCTAGACTGCACGCAGAAGACCAAATCCGGGCCATCAAGATCCGGGCCAAGAAACCTCGGCAGTCCAAAACAGGCGATCCATAATGAGCTTTTCCCGCATTCTTCTGTCCACCACCCTGATCGGCGCGCTGGCCGCCTGTGCATCGCCGATGTCGCGCATGCCCGCCGCGGGCGGCCCCCGCGCGCCCGCCGATGTGACCGTGACCCCGATCCCCCCCGCCAATCCCGGCGACGAGGCCGGCCTGCAGCGGTTCGTCCAGCAGTTCCGCGCCCGCGCCCTGTCGTCGGGCGTGTCGGGCCCGACCTATGACCGCGCCATGGCGCTGGCCCGCTACAACCCCGAGGTGATCCGCCTGGACCGCCGCCAAGCCGAATTCTCGCGCCCCGTCTGGCTGTACCTGGACAGCGCCGTGTCGGACGTGCGCATCACCACCGGCCGCCAGAAGCTGGCGCAGCTGTCGCCCGTCCTGGCCCGGATCGAGGCGCAGTACGGCGTCCCGCGCGAGATCGTGCTGGCGGTCTGGGGGATGGAATCGAACTTCGGCGCCAACCGCGGCCGGATGCAGATCATCCCGTCGCTGGCAACGCTGGCCTATGACGGCCGCCGCGGAGAGATGTTCCAGAACCAGCTGATCGCCGCCCTGCAGATCCTTCAGGCGGGCGACACCGATCCCCAGCACATGCTGGGCAGCTGGGCGGGCGCGATGGGGCATACCCAGTTCATGCCGACCTCCTATCTGGAATACGCGGTCGACTTCACAGGCGACGGCCGCCGCGACATCTGGTCCGAGGACCCGACCGATTCGCTGGCCTCGACCGCGGCCTACTTGGCGCGCAGCGGCTGGCAGCGCGGTGCGACCTGGGGCGCCGAGGTCCGCCTGCCCGCGAACTTCAACATGGGCCTGATCGGCAAGGGCACCCGGCGATCGGCCGGCGACTGGTCGGCACAGGGCGTGCGCACAATGTCGGGCGGCGGGCTGCCGGCGGGCAACGGCTCGATCATCATGCCGGCGGGGGCGCGGGGGCCCGCGTTCTTCATCACCGACAACTTCCGGTCGATCCTGCGCTACAACAACTCGGACAACTACGCCCTGGGCGTGTCCTACCTGGCGGAACGCATCGCGGGCCGTCCGGGCATCCAGGGCGCCTGGCCGCGCCAGGACCGCACCCTGTCCACCGCCGAACGCCAGGAGATCCAGCAGCGCCTGGCACAGCGCGGCTTCTATCAGGGAGAGATCGACGGCCTGTTCGGATCGGCGACGATGGAATCGGTCTCGGCCTTCCAGCGTTCGATCGGCGTGACGCCGGACGGCTATCCGACCTCGATCCTGCTGGACCAGCTGCGCCGGTGAGTGCCGACGACGGCCTCGCCCCGGCGGGGCCGTTTTCGAACGCGGAGCGCGCGGCGGTCTATCGCGCGATCCGCGAACGCCGCGACGTGCGGGGCCAGTTCCGCCCCGACCCGGTCGATCCCGACACGCTGCGCCGCCTGCTGCAGGCGGCGCATGAAGCGCCGTCCGTCGGGCTGTCGCAGCCCTGGAACTTCATCCTGATCCGCGACGCGGCGCTGCGCGGACGCATCCATGACGCCTTCGCATCGGCCAATGCCGAGGCCGCCGACCGCTTTCCCGACCGCAAGGCGCTCTATTCGTCGCTGAAGCTGGAGGGGATCCTGCAGGCGCCGGTCAACCTGTGCATCACCTGCGACCGGACGCGGGGCGGCGCGCATGTGCTGGGCCGCACCCATGACCCGGCGACCGATCTGTACTCCACCGCCTGCGCGGTGCAGAACCTGTGGCTGGCCGCGCGGGCCGAAGGCATCGGGGCGGGCTGGGTCAGCATCTTCCGGCCCGACGACCTTCGCGGTCTGCTGCACCTGCCCGACCATGTCGTGCCGGTGGCCTATCTGTGCATCGGCCATGTCACCGAACTATACCGCCAGCCCGAACTGCAAAGCCGGGGCTGGGCGGCGCGCCTGCCGCTGGACGACCTGATCCTGGAGGATCGCTGGCCCGCGCCCTAGGCCAGATGGACCCGGAACGCGCCCAGCACCTCGGAATAGACCGCGCGCTTGAAGGGCACGATGCTGTCCAGCACGTCCTCGGCCCGCATCCACCGCCACTGGTCGAACTCGGGATGGGCGGTATCGATGCGGATGTCGGTGTCCTGGCCCAGGAACCGCAGCGCCAGCCATTTTTGGCACTGCCCACCATAACGGCCCTTCCAGATCCGGCCGACCATCTCGGGCGGCAGGTCGTAGAAGACCCAGTCTGGCGTCTCGTCCAGCACCTCGACCAGCGACGGGTCGATGCCCGTCTCCTCGGTCAGCTCGCGCAGCGCGGCCTCGCGCGGGGTCTCCCCCTCGTCGATGCCGCCCTGGGGCATCTGCCACGCAGGCGGCTGGTCGGGGCTGCGGTCGATCCGGCGCCCGGCAAAGATCAGGCCCCGGTCGTCGATCAGCACCACGCCGGCGCAGGGCCGGTACGGCAGGCCGCCCGGCCCCATGCGTCCGTCCATCGGTTCAGCCCTGGTCCGGGGCGGCCTCGGCCCCCTCGCCCGCGCCTTCGCCCGTGACCGCGGGCGTCTCCGCGGCAGGCACCTGGTCGGCGCGGAAGTTCACCGCGGCCAGACCCTTCAGCACGTCGACCGCATAGGCCAGCTGATAGTCCTCCTCGCGCAACGCGGCGGTGGCCTCGACCTCGGCGGCCTCCTCCTCCATCTGCTTGCGCATCTCGTCGCTGACATCGTTGCCCAGGGCACCGCGCAGGTCGGCCTCGGACCGGCTGAAGTCGCTGTTGCTGCGGGCTTCCTCCTCCTCGACCTCGGGGGCCGGAGCGGGCTGGGCGACCAGGATGTCGGGCTGCACGCCCAGGGCCTGGATCGACCGGCCCGACGGGGTGAAGTACCGCGCCGTGGTCAGGCGGATGGCGCTGTCGGCGGTCACCGGCATGACCGTCTGGACCGAACCCTTGCCAAACGACTTCTCGCCCACGACGATGGCGCGGCGGTGGTCCTGCAAGGCGCCCGCGACGATTTCCGACGCGCTGGCCGAACCGCCGTTGATCAGCACGACCATCGGCTTGCCCTCGGCCAGATCGCCTGCCTCGGCGTTCCAGCGTTCGCTTTCGTCCGGGTTGCGGCCGCGGGTGCTGACGATCTCTCCGGCGTCCAGAAAGGCGTCGCTGACGCTGATCGCCTGGTTCAGCAGGCCGCCGGGGTTGTTGCGCAGGTCCAGCACGAAACCGGTGACCCGGTCGATGCCGCCGGCTTCCTCGACGGCCTTCTTCAGTTCCGCCTGCAGCGTGTCATAGGTCTCGTCGTTGAAGGTGGACACCCGCAGCACGACCGCATGGCCCTCCACGCGGCTGCGCACCACGGTCAGCTTGATCGTGTCACGCGACATGGTCAGGTCGAACGGCTCGCTCTCGCCCTCGCGCAGGACGGTGATGGTGATCTCGGACCCGATCGGGCCGCGCATCATCTCGACCGCGTCGTCCAAAGGCAGGCCCAGCAGCGATTCGCCGTTCACATGGGTGATGAAGTCGCCCGGCTGGATGCCCGCATTCGCGGCGGGCGTGTCGTCGATGGGGGCCACGACCTTGACCAGACCCTCCTCCTGGCTGACCTCGATCCCCAGGCCGCCAAAGCTGCCGCGGGTCTGGGTCTGCATGTCGGAATAATCGTCGGCCGACAGGAAGCTGGAATGCGGGTCAAGCGAGGTCAGCATGCCGTTGATGGCCGCCTCGATCAGCTCCTTGTCCTCGGGTGCCTCGACATAGTCGGTGCGGATGCGCTCGAAGATGTTCCCGAACAGCTCTAGCTGCTGATAGACCGAGGCATTCCCCTCGGCCGTCTCCTGCGCCAGCAGCGGACCGGCGATCTGGGTGGTGGCCAGGGCTCCGGCCAGAACGCCCCCCAGGCCTGCGATCAGATAATGTCTCATGGCGGTCTTTCCTGCCTCAGTCCTGTTGCGGGTCGACGACGGGATTCAGCACGAACCAGTCGGCGGGGTCCAGCGTTTCATTGCCCTGGCGTAGTTCCAGATACAGCGTCTCGCTGCGTCCGGCCTCGGCGCCCTGGGCGGCATCGGCGACGAATTGCGATCCGAATTCCTGGGCGGGGGCTTCCGCGCCCCCCATCAAGCCCACCGGATCGCCCGCCTTCAAGACGTCGCCCACTTCTCCAAAGACCTGGGACAGGCCTGCGAAGATCATTAGATAGCCGCGCGCGGGCTCGACGATCATCACATTGCCGTAATCCAGGAACGGCCCGCGATAGCGGATCGTCGCAGGCCAGGGCGTCTGCACCAGCGCCGCGGGGGCGGTGGCGATCACCCAGCCCGGTCGGCTGACCCCCGCCGCGTCCGGCTCCCGATAAGGGCGCAGCACGGTCCCCACCACCGGCAGGGCCAGGCTGCCGCGCGCGCCCTCGAAATCGTCCATGGGCGCGCCCACGTCCTTTTCCATCCGCGCGATGCCGGTCGCGAAATCGTCCAGGCTCTGCGCGGCCGCGCGCAGGGCCTGCAGCTCCTCGGGGTCCTCGGCATATCGCGCGGGCATCGAGCTGCGGTCGGTCACGGCGCTGGCCAGCAGGCGGCGGGCCTCCTGGACGCTGTCCAGGCCGCTGCCCAGCATGCCGGCGGCGTTCGACTGCAGCTGGCGGACGGTGGCGATCTCGTCCAGATCGGCCTGCAGGGCCTCGGCCTCGGCCCGCAGGCCGGGGGTGACGCCCGACAGGATCATCCCCGACCGCGCATTGGCCAGCGCCCCCGCCGGATGCAGCAGCATCGTCGATTCGGGGCTTTGCTGCAGCGCGGTCATCGCGCCCAGGACGCGCGCCAGCTGGTCGCGCTGCGCCTCGAACCGGTCGCGCAGCTCGGCCTCGCGGCCGCTGGCCTGGCGCAGGCCGCCGCGCAGGGCGGCCAGGCCCAGTTCGTATCCGCGAATGACCTCGGTCAGGGCCACCACCTGGTCGTCGGCGCTGACCGCCTCGGCCAGCTGGCCGATGGCCGCGCGCAGGAGCGCCGCGGCGGCCTCGGCATCCGCGACCGCCTGGTTGGCGGGGGTGGTCTGCGCAAGGGCCGGACCGGCAAGGGCGGCGCAGAGCGCCAGGGCAAGGCGGGTTCTCATGGGACGATCAGGCTTTCCCCGGTCATGTCGGAGGGCTGATCCAGCCCCATCAGCGCCAGGACCGTCGGCGCCAGATCGGCCAGGCGCCCGTCGCGCAGACCCGTGACGCCCGGCGCGCCATAGACGATGACCGGGACCGGGTTCAGCGTGTGCGCGGTATGCGGCCCGCCCGTCACCGGGTCGATCATCTGTTCGCAATTGCCGTGATCGGCGCAGATCACCGCCGCCCCCCCGACCGCGTCCAGCGCGGCCAGCATCCGGCCCAGGCCGCGATCCACCGCCTCGCAGGCGCGGGCGGCCGCGTCCAGATCGCCGGTATGGCCGACCATATCGGGGTTGGCATAGTTCACCACGATCAGATCGTAGCCCTGACCGATCACTTGGACCAGCCTGTCGGTGACCTCGACGGACGCCATCTCGGGCGCCAGGTCATAGGTCGCGACCTTGGGGCTTTGCGGCATGTGGCGATCCTCGCCCGGTTCGGGCGTTTCCTTGCCGCCGTTCAGGAAGAAGGTCACGTGGGGGTATTTCTCGGTCTCGGCCAGGCGGAACTGGCGCAGGCCCTTGGCCGCGACCCAGGCCCCAAGGGTGTTCTGCACCTGCCGCTTGGGAAAGGCCGCATGCATGAAGCTGTCATGGCGGGTCGAATAATCGACCATGCCCAGCATCGCGGCCCAGGCCGGGCGCGTGGCGGCGTCAAAGCCGTCGAAGACGGGATCACCCAGGGCAGACAGGATTTCACGCGCGCGGTCGGCGCGGAAGTTCAGGCAGAAGACCCCGTCCCCATCCCGCGCACCTGCATAGCCACCGATGACGAAGGGCGGCACGAACTCGTCCATCTCGCCGCGCGCATGGGCCGTGGCGATGGCGGACGCGGCGTCCGGCGCGGCCTCTCCCTGTCCGGCGACGATGGCGTCGAACGCGCGCTGCACCCGGTCCCAGCGGCTGTCGCGATCCAGTGCGTAATAGCGACCGATCACCGTGCCGATCCGCGCCCCTGCAGGCAGCCCGTCCTGCAGCGTGGCCAGGAAGCCCGGTGCCGAATCGGGGGCCACGTCGCGGCCGTCGGTGATCGCGTGGATCACCACCGGCACGCCTGCCTGGGCCACCGCGCGGGCCGCGGCCAGCACATGGACGATATGACCGTGAACACCGCCATCCGAGACGACACCCAGCAGATGCGCGGTCCCGCCGGTGGCCTTCAGCCGGTCGATGAACGCCAGCAGCGGCGCGTTGCGGCCAAAGCTGCCATCCTCGATCGCCAGATCGATCGCGCCCAGGTCCATCGCGACCACGCGTCCGGCGCCGATATTCGTGTGACCCACCTCGGAATTGCCCATCTGGCCGCGCGGCAGGCCCACGTCGGGACCGTGCGTCACCAGCGTCGCATGGGGACAGTCGCGCATCAGACGGTCGAAATTCGGGGTCGCCGCCCGGTCCGGGGCGCTTTGTTCGGGTCGGGTGGACTGGCCCCAGCCGTCCAGAATGCACAGGATCACGGGTTTGGTCATCGGAGCCTCGCGGTTTTGCCCTTACTTACGCCTCGCGGGCGGCGGCGGCAACCAAGCCCGCCCTTGCCCGGTGCCCCCCTATGCCCGGTGCCCCCTACGCCCGGTGATAGGGCGACCCGGCGAGGATCGTGGCGGCGCGGTACAGCTGTTCGGCCAGCATCACGCGGACCAGCAGATGCGGCCAGACCATCCGGCCCAGGCTGATCTGCCAGTCGGCCCGCGCCCGCAACGACGGATCCAGCCCGTCCGCGCCGCCGATCACGAAGCACACGTCGCGCGCCTGGTCGCGCCAGTCCGCCAGCCGCGCGGCGAATTCGGGAGAGGTCGGCTGATCGCCGCGTTCGTCCATCATCACCACCGCCGCGCCGGGCGGGATGGCGCGGGACAGCAGCTCCGCCTCGGCGGCCATGGTGCCGGCGCGGCGATCCTCGACCTCGACGACGGACACGGCCGGCAGCCCCAGGCTGCGGCCGGTCTTGGCAAATCGCTGCAGGTAGTCGGCGACCAGCGCCGCCTCGGGGCCGGTCTTCAGCCGCCCCACGGCGGCGATGTCGATCCGCATCGCGGCGGATCAGTCCTGCGGCTGATAGCTGGACGGTTGGGCGGGTTCGCGCACGCGGGCCAGCGCATCGGCGGGCAGCCACATCTTTTCCAGCTGATAGAAGTCGCGGACCTCGGGGCGGAACACGTGGACGATCACGTCGTCCGTGTCGATCAGCACCCAGTCGCCGGCATCCTTGCCCTCGATCCGCGGGCTGCGGCCGGTGACCTGCTTCACGCGCTCGGCCAGCTTCTCCGCGATGGCGCCCACCTGACGCGAGCTGCGCCCCGAGGCGATGACCATGTGGTCGGCAATGGCCGTGCGACCGCGCAGGTCGATGCTGACGACCTCCTCGGCCTTGTCGTCATCAAGGGAATTCAGCACCAAGGCCAGCATGTCGTCACTGGTATGCTGGCTGGTCTGCTGGGTCGAGGTCGGCCGACCGGCCGACGGGGCGTCTTGTGACAGGGTGTAGTCCTCCGGTCCGCGCGCCGATAGCCCCCGGCGCAGGGGTTCACCCAACATAGCATCTTTTCGGCCCGTCTCAATCTCTCGCGGCATTTTCCTTGACATGCGCGCGCTTGCCAGCAGGCGGATGCTGGCCTAATCTGGCCCGATGATGCGTTATTTCGACATTCATGACCGCGCGCGCCTGCCGGGCCGCTTCTACGGCGAGATGCTGGGCGTGACCGCTCAGGGCTGACGGCTGCCCGCCCGTCACCCTTCCTGCATCACAGCCGAAAGACCTCAGCCATGACCCCTGCACGCACGCTTTACGACAAGATCTGGGACGCCCATGTGGTGGACCGCCAGGAAGACGGCACCTGCCTTCTGTATATCGACCGCCACCTGGTCCACGAGGTGACCAGCCCGCAGGCCTTCGAGGGGCTGCGCATGACCGGCCGCCCGGTCCGCGCGCCCGAACGCACCATCGCCGTGCCCGACCACAACGTGCCCACCACGCTGGACCGTCAGACCGGCATCGACGACGAGGAAAGCCGCATCCAGGTCGATGCGCTGGACCGCAACGCCCGCGAATTCGGGGTGGTCTATTACCCGGTGAACGACATCCGCCAGGGCATCGTGCACATCGTCGGCCCCGAACAGGGCTGGACCCTGCCCGGCATGACCGTCGTCTGCGGCGACAGCCATACCGCGACCCACGGCGCCTTCGGCGCGCTGGCCCACGGCATCGGCACGTCCGAGGTCGAGCATGTGCTGGCCACCCAGACCCTGATTCAGGGCAAGTCCAAGAACATGAAGGTCGAGATCACCGGACGCCTGGCCCCCGGCGTGACCGCCAAGGACATCGTCCTGCGCATCATCGCCGAGACCGGCACCGCAGGCGGCACAGGCCATGTCATCGAATATTGCGGAGAGGCGATCCGCAACCTGTCGATGGAAGGCCGCATGACCATCTGCAACATGGCGATCGAGGGCGGCGCCCGCGCCGGCCTGATCGCCCCGGACGAGGTCACGTTCAATTACGTCAAGGGCCGTCCCCATGCGCCCAAGGGCGCCCAGTGGGAGGCCGCCGTCGCCTGGTGGAAGACGCTGTTCTCGGACGACGGCGCGCATTTCGACAAGGTCCTGACCATCCGCGCCGAGGACATCGCGCCGACCGTCACCTGGGGCACCAGCCCCGAAGACGCGCTGCCGATCACGGCATCCGTGCCCGACCCGGAAAGCTTTGCGGGCGGCAAGGTCGATGCCGCGCGCCGGTCGCTGGACTACATGGGCCTGACCGCCGGCACGCCGCTGACCGACATCGCCATCGACGCGGTCTTCATCGGATCCTGCACCAACGGCCGGATCGAGGACCTGCGCGCGGCCGCCGACGTGCTGCGCGGGCGCAAGCTGGCGCCGGGCGTGCGCGGCATGGTCGTTCCGGGGTCGGGCCTGGTCCGCGCCATGGCCGAGGAGGAAGGGCTGGACCGCATCTTCATCGACGCGGGCTTTGAATGGCGGCTGGCCGGCTGCTCGATGTGCCTGGGCATGAACCCCGACCAGCTGAAGCCCGGCGAACGCTGCGCCGCGACCAGCAACCGCAACTTCGAGGGGCGCCAGGGCTACAAGGGCCGCACCCATCTGATGAGCCCCGCGATGGCGGCCGCCGCCGGCGTCACCGGACGCCTGACCGACATCCGCGAATTCGCACACGAACCGGCCTGAGGACATCATGGACAAGTTCACCACCCTGACCGGCATCGCGGCCCCCATGCCGCTGGTCAACATCGACACCGACATGATCATCCCCAAGCAGTTCCTGAAGACCATCAAGCGGTCCGGCCTGGGCGTGAACCTGTTCGACGAGATGCGCTATGACCGCGACGGGAACGAGATCCCAGATTTCGTCCTGAACCGGCCCGCCTATCGCGACGCCCAGATCCTGATCGCGGGCGACAATTTCGGCTGCGGCTCCTCGCGCGAACATGCCCCCTGGGCGCTGCTGGATTTCGGCATCCGCTGCGTCGTCTCGACCAGCTTTGCCGACATCTTCTTCAACAACTGCTTCAAGAACGGCATCCTGCCGGTGGTCCTGCCCCAGGATGCGGTCGACGCGCTGATGCGCGATGCCGAAAAGGGCGCGAATGCCCGCATCACCGTCGATCTGGACGCGCAGACCGTGACCGGCGCGGACGGCACCGAATACAGCTTCGACATCGACCCGTTCCGCAAGCATTGCCTGATGAACGGCCTGGACGACATCGGCCTGACGATGGAAAAGGCCCCCGCCATCGACACGTTCGAGACGCAGATGGCCCAGGCCCGCCCTTGGGTCTAAGGGCCCTTGCCCTGGCCATACTGCTGGCGGGCCCGGCGGCGGCCGATCCGCTGCGCATCGCCACCTGGGACCCCGGCCTGTCGCGCGACGGGCCGGGTCTTTTGTTGCGCGACATCATGGCCCGCGATCCGCAGGTTGTGGCCGCGGCACAGGTGATCGCCCATGCCGCGCCCGATGCGATCCTGCTGACCGGGCTGGACTGGGACCTGGACAACCGCGCACTGACCGCTTTCGCGGGCCTGCTGGCCGAACAGGGTCATGCGATGCCGCATCATCATGCGACGCAATCCAACCGCGGCATGGCCACGGGCGTGGACTTGGACGGCGACGGGCGCGCGGGCCAGCCCCGCGATGCGCAGGGCTATGGCGCCTTCACTGGACAGGCGGGGCTGGCGGTGCTGTCGCGCCTGCCCATCGCGGGCGTCGCCGATCACAGCGCGACGCTGTGGCGCGACCTGCCGGGCAACCGGATGCCCGAAAGCCCCCATGCCGACATCCAGCGCCTGTCCAGCACGGCGCACTGGGACGTGGCGCTGGACACGCCTGCGGGGCCGCTGCACCTGCTGGCACTGGCCGCAACGCCCCCCGCCTTCGAGGATCGCAATCCCGCCCGCAACCATGACGAGGTCACCTTCTGGCTGACCCACCTTCCCGATGCGCCCTTTGCGATCCTGGGCAACCTGAACGTCGATCCGCAGGACGGCGACGGCGATCCGGCCACGCTGGCGGCGCTGGCTTCCGTTACCCAGGACCCCCGGCCCCGCGGCGCATGGCAACCTCCCCAGACCGGCCCGAATGCCGGCCAGCGGGGCGACCCGGCGCTGGATACGGCGGAATACGACCGCGCGCCGGGCAACCTGCGACTGGACTACGTCCTGCCAGCGCAGCGGCTGTCGGTGCTGGCGTCGGGTGTCGTCTGGCCCGCGCCCGACGATCCGCTGGCAGAGGCCGTGGCGCTGGCCTCGCATCGCAGGCTGGTCTGGGTCGACCTAGACCTGGAATGAGGTGACGGCCTCCCATGCCGCATCCAGGTCGCCCCCCGTCACGCAATAGGGCGGCAGCACATAGACCGTGTTCCCCAAGGGACGCAGCAGCACGCCGCGATCCATGCAATGCGCCCGCATCCGCGGCCCGACCTCGGACAGATAGCCGCCCTGTGGCACGACCGGGTCGGCGGCGGCGATGGTGCCGCATTGGCGGATGTTGGTGAACCGCCCGTCCAGCCGCGCCAGCCGTTCGGCCTGCATGGCGGACAGCGCGTCCAGCCGCGCCTGCATCGGGCTGGCCTGCCACAGCCGCACCTGCGCCAGCGCCGCCGCGCAGGCGATCGGGTTCGCGGTATAGCTGCTGGAGTGATAGAAGGTCCGCCGCCGGTCGGTCGAGCGATGCGCGTCGAAGATCCGCCCGCTGGCCAGTGTCGCCGCCAGCGGCACCACGCCCCCGGTCAACCCCTTGGACGTGCACAGGATATCGGGCGCAATGCCCGCATGATCGCACGCCCACAACCGCCCGGTGCGGCCCCATCCGGTCATCACCTCGTCGGCGATCATCAGCACGTCGTGGCGGTCGCAGATCGCCCGCAGCCCGGCCAGAACCGCGGGGGCGTACATCCGCATCCCCCCCGCGCCCAGCACCAGCGGCTCCAGAATGATCGCCGCCATCCGCCGGCTGGCCGCCAGCGCCTCGAACGCCGCCAGCGTCGCGGCCCCGTCGCCCTCGGGAAAGGGCAACCGGTCCACCCCGAACATCAGCGGGTCATAGGCGGCGTTGAAGACCCCCCGCTCTCCGACGCTCATCGTGCCGATGGTGTCGCCGTGATAGCTGTCCTCGATCACCGCGATGCGGTGGCGGCCGTCGCCGTCGTGGCGCCAATAGCCCAGGGCCATCTTCAACGCGACCTCGACCGCGGTCGATCCGCTGTCGCTGTAGAACACGTGGTCCAGCCCCGCGGGCGTCATTGTCACCAGCGCCTCGGCCAGCTCCTCCGCCGGGTCATGGGTCAGCCCGGCAAAGATCACCTGGTCCAGCCGTCCGGCGGTCTCGCGGATGGCCTCCACGATCTGGGGCTGATTGTGGCCATGCGTGACCACCCACCAACTGCTGATCCCGTCCAGCAGCGGGCCGCGATCGGTCAGGATATGCGCGCCCTGGGTGCCGACCGCCCGGGGCGGGGCCGGTTCGGTGCCATGCTGGAAGAACGGATGCCAGACGGCGCTCATGCGAAATCCCCTGCGCTAAACGCGGCCCGCATCGCGGCGGTCAGGCTGTCCCTGTCCAGCTGGTCCAGCAAAGGCAGGCGTCCCAGCACCCTGACCCGACCCAGATCGCCGATGGTCGCCATGTTGTCGTCATTCGCAGGCCCGACGAAGGCCACGCCATGCACCGGCACGCCCCGCGCGCGCAGGCTCTCCAGCGCGGTCAGGCTGTGGCTGATCGTGCCCAGCCCCGTGGCACAGACGACGATCACCGGAACCTGCCAGCGCGCGAACAGGTCCGCGAACAGCACCTGCCGCGTGACGGGCACCAGCGCGCCGCCCGCCCCCTCGATCACCAGCCGCGCGGCATCGGGCGGCGTCCAGCCCGCCGGGTCCAGCGTGACGCCCGCCAGCTCCGCCGCCCGGTGCGGTGACAGGGGCTGGGGCAGCAGCACGGCCTCGGGGTGGGTCCGGGCGCCGGATAGCCGCTCGACCTCGGCGCGGTCGGTGCCGGGTTGGGCGGCATTCCCGCGGGCGGCGGAAATGGCGTCGTTTTCGACGTTCCCGGCCAGCCCCGACTGGAGCGGCTTCCAGTACTCTGCCCCGATCAGCCCGCACAGCCCGGCCGCGAAGACCGTCTTGCCGACATCGGTGCCGGTGCTTGTGATCACAAATCGGGCCACAGGTCCTCCAGCGTCTCGGCCAGCCGCAGCACATCCGCGCGCGTGGCGTTCAGCGTCAGCGACACCCGCAGCCGCGATGTGCCCTCGGGCACCGTCGGAGGGCGGATGCCGCGCACGTCGAACCCGTGCGCCTGCACCTGTGCGGCCAGCGCCATGGTTTCGGCATTGGGTCCGACGATCAGCGGCACGATCTGGCTGCCGCTCAGCGGAACCTGCGGCAGGCGGCGCGCCATCTGGTCGTGGAACGCCACGACATGGCCCGCCAAGGTCGCCTGGCGCCACGGTTCGTCCTGCAGCATCGCCAGCGCCTCCAGCCCCGCGGCCGCCATCAGCGGCGACGGCGCGGTGGCAAAGATGAAGGGCCGGCAGCGGTTCACCAGGAAATCGATCAGCACCCGCGCCCCGCAGATCAGCGCACCGGACCCGCCCAGGGCCTTGCCAAGCGTATGCAGCGTCACGACGTTGTCGCGCCCTTCCAGGTGATGGGCCAGTCCCCGCCCCCGGGGACCGAAGACACCCGTCGCATGCGCCTCGTCGATCAGCAGAAAGCCGTGCGCGTCCGCCAGCCGCATCAGGTCGTCCAGCGGCGCCCGGTCCCCGTCCATGCTGTAAAGGCTCTCGACCGCGATCCAGACCGCCCCCGTGTTGCCCGCGCGGCGCCATGCGGTGATCACATCCTCGGCGTGGCTGACATCGCCGTGGCGAAAGCTGGCGACCTCGGCGCGCCCGGCCCGCGCCCCCTCATGCGTGCTGGCATGGGCCAGCGCATCCATCAGCACCAGGTCCCCCCGCTGCGGCAGGGTGGTGATGACCGCAAAGTTCGCGACATAGCCCCCACCAAAGCCCAAGGCCGCCTCGGCGCCGAAGAACCGTGCGGCGGCATCCTCGAACCCGGCCTGCCGGTCGGTGTTGCCCCGCAGCAGGCGCGACCCCGCCGCGCCCACCGGAACGCCCGCATCCAGCGCCCGCACGACCGCGGCACGCATCCGGTCGCTTTGCGCAAGGCCCAGATAGTCGTTCGACGAAAAGTCGATCCCCCGGCGCTCAGCTAGGCTGCGCAGCCGCGCATCGCCCGCCAGACCCTGCAGGTCGCGTCGATAAATTGCCAGCCGGTCCAAGCCGCGGCCCCGGCCCTAGCGCAGGATCGGAATGGCGGGGTCGGCGGCCAGCAATTCGGCCCGGCGCGCTGCGTCGGGATGATGTTCGTGCGCCTGCATGGGCTGAAGGCCCAGCTTGGCGAACAGGCGCATGTCGCTTTCCTCCTCGGGGTTGTCCTTGGTCAGCAGCGTGTCGCCCACGAAGATCGAATTGGCCCCGGCAAAGAAGCACATCGCCTGCATCTCGTCCGACATGGCGGTGCGGCCGGCGGACAGGCGGACATGGCTGCGCGGCATCATGATGCGCGCGGTGGCGATCATGCGCACGAAATCGATGGGGTCCACCGGGGCGGCGTCGGCCAGCGGGGTGCCCTCGACCGGGATCAGCATGTTGATCGGCACGCTTTCCGGCGCGACCGGCAGGTTGGCAAGCGTCACCAGCATGTCGACGCGGTCCTGCGGCCCCTCGCCCAGCCCCAGGATGCCGCCCGAGCAGACCTTGATCCCGGCCTGCCGGACGGTATCCAGCGTATCCAGCCGGTCGGCAAAGCTGCGGGTCGTGATGACGTTGCCGTAATGCGCCTCGGACGTGTCGATGTTGTGGTTGTAGTAGTCCAGCCCGGCATCGGCCAGCTGGCGCGACTGGTCCGCATCCAGCATGCCCAAGGTCATGCAGGTCTCCATCCCCAAGGCCTTGACGCCCTCGACCATGGCGATGATCTGCGGCATGTCGCGTGCCTTGGGGCTGCGCCAGGCGGCGCCCATGCAATAGCGCGTGGCACCGGCGTCGCGTGCGCGGCGCGCCTCGGCCAGCACGCGCTCGACCTCCATCAGCTTGGATGCCGACAGGCCCGACGCATGGCGGGCCGACTGGCTGCAATAGCTGCAATCCTCTGGGCAGCCGCCGGTCTTGATCGACAGAAGGCGGCTCAGCTGCACGCGGTTCGGGTCGAAATGCTGGCGGTGCACGGTCTGCGCCTGAAACAGCAGATCCATCAGCGGCAGGTCAAAGACGGCGCGCGCGCCCTCGGCGGTCCAGATCTTGCGGTGGCTGTCGGTGTTCGGATCGCTGTGCAGCATGGCTCTTCCCCGTGGCTTGGCACCGTGCCTAGCATTCCGGTCGCAGCCTGTCCAATGCCGCCGACGGCTCAGTATTTCTCCTTGCGGCGGCGTTCCGCCTCGTCCTGTCCCAGGCTCAGCAGCGCCTCGGCCCGGCCGAATTCGCGCGCCGCCTGCTGGCGGGCGATCTGGAACCGGGGCAGCATCCGCTGCAGCTCCTGGTCGGCATGGCGCAGCTCTCGTGCGGCACGCCCGGCCTGGGCGTTGGCGATGCGCGCCTCGGGCAGGGTCAGGGGCGCGGTGCTGTCATAGCTTTGCGCCAGCGTGGCCTGCAGCGAATCGATGCGCTGACGGGCAACCGTCATGTGCGCATTGAACGCCGCAAAGGTCTTGAGCTGACGCTCGGCCTTCAGCCGCGCGATGCGTTCCAGCTGCTGCAGCTGCTTGATCTTGTCTACCATCCGGAACGGGCCTTCTGTCGCATCTTCTCGGCAAAGCGGATCGCGGCGGCGACGGCGGCGAAATGGGCGCGGTCGATCTCCTCGCCCACCTTGACCTGGGCGTGGATGGCGCGGGCGCAGGGCGGGTCGGACCAGATGGGCACGCCGGCCTCGGTCGCCTTGGCGCGAATGCGGGCGGCGACCTCGTCGGTGCCCTTGGCCACGCAGACCGGGGCACGGCCGGACCCCCGCGACCATTTCAGGGCGACGGCATAATGGGTCGGGTTGACGATGATGACGTCGGCGGTGGGCACGTCGGCCAGCATCTGCTTCATCGCGATGTCGACCGCGCGCTGGCGGCGGGCGCCCTTCATGTGCGGGTCGCCTTCGGAATCCTTGAACTCGTCCTGCATTTCCTGGCGGCTCATGCGGTTCTTGCGGCGGTGGTCGAACCACTTCCACAGCATGTCCGGCACGGTGAAGACGATCGAGACGACCAGCCCCAGCATCAGCACCTGCCCAAGGATCGAGCCCAGTGCCGCAACCCATTGCCCGTCCGCCATCGCCGCGGCGGCGATCCGGTCCAGCAGCGATGCGAACAGGAACCACCCCCCCGCACAGACCAGCCCGGCCTTGGCCAGGGAAAAGGCAAAGTTCACCAGGCCGTCCTTTCCGAACTTCTGCGCGGCGTTCTTGACCGGGTTGATGCGCTTGATGTCGAAGGCCAGCTTCTGGGGCGAAAAGATCAGCGCCCGCGTGGCGATCAGGCCCAGAAGGATCGCGCCCATCACCAGCGCGGCCAAGCCGATCGTGGCGGTCACGGCATAGGCGGCCAGGCCGCGCGCGATCGGTGCCGGCCCGCTGTCCGACCAGCCCTCGGCGCCAAGCGCCCGCGTGGCCATGGCCATCCATTGGCGCACCGCAAAGCCCGCCATGACTGAAAAGGCCAGGAATGCTCCCAGATACATCATCGTGACGTTCAATTCCGTCGATCGCGGAATGTCGCCCTTTTCGCGCGCACGCTGCAGCTTCTGGTCGGTGGCCTCGAACTGCTTGTCGTCGGTATCCTCGCTCATCCGCGGTCCCTCATGGCAGTGCCGGCAGCATGAAGCCCATGACCGCGTTGGCCCAGATGCCGACCAGCAGCGGCGCCAGGATCACCAACCCCATCAGCGCCAGCAGGATGGAGGCGGGCGCGCCGATGAACACGACCGGCAGGGCGGGCATCACCCGGTTGATGACCCCCGACAGCGCTTGGTACAGAAACCCGCCCAAGGTAAAGGGCGCGGCCAGCATCATCGCCAGCCAGAAGCTGTCGGTCACCATGCGGACGACGGCCATCACCAGCCCCTCGACCTGGGGCAGGTCCGCGGGCGGCCAGAGACGCAGGCTGTCGGCGATCAGTTCGACGATCATGACCGGCAGGCCCATGGCCATCAGGACCGCCATGCCGGCCAGGTGCAGCATGTTGCCGATGGGATGGGGCGACATCTCGTTCTGGATGCCCATGATCTGGGACAGTGACGCGGTCGCGGCAATGGCCGTGGTGGCGATGTCGATGGCGATGGTCAGCAGCCGCAGCATGATGCCCGTGGCAAAGCCCAGAACCATCTCGACCCCGACCTGCGCGATCATGCCCAGGGGCTGCGCGGGCATCTGCGGGCCGGGCGCTACGCCCGCCAGCAGCGGCGCCAGCGCCAGCGCGATCGCCACCTTGACGCGGGCCGAGATCACGCGTTCGCCCAGGCCCGGCAGGGCCACCACGCAGGCCTGCACGCGGACATAGACCAGCACCAGCGCCCAGTCCAACCCCGGAACGATGGCCTGCAGCTGGTCCCACATCATGCGGCCTCGACGGTGCCCAGCAGGCGCAGTTCGGCGGCGGGATCGATCTCCTCCAGACCCAGGACCGGGACCGCCATGCCGTTGGCCCCCAGCACCGCGCGGACCATGCGGCGCCGGTGGTCGGGCGCAACCAGCACGGTGCGGGCGACGGGTTCAGCCAGGGACAACGCGCGGCGGGTGGCCTCGACCAGCTTCTTGGACATGGCGGGGGTCATCGCCCCGCCCCCCGCACGTCCGGTTTCGGCATCGGCGCGCACGAACTCCGCCTCCCAGGCGGGATGCAGCTGCAGGGCTGCGACGCGACCGGCCTCGTCCGAATATTGCTGGGTGATCTGGCCGCGCAGGCGCTTGCGCACCAGCTCATAGATCGTCTCGGCCGATTCCACGTTGCGGAACTCGCAGATGGCATCCACGATCAGCGGCAGGTTGCGGATCGAGATCCGCTCCTCCAGCAGGGCGCGCAGGATCGCCAGCAGCGTCTCGGGCGTCACCTTGTCCGGCATCATCGCGTCGAAATACTTGCGATAGCGTTCGGCGCGGCCCGTGTCGGACAGGGTCTTCAGTTCCTCGATCTGGCGCTGCATCGCGCCAAGGGTCAGCAGTGCGGGCAGGTTGGCCTTGACCACCTCCATCAGATGCGTGGACAGCACTTCCATCGGGGTCACGACGGTGGCGCCCATGGTCGCCGCGTCCTCTTGGTCGGTCGGATGGATCCAGCGGGCCGGGCTGGAATAGACCGGCTCGCGGACCGCCACGCCGCGCAGATCGGCCAGCACGGCATCCGGGCCAAGCGCCAGGATCTCGGCCGGGCGCAGGGTGCCGCGACCGCGGATGACGCCGTGGATGCGGATCTGATAATCGCCGGGCGGCAGATCGTCGGTGTCGGTGATGCGCACATCCGGCAGGATCAGGCCGAAGCTGCGGGCGATGTGGATGCGCAGGTTGCTGATGCGGCTGCCCAGGCCCCGCGCCTGGTCCAGCGCGGTCACGATCAGGTCCGACCCGATCTCGACGCTGATGTCGTCGGTGTCCAGGACGTCCCCGATGCGGGCGGCAGGCTTGATCGCGCTGTCGCCCAGGGGCAGGTCGGGCAGCGCCTCGTCCGCGATGCGGCGTTTCTGCGCGATGCGCCAGGCCATGAAGCCCATCCCCGCCGCGATCCCCAGAAACAGCGGCTTCGGCATACCCGGCACGAGGGAGATCACTGCCATCGCCGCCGCGACCATCGCCGCCGGCTGCCAGCTGCGCACGAACTCGGTCGACATCAGGCCCGCGGTGGTTTCCGTGGCCCCGCCCCGCGACAGCAGCAGCGCCGCCGCCATCGAGGTGATCAGCGCCGGGATCTGGCTGACCAGCCCGTCCCCGACCGTCAGGTGGGAATAGGTCGCCGCCGCCTCTCCCAGGGGCATTCCGTGGATCGTGATGCCCACGACCAGACCGATGCACAGGTTGATCAGCGTGATGACGATCCCCGCCACCGCGTCGCCCTTGACGAACTTCGACGCGCCGTCCAGCGACCCGAAAAAGCTGATCTCGCGTTGTTCCTGGATGCGGCGGCGCTTGGCCTCCTGGTGGTCGATGGCACCGGCGTTCAGATCGCCGTCGATGGCCAGCTGCTTGCCGGGCAGCGAATCCAGCGCAAAGCGGGCGGCGACCTCGGCCATGCGGCCCGAGCCCTTGGTGATGACCATGAAGTTTACCACCGAGATCACCGCAAAGATCGTGATCCCGACCAGGATCGAGCCCCCCGCCACGAACTCGGCAAAGCCGTTGATGACCGAACCCGCCGCCTCCTTGCCGTTCTGCCCTTCGGTCAGGATCAGCCGGGTCGACGATACGTTCAGCGACAGCCGGATCACCAGGCTGACCAGCAGCAGGACCGGGAACGCCTGAAAGTCGGTGGGCTTCTCGACCAGCGAGGCCATGACCAGCACCATCACGGCGGTGGCGATAGAGATGGCGATGCCGAAATCCAGCACGCCGGCCGGCAGCGGGATCACCATCGAGATGACGACCAGCACAAGGCCGCCCGTGACAAGCAGGGGCGCGTCCAGGATCTTGGTGGACTTGCCTGAGAGGGCGGCAATGGGGGTCATTCGCGGGGCTCCGTTCTGGTGGCCGCGGGGCGCAGGAGGTCGTCAAGCGACCAGGGACGTTCCGTTAACAATCCGATGCGGCGCAGGTAGGCGATCGCCTGCAGCCGGTCGGCACTGTCCATCTGCAGCAGCGTCACGCGATAATCGCGCGGCAGCCCCTGTCCGGTCAGCAGCCATTCGTCGGCGGTGCGGCGAAAGCCGTCCAGCCCGGCGGCGGCGACCGGGCCAGCGGCCATACAGGCGATCAGAAGCGGCAGGCCGATCCGGGTCATCACGCCGCCTTCTTCAGCTCTCTCAGGGCGCCTTCCAGCGTGTCGAAGCTGGGTCGCACATGTTCGGGCACGGTCTGGCGGCCGACCTCGACGCACAGGGTGGTGGCGTGCTGATGCAGGCCCGCGACCAGGACCGACTTGACGACCTCGTAAAAGCCCAAGTCCTGCTTGACGACGGCGCCAAGCCGGTTGGCCAGCGGCGCCACGAAGCCATAGGACAAAAACACCCCCAGAAAGGTACCCACCAGCGCCCCGCCAATCATCTTGCCCAGCACCGCAGGCGGCTGATCGATCGAGGACATGGTCTTGATCACGCCTAGAACCGCCGCGACGATCCCCAGGGCGGGCAGCGCGTCAGCCATGTTCTGCAAGGCGTGGGGGACGTGCATCTCCTCCTCCTTCAGAACCGCGATGCGGCGGGACAGCATGTCCTCGACCTGGTAGGGATCATCATAGTTCAGGCTGGCCGAACGCAACGTATCGGCAATCAGCGAGACGACATGATGATCCGCCGCCAACTTGGGATAGGCGGTGAAGATCGGTGATTCGCCCGGATTCTCGATGTGCTGTTCCAGCGCGACGGGGTTTTCCTTGGCGATCTTGAGCAGCTGGAACATCAGGCACAGCACGTCCTGATGATCCTGGGCGTTCCATTTCGGGCCCTTGAAGGCGCGGATCAGCCCGCCCAGTGTGGCCTTCAGCGTATGGCTGTCGTTGCCCAGCAGATAGGCGCCAACGGCGGCGCCCATGATCATCATCATCTCGAAGGGCAGCGAATGCAGGATCACGCCCATCTTGCCGCCGGCCAGCAGGTAGCCACCGAACACCATGACGATCGTAAGGAATATTCCGACGAAACCGAACATTGCGGGGTTCCTTATGGGTTGCGGACGCTGCGCGCGCCCATCTGGGCGGTCAGCAGGGCGGCCTGGCGCGGCTCGACCGCGGCGATGATGCGGGCACCGGCCTCGGGCTGGACGCGCATCAGGATCTCGGCCGCGAAATCGGCGGGCAGGTTGGTCAGGATGGCGGCGGCCTCGGCAGGTTTCATCTGGTCATAAAGCGCGATCAGCCGGTCGATGTCGGTGCGCACGGCCTGGGTCGCGCCGTCCTGGCGGGCCGTGATGCTGCCCTTCTGGGCGCGCAGCTCGGCCAGCCGTTCGCGCAGGGTGCTTTCCGCCTGCGCCAACTCGGCCTTCCGCGCGTCGATGGATTCCATGTAGCGTTCGATGCGCAGCGCCCGGTCGCGCAGCTCCTCGGCCAGGGCCACGGCCTCGGGGACATCGCCGCAGCCGTCCAGCAGGTCGGTGGGCGCGGCCACGGCGGCAAACACCCGCGACAGATCCTGGCCCTGCCAGATCATCGCGCCGGCCGGCAGGGCGAACAGCAATGTCAGCGCGGGCAGAAGATGCCTAGCCATGGGACACCTCGCGCTTGCGCAGGCGGCGACCCGAAGGCATCGGCTGCGGCGCCTCGGAGGCGGCGGCGCCGATGCGCTGCCGCAGGTCCCAAATGGCGCGTTCGCGGCGCGCGGTCTCGATCTCCTCGGCCAGGCGCTCGCTGGCGGCGGTGGCCTCATCGCGGGCCGACCGGATGGCGCGTTCCAGGCGGTCGACCTCGGCGGCCATGACGGCGATCGCGCCCCCCAGACCGCTTTCCAGATTGTTCATCCGCCGCAGCCGCCGCGCCAGGGTGGCGCAGAAGACGCCAAGCCCCAGACAGGCCGCCAGCAGCAGGATCTGCATCAGTTGTTCCAGGGTCATTTGAATCGAAACTCCGTGATCAGAAGGTCCTTGACCGGCTCCTCGCCCAGGACGAAGCGGGTGCGGGTGACCAGTTCGGCGCGGATCACCTCGAGGACGCCGCGCTTGTCATAGGCCGCCGGATCGACGCCCGAGAGGAAGGTCGTGAACGCGTCCGACACGCGCGGCATCAGGTGGGTCACCTCGGCCTTGTGGGTGGTGTCGGTCTCGATCGTCGCGGACAGGACCAGGCTGCGGGCGCGGCCACCCGGGATGACGATCTCGATGGTGGGGATGTCGATGAACTCGACGCTCATGTGCTCGGTCGACTGGACCGGCTCCTCGGGGCCCGACAGCATGCCGGAGGGCGACCAGAAGCCCAGATAGCTGGATGCGAATCCCGCCCCGCCCAGGACCAGCGTCGCCACCAGCGGGATCAGCAACCCCTTCTTTCCGCGCGGCTTTTCGGGTGCCGCCGCAACAATGTCGGTCATCGTGATTCTCCGTCCTGACCAGACCGAAATATCAGGTTGCGACTAACCAATTCTTAACGTGGCCCATGTCATTTCAGGTTCAGACGACCATGACGCGATGATTCGAAAGGAACGGTTTTGCAAAAACTGCAGGACTACTGGAACGAGCGAAGCTCTCGACAGCGGATGATCCTGGGGGCGGCCTTTCTGGGGACGTTCCTGGTGATCGCAGGGTTTGGCTGGATGGCCAGCCGCCCCAGCATGGCCCTGATCTATGGCGGGCTGGACAGCGCCCAGGCCGGCGAGGTCATCGCCGGCATCGAACGTGCCGGCGTTCCCTACGAGGTGCGGGGCGACTCGATCTATGTCGCGGCCGATCAGCGCGACCGCCTGCGCATGGATCTGGCCGCCGAAGGCCTGCCCGCCGCCGGCAGCACCGGCTACGAGCTGCTGGACGGCATGTCGGGCTTTGGCACCACGTCGCAGATGTTCGACGCCGCCTATTGGCGCGCGAAGGAGGGAGAGCTGGCGCGCACCATCCTGGCCCTGCCCAACGTCCAGACCGCCCGCGTCCACCTGGCGATCGAGACGGGACGCGGATACCGCCGCGACCAGAACGGCAGCGCCTCGGTCACCCTGACGACCAATGGCGGCACGATCACGCGCGAACAGGCCGCGGCGCTGAAATACCTGGTGTCGTCGGGCGTGCCGGGCATGCAGCCCGACCGTGTGACCGTCATCGATTCGCAGCGTGGGATCATCGCCGCGACCGAGGACCAGACAGGAGCCGACCGCGCGGCCGAGATGAAGCGCAACGTCGAACGCATCCTGGAGCCGCATGTCGGTATCGGAAACGCCATCGTCGAACTGAACCTGGACCTGCTGACCGAAACCGAACTGCTGACCGAACAGCGTTATGACCCCGAGGCGCGCGCCCTGATCTCCACCGTGACCGAGGAGACGACGGACGAGAGCAACTCGACCGGAAAGGGCGCAGTCACCGCGGCCTCGAACCTGCCCGACGCCACGGAACAGCCGGGCGACACCAGCCAGAGCAGCCGCGCCGAGAACCGCACCCAGTCCAATTTCGAGGTCAGCCGCACCACGCGCGAGGTTCAGCGCCAGCCCGGATCGACCCGCCGCCTGACCGTCGCCGTCCTGGTGAACGGCGTCCCGCAGGCCGGTGCCGACGGAGAGACCACCCTGACCCCCCGGTCCGAGGCCGAGCTGCAGACGCTGCGCGAGCTGGTCGCCTCTGCCGTGGGCTATGACGAGGCGCGGGGTGACCAGATCACCGTCAAGTCGCTGCCCTTCGCCACGCTGGGCGAGAATGGCACCCTGGCCACGCCGGGCTTCCTTGATCGGCTGGCGCTGAACGATCTGGCGCGCATTGCGCTGATCGGCGTCTTTGCGCTTGCGGTGATCGTCATGGTCCTGCGCCCGATGATGCGCAATCGCGCGCCCGCCCCTGCGCCGATGCTGGACAACAGCCTGCCGCCGATGCCCCCGATGATGGGTGGGCTGACGGGCATGATCGACGACGAGCCCTCTCCGGACAACCCGCGGATCGTGCCGATCGAGTTTCCGGGGCTGGACCAGCTGGCCCTGCCCCCTGCCGACCCGGTCGCCCGCCTGAAGGCGATGATGAAGGACCGCCATGACGAGAGCGTCAAGATCCTGTCGGAATGGATCGACAACAAGGAGAAGGTGAATTGAGCCTGGCCCTCTTCAAGCTTGAGTCCTTCTCGAACGCGGTCGCGGCGCGTGTCGAGGTGACCTACACGCAGGCCGACCTGCATCAGGCCTTCGCCGACGGCGTGGCGCAGGCCAGCGCGCAGGCCCAGGACGACCAGCTGCGCGCCCTGAGCGCCAGCCTGGAACAGGTCGCCGCCGGTCTGGCCGCGGACGAGACCCGCCGCCGCCAGATGCGCCAGGAGGCGGTCGATGCGCTGGCGCCGATCCTGCATCAGGTCCTGGACCTGATGGCCCCGCCCCTGTCGTCGCGCCGGCTGGAGGGGGCCCTGCAGGCAGAGCTGACCCATCTGGCGCAGCGCGCGACCCCCGTGGGCCTGCGCATCGCCTGCAACGACCGGCTGGCCGACATGGTCCGCCGCTGCTTGGCCCAGGCCGGCCTTGAGGGCATCGAGATCGCCCCGGTCCCGCAGGACCTGATCACCGTGTCGCTGCAGGGCGGCCACATCGATTTTACCCCCGACAGCATCGCGGGCGACATCCGCGCCCTGATCGCGGAAATCACCCAGGAGGACAGCACATGGACGCACTGAAGCATCTGATCGACACCGACACCATCCAGGTCGAGGTGACCATCCGCCTTGGCCGCACGCGTCAGACCGTCTCGCAGCTGTCCTCGCTACGCGCCGACGACATCCTGGTCCTGGACCAGGCGATCGAGGACGGGGTCGAGATCTGCGTGGGCGACAAGGTCATCGCGCGGGGCGAGCTGACCGGCGACGGATCGGCCGAAGACCGGCTGTGCGTGCGCGTCCTGGGCGCGACGGGGGCGGCGTGATCCGCGCCGCGGCCCTTGTCGCGGTCGCGGCCCTGCTGCCCTCGCCCCTGTGGGCGCAGGACCTGGGCGGCGCCTTGGGCGCCGGGCTGGGCGACAATGCGGTGATGCTGGTCGTGGTGCTGACGGCGCTGTCGCTGGCACCGGGCATCGCGATCATGGTGACCGCGTTCCCGTTCATCGTGACGGTCCTGTCGATTTTGCGCCAGTCGATCGGCCTGCAGCAATCGCCGCCGAACATGCTGATCGTCAGCCTGGCGATCTTTCTGACCTGGTTCATCATGGACCCGGTCCTGCGCGAGGCCTGGACCGTCGCGGGGCTGCCCCTGCAACAGGGTCAGATCGGCATTGCCGAGGCCTTCCAGCGCGGCATCGTGCCGTTCGAGGGGTTCATGGCGGCCCGCACCGACCCCGACACCTTGGCCAACCTGGCCGAGATCGCGCCCGGCACCGGCCCCGCAGACCGCCTGTCGGTGCTGATCCCGTCCTTCATGCTGTCCGAGATCCAGCGCGCCTTCGAGATCGGGTTCCTGATCGCCCTGCCCTTCCTGATCATCGATTTGGTCGTGGCGGCCGTGCTGATGTCGATGGGCATGATGATGCTGCCCCCGGTGGTGGTGTCGCTGCCCTTCAAGCTGGCGTTCTTCGTGGTCGTGGACGGATGGGGAATGATCGCGGGCGCGCTGGTGCGCAGCTATGCGCCCGGCTGACCCCCCCTCAGGGGATCAGCCGACACCAATCAGGCGCGGTCGGTGCGCCGCGCCGCCAGCGACTGAACGCCCATCACGGAGAGAACCTTGTCCTCGATATGCTGGGCGTTCAGGCAGCTGCTGTCATACATCGCCCGCGGCGCGTCGTGGTCGACGAACGCATCCGGCAGGACCATCGACCGGAAGCGCAGCCCCTTGTCAAAGGCGCCCTCCTCGGCCAGCAGATGGGCGACATGGCTGCCGAAACCGCCGACGGCGCCCTCCTCGATGGTGATCAGCGCCTCGTGGTCGCGGGCCAGGCCCAGGATCAGGTCACGATCCAGCGGCTTGGCAAAGCGCGCGTCGGCGACCGTGGGCGTGATGCCCCGCGCCATCAGTGCCTCGCGCGCGGTCATCACCTCGGACAGGCGCGTGCCGAAGGACAGGATGGCGACGCCCTTGCCCTCCGCGATCATGCGGCCCTTGCCGATGGGCAGGACCTGCCCGCGCTCGGGCATCTCGACCCCGGTGCCCTCTCCGCGCGGAAAGCGGAAGGCGATGGGGCCGCTGTCATGTGCGGCGGCCGTGGCGACCATGTGGACCAGTTCGGCCTCGTCCGCGGCGGCCATGACGACAAATCCGGGCAGATTGGCCAGGAAGGCGGTGTCATAGGCGCCGGAATGGGTCGGACCATCCTGCCCCACCAGCCCGGCACGGTCGACGGCGAACCGGACGGGCAGGTTCTGGACCGCGACGTCATGCACGATCTGGTCATAGCCGCGCTGCAGGAAGGTCGAATAGATCGCGACGAAGGGCTTCATGCCTCCCGCGGCCAGACCGGCGGCAAAGGTCACGGCATGCTGTTCGGCGATGCCCACGTCGAAGCAGCGGCGCGGAAAGCGCTGCGCGAACTGCTTGAGGCCGGTCCCGTCCGGCATCGCGGCGGTCACCCCCAGGATGCGATCGTCGCGGCCCGCCTGATCGATCAGCGCCTGCGCGAAGACCGCGGTATAGCTGGGCGCGTTCGATTTCGCCTTGGCCTGCACGCCGGTGATCACGTCGAACTTGGCGGTGGCATGGCCCTTGTCCGCGGCCGCCTCGGCCGGGGCATAACCCTTGCCCTTCTTGGTCACGACGTGGATCAGGACCGGACCGTCAGCCCGTGCCCGCACGGTGCGCAGCAGGGGCAGCAGCTGTTCCATGTCGTGACCGTCGACCGGCCCGATATAGGAAAAGCCCAGCTCCTCGAACAGGGTGCCGCCCACGGCCATGCCCTTCAGCATCTCCTTGGCGCGGCGCGCGCCCTCCTGCAGGGCGTCCGGCAGCATGCCAACGGCGCCCTTGGCCACCGCCTTCAGCTCCTGGAACGGCCCGCCTGCATAAAGGCGCGTCAGATAGGAGGACATGGCGCCGACTGGGGGCGCAATGGACATCTCGTTGTCATTCAGGACCACGAACAGGCGCTTGCCCTCATGGCCCGCATTGTTCAGCGCCTCGTAAGCCATGCCTGCGCTCATGGCGCCGTCGCCGATGACCGCGATCGCATCGCCCGGGTCGCCGCCCAGTTCCCGCGCCATCGCGAAACCCAAGGCCGCGCTGATCGAGGTCGACGAATGCCCCGCCCCGAACGGGTCATAGGGGCTTTCCGCGCGCTTGGTGAAGCCCGCAAGGCCCCCGCCCATGCGCAGCGTGCGGATGCGGTCGCGCCGCCCGGTCAGGATCTTGTGCGGATAGCACTGGTGCCCCACGTCCCAGATCAGCTTGTCGCGCGGCGTGTCAAAGACCGCGTGCAGGGCCACGGTCAGCTCGACCACGCCCAGGCCTGCGCCCAGATGGCCGCCGGTCACGCTGACGGCGCTGATAGTCTCGGCCCGCAGCTCGTCGGCAAGCTGACGCAGTTGCGCGTCGGTCAGGGTCTTCAGATCCGACGGCAGGCTAACGCGGTCCAGAATCGGCGTCTTGGGTCGATCGGTCATGGCTGGCCCTCCTCCGGGGCGGGCGTTCAAGTGTCGCGCTCGATAACGAAACGCGCGAGATCGTGCAAGTTCCCGGCGGCATCACCATAGTGCGACAGCGCATCGGTTCCCATGGCGACACGACGCCGCGCCTCGGCCTGCGCGCCGTCCAGGCCCAGCAGCGACACGAAGGTCGCCTTGCCGGCCCCGGCATCCTTGCCGACGCGCTTGCCGGTCACGGCCTCGTCGCCGGTCACGTCCAGGATGTCGTCGGCGATCTGGAAGGCCAGGCCCAGGGCCAACGCATAGCGGTCCAGCGCCGCGGGATCGTCGCCCGCGATCAGCGGCCCTGCGGTCGCGGCAAAGCGGATCAGCGCGCCGGTCTTGCCACCCTGCAGTTCGGTGATTGCGTCCAGGTCCAGCGGCGTGCCCGCGGTTTCGGCGGCGATGTCCAACGCCTGCCCCCAGACCATGCCCGCCGCCCCCGACGCCTGCGCCAGCGCGGACACCAGCCGCACCTGCGCGTCGGGCGCGCCGATGCGCGGATCGGTCAACAGCTGAAACGCCAGCGTCTGCAGCGCGTCGCCCGCCAGGATCGCGGTCGCCTCGGTCCACTTGACATGCACGGTCGGCTGACCGCGCCGCAGGTCGTCGTCGTCCATCGCCGGCAGGTCGTCATGGACCAGGCTATAGGCATGCAGCGCCTCGACCGCCGCCGCGACCGGCAGGGCGGCATCGTCGGACACCCCGTGCAGGCGCGCCGATTCCATCACCAGAAAGGCGCGCAGGCGCTTGCCGCCGTTGACCGCATAGGCCATCGCATCGCGCAGATCGCCGGGCGGCAGCGCCGTGATGGCGCGATCCAGCTCGGCCTGAACCTCGGTGCGGACACGCGCAAGGCGGTCCTGCATCACAGGCCCTCGACGGGGGTGGTACCGGCAGGCTGGCCGTTGGCGGCCAGGGTGATCTTCTCGACCCGCTCCTCGGCCTCGCGCAGGCGGGCCTCGCAATGCGCGCGCAGGGCGGCGCCGCGTTCGTACAGCGCGATCGATTCCTCCAGCGTCGCCTCTCCGGTCTCCAGCTTGCCGACCGTGGCCTCCAGCTCGCGCATGGCCTCCTCGAACGAGAGGGTGGTAATATCGCTCATCAGTCGGCCTCCATCAGCACATCGACATGGGCCCGCACGCTGCGACCCAAGGCCCGAAGGTCATAACCACCTTCCAGGCAGGATACCACCGGGGCCTTGCCCGCCGCGTCCAGGATCGCGCGTGTCAGGGCGGCATAGTCGTCGTCGTCCCATTCCAGCTGCGCCAGCGGATCGTCGCGATGGGCATCAAAGCCGGCGGAAATCAGCACCAGCTGCGGCGAAAACTCCCGCATCCGGTCCAGCGCGCCCCGCCATTCCGACAAAGCCAGCGCCCCGTCCGATCCGGGCGGCAGCGGCAGGTTCACCACCTGCCCATGCGCGCCACGCTCGGACGCGGCCCCGGTGCCCGGCCACAGGGGAAACTGCTGGCTGCTGACGAACAGCACCCGCGCCTCGTCCCACAGCAGGGCCTGCGTGCCGTTGCCGTGATGCACGTCGAAATCCAGGACCGCCACCCGCTGCAGCCCGTGATGATCCAGCGCGCGTTTCGCCGCGATCGCCACCGTGCCGAACAGGCAGAACCCCATCGAGACCTCGGCCTCGGCATGGTGCCCAGGCGGGCGCAGGGCGACGAAGGCCCGCCGCGCCTCTCCGGCAAGAACAGCGTCCACCGCCGCGCAGGCCCCGCCCACGGCACGCAGCGCGGGCTCCAGGCTGCCGGGCGACAGATGCGTGTCCGCGTCGATCTGGCGGGTCCCCGCTTGCGGCACCACATCGCGCAGGCCCTGCAGATAGCGGACGGGATGACAGCGCAGCACCTCGGCATCCTCGGCCAAGCGCGCCTCGCGCCGGTCCAGCGCCAGCCCCTCCAGCGCGGCCATCACGGCATCATGTCGGGCCACCTGCTCGGGGTGGCCATCGGGCGTCACGTGGCGGCGGGCGCTGTCATGGGAATACAGGATCACGGTCATTCATCTCCTCCGAAGGGGCAGGCTAGAAGCCCCCGCGCATCCCGGCAACCCGCCATTTCTCCGTTGCGAAAATACCCCGGGGAAGCCCGCAGGGCGGGGGCAGCGCCCCCATGCACCGCCTGTCAGACCGTCAGCCGTTGCCCGTCATGCCCCGCGACGGTCAGGGTCATCAGCGCCCCTTCGGGCTGGTCGCTGTCAAAGGCAACCTCGGTGAATTGTTCGGTCCGGCCAAGGCGCGGCCCCTCGGTCAGCACCCGGTGCGCAACCCCGACCTGCGCCTCCAGATGCGTGCGCAATGCTGCATCGCCCGCCGCGCGCAGCCGCGCGGCCCGGTCCCGGATCGCGGGACCGGGCACGGCGGGCATGCGCGCCGCGGGCGTGCCCTTGCGCGCCGAATAGGGGAAGACATGCAGGAAGGTCAGACCGCAATCCTGAACGAGCTTCAGCGAATTGTCGAACATCGCCTCGGTCTCGGTCGGAAAGCCGGCGATGATGTCGGCGCCGAAGACCATGTCGGGACGCAGCCGCCGCGCCTCCTCGCAGAAGGCGATGGCATCGTCGCGCAGGTGGCGGCGCTTCATCCGCTTCAGGATCATGTCGTCGCCGGCCTGCAGCGACAGGTGCAGATGCGGCATCAGGCGCGGTTCGGTCGCGATGGCCAGCATCAGGTTCTCGTCCGCCTCGATCGAATCGATCGAGCTGATCCGCAGGCGCGGCAGGTCCGGCACCAGCCGCAGGATGCGCATGACCAGATCGCCAAGCCGCGGCGTGCCCGGCAGGTCCGCGCCCCAGCTGGTCAGGTCCACCCCGGTCAGCACAACTTCGTTAAAGCTGCGCCCGACCAGACGCTTGATCTGCTCGACCACCACACCTGCGGGCACCGACCGCGAATTGCCGCGCCCGAAGGGGATGATGCAGAAGGTGCAGCGGTGATCGCAGCCGTTCTGGACCTGCACATAGGCCCGGTGCCGCCCGAACCCGTCGATTAGGTGGCCCGCGGTTTCCCGCACCGACATGATGTCGTCCACGACCACCTTCTCGGTCGCGCCGATCAGGTCGGGGGCGCGCAGGGACGCCCACGTGGCGGGCTGCATCTTCTCATGGTTGCCGATGACCTTGGTGACCTCGGGCATGGCGGCAAAGGTCTCGGGCTCGGTCTGGGCGGCGCAGCCGGTGACGATGACCGGCACGCCGGGATTCTCGCGCGACAGGCGGCGGATCTCCTGGCGGGCCTTGCGGACGGCCTCGGCGGTCACGGCGCAGGTGTTGACGACGACCGCGCCCGACAGGCCCGCGGCCTCGGCCATCTCGCGCATGGCCTCGGTCTCATAGGCGTTCAGGCGGCAGCCCAGGGTGGAAAAGACCGGCGCGCTCATGCCAGCCACGCAGGCGTCAGGTGCCCCTCGAAGACGATGGCGGTCTGCCCCTCCATCCAGACGCCGTCCTCGCGCCAGTCGATCAAAAGCTGCCCGCCGGGCACATGCACCCTCACGCGCCGCTCGGTCAGCCCGCGCCGCGCCGCCGCCACAACCGCCGCGCAGGAGCACGAGCCCGAGGCCAGCGTCGGCCCCGTCCCGCGTTCCCAGATGCGCAGCCGGATCGCGTCGCGCGACAGGACCTGCACGACCTCCACATTGGTGCGTTCGGGATAAAGCGGGTGATGCTCATGGTCAGGGCCGAAACGGCCCAGATCGACCGCGTCGGCGTCCTCGACGAAGAAGGTCACATGCGGATTGCCCATGCCGGTCGCCACCGGATCACCCGCGATCGGCAGGTGGTCGATATCCGCGTCCCGCGCCAAGGGGATCGCGCGCCAGTCCAGGACCGGCGGCCCCATGTTCACCCGCGTCAGCCCGCCGCCCGCGTCCTCGGCCAGCAGCATGCCGTGATCGGTCCGCAGGCGCAGCGACGCCGCCCCGGTCTGATCCATCAGCCAGCGCGCGATGCAGCGCGTCGCATTGCCGCAGGCGGACGACAGCGACCCGTCCGCGTTCCAGAACACCAGACGCGCATCCGCGTCACCGCAATCCTCGACCCCGGCCAGCTGGTCGAAGCCCACGCCGCGATGGCGGTCCGCGATGCGCGCGACAAGGCCCGCGTCCGGCCGGGCCAACCCGCCGCGCAGATCCAGTACCACAAAGTCGTTGCCCAGCCCGTGCATCTTGAGGAAGGGCAGCCCGGTCGAATGAGAATGCGTCATGGCCGCGATATAGGCCGCACGGACGGATTCCGCCAGATGGGTTGATTTTTCTGCTTGACGCCACCGGCCACCCCCCCTAGGAACCGCCTCGTGATGGGCCCATAGCTCAGTTGGTAGAGCAACTGACTTTTAATCAGTGGGTCACAGGTTCGAATCCTGTTGGGCTCACCACTGTATCCTCCGATCTGCAGATCACCGGCCGCCCGCGGCGATCGCCGTGGCGGATGCCGGGGATTTCACCCGCGCGCGACATCCGGGGCACTGGTCCTCGCGGCGCGCAGCGACTACATCTTGGGCATGCGCAAGATCACCCTTCCCGAACGCCCCGACCTGGCTGCCAAGGCCGCCGATGTCGGCTTCACCTTCGCCCATATGCATGGCGAGCCCTATTGGGACGAAACCACCGCCTATCAGTTCACGCTGGCCCAGATCGAAGACGACTTGGAAGGCCCCGCGACCGAACTGCACGCGATGGTGCGTCAGGCGGTCGACCGCATCGTGGCCGACCCCGCGCTGATGACGCGTCTGGGCATCCCGCAGGCGCATCACGCGCTGATCGCCGACAGCTGGGCGCGGTCCGAGCCCGCGATCTATGGGCGGATGGATCTGGTCTATGACGGCACCGGTCCGGCCAAGCTGCTGGAATACAACGCCGACACGCCGACCTCGCTGTATGAATCGGCGGCATTCCAGTGGCAGTGGCTGGAGGATCAGTTGGCGGCGGGACACCTGCCCACGGGGGCCGACCAGTTCAACGGCATCCACGAGGCGCTGGTCGAGCGGTTCCGCGAGCTGTTCGCGCCGAACACCGACATCCACTTCACCGCCGTCGCGAACAATGCCGAGGATTACGCCACGGTCGAATCGATGGCCTGGGCCGCGCGCGAGGCCGGGATGGGGGCGCATTACACCGACCTGGACAAGCTGGCCGTCAGCAAGAAGGGCCAGTTCCTGGACGCCGAGGATCGGGTGATCGGCACGCTCTTCAAGCTGTATCCGTGGGAGGACCTGCTGGCCGACGACTATGCCCGCCATATCGCGGGGTCGGGCTGCATGTTCCTTGAGCCCGCGTGGAAGGCCGTCGTGTCGAACAAGGGCCTGCTGCCCGTCCTGTGGGAGATGTTTGAGGGTCACCCGAACCTGCTGCCCGCCTTCTTCGCCGACGACGTGGCACCCGCCCTGGTCGAGAACGGCCAGCCCGACCCGTCCGTGGCCCAGGCCTTCGGGCGCGTGGCCGACCAGTTCCGCGCCGCCCATGTGGTCAAGCCGATCTTCTCGCGCGAAGGCGCGGGCGTCGTCATCGTCGAGAACGGCGCCGTTACCGAGGCGTCGGACAATCATGATTACGACGGGCATGCGCGGATCGTGCAGGCCTATCACCCCTTGCCCGAATTCGAGGGTTTCCGCCCGGTCATCGGTGCCTGGATCGTGGGCGATGCCTGCGCCGGCATCGGCATCCGAGAGGATCGCGCCCGCATCACCCAGGACCTGTCGCGCTTCAAGCCGCATTTCATCGCGGGCTGACCCGCCAAGGAGGATTTCCATGAGGACACGTTCACGGACCGTCGCCCTGACCATTCTGGGGGCGGCCGCCTTCACCGTCGCGGGCTGCCGGGACGAACAGGTCGAGGCGCAGGCCTTTCCGGACCTTGCCAGCTGCCAGGCGGCGGCGGTGAACGGCGGCCTGGTGACTGCCGATCAGTGCAGCCAGGCCTTTGCCGAGGCCGAGGCCCTGCATGTCGAGGCCGCGCCCCGCTATGACAGCCTGGCCGTCTGCGAGGAGCAGCACGGTGCCGGCAATTGCGGGTCCGAGGATCAACAGGTGTCGCAGGGCGGGTCGGGTAGCATCTTCATGCCGCTGCTGGCGGGCTATCTGATCGGCAGCATGCTGGGCCGCGCGGGCGGCGGGATGGCGGCCTCGCAGCCGATGTACCGCAATGCGCAGGGCGGCTTCACCAACGCCGCCGGCACCACCAATTTCGGCAGCAATGCCGGGCGTGCGTCGATGTCGTCGCAGAACTTCACACGGCCCGCGACGACCGCGGGACAGGCGCCGATGACGCGGGCCACGGCCGCGTCGCGCGGCGGGTTCGGCGGGTCCAGCGCGGGGCGCAGCATCGGCGGCTGAGGCCGGGCCGGCGCGTCCGTGACCGACGGACGACCGGCATCCGGTGCGGCACGGGTCAGCCCAGGTCCGCCGGATCGCCATGGGCGGGACGACAGGATCCTACCCAACCATGCCGGAACCAAATCGCCGCGCGGGCATTTGCATTGTCGAGCCCAACAATGCCGTCCGCGCGACAGGAGATCCGCATGAAAGCCCTTACCCCCCTTGCCGCGCTGCTGATCGGCCTCGGTGGCGCCGCCGGTGCCCAGGACATCACCGTGTCCTCCAAAATCGACACCGAGGGTGGCCTTCTGGGCAACATGATCCTGCTGGCGCTGCAGGACGCGGGCCTGCCGGTGCAGGACCGCCTGCAGCTGGGAGGCACGCCGATCATGCGCGACGCGATCACCTCGGGGCAGATCGACATCTATCCGGAATACACCGCCAACGGCGCGTTCTTCTTCAACGAGGCCGACAGCGATGTCTGGAAGGATGCCGAAGCCGGCTACAAGCGCGTGGCCGAGCTGGATCTGGAACAGAACGATATCGTCTGGCTGCAACCCTCGCCCGCGAACAACACCTGGGCCATCGCGCTGCGCCAGGACGTCGCGACCGAAAACGACCTACAGACCATGACCCAGATGGGCGAATGGATCGCGGGGGGCGGCGACGTCAAGCTGGCGGCATCGACCGAATTTGTGACTTCGGCCGCGGCGCTTCCGGCGTTCCAGGAAACCTATGGCTTCACCATGAGCCCCGACCAGCTGGTGCAGCTGTCGGGCGGTGACACGGCCGCGACCATCGCGGCGGCGGCGCAGCAGACCTCGGGCGTGAACGCGGCGATGGTCTATGGCACCGATGGCGGCATCGCGCCCGCCGGTTTGGTCGTGATGGAGGACGACAAGGGCGTGCAGCCCGTCTATCAGCCCGCTCCAATCATCCGCGCCGAGGTTCTTGAGGCGCATCCGGAGATCCCCGACATCCTGGCACCGATCTTCTCGTCGCTTGACCTTGAGACCCTGCAGGAACTGAACGGCCGCATTCAGATCGGCGGCGAACCCGCCGCCACCGTCGCCCGCGACCACCTGACCCATGCGGGCTTTCTGGACTGATGCGCGCGCGGCTTGACCGGCCCGGCCTGCTGTTCGCGGTGATCGGGCTGGCCGGGCTGGCCCTGCCGCTGGTGCAGTTCAAGCCGAACCGCATCGTGCTGGGCGAGGGGCTGTCCCTGACCGCCTCTCTGCCCCAGGGACTGATCCTGACCGTGGCCTTGGCCGCGGTGCTGGTCGCGGGCTGCCTGCGCTGGCCGCCCGCGCTGCGCCTTGCCGCGGGAGCGGCGGCGCTGCTGGCGGTGCTGCTAGCCTTAGGTACGGCGGCGACGCATCTGACCCCGCCCGACAACACCCTGGCCCGCGTCGCGCCATCGGTCGGGTTCTGGCTGATGGCACTGGCGTTCGCCCTGATGCTGGCCGATGCGCTGGCGCGGATGAACCCGGCGCTGTGGCTACGCTGGCTGATTTTGGCCGGGGCGGTCGTCGCCATCGGCGCGATCCTGGGGTCGGGCGCGCTGGACGGAGTGTCCGTCATGCGCGAATACGCCGCCCGACAGGACATCTTCCTGCGCGAGGCGCGGGCGCATCTGACGCTGGCCTTTGGGTCACTGGCGCTGGCGCTGCTGATCGGGCTGCCGCTTGGGGTGGCGCTCTATCAAGCGCGGCGGCTAAGGGGGCCGGTTCTGTCGGTGCTGAATATCCTGCAGACGATCCCGTCGCTGGCGTTGTTCGGGGTGATGATCCCCGTCTTTGGATGGATCGCGGCCAATGTGCCCGGCGCCGCGCAGGCGGGGGTGGCGGGCATCGGCCTGTTCCCGGCGCTGGTCGCGCTGTTTCTCTATTCGCTGCTGCCGGTCGTGTCGAACACGCTGACCGGGCTGACCGGCGTGAACCCCGCCACGCGCGAGGCCGCGATCGGCCTGGGCCTGACGCGGGCGCAGCTGCTGGTGCAGGTGCTGATCCCGCTGGCTTTGCCGGTGCTGCTGGCGGCGGTGCGCATCGTGCTGGTCCAGAATATCGGGCTGGCGGTCATCGCCGGGCTGATCGGCGGCGGCGGCTTCGGTACCTTCGTCTTTCAGGGCCTGAACCAGACCGCGATGGATCTGGTCCTGCTGGGCGCCCTGCCCACCATCGCGCTGGCGCTGACCGCCGGCATCGCTCTTGATCTGCTGGTGCGTTCCAGCCGGAGGTCCGCATGATCGACATCCAGAACCTGACCCGAATCTATGACGGCCGCGCCGCGGTCGACGATGTCAGCCTGACGGTCGAACCCGGCCAGATCGCGGCGTTGGTCGGCACCTCGGGGTCGGGCAAGACGACGCTGTTGCGCATGATCAACCGCCTTGTCGAACCCAGCAGCGGTCGCGTGCTGATCGACGGGCAGGACACGCGCGAGGTCGCGCCCCATCTGCTGCGGCGCCGCATCGGCTATGCGATCCAGGGCCATGGGCTGTTCCCGCATCGCACCGTGGGCCAGAACATCGCCACCGTCCCGCGCCTGCTGGGCTGGGACCAAGCCGCGATCCGCGACCGGGTGGACGAGTTGCTGACGCTGTTCCAGATGGCGCCCGACCAGTTCCGCGACCGCATGCCCCATGAGCTGTCCGGCGGCCAGCAGCAGCGCGTGGGCGTGGCCCGTGCGCTGGCGGCGAAGCCCGACCTGCTGCTGATGGACGAGCCCTTTGGCGCGTTGGACCCGGTGATCCGCGCCAAGGCGCAGGCCGACCTGCGCGATATCCAGCGCCGGCTTGGCACCACGCTGATCCTGGTCACCCACGACATGGAGGAGGCGGTGACCTTGGGCGACCGCATCGCCGTCATGGACAAGGGCCGACTGGTCCAATACGCCCCCCCGTCCGAGATCCTGACCGCCCCCGCCACGCCCTTCGTCCGTGATCTGATCGGGCTGGATCAGCGACCCTTCCACCTGCTGTCCCTGACCCCGGCCCATGCCCTGGCGCGCGAGGGCCAAGCCGACGGCCCCGCCCTGCCGCGCGAGGCGACCCTGCGCGACGCGCTGGCCGAATGCCTGTGGAGCGGGCGCGACGCCCTGCCGGTCGAAGGCGGCGGCGTCATCACCTTGGCTGCCCTGCGCGCCCAGGCCGCCCCGCAGGCGCGGGCGGCGGAATGATCGGACGCATCCTGCTGGTCATGGCCGCGGTTCTGCTGCTGGCCTTCCTGATCGCGCCGGGCTGGTTCGCGCCGGTCTTTCAACCCTTCACCCGCAACAACGCGCCCGCGATCTATACCCAGACCCCGCTCTGGTCGCTGACCCTGTCGCATCTGGCGCTGGTCGGGCTGGCGGTCATCGCCTCGACCGTGGTGGCGCTGGTGCTGGCGGTGCTGGTGACGCGGCCCGCGGGGCGCGAGTTCCTGCCCTTGGCGCGCACGATCACCAGCGTGGGCCAGACCTTTCCGCCCGTGGCTGTGCTGGCACTGGCCGTGCCGATCATGGGGTTCGGCGCCGGGCCGACCCTGGTGGCGCTGTTCCTCTACGGCCTTCTGCCGGTGTTCGAGAACACGCTGGCAGGCCTGACCACCCAGCCCGCCAACGTGGCCGAGGCTGCGCGCGGCATGGGCCTGACCCATCGCCAGCGGCTGTGGCAGGTCGACCTGCCGTTGGCCCTGCCGGTGGTCCTGGGGGGAATGCGGCTGACGGCTGTGATCTCGCTTGGCACGGCCACGATCGGCTCGACCGTCGCGGCCCGCACCCTGGGCGAGGTGATCATCGCGGGGCTGCTGTCGTCGAACACGGCCTTCGTCCTGCAAGGCGGGCTTGTCGTCGGCATCATCGCAGTGCTGATCCACGAAGGCTTTCAGGCGCTGGAACGGATCGCCGCCCGCCGCACCGGCCTGGACCGCTAGCGTCCCCGCAACGCCGCGGACAGCGCGCCCGTCACAGGCAACGCGTCGTCGAACCGGATCCCCGCCTCGATATGGCGCAGGTGCGTATCCAGCAAGGACAGGGCCCGCCCCTCGTCCCGCGCGGCGATGGCCGCGACGATGTTCGCATGCTCATCCTCGGCGCACAGCGTGGCGTGGCCCTGGGCGTACAGGCCGATGATCAGCGACGACCGCATCGTCAGCTCGTCCAGATAGCGGGTCAGCACCGGGTTGCGCCCGATCCGCGCCAACAGGATGTGAAACCCGCGCGACAGGCGGATGGCGGCGGGGCGGTTGTCCTGCCCGCGGGCCGCATCCTCGGCCGCCAGATGCGCCTGCAGGTCGGCCAGGTCCTGCGCGTCGGCCAGCCGGACGGCATTGCGGCAGATCGTCGTCTCGATCGCACGGCGCGCCTGAAAGACGTCGCGCGCATCCTGTGGGGTGGGCGTCGCGACATAGGCGCCGCGATTGGGCAGGTGATCCACGACCTGCCAGCCGGTCAGCATCGACAGCGCACGCCGCACATGGGCGCGGTTGCAGGCAAAGATATCCGACAGCGCCTGTTCGCCCAGCTTGGTCCCCGCGCGCAGCCGCTGATCGGCGATGGCGTCCAGGATGCTGTCCACGATCATTGTTTCCAAGGGCTTGTCCATGGTTTCCAATTTGCACCTTCCTTGGGCCTTCGCAACATTGTTCCGCCCGGAAAGACGGCAGAAAAATATGATTATAGATTGTTAACAATTCGTGGTAACAATAGGGCGACTCAGGAACACGGAGACGCCAATGAAGCTGGTCGTGATCAACCCCAACTCCACTGCATCGATGACCGACAAGATCCTGGCATCGGCCCGCGCGGTGGCCGCCCCCGGCACTAATGTCGAGGGCCGTACCGCCCATGGCGCCCCCGCCAGCATCGAGGGCCATTTCGACGAGGTGATGTCCGCCGCCCACCTGCTGCGCGAGGTGCAGCAGGCCCAGGCCGAGGGCGCCGACGCCATCGTGGTCGCCTGTTTCGACGATCCCGCCATCGGTGCCTGCCGCGAGGTCGCGACCGGCCCCGTGCTGGGCATCTGCGAGGCGGGCATCAAGGCCGCCAGCATGATCGCCACGTCGTTCTCCATCGTCACCACCCTGCCCCGCTCCGTCCCGGTGATCGAGGAATTGGTGCGCAAGTACGGCCTTGACCACCAGTGCCGTCGCGTCCGGTCGGCGGAAATTCCGGTGCTGGCCCTGGAAGAGCCCGGATCGAATGCACGGCAGCTGGTTCGTGCCGAAATCCTGCGCGCCATCGAGGAGGACCGCTGCGAAGCCGTCGTTCTGGGATGCGCCGGCATGTCCGACCTGACCGAATGGCTGAGCCACGAGACGGGGATTCCCGTCATCGACGGCGTGACCGTCGCCACCAAGTTCGCCGAGGCGCTGGTCGGCGCCGGGCTGCTGACCTCCAAGATCGGGGCCTATGCGCACCCGATCCAAAAATAAGAAACCCGCCATCTCCATACAGGGAGTATCCCCATGACCCATACCGGAACGATCGCCGATCACGCCCCACATGCCCTGGACGACAAAAGACCGGGCGAGGAGAGCCTTGCCCCGCAGACCACCCGCATCATGGACCCCTGGTCCTACCTGTTCGCTTGGCTGGGCGGCTGCGTCAGCATCGGCACCTTCACCGTCGGATCGGGGCTGGTGGGCACGCTGAACCTGATCCAGACCGTCGTGGCCATCGCCATCGGCTGCACGGTCATCGGCCTTGCGCTGATGATCAACGGGCGCGCGGGCCACAAGTACGGCATCCCCTTCATGGTGCAGGCCCGGTCGTCCTTCGGCTTTGCCGGGACGCGGCTGCCCGCGCTGGTGCGATCGGTCCCGGCGATCGTCTGGTACGGCTTTCAAAGCTGGATCGGCGCCGGCGCCCTGAACTTGGTGTCCGAGACAATGTTCGGCTACTCCAACATCTGGGTGTTTTTCATAGGCTTCCAGTTCCTGCAGATCGCCCTGTCTGTGCTGGGTTTCCACGGCATCAAGTGGCTGGAGAACATCGGCGCCGTATTCATCATCGGCGCGCTGATCTACATGTTCTTCAGCGTGATCGGGCAGTATGGCGACCAGATCAGCACCAACCTGATCCAGGCCGAAGGCACCTGGGGCGCGCCGTTCTGGGGGGCCACGATGCTGTTCCTGGGCGTCTATTCCACGATGATGCTGAACGTGTCGGACTATTCGCGCGAATTGCAGCACCGCGTGGGATCGGTGCGGCAGGTGGTGATCTATGCCAACTCGATCCTGCCCGCGACGCTGTTCATGGGGATGATCGGCCTGATGGTGTCCTCGGCCACCGGAGAGGTCGACCCGATCAAGGTCTTCTCCAGCGCGGTGGACAACCCGATCCTGCTGGTGGTGACGCTCCTGTTCATCGCCTTCGCGCAGGTGACGACCAACATCCTGAACAACGTGGTGCCGCCCGCCTATGCGATGATGGACGTGTTCAAGCTGTCGTTCAAATCGGCCGCCGTCATCGTGGGCCTTCTGGCCTTCGCGACCTTCCCCTGGCTGCTGGTGCGCGACGAATCCGCGGCGGGGCTTGGGCTGTTCATCCAGACCTACAGCGCCTTCCTGGGGCCGATCTTCGCGATCCTGGTGGTCGACTATTACGTGATCCGCCGCCAGACCCTGAACCTTGACCACCATTACGATGCCGACGGCCCCTATCGCGGCTGGAACCCGGCGGCGGTCATCGCGACCGTGGTGGGCGTGATCGTCGCGCTGATCTTTTCGGGCATCAGCTGGTATGCCAGCCTGATCCCGGCGGGGGTCACCTATTGGCTGCTGATGCAGTACCTGCCATCGGCACAGCGCTTCCGCGCCTGACAGGAAAAAGGCCCCCGGTGACGGGGGCCTTTCGCATCATGCGGGCACGACCGGCACCGCGTGCCAGATGTCGCGCATGTATCCCCGGATCGTCCGGTCGGACGAGAAGAACCCCGACCGCGCGATGTTCAGGGCCGCCATCCGGTCCCAGGCCGCATGATCGGCATAGGCCCGGTCCACCGCCCGCTGCGTCGCGAAATAGCTGTCGAAATCGGACGCGACCAGGAACGGGTCGTCGTTCCAGGTCCGGTCCAGCAGCGTGTAATAGCTGTCGGCCCGGCCGAACTGACCTTCGGCGATCAGCTGCAGGGCGATCTTCATGTCCTCGGACGCCTCGATCGCGGCGCGGGCATGGCCGGGGCGGGCCTTCTCGGCCGCGGCCTCCTCGGCGGTCAGGCCGAACAGGAAGAAGTTCTCGGGGCCCACATGCTCGCGGATCTCGACGTTGGCGCCGTCCAGCGTGCCGATGGTCAGCGCGCCGTTCATGGTGAACTTCATGTTGCCGGTGCCCGACGCCTCCTTGCCCGCGGTGCTGATCTGTTCGGACAGATCGGCGGCGGGGATCAGGTCCTCGGCCATCGAGACGTTGTAATTCGGCGGATAGGCGATCTGCAGATATTTTGCCGTGACCGGGTCGTTGTTGATCTTGGCGGCCACGTCGTTGATCAGGTGGATCACCGACTTCGCCAGCCAGTATCCCGGCGCCGCCTTTCCGCCGAAGATCTTGACGCGGGGCGTCCAGTCGCCGTTCGGGCTGTCATGGATGCGCTTCCACAGGGCGATCGCCTCCAGCACGTTCAGCAGCTGGCGCTTGTATTCGTGGATGCGCTTGATCTGGACGTCGAAGATCGCGTCCGGGTCGGCCTTGACGCCCAGCCCCGCCAGCAACCCGTCGGACAGGGCGACCTTGTTGGCGCGCTTTGCGCCCCGCAGATGTTGCAGGAAGGTCGCGTCGCCGGCATGGGTTTCAAGTCCCGCCAGCTGGTCCAGGTCCTTGGTCCAGCCGGTGCCGATGGTGTCGTCCAGAAGCCGCGTCAGCGCCGGGTTCGACATGCGCAGCCAGCGGCGCGGGGTCACGCCGTTGGTCTGGTTCACGATCCGATCTGGGTGCAGCTTGTGCAGGTCGGCAAAGACCGTGTCCTTGACCAGATCGGTGTGCAGCGCGGACACGCCGTTCACGCGGCCCGCCATGATGAAGGCCAGTTCTCCCATGTGGACCTGGTCGCCATGCACGATGCCGATATGGGCGGGGCGGTTGGTGGTCTTGCGGTGATCCTCGTCGATCATCTGGATGATCTGCATGTGCCGGGGCAGCACGCGGCCCATCAGCCAGGTGGACCACCGCTCCAACGCCTCGGGCAGCAAGGTGTGGTTGGTATAGTTCAGCGTCCGCCGCGCCAGGTCCTGCGCGCGGTCGAAGGCCAGGCCATGCACGTCCATCAGCAGGCGGATCAGTTCGGGCCCGGCGATGGCGGGGTGGGTGTCGTTCAGCTGGATCGCGACCTTGTCTGGCAGGATCTCCAGGTCGCCATGTTCGGCCAGGAACCGTGCCAGGATGTCCTGCAACGCGGCCGAGGTCAGGAAATATTCCTGCTTCAGCCGCAATTCCTTGCCCGATTCCGTGGTGTCATCGGGGTAAAGAACGCGCGACAGCGTGCGGGCAAGCGCCTCGGGTTCGGCCGCAGCCGTGTGATCGCCCGCGTTGAAGCGCTTGAGGTCCAGCAGCGTCGTCGGATGCGCCCCCCACAGCCGCAGCGTGTTGGCCCAGTCCCCGCCCCAGCCGATGACCGGCGTGTCATAGGCACGCGCCACGACGCTTTCGCCCGGATGCCAGACGGCATGGCCGTCGACCGTGTCGACATGACCCTTGAACCCGATCTCGTAGCTGTAGTTGATGCGCACGAATTCCCACGGATGCGGCTGGTTCAGCCAATCCTCGGGGGTCTCGACCTGCTGGCCGCCCTCGAAGCGCTGGCGGAACAGGCCGTGCTCATAGCGGATGCCATAGCCGAAGGCCGGGCAGGACAGCGACGACAGCGATTCCAAGAAACACGCCGCCAAACGCCCCAACCCGCCGTTGCCCAAGGCCGCGTCGGGTTCGTCGTCCAGGATCACCTGCTCGTCCAGACCCAGCAGGGTCAGCGCCTCGCCCATGGCGGGCTCCAGGTTCAGGTTGATGATCGCATCGCCCAGGATGCGGCCGATCAGGAATTCCATCGACAGGTAATAGACCCGCTTGGCGCCCTGGTCGCGGGCGGCACGGATGGCGCCGACCCAGGGGCCGACCATCAGGTCGCGCACCGTATAGCTGACGGCAAGGCGCCAATCGAAAACGGTTGCGAATTCCGGGCCGCGGCCCTGGGTGTGGGTCAGGTGATGCAGGATCTGATCGCGCAGATCCTGTGCCGACAGGGATTGGGTCACATTCCGCCTCTTGCGCAGGGAAAAATCAGGACAACCAGACGCGGCCATAGGGTGGCAATGCCAGCATGTCGTCATGCAGCGTCACCGTCGCGTCCGACAGAATGTCGCGCATGTCCGTCACGCCTTGAAAGCGCAACCAGTCGCCGCTGACCTGTTGCCAGCTTTCCGTGAAGTTGAAAAGACACAGAATGCCGCCCTGGGGCGCGCGGCGTGCGAATGCCAGCAGCGCGGCGTTGCCGCAGTCCAGAATTTCGGTCGGATGCCCGCCATGCAGGCGGTCGCAGGACCGGCGCGCGGCCAGGATGGCGCGGGTGCCGTGCAGGACGCGGCCCTCGGGCGTGGCGGGGTCGGCGCTTGCGCGGGCGGCGCGGTCCCAGTCCATGGCGGGGCGGTTGATCCAGCGGCTGTCATGCGCATGCTCGGGTACGTCCAGATAGCCGTGGTCGTTCACCATCGCCAGTTCGTCCCCCATGTAGATCAGGGGGATGCCGCCGAAGGACGCGATCAGCGCATGGCCCAGCAGGATGCGGTCCACGGCCCGGTCGACCGCCAGCGGATCGCCCGCGGCCAGCCCGGCCTCCAGCCCAGCCAGTGCGGCAAAGCTGCCGGCAATGCGCTTGTCGCCGGTCTCGGGGTTCTCCTGGAACAGCACGCCGCGGGCGAAGCTGCCCGGATAGCTGCCGTCATAGAAATCTGACAGGAAGGCGCGATGCGCCGCCCCCGACAGGCCCAAGGCGCCCGCATCCTCATCCGTGATCGCCCATCCGATGTCGTCGTGACAGCGGATGTACGTTGCATAGGTCGCGTTCGTCAGCACGCGCGGGAAATGCGTGCGCAGCACATGTGTCATCAGCCGCGTGTCGCGCGTGGCCAAGGCTGACCAGTACTGGACCATCAGGCTGTTGTGATAGCAGAGGTTCCCCTCGCGCCCGTCATGTTCGCCGCGCCCGAAATAGGTCAGCATCTCGGCCGGGCCGACGATGGCCTCCTCCAGGTGGATCACCGCGCTGGCCGCGATCCGGGTGCATGCGCGCAAGGCGCGCAGGATCAGGTGGACTTCGGGCTGGGACTGGCAGGTGGTGCCCATGCGCTTCCACATGAAGGCCACCGCGTCCAGGCGCAGAACATCGACGCCCTTGTTGGCCAGGTTCAGCATGATCCGCACAATCTCCAGGAACACCCGCGGGTTGGCCCAGTTCAGGTCCCATTGATGGGCGTTGAACGTGGTCCAGACCCATTTGCCGAATTCGGGGTGATGGGTGAAGCTGCCCGGCGCGGTCTCGGGAAAGATCTCGATCAGCGACGCCTCATAGGCGCGGGGCAGCGTGTCGTCGTCGAACATCAGGTACATGTCCTGGTACTCCGGATCACCCGCCGCCGCGCGCCGCGCCCATTCGTGCTCCTGCGCGGTGTGGTTCAGCACCAGATCCACACACAGCGACATGCCCCGTTCGCGCAGGCTGCCCGCCAGCCGCGTCAGGTCGGCCATGCGCCCGAAGGCCGGGTTGATCTGGCGATAGTCCATCACCGAATAGCCGCCATCGCTGTCGCCCGGCCGCGGCATCAGGCAGGGCATCAGGTGGACATAGCTGATGCCCAGATCGCGCAGGTAATCCAGCCGGCCATGCACCCCGGACAGCGTCCCCGCAAAGCGGTCGATGTAGAAGACATAGCCCGCCATGCCAGACCGCTGGAACCAGTCGGGCTCCAGGTCGCGCATCAGGTCCAGGCGCTTCAGGTCGGCGGGGCGCGCGGCCCAGCCCTCGCGCAGCGCGGCCTCCAGCTCGGCGCAGAAGGCGTCGTAATCGGGGCGATCGCCGTACAGGCGTTCCAGCATGGGCCACAGGTCGGGCGCGCTGCGCGCGAGGCGCATGTCGAAGATCGAGGGGGCTTGGGTCATGATACGCTCGGGGTGGTCAGCACGAAGGCCGCGACGCTGTCGGCGGCGATGGGTTCAAGGTCCTGGGCAGGCAGGTCCGGGTCGTCGTCCCGCGCGCTGTCCAGGCGGCGGCGCCAGCGGCCATCGGGCGCGTCGGGCAGGCGGACCTGCGCCTCGGGGCCGTTGTTGAAGACCAGGAAGACCGCTCCCGGCAGGGCCGCATAGGCGGGCGTGCCGGATGCCATGCGCATCTCGGCCGCCAGCAGGCGGCAGTCGGGGTCGTTCCAGTCGTCGGGCGTCATCGGCGCGCCGTCGGCCCGGCGCCAGAACAGGTCAGGCAGCCCGTCCTGTTCGCGCGGCTGGCTGTGCAGGAAACGCTTCTGCCGCAGGATCGGATGCGCGCGCCGGAACGCGATGACGCGGCGCACGAAGTCCAGGAAGGCCGGGTCCGCGCCGTCCCAGTCGACCCAGCCCGTCGGGTTATCCTGGGCATAGGCGTTGTTGTTGCCGCCCTGGCTGTTTCCCAGCTCGTCGCCGGCCAGCAGCATGGGCGTGCCTTGGGACAGCATCAGCGTGGCGATCAGGTTGCGGCGGCGGCGGTCGCGCGCGGCGGTGATCGCGGGATCGTCGGTCGGGCCCTCGGCGCCCATGTTGTCGGACAGGTTGTGGTTGTGGCCGTCGCGGTTCTCCTCGCCGTTGGCCTCGTTGTGCTTGTCGTTGAAGCTGACCGTGTCCATCAGCGTGAAGCCGTCATGGGCGGCCACGAAATTCACCGAACTGGTCGCGGGGCGACCGTCATGGTCGAACCGCGCGGCCGATCCCGCCACCCGCTTGGCAAGCTTGCCGATCAGGCCCTGATCGCCCCGCCAGAACCCGCGGATCTGGTCGCGATAGCGGTCGTTCCATTCGGCAAAAGGCGCGGGATAGGCGCCCAGCTGATAGCCCCCTGACCCGATGTCCCAGGGTTCCGCGATCAGCTTGATGCGGTTCAGGACCGGGTCCTGGCGGATGGCACGAAACAGCGGCGCGTCGCGGTCGAACACGCCGCGCGTGCGCCCCAGCACGGATGCCAGGTCGAAGCGGAACCCGTCCACATGCATCACCTCGACCCAGTAGCGCAGCGAATCCATGACCAGCCGCAGCGTGAAGGGGCTGTCCAGGTTCAGCACGTTGCCGGTGCCCGCATCGTTGACATAGAACCGCCGATCCTCGGCCAGGCGGTAATAGGACGCGTTGTCCAGCCCGCGGAACGACAGGGTCGGGCCCAGTTCGTTGCCTTCGGCGGTGTGGTTGTAGACGACGTCCAGGATCACCTCGATCCCGACCTTGTGGAACCGTGCGACCATCTGCTGGAATTCGGCGATGTCGCCCGTCTGCATGTAGCGCGGTTCCGGCGCGAAGAACCCATAGGACATGTAGCCCCAGAAATTCGTCAGCTTCCTGTCGGTCAGAAAGCGGTCGTCGGCAAAGGCATGGACGGGCAGCAGCTCGATCGCGGTGACGCCAAGCCGCGTCAGGTGATCCAGGACGGGTTCGGACGCCATCGCCAGATAGCTGCCGCGATGCCCGATATCGGTGCGCCCTGCGGTCAGTCCCTTGACATGCGCCTCATAGATCACCGTCTCCGACAGGGGCCGGTGCAGGGCACGGTCGTCGCCCCAGGCGAAGCTGGGGTCCACGACCACCGACTTCGGCATGTGCTGCGCGCTGTCGCGGCGGTCGAAGGACAGGTCGGCATCGTGGTGCCCGACCCGGTATCCCATCAGCGCGTCATGTGCGGCGGGCCGTCCCGTCAGCCGCTTGGCATAGGGGTCGATCAACAGCTTGCGCGCGTTGAAGCGATGCCCTTCGTGGGGGCGATAGGGGCCGTGCATCCGAAAGCCGTATTTCTGGCCGGGGCGCAACCCCTCGACATGGCCGTGCCAGACATGGCCCTCGCGTTCGGGCAGATCGACCCGCGTCTCTCGGTTGCGTTCGTCGAACAGGCACAGCACGGCGCGTTCGGCATGCTGAGAGAACACCGCAAAGTTCACCCCCGCGCCGTCGAAGGTCGCACCCAGGGGCGTGGGGCGCCCTGCGGTCATCGCGATGGTCTGGGTCATGACGGATGGGTCAGCCTTGCATAGAGATCGGCATAGGCACGGGCCGACTGCCCCCACCCGACGGGATGGGCCATGGCGTTGGCCTGCATCCGGGACCAGGTGTCCCGGTCCGCGTAAAGGGTCGCCAGCCGCATCAGCGCCCCGCGCAGCGCCACCGCCGTGACGGGCGCGAACTGGATGCCCGTGGCGACGCCGCGCGCCAGCCCCGCGGGGGAGGCGTTGATGACCGTGTCGGCCAGCCCGCCGGTCAGCGCGACGACCGGGATGGTGCCATAGCGCAGTCCGTACATCTGCGTCAGCCCGCAGGGTTCGAACCGCGACGGCACCAGGATCGCGTCCCCCCCGGCGATCAGCCGATGAGAGAACGCCTCGTCATAACCGATGCGCACGGCCACGTTGGGGTTCGCCGCCGCCTGCCGGAACGCCTGTTCCAAGCCCGGATCGCCCGACCCCAGGACCGCCAGCTGACCGCCCGCCGCCATCAGCGCGGGCAGCGTCTCCAGCACCAGGTCCAAACCCTTCTGATGGGTCATCCGCGACACGATCACGCAAAGCGGCCCCTCCGCCTGCGGCAGGCCCAGCTCCGCCTGCAACGCGGCCTTGGCGGCGGCCTTGCCCGCCGGGTCGGCGAAAGGAACGATAGCCGGGTCGGTCGCGGGGTCCCAGGCCTGTTCGTCGATGCCGTTCAGGATGCCGGTCAGGGCGGCCTGCCGGTGGCGCATGACCCCGTCCAGCCCCATGCCGAATTCGGGCGTCATCAATTCGTCAGCATAGCTGGGCGACACGGTGGTCAGCGCGTCCGCGCCCATCAGCCCGGCCTTCAGCGCCGAGATGCCGCCCCAGAACTCGTATCCCTCGCTGTAGAACCGCGCGGGGTCCAGGCGCAGCGAATGCAGCCGCCCCGGATCGGTCGACCCGGTGAAGGCGATGTTGTGGATGGTCAGCACCGTCCGCACATCGGCCCCGCCCATGCGCGGCAGGTATTCGGTCATGAAGCCCGCCTGCCAGTCGTGACCGTGCAGCACCTGGGGGCGCCATCCGGTCGCGCCATGGGCCGCGACATGCGCGCCCACCCAGGACAGCGCGGCAAAGCGTTCCGGGTTGTCCGGCCAGTCGCGCCCGTCGGGGCCCAGATAGGGGTTGCCGGGGCGGCCATACAGATGGGGTGCGTCGATCACCAGCAGGTCCAGCCCCGCGCCCCGCCCCTGCAGCAGGACCGCGGGCCCGCCGAACAGGTCGTCGAAGGCATGAACGGCCTCGGCTTCCTGCAGTGCGGCCATCACCGCCGGATAGCCGGGGACCAGGCTGCGCATGTGGACGCCCACGCCCGCCAGGGCGGCGGGCAACGCGCCCGTGACGTCGGCAAGCCCCCCGGTCTTGACCAGGGGGGCGATCTCGGAGGCGACCGACAGCACCCGTATCACAGGGATGCCGCCCGCCGGTCCAGCATGTCCTGGGTGATCAGGGTCACGCCGCCCTCGCTGACGCGGAACCAGCGGGCATCGGCATCGGGGTCCTCTCCGACGATCAGGCCCTCGGGGATGACCACGCGGCTGTCGATCACGACGTTGCGCAGCCGGGCATGGCGGTTCACTGTCACGTAGGGCAGCACCACAGCGTGATCCAGGACCGCATAGCTGTTCGTGTGCACCTCGGTGAACAGCAGCGAATTGCGCACCTCGGTCCCCGAGATGATGCAGCCCCCGGACACCATCGACGACACGGCAAGGCCGCGGCGGTCGGTCTCGTCATGGATGAACTTGGCGGGCGGCACGCTTTCGGAATAGGTCCAGATCGGCCAGTCGCGGTCCCACAGGTTCAGGTCCGGGGTAAAGTCGGTCAGCGCGATGTTGGCCTGCCAGAAGGCGTCGACCGTGCCCACGTCCTTCCAATAGGCCGGCGCATGCGCCTCGCGCACGCAGGACGTGTCGAACCGATGCGCCATCGCCTTGCCGTTCTTGACGATATCGGGGATCAAGTCGGTGCCGAAATCGTGGCTGGAATTGGGGTCCTGCGCATCGCGCAGCAGCAGGTCGCGCAGGAAGGCCCAGTTGAAGACATAGATGCCCATCGAGGCCAGCGCCTTGTCCGGCTCGCCCGGCATGGCGGGCGGATCGGCGGGCTTCTCCAGGAAGGACACGATCCGACCCGTGGCGTCCACGTCCATCACGCCAAAGGCCGTGGCCTCCATCCGGGGCACGGTCAGGCAGCCCACGGTGACGTCCGCGCCGCTTTCGACATGCTCGCGCAGCATGATCTCGTAGTCCATCTTGTAGATGTGGTCGCCCGCCAGGATGACGATGTAATCGACGTCGTAATCGTCCACGATGTCGATGTTCTGGGTGACCGCATCGGCCGTGCCGCGGTACCAATGGTCCTCGGACGTGCGCTGGCTGGCGGGCAGGATGTCCAGGAACTCGTTGCGTTCGGCCCGGAAGAAGTTCCAGCCGCGCTGGCAATGCCGGATCAGGCTGTGGGCCTTGTACTGCGTGGCGATGGCGATCTTGCGGATGCCGGAGTTCATCGCGTTCGACAGGGCAAAGTCGATGATGCGGGTCTTGCCGCCGAAATAGACGGCGGGCTTGACGCGCCGGTCGGTCAACTCTCTCAGGCGGCTGCCGCGGCCCCCCGCCAGCACGAAGGCCATCGCGCGGCGCGTCAGCCGTTGCGTTTCGACCATGGTTCTCTCCTCCCTCATGAAATCAGCCCTCGGCCACGAAGATCACGACCGACAGCGGCGGCAGCGTGACCGCCATGGACGCGGGCTGGCCATCCTGAGCCGCACCATCGGCCAGGACCCCGCCCAGATTGCCCATGCCGCTGCCGCCATAGATCGCGGCATCGGTGTTCAGCGCCTCGCGCCAGCGCCCCGCCTGCGGCACGCCGATGCGGAAATCGGGGCGCGGCACGGGGGTGAAGTTGCAGACCACCACCACCGGCGGATCGCCCGCATCCCCGCGCCTGATCCAGGCATAGGTCGATTGCGCGGGATCGGTCGCGATCCACTGGAACCCCTCGGGCTCGGCATCCTTGACATGCAGCGCGGGCGTGCCGCGATAAAGCCCGTTCAGGTCGCGCACCAGCGCCTGCACGCCCTGATGCATCGGCTGGCTGGCGGCGTGCCAGTTCAGCTCGCCGTTGTGGTTCCATTCCTCGGGTTGGCCGAACTCGCAGCCCATGAACAGCAGCTTTTTCCCCGGATGCCCCCACATGAAGCCGTAATAGGCGCGCAGGTTGGCGAATTGCTGCCATTCGTCGCCGGGCATCTTGTGCAGCAGGCTGCCCTTGCCGTGAACGACCTCGTCATGGCTGATCGGCAGGATGAAGTTCTCGCTGAAGGCGTACATCAGCCCAAAGCTCATCAGGTCGTGGTGATAGCGGCGGTGGACCGGATCGCGGCTCATGTAGCGCAGGGTGTCGTTCATCCAGCCCATGTTCCACTTGAAGCCAAAGCCCAGCCCCCCCGCATCGACCGGGGCCGACACCTTGGGGAATGACGTGCTCTCCTCGGCCACGGTCATGATGCCGGGCTGTTCGCCGTAAGCCTCGATGTTCATGTTCTGAAGGAACGCGATCGCCTCATAGTTCTCGCGCCCGCCATCCTTGTTCGGAACCCATTCGCCGGCCTTGCGGGAATAGTCGCGGTACAGCATCGACGCCACCGCATCCACGCGCAGCCCGTCGATATGGTATTCGTCCAGCCAATAGACGGCGTTCGCGGTCAGGAAATTCTGCACCTCGATCCGGCCATAGTTATAGATCAGGGTGTTCCAGTCCTGATGAAACCCCTCGCGCGGGTCGGCATGTTCGTAAAGCTCCGTCCCGTCGAAGCGGGCCAGGCCATGCGCGTCGGTCGGGAAATGCCCCGGCACCCAGTCCAGCAGCACCCCCAGCCCCGCCTGGTGCGCCGCATCGACCAGGTCGCGGAACTCATGCGGCGGACCGAAGCGGATCGTCGGCGCATAAAGGCCCACCGGCTGATAGCCCCATGACCCGTCAAACGGAAATTCGCTGACCGGCATCAGCTCCAGATGGGTGAAGCCCATGTCCTTGGCATAGGCGACCAGATCCCGCGCCATCTCCTGATAGGAGAGCGGCCGCCCGCCATCGTCGTACTTGCGCCGCCAGCTGCCCGGATGGACCTCATAGATGCTGATGGGGGCGCGGCGATCCTGCGCCCGCGCGCGCCGCGCCATCCATTCGGCGTCCTTCCAGCCATAGCCGGTGATGTCGCGCACCACACTGGCCTTCTCGGGCGGATGCTGGCTGCCGAAACCCACCGGGTCGGCCTTCAGCATGACCCCGCCATGGGCGTCCAGAACCTCGTACTTGTAGAGGGTGCCCTCACCCAGGCCGGGCAGGAAGATCTCCCAGAACCCCTGGCCCACGCGGCGCATCGGATGACGCCGGCCGTCCCACCCGTTGAACTGGCCCACGACCGACACCCGCCGCGCATTGGGCGCCCAGACCGCAAAGCGGGTCCCTGCGACGCCCTGATGGGTGGTCACATGCGCGCCCAGCACCTGCCACAGCCGCTTGTGCGTGCCTTCGGCCAGCAGGTGCAGGTCCATCTCGCCCAGCACGGGCGCGAACCGATAGGGGTCGTCAAAGGTCCATTCGACGCCGCCGCCCGACCGGGCCTTCAGCCGATAGGGACCGGCCGGGATCGGGCCGGCGAACAGATCGCCCGCCACGCGCGGCAGATCCGTCTCTCCATCGGGCCCCACGGCCGACAGTGCGGCCAGGTCGGGGTGATAGACGGTCAGCCACTGACCGTCGCCGAACGGGCGCGGTCCCAGAATTGAAAACGGTTGCGAACATCGCCCCTGGGCCAGCAGGGCCTGATCTTCGGGGCTAACATGCGGAGGATTCTTGCTTTTGTCCATGCGGCCCACCTTAGCCCGATCACAGATTCGGGCAATCGTCTGGTTAACGCTAACACCTCCTTTTTGATCCCGCTATAGTCATCCGCGACGACAGGATTTTCCGGAAAGGTATCGATGATGGCGGAATGGTGGCGCGACGCGGTGATCTATCAGATCTATCCCCGCAGTTTTCAGGACAGTGACGGCGACGGCATCGGCGACCTGCCGGGCATCACGCGCCGGCTGGACCATGTGGCGGGCCTTGGTGTGGATGCGATCTGGCTGTCGCCCTTCTTCACCTCGCCGCAGAAGGACATGGGCTATGACGTGTCCGACTATACCGGCGTCGACCCGCTGTTCGGCAGCATGGCCGATTTCGACGCGATGGTCGCCCGTGCGCACGCCCTGGGCCTGAAGGTCATCATCGACCAGGTCATCAGCCATTCCAGCGACAAGCATCCCTGGTTCGAGGAGAGCCGCCGCGACCGCACCAACCCCAAGGCCGACTGGTATGTCTGGGCCGACCCCAAGCCCGACGGCACCCCGCCCACGAACTGGCCCTCCGTCTTCGGCGGCCCGGCCTGGGAATGGGAGCCGCGCCGGCGCCAGTACTACCTGCACAACTTCCTGATCGAGCAGCCCGACCTGAACATGTGGAACCCCGCGGTCCAGGACGCCCTGCTGGACACGATGCGATTCTGGCTGGATCGCGGCGTCGACGGGTTCCGGCTGGACACGGTCAACTACTACTTCCACGACGCCAAGCTGCGCGACAACCCGCCCAATCCCGACCACAAGGGCCCCGAGACCTACGGCTTTCAGCGCCACGTCCATTCCAAGAACCAGCCCGAGAACATCGCCTTCCTGGAACGCATGCGCGCGCTGACCGATGAATACGACGCCCGCATGATGGTCGGAGAGGTCGGCGACGGCGGCCAGACCGCCATCGACATCATGGGCGATTACACCCAGGGCGATGACCGCCTGCACATGTGCTACAGCTTCGAGATGCTCAGCCCCGACTTCACCGCGCGCCATTTCCGGCACACGATCGAGGGCGTGCACGATCATGCCCCCGACAGCCATTCCTGCTGGTCCTTCTCGAACCACGACGTGATCCGGCACGTGTCCCGTTGGGCCGACCATGCGCAATCCCCCGAGGCGCTGGCACGGCAGGCGGCGGCGATGCTGCTGTCCTTCCCCGGCACGATCTGCCTCTATCAGGGAGAGGAGCTGGGCCAGACCGAGACGACCCTGGTCTATGAGGAACTGACCGACCCCCCCGCCCTGCGCTTCTGGCCCGAGGTCAAGGGCCGCGACGGCTGCCGCACGCCGATGGTCTGGGATCAGGGCGAACCGCATGCGGGGTTCTCGGACGCGGCGCCTTGGCTGCCGGTCAAGGACGACCAGGCGGTCCGCGCCGTAGCGCATCAGCAGAACAGCAACGACAGCGTGCTGGCCGCCTATCGCGGCACGATCGCCTTCCGCAAGGCGTCCGATGCGCTGCGCTTCGGCGAGACCGCCTTCCTGGACATGCCCGAACCGATCCTGGCCTTCCGCCGCGACCATGACGGGCGGGCGCTGACGGCGGTGTTCAACCTGTCGCGCACGCCCCTGTCGGTGGCGATCGCGGGCGATACCGGCCTCAGCGGCCCGGTCAACGCCACGCTGGAGGGCGGCACGCTGCACCTGCCGGCGAACGGCTTCGCCTGGCTGACGGGTGCGCCGGCGCTGACCGCCTAAGATACGGGTGGCTGGGGCCTCAGGGCTCCGGCCGCCGCCACACGAACAGGGCCAGCCCCAGATAGATCCCCGCGGCCCCGAACAGCATGGCCCAGGCAGGACTGCCCGACCACAGCTCCAGCCCCGCCCAGATCAGCGGCAGGATCACGCAGATCACCCGCACCCACAGCGGACGAAAGAACGGCGCATCGGGATCGACCAGCTTCATGGCACACCTTCCAGGGGCTTGGGGGGGCGGGGGGTCCGGGGGGCTGGCCCCCCGGCCGTCGCGGGACGCACCAGGCCGCGCTGCCATGGCGGGTCCTCGGCAAAGGCCGCCGCGATGTGATCGACGAAAGCGCGCGTCTTGCGGGGCAGCGGCCGGATCGGCGGCCAGACCACGCTGATCGGCAGCGGATCCTGCGCCAGGTCCGGCAGCACCTGCACCAGCCGCCCGTCGCGCAGCGCGTCATGGACGATGAACAGCGGCAGCAGCGCCAGGCCCAACCCGCCGATGGCCAGATCGCGCATCGCCTCGCCGTTGTTGGCCGACACCCGGCTCTGCCGGGGCGGCGCGACCTGGGCGCCAAAGGGCCAGATCTCGGCCAGCCGCGCGTTCAGGTATCCGATGACCTCGTGCCCCGCCAGATCGCCGGGCGCCCCGACCGCGCCGTGCTGCGCCAGGTAATCGGGACTGGCCACCAGGGCGCGCGGATCCTCGCACAGGCGGCGCGCCATCAGGCTGCTGTCCTTCAGATGCCCGATGCGCAGCCCCAGATCGAACCCCGCCCGCCCCAGGTCCATATGCCGGTCATCGTAATCCAGCACGATCTCCAGCCCCGGATGGGCGCGCGCGAAACCCGCGATCACCGGGCCCAGGTGGCGGATGCCGAAACTCATCGGCGCCGCGATGGCCAGCCGCCCGCGCAGCGCGGCCTCGGGCGCGGCGGCGCTTTCGGTGGCGGCGACCAGTTCGGCCAGCGCCGGGCGCAACCGTTCGGCCAGGGACAGCGCGCTGTCGGTGGGCGCGATGCGCCCGGCATGCCGGGTGAACAGCGCGACGCCCAACGCGGCCTCGAAATCGGTGATCCGCTTGCTGACCACGGATTTCGACAGGTCCGACCGCGCCGCGGCACCCGAGATGCTGCCCGCATCCAGCACCGACAGAAAGGTCCGGATATCCGTGATCGTCCAGGTCATGGCGCACCCTAGCACGCCGCCGGTCGTTCGCAAGAACCGAACGCGGCGTTGCCGCGCGCATGGGTGCCGCGAACGCCCCGCCTGCGCCATATTCCCTTCAAGCAAGGAAAGGAGCCTGCCATGCAGCTGACCGGAATCCATCACCTGACGGCGATCACCGCCAATGCGCGGGGCAACAACCAGTTCTATACCCAGACCCTTGGCCTGCGCCGGGTCAAGAAGACCGTGAACCAGGACGACACCTCGGCCTATCATCTGTTCTTCGCTGACGGGGCGGGCAGCCCCGGCACCGACATCACCTTCTTCGACTGGCCCGCCGCGCCCGAACGCCGCGGCACGAACGCGATCACCCGGACGGGGCTGCGCGTGGGCGCGGACAGCCTGGATTACTGGGCCGACCGCCTGTCGGGCCTGGCCGGCAAGATCACCACGCTGGACGGCCGCCCGACCCTGGATGTCGAGGATCCCGAGGGTCAGCGCCTGCGCCTGATCGCCGCCCCCACCCCGGCGGGCCAGCCCTGGGATCGCAGCGACGTGCCCGCCGAACACCAGATTCACGGGCTGGGGCCGATCACCATCTCGGTTCCCGAACTGGCCCCGACCCAGACCGTGCTGACCCAGGTCATGAACATGCGCCTAGTGCGCGATTATGCCAGCCCCGATGGCCAGGGCCAGGTCCATGTCTTCGAGATGGGCGAGGGTGGTGCCGCGGCCGAACTGCATGTCGCGGTCCAGCCCGGCCTGCCGCAGGCGCGCCAGGGCGCGGGCGGGGTGCATCACGTGGCCTTCCGCGTGCCCGATACCGCCGCCCTGACCGCCTGGACCGACCGCGTGGCCCGGTTCCGCGTACCCAGCAGCGGCGAGGTCGAGCGGTTCTATTTCCGGTCGTTGTATTTCCGCGAACCCGGCGGCAATCTGTTCGAACTGGCGACCGACGGGCCGGGCTTCGACGTGGACGAACCCTTCGAGACGATGGGCGAGGGCCTGTCCCTGCCCCCCTTCCTGGAGGGCAAGCGCCAGCAGATCGAGGCCGGGCTGAAACCCCTGGCCTGAACGCAAGGAGAGACGCGATGACCACGATCCTGGGACTTTCCGGCAGCCTGCGTCGGGCATCGCTGAATTCCGGCCTGCTTCGGGCGGCGGCGGATGCCGCCCCCGAGGGTGTGACGATCACCATCGGCGACATCGCGCAGGTGCCGCTCTATGATGGCGACCTGGAGGCCGCGTCGGGCATTCCCGCCGCGGTCACGACCCTGACTGACCAGCTGGCGGCCGCGGACGCGCTGCTGCTGGTCAGCCCGGAATACAACAACGGCGTGCCGGGCGTGTTGAAGAACGTCATCGACTGGATGTCGCGCGGCCAGGGCATGGCCATCTTCAAGGGCAAGCCCGTGGCCGTCATCGGCGCCTCTCCGGGCAATTTCGGAACCGCGCATGCGCAGTCGCATTGGCTGCCGGTGCTGCGGATGCTGGCCACCCGCCCGTGGTGGGAGGGACGGCTGATGGTGTCGCGCGCGGGCGATCTGTTCGACGACCAAGGCAACCTGACGGACGACAAGACCCGCGAAAGGCTGGCCGAATTCGTGGCGGGCTTTGCCGGCTCGATCGGCGGCGGCCGGTCATGACCGGCATCGCCCATGTCGCGCTGACCGTGCGCGACCTGCCCGGCATGGCGCGGTTCTATCAGACCGTGCTTGGGCTGGAGCCGATGGGCGCGGACGGGGCACAGCGCGATCTGGGCGCGGGCGGGCAGGTGCTGATCCGCCTGTCGGGCGATCCCGCCGCCATCCCGCGCGATCCGCGTGACGCAGGCCTGTTCCACACCGCCTTCCTGCTGCCCGACCGCGCGGCCCTGGGCCGTTGGCTGCGCCACGCCGCCGATACGGGCGTGCGGCTGACCGGCGCATCGGATCACGATGTCAGCGAGGCGCTGTATCTGGACGACCCAGAAGGCAACGGCATCGAGATCTATCGCGACCGGCCTGCCTCGGACTGGACCCGAGACGGCGACCGCGTGCGGATGGTCACCGAACGGCTGGACCTGAACGATCTTGCGGCCGCCGCGGACGGGCCCTGGCAGGGCGCGCCCGCCGGGACCCAAATCGGCCATGTCCACCTGCAGGTCGGGGCGATGGACGCGGCCGATGACTTCATGCAGGGCACGCTTGGCCTGACGCGCACCCATGATGCGCCGGGCGGGGGGTGGTACGGCTGGAACGGCTATCACCACCATCTGGCCGCGAATGTCTGGAACAGCCGGGGCGCCGGTCCCCGCCCCGACGGCCGGACAGGGCTGGATCACGTCGCCTTGACCGGATTTCCGGAAAAATCCGCCGCCGTGGCGGACCCGTTCGGGAACCGGTTCGAATTTGTCTGAGTTATAGCGCCGTACACAGTCTGACCAGTGCGCCCCGCCTCCGGCCAAGACCGGAGGCGGGGCTTTTTCATGCCCCGGGGCCGGCCATCCAGGCGCTGGCCGCGGCCAGGTCCTCGGGGGCGATCTCGTGTCCCGCCGCGATCGTGCGGGCGTCCAGATCGGCCCCGCTTGTGGCCAGCCAGTCGTTCAGCGCCGGGGCGTAATGCCCATAGGGGTCGCGCGCCCCCTGCAGCGTCAGAACCCGGACCCCCGACAGGTCGGCCCGTGGCACCGGGTCCAGCACCAGCATCGGCCGGATCAGGATCGCCCGCGCGATCAGCCCCGGATGCAGCGCCATCACCGCCCCCGCAAAGTTTGCGCCGTTCGAATAGCCCAGCACCGTCAGCCGCGCGGGGTCGAGGCCATAGGCCGCCATCGCACCCTCCCAGAAGCCGGCAAAGGCCGCGGCTTCGGACCGGATGTCGTCCTGGTCAAAGCTGGCCATGGACAGGCGCCGGAAGAACCGGGCGACGCCCTCCTCGGTCGACCGGCCGCGCAGGCCCAGCAGGGTGGCGCGCGGCGCGATGCGATGCGCCAGCGGCATCAGGTCGGATTCCGATCCGCCGGTGCCGTGCAGCAGCAGGATCACCGACCCGTCTGCATCGTCGGGGGTGTGGATGCGGTGGATGAAGGGCAGATCGCGCATGGGGGTCCTTTCCTCGCCCGGGCGGGCGAATTGCGGCAGGCGCAGCCGCAGGTCGGTGTCGTCGGTCATGTGCGGCGGGACCTTCAGGGTCCGGCCAAGGTCGTCCTCGTCCACGGCCATGCCGGGACCGTCGGTCGCCAGTTCGATCAGGATGCCCGCAGGATCGCGGACATAGAGAGAGGTGAAGTACAGCCGATCATGGACCGTCACATCGGTCAGCGCGGCCCGGTGCGCGTCGATCGCCGCGACATCGGGCACGCGCAGGGCGACATGGTCGATCACCCCGGTTCCCGGAATGCCCGGCACGAACCCTGCCGTGTCGCGGATGTCGATGGCGTCGCGGTTTGATGCCAGGCGCGTCACGCCGCCTTCGATGCCTTGGGGGGCATAGCCGAAGCGTGCCAGGAACGCCGCCGTGGCCGGGGCGTCCTGCGACCACAGGGTCACGCCCTGCAGGCGGGCGGGGGCCGCGGGCCAGCCGGTATCGGGGATGTCCCCGCCCACCAGCTTGACGATGATCCCGTCCGGGTCGCGCAGGCGCAGGACCGGCGCACCGAATTCGCGGACCGGCCCCTCGACGCGCAAGCCGCGCTGCATGGCGCGGGTCAGCCAGTCGCCGATCCGCGCGCGGGGGATGGCCAAGGCGATCTCGGCCACCTGTCCGTGTCCCACGCGACCGGGCGCGCCGTCCTGCCAGACCAGGAAGCTGACCAGCGACCCGGGCGCGCCCGTGGCATCGCCATAGAACAGGTGCAGCTGTTCGGCATCCTCGAACCCCGCGGTCTGCTTGACCAGCGACAGGCCCAGTAAGCCCATCCAGAAATTGACATTGGCCTGCACGTCGCGCGTGATGGCCGTCACGTGATGAAGTCCCGTCATGGCGACCTCCTTTCGGGATCCAACATGCCCGTGACGGTCGTTCGGCGCCACGGGGGTCGTGCGCAACCCGGCGTTCGCACAGGCCGAACGCCTGCACGCTTGCCCGACGGCCCGCAAACCCCCACCCTTGGAAACAGCACAGGAGAGAACGCCATGAGCTGGAACCCCGCCCTGACCCCCGGATGCCCCGACGCCGTCGGCGCCGATGCCATCGAGACGCTGATCATCCCCCGCGCCCGCGACCTGGGCGGGTTCGAGGTGCGCCGCGCCCTGCCCGCCCCCAAACGCCAGATGGTCGGGCCGTTCATCTTCTTCGACCAGATGGGCCCGGCGGAATTCCTGACCGACCAGGGCATCGACGTGCGTCCGCACCCCCATATCGGGCTGGGCACGGTCACCTATCTGTATCGGGGCAGCTTTCAGCATCGGGACAGCACCGGCGCCGACCAGATCATCACGCCGGGCGCGCTGAACTGGATGGTGGCGGGGCGCGGCGTGACCCATTCCGAACGCAGCCCCGACGCCGTGCGCGCCGGGCCCAGCAGCCTGCTGGGCATCCAGACCTGGATCGCCCTGCCGGAGACGCATGAGGACATCGCCCCCAGCTTCGAACATCACGCGGCGGGCGCGCTGCCCGAGATCCGCGACCAGGGGATCGAGGCGCGACTGATCCTGGGCCGCGCCTATGGCGAGACAGCGCCCGCGACGATGCATTCTGACACGTTCTATCTGGACGTGACGCTTGCCGCCCGCGCCCGCTTTCCCCTGCCCGTCGATCACGAGGATCGGGGAATCTACATCACCGAGGGCAGCGTCAGCATTGCCGGGCAGGAGTTCCAGGCCGGCCAGATGATGGTGTTCCGCCCCGGCGACGCGATCACGGTGGCGGCGGGCGACCGGGGCGCACGGCTGATGGCGCTTGGCGGTGCCACGCTGAACGGGCCGCGCCACATCTGGTGGAACTTCGTCGCGTCGTCGCGCGAACGGATCGAGGCCGCGAAACAGGAATGGCGCGAGGCGCGTTGGGGGCAAGGACGGTTCGACCTGCCGCCGGGCGACCGCGACGAACATATCCCCTTGCCATGACGGAGAAACACATGCCCAAGACCCCCCACGAGGTGCTGGAGTTCTGGTTTTCGGACCAGATGCGCCCCTATTGGTTCGCCAAGTCGGACGACATCGACCGCGACATCGCCGCCCGTTTCAGCGACACCTACGAGGCCGCGCATGCCGGGCGGCTGGACGACTGGATGGACGCGCCCGACAGCGCACTGGCGCTGGTGATCGTGCTGGACCAGTTCCCGCGCAACATCTATCGCGGCGGGCCGCGCAGCTTCGAATCGAACGACCTGGCGCTGCGCCACGCGCGGACCGCGCTGGACATGGGCCATGACGTGGGCCAGGCCCCCGACCGGCGGCAGTTCTTCTATCTGCCGTTCATGCACAGCGAGGATCTGGCCGACCAGACCCGGTCGGTGGCGCTGTACGAAGACCTGGGCAACGACCATTCGCTGCATTTCGCGCGCGAGCATCGCGACATCGTCGAACGGTTCGGCCGCTTTCCGCATCGCAACGCGATCCTGGGCCGCGACAGCACCCCCGAGGAGGCGGAGTTCCTGAAGACGCATAGCGGCTTCTGATCTTGCCGATGCGGCGCGGGCGTCCTAGCCTGCGCCGCATGGACAGCCTGCCCTGCTTTTACGCACCCGACACCGCCGCCCACGATCCCCGGTTCTGGATGCTGCGCGGGGTGCCGATGGTGAACAAGGAAACCGCCGAACGCGCCGAACGCCTATTGGCGGGCATCGCCGCCGCGGGGTTGACCGCGACCGATCCGCCGGTGGCAGACCGCGCCCCGATGCACGCGGTTCACACCGCGCGCTATCTGCACTTTCTGGAAACCGCATGGGACGAATGGCAGACGGCCCCCGGCGCGGGGGCCGAGGTCGTGGCCAACCTGCATCCGCAGAAGGCCGACCAGACCTATCCGTCGGGGATCACCGGGCGGGCGGGCTGGCACATGGCTGATACCGGCTGTCCGCTTGGTCAGCACACCTATGCGGCGGCGCTGCGCGGGGTGGACACCGCACTGGCGGCCAGCCGCGCGGTGCTGGACGGGGCGGGCGCGGCCTATGCGCTGTGCCGTCCGCCGGGGCACCATGCCGATGCAGACACCGCGGCGGGGCACTGTTTTTTGAACAATTCCGCCATCGCCGCGCAGGCCCTGCGCGCGGTGCATGACCGCGTCGCCATCCTGGACATCGATGTCCATCACGGCAACGGCACGCAGCAGATCTTTTTTGACCGTGCCGACGTGCTGACCGTGTCCGTTCATGGCAATCCAGACGCGTTCTATCCCTTTTATCTGGGCCATGCGCATGAGGTGGGGCCGGCCGGCACAAACCTGAACCTGCCGCTGCCCCTGGGATCGGACGATGCCGTCTGGCTGGACGCCATCGACCGCGCGCTGGACCGCATCGCGGGTTTTGCGCCGGGCGCGCTTGTCCTGGCCCTGGGGCTGGACGCGCACGAGAACGACCCGTTTCGCGGGCTGCGCGTCACCACCCCGGGTTTCGCCCGCGCCGCCGCCCGCATCCGCGCCGCGGGCCTGCCCACCGTCATCGTCCAGGAGGGCGGCTATCTGTCCGAGGATCTGACGCACAACCTTGCCAGCTTTCTGCGGGGCTGGATCGGCACCGCCTGAGCGTTCTATAGCGGTCCGGGAACGGGGGACCCTCATGCGCATCTGCATCATCAACACGGGCGGCACGATCAGCAGCACGGGCCAGCCGCTGGCCCCGATGGCGGCGGACCGCTTTGCCCGCGCCGCGCAGGATCTGCTGGGGCCGGCGCTGGCGGCGGCCCTGCCGGGGGACGCGCTGCATTTCGACACGGGACTGCGGTTTTCGAATGACGGGCCCGGAACGCTGGACAGCACCGACCTGCGCCCCTCCGACTGGTGCCGGATCGCGCGGCGGGTGCTGGACCTCTACGCCGACCACGACGCCTTCGTGATCCTGCACGGCACCGACACGATGGATTACACCGGCGCGGCGCTGCCTCTGCTGCTGAACGTGTTCGACGATCTGGGGCTGGCCCGCGCCGCGCTGTCCAAACCGGTGATCCTGACGGGCGCACAGCTGCCGCTGTTCACCGACACCCCCGCCGGTCTGGTCCTGAACGCGGGCAGTGATGCGCTGGCCAACCTGACCGGCGCACTGTCCTGCGCCCGCCTGCGCCTGCCCGAGGTCGCGATCTTCTTCGACGGACGCCTGCTGCGCGGGTGCCGCGCACTGAAGGTGTCGACGACACGCTTCGCGGCTTTCGACAGCCCGCATCTGGCGCCCCTGGCGGAACGCGGCATCGGCATCCGCCGGGGCACGGTCGCGCCCCTGCCCGGCCCCGCCGCGCCCGACCTTGCGCTGGACTCGCCCGCGGCCCATGCGCGGGCGATGGCCCAGCTGGACGCGGTGCAGGCCTGCATCGACGATCAGCGCGTGGTGCAGATCACGGCCGTGCCCGCCGATCACCGCGCCGCCGCCCCGATGCTGGCGCAGCAGGTGCGCGCGGCGCTGGATCAGGGCGCGACCGGCCTGCTGCTGGAGGGGTTCGGCCCCGGCAATGTCCCCGCAGGAGATGGCGCGATGGCGCAGGTGCTGGCGGATGCGGACGTGCCCGTGCTGATCGCCAGCCGCGTGATCGGCGGGCAGGTAGGCGCGTTCGATTATGCCGCCGGGGCCTGGATCGCGGCGACAGGCGCCGTCGCGGGGGGCGACATGACGCCCGTCGCGGCGCTGGCCAAGATGGTTGTCCTGACCGCGGCCGCGCCCCATCACGGGTGGGACCGCGCCACGCTGGCCGCCCTGCTGGCGCGCGGGCCGACCGGGGACTGTGCGCCCACCGACCGGATGGACGGCCCGCTGTGGCCCGGACAGGTGCTGACCTGCGGCCCCGTGCGGCTGGAGAACGACCCCGATGCCGGGCCGCGGCTGATGCGGGGCGGCGCGGTCCTGTGGCAAGCGCCGGGGCCCGGCGTGCTGCGGATGCAGGGCGACCGGCTGGCGCTTATCGGTCACGACGGGGCGGTGCTGTGGTCCGGCCCCCCCGCCCCCGGCGCGGTGGCGATCCTGTCGGACGATTCTCCGGCGCTGCGCATGATCGACCCCGCCCATCGCGCCGCCCCCGTCACCGCGCTTGCGGGCTGACACCCGCCCGCGCTAGCAAGCCCCAGCAAGGAGACCCCGATGCCGCTGATCCATGTCCTGAACGGTCCGAACCTGAACCTGCTGGGCCAGCGCCAGCCCGAGGTCTATGGCCACGAGACGCTGGCTGATCTCGAGGCGCTGTGCCGCAAGGCCGCCGCCCCGCATGACATCCGCTTCCTGCAGTCGAACTGGGAAGGTCAGATCGTCGACTGGATCCACGAAGCCCGGCTGGAAGCCGCGGCCATCGTCATCAACCCGGCGGCACTGACCCATACCTCGGTCGCGGTGCTGGATGCGCTGAACGCCTTCGACGGCCCGGTGATCGAGGTCCATATCAGCCAGGTCCACAAGCGCGAGGCATTCCGCCACCATTCGTTCGTGTCAAAGCGCGCCGACGGGGTGATCGCGGGGCTGGGGCTGAACGGCTATGCCGCAGCCCTGCGCCACGTGGCGGGCCTGATCGGCTGAGACGAAAAGACCGCCGGACCTGGCCGCAGGGAGGAGGGGGGCGGCAGGACCGGCGGCTTTCCGAAGTGTCCGTGGCCGGACCGGGAGGAGGACGCCACAAAGCATCTGCTTCATAGGTCCACCATGCGCCGGACCCGCGCCCCTGTCAGCGCAGGCCGCGCCGCTTGGTCAACCGGGACGTGCGCTGCCACGGGACCGGGCGCAATTTGAGGGTATTGCCCGATCCTTGGGCACACCCCGCGCGAATCACCGCGCCGTCAGCGCCTCCAGATAGGTGCGCGACCACCAGGCGACATCATGGTCCACCACGCCTTCCAGCAAGGCGGCATGGCGGTCGCGGCGTTCGGCTTGCGACATCCGCATCGCCTGGGCCATCGCGACGGCCAGATCGTGCGGGTCGTGGGGGTTGATGATCAGCGCCTCGGCCATGGTCTCTGCGGCCCCGGCAAAGCGCGACAGGATCAGCACGCCCGGATCGTCGGGGTTCTGGGCGGCGACGTATTCCTTGGCGACCAGGTTCATCCCGTCGGCCAGCGGCGTGACCAACCCGATGCGCGCCTGCCGGTACAGCCCCGCCAGAACGGGACGCGGGAACGGCCGGTGAATGAACCGGATCGGCGTCCAGTTCAACGTCGCGAACTGGCCGTTGATGCGTCCGGCCAAGTGTTCGGTCTCCTCACGGATGTCCTGATAGGCCTCAACCTCGCCGCGCGTCGGGGGCGCGATCTGCAGGAACGAGATCTTCTCGTGCAGGTCGGGGATCTTTTCCAGCAGCAGCTGATAGGCCCGGAACCGCTGCGGGATGCCCTTGGAATAATCCAGCCGGTCGACGCCGATCATCATCTTGGCCCCGGTCAGCAGGCGCATGCGGTCGCTGTCGGGGGCGTCTGCCGCCTCGGTGATGAAGGCCGCGGCGTCGATGCCGATCGGAAAGACCTGCGTGCGGACCATGCGTCCCGACAGCCGGAAGCGGTCCGGCGCGACCTGATCGCCGTCCGCCAGCTGGCGCGCGCTTTCGGCAAAGGCGCCAAGGTCGCGTTCGGCCTGGAACCCCAGCAGATCGTAATGGGACAGCCAATCGAACAGCTGCGCGGGGTTGGGCAGGGCCGCGCAATCGGCCGGACCCGGAAACGGAATGTGCAGGAAATGGCCGATCGGGTTTTCCACCCCCAGGGCGCGCAGTTCGGCGGCCAGCGGGAACAGGTGATAATCCTGCACCCAGATCCGGTCATCGGGGCGCAGGACCGGCAGCAGCATCCGCGCGATGCGCTGGTTCACCCGTGCATATCCATCCAGGTATTCGGGCCTGATGCGCATCAGGTTGGGGCGCCCATGACACAGCGGCCACAGGATGGAGTTGGAATAGCCCAGATAGTATTCGTCATGCTCTTGCGGGGTCAGGTCAAAGGACAGCCGCTGGAACGCCGCGCCCGGATGGTCCTGCAGGTCGGGCGCGGGATCGTCCGTCACCTCGCCCGAGAAACCTACCCATACCCCGCCGGAACTGCGCAGCGCATCCTCCAGCGCCACCACCAGCCCGCCCGAGGGATCGTCCCCCAGCGGCAGGCGGTTCGAGACGACGATCAGGCGCGGTTCGGTGGACATGGGCATTCCTCAGTTCAGCGATGCGTCAAGCCAAGCGGCCAGCGCGGCAGGGTCGGACAATCGGTGATGCGCGGCGGTGGGACCGTCGCCGATCTTGATGGCAAAGCCGCCGCGGGCCTGCGCCTCGGCCATGGCGGGTTCGTCGGTGGTATCGTCGCCCGCAAAGACCGGCACGCGCCCCGCAAAGGGCTCAAGCGTCATCAGATGCGCCAGCGCGCTGTCCTTGCCGACGCCACCGGGGCGCAGTTCGACCGCCATCTTGGCGGGCTGCAGCACCAGGTGCGGGTTCCGGTCGGCCAGATCCTGCATCACCTCCTCGACAAAGGCGCGCAGATCGGGGGCGTCCCGATAATGCAGTGCGACGCCGTGGGGCTTTTCCTCGACCAACAGGGCGGGATGGGGCGCGGCGGCGGCATGGGCCGCGGCATGAAGGGGGCCCGCGTCGAAATCGACCCGGTGCAGGGTCTGGATGCGGCCGGGGCGCAGCGACATCTCGGCGCCGTGGCTGCCCGCGACGATGCCCTCGAACCCGTCCATATGTCCGCGCAGGTCGGCCACGTCGCGCCCCGAGATCAGCGCCACCGCGCCCCCCTGCCGCCGGTACAGCGCCGCCAGCCGGTCGCGCAGCGCCTGCGTGACAACGACCGCATCGGGCCGGGGGGCGATGTCGACCAGGCAGCCGTCGAAATCCAGGAACAGGGCGGCATCGGGGGCAAGCGGGGGTGGGGTCACGTCAGGCGGGCTCCGGCGATTGGGATATACCAAAGGGAACCCGTGACTCCCCCCGAGGGTTCACCGCGGCGTGAGGTTTTTTGACCGCCGACCCGCGCGCGTCAGTATTCGACCCCGGCCTGCGCCTTGATCCCAGACCGGAACGGATGCTTGATCTGGGTCATCTCGGTCACCAGATCAGCGGCCTCGATCAGCGCGTCGGGGGCGCCGCGCCCGGTCAGCACCACATGGGTCATGGCGGGCTTTTCCGCCTGCAGAAAGGCCACCACATCGGCCGCGTCCAGATAACCATAGCGCAGCGCGATGTTGATCTCGTCCAACAGGACCATGCGGATGGCCGGGTCACGGATCAGGTCCTGCGCACGCGCCCATCCGGCCTGCGCCATGGCGATGTCGCGGGACTTGTCCTGCGTCTCCCAGGTAAAGCCCTCGCCCATGGCGTGGAACTGGCAGATGTCGGTGAAATGCGTGGTCAGCAGCGTGCGTTCGCCCGTGTCCCACGCGCCCTTGATGAACTGCACAACGGCGCAGGGCATCCCGTGCGCGATGGAGCGCATGATCATGCCGAACCCCGACGACGACTTGCCCTTGCCCGGCCCGGTATGGACGATGATCAGGCCCTTTTTGCCGGTCTTGGTCTCCATCATGCGGTCGCGGGCGGCCTTTTTCCTGGCCATCTTGGCGGCGTGGCGGTCCTGATCCTCGGCGGAAATCGGGTCGGTCTGCGTCATCGGGTCGCTCCTTGCGGTTGACAAACGGCGGGTGCGGGGGTTTGGGTGAGGGCGTGTTGGTTCCTGTCTATGACAGGCGAAGAGGGAATGCGACAAGGCCCCGGGTCACCAGACCCGCGACCCCAAGCGCAGCCGCCCCCGCGACCGTGACCGGAGAGGTCGCCCGATCCACTGGCCCCGATTGGGGCTGGGAAGGTGGGACGACCGTCGGGGCATCCGCCCCTGAATCCGCAAGCCGGGAGACCTGCCAGCACCTGACGATGACGGGCGAACGGGGTGTTTCGCGACCGGCAGGTGATGGCCGGATGCCCCGTGCCGCCTCCTCTCGGACGCCCCTTGCCGCAACAAGGAAGGGGCCGCGATGCGCGCCGTTCTGCATGTCTGCACCACCTGTCGCGGCACCGTGCCCGACCCGGTTCCCGATGCCGCAGGGACCGATGCCGCAAGGACGGATGCCCTTGGCCCGGACGCGCCGCGCCTTGGCGCCCGGCTGCACGACCTTCTGTCCCGCACCGCCCCAGACGGTGTCGAGATCCGCCCCGTCGAATGCCTTTCCGCCTGTTCGCAGGGCTGTTCCGTCGCGCTGTCCGCGCCGGGCAAGTGGTCCTATGTCTATGGCCGCCTGACGCTGGACGACGCCGCCGACATCCTGTCGGGCGCGCGCGCCTATGCCGGGACCGCCGACGGCATCGTGCCGTGGCGCGAACGCCCCGCCGTCTTCCGCAAGCAGAGCATTGCCCGCATCCCCCCGCATGTCGTGTCGCAGGAGTGACCATGATCGACCTTATCAAGACCCCCGTCACCGTGATCACCGGCTTTCTGGGGTCGGGCAAGACGACTCTGGTGCGCCATCTGATGGCCAACCCCCAGGGGCTGCGCCTTGCGGTGATCGTGAACGAATTCGGCACGATGGGTGTCGATGGAGAGATCCTGAAGGGTTGCGCCGATGCCGCCTGCCCGGCCGAGAACATCGTCGAGCTGTCGAACGGCTGCATCTGCTGCACAGTCGCCGACGACTTCATCCCCACGCTGGAGGCGCTGATGGCGCTTCCCGCCCGCCCGGACCACATCCTGATCGAGACGTCCGGGCTGGCGCTGCCCAAGCCCCTGCTGAAGGCCTTCGACTGGCCCGCCATCCGCTCGCGCATCACCGTGGACGGGGTGATCGCCTTGGCCGATGCCGAGGCCGTGGCGGCCGGTCGCTTCGCCCCCGACGTGGCGGCGGTGGACGCGCAGCGCGCCGCCGACCCTGGCCTGGACCACGAGACGCCCCTGTCCGAGGTCTTTGAGGATCAGATCGCCTGCGCCGATGTCATCCTGCTGACCAAGGCCGATCTGGCCGGGCCGGAGGGCGTCGCAGCGGCACGGTCGGCGATCGAGGCCGAGCTGCCCCGCCCCCTGCCCATCCTGACCGTGACCGAGGGCGCGGTCGATCCGCGCCTGGTCCTGGGCCTGGGCAAGGCGGCCGAGGACGACCTGGACGCCCGCCCCAGCCATCACGACGGCGCCGACGACCACGAGCATGAGGATTTCGACACCGTCGTCATCGACCTGCCCGAAATCACCGACCCGGCCGATCTGGCCGCCCGCATCGCCCGTCTGGCCGCCGAGCAGAACGTGCTGCGCGTCAAGGGCCATGTCGCCGTCGCGGGCAAGCCCATGCGCCTTCTGGTGCAGGCCGTGGGCGCCCGGGTGCGCCATCAGTACGACCGCCCCTGGGGCCAGACCCCGCGCCGCTCGCGCCTTGTGGTGATCGCGGAGCACGACGACGTGAACCCCGACGCGATCCGCGCCGTGCTGGAGGGTGTCCCCGCCTGATGCATGTCATCTTCCGCGAACAGGTCGGGCTTGAACAGTCCGACGCCCCCTATGATCCCGGTCAGACCCCCGGCGATCTGGTGGTCCTGTCCTTTTCGGACAGCGACCTGGGGGCCTTTGCGGAAGGCTGGCGGCGCGCGGCGGGGGGGCTGCCGCCCACGCGGCTGTGCAACCTGGTGGCGCTGCGGCACCCGGTCTCGGTCGACACCTATGTCGAGAACACGCTTTCGGGCGCGCGCGGCATCCTGATCCGGCTGATCGGAGGCGAGGCCTATTGGCCCTATGGGCTGGCCTCGGTCCAGGACCTGGCGCGCCGGCGGGGCATCGCGCTCGCCGTGCTGCCCGCCGACGGGCGCGACGATCCGCGGCTTGAGGAGATGTCGACCGTTCCCCCCTCGGTCCTGCGCGTGCTGCGGCGGCATTGCGACCAGGGCGGCGCGGTCGCGGCGCAGGCGGCGCTGGCGCAGATGGCCATCGCATCGGGCCTGCAGGCCGCGCCCGTGCCGGGGGTCAAGACCCTGCCCGCGATGGGCTTTTACGACCCCGACCGGGGGGTGGTCGCCGACCCGGGCCCGGTCGCGGCGCTGGTCACCTTCTATCGCAGCTGGCTGGCGGCGGCGGATGTGGCGCCCATCGATGCGCTGATCCGGGCGCTGCGGGCGCGGGGCATCGCGGCGATGGGCTTCTTTGCCCCGTCGCTCAAGGCGCCGGGCCTGGGCGACTGGCTGGCCGATGCCCTGCCGGGCGGGCCTGCGCTGGTCGTGAACGCGACCGGGTTTTCCGGGGGGAACGCGGGTCCGTTCGACGGCTGGTCCTGCCCGGTGTTCCAGGTGGCCCTGTCCACCAACCGCCGCCGCGATTGGCTGGCGGCCGAACGCGGTCTGTCGCCGTCGGACCTGGCGATGAATGTCGTCCTGCCCGAGGTCGACGGACGCATCTTCGCGGGCCTCATCAGCTTCAAGGCGGTCAGCCCGCGCGACCCGGACCTGCAGTATTCGCGCTTCGTGCACCGGCCCGATGCGCCGATGCTGGCCCGGGCCGTCGACCGCATCGCCGCCTGGCACGCGCTGGCGCAGGGCGTGGGCCGGGTGGCAATGGTGCTCTCCACCTATCCGGGCCGTGACTGGCAACAGGCCCATGCGGTGGGGCTGGACGCGCCGGCATCCGCGCAGGCGGTGGGGGCGATGCTGGGCACGGACCTGCCCGCGCTGCCGGACGGCACCCTGGCTTGGCCGCTGGACGATTACCGCGCGGCGCTGGCCCACCTGCCGCAGGCGCTGCAGGAGGACCTGCACGCGGCCTGGGGGCCACCCGAGACCGATCCCGATTGCCGGGACGGGGCGTTCCACCTGCGCGCCAGCCTGCATGGCCCGGTGATCCTGGCGTTGCAGCCCGAACGCAGCCACCGCGCCGGGCGCGAGGACAGCTATCACGACCTGACCCGCGCGCCGCGCCATGCCTACGTGGCCTTCTATCTGTGGCTGGCGCAGCAGGGCGCGCGGGCGCTGATCCATATGGGCGCGCATGGCACGCTGGAATGGCTGCCGGGCAAGGCGGTGGCGCTGTCGGGCGATTGCTGGCCTGCGGCGCTGCTGGGGGCGATGCCGGTGATCTATCCCTTCATCGTCAACGATCCGGGCGAAGCCGCGCAGGCGAAACGCCGGATCGGGGCCGTGACCCTGGGCCATATGCCGCCGCCCATGCGGGAGGCCGCCCTGCCCCCCGGCATGGCCGGGCTGGAGCGCAGCTTGGACGAATATTCCACCGCCGACGGGCTGGACCCCGCGCGCCGCGACCGCCTGATCGCCGCGATCCGGGACGAGGCGCGCGCCCTGGGGGTCGAGGCCGATCTGGGCATCCCCTGTGAGGCCAGCGCCGCCGAGGCGATCACCCGCATCGACCGCTTCGTCTGCGACATCAAGGAAAGCCAGTACGGAGAGGGGCTGCATGTCTGGGGCAGCGGCGCCTGCGGTCAGGCCGAACGCGACGGGCTGATGGCCGCGCTGGCCGGGCGATTCGTTGCGCCGGGGCCGTCGGGATCGCCCAATCGGGGGCGGTCGGACGTGATGCCCACGGGGCGCAACCTCTACAGCGTGGATCCGCGCGCCGTGCCCACCCCCTCGGCCCATGCGCAGGGGGTGAAGCTGGCAGAGGAGCTGCTGCGCCGCCACCTGCAGGATCACGGCGACTGGCCGCGCGGGCTGGTCGTGGATCTCTGGGGCAGCGCGACCATGCGCACCGCGGGCGAGGAATTCGCCATGGCCCTGCATCTGGCCGGGCTGAAGCCGGTCTGGGATGCCGGATCGGGCCGCGTCTCGGGGGTCGAGGTCCTGCCGCTGGCCCTGCTGGGCCGCCCCCGCATCGACGTGACGCTGCGCGTGTCGGGCCTGTTCCGTGACGTGTTCCCGGTGCTGGCGCAGCTGTTCCAGACCGGGGCCGCGACGCTGGCTGCGCGGGACGAAGCGGCGGATCAGAACCCCTATGCCGGGGGCGCACGGGTCTTCGGCCCGCAGCCCGGGCAATACGGGCTGGGCATGGGCACCGCGCCCACGGAATTCACCGATGCCGCGCGTCAGGCCGCGGGCGAGGCCTGGATCGCGGCCTCCAGCTGGGCCATCGGGGCGGATGGCGCCAGCCATGAGGCCCGCGACGCGCTGGAGGCGCGGCTGGCCGCGACCGACAGCTTTGTCCACGCGCAGGACCTGCCCGAGACGGATCTGCTGCTGGCCGCCGACTATGCCGCGCATGAAGGGGGCTTTGCCGCCGCCATGGCGCGGATCGGCGGCCGGGCCAGCCTGTACCATCTGGACGCCACGCAACCCGACCGCCCCCGCGCCCGGACCCTGACCGAGGAGATTGCCCGCACCACCCGCTCGCGTGCCGCCGATCCGGCCTGGGCCGATGCGATGACCACACATGGATACCGGGGCGCGGCCGAGATCGCGGCGACGCTGGACCACATGGCGGCCTTTGCCCATCTGGCGGGCGCGGTGCCCGCGCATCTGTTCGACCTTTATCATCAGGCGACCTTGGGCCGCCCCGAGATCGTCGCCTTCATGCAGGACGCGAACCCCGCCGCCCTGGCCGCGATGCGCGACCTGTTCCAGCGGCTGCACGATGCCGGTCTGTGGGTCACGCGGCGCAACTCCATCGCGGCGGGGCTGTCATGATCCGCGGCTGGTGCCCCGGCGCGCTGCAGCCGATGGAGTCCGGCGACGGGTGGGTGGTACGCATCCGCCCCCCCGGCGGGCGTCTGGACGCAGCCCAGGCCCAAGCCATCGCCGATGCCGCCCAGACCCATGGCAACGGCGTGATCGAGCTGACGGGCCGCGCCAACCTGCAGCTGCGCGGCGTGACGCCCGCGACCCATGCGCCCCTGATCGCGGCGCTGCGCCCGCATGGGCTGATCGACCCCGACATCGCTACGGAGACGCGCCGCAACATCCTGGTCACGCCCTTCGCGGATGCCGCCACCGATATGCTGGCCGCCGATCTGGCGGCGGCGCTGGCGGCCAGCGGCCTGGCCCTGCCCGCCAAGTTCGGTTTTGCGGTCGATACCGGTCCCGCGCCGGTGCTGACCCAAGACCCCGCCGATATCCGCATCGAGGCAGGCCCGATGCTCCGCGCCGATGGCATGGACCGCGCCGCACCCTATCACGGGCCGCAGGACGCGCTGGCGCTGGCCCGCTGGTTCCTGGACCGGGGCGGCGCGCCCGACGGGCGGGGCCGCATGGCCGCATTGACCGCGCGGGTGCAGCCCCCCGGCGCCACCCTGCCCGCCCCCCGGCCCGCCGCGCCGCCGCAACCGGGGCCGCATCCGCAAGGCCTGCTGGTCGCGCTGGAATTCGGCCAGATCACCCCCGACACGCTGCGTCGCCTTGGGCGCCTGGCACCGCTGCGCCTGACGCCGTGGCGGATGCTGCTGGTCGAGGGGGTCCGCCACCTGCCCGCGCTGGAGGGGCTGATCCTGGACCCCCGCGATCCGCGCAATCGTCTGCGCGCCTGTCCCGGCGCGCCCGCCTGCCCGCAGGGGCGTGCCGCGACGCGCCCCCTGGCGCGGGCGCTGGCGCCGCTGATCCCGCCGGATGCCGTGCTGCATGTCAGCGGCTGCGCCAAGGGCTGCGGCTGGCCGCGTGCCGCCGACCTTACGCTGACCGCGACGCCCGAGGGGTTCGACCTGATCCGCCATGGCCGCGCCCATGACCCCGCCGCCCTGCGCGGCCTGCACCCCGATCAACTGCCGAAGGTTCTGTGATGCCCCATGACTACGAAAGGGACGGCGCCGCGATCTATCGCCAGTCCTTCGCCACCATCCGGGCCGAGGCCGATCTGGCGCGTTTCGACGCGGACGAGGAACCCGTCGTCGTCCGCATGATCCATGCCGCGGGCCTGGTGGGGCTGGAACGCGACGTGACCTTCACCCCCGGCATGGCCACCGCCGCCCGCGCGGCGCTGGCCGCCGGCGCGCCGATTCTCTGCGACGCGCATATGGTCAGCGAGGGCGTGACCCGCGCCCGCCTGCCTGCGGACAACGCGGTGATCTGCACCCTGCGCGACCCGCGTGTGCCGGACATGGCGCGCGACATGGGCAACACCCGCAGCGCCGCCGCGCTGGAGCTGTGGCGGCCGCATCTGGCGCGCGCGGTCGTGGCCATCGGCAATGCGCCCACCGCGCTGTTTCACCTGCTGAACATGCTGGAGGACCCCGCCTGCCCCCGCCCCGCCGCAATCATCGGCTGCCCCGTGGGCTTTGTCGGCGCGGCGGAGTCGAAGGACGCGCTGATGGCCGCGCCGCCCGCGCCGTCGGTCGTCGTCCGCGGCAGGCTGGGCGGGTCGGCCATCACCGTCGCCGCGATCAACGCGCTGGCCAGCCGGAGGGAATGATGGGACGCATCATCTGCGCAGGTCTGGGGCCGGGCGATCCAGACCTGATCTCGGTCCGGGCCGACCGGGCGGTGCGCGCCGCGCGCCACGTCGCCTATTTCCGCAAACCCGGCCGCCCCGGTCAGGCGCGGCGCATCGTCCAGGGGATGCTGACCGCCGATGCGGTCGAATATCCGATGGAATACCCAGTCACGACGGAAATTCCCTTCGATCATCCCGACTACAACGACGCGCTGGCGGGGTTCTATGACTTCTGGGCCGCGCGTCTGGCGCAGCTGGCCCAGACCGACGACGTGGTGGTCCTGTGCGAGGGCGATCCGTTCCTCTATGGCAGCTTCATGCATCTGCAGATCCGTCTGCAGGGGCTGGCCGAGGTCGAGGTGATCCCCGGCATTCCCGGCATGGTCGGCTGCTGGAACGCGGTGGGCCAGCCGATGACATGGGGCGACGACGTGCTGACCGTGCTGATGGGCACCCTGCCCGAGGCGGACCTGATCCGCCACATGCAGGGCAGCGACGCGCTGGTGGTGATGAAGACCGGCCGCAACCTGCCCAAGCTGCGCCGCGCGCTGGCGGCATCCGGGCGGCTGGCGGATGCCTGGCTGATCGAACGCGGCACCATGCCCGGCCAGCGCATCCAGCCGCTGCGCGAGGTGGCCGATGACGACTGCCCCTATTTCGCGATCCTGCTGGTTCATGGCCACGGGCGGCGCCCCATGGCGCGGGTGGCGGAATGAGCGGCTGGATCACCGTCGCGGGGCTGGGACCGGGGTCGGACGCCATGGTGACCCCCGAGGTCGCCGCCGCGCTGGATCAGGCGACGGACGTGATCGGCTACATCCCCTATGTCGCGCGGGTGGCGGCGCGGCCCGGCCTGACCCTGCATGCATCCGACAACCGAGCGGAGCTGGAACGCGCCCGCCATGCCCTGTCGCTGGCGGCGCAGGGCGGGCGGGTGGTCATCGTCTCCTCGGGTGATCCGGGCGTCTTCGCCATGGCCTCCGCCCTGTTCGAGGCGTTGGAGGCCGACGGTGGCGATCCCGAGATCCGCATCCTGCCCGGCATCACCGCGATGCTGGCAGCGGCGGCGCGGGCGGGCGCGCCCTTGGGCCATGATTTCTGCGCCATCAACCTGTCGGACAACCTCAAGCCCATGGCGCTGATCGAACACCGCCTGCGCCACGCGGCGCGGGGCGATTTCGCGATGGCCTTCTACAACCCGCGCTCGGCCAGCCGGCCCGCAGGCTTTGCGCGCGTGCTGGAGGTGCTGCGCGAGGAATGCGAACCCGGACGCCTGATGATCTTTGCCCGCGCCGTCACCACGCCGGAGGAGGCGCTGCGCGTGGTGACCCTGGAGGAGGCCACGCCCGAGATGGCCGACATGCGCACCGTCGTGCTGGTCGGCAACCGCGCCACGCGGCGGGTGGGGCGGTGGGTCTATAGCCCGCGGGGGGCCGCCTGATGCAGCCAGTCCAGCGCCTGCTCCGGCGTGGCGACCTGCGGCCGGTCCGGTGCTGTGGGCCGGTCGATCAGCACGACCCGAACGCCCAGATCGCGCGCCGCGTCCAGCTTCGCGCGGGCCCCGGCCCCGCCGCTGTTCTTGGCGACCAGATGGGTGATGCCATGCGCCGCCATCAGCGCCCGGTCGCCCGCCACGGTGAAGGGGCCGCGGGCCAGAACGACCTGCGCGCCGGGCAAGGGGAGCGCATCCGGCGCATCGACCAGCCGCAACAGCCAGCGATGCGGCAGGAGGGCGAAGGGCGCCAGGGTCTGCTTGCCGATGGCCAGGAACACCCCGGTCGGCGCGCAAGGCAGCGCCGCGACCGCGCCCGCAATGTCCGGGACGCGGCTCCAGCCCGGATCGACCGGCCAGGCGGGGCGGCGCAGCATCAGCATCGGCACGCCGCCCGCGCGGCAGGCCAAATCCGTGTTGCGGCTGATCTGCGCGGCAAAGGGATGGGTCGCATCAATGACCGCGCCGATGTCCTGGTCCCGCAGGTAACGCGCCATCCCCTCGGCCCCGCCGAAGCCGCCGATCCGCGTGGGCAGGGGCTGGGCTGCGGGCGCCTCGGTCCGTCCGGCATAGGAGAAGACCGCCGCGACACCGGCGCGGGCAAGCAGGGCGGCCAGGCGGCTGGCCTCGGTCGTGCCGCCCAGCAGCAGGATGCGTCGCATGTCTGACCCTTGGCTGACGATCATCGGGATCACCGAAGATGGACCGGACGGCCTGCCCGGCGCAAGCCTGCGCGCGCTGGCGGCCGCCGAGATCGTCTTCGGCGGCCCGCGCCACCTGGCCCTGGCGGGGGTGGGCGCGCGGGGGCGGGCCTGGCCGGTGCCCTTCGACCTGGCGCCGCTGCTGGCGCTGCGGGGGCGGCGCGTGGCGGCGCTGGTCTCGGGCGATCCGTTCTGGTGCGGCGCGGGGGGCGGCATCGCCGCCGTGCTGGAGCGCCACGAATGGCGCACCCTGCCCGCGCCGGGGGTGCTGTCGCTGGCCGCCGCACGCCTTGGCTGGCGGCTGGAGGAGGTGGTGACCCTGGGCCTGCATGCTGCGCCCTTCGCACAGCTGCGCCCGCATCTGGCGCGCGGCTGCCGGATCATCGCGACTCTGCGCGATGGCGACGCGCCTGCCGCGCTGGCCCGATGGCTGGTCGAACAGGGCGCGGGGGCTGCGCGGCTGACGGTGCTGGAGCGACTTGGCGGGCCGTCCGAACGGGTGCGCAGCACGCGCGCCGATGGGGTCGCGCTGACCTGCGCCGCACCAGTGGCGGTGGCCATCGACGGGGCGGATCTGCCGCGCGGCTTCGGCCTGCCCGCGGTGCCGGGCCGGGCGGATGCGCTGTTCACCCATGACGGGCAGATCACCAAATCACCCATCCGCGCGCTGACCCTCGCGGCCCTTGCCCCGCGCGCGGGAGAGGTGCTGTGGGATATCGGCGGCGGCTCGGGCTCGGTCGCGGTGGAATGGGCTCTGGCGGGGGGCCGCGCCGTGACGGTCGAGCCGCGCGCGGACCGCATCGCCACCATCCGCGCCAATATCGACGCCTTCGGCCTGGGCGGGCGGGTCACGGTGATCGAAGGCTCGGCCCCCGAGGCGCTGCCGCCCGACACGCCCGATGCGGTCTTTGTCGGCGGCGGCGCGTCGCAGGCGCTGCTGGAGGCGCTGTGGGCCCACCTGCCCCCCGGCGCGCGGCTGGTCGCCAATGCCGTGACGCTGGAGACGGAATCGCTGCTGACCCGCTGGCACGCAGATCACGGCGGCCGCCTGCTGCGCATCGACATCGCCGAGGCCGCCCCCCTGGGGGGGATGCGCGGCTGGACCCCCGCCCGCCCGATCGTGCAATGGAGCGTTACATGCGGATCGCCGGAATAGGCTGCCGCCCCGGCACCCCCCTGCCCGCCCTGCTGGCCGCGCTGGAGGCCGCGGGCGGTGCGGACGCGTTGGCCACCATTCCCGAACGCGCGCCCGAACTGCGTCCGCTGGCCCATGCGCGCGACCTGCCACTGCATCTGGTCGCCGTGGCGGGCATCGCCACGCCCACGCAATCCGTCCGCATCCTGGCCGCCTTCGACACCGGATCGGTGGCCGAGGCCGCCGCCATCGCCGCCAGTCTGGATGGGGGCGGCCGCCTGACCCATCCGCGTCGGACCTTCGGTCCCGTCACCATCGCCATCGCAGAGGTTCCATGACCGTCCATTTCATCGGCGCAGGCCCCGGCGCGCCCGACCTGATCACCCTGCGCGGCCGCGACCTGATCGCGGCCTGCCCGGTCTGCCTCTATGCCGGGTCCCTGGTGCCTGCCGCGCTCTTGGCCCATTGCCCGCCCGGCGCGCGGATCGTGAACACCGCGCCCCTGTCGCTGGACCGGATCATGGAGGAGATCGCCACCGCCCATGCGGCGGGCCAGGACGTGGCGCGGCTGCATTCGGGCGACCTGTCGGTCTGGTCGGCGATGGGCGAACAGATCCGCCGCCTGCGGGCGCTGGACATCCCCTTCGACGTGACGCCGGGCGTGCCCAGCTTTGCCGCCGCCGCCGCCGCGCTGCAGACCGAACTGACCCTGCCGGGCCTTGCGCAATCCGTGGTGCTGACCCGCACGCCGGGGCGCGCCTCGACCATGCCCGAGGGCGAGACGCTGGCGGCCTTTGCCGCGACCGGGGCGACGCTGGCGATCCACCTGTCGATCCACGCGCTGGAGCAGGTCGTGGCCGATCTGACCCCGCATTACGGGCCTGACTGCCCGGTGGCGGTGGTCTGGCGGGCCAGCTGGCCGGACCAGCGGGTGATCCGCGCGACCTTGGCCACCGTGGACGCGCAAGGCATCGACCGCACCGCGCTGATCCTGGTCGGGCCTGCGCTGGCAGGCGAGGGGTTCGAGGACAGTCGCCTCTACGCCGCCGATTACGACCGCCGCTATCGCCCCGTGGGTGACGCGCCGAGGTTCCCGGAATGACGCGCCCCCCGACGCCGGGCCTGATGATCTCGGCCCCCGCATCGGGGACGGGCAAGACGATGCTGATGCTCGGCCTGCTGACCGCTTTGCGCCGGCAGGGGCTCACCGTGCAGCCCTTCAAGTCGGGGCCGGATTACATCGATCCGGGGTTCCACCTGGCGGCCTCGGGGCGGGCCAGCTTCAACCTGGATGCCTGGGCGATGGAGCCGGGGCGGCTGATCGCCCATGCGACCGGCCAGCCCCCCGCCGACCTGGTCCTGGCCGAGGGGTCGATGGGCCTGTTCGACGGGGTCGCTACCAAGGGGGAGACCGGCATCGGCTCCAGCGCCGAAATCGCCCAGATGATGGGCTGGCCCGTGGTGCTGATCCTGGACGTGGGCGGACAGGCACAATCGGCGGCGGCCACGGCGCGGGGCTTTGCCACGCTGCGCCCCGATCTGCCCTTCGCGGGGGTGGTGCTGAACCGCGTGGCCTCGTCGCGCCATGACCGGCTGATCCGCGAGGGGATGGATCAGGCGGGCATCCGGGTGCTGGGCAGCCTGCCGCGGCAGGGCAACATCACCCTGCCCGAACGCCATCTGGGCCTGATCCAGGCCGAGGAGACCGCGGGCCTGCAGGCCATCCTGGACCATGCGGGCGATTTCATCGCGGCGCATTGCGACCTGGAGGCGATCATCGCAGCCGCCGGCCATCGCGCCCTGCCCGAGGCGCCCGCGCCGCGCCCGCTGACGCCCCCCGGCGGGCGGATCGCGCTGGCCCGCGACGCGGCCTTCAGCTTCGTCTATCCGCATGTGCTGGAGGCCTGGCGGCGGGCGGGGGCCACGATCCTGCCGTTCTCGCCGCTGGCGGATGAGGGGCCGGATGACAGCGCCGATTGCTGCTGGCTGCCGGGGGGATACCCGGAGCTGCACGCGCCCCGGCTGGCCGCCTGCGACGGGTTCCGCGCGGCCATGCACCGCTTTGCGGGCACGCGGCCGGTGCATGGAGAATGCGGCGGTTACATGGCGCTTGGGGCAGGCCTGGTGGATGCCGATGGAAAACGACACCAGATGTTGGGGCTGCTGGGGTTGGAGACCAGCTATGCCAAACGCCGGATGCATCTGGGGTACCGCCGCGCCGATCCGCTGACCGCCCTGCCGGGACTGGGTCGCACGGCGCTGCGGGGGCATGAATTCCACTATGCCTCGATCCTGTCCCAGCCCGATGCGCCCTTGGCGCGCGTGACCGACGCGACCGGCGCCGCGGTGGAGGAAACCGGCAGTCACCGGACGATGTCCGGGGGCGGGCATGTGTCCGGCACGTTCTTTCACCTGATCGCCCCGGCGGCGACTTGACGCAGGCCCTGCGATCCCGTCTATCTGACCGTCTGAATGGTGCCCGTCAGGCGTGAAACGCCGGGCTTCATCGGGAACGGGGAAGGGTGGACCCAATCGCGGCACCCGAAGCCCCGGCCGCCCCCGCGACTGTATGCGGAGAGCGCGCGTCACCCATGCCACTGGAGCGATCCGGGAAGGCCGACGCCGCGCCCGGACCCGCAAGCCAGGAAACCGGCCATGTCAGGCAACCCCATGCCGTCGGGTGGACGGCCACAGGAGGATGACATGCATATCGAAGAGGGCGTCGTCACCGGCGCCAAGCTGATACTGGGCTATGCCACGGCCGCCACGGCCGGGCTTTACGCGCTGAGGCTGGCGGCCCAGGCCCTGCGCGCGCAGGGCGGGGCGTCGCTGGCGGCGCGAGGGGCGCTGGCGACGGCCGCGACCTTCGTGTTCTTCCAGGTCTTGCCCACCGCGCCCGTGGGCGTGTCCGAGGTGCACCTGATCCTGGGATCGACGCTGTTCCTGATCCTGGGCGCGGCGCCGGCGGCGATCGGGCTGGCCCTGGGCCTGCTGATCCAGGGACTGTTCTTCGCGCCGTTCGATCTGCCGCAATACGGAATGAACGTGACCACGCTGCTGGTGCCGCTGTTCGCGCTGCAGGCGGTGGCGCGGCGGGTGATCGCGCCGGGCACCGCCTATGTGGACCTGCGCTATGGCCAGGCGCTGGCGCTGTCGGCGACCTATCAGGGGGGCATCGTGGCCTGGGTCGCGTTCTGGGCGTTCTATGGTCAGGGCGCCGGTGCGACGGCGGGGGTCCTGTCCTTTGGCGCGGCCTATCTGCTGGTCATCGTGGTCGAGCCGCTGGTCGATCTGGCCGTGCTGGCGGGCGCCAAGGCGGCCCGCGGCCTGCGCGGCAGCGGGCTGGTGACGCCCCGGCTCTACGCATGATCGATCTGGTGCTGATCGGGGCCGGCACGGGCCATCCCGACCACCTGACCCTGCAGGGCGTCCGCGCCCTGCAGGAGGCCGATCTGGTCCTGATCCCCCGCAAGGGCGCCGGGAAGGAGGATCTGGCCCATCTGCGCCGCGCGATGCTGGACCGCCACCGCCCCGGCGGCGCCGTGGCCCAGATCGACCTGCCGGTGCGCGATGCAAACCTGCCCTATCTGGAGGCCGTCGACCGATGGCATGATGCCATCGCGCAAGCCTGGGCGGCGGCCGTCGCGGCGGCGCTGCCGCAGGGCGGGACGGTGGCGATGCTGGTCTGGGGCGACCCGTCGCTCTATGACAGCAGCCTGCGCATTGCCGCGCGTCTGGACTGGCGCGCACGGGTGATCCCGGGCATCACCGCGATCCAGGCCCTGTGCGCGGCCCATGCCATTCCGCTGAACGCCCTGGGATCCGAGGTGCGGATCACCACCGGGCGGCGGCTGCGCGACGCGGGCTTTCCCAATGACGCCGACCGGGTCTTGGTGATGCTGGACGGCACCTGCGCCTTTGCGACGCTGCCCCCGAAGGGCCTGCAGATCTGGTGGGGCGCCTATCTGGGCATGCCCGAACAACTGCTGGAGGCGGGCCCCTTGACCGAGGCCGGACCGCGGATCGAGGCGGCACGCGCCGCCGCCCGGGCCGCGCATGGCTGGATCATGGATTGCTATCTGCTGGCCCGCGACGATGCAGCGTGACCGGCGCGCGGGACGTCAGGATGTCAGGCGGGTCGCGTCGTTGATCGTGCAGTCCCATGTCAGCCCGCCGTTCCGACCGGATGCGGGAAGCCCATGCCCCTCCAGCCACTTGACCTGACCGTCAGGCAGACGGATGCGCCAGCGATGGTGCCATGGGATCATTCCAGCGGCAGAGTTTCCGAACGATGCGCGGGCCAGCGGGTAATCCTCGACCATGCAAAAGGCGAAGACATCGCCGAACCGCGCCATGTATTCGGCGGCCGGGATGCCCCAGATCTGCTGCGTCTCCGCGGTCGCCGCGTCGATCGTCTCGGTCCCGTCGGGGGCATGGTGATAGGTCAGGACCGCGCTGGCCGGCTGTGGCAGGGCCGAGGCGCCGCCCGGTTCCTGACCGATGGCGGTCCGCATCCGTTCGGACAGGACCATCGTCTTGATCTGGGTCGAGACACCTTCCGCAAAGGCCTGCAGCACCTCGACATTGGCCGACGTCCAGTCCCGCGGCCTGCTTTCGGCCACGCAGAGGGCGGCGATGGCCCTGCCCGTCTCGTCCTTGACCGGCACGCCCAGATAGGCGACCACGCCGAACCTGCCGATTGCCAGATGCCCGCTGAACCGCGGATCGATCCGGGCATCCGCGATGACCAGCGGCGCGGAATTCGCGACGACGATCCGGCAGAAGGAATAGGCAAGCGACGTGACGCGATCCTCCTCCGCGGTCAGCATCAGGCCCGCCTCGGCCTTGAAGAACTGGCGGTCGTTCGCCTCGTCGATGATCGTCAGCAGGCTGGCTTGGCATGAGAATATCCGCCGCGCCTGCTCGACGACGCGGTCGAAGACGGGCGTCCGCGTCGGACGCAGCACGCCGTTTTCGTAAAGACGGATCAGGCCCGAATCGGTCGGCGGAACGTCCATGCCGGACAAGTCCCGTCGCGGGGTGCCATCTGTGGCGGCGGATCCGGCGCCAGGGTCACCCGCACGTTTCCAGTTCAAGGTCATGACCGAATTCTTTCGATACCCGGACTGCGACGGCAATGACCGCCGCGGCCAGGGATAAGGCATGGGTCCGCGGGGCGATCCGCGGATATTGGGAATTTGAGCAAAATCAAGGTTACACACTGGAAGGTTTAGTTTGACGCGAAATCACTGTGCCCGATACTTCTTAATACACCTTTAAGATGTGCTTTTTGCTTAGTCTGCAAAACTTCGGATCGGCGTTCTCGAATTTTGGAGCATATGAACCATCATGACACAGGAAATTTTTCCGACGATCTTAGCCGTCATCGCCCTTTCGGCGACCGCGCCCCTGGCGCAGACGGTGACGAAGGACAGCTTTGACGTCCGGATCACCATCGTCGCCGAATGCGAGATCACCTCGACCGAGACGCTGGATTTCGGGACCCAGGGCGTGCTTGGCACGGATGTCGATGCCACGGCCACGATGGAGGTCACCTGCACCGACACCACCCCCTATGACATCGGCCTGAACGAAGGGCTGGGCGCAGGGGCCACGACCAGCGTGCGCCAGATGACGTCGGGCGGAGAGACGATCGCCTATGCCCTGTTCCAGGACGCCGGGCGGGTGACGAACTGGGGCAATGCCGTGGGCGCGGACACCCAGCCCGCGACGGGGACGGGCGACGCGCAATCCTTCACGGTCTTCGGCCGGGTCCTGGCACAGGCGACGCCTGCCCCCGGAACCTATACCGATACCGTCACGGTGACCGTCACCTACTGAAAGGCCAGACCATGCGTGGATTTCTTGCAGGCGGCCTTCTGGCCGTGTCGATGTCGCTTGGCCTAGCGGTCGGGGCTGCAGCGCAGGGGTTGAGGGTCTCTCCGGTGCTGCTGGAGGTTCCGGCGCCCGGGGCGGCGACCACCCTGACCCTGCGCAACGACGGCAGCCGGCCGATCACCGTCCAGTCGCGCGTCTTCCGCTGGCTGCAGCCCGGCGCCCAGGACAGCTTGGAACGCAGCGCGGATGTCGTGGTCAGCCCGCCCGCGATCCAGCTTGCACCCGGCGCGACGCAGACGATCCGCGTCGTCCGCGTCGCGCGCACCCCGGTCAGCGGAGAGGAGGCCTATCGCGTCATCCTGAACGAGATCCCCGACCAGTCGCGCAGACAGGCGGGCGCCGTGGCCTTTGCCACCGAACTGCGCATCCCGGTGTTCTTTGCCGATGCCGGGGTGCGGTCCGCCGATGTCCGCTGGTCGCTGCGCCGATCGGGGGGCGCGACACATCTGGTGGCCCAGAACACCGGGGACAGCCGCCTGCGCATCGCCGACGTCACGCTGAGCGCGCCGAACGGCGCAACGGTGCGCCATCCCGGCCTGCTGGGATACGTGCTGGGCGGATCGTCGATGGAATGGCCGATCGCGCCGGCGGGGCAGATGGGCGGTTCGGCGCGGCTGTCGGCTGCGACCAACCTGGGGGCGCTGGACGTCGATGTCCCCATGCGCTGAGCGCATCGGCCGAGGGTGGCTGGTCATGACCGTCCTTGCGTCGCTGTGCTGCGGACCGGCGAGGGCCCAGGACATCCCGCCACCCGAGGCGGGGCAGGACCTGTACCTGGAGGTGTTCGTGAACGGCCAGCCCAGGAACCTGATCGCCCGCTTCACCGACGTGGGCGACGGCGTCCTCAGCGCGGATGCCGAGGACCTGCGCACCAGCGGCATCCTGGCCGGTGATGCCGTGACCGGAGAGGTCAGGCTGGACCAGATCCCCGGCCTTGGCTGGCGCCTGGTCGCGCCCGACCAGACGATCCGCTTCATCGTCCCGCCCGACATCGCAGCGCCCCACGAACTTGACGCCGGTACCCCGGCAGAGGACACCCCGCCCGGCGAAGATGCCGGACCCGCGGTCGATCAGGGCTATGGCGTGGTGCTGAACTATGGGCTGAACGTCGAGACCTGGCGCGGCGATGCGGGGGCCGGCGGCCAGCTGGTCTCGGGCAGTGTCGACGGGCGGCTGTTCATGCCCCTGGGGGTGCTGAACCACGCATTCGTCGTCGCGCCGGACAGGGACGGATCGCCCCGGTACCGGCGGCTGGAGACGAGCTGGCGCAGTTCGTTCCCCGGGCGCGCGATGCAGGTCCAGGTCGGGGACATCGCGTCACGCGGTCCCTCCTGGGCCAGGCCGGTCCGCATGGGCGGCGCGATGGTCGAGCGCAATTTCGGCCTGCAGCCCGATCTGATCACGATCCCGCTGGCCGGGTTCGAGGGCAGCGCCGCCCTGCCCTCGACGGTCGAGGTCTTCTCGGATTCGATCCGGGCCTATTCCGCCGAGGTGCCCGCCGGCCCGTTCAGCATCCGCGACCTGCCCTTGACGGGGGGGTCGGGGGTGGCGCGCGTCGTCGTGCGCGACGTGACGGGCCGCGAGACGCAGGTCGATCTGCCCTTCCTGATGTCGGACCTGCTGCTGAAACCGGGGCTTGCCGATTTCGCGCTGTCCGTGGGGCGGCCCAGGCTGGGCATCGGCACGCCAGGCGATCGCTATGGCGACGACATCTTCGGCGTGGGCACGCTGCGCTATGGCGTGACCGACGCGCTGACCCTGTCGGCCCATGCCGAAGGGGGGCGCGGCCTGCAGATGGCGGGGGCGGGTGCGGTGGTCCGGATCGGCCATCTGGGCACGGCCAGCCTTGGCCTGGCCGGCAGCCGGTCCGACAGGGGCAGCGGCGCGCTGCTGGATCTGTCGAGCAGCCTGTCGATTGGCTCCGCCGCCCTGTCCGGCCGGCTGATGCGGACCCAAGGGCGGTTCGATGACGTCGCCGCCGTGTCGGCCACCGCGCAGGGCGCGCGCACCGACCGATACGACTTTCCCCGCCAGATCGCCCAAGTAAGCTTGTCGATGCCGCTGGACAGCCGGATCGGCAGCGGCGCCAGCCTGTTTCTTTCCGACATCCGTGCGCCCGGCCCGGTCGCCCGCGAAACCGCCCTGGGCCTGTCCTTCAGCCGGAGGCTGTGGGGCGACAGCAGCGTGACGCTGAGCGCGACATCGCTGCGTGGATCGCGGCGCGACACGACCGCGGGGGTCCAGCTGCAGATCCCCCTGGGAACCCGGCATTATGCCGGGATGCAGTCCGAACGCCGCCAGGGCGGATGGCGTCACTATGCGCAGATCAGCGGCCAAAGCGCGGGCGACATCCCGCGGTGGAACTGGCGGGTGCAGGCGGACCAGGGGGACGGGCGCTCGATCCGGGCCGATGCGGGATACGAGAACCAGCTGGGTCGGGTCGAGGTCGCGGCGCGCAGCCAGTCGGGCGCCCAGGCCGTGGGCCTGCGGGTAGACGGAGCGATCGTCGCGTCGGGCGGCGGCGTCTTTCTGTCGCGCCCGGTCCAGGACGCCTTTGCCGTCGTCGATGCCGGCGCCCCCGGGGTCGAGGTCAGCGCCGAGAACCGCACCGTCGGCCGCACCGGGCGGTCGGGCCGCATTCTGGTCCCCGACCTGCGCGCCTACGAGGGCAACGCGATCTCCATCGACCCGCTTGGGCTGCCGCTGGATGCGGCCGCCGATGCCACGCAGCGGGTCGTCCGCCCGGCCCACCGGTCGGGGGCGACGGTCACCTTTGGCGTGCAGACCAGCACGCGCGAGGCGCTGATCGGGCTGGTCGACGGCCAGGGCCAGCCGCTGGAGGTCGGGGGACGGGTGGAGCTGAACGATGACGGCGGCGACAACCTGGTCGGATTTGACGGAGAGACGTTCCTGTCCGGCATGCAGGAGACCAATGTGATCGCGGTGTCCTATCCCGACGGGCGGCGCTGCCGCGCCGAGGTCGCCTATGTCGACGAACCCGGTGTGCTGACCCATCTGCAGAAGGTGCCATGCCTATGACCCCTGCCCCCTTCCCGCGTGCCATCCTGCTGTTCCTGATCGAAGGTCTGCTGACCCTTGGGTTGGCCGCGCCGGCCCAGGCGCAAAGCTGCACCTTCTCGGCCAGCAACATCGTGCTGGGGCCCGTCGACGTCCTGGGCAGCAGCCCGACCACCGCCACGGGCAACATCGCGGTCAACTGCTCGACCTTTCTGGGGCTGCTGACCTCGATCACGGTGACGATCGAACTGGGCGACGGTTCGGCTGGCCTGTTCGGCAGCTTGCGCCGCCTTGGGGGGCCGTCGGGCAGCAGCCTGGCCTATGACCTGTACCAGAACCCGACCCACACGACGATCTTCGGAGGACGTCAGGGAACGCATGGCGGGCAGCCCGTGGTCCTGACGGGCAGTTCCGTCCTGTCGCTGCTGACGACGACGGGCATGAACGTGCCGGTCTATGCCCGCGTCCCCGGCGCGCAGAACGCGGCCGTGCCGGGTGCCTACAGCGCGACCTTTTCGCGTCAGCCGCTGGATGTCCGCGCCACGACAAGGGCCTGCAGCGTGCTCGGATGCGACACGCGCGTGACGGGCTTCACCTTTGGCGTGCAGGCCCAGGTCCGCCCGAACTGCCGCGTCGTCGCCGACGATCTGGACTTTGGCCAGCATGGCCTGCTGGATCGACCGGTCGATGCGACCAGCCAGGTCCGCGTGACCTGCACCGCGGGAACCAGCTACAGCCTGGGGCTGGGTCACGGGTTGCAGGCGGCGGGGATCGGCGGCCGGCAGATGCGCGATCTGGCGGGACATCGCGTGGGCTATCAGCTGTATCGCGACGCGGCCCGGACGCAGCCATGGGGACTGATCGCGGACGGCCTGGCCACGACGGATGCGGGAACCGGGGTCTCGCGCGCCGTGACGGTCCATGGCCGCGTGCCCCCGCAGCCGACGCCCCCGCCCGGTGCCTATTCCGATACCGTCGTGGTCACGGTCACCTATTGATCTGTCCAAGGATTGGGCAGCGGCGAAAATCGGCTGATCCGGGCTGGCATGATGCAACCAAAGGATGAACGATGCAGTTTACCTGCGCCGACCGACAGTGCCCAGCTTTTGCGAAGACGGACATGCCATGCCCCGAATGATCCTGACCGATCCCGACACGCTGCAACCGCGGGCCATCGATTTCGACCGCGACACGGACTTTGAAACGCACGAAACGGTGGGTGGCTTGACCTCGCTCACGGTGCTGCATCGCAACCGCGCGACCACCTATCGGGTGGTCGAGACGGTCACGCAGATCCAGCTGCTGCGCAACGTCGCGCTGCGCTGACGCCTGTGAGCCGCGGCCGCCGCGACGCTAGTGGCGCGGCATTCCGGCAGGACGGGCGGCGCGTTTCTGCGCGGCGATGCGGAACGGGGCATTGGGCGCGCCATAGCCCGCATAGTTGCCCTGCCGCTGGACGATCTCAAGGAAGAAGCCGTCGGCGCGCGGTTCGCTGTACAGCTGGAAGAACTGTCCGCCCTCATCCTCGTCATACATGATCGATGCCGCCTGCATCCGATCGACGAAGCCCTGATCCAGCCCGAACCGGGCCTGGATATCATCATAGTAGTTGGCGCCGATCCGCAGCGTGGCGAAACCGCGTTCTGCCAAGGCGGCGGCGGTGGCGAACAGGTCGTCGCTGGCAAAGGCCACATGCTGGACCGAGGCGCCGAAGCTGTCCTCGATGAACCGGCCGGCCAGGGTATGGCGCGCATCGGCCCCGTTCAGCGTCACCCGCAGCCCGCCCGACCGGACCGCCCGGCTGCGCACCAGCCCGTCGGGGTCCACGACATCGACCATGGGCGCCTTCTGCGCGTCGAAGATCGACGTGTAGAACAGCGACCAGCTGAGCATCTCGTCATAGGCCATGGTCTGGCCGATATGGTCGATCCCGGTGATCCCGGCCCCGGCCTGCGCGGGCGTCGCGCGGAAATCGACCTGCCAGATGCCCGCCAGGTCCGACGTGGCATCCAGCAGGCGGATCACGTTTCCGCTGACGCCCCGGATCGCGGGAATCGCCAGCTGTCCCGGCGGCGTCTCCTGGACCAGCGGCCGCGCCAGAAGCGCGGTCGCGCGCTGATACGCGGCGCGGGCATCGGGGACCATCAGCGCGATTTCCGACACGGTCGTCCCGTGGGTCACGTACGCGCTGTGGGCAAAGCCCGAGGGGTCGGAATTGACCAGCACGTTCACGCCGCCCTGACGCCAGACCGTCACCGGCTTGGAGACATGGCGCCCCCCTGCCGCAAAGCCAAGGCTGGACAGCAGCGTCTCCAGCGCGGGGGCCTCGGCCGCGCTGGTGGCGAATTCGATGTATTCGATCCGCTCGACCGGGGCCGGGGCGGGAAAGCGCGGCAGGTCGGGGGCGGCGGCCGGTTCGACACGCCGCACCTGATCCATCAGCGCGATCAGGCTGCGATGCCCGTCCTTGGCCACCATGCGCGGCAGGCCCGACCGGAACTGGTCGTTGAAGATCTCAAGGCTCAGCGGTCCGGCATAGCCCGTCGCCGCGACCGCCTGCATGAAGCTGGTCACGTCCAGATCGCCCTCGCCCGGCATGTTGCGATAATGCCGCGACCAGTACAGCAGGTCCATGTCAATGGCCGGCGCATCGGCCAGCTGCACGAAGAAGATCCGGTCGCCGGGAATGGCCCGGATGGAGGCCGGGTCGATCCGGCGTGCCAGCGTGTGGAAACTGTCCAGGATCAGGCCGACATTCGGGTGGTCGGCGCGGCGTACCACCTCCCAGGCGTCGCGGTGGTCGTTCACGAAACGGCCCCAGCACAGCGCCTCGAAGCCCACGCGGATGCCGTGGCGGGCCGCCAGATCGCCCAGGTCGCGGAAATCGCGCGCCATGCGGTCGATGCCGCCGATGGCCGCCGGATGCACGGTCGAACAGACCAGCATCAGGTCGGTGCCCAGCTGGTTCATCAGGTCGAACTTGCGTTCGGCCCGGGCCAGTGCGCGGCTGCGATGCGGTTCGGGCAGGCCCTCGAAGTCGCGGAAGGGCTGGAACAGCGTGATCTCCAGCCCGTGGTCGCGGACCATGCGCCCGACCTCGGCCGGGGTGAAGTCCGAGGCCAGGAAATCCTGCTCGAAGATCTCGATGCCGTCGAACCCGGCCTCGGCGATGGCGGCCAGCTTGGCGGTCAGGCTGCCCGACAGCGACACGGTGGCGATCGAGGTCTTCATGGCGCGTCCCGCCCGGCCGCCAGATCGTCGCGCAGGCGCCCCTCGGCCAAGGGCAGGCCGGTGAAGATGGCCCAGGCATCCACGCCCTGCCCCACGAACAGCTCGTATCCCGAGATGACGTCCAGACCCGCCGCCCCCGCATCGCGCAGGAACGGCGTGTCGACCGGGGTATAGACCGCGTCGAAGACCCATTCCGCCCCCATCATCAGATCGGCGGGCAAGGGCGTGCCGCCATATCCGACCATGCCGACGGGGGTGCAGTTGATCAGCCCCTGCGCGCCGGGCGCCAGCGCCGCCGCATCGGTGCCGGTCCGCACGACCAGCCCCGGCGCGGCGCGGCGCAGCGCATCGGCCAGGCCGTCGGCCTTGGCCGCGTCGCGATCGGCCAGCCGGATCTCGGTTGCGCCCAAGGCGATCAGGCCGAAGGCCACTGCGCGCCCCACGCCGCCCGCGCCGATCATCAGCACGGCCCCCGGCGCCCGTTCGCCCCGCACCCGCCGATAGGCCGCGACAAAGCCGGAATAGTCGGTGTTGAAGCCGCGCGACCCCTCCGGGTCGAACAGCACCGTGTTGCAGGCCCCGATCGCCTTGACCAGCGGATCGTCGATGCGCAGCCGCCCCGCCACGACCTCCTTGTAGGGATAAGTGACGTTGATGCCGCGATAGCCCCCCGCCGCGCAGCGGGCGAACAGGGCGTCGAAGTCCAGCCCCTCGACCGCGGGGATCAGGCTGTCATAGCGCACCCGGCGCCCGTTCTGCAGGCCTGCCAGACGGTGCAGGCGGGGCGACTGCGAGGCCGCGATGTTGTCGCCGATCAGGCCCAGCAGGATCGTGTCGGTCATGGTCAGGTCTTTCATTGCTCAGGCCTTGCGGGCGCGCCGCCGGGCCCACCACGGCGTGTTGGTGACAAGGATCATCACGACCGCAAGGAACAGGCAAAGCGACAGCGGGCTGGTGAAGATGCCCATCATCATCGCGCCGAAATCCTCGCGCTCGCTGATGATGGCCCGGCGCCAGTTGTCGTCCAGAAGCCGCGACAGGATCACCCCCAGGATGATGGGCGCCAGCGGATAGCCGTAAAGCCGCATGAAATAGCCCAGCACGCCAAAGCCCAGCATCCAGTAGACATCCGTCAGGCTGTTGTTGACCGCATAGGCGCCGACGATCGACAGCACCATGATGACCGGCAGCAGGACCGTGCGCGGCAGTTCGACGATGCGCACGAACAGGCGGATCCCGGTCAGGCCGAAGATCAGCATGAACACGTTGGCCAGCGCCAGCGAGCTGACGATGAACCAGAACATGTCGGGCTGTTCGATCATCAGCATCGGGCCAGGGTTCAGGCCGTGGATGAACAGCGCGCCGATCATGATCGCGGTGACCGCGTCGCCCGGGATGCCAAGCGTCAGCATGGGGATGAACGCCCCGCCCACGGCGGCATTGTTGGCGGTCTCGGGGGCGACCAGCCCTTCGATGGCGCCCTTGCCGAAGGGGGTCTCGGGGTTGCGGGTGACGCGCTTGGCGTGGTCATAGGCCATCAGTGCGGCGATGTCGCCGCCGGTGCCCGGCAGGGCCCCCACGACCGTGCCGATGGTCGAGGTCTGCAGGCCAAGCGGCAGGTGCCGACGCACCTTGGACCAGCTGGGGATGATGCCGGTGATCTTCTGGCGCACGGCCGGGGTGTGGATGCTGTGCAGCTGGATCAGCGCCTCGGACACGCCGAAAAGGCCGATCATCACCGCCACGAACGAGATCCCGCCCCGCAGTTCGGAGATGCCGAAGACAAACCGGTCCTGGATGGTCAGCGGGTCCATGCCCACTGCGCCCACGCCGATGCCCAGGGCGCCCGCAAAGATGCCCTTGACCAGGCTGTCGCCCGACAGCGATCCGACCAGCAGGATGCCCATGATCGCCAGCAGCATGAAGTCGCGCGGCTGGAACCCGATGGCGAAGTCCGACAGCAGCGGGGCAAAGGCGCCCAGGGCGAAGATGCCGATGAAGCCGCCGATGAACGAGACCACGGTCACGATGCCGATCGCCTCTCCGGCGCGGCCCTGCTGGGCCATGGGAAATCCGTCCAGCGCGGTGGCGATGGCCGATGGTGCGCCGGGGATGTTCAGCAGGATCGCGGTGCGCGACCCGCCATAGACGCCGCCCATGTAGATGCCGATCATCAGCGCCAGCGCCGGATAGACCTCCCATGAGAAGGTGAACGAGATCAGGATCGACACGGCCATCGTCACCGACAGGCCGGGGATCGCGCCGACATAGATGCCCGCGAAGGTCCCCACGGCGATCAGCATCAGCAGGTCAAGATTGACGATCGGGATCAGCAGGTTCGACATGATGTCCATGATGCGCCCTCAGAACAGCGACGTGATGGCAGAGACGATGCGTCCCTCGGGAATGATGCCCTGGGGCATCAGGACGGCGAAGATCAGGCGGAAGATGATCCAGATCACGAAGACGGTGCCCACCGACACGGCCAGGCAGAAGCCCCATCCGCGCCGCGACAGAAAGCGGATCATCACCAGCAGGAACAGCACCGAGGTCGGCAGGAAGCCAAGCGGCCGCAGCAGCACCGCATAGGCGGCGATCATCGCGATGGTCACGATCACGATCAGCGGCAGGATGTCGGCGGCCATGGTCTGCCCGCCGCCCGTGCCCTTGCGCAGCGTCTGGACCAGGATGATGATCGCGCAGACCGCCATGATCGCGGTGGTGGCCATCGGCACCGCGCCGGGGGCCGAAAGCGCCTCGAAGCCCGAGATGCCGTAGGCGGAATAGAGCAGGCCGAAGCTGGCCAGCATGACCGCGATGTTGAAGACAAGTTCGCCCGGACGACGTTTGGGGGTCGGTTCCATGGATGGGTCCCTCCGTCGGACCTGTGACTTGCGCGGACCTTGGGATGCCGCCCCGGTCGGACCGGAGCGGCGGATGATCGGGACGGATCAGGGACGGCTGATGCCGAAATCCTCGGGCGAGTTCTTGGCGATCTCGGCGTCGTACAGGATCCAGGCGGTCTGGCTCTGCCAGCCGTCCAGGAACTCCTGGGCTTCGGCGCCGGTCAGCGACAGCATGCGGAAGCCGCGTCCCTCCATCATCGACAGGAAGTCGGCGTTCTGCGTGGCCTGGCCATAGGCGTCGGTCAGCTTGGCCACGATGTCGTCGGGGGTGCCCGCCTTGACGAAGATGCCGAAGAACGGACCCCAGGGCAGCAGGTCGGCGAATTCCGGGTTCGTGTCGGTGATCGCCGGGACATCGGGCAACTGCGGCACGCCTTCGGTGTCGAAGATCGCGATGGCCTTGAGGTTGCCGGCCCGCACCGGCTCCAGCGCGGCGCCCAGCACGGCGGGCATCACGTCGATCGCCCCGCCCTGCAGCGCGGTCAGCGCCGGGCCGTCGCCGTCATAGGGCACGGCGGTCACCTCGATCGGGGTCTTGTCGTTGATCATCGCCGTGACCACAGACGGCAGGCCGCCCGGCCCGGTCGAACCGAAACGGACCTCTCCCGGGTTCTCGTTGATATAGGCGATCATCTCGGGGAAGGTGTCGAAGGGCGCATCGGGCTGGGCGACCAGGATGGGGATGCCGCGCGCGATGACGTTGATCGGCACGAAGTCCGAATAGTCCTTCTCTCCCAGACCCATGACCTTGTAGAGCAAGGGGTTCTCGGCCCCGAACAGCAGGGTATAGCCGTCGGCATCCGCGCGGTCTGCCTGGTTCAGGCCGATGGCCCCGACCCCGCCGGTCACGTTCTGCAGGATCACCTTGGCGCCCAAGATCTCCTCGGCATGCGGCGTCACCGAACGGCTGACCGTGTCGGTCGACCCGCCGGCACCCCACTGGATGATGCCCTGGATGTCGCGTTCGGGGTATTCGGCCATCGCAGGCATCGCCAGACCCAGCACCACGGCCGCGCCGTAAACAAAATGTCGCATCGTTCCTCCCTCAGATCAGCGCCCATCCTCCTGGGCCGTCGCCCATGCATCTCAGATCGCAGGGCTAACCGCAAATACCGATTGAACGCGGAACGTAACCTGACGTTAATCGGCGAGCTGGTCCCACCTCTCGCGTGCCCGCGCCCGGCCCAGTTCGCGGCGGAACAGGGTCACGGTCTGTTCGGCAAAGCTGGACAGCTGCCGCCCCCGTTTCTGCACCGACCAGGCGGTGATCGTCGCGGGCTCGACAAGCGGCCGGCGGACCAGCCCGGCCATGTACACCTCGGCCACCGAGAATTCGTCGATGACCGCGACGCCCAGGCCGTGGCGCACCAGGCTGACGATGGTCTGGGCGAACCGCCCGCGCATCGCATGACGCGGAGTCAGGCCGGCATCGTCGAAGGGCCGCGCCAGGGTCTTGCCATAGGGGTCGGACGGATCGACGCCGATGAACGGATACTGGACCAAATCGTGGATCGACACGGCCAGCTTCTGCGTCAGCACGTGCCCTTCGGGCATGATGGCCACGATCCGGCCCTCGCCGATGGGGGTGCACTGGATGCCGGGATTGTCCAAGTGCGACGACATGATCACCACCTCGCCCTTTTCCAGCAGCAGATAGTCCAGCGTCTCCTCGATCTTGAGGATGTCCAGGTCGATGTCCAGATCGGGGAACCGCTGTCGCAGTCCGCGGATGACCCGCGCCGCGATGAACTGCGCTATCGAGGGCGCGGATGCGAAGGACAGCGTAAACTGATGCCCCTTCTGCAATGCGCTGACCGCAACGTTCAGGTTGTCCATCTGCCGGTGGACCTGCTCCAGCATGGCAAAGATCGCATGCGCCTCGGTCGCGGGGACGAAGATCCCGGCCTTGCGTTCGAACAGCCGGATGCCAAGGCCGCTTTCGGTATGCTTGATCAGCCGGCTGATCCCGGGTGCGGACACGTTCAGCAGATCGGCGGCACCTTGGATCGTGCCGGCGATCATGACGGCGCGCACGACCTCGACCTGGCGCAGGGTAAGCTCTCTCATCGCTTATGCTTCGGGCGGAAAGGCGCGCATTGCAAGGTTCCGATCGCGCCCCGCGCCGGTCACCCTTACTGCTGCAGCGACACGCTGATGGTGCCGTCGGCCTCCAGGATGACGAAGCGGACCTCGGCGATGTCGCGCGCCCCGGCCGACCGGACGACGCCCATGATCTCGTCCTCGGTCAGCCGCTGCTGGGTCATCGTGGCGCTGCAGAACCGGCCGTCGCGGGCCAGCAGGCTCGGCTCGGCCCGGATCAGCCGGGCGAAGGTGGCGGAATGGACCGACCCATAGGTGACGATGAACTGCAGCAGCAGAAGAAGGCCGATCGCCGTGGCCCCTTCGGCCAGCGCGATGGATTCCTGCAGCAGGATGCTGGCCAGGATCGAGCCCAGGGCGACCGTCACCACGAAGGCAAAGGCGTTCAGCTTGGCAAGGCTGCGCTTGCCGGCGATGCGCAGAAAAGCCACCAGCACGACATAGGCCAAGGTGCCGACAAGCAGCGTGCGCACGATGCCTTCCCAGCCCTGAAAGAACATTGCGCCCCAATCCATCCGATCCCCTCCATCATCACGTTGCAGGGTCCAACGTGGCGGGAACGGATCGGTTCGCCTTGGGCCGATGCCCATCGGACATTGGCCCGGGCCATGTGAACCCGGCAGGCTGGTCGGGGCGTTGTCCTGATGTCCCGTCCGAAACCCAAAGGCAGCACCCCCATGACCCGCCATTCGCCCGCACAGGACCCCGAAAGCCTCGATCGGTTCGCCGCCGCGCAGGACCGCGTCTATGCCGTCGCGCTGTCCGAACTGGAGCGGGGCCGCAAGGAAAGCCACTGGATGTGGTTCATCTTTCCGCAGCTGCGCGGATTGGGACAGTCGGCGATGTCTCACCTGTACGGCATAGCGGACCGCGACGAGGCGCGGCGGTACCTGGCGCACCCGCTGCTTGGTCCGCGCCTGGTCGCCTGCGCGCAGGCCGTTCTGACCCATGACGACCGGTCGGCCGAGGCGATCTTTGGCACCATAGACGCGGGCAAGCTGCGGTCGTCGGCCACGCTGTTCGCCGTCGATGGCCCCGCGGTCTTCACGACGATTCTGGACACCTTCTTCGACGGTCGGCCCTGCCCCGTGACGGCGCGCCGCCTGCACGCCTAGTCACGCGACCGCGTGACCCGACGGGCGCAGCAGGTGCAGGATGAAGACGCGCATGTTGGTGCGCGCGGCCTCGATGTCGGACGATCCGGGGTTCCAGCGGGCCAGATCGCCCAACAGCATCTTGCTGGCCACCCCATAGGCAAAGGTGTGCGCGACAGAAACGAAGGTCACCAGGTCCTGATCCCGCGCGATCAGGCCGGATGCCTGCGCCCGCTGCAGCAGCCTGATCATCAATTCGTGGATCGACGCCTCATAGCGCATCAGGCGTTCGTTGCCCTCGAAATTGCCGGCGGGCATCGACCCGACGATCCGGAACTCGCGGGGATGGCGATGCGCCCATTCGACATAGCCGTTCGCGATGGCCAGGAACTGCGCGACCGGATCGTCGCGGCGGGCGGCCGCGACACAGTCGATCAGCGTCTGGTTCAGCACCATCATCGCGCTTTCGGCCATCGCGACCAGCAGGTGCTGAATGCTGGGAAACAGCTGGTCGATCCGGTCCCGGCACACGCCCATGTGGTCGGCGATCTCCTGGATCGACGGCACCGCGCCGTTGCGCGCCGCAAGCTCTGTCAGCGCCTCGATGGCGTTTGCATAGACGTTGCCACGCAGGGTCGTCCCGGTCATCGCAGCCTCTGTGTCCTGTCCGTCATCGCAGCATCGCGAACCGCATTTTGTCTGCGCAACTACAAGCAGAGTTGGCCGCATTTCGCAAGAGGCGGCAGCGGCATTCGCGACACCTGACCACCCGCCACCGACAGGACATCGACCCGCGGCGGGCGTCCGTCACACGCCGACGAATTCGCGCACGAAGGCGGTGGCAGGGCGGGTGCGGATGTCCTGGGGCTTTCCGATCTGCTCGATCCGGCCCATGGACATGACGACGACCAGATCGGCCAGCGCCATCGCCTCGTCCTGGTCATGCGTGACGAAGATGGTGGTCAGCCCGGTCTCGTCATGGATGTCGCGCAGACCCTGGCGCAGCTCCTTGCGGACCTTGGCGTCCAGCGCGCCGAACGGCTCGTCCAGAAGCAGCATGCGCGGCTCGATCGCCAGGGCGCGAGCCAGGGCCACGCGCTGGCGCTGCCCGCCCGACAGCTGGGTCGGATAGCGGTCGGCGATCTGGGGCAGCTGGATCAGGTCCAGCAGCTTCAGCACCCGCCGCTCGATCTCGGCCTTGGGGGGGCGGCTGGCGCGGGGCCGGGCGCGCAGGCCATAGGCGATGTTCTCGAAGACGGTCATGTGCCGGAACAGGGCATAGGACTGGAACACGAAGCCTGCGCGGCGGTCCTGCACCGACAGGCCGGTGGCGTCCTGGCCGTTGAACAGCACCCGCCCCGAGGTCGGGAATTCCAGCCCGCCCAGGATGCGCAAGAGCGTGGTCTTGCCCGAACCCGACGGCCCCAGCAGCGCCACCAGCGCCCCCGAGGGGATGGACAGCGACACCGGGTGCAGCGCGGTGGTGGTCCCGAATTCCTTGGCGATCTCGTCGATCTGGATATGCATGGGATGTCCTTCCTCAGTGGCGGCGGGTGGCCGACAGCGCGTCGGCATGGCGCAGTTCCAGCGCGGTCTTCAGCAGCAGCGTCAAGAGCGCCAGCCCTGTCAGCGTCGCCGCCATCGAGAAGGCCGCGACCGACAGGTATTCGTTGTAGAACATCTCGATGGTGATCGGCATGGTCGCGGTCTGGCCGCGGATCTTGCCCGAGACGACGGCCACGGCGCCGAACTCTCCCATCGCGCGGGCGGTGCAGAGCAGCGTGCCGTAGAGGAGCGCCCACCGGATGTTGGGCAACGTCACGGTGCGGAACACCCGCCAGCCCGATGCGCCAAGCGTCAGCGCGGCCTCCTCCTCGGCGCGGCCGTGCTCGATCATCACGGGGATCAGCTCGCGCGCGACAAAGGGGAAGGTCACGAAGACCGTGGCCAGCACGATCCCCGGAACGGCAAAGACGATCGGGTATCCGCTGGCCACCAGCCAGCCGCCGATGGCCGAATTCGCCCCGAACAGCAGCACGATGCACAGGCCCGCCACGACCGGGCTGACGCTGAAGGGCAGGTCGATGAGGGTGATCAGGAAGGCCTTGCCGCGAAAGTCGAACTTGGTGACGAACCAGGCGGCGGCGATGCCGAAGACCGCATTCAGCGGCACGGCGATTGCGGTGATCAGCAGGGTCAGGCGGATCGCGGATTGCGCGTCCCGGCTGGCCAGGCTTGCGACCGCGGCAGCCCAGCCCCGCGACAGGGCCTCGGCAAAGACGATGACCAGCGGGGCGCCGACAAGCAGGGCCAGGCCCCCCACCGCGACGGCGATCAGTGCCCACCGGGCGGCGGGTGATTCCTCGGTCGCGCGGCGGAAGGGGTGGGTGGCGTCAGACATGACCGATCCTCCGGCGTGACCAGATCTGGATGAGGTTGATCGCCAGCAGCATGGCGAAGCTGATGGCCAGCATCGCCAGGCCGATGGCGGCGGCGGCACCGTAGTTGTACTCCTCCAGCTGGATCACGATCAGCAGGGGGGCGATCTCGGTGCGCAGCGGGATGTTGCCGGCGATGAAGATGACCGACCCGTATTCGCCGACCGCACGCGCCAGCGACAGCGCGAACCCGGTCAGCGCCGCGGGCATCAGCATCGGTGCGATCACGTGGCGCAGGGTGTGCCAGCGCGACGCGCCGAGCGTGGCGGACGCCTCCTCGACCTCGGTCTCGATCTCCTCGATCACCGGCTGGACGGTGCGGGTGACGAAGGGCAGTCCTACGAAGACCAAGGCCAGCCAGATGCCCCATTGCGTATAGGCGATGCGCCAGCCCAGATCACCGGCCAGGCTGCCAAGCACTCCGTTCGGCGCGTAAAGCGCGGTCAACGCGATGCCCGCCACCGCGGTGGGCAGTGCGAAGGGCAGATCGACCGCGGCATCGACGATGCGCCGGCCCGGAAAGCGGTAGCGGACCAGAACCCAGGCCAGGATCACCCCGAAGATCAGGTTGAAGCAGGCCGCCAGGAAGGACAGCCGGAAGGACAGCCACAGCGCCGCCCAGACCCGCTCGCGGTTGATCGTGTCCCACACGGCCGCCGGGCCGAAGGCCGCGCCCTGCCACAGCAGCGCGCCGATGGGCAGGAACACCACCAGCATCAGCATGAACAGGGTGATCCCGGCCGACAGGCCGAGACCGGGCATCGCCGTGCGGCTGATGAGGGGTCGGCCGCTCATTTCGCCACGTAGATCTGGTCGAAGATTCCGCCATCGCCGAAATGCTGGGGCTGCAGCTTGGCCCAACCGCCCAAGTCGTCGATGGTGACCAGCTCCAGCTTGGGGAAGCGGGCGACATCCGCGGGGTCGGCGGCGCTGGCGTCCCACGCGCGGTAATAGTGCTTGAAGGCCAGGGCCTGCCCTTCCGGGGTGTAAAGATAATCCAGATAGGCGCTTGCCAGGTCACGCTGCGCGTCGTCCGCGATGTTGCCGTCGACCAGGGCCACCGGCGGTTCGGCCAGGATCGACAGGCTGGGCACGACGATGTCGAACTGATCCTCGCCCAGTTCGGCCAGCGCCAGATAGGCCTCATTCTCCCAAGCCAGCAGCACGTCGCCGATGCCGCGCTGTGCAAAGGTCGTGGTCGAGCCGCGCGCGCCGGTGTCCAGGACGGGCACGTTGGCAAAGATCTGGCCCACGAACTCGGCTGGATCGCGGCCGTTCTTCTGGGCCCAGGCCCAGGCCGCCAGATAGTTCCAGCGCGCCCCGCCGGACGTCTTGGGGTTGGGCGTGATCACCTCGACCCCCTCGGCGGTCAGGTCGCCCCAATCCTGGATGCCCTTGGGATTGCCGTCGCGCACAAGGAACACGATCGTCGAGGTATAGGGGCTGGAATTGTGCGGCAGCCGCGACTGCCAGTCGTCCGGCAGCTTTCCGGCGGCGGCGATCTGGTCGATGTCGCTGGCCAGCGCCAGCGTCACCACCTGCGCGTTCAGGCCGTCGATCACGGATCGTGCCTGCGCGCCCGACCCGCCGTGGCTGGTCTCGATCCGGGGGGCATCATGGCCTTGGGCCTGCCAATGGGCGGCAAAGGCCTGATTGACGTCGCGATAGAGCTCGCGCGTGGGGTCATAGCTGACGTTCAGCAGATCCTGCGCTTGGGCGGCGGGGGCCAGCAGCAGCAGCGACAGGATGGCGGGGCGGATGAACATGATGGTCCTCGTGATGGGATGGGTCAGATGCCGGTGGGCGTCAGACGGCCGGTCGGCCACCAGCCCGGCGCGGTGCGCCGGGTCTGGGGGGCCGTGGCCGCGTCCGGGCCGGCGGTCTGCGCGGGGATGCTGGCTGCGATCGGGGCCATGGGCCGGCCTGTCCGGGTCAGCGGGCGCTGGCGGGCAGCGGCTGGATGCGGGCATCCCACAGCCGGGCATCGCGGCCGGCCAGCAGTTCGGCCGCGGCGCCGTGGGGGTCGCGGCTCGGCGCAACCAGAGCCGCGCCGTTCACGCGGTGCGGGCGGCCGGTTCGGCGGTCGATCAGCGTCACGGCGCACAGCGCCGGGCGGCCATGGGTCAGGGGGTGGGTCGAGGTCATCGGGTCATCCCTTTCAGTTCGGGCCAAGTGCGGCGCTACGATACCTTAATAACGACAGGGATACTCGTGTTTAGCAAAGGAAGAATCACGCCTATTTCGGCCGTGAAAAGAGATGATTATTCTCCGAAACCGCTGGATCGCGGTCGGCTCAGGCGGTCGCGCCGTCCTGCAGCACAGCCTGCGCCACGTCGGGCGTGCCCAGCATGTCGGCCAGGCTGAGGGATTCGATCAAGATAAGATAGGACCAGAACACCTCCGAGAATACGCGACGCAGGCGGCAGCTGGCCTCGTCGGTGCAGTCCTCGCAGCGCTGATAGGCACGCCGCGACAGGCACGGCAGGGGCGCGATCGGCCCGTCGATCAGCCGCAGCAGCTCCGAGATCGACACGTCCTCGGGGCGCTTGATCAGCGTGTACCCCCCCGACCGTCCACGGATCGAGGCCACGACACCGGCATTGCGCACCTCCAGCAGGATCTGCTCCAAGAACCGCTTGGGGGTGCCCGACCGCCTGGCAATGACTTCGATCGTCAGCGGCTCGGGACGCGGGCTGCGCGCCTCGTCGCCCAGAACCAGCAGGGCCTTCAGCGCGTATTTCATCTTTTGCGTGATCATGACCCTGCCCCGGACTGCGTTGCTGTCCACCGGATATAAGGCGGATCGCGCCCTGCGAAAAGAAAAGACGACCTGGCAGCGGGGTTTTTATTGGACATGTCTGCGCCGGGATCACCCGGTCATCGATAATAACGACAAACACGCTAGACTTTATATTCTATTGCGGCATGCTGACGGCGAAAGGAATCGCACGATGACCCAGATCCCTCCCCTGGACCTGATCGACCGCAAGATCGTCGCCACGCTGATGGCAGACGCCACCACGCCCATCGCGCAGATCGCCGACAGGGTGGGCCTGTCCCAGACCCCCTGCTGGAAGCGCATCCAGAAGCTGGAGGCGAACGGCGTGCTGACCGGGCGCGTGGCGCTGGCCGATCCGGCGATGCTGGGATTCGGCCTGACCGTCTTCGTCGGCATCGAGGCGCCAGACCACGGCACGGAATGGCGCGCGGCCTTTGCCCGCGCCATCGACGCCCTGCCCGAGGTCATGGAAGCCTGGCGGATGGCCGGCGACATCGACTATCTGCTGCGCATCGCGGTGCCGGACATGGCCGCCTATGACCGCTTCTACAGGGCGCTGACCGACGCCGTGGCGATCAAGAACGTCACATCGCAATTCGCAATGGAACGGCTGCGCCACACCACCGCCTATCCCGTCAACACCCGCGACCGATAGAACCCTGTTCCCTTTTCGGGGTGATCTTTGGAATCGCAATACACGACCATCCTTGTAGTCTTATGCGAGATAAAGGAGACATCCGATGACCAAGACCCTGATCGTCCCCGGCCTCGACGGCTCTCCTGCGCCGCACTGGCAGGACTGGTGGGCGCGCACCGACCCCAATGCGATGCTGCTGGACATGGGTGACACGGGCCGTCCCGTCCGCGAGGTCTGGGAGGCCACGCTGGCCGTCCACATCATGGCCCATCCCGACAGCATCCTGGTCGGCCATTCGCTTGGCGCGGTGACCATCGCGCATCTGCTGGCCCGCTGGCCGGGGCTGCGGGTGCGGGCCGCGCTGCTGGTCGCGCCTGCCGATCCGGCCACCTCGGACCGCACCCGCGGTTTCGGTGCCCTGCCGCGCGAACGGTTCGACGTGCCCGCGACGCTGGTGGCAAGCCGCAACGACCCGTGGATGGCTTTCGACCACAGCCGACAGCTGGCGGCGCATTGGGGCGCGGACCTGCACGACATCGGCCATGCGGGCCATGTCAATGCGGCATCGGGCTTTGGCCCCTGGCCCGCGGGCAAGGCGCTGCGCGACGACCTGCTGGCGCGCACCGCGCGACCCGGGGTCCTGCGGCGCCTGTTCGGCGCGCGCCCCGCCCCCCTGTCCCTGCCCGCCCGACGGCTGGCCTGACCCCCATCACCGGACCCGAGATTGCCATGTTCGACATCCAGACCGAGGCCTATCTGCGCCGCACCCATCCCCGCGACACCGACCGTCCCGACCGCATCGTCCCCACGCTGGTCGGTGCCAGCCTGGCCCTGTGGACAGGACTGATGATCGCCGCCCTCTAGGACCGCCCCCGCAGCCAAGCGAAGGAGCCCGCCATGAAGACCATCCCCCTGGCCGACACGTCTGCGCCCCATGCGGCCCATCTGCCCCATGTCGTCATCATCGGTGGCGGCGCCAGCGGCGTCCTGTTGGCCGCCCATCTGCTGCGCGACCCGGCCACGCCCCTGCGTGTCACCGTGATCGAGGGGCGGCACATGCTGGGCTGTGGCGTCGCCTACTCGACTATCGATCCGGGCCATCTGCTGAACACCCGCGTCGCCAACATGAGCGCCTTTCCCGACGATCCCGACCATTTCCGCCGCTGGCTGGCCGCGCGCGGAGACGGCGCGACAGGCGCCTGCTTCGTGGGCCGTGCGACCTATGGCGCCTACATGACCGACCTGCTGGCGCCGCTGTCGGCCGACGGACGGCTGCGCTGTATGCGCGCGACATGCATCCGGCTGGTCACCACGCGGGCCAGGGTCGCGGCGCATCTGGACGACGGCCAGGTCGTTCCCGCCGACCGGGCCGTGCTGGCCACCGGCCATGCCCTGCCCGAACCGGACCCGACAGGCCTGGTCCACGGCGCCTGGCAGCAGGCCGACCCCCCGCCCCAGGGCGGGCGCGTGGTCATCATCGGGTCCGGCCTGTCGATGGTGGACCAGGCCATCAGCCTGCTGTCCCACGGCCACCGCGGGGAAATCGTGGCCCTGTCACGTCGCGCCCAGCTGCCGCGCGTCCACGCCACGGGCGCGCCCCTGTCGATCACCCGCGCCGAGGTGCCCCTGGGCGCGCCCGTCAGCTCTGTCCTGTCCTGGCTGCGCGATCTTGCCGCCAGGGCCGAGGCGCAGGGCGGCACCTGGCGCGACGCGGTCGACGGCGCCCGCCCGCACCTGCCGGCCCTGTGGCGTGCCATGTCCGTGGCGGACCGCGCCCGCTTCCTGCGCCACGCCGCCCCCTGGTGGGAGGTGCACCGCCACCGCCTGCCCCCGGAAAGCGCGGCCATCCTGCATCGCGCGCTGGACAGCGGCCAGATGCGGCAGCTGGCGGGCCGCTTCGACGGGGCCAGCCGGGACGGCGCGATCCTGCGCGCGCATTGGCGCCCGCGCGGGGCCGATCGTATCCTGACGCTGGATGCGTCGCGGATCGTCGACTGCCGCGGCATTCGCCGCGACCCGCGGGCCAACGCGACGCCGCTGGTCGCCGACCTGCTGGCCACCGGCCGCGCCCGTATCGATCCCGTGCGGATCGGTCTGGATGTCGCGGCCGACTGCGCCCTGATCGGCGCCGACGGCCGCCCGGCCCCCCGCATCCGCGTCATCGGCCCGGCATCGCGCGCCGCCTTCTGGGAGATCACCGCCATCCCCGACATCCGCGGCCAGGCCCAAACGCTGGCCGTTGCGCTGATCCGCGACGTGGCCCCGCACCGGCAAGCGGCCACAGCGGCACCCTGAAACCGACGGCAGGGCCCGTCGCCCTGCGGCATGGACTGCTCAGGGGGGAGGCCCTCCTATCGGACATCTCGTTTGTGGGTCTGCAAGGGCGAACCTGTCGGCAGGTGACTGGCCGTTTTGCCCGGCATGGACAAAGACAGATCGTGGTGCCGTACGGCCAAGTCACGACAGACAAAGCCACAAGCATGCTTGGCTTGAGGAAGCGTCCGAACCGCCAGTTGTCCGTGCTCCACGATAGACGGGGAAAAACGGCCTCGATCGCGCAGCGTACCAGATGACGGTGCAGCCAAAGGCATTGTGTACCGCGAAGACAGCACCGAACCTTCCAACAAACAGCGCAAAGACCGCCGGTGGACCGCAATCGCAGTCGCAGCACCTCAGAACATTGATGCGCAGGGGGCGGTCAATGAGGTCGAGGGTTGCAGGCCACCGGCGCGTGCCGTCGTCGACCATGCCTCATGCCGTGGGACATCGCCGCAAGACATGCACAATCATGACGCCCGCGATCCTGCCTAGGTCCGTGCCCCGTCTGTCGCCAGGCGCGTCAGCACGTCCAGCATCGCATTCTCCGGCCCGACCTGCCGGCGCGTCAGGCCGACTGCGCCGGTCAGGAACCCTGCATCGGTCGGCCACTGGATCAGCGCGCCCCGGTCCAGCTCGTCCCCGACCACGCCTTGCGAGATGAACCACAGCGCGTCCGATGCCGCCAGGATGCCCCGACCCACCGCCAGGGCCGCGGTCTCGAACGCGGGATGCAGCCCGGCCAGGTTGCGGGCCTGCAGGTAATCGTCGACCGCCCGGCGGATCAGCGCGTCCTGTGGCGGCAGGATCACCGGACAGGCCGACAGGACGTCACGCACCGGCTGCCCCCAGCACGGATGCCCGGCGCGGGACACCAGCGCGATCTGATCCTCGTAGAGGTGATCGAAGCGCAGGCCCGCCATGTCGGCGGCGGCCGGCATGCGCCCGATCATCAGGTCGATCCCGCCCTCGCGCAGCAGGCGGATCAGATGCGGATGCGGCCCCGTCTCGACCGACAGGGTCACATGCGGATGCATCTCGCGAAAGCGCAGCGCCACGCGCGGGAACAGCCGCGTGGCCGCCGTGGGCAGGATGCCCACCCGCAACCTGTCCGTCCCCGCGACCGGATGCAGCGCGGCGACCCCGCTTTCCAGCATCTGCAGCGCAGCGGCGGCATGGGTGCGCAGCAGCGTGCCCGCATCGGTCAGAACCAGCCGCCGCCGCTCGCGCCGGAACAGCGGCACCTGCAGCAGGGCCTCCAGCTCGGCCAGGGTGCGGCTCAGCGCGGGCTGGGTGATGCCCTGCGCCCGCGCCGCCGCGGTCAGGCTGCCGCGGGCCGCGATGTCCAGAAAGACCCGCAGATGCCGCAGCTTGATGCCGGGATGCATAATCATATGGGCATCCTTTGCTGCCGATTTTGCATTATCGGCGATCCTGCCCCCATGTTACGTTATGGACAGGAGGAGTATCCATGCAAATCTTGTCCCGCCCCTATGGCGCGCTGCACTATCGGCTGGACGGGCCGACGGGCGCGCCGGTGGTGCTGATGGCCAATTCGCTTGGCACGGATCTGCGCCTGTGGGAGGCGGTCCTGCCGCTGCTGCCGCAGGGGCTGCGCTATCTGCGCTATGACAAGCAGGGGCACGGGCTGTCGGATCTGGGCGTCGCAGACCGCATCGCCGACCACGCCGCCGACGCAGCCGCGCTGATCGAGGCCGTGGCCCCCAGCCCGGTGGTCGTGCTGGGCCTGTCCATCGGCGGACTGATCGCGCAGCGCCTGGCGGCCGACCGGCCCGATCTGGTCCGCGCGCTGATCCTGTCCAACACCGCCGCGCGTCTTGGCACGCCCGACAGCTGGCAGACCCGGATCGACGCGGTGGAACGGGACGGCATGGCCAGCATCGCGGACGCGGTAATGGAACGCTGGTTCGCGCCGGCCTTCCGCGCGACGCCCGCGCTGGCACCTTGGCGCAACATGCTGGCCCGTACGCCCGCCGCGGGCTATGTCGCCGCCTGCCGGGCGCTGGCCGGGGCCGATCAACGGCAGGCCAGCGCCGCACTGCGCCTGCCCACGATGGTGATCGCGGGCGAGGCCGACGGCGCATCGCCCCCCGACGTGGTGCGCGCCACCGCCGACCTGATCCCCGGCGCGACCTTCCACCTGATCCCCGGCGCGGGCCACCTGCCCTGCGTCGAGACGCCCGACGCCCACGCCGCGCTGATGACCCCCTTTCTGGAAAGGCATGCCGCATGACCGAATTGTCAGACACCGGCCTTGCCACCCGCATACGCGTGCTGGGACCGGCCCATGTCGCCCGCGCGCAGGCTGCGCAGACGCCCTTCGATGCGCCGTTCCAGGCGCTGATCACCGATGCGGCCTGGGGCCATGTCTGGTCGCGCGGCACGATTCCGCTGCGCGAGCGGTCGATGATGACCATCGCCCTGCTGGCGGGCCTCGGCAATGACGGCGAACTGGCCCTGCATCTGCGGTCCATCCCGAACACCGGCACCAGCCGCGACGACGTGATGGAGGCGCTGCTGCACGTCGCCATCTATGCCGGCGTCCCGCGCGCCAATCACGCCATCGCCCTGGCCCGCCGCATCTTTGCCGAGGCCGACGCCCAAGGAGGACAGGCATGACGCTCTATCAACGCGACCGCACCTGGCATCCGCCCGCGCTGGCCCCCGACTACAAGACCTCGGTCGCGCGGTCGCCGCGACAGGCAATGCTGTCGATCGAGGGCACCGTGTCCGAACTGACCGGCCCCCGCTTCGGTCATGGCGCCATCACCCCGCTGGATGGCGATTTGATCGCGAACTATGCCAAGGACGGCGATCCGGTGGGCGAACGCATCATCGTCCACGGACGCGTCCTGGACGAGAACGGCCGCCCCGTCCCCCGTACCCTGGTCGAGATCTGGCAGGCCAATGCCGGCGGCCGATACCGCCACAAGAAGGACGGCTACCTGGCGCCGATCGACCCGAATTTCGGCGGCTGCGGGCGGGTTCTGACCGACGATCAAGGCCATTACGCCTTTCGGACCATCAAGCCCGGCGCCTATCCGTGGCGCAACTGGGTCAACAACTGGCGGCCCGCGCATATCCACCTGTCGGTCTTCGGCACGGCCTTTGCGCAGCGCCTGATCACCCAGATGTATTTCGAGGGCGACCCGTTGATCGCGCATTGCCCGATCGTGCAGGCGATCCCCGATCCCCGCGCCATCGACGCGCTGATCGCCCCGCTGGACCTGAACCAGGCGGTGCCGCTGGACTGTCTGGCCTATCGGTTCGACATCGTGCTGCGCGGGCGGCGATCGACCGTCTTCGAGAACCGGCCGGAGGGAAACTGACATGCCGCAGCCGCTGAACTACCTCAAGGAGACCCCGTCCCAGACCGCCGGACCCTATGTCCATATCGGGCTGGCCCCGCGGGCGGCAGGATTCGACATCTATGACACCGAACTGGGCTTTGACGCCATGCCCGACGACGTGCCCGGCCCGCGCATCCGCGTCACCGGCTGCGTCTTCGACGGCATGGGCGCACCGGTCCGGGACGTGCTGATCGAGGTCTGGCAGGCCGACGCGGCCGGGCTGTACCCCGATCAACCGGGGGCCGCCGCGGGGTTCCGGCACTGGGCGCGCGTGGTGCCCGATTTCGACACCGGGCAGTTCACGCTGGACACCGTCCTGCCCGGCGCCGTGCCGGGGCCGCGGGGCCACATGCAGGCGCCGCACCTGTCGCTGTGGCTGGTCGCGCGGGGCATCAACACCGGACTGCAGACGCGGATGTATTTCGCCGATCAGGACAACGCCGCCGACCCGGTGCTGTCCCTGATCGAACAGCCGCATCGCCGCGACACCCTGATCGCCCGTGGCGCCGACGGCCACTATCACTTCGACATTCACCTGCAAGGTGACAAGGAAACGGTATTTCTCGATGTCTGACCCCTGCATCATCTGCGTGGCCATCACCGGCAGCCTTCCGACCAAGGCCGACAACCCGGCCGTTCCCGTGACCATCGCCGAACAGGTCGAATCGACCCACGAGGCCTTCGAGGCGGGCGCCGCCATCGTTCACGCCCATGTCCGCGACGACGAGGGCAAGCCCACTAGCGACCCCGACCGCTTTGCCCGCCTGCTGGAGGGGGTTCGCCGGCATTGCCCCGGCATGATCGTGCAACTGTCCACCGGCGGGCGGTCGGGCGCGGGCCGCGACCGGGGCGGCATGCTGCCGCTGCGACCGGACATGGCCAGCCTGTCGGTCGGGTCGAACAACTTCCCGACCCGCGTCTATGAAAACAGCCCCGACCTGGTGGACTGGCTGGCGTCGCAGATGGCCACCCACGGCGTCATGCCCGAAATCGAGGCCTTTGACCTGTCCCACATCCTGCAGGCCCAGGCGATGTGGCAGGACGGGCGGCTGACCACCCGGCCCTATGTGCAGTTCGTGATGGGCGTCAAGAATGCCATGCCGGTCGACCGCAACGTGTTCGACTACTACATCGCCACGGTCCGGCGGCTGTTCGGCACGAATGCGCCCTGGTGCGCGGCGGGGATCGGCCCGAACCAGATCGTCCTGAACGAATGGGCCGTGGCATCGGGCGGTCACGCCCGCACGGGCCTGGAGGACAACGTGCGCCTGGACCGCACGCGCCTGGCACCGTCCAACGCGGCGCTGGTGCGGCGGGTGGTGGACCTGTGCGACCGCTATCGCCGTCCGGTGGCGACATGGCAGCAGGCCCGCGCGATTTTGAACCTGCCAGAGGCCGTTTCATGACACAGGTCCATGTCACGACGGGGCGTAAGTCGCCCCTGCCACCGCCGACCTACGGCCCGCACCGGCAGGCGGTGCGCAGCCCCGCCACGGTCGGTCCATGACCGCGACCGGTAACCCCCTCTATGCCATGCTGTTCGGCGACCCGGACACCCAGGCGCTGTTCACGGCCGAGGCCGAACTGGACGCGATGATCCGGGTCGAAGTCGCGCTGGCCCAGGTTCAGGCGCAGCTTGGGGTCATCCCCCCAAACGCCGGTCCGGCCATCGCCGTGGCCAGCCGTGGCCTGCTGATCGATCCGGCATCCCTGGCCCAGGCCACCGCCCGCAACGGCGTCCCCGTCCCCGCCCTGGTCCAGGAGATGCGGCGGCAGATGGCCGGCGATCCTGCGGCCGCGCATCTGCACTGGGGCGCCACCAGCCAGGACATCATGGACAGCGCGCTGGCTCTGCGCCTGCGCCCCATGCTGGACCTGTGGGGCGCCCGCCTGGATGCCGTTCTGACCCAGCTGGCCGCGCTGGCCGATCGGCACGCCACCCTGCCCATGGCCGCCCGGACCTATGGCCAGACGGCGACACCCACCAGCTTTGGCGCGGTCGCGGCCGGCTGGGGATGGCCGCTGCTGGATCACGCGCAGGATCTCGCGCGGGTTCGCGACGCGGTGCTGCGCGTTTCGTTGTCCGGGGCGGCGGGCACGCTGTCGGCGATGGGGCCGCAGGGCCCGACCGTGCGGGCGGGCCTTGCGCAGGCGCTGGACCTGTCGGATCCCGGCCATGGTTGGCATTCCGACCGTTCAGGGCTGGGTCGGCTGGCGGATTGGGCTGCGGCGGTGGCCGTCGCCCTGGCCAAGCTGGCCGAGGACCTGCTGCTGATGACGCAGTCGGGCCTGGCCCTGGTGCGGATCGAGGGCGGAGGGGCATCCTCGACCATGCCGCAAAAGCAGAACCCGGTCGGCCCGTCGGCGCTGGCGGCACTGGCGCGGCAGGTGATCGGGCTGGCATCGGTTTTCGGGGCGGCGGGGGTGCATCGCCAGAACCGCGACGGTGCAGCGTGGTTCACCGAATGGCTGACCCTGCCGCAGATCTGCGTCAGCCTGGGCGCAATGCTGCGGCTGACGCAGGATGTCCTGGACCGGTTGACCCCTGACCCCCAGGCAATGGAGCGCGACCTTGGTGGCGGGTCCGGCACCATCCATGCCGAGGCGCTGACATTCGCGGTCCTGGCCGAACTGGGCCTGGACCGGGCCTCTGTCGCAGGCAGGGTCGGTCGGCTTTGCGCAACCGCCCTGGCGGAGGGCCGCGACCTGCTGGACCTGGCCCAGAAGGAATGGCCAGACCGGGACTGGGCCGCGCTGGTCCGCGCCAACGGTCTCGGCCTGGCCCCGCAGGAGGCCCGCACCTTTGCCGACCGTCAGCGGACCCGTATGCCCTAGGCGTCGGTCTGTCGGTCTGGCGGCAAGGTGAACAGCAGGCGCACGACCGGCGGTCGTCGCAAGGCCCGCCGTGGCTGGCGTTTCCGACGCGACCCCGTCGCGGCGGGCGCCCTTCCCTGTTGAGATGGTCATGCGTCATGCCATACCGGAACAAACCCCGGCTGCCAGAGGTCATGCCGGGGTTCGGCAGCCGGCGCCCTAAACCGACCTGCGCGCTGCTAACGTCCCCGTCATCGCGTCGCTATGGCGAGCGTCCGACTTACGATCAGTGAGGGGGCTGCACGCAGCTGACCATGCCCCGATGAGGGGACGGAAACGCCCCTAGCAATGGCTCAGGCGACGCGCATGCTCTACCGTGCCTAGACCGTCCGCCCTGTGCCGCGGCTGTCAGCCCCCCATCGCCCGGGCTGCGGATGCTGCGACACCGTGCGTCAGGCAATATTTCACGGCCCTGAAAACATTCCGCCCGCTGCGCGTTACCTGCCCTGAACGACCATGACCAATCACACCCGGAAAGCGGAAACGATGAACCAGAACACGCTCTTTCAGCCCTATGACCTTGGCCCCCTGCGCCTGGCGAACCGCATCGTCATGGCACCGCTGACCCGCAACCGCGCCGCGGAGGGTCTGGTGCCCGGACCCCATGCGGCCGAATATTACGCGCAGCGCGCGACCGCGGGGCTGATCATCGCCGAGGCGACGCAGATCTCGGCGCAAGCGCAGGGCTATCAGGACACGCCCGGCGTCTATACGCCCGAACAGATCGCCGGATGGCGCAAGGTCACCGATGCGGTCCATGCCAAGGGCGGGCGCATCTTCCTGCAGCTGTGGCATGTGGGTCGGGTGTCGCATGTCGACGTGCAGCCGGGCGGCGCGGCCCCCGTGGCCCCCTCGGCGATCGCGGCAGAAACCAAGACCTTCGTGAACGGCGGATTTGTCGAGACCTCGACCCCGCGCGCCCTGCGCCTGGACGAGATCCCGGGCATCGTCGACGATTTCCGCCAGGCTGCGGCCAACGCCATCGAGGCGGGCTTCGACGGGGTCGAGATCCATGGGGCCAACGGTTATCTGCTGGACCAGTTCGCCAAGGACGGCGCGAACAAGCGCACCGACGCCTATGGCGGCTCGGTCGAGAACCGCGCCCGGCTGATGCTGGAGGTGGCCCAAGCCGTCGTGGCGGAGATCGGCGCGGACCGCACGGGCATCCGCCTGTCTCCGGTCTCTCCGGCCGGCGGGGTGTCCTGCAGCGATCCGCAGCCGCAGTTCGAGCACATTGTGGACGGGGTGGAGGCGCTTGGCCTAGTCTACATCCACGTCGTCGAGGGCGCGACCGGCGGCCCGCGCGACGTGGCGTCGTTCGATTTCGACAGCCTGCGCCAGCGGTTCTCGCGCACCTATATCGCCAATAACGGCTATGACCTGGACCTGGCGACGAAGCGCCTGGAGGAGGGCAAGGCGGACCTGTTCGCCTTTGGCCGCCCCTACATCGCGAACCCCGACCTGGTCGCGCGGATGAGGGCCGGCGCCCCCCTGGCCAAGCCCGACGAGTCCACGATGTATGGCGGCGGTGCCGAAGGCTATGTGGACTATCCCCCGATGGATGCGACGGCCGATCAGGCCTGAGTCCCCTCCGCGGCGCCCCATGACAGGGCGTCGCGTCGCACCCGATGGACCGGCCCGATACATGGGCTGGCCCCTGTCACGCGACGCAGTTCATCAGGTGGCGGGACAGCAGGATGCTACCGTAGTCACTTCGTAACATTCCCCTATCTAAGATGACTTGGCGCAATCACGGCGGTGAGCATGCCCCATCAGTCGGCCTCCACCGACCATAGATAGTCGGCACAGCTTTAGCCGGTGGTCAAATCCGGCTGACACCGTAATAAGGCGTCCGGGCCAGCACGGCCGCTGATCCCACGGCCCATCGAAGGCCCGGTGTCGCAGCTGTCATGACCTGAGGGACGGCCCCGGCCATTCGATGACAGGCTTTTTGGAAGACGCCCGGCGATCGACGATGCAGTTCGGCGCATCCAAGCTCTCGACTGCACGCTTCCTGCAAGCCTCGCGTGGCACGGCTGTCCTGCAACGACGGGGCGGATGACGAGTCAGACGGTTTGGCTTAGGATCGGGTTTTTTGGGCAGGCGCTGTTCAGCGCGCGTTTCGTCATCCAGTGGCTGACCAGCGAAAGGATGCGACGCAGTGTCGTCCCGCATCGGTTCTTGTGGGTCTCGCTGGCGGGCGGGGTCACCCTCTTTGCCTATGCGTCGTGGCGTGGTGACCCGGTCTTTGTGCCGGGCCAGGGGCTGGGGCTGTTCGTCTATCTGCGCAACCTGATGCTGATCCGTAGGCATCGCCGGACGGCCGCAGCATAAGGATGCGTCCCGTCCTGTCCGCCACGCTACTGTTCGCGCTGACCGCGCTGACGCTAATCCTGCTGCGCTTGCTGAGGCCCGCTATGTCGCCGCCGCGTGGAAGATGCATGTCGGCGGATCACCCTGGGTCCTGCACCTGAACGGGGCGATCTACGGGCACCAGCCGCCGCTGCTGTTCTGGCTGATGCTGTTCTGGCTGATCAACCTGGTCTGGGCGGTCGTGGGCGTCGATGCCTTCGCGGCCCGACTGGTCGGGCCGGCCTTCGCGACGGCCTGCGTGGCGATGACCGGGCTGCTGGCCTTGCGGCTGCGGCCGGACAGGCCTGCGCGCGGCGGGGCCGCGGCGCTGATCCTGGCGGTGTCGCCGGTCTGGCTGCTGTTCGGATCGACGACCATGTCCGACGCGATGCAGACCGCGGCCACGCCGCTGGCGATGCTGGCGCTGTGGTCGGCGGTCCGCAGGCCGTGACGCGGGGCCTGGGTTGCCCTGGGGATGGCCGTGGCCTTGGGCGTCTATGCCAAGGGGCCGGTGATTCTGATCCACCTGCTGCCCGTGGCGCTGTCGATGCCGCTGCGGGCGGAGGCGGAGCGTCCGTCGGCGCGGCAATGGGCGGGCGGGCTGGCGCTGGCCGTCGCGCTGGTGGCGGTCGGCCTGTGGCTGGTGCCCGCGCTGATCCTGGGCGGCCGGAGTACCGCATCGAGGTCCTGTGGCGGCAAAGCGGCGGGCGCATGGTGGCATCCTTTGCCCATCGCAAACCCTGGTGGTTCTATGCCGCCCTGTTGCCCGCGATGATCTGGCCGTTCGGCTGGACCGGGGCGGGGCTTGGTGCGCTGCGGCCAAGGCAACTTTGGGCCGATCCCGGCACGCGGCTGGCGGCGGTCTGGGCCATGGGGGCGTTCCTGCGGTTGCGGCTGCGGGCGCGGGTCACGGCGCTGGCCGCGCTGCTGCTGGCGCTGGCGCTGATGATCGGGCTGCATCTCGGGCTGAGCCCGCTGCTGTCCGCGTGCTATGACATGACCGATCTGGGCCGGGCCGTGACGCCCCATGATGCCGCAGGCATCGCCGTCACCGACGGCACCTATCACGTGCAGCTGAACTTTTCCGGACGCCTGCTGAACCCGGTCGCCCGCCTGTCCGACGACGCCGTTGCGGGGTGGCTGCGCGACCATCCGGGCGGCGTGCTTCTGGACCAGACGGACCGGCCCGTCCCCGGCATGACCCCCGTCCTGCGGCTGCCGTTCCGCGACAAGACCTATACCCTTCACCGCTCACAGAAGGTCGCGCCATGACGCCCGACATTTCCGTCGTCCTGCCCGCCCGCGACGAGGCCGGCAACATCACCTCCCTGCTGACCGGCATCGCCGCCACTCTGCGGGACCACGCGCACGAGATTATCGTTATCGACGACGCCTCGCGCGATGGAACGCGGGCCGAACTGGCCGCGCTGCAGACGCGGCTGCCGCAGCTGCGGGTGATCTGCCACGACCGGTCCTGCGGGCAGTCCGCCGCGATCCGCAGCGGGGTCTGGGCCGCGCGCGGGGCGCTGATCGTGACGCTGGATGCGGACGGTCAGAACCCGCCCGACAACATTCCTGCCCTGCTGGAGTCATTTGCCGGGGGCGGCATTGCGCTGGGCCTGGTCCAGGGCCAGCGGGTGGACCGCCGCGACCGCCCGTCCCGGCGGCTGGCCTCGGCCGCGGCGAACGGCATCCGCAACGCACTGCTGCGCGACGGCGTGCGCGACAGCGGCTGCGGGCTGCACGCGCGACCTGGCCCGGTCCGGAGCCACCGACCTAAGGGGCGCAGCATGAGCCTCCTGATCACCGGCTCTGCAGTGTCCATCGGCATCACGGCCATCCAAGGCCCTCTGCGATGCCCATGCCATTCCCCTGAACGTGCTTGGCGGAGAGGTCCGCATCACTACCGGCCGTTAGATACAAGAGCGCGGCTAGCCCGCGGGGTAGGAATGAGTGGTGGTGATGCTAGACAGGGGCTGCGCTGCTGGACGCTGAGTTGTTGGTAGAAACCGGGCCGCGGATTGTGTGCGTTGAGAGAGCGGCGCGCGGCGCATGGCTGGATCATGGACTTCTTTCTTCTAGCCCGGAACGGCACGTGCCAGGTGGTCACCGAGGGCGCACTGCGTAGATACAGGGCGTACACCGACAACGCACGGTCGCTTAGGCATCGTTAACGGCCGGGAGGCAGCTTGGCGGGCATCCATACCGCGAAGACAATGTGCCTGTCGCCAAGGCAGAAGGAACCCGGCGCGCGGACTACCACTATTTGGCCGACGCGATGCGGATGCTGGAATGGGACCTGCACAGCACCGTCATGGCGCGGATGCGCATCCCCGACGAATGGCACCGCATCGCGCAGGAAAAGGGCACGGCGCCCAAGATGCGCGTCACGCTGCGGCTGGATGCGGGTGTGGTGGCGTTCTTTCGATCCATGGGGCCGGACTGGCAGGTGCGGGTCAACCGGCTGATGGCGGCCTGGATGCATGCGCGGCTGGCGGGGCTGATCGAGGGGGCCGAGACGATGGATTACCTCAAGCGCCGCGAGGCCGAGGGTCTGGACGGCCCCCGCCCCGAATTCGGCGACCTGCAGCGCGCCGAGGACGCGGCCTGGGCCGAGATGGGCGAGACGCCGCTGCCCCCGGGCGGGCCGGGGGTGCCGATGGAGGGGCCTCGGCGGATGAGTGCGGCGGGGAAGCGGGCGTTACTGGAGGAGATGAAGGGGCGGAGGGGGTTGTGAAACGGTAAGCCCTCGATTTACGCCCTACATTAGAAATCCAAGTTGTTCTTGCGTGACGTTGACGCTGGTGGTCAATACGATGAGGCTGCGCAAAATTAAAAAGGCAAAGATAGATCGTCATGGATAAAGTGCGAAAATTTGCTTTAAAGGATGTTTTGATCGATGGCAGGAGTCTTGGCGCTGCGGTAGTCCCGTTATTCAAGGAAAGATCTGGGCGACTTACCTTTCATATCGGGGCAATTTTCCCTGATGGAAATCCCGACAGCCACGACGATCTCCTTAAAAGCAAGATAGAACTAGTTGGACCTGACGGACGAAGATTTGAGGTGCTTGCAAGTAAACTCGCTCACTCCTTCCACGGAGATCAAAATTCAGTTATAGTTGTCCCTAAGAGAAGGCCGATTAGCCTTATTTACGCAAAACAATTCACCTCAGGTTCGGCGATCATTGCTAGCCCTCCCGAGATGATTATAAAAAACATCGACCTTACGGAATGCAGTGGAAACTGTTTCTCAGTACAATTTGATAAAGATAGTGGAGGGACATTCCTTCGCATTCGCACCGATCATCCTGGTGATTCTGAGCGCCTGCTTGAACACTATTTAGAGTTCCATGAGTTTATATCATTCGCCAAAGGTCAGTTTTGTGGCCTTGGCAACATCGAAGCGTACGACGCCACAAACGGACTTGCCGCAGAAATAATAGGATTCACTCGATACGACGAAAATAAGGTTCAGACAACGTGGTTTGACGAAGGGATCTAGGAGCATCTGCCTGAGATTTTTTTGAAGTTTAGTTTCGCCCGTAGATCTGACCTTCATCGGCGCGCTCTTCGACAAACATTGGAGTTCTATCGGGCATCGAATGCCTCTCGCGATATCTCAATTGAGATGTCAGTTATCGCAGCCCATAGCGCATTAGAAGCGATTGTGAACTATATACTCGAGCATGAAGCTGGCTGTTCCAGAGCATTACTTAGCGAGAGGGCCAATATATTTAGTGACAAAGCCAGAGCCGCATTTAAATTTATGCGGTTAACTAACGACCTCATGGAACACAGCGCCGAGCTAAAGCTTTTGTCGAAAAGCCGACAGAATATGGATGGATTCCAAATCATTAGCTTTTTTAGAAACAAAATAGTGCATCAAGATCTAAATTTCAGCCCTAACGGCGTCCAGTTGCACAAATGCTGGCTGCTAATTCAATGGCTAGTAGAGGCGCTTACGCTAACCTCTATTGGCTACTACGGTAAAATAGTTGATAGAAGAATTTACCAAGGCTGGCGAGGATCAACTTGCCTATTAGGCTGATCCCCGCATGCATGACGTAAAGCTTTCAAAATTTAAGCCTGCAGCGATCTCACCCCGACTTCCCCTTCCTCCCGCGACTTGATCGCGGCCACGGCGGCGATGCTGCCTGCGGCCGTGGTGAAGTAGGGGATCTTGTCGTAGAGGGCGACGGCGCGGATGTCGCGGCTGTCGGCGATGGCCTGGACGCCTTCCGTCGTGTTCAGGACCATCGCGATTTCGTCGTTCTTGAGGCGATCGACGATGTTCGGACGGCCTTCATAGACCTTGTTCACGCGGGTGGACGCCACGCCCTGCGCATCCAGGAAATCGGCGGTGCCCGAGGTCGCGACCAGATCGAAGCCCATCGTCACCAGGTCGCGGGCGGCCTGCGCCAAGGCGGGCGTCTTGTCGGCGTCCTTGACGGACAGGAAGACGCGGCCGGTGGTCGGCAGGTCGGTGCCCGCGCCCATCTGCGCCTTGAGGAAGGCGCGCGCGAAGTTGCGGTCCCAGCCCATGACCTCTCCGGTCGAGCGCATTTCCGGGCCCAAGAGCGTGTCGACGCCGGGGAAGCGGGCGAAGGGCAGCACAGCCTCCTTGACCGAGAACCACGGCGTGATCGGGTCGGCCAGCGTCATCGGGTCGGCAAAGGGCAGGTCGGTTTCCGGGCCAACACCTTCGGGATAGGGGGCGCGCGCGGGGAAGTTCGACATCGGCTCGCCCGCCATCAGCCGCGCGGCGATCGAGGCAATGGCGCTGTCCGTGGCCTTGGCGACGAAGGGCACGGTGCGGCTGGCGCGCGGATTGACCTCCAGCACGAAGATCTCTCCGTCCTTCAGGGCGAACTGTACGTTCATCAGGCCCTTGACCTTAAGCGCACGGGCCATGGCCGTGGTCTGGACCTTGAGTTCCGCAACGGTCGCCGCATCCAGCGTGTGGGGCGGCAGCGAACAGGCACTGTCGCCCGAATGGACGCCGGCCTCCTCGATATGCTCCATGATGCCCGCGACGTGGACGGTCTCGCCGTCGCACAGGGCATCGACGTCGACCTCGATCGCGCCGGACAGATAGCTGTCCAGCAGGACCGGACTTTTCCCGCTGACGGTCACGGCCTCGGTGATGTAGCGGCGCAGGTGGTCCATGTCGCGCACGATCTCCATCGCGCGGCCGCCCAGGACATAGGACGGGCGGATGACCAGGGGAAAGCCGATACGCTCGGCGATCTCAATGGCTTGGGCGTCGCTGCTGGCGATGCCGTTGATCGGTTGCTTGAGGCCCAGATCCTGCAGCAGGCGCTGGAACCGCTCGCGGTCCTCGGCCAGGTCGATGGCGTCGGGGGTCGTGCCCAGGATCGGGATACCCTCGTCCTGCAGCGCATTGGCCAGCTTCAGCGGCGTCTGGCCGCCGAACTGGACGATGACGCCGTGCAGGGTACCGTTCTGCTGTTCGGTATGCAGGATCTCCAGCACGTGTTCGAAGGTCAGCGGTTCAAAATACAGCCGGTCCGAGGTGTCGTAATCGGTGCTGACCGTCTCGGGGTTGCAGTTGATCATGATCGTCTCGTAGCCCGCCTTGGTCAGCGCATAGCAGGCGTGGCAGCAGCAATAGTCGAACTCGATCCCCTGGCCGATGCGGTTCGGACCGCCGCCCAGGATGACGACCTTCTTGGCGTCGGTGGGGCGGGATTCGCATTCCACGTCGCCCATCGCGGGCGCCTCGTAGGTGGAATACATGTAGGGGGTCTGGGCCTCGAACTCGGCCGCGCAGGTGTCGATGCGCTTGAACACCGGGCGGATGTCCAGGTTGCGCCGGGCGCGGCGCGCCGTGGTCTCGTCGGTCTTGGTCAGGTGGGCCAGGCGGGCATCGGTAAAGCCCATCATCTTGATGCGGCGCATCCCGTCGGCATCGGTCGGCAGGCCGTTCTCGCGGATCTGATGCTCGACATCGATAATCTCGCGGATGCGGGCTAGGAACCACGGATCAAAGCTGGTGACGCGGTGGATCTCGTCATCCGACAGGCCGAACCGCATCGCCTCGGCGATGACGCGGATGCGGTCGGGGGTGGCCTTGGACAGGGCGGCGATGACGGCGGGCTTGCCCTGCTCGGACGCGCCCTCGATGGCGATCTCGTCCAGGCCGGTCAGGCCGTTCTCCATCGAGGCCAGCGCCTTCTGCAGCGATTCGTGGAAGCTGCGGCCGATCGCCATGACCTCGCCCACGGACTTCATCGCGGTGGTCAGGTCGGGCTTGCTGCCCGGAAACTTCTCGAACGCAAAGCGCGGGATCTTGGTCACGACATAATCGATGCTGGGCTCGAAGCTGGCGGGCGTGACGCGGGTGATGTCGTTGTCCAGCTCGTCCAGCGTGTATCCCACCGCCAGCTTCGCGGCGATCTTGGCGATCGGGAAGCCGGTGGCCTTGGAGGCCAGCGCGGACGACCGCGACACGCGGGGGTTCATCTCGATCACGACCATGCGGCCGTCGGCGGGGTTCACCGCCCATTGCACGTTGGAACCGCCGGTCTCGACGCCGATCTCGCGCAGGACCGCGATGCTGGCCGTGCGCATGATCTGGTATTCGCGGTCGGTCAGGGTCAGGGCCGGGGCGACGGTCATGCTGTCACCGGTATGCACGCCCATCGGGTCGATGTTCTCGATCGCGCAGACGATGATGGCGTTGTCGTTGCGATCCCGCACGACCTCCATCTCGTATTCCTTCCAGCCCAGCAGGCTTTCGTCGATCAGAACCTGCGCCATGGGCGAGGCGTCCAGGCCCGACCGGACGATGCGTTCGTAATCGTCGCGGTTATAGGCCACGCCGCCGCCGGTGCCGCCCAGGGTAAAGGCCGGGCGGATGATCGCGGGCAGGCCGATCTCCTCCAGCGCGTCCATCGCCTGGCTGACGCCGGCATTGATGTCGTATTTGCCCGATGCCAGCCTGGGGGCGGCGATGATCGTGGCCTTGGGATTCTCCAGGCCGATGCGGTCCATCGCCTCGCGGAACAGCTTGCGGTCCTCGGCCATCTCGATGGCGCTGCGCTGCGCGCCGATCAGCTCGACCCCATAGCGGTTCAGCGCGCCGCTGTCGGCCAGGGCCAGCGCGGTATTCAGCCCGGTCTGACCGCCCATCGTCGGCAGCAAGGCGTCGGGGCGTTCCTTGGCGATGATCTTTTCGACGATCTCGGGGGTGATCGGCTCGATATAGGTCGCATCGGCCATTTCCGGGTCGGTCATGATCGTCGCAGGGTTCGAGTTCACCAGGATGACCCGGTAACCTTCCTCGCGCAGCGCCTTGCAGGCTTGGGCCCCGGAATAGTCGAACTCGCAGGCCTGCCCGATGACGATGGGCCCTGCCCCGATGATCAGGATCGACTTGATATCGGTACGTTTCGGCATGGTTCTGGCCCCCGGGCTGGTCGTGCATCGATCGCGGCAAATCGTCCGGGGTTATAGCCAGCCACGCCTTGGGCGCAAGGTGCGGCGGGCCGCTGGCGCGTGGAAATCAGGCTTTGCCCGCCGCCAGGGTGACGCAGGGTCAGAAGTTCTGCAACAGGGTCAGCGCCGCGCTGTAGCGATTGGCCGTCGGCGACGTGGTCAGCTGCGATCGCGCCATGAAGGTCTGGATCAGCTTCTCCACGTTCTCGGGCTTGGAAATGTCCTTGAAGCTGGAACTGCCCAGCAGCCTCTCCGAAGCCTTGGTGTATTCCTCCAGCTGGCGGTCGATCGGCAGTCGGGCATAGTTGTCGCCGAACCCGAATGCACCCTGAAAGACCTTGCGCAGCGGGGCGTTGCCGATGACCTCGAACCACAGGGTCCGGTCGGTCGAGGTGCGGCCTGTCAGCTCCTGCACCTCGCGCCGGGCATTCAGGCTAAGACGCAGGTTGTCGTCGCTTTCACCGATGCGCCGTTCGAATTCACGCTGCACAAAGGCGGTGCTGATGGTGTCGGCCAGATCCTTGGCGGGCTTCGTCGACCCAAAGCCCATCGCCTCGTTCATGCGCAGATAGCGCTTGTCGGCCAGACGGTTGACCAGCGACGACTTGTCCGCGGGATCGCTTTCCAGGACTTTTTGGATGAAAGCCTTGTTGGGCAGGTCCGCCTCCAGCCCGAAGGCCGAAAGCGTCGTGCTCAAAAGGCGGTAATCCTTGACCAACTCCTCGGCCTTGGTGGCGGCCGCGATGTTGTCACGGAAGTAGGTCGTGCTGCGCTGGACCACAGGGTCGCGGGCGACGGATTCGATCTGCCGGGCCTCGGTTCGCTGGACGATCTTCCAGCCCAGCAGGCCCGTGGCGCCGACAGAGATGGTCATGATACCCTCACGTCCGGGCGGCGGCGAACAGCCGCGCCTCTCGGGGCAGCAGGTCGCGCAGCTTGCGCAGCGCCTGATAGGCATTCGCATCGACCGCGGCGGCACTGGCCTCGGCCAACAGCAGGCGGCTGTCGCGATCGTCAAACACCTGGCTCAGCTGTTCGATGGCGATCAGCAACTGCCGGCGGCCCTCGGACGGTTCGGCATCGCCGGACAGGATCATCTGCGCGACATACATCGCGCGTGACACCGGCGTCTGGGCGCTGTCGGGGTGGATCGCGTCGCGCAGGCGCAGGACGTTCACATTGGGCGTCTTGATCGCGATCTTGGTGCGACGGTCGCCGTTCTCGATCACCGCGCCGTTGATCAGCACACGCTCGTTCGGTGCCAGCTTGAGGACAAGGCCGCTCATGGTGCGCCCTCTCCGCGCAGACCGCGCATGACGGTCATGTTGATGTCGATCAGCGGATCGGTCTGGGCGCTGCCCGCCATCACGGCCTGACCGTGGCGGATGGCAAATCCCGCCAACGAAATCAGGCCGGCCTTGACCTGATCGGGCAGCCCGTTGCCGGGATCGGCAAGGTCGGTTGCCAGGATCGTCCACAGTTCGGAATTCTTGTGCACCGCCTGGATGGTATCGGTGTTGTCGGCCTTTCGCGGGGCCTGCCGCAGCATGCGCGTGACGCGCGAGAAGATGTCGTATTCCGCATCGCGCGGAGAGCGGATGGCGGATGTCCTGTAGCCATGGTCGGTCAGTGGCGTTACCGCGTTCAAGATCGTGCTTCCCATTCTGGAGTGTGATCAGGGGCTGAATGATATTCAGAGGGTGACGGGCGCCCTTGGGGCGCCCGCCGGTCTTATCAGCGGAACAGCGACATGACGGCCGACGGCCCCTGGTTGGCGATCGACAGCGCCTGGATGCCCAGCTGCTGCTGCGTCTGCAGGGCCTGAAGGCGAGCCGACGACTCCTCCATGTCGGCGTCGACCAGCGAGCCGATGCCGGTTTTCAGCGAGTCCGACAGCTTGCCCACGAAGCTGGACTGGTCAGAGATCCGCTTGCCGGCCGAACCCAGATCGGCGGCACCCTGAACAGCGACGTCGATCAGGGCCTCGATCTCGCCGATCGCGGTTTCGGCCGAGGCACGGTCGGTGACCGCGGTCAGACCGGCGACATCCAGGCCTGCCTCGAAGTCGACCGAGTCGACCTCGATGTTGGCAGCACCGGTGGCCACGGTGCCGTTGGTGCGGTCCAGCGAACCCAGAACCGTAAAGGCGGTGTTGGTGCCGGTCGGGTTCGTCTTCAGCAGGTTGACGCCGTTCAGCTGCGTCCCCTCGATGATCGCGGTGATCTGCTCGACCTTCTTCGCCATATCCGTCTGGATCTTGCCGAAGTCAGCAGCGTCGTTGGCACCGCCGATCGCCAGGTTCTTCATCTCCTTCAGCAGATCGGTGATCTGCTCGGCGCCAGCGCGGGCGGTTCCCACCACGGCGTCGGCTACGTTCAGGTTCGACTGGATCGTCTTGAATGCCGACTGGTCGGTTTCCATGACTTTCGAGATCGCCCAGACGGCAGCGTTGTCCTTGGCGTTCGCGACGGTCTTGCCGGTCGCGATGTCGGACTGGGTTTTACCCAGCTGCGAGTTGATGCTCTTCAGGGTCTGCAGCGCGACCATGGCGCTGTTGTTGGTCAGAATGCTGGACATGGTGTCCTCCAATATAAGGTGCTTTGCACCCAGGTTGCATCTTGTGGCCTTCTGACCTGTCGGGCGGTTGCCCTTGCCATTTCCCTGGCATGTCCCCGGTTTAGCGGCCGGTTATTGACAACTAGTGAATATCGGCCCTCCTCTCAAACAAACCTTCCGACGCATTTTATCAAAACCTTTGCGGTGCATTCGCGCGGGTTTCATTCACGTGGCGCTGACCCAAGGAATCATAGGTCTGCAGGCTGCGCGCGGCCTGGACGATGGCGCGCACCTGTTCGGCCGCCTGCTGCGCGCCCTTGAGCGAGGCCTGTGCCAGCGCGCGCAGGTCGGCCAAGGCGGGCTCCAGCAGATCACGGGTGGGGGTGTCGATGCCCCTGCGCGCGGCGATGCGGGTCAGTTCGTCCAATCCTGCCAGCGCGGCCTGTGCATTTCCGGCCATCAGCGCGCCGCGGATCTGGGCCACCTGGCGGGTTAGGGCGCGGCTCATGCGCGGCCCTCCAGCATGGCGGCAAACCCAAGGTCCAGGCGTTCCGCCAGCAGCCCCGCATGTTCGCGCGTCAGGAAGCTGGAGAACTGCTCCTCTCCGGCGCCGCCGGAAAAGGCGCCTTCGGACGGGCCGGGGCCGCAATATTTCAGCATCTCCTCAAGAAATGCCTGTTCAAGTTGATTCGCGACGGCCACGGGCGAGGGCTTTTGAGCCGCCGTGGGAATAATCGGTTCGATCTGCATTCTGTCCCCGCTGCATATGACGATGGGATTCAAAATATCGGGGCGTCGTAAATAATTGGTAAGGAATAAGGACTAATCAGGAAAAAACCCAAAGAGGCTTTTTCATGGCTGACATCCAGATCATATCGCCCATGCCCGCACGCGCCGATGCCTTCGTCGATGCGGCGACGCCTGTTCCCGTGACGGGCGAATCGGGTTTCGATGTCTGGTCGGCAGGCGCGATGGTACCAGCCGCCCCGGCGACCGCAGTGCCGACACCACCGAAGGACCCGCTTGCGGCATGGCTGCAGCAGCAGATGGGCTTCAGCGGAGAGTTCAGCGCACCGCCCGGTACCGATCCCGCGATCGAGGCGCTGGCCGCAGGCCTTCCGCCGCTGCCAGCGCCCGAGATTGACGAATCAGCCGACATTCAGGGCGGCGATCCTTTGGCCAGCCTGCTGCCCGTGGACGCAGGGACATCCGATGCGAGCCTGATCAGCGATGCGGTTCCAACGGTACCGCAGTCGACCGACCCGACGACCCCTGCTGAGACTGATGCCCCGGACGCGCCGGCCGTGCAGACCGCAGTCGCGCCGACCAAGACCCCCATCGTGGATGCAGGCGTCACACAGCAGGCCGCCAACCCGGCCACCACCCTGCCTGGGGCAACCGCCGCACAGGTGGCCCCGATCCATGGCAGCGGCCAGCCTGTCACACCGGCGCGCCTAGGCCGTCCGATCCCAGCGACCGAGAGTGTCGCGGCCCCACGCCCCGTCGATGGCGGCCCGATCGACGCCGCCCCGCCCCCGATCGACCGGGCGGCACCGGACCGTCCGGCGCCAACGGTGGCCCGCGACCCCGTCATTGCCGCTCGGTCCGAGATCGCCTTGCCCGCAGGCCTTGCCGAGACCTTGGCCGAACTGCCCTTCGGCACCGATTCGCACACCCCCGCCGCCGCACGGCCCACCGCCGCTGCCGGGTCCGGCTGGCAGGCTGCGTCGCACGATCCGCGCCCCGTGCTGCAGCAGGTCACCGACGCGCTGGTCAGCACCCGTGGCGACCGGACCGAGATCGCCCTGTCCCCCGAGGAGCTGGGCCGCATCCGCCTGGTCATGTCGGGCACCGATCGCGGCCAGATCACCATCTGGGCCGAGCGCCCCGAGACGCTGGACCTGGTGCGCCGCAACGCGGACCTGCTGACGCAGCAGCTGGCCGATGCGGGCGTGTCCGCGGGCAGTCTGGATTTCCGCCGCGACGACCGCAGCGACAGCCAGCCTGCGCAGGGCCGTGCCAGCGATGACGACGACATTCCCCTTTCGGCCGCCCCCTTGCGGGTCCGCATGTCGCCCACCGCGTTGAGCGACCGCCGCCTGGACATCAGATTATAGGAGCATTTCATGGTTGACGCGATCACCAGCCCGACAGTGACCATTCCCGCGGCCACCCCCTCTGCGGCAGGCGCGGGCGGGTTCGCAGGCGCCGGCGCGGGAGGGGACTTCCAGACGTTCCTGACCATGCTGACCGCGCAGCTGCAGAACCAGGACCCGCTGAACCCCATGGAAAGCACAGACTTTGCGATCCAGCTGGCGACGTTCGCCGGGGTCGAACAGGCGGCGCTGAGCAACAAGTTCCTGGAGCAGATGGCCGGGCAGGCCGGTGGTGCGGGCATCGCGGGCTGGATCGGCAAGGAGGGGCGGACCACCGCCCCGGTCTGGTTCGGCGACGACGCCATCACCCTGGACGTGGTGCCCCATTCCCTGGCCGACAGTGTGCAACTGGTCACCCGCGACGCGCAGGGTCGCGAGGTCACGCGCGAGGAGATCGGCCCCGGAGAGGGCCAGATCGACTGGCTGGGCCGCAGCGCCGACGACACCAAGCTGCCTGACGGGCTGTACAGCTTTACGTTGGAGAGCCGGCGCGGCGGCGAGATGATCCTGGAGAGCAAGGTCGGCGCCTATGCCCGCATCGTCGAGGCGCAGTTCGACGCCAGCGGCGGGCGGGTCGTGTTCGAAGGCGGCGCCTCTGCCCCGGCGGGAGAGGTCACGGCCCTGCGCGACGCCGGCTGACGGATCAGCGTTAAGAGGTGGTGTCGGTGGATTAGGGGAACGGCCCGCCATCGCGGCGGGCCGTTCGTATTTGTCTGGACGACGGCCGCACGACAACACGACTCGGAACCGGCAAGATCAGCCGCGCCCCTCCAGACGCGGCAGGAAGCTGCCGCCAAGACCCGCGATGGCCGCGCGGATGCGTTCGGTGGCCGGGCTGGGCGCGCGGTCGGCGCGGTGCAGCAGGTACCAGCTGCGCTGGATGGGCAGGCCGATGGCCTGCAGCGCGACCAGACGGCCGGTGCGCAGTTCCTCGGTGCAGGTATGCTGAGAGATTAGCGCGATGCCCAGGCCCGCGATCACCGCCTGCTTGATCGTCTCGTTCGTGCCCATCTCGGTCGCGCGCCAGGGCGTGCCTTCGCCGATGCGGTCCAGAAAGCGGGTCATCAGGATGCGGGTGCCGGACCCCTCCTCGCGCGACAGGAAGGTCTGGGACAGCAGGTCCATCGGCATGACCGGGTCCTGGGCCACCAGCGGATGGTCGGGTGCCGCGATGATGATGTGCGGATGCGGCCCGATGGGGGCGGCGATCACGGCGGGTTCGCGCGGCGGGCGGCCCATGATCGCCAGGTCCAGCTCATCCGCGGCCAGCGCGGCCAGGATCGCGTCGCGGTTGCCGATCCGCAGCGTCACCTCGATCCGCGGCAGGGCGCGTTGCAGCGTGGCGACCAGGAACGGCGCGAAATACTTGCCGGTGGACACCACCCCCAGGACCACGTTGCCGCTGTGCCCCTGGGCCAGGGACGCGACCTCGCGCCCGGCGCGGGCCAGTGCGGTGGCGATCTGGGCCTCTGCCATCAGCACGGCACGCCCCTGCGCGGTGGCGCGAAACGCCCCGTGCTCGGCGCGCTGCAGCAACGGCGCCCCAGCCAGATCTTCCAGCGATTTCAGCTGACTGTGAATGGCGGGCGGGCTGAGGCCCAGCTGCGCCGCGGCCAGGGTCAGGCTGCCGCTGTCGGCGACCGCGCGCAGGGCGCGCAATTGGCGCAGGGTGACGGCATCATGGCGCATATTAAGAATTCCTGAATGCGTCTTTCGCCTTATTAAATTTTCCGAAACGCGGTCGCCTGTCAATGTCCCCTGGCAGCACTCGTGCCGGGGAGGGGACGATGACCGAAGCGACCATCGACACGGACCTGATCCCGGCCGATCTGCACGCCTGCCTGGATGATCTGGCGCGCCACCTGGCCACGGGGGCTGCGCTGCGGGGCAAGGGGCTGCGCTGGATCAGCCGGGCGGATCAGGCCACGCCCGAAGGGGGCGATCCGCGGGGCGCGCTGGCCCTGGCCATCGCGCATTCGCCGCCCGACCAGCCTGATGCCAATGCCCCCACGGGCACCCTGTTCGCGATCTTCGACGCGGCGGCCACGGCCGAGGACAGCTTTCTGCGCCCCGCGCGGCAGATGCGGGCGGCGGGATACGTGATGCACGGACCGCGCTGCCTGATGGTGCTGACCTGCGGCGACGGCGTGCAGGTGCAGGCGCTGGACGGGTGGGCCTTCGCCATCGAACGGGCGCGGGCCAACCTGCCCGACGCCGTGCGCGACCTGGCCATCGACATGTCGCAGTACCGCCACTGGCCGCGCCCCGTGCGGGCCTATGTCGACGACTGCCTGGCCGGCGTTCAGGGCCCGCGCGGACGGACCATCGACCTGCGCTGGACCCCGTCGCTGGTGGCCGAGGCGCATCGGATCCTGATGCGCGGGGGAATCTACCTGGCGCCCGCCGATGCGCGGTCGGGGCATGCGCGGGGCAGCCTGTCGATGCTGCACCAGGCGGCGCCCATCGCGTTCCTGATCGAACAGGCAGGGGGACGGGCAACGGACGGCGCGCTGCCGATCCTGGACGCGGTGATCACCGGGTTCGACAGCCGCACGCCGCTGGTCTTCGGCTGCGTCGACAAGGTCGACCGCGTCGCCGCCTATCACGATCTGCCCGAGGCCGAGGTCTCGGCCCTGTTCGGCCATCGCGGCCTGTTCCGCACCTGAGGACCCCATGAGCCACAAGCATCCCATCATCTCGGTCACCGGCAGTTCGGGCGCGGGCACCACGACGGTCAAGTCGACCTTCGACCAGATCTTTCGCCGCGAGGGCATCACCGCCGTCAGCATCGAGGGCGATGCCTTCCACCGCTATGACCGCGCCGCGATGAAGGCCGAACTGGCCGCGCGGCTGGCCGCGGGCGACGCGACCTTCAGCCATTTCAGCTTTGATGCCAACGAACTCCAGGTGCTGGAGCAGATCTTTCGCGTCTATGGCGAAACGGGGCGCGGCCAGACCCGCCATTACGTCCATGACGACCGCGAGGCGGAACGATGGGGCACCTCGCCCGGCACCTTCACGGACTGGGCACCCTTTCCCGACGGCAGCGACCTGCTGTTCTATGAGGGGCTGCACGGGGCGGTGGCCAACGACACCGTCAACCTGGCCGCGCTGGCCGATCTGAAGATCGGCGTGGTGCCGGTGATCAATCTGGAATGGATCCAGAAGATCCACCGCGACAGCGCCCAGCGCGGCTATTCGACCGAGGCCGTGACCGACACCATCCTGCGGCGCATGCACGCCTATGTGCACTGCATCTGTCCGCAGTTCACCCAGACCGACATCAATTTCCAGCGCGTGCCGGTGGTTGACACGTCGAACCCGTTCATCGCCCGCTGGATCCCCACCGCCGACGAAAGCCTGGTGGTGATCCGGTTCCGCAACCCGAGGGGCATCGATTTTCCCTATCTGACCCAGATGATCGACGGATCCTGGATGAGCCGCGCCAACTCGATCGTCGTGCCCGGCCCCAAGATGGACCTGGCGATGCAGCTGATCCTGACGCCGATGATCCTGCGCCTAACCCATGACGCCAAGCGCGCCTGACCCTTTCACGGAGGACTGACCATGAATGAGATGCCAGCCAAGTTGGACGCGAAAAAGCGGTACTCTGCCGGGGTGCTGAAATACGCGCAGATGGGATACTGGGAGCCGGACTATACCCCCAAGGACACCGACATCATCGCGCTGTTCCGCATCACGCCGCAGGACGGGGTGGACGCGGTCGAGGCCGCGGCGGCGGTGGCGGGCGAAAGCAGCACTGCGACCTGGACCGTGGTCTGGACCGACCGGCTGACCGCCTGCGACAAGTACCGCGCCAAGGCCTATCGCGTGGACCCCGTCCCCAACGGCCCCGGAGAGTTCTTTGCCTATATCGCCTATGACCTTGACCTGTTCGAGGGGGGCAGCATCGCCAACTTGACCGCGTCGATCATCGGCAACGTCTTCGGCTTCAAGCCGCTGAAGGCCCTGCGGCTGGAGGACATGCGCCTGCCCGTGGCCTATGTGAAGACGTTCCAAGGTCCCGCCACCGGCATCGTGGTCGAGCGCGAGCGCCTGAACTGCTATGGCCGCCCGCTGCTGGGTGCCACGGTCAAGCCCAAGCTGGGCCTGTCGGGCCGGAACTATGGCCGCGTCGTCTATGAGGCGCTGAAGGGCGGTCTTGATTTCACCAAGGACGACGAGAACATCAATAGCCAGCCCTTCATGCATTGGCGGGACCGGTTCCTGTACTGCATGGAGGCGGTGAACCGCGCCAGTGCCGCAACCGGAGAGGTAAAGGGGACGTACCTGAACGTCACCGCCGGCACGATGGAGGAGATGTACGCGCGGGCCGAGTTCGCGAAATCGCTTGGGTCGGTGATCGTGATGATCGACCTGGTGATCGGGTACACCGCGATCCAGTCGATGGCCAAATGGGCGCGCGACAACGACATGATCCTGCACCTGCACCGGGCCGGGCATTCGACCTATACCCGCCAGCGCAGCCACGGCGTCAGCTTTCGCGTGATCGCGAAATGGATGCGCCTGGCCGGCGTCGACCACCTGCACGCAGGCACCGTCGTGGGCAAGCTGGAAGGCGATCCGGCGACCACCAGGGGATATTACGACATCTTCCGCGAGGAGCGGAATCCCATGGCGCTGGAGAGCGGGATCTTCTTCGACCAGGACTGGGCCAGCCTGAACAAGATGATGCCGGTGGCGTCGGGCGGCATCCATGCCGGCCAGATGCACCAGCTGCTGCATTACCTGGGCGAGGATGTCGTGCTGCAGTTCGGCGGCGGCACGATCGGCCATCCCCACGGGATCGCCGCCGGCGCGCAGGCCAACCGCGTCGCGCTGGAGGCGATGGTGTTCGCGCGCAATTCGGGCCGCGACATCTGGAACGAGGGCGAGGACATCCTGCGCGACGCCGCCCGCACCTGCACGCCGCTGAAGCAGGCCCTGGATGTCTGGAAGGACGTCAGCTTCGACTATGCCTCGACCGATGCGCCCGATTTCGCGCCCACCCCCGAAGTGTCCCACTGAGGAGCCAGAGCCATGAAGATGACACAAGGCCAGTTCAGCTTTCTGCCCGACCTGTCGGATGACGACATCCGCGTGCAGGCCCAGTACGCCATCGACAGGGGCTGGGCGGTGTCGGTCGAATACACCGACGATCCGCATCCCCGGAACACCTATTGGGAGATGTGGGGCCACCCGATGTTCGACAATCCCGACGCAGCGGCGGTGGTGTTCGAGGTCAACGAATGCCGCAAGGTGCATGGCGGGGTCTATATCCGCGTCATCGCCTTCGATGCCTCGCCCGGATGGGAATCGATCCGCATGGCGATGATCGTGAACCGACCGGCGGTGGAACCGGGCTTTCGGCTGGTGCGCCAGGAGGGCGAGGGCCGGACGGTCCGATACAGCATCGAGAGCTATGCCATGCGCGAGCCCGAGGGCGCACGCTATCCCTGAGAGGTTGCTCCTCCGCAGGGCCAGGTCCGGGCGGTGTCCTCCCATCGCCCGGACGCATTCCACGAAAGAGGTGCATGATGACCGAAGATGTCCCGACCCATGTCGACCTTGCCCGGGACTTTGCCGACAGCGGCGTGGCCGAGGTCCTGGCCGAACTGGACCAGGAGCTGGTGGGCCTTGCCCCCGTCAAGGCGCGCATCCGCGAGACGGCGGCGCTGCTGCTGGTCGACCGGGCGCGGCGGCGGCTTGGACTGGCGACCGAGACGCCGACCCTGCACATGAGCTTCACCGGCAATCCCGGCACGGGCAAGACGACCGTCGCGCTGAAGATGGCCACGCTGCTGCACAGGCTGGGCTATGTCCGCAAGGGGCACCTGGTGACCGTCACGCGCGACGACCTGGTGGGCCAGTACATCGGCCATACCGCGCCCAAGACCAAGGAGGTGCTGAAGAAGGCGATGGGGGGCGTGCTGTTCATCGACGAGGCGTATTACCTCTACCGGGCCGAGAACGAGCGCGACTATGGGCAGGAGGCGATCGAGATCCTGCTGCAGGTGATGGAGAACAACCGCGACGACCTGGTGGTGATCCTGGCGGGCTATGGCGACCGGATGGACCGGTTCTTTGCCTCGAACCCCGGGTTCCGGTCGCGGATCGCCCACCACATCGAGTTTCCCGACTACAGCGACGACGAGCTGCTGCACATCTGCGAAGGCATGCTGGCGCGGCAGAATTACCGCCTGGACGACGCGGCCCGCACCGCGATGGGCCAGTACATCGCCGCGCGGCGCACGCAGCCGCATTTCGCGAACGCCCGGTCGATCCGGAACGCACTGGACCGCGCCCGGCTGCGGCAGGCGAACCGTCTGTTCACCGAGGCGCAGGGGCCGCTGGACGCCGCCGCCCTGTCCACGCTGAGCGCGCCGGACATCCGCGCCAGCCGGGTCTTCGACGGCGGTCTTGACGTGGACCGCGCCAGCAGGCAGGCCGCAGCGGAGTGAACCCCGCCCGAACAGACTGGAGAGCGCCATGGATTTCGACCGCACGATCAAGATTGCCCCATCGATCCTGTCCGCCGATTTCGCCAATTTCGGGGCCGAGATCCGCGCCATCGAGGCGCAGGGCGCCGACTGGGTCCATGTCGACGTGATGGACGGGCATTTCGTGCCGAACCTGACCTTCGGCCCCCCGGCGGTCAAGGCGTTCCGCCCGCATGTCAAGACGGTCATGGACGTGCATCTGATGATCGCGCCGGTCGACGCCTATATCGAGGCCTATGCCGAGGCGGGGGCCGACATGATCACCGCCCATGTCGAGGCCGGGCCGCATCCGCACCGCACCCTGCAGGCGATCCGTGCGACCGGCAAGAGGGCCGGGATCGCGCTGAACCCCGGCACCCCGGTCGAGGCGGTCGAATACCTGCTGGACCTGTGCGACATGGTGCTGGTGATGACGGTGAACCCCGGTTTCGGCGGGCAGAAGTTCATCCACAGCCAGGTCGACAAGATCGCCCGCCTGCGCGGGATGATCGGCGATCGGCCGATCCATATCCAGGTGGATGGCGGGGTGGACCCGGCGACGGCGCCGCTGGTGGCGCAGGCCGGAGCCGACGTGCTGGTCGCGGGATCGGCGGTCTTCAAGGGCGGGTCGGTGGACCGGCCCGACGTCTATGGCACGAACATGCGTGCGATCCGCGAGGCCATCGCGGGGTGAGCATGGGCAAGGGCGGGGCCGTCGAGGCCCCTTCCTTGCCGCGGGGCTGCGCCCCGCCGCGCATCGCCGGCGTCATCGCGTTTGACAATGCCGCCCGGCCCGCGTTTCCTGCGCGTCGAACGCAGAGGGAGAACACGATGGATCTGGGGATCAAGGGCAAACGGGCGCTGGTCTGTGCGGCGTCCAAGGGGTTGGGGCGCGGCTGCGCCGAGGCGCTGGCCGAGGCCGGCGTGAACCTGGTCATCAACGCCCGCACCGAGGCCGAGATCACCCGGACCGCCCGCGAGATCGCTGAACGGCATGGCGTCGAGGTCACCCCGGTCGCCGCCGACATCACGACCGAGGAGGGCCGCGCCCGCGTGCTGGCCGCCGTGGGCCATGCCGACATCCTGGTCACCAATGCGGGTGGCCCTCCGCCGGGCGACTGGCAGGACTGGACGCGCGACGATTTCATCCGTGCCATCGACGCCAACATGTTGTCGGCCATCGCCCTGATGCAGGCGCTGGTGCCGGGGATGATGGACCGTGGCTGGGGCCGGGTCGTGAACATTACCTCGGCATCGGTGCGGTCGCCGATCTCGGTGCTGGGGCTGTCCAACACGGCGCGCACCGGGCTGACCGGGTTCGTGGCCGGCATGTCGCGCCAGGTCGCCGGCAAGGGCGTCTGCGTGAACAACCTGCTGCCCGGCATCCACGCGACCGACCGCGCCGACAGCCTGGATGGCGGCGTGGCGTCCGCGCAGGGCATCACCGTCGATCAGGCCCGCGCACAGCGGCAGGCGACCATCCCCACCGGCACCTATGGCACGGCTGCCGATTTCGGCGCGACCTGCGCGTTTCTGTGCAGCCAGCAGGCGCGGTTCATCGTCGGGCAGAACGTGCTGCTGGACGGCGGCGCGTTGAACGTCACGGTCTGAGGCCCTGTTGCGAGGCGGGGGCGCGCCTGATACGCAACCCCGACCAAATCGCCAAGGATCGCCCGTGACCGTGCCCCCCCGCCTGGAAGTTCAGGGACTGACCCGCCGATTCGACGGCCAGGCGGTGGTGGACGATGTCAGCTTCCAGGTCGAGGCGGGCCAGGTGGCCTGTCTGCTGGGCCCGTCGGGCTGCGGCAAATCGACCACGCTGCGCATCGTGGCGGGCGTCGACATGCAGGACCGGGGGCGGATCTTCGTCGACGGCCAGCTGGTCTGCGACACCCAGTTCCGCATCCCGCCCGAACGCCGCGCGATCGGGCTGATGTTCCAGGACTTCGCGCTGTTCCCGCATCTGCCCGTGCGCGAGAACGTGGCATTCGGCCTGGCCGGCGGCTGGAAGGCCAACCGCGACCGCGTGGCCGAGCTGCTGGACCGCGTGCGCATGACCGCCCATATCGACAGCTATCCGCATGAGCTGTCCGGCGGAGAGCAGCAGCGCGTGGCCCTGGCGCGCGCCCTGGCCCCGCGGCCGCGCGTCCTGTTGATGGACGAGCCGTTCAGCGGCCTGGACGAGCGCCTGCGCGACGGCATCCGCGACGAGACGCTGGCCCTGCTGAAGGATGAGGGCACCGCCGTCCTGCTGGTCACCCACGAGCCGCACGAGGCGATGCGCATGGCCGACCAGATCCTGCTGATGCGGGGGGGCCGGATCGTGCAGCAGGGTGCGCCGTACAACCTCTACAACGCGCCGGTGGATCGGCTGGCGGCGGGGTTCTTCAGCGACATCAACGTGCTGACGGGACGGGTGCAGGGCGCGCTGACCGACACGCCCTTCGGCCAGTTCCTGACCCCCGGCCTGCCCGAGGGGGCAGAGGTCGACATCGTCATCCGGCCCCAGCACCTGAAGATGGATTTCGACCGCGCCGGACAGGGCCCCGCCCCCACCGCCGAAAACGGCAGCGCCGCGCTGGCGCGGGTCACGCGGGCCCGCTATCTGGGTCGCGAATCGCTGGTCGAGTTCGCGACCGATGCGGGCGGCATCGCGCTGAACGCGACGGTGCCGGGGGTGTTCCTGCCGCCTGCCGGGACGCCGATGTGGCTGATGCTGCGCCGCGACCGGGTCTTCGTCTTTCCGCGCCGCTAGTCCTGGCCCGTGGCGCGGCGGTAATCGGCCAGCACCTGTGCCAGATGCAGCCTGCGCCCGGCAGGATCGGCCAGGGCATGGCACAGCCTGCGCGCATTGCGCGACATCTGCCGGCAGGCGTCCGGGTTTGCGCGGGCCCAGGCCAGCCGGTCGGGCAGGTCGGACCCGTCCTGCGCCATCGGAATGACGTGAACCCAGGGCCGGAACAGCCGCCCCGCAAAGCTTTCCCAGCCGTCACCTTGGCGGATCACCACCGCATGGCTGTCGGCCAGGGGCAGGAGGTCGGCATCCCCCTCGGAGCCGGACAGGCACAGGGCGTGGCGCGGCGGCCGGGGCGGCGCCTGCGGCGCAGGCGGGCGCAGCCCGGCGCGGTCCAGCGCCCGCGCGACACGCGCATCGGGGATCAGCGCAAGATCGACGCCGTCGCGTCCTGCATGGTCGGTCAGGAACCGCCAGCGCGACATCCGCGGCAAGGCATCGACCGCCTGTGCGAAGGCGTCGGACCCCGGTGCGCTGGTCAGCAGGGCGGTGATCGCGCCCTCGGCCGTCAGGCGGTCGTGATGGTTGGACAACGTTCCGCGCCACCCCGCCACGTCGGCGCGGTCCTGCCATGCGGGGTCATCGCCCGCGGGTGCGCCTGGAAAGCCGTCATTGCCGATGCGATGCAGCCAGGGCGCGGGCCACAGGAACACGTTGCGCGCCCCCGTGCGGCGCAGACTGGCGATCAGCGGTCCGTCGGCGGGATCGTCCGGTCCACTGCCCGCGAAGGTCGCGGGGCGCATGTCCAGCCAGTACCGCCCCCGATCTGTCAACGCGGCGATGTCATTGGCCACCGCCGCCGCGCGCAGCAGGCCGGGGCGCTGTGCGGCCAGGTAGAACCGCCCGTCCGGCCCGCGATGCAGCGGCAGTTCGGCCCCGTCGGCCGTGCGCAGGCGGCCGTGATCCATGTCCAGGCACAGCGCCTGCGCATGGGGCGGGCGATCGACCGTACCCTTCTGCCGCAGGCGGGCGGGGGCTGCCAGCTTGGCCAACCGCGTGGCTAGCCGGGCGCGGCGGTCGGGGTCGATATCGGCGCCGGGAACCGCCGTCTGCATCATCGCCAGCACCCGCGGCAGGTTGGTACGCCGGGCCTGGCGCACCCCCGCGCCCGGCAGGGCGGGCAGATGCGGCAGGTCGTACCAGGGCGACAGGGCGCGGCGGTAATCCTCGGGGGCGGCCTGGTCGATGTCGATGTCGATGAAGGTGGGACGGCCCGCGAAATGCGCCCGCACGGCGGACAGGTGGTCGGCCCAGTCCCGCGCCCAGATGTCGCCCAGATCGCCGAGGGAAACGCCCAGATTGGCCGCGATGCTGCGGGCATACGCGCCGCCCCGGTGCAGATAGCGACTGGCGATCCAGTCCTCGACCCGGCGGGTGTTCAGCAGGAAGACCGAACCGGGATAGTGACGATCCAGCAGGGCGAAGTCGCGGAATCCCTCGATCACCGGCATGTTCAGGAAGCGCACCGATTCCATGTCGGTGAAGGCCGTGACGCTGTCCGCCCATCGCGCCAGCGGCCGGGCACCGGTCAGCCTGGCATAAGCGATGTCATCGGCCAGCGCGCCTTCCAGCCAGTGTGCAGCCGGGATGCGGTTCAGGTCGAACAGGCGCGCGATGAAGGTCGTGCCGCATTTGTTGAAGCCGATCTGGAAGAACTTGGGCGGCATGGGCGACCTGTCCGGGGGCAAGCCGCGACGATGCGCATGGGGGCGGGGCCTGTCAACGTCTGCCCGGCCCTTGGGCGGAAAGCGCCGCTTTGACGCACGGCTGCGACAAAGGTCTTGCCTTGCCGCAAGGGGGCGGCTAGCACCGAGAGCAGGAATTCGGGAGACACCGGCGCTGCGCCGGGGCCGAAGGAGAAGCCGCCCCGGCAAGCTCTCAGGCAAAAGGACCGTCTTCCCCAAGAACTCTGGAGAGTGGCCGAGAGGCCCGCCGAAGGGATAACGATCTCAGGCGCCCAAGTCCCGACAGGGGCACCGGCACGGACAGAGGGGGCATCGACGCACGGGGGCATTCCCCGTCCAACCGATGCCGGCTGCCCGGCAGACACGCAGGAGGCCAGATGGCCGAGACGAGCCGCCGGACCGGTCTTTACGACCTTCATGTCGAACAGGGCGCCCGCATGGTGCCCTTTGCGGGCTGGGACATGCCCGTGCAGTACCCGATGGGGGTGATGGCCGAACATCTGCACACCCGTGCGCAGGCCGGGCTGTTCGACGTCAGCCACATGGGACAGGTGGTGGTCACCCCTGACGATGGCGACATGGCCACCGCCGCCGCGGCGCTGGAGACGCTGATCCCCGCAGATGTCGCGGGCCTGGCGCCCGGGCGGCAGCGTTACGGCCTGTTCACCAACGATGCGGGCGGGGTCCTGGACGACCTGATGTTCGCCAACCGGGGCGATCATTACCTGCTGGTCGTGAATGCGGCCTGTGCGGAACAGGACATCGCGCATCTGCGCGGTCTGGCGGGCGTGACGGTGAGGCCGGTGACGGATCGAGGGCTGGTGGCGCTGCAGGGGCCGCAGGCCGAGGCGGCGCTGGCCCGGCTGGTGCCGGGGGTCGCGGCGATGCGGTTCATGGACAGCACCGCGCTGGACTGGGATGGGGCGACGCTTTGGGTGTCGCGGTCGGGCTATACCGGAGAGGACGGGTTCGAGATCTCGGTTCCCGAGACCCGGCTGGAGGATTTCGCGCGGACGCTGCTGGCAGAGCCCGAGGTGGCGCCCATCGGTCTGGGGGCGCGCGACAGCCTGCGGCTGGAGGCGGGGATGCCGCTTTACGGTCATGACATGGACGGGGGCGTGACGCCCGCGCAGGCGGCGCTTGGCTGGTCGATCCCCAAGGTGCGTCGCGCGGGTGGTGCGCGGGCGGGCGGGTTTCCCGGCGCCGACGCGGTGCTGGCCGAACTGGGATCGCCCGCCGTCACCCGCCGCGGGCTGCGCCCCGAGGGCCGCGCACCGATCCGCGAGGGGGTCGCGCTGTTCGCCGATGACGGGACGCCCATCGGGACGGTCGGTTCGGGCGGCTTCGGGCCGTCTGTGGGCGGCCCGATCGCCATGGCCCGCATTCCCGCCGACATCCCCAAGGGCGCCACGATCCGGGCGGAGGTGCGCGGCAAGCGCGTGCCCCTGACGGTCTGCGCCCTGCCCTTCGTCACCCCATCCTATAAACGCTGAAGGACCTGATCATGCTGAAATACACCGAAGACCACGAATGGCTGCGCGCCGAGGGCGACGAGATCGTCGTGGGCATCACCAAGCATGCCAGCGAACAGCTGGGCGACGTGGTGTTCATCGAGCTGCCCGAGGAGGGGCGCGAGGTGTCCGCCGGCGACGAGATCGTGGTGATCGAGAGCGTCAAGGCCGCGTCCGACATCACGGCCCCGGTGGCGGGCACGATCACCGCGGTGAACGAGGCGCTGTCGGACAGCCCCGGCGACGTGAACGGCGATCCGATGGCCGCCTGGTTCTTCCGGATCAAGCCCTCGGATGCCGGTGCGTTGGACGGGTTCATGGACGAGGCCGCCTACAAGGCGCTGGTCGACTGAAGATCGACCGCCGGCCGGGGGTTTCACCCCCGGACCCCCAGGGTATTTGAACAAAGAAGAAGGGCCGCCACCGCGCGTGCCCGGCAAGGAGGCCAGGATGAGCCGCTGGACGCCCACCGACTACAACCCCGACGATTTCGCGAACCGCCGGCATATCGGCCCGTCCCCGGTCGAGATGGCCGAAATGCTGAAGGCGGTTGGGGCCGACAGCCTGGACCAGCTGATCGAACAGACCGTGCCCGCGGCGATCCGCCAGTCGGATGCGCTGGACTGGCCGGCGCTGTCCGAGGCCGGGCTGCTGGCACGCATGCGTGAGGTGGCGGACAAGAACCGGGTGATGACCAGCCTGATCGGCCAAGGTTACTATGGCACCGTCACGCCCCCCGCGATCCAGCGCAACATCCTGGAGAACCCGGCCTGGTACACGGCCTATACGCCGTATCAGCCCGAGATCGCGCAGGGGCGGCTGGAGGCGCTGCTGAACTTCCAGACCATGGTTGCGGATCTGACCGGGCTGCCGGTGGCGAACGCATCGCTGCTGGATGAGGCGACCGCGGCGGCCGAGGCGATGGCCATGGCGCGGCGGCAGTCGAAGTCCAAGGCGGACGCATTCTTCGTGGCCCATGACCTGCATCCGCAGACCATCGCGGTGATCGAGACGCGGGCGGCGCCTTTGGGCATTCGCATCATCAAGGGCTCGGTTGACGATCTGGTGGCGGATCAGGTCTTTGCCGCGGTGTTCCAGTATCCCGGCACCTATGGCCATGTCCGCGACCTGACCCCCGAGATCGAGGCGCTGCATGCCGCAGGCGCGCTGGCCATTGTGGCGACCGACCTTCTGGCGCTGTGCGTTCTGAAGGAGCCGGGCGCGATGGGCGCCGACATCGCCGTTGGATCGTCGCAGCGCTTTGGCGTGCCGATGGGCTATGGCGGGCCGCATGCGGCCTTCATGTCCTGCCGGGACGCGCTGAAGCGGGCGATGCCGGGGCGCATCGTGGGCGTCAGCATCGACAGTTCGGGCAAGCAGGCGCTGCGCCTGTCGCTGCAGACGCGCGAGCAGCATATCCGCCGCGAGAAGGCCACCAGCAACGTCTGCACCGCGCAGGCGCTGCTGGCGGTGATGGCGGGATTCTATGCGGTGTTCCACGGGCCGGTGGGCCTGCGTGCCATCGCGCAGCGGGTGCATCTGCACGCGGTCACGGTGGCCGATGCCCTGCGTGCTGCGGGGGCCGAGGTCGCGCCGGAGGCGTTCTTTGACACGATCACCGTCAAGGTGGGCGTGGGCCAGCAGGGCATCATGGCCGCCGCGCGTCATCGCAGCATCAACCTGCGCAAGGTGGGCCGCGACCGCGTGGGCATCAGTGTGGACGAGACGACCGATGCGGGCGTGATCATTCGCCTGCTGGACGCGTTCGGGATCACCGATGCGGCACCGGCGGCGACCGCACCCGCGATCCCCGAAGCGCTGCTGCGCGAGAGCGAGTACCTGACCCATCCGGTCTTTCACATGAACCGCGCCGAATCCGAGATGATGCGCTATATGCGCCGCCTGTCGGACCGGGACCTGGCGCTGGACCGGGCGATGATTCCGCTTGGCAGCTGCACCATGAAGCTGAACGCCGCGGCAGAGATGATGCCGATCACCTGGCCGGAATTCGGTGCGCTGCATCCCTTTGCGCCGGCCGATCAGGCGGCGGGGTATCATGAGGCGATCGCGGACCTGACCCAGAAGCTGTGTGTGATCACCGGCTACGACGCCTTCTCCATGCAGCCGAACAGCGGCGCGCAGGGGGAATATGCCGGGCTGCTGACCATCCAGGCCTATCACAAGGCGCGGGGCGAGGAGCGTGACATCTGCCTGATCCCGGTGTCGGCGCATGGTACGAACCCGGCATCGGCGCAGATGTGCGGGATGCAGGTCGTGGTGGTGAAATCCGCCCCGAACGGCGACATCGACCTGGAGGACTTCGCCGACAAGGCGGCCAAGGCAGGCGACCGGCTGGCGGCGGTGATGATCACCTATCCCAGCACCCATGGCGTCTTCGAGGACACCGTGCGGCAGGTCTGCGACATCACGCATGAGCATGGCGGTCAGGTCTATATCGACGGCGCGAACATGAATGCGCTGGTCGGCCTGGTGAAACCCGGAGAGATCGGCGGCGATGTCAGCCACCTGAACCTGCACAAGACCTTTGCCATCCCGCATGGCGGCGGCGGCCCCGGCATGGGGCCGATCGGGGTCAAGGCGCATCTGGCGCCCTTCCTGCCCGGCAATCCGCAGGGCGGCGAAGGCGCGGTCAGTGCGGCGCCCTATGGATCGGCGTCGATCCTGCTGATCAGCTGGGCCTATTGCCTGATGATGGGCGGCGAAGGCCTGACCCAAGCCACCCGCGTAGCGATCCTAAACGCGAACTATATCGCGGCGCGGCTGGCCGGGGCCTATCCGATCCTGTTCATGGGCAATCGCGGCCGGGTGGCGCATGAATGCATCATCGACACGCGACCCTTTGCCGAACATGGCGTGACGGTGGACGACATCGCCAAGCGCCTGATCGACAACGGCTTCCACGCCCCCACGATGAGCTGGCCGGTCAGCGGCACGCTGATGGTCGAGCCGACCGAGAGCGAGACCAAGGCCGAGATCGACCGTTTCATCACCGCTCTGCTGGCGATCCGCGACGAGATCACCGACGTGGCCGAGGGTCGCATTGCCGCGGATCAGAGCCCGCTGCGCCACGCGCCGCATACGGTCGAGGATCTGGTCCGCGATTGGGACCGCCCCTATTCGCGCGAACAGGGCTGTTTCCCGGCAGGTGCGTTCCGCGTGGACAAGTACTGGCCGCCGGTCGGGCGCGTAGACAACGCCCACGGCGACCGCAACCTGATCTGCACCTGCCCGCCGCTGGAAGCCTATGCCGAGGCTGCCGAATAGGCGATGCCAGCCCCCAAGGCCCGAAATCCAGGCCTTGGGGGGAACCCTGCCCCGCCCCGGGCATTGCCCTTGCATGTCACGATCTGACACGGCCCCGTGATCGCGCCGGTCAGACCCCATGCCAGAGGTCCCGATGCCCGACACCCTGCCCCCCGCCCACCGCGCCCGAGAGGAGCTGGTCGCCAATCTGATGGCGGTCCCTGCCGTGATCGGCCTGGTCTTGGCCATCCTGGCCTTCTTCCAGCGCGGATCGGGCATCACCGGAACTGCCGGCGCCGGGCTGGCCATCCTTGGCATGGTCGCGCTGACCGTGGCTGCGCTGCTGGTCGGGCGTCTGTCGCCGGGCCGGTTCCGCACCTTCGTCGCGGTGATGATCCTGATCGGGGGGCTGCTGACGCTGATCTGCGCGTGGTTCCTGATGCAGGGCTGGCTGATGCTGGCCATCGCGCTGACGCTGGCCCTGTGGCTGATCTTCATCCTGGTCGCGAGGTAAAAGCCATGATCCGCATCCTTCCCGCCCTGATCCTGCTGGCCCCCGCCGCCCATGCGCAACAGACCGAATGGACCGGTTTCCACGGAAACGGCATGGCCCAGAAATACAGCGCCTCCACCCAGATCACCCCCGAGAACGTCGGCGATCTTGAGATGGCTTGGGAGATTCACACCGGGGATGTCTCCGACGGGTCGGGCGACATTCCGGGCACGGTCTGGTCTGCGACGCCGATTCTGGCCAACGACCTGTTGTATGTCGGCACGCCCTTCTATCGCATCCTGGCCGTTCATCCCGACACCGGAGAGATCGCCTGGACGTATGAGCCCGACGACACCACGCTGGAGCCCCTGTCCCAGCCCGAACTGAAGAACCGCGGCGTGACCTATTGGGAGGGAGAGGGAGACGGACCCTGCGCGCGGCGGGTCTATATCGGCACGATGGACGCCGAACTGCATGCGGTGGATGCCGATACCGGGGAACTGTGCGCCGATTTCGGCGAGGGCGGCATCCTGGACGTGAACCAGTGGAACAAGCCCGACGCAAACTTTCCGCTATCGCAGTTGCAGCCGCCCACCGTCTTTCGCGACAAGCTGTTGCTGGGTTGGGCGGGCAAGGACTGGCACGACGCAGCGAACCCCCTGGGGTCGGTCTTTGCCGTCGACGCGCGCACCGGCGAACTGGACTGGACCTTCCATTCGATCCCCGAGGATTACGACGGCGTGACCGGCACCTCGAACGTCTGGACCGCCATGTCGGTCGACGAGGAGAACGGTTTGGCCTTCCTCCCCGTCTCCAGCCCGAGTGCGGATTTCTACGGCGGGACGCGCACCGACCCGATCCCCCTGGCGACCTCGGTCACCGCGGTGAATGGCGACACCGGAGAGGTCGTGTGGTCGCGCCAGTTGGTGAACCACGACATCTGGGATTACGATACCGTAGCGGCACCAACCCTTGTGGATATCCCCGGCGAGGGGGGCAGCACCCCCGCCTTGGTCCAGCCGACCAAGATGGGCTATGCCTTCGTTCTGAACCGCCTGACCGGAGAGCCGATCTTTCCGATCGAAGACACCCCCGTCCCCCGACGGATGTCGAGGGAGAGGTCTCGTCGCCGACGCAGCCCATTCCGACCCTGCCGAAATCGCCCATCGGCGATGACTGGGGCGGCGTGTTCAGCTTGGCCGACATCGCGTCCTTCGGCTATTGCTCGCGCAAGTTCGACGAGCTGCGCTATGAGGGCCGTTACACCCCGCCCAGCCTGGAAGGGACGCTGGCCTATCCGGCCACCGCGGGCGGCTTTCAATGGGGCGGCGGCGCGGTCGATCCGGAAAGCGGCATCCTTTATATCAACAGCTCTCGCGTGGCGCAGATCTATCAACTGATCGAGCGCGAGGATTACGACACCATGACCAGCGGCGGCAGCGAGGCCGAGGGCGGCCTGTTCCCGATGACCGGCACGCCCTACGGTTTCAGCCTGACCAACTTCCTGAACCCGATCGGCATGCCCTGCTGGAAGCCGCCCTATGGTCTGATGTCCGCCATCGACCTGAAATCGGGTGAAACGCTGTGGGAGCGTCCCTTCGGACAGACGCAGCAATGGGGCTTCTACATGCCGGAAAGCTGGGGTTCGCCCACCATCGGCGGGCCGGTCGTGACGGCGTCCGGGCTGATCTTCATCGGCGCGTCGATGGACGCCCGGGTGCGCGCGCTGGACGCCGCCACCGGCGACGTGTTGTGGAAGGCCCAGGTTGACGCCCCGGCCGTGTCGATCCCCGCGGTCTATGATTATGATGGCCAGCAATACGTGGTCTTTACCGTCGGTGGCAATTCCATCATCAAGCCGCAGGTGGCCGATCAGCTGATCGCCTTCACCCTGCCCGAGTGATGAACAGGGCGGCGCGGCCCACTTGACAAACCGCGCCGCCCACGCGATCAAAACAGCGTTGGGGTCGTAGCTCAGTTGGTAGAGCGCGTCGTTCGCAATGACGAGGTCAGGGGTTCGATTCCCCTCGGCTCCACCATATCCGGATCATCCATCTACAGAATGAAATCCGCCTCGGTCAGCGACAGCTGGCCTGACAGGCGGATCATCCCGTCCACGCGGCCATCTCCGTTCGCATCCATCATCACACGCGTCACGTTGGTCTGCGGGACATACTGCACCATCAATTGTGCACCCTGCCCGGGCTCGAAGCTGTCGGTCATGTGGAACGCCTGGTTTCCGGGGGTCCGCCAGTCCGCATCAATGCCGGACAGGTCGATCCGATCGCTGCCGCGCCGGAAATCAAGGATCAGGTCGGTCTGGGCGCCCTGGCTGTCGGCCATCGACCCGAAGACAAACGTATCCGCACCGACGCCCCCGGTCAGCAGATCCGCCCCCTGTCCGCCGATCAGGGTGTCGTTGCCCGCTCCGCCCGCCAGCCGATCCGCCCCCTGCCCGCCATGCAGACGGTCATTGCCGAACCCGCCCTCCAGCGTGTCGTTGCCTGCGCGCCCTTCCAGCCGATCATTGCCCGCGTTGCCACGCATCAGGTTGCCCTGCGCGTTGCCCAGCAGCACGTCATGGCCGGCGCCGCCTTCGGCATTCTCGACCCCGCGGATGATGTCCAGGCCATGGCGGGTGTCCTGCCGCCCGGTCAGCGCCAGATCGATGCGGCCGCCCGTGGCGCCCTGCAGCACGACCGTGTCAACGCCTGAACCGCCGTCGATCACGTCATTGCCCGCATCCATCAGCACCCGGTCCAGGCCGGCGCCGCCATAAAGCGCGTCATGGCCGATCCCGCCGCCAAGGATGTCGTTGCCGCCATTGCCGTACAGCGTGTCGTCGCCTGCCATCCCGAAAGCGCGGTCGTCCTCGAAGCTGAGGGTGAAGACGTCGTTGCCCGATAACATCCGTTCGATGATCCGCTGATCATCGACACGCGAGAATGTCAGGGAGGCATTGTAGATATCCGCCAAGGGCACCCTCAGCTGATCGATCTGCCATTGATCGTAGTAATATCCGCCAATATCGGCGGCCCCGGCGATCAGAGTGACGGTTCCACCCGTGATGTCCTCACCAGTCTGACGAAAACCGCTGCCGCCGAAGATCGTCGCAAAATCGTAACCGCCGCTGTAATAATCGACCAGCAAGACGTCCTCAAACTGCTGTCCGTCATAATTGAAATAAAGATTGTCAAAGAATTCGACATTGAATGCATCGTAATACAATACGCTGAGATCAAAATTCGTGATGTCGAAACCGGAATACGCTTGTACGCGCGCCATCGTTAACCCCTTGCAAAAAAACCATGAAAAACGACTCTGTCCCGTTCATGTGCGGGGACAGAATGGCATTCATTAACGACGTCGCACGACCGGCGTCAAAACCTATCGCGCAACGTCGTTAACGTTTCCGCAAGGATGGCGTGGGGCGTCAGAGGCTGGTGCCCTCGGGCAGGCACAGCATGATGTTCATGTTCTGGACCGCGGCGCCCGATGCGCCCTTGCCCAGGTTGTCCAGCACCGCGACGATCGTGGCGCATCCGGTCTCATCGTCGCCATGCACACTGATGCGCAGCACGTTGCTGCCGTTCAGCGCGGTCGGGTCGATGCGGGCGCCGATCTGGTCGGCGGACACGACCTGCACGAAGGCCTCGTTCGCGTAATGATCGGCCAGCGCCTGGTGCAGGGCCGCGACGCTGCGGTCGTCATCCAGCTGCAGCGGCAGCTGGACCGCCATGCCTTGGGCAAAATTCCCGACCGAAGGCGCGAAGACCGGCTGCAGCAGCAGGCCGCCATGGGTCATGATCTCGGGGATGTGTTTGTGGCGCTGATCCAGGCCATAGATGAAATGCACGGGCGCGGTGCCTGCCTCGAAATCCGCGACCATTGCCTTGCCGCCGCCGGTATAGCCGCTGACGGCGTTGATCGACAGCGCCTCGGTCTCGTCGACCAGGCCGGCAGCGACCAGCGGGGCCACGATGGCGATCGCGCCGGTCGAATAGCAGCCCGGATTGCTGACCAGCCGCGCGGCGGCGATGCGCTCGCGCATTTCGGGGGCCAGTTCGGGAAAGCCGAAGACCCAGTCCGGATCGATCCGGTGCGCGGTCGAGGCGTCGATCAGGCGTACGTCCATGTCGGCCGTCAGGGTCACGGCCTCGCGCGCGGCGGCATCCGGCAGGCACAGGATCGCGACATCGGCCTGCGCAAAGCAGTCGGCGCGGGCCTGCGGGTCCTTGCGCATCGCGGGGTCCAGTTGGACCAGGCGGATGTCGTCGCGTCCCAGCAGGCGGTCGCGGATCTGCAGGCCGGTGGTGCCGGCCTCGCCATCGATGAAGACGCTGTGGGTCATGGGGCAAGCCTTTCGCAGGTGTCGCCCGTGTCTAGCGCAGCGCGGCCTTGGTCACAACGCTGCTTGGCGCTAGATGCTGCACATCTCGGATCGGGTCAGGAACCGCTTCTCGCGACCGTTGTCCAGACTGAACATGCCGCCCCGCCCCGGCACCACGTCGATGATCAGGTCGGTATGGGCCCACGCCTCGGCCTGGCTGGCCGAGATGTAGAAGGGCGCGCCGCCGATCTCTCCCAGCTGCACGTCGCGTTCGCCCACGCGGAAATCGCCTTGGGGATAGCACATCGGCGACGACCCGTCGCAGCAGCCGCCTGACTGGTGGAACAGGACCGGGCCGTGATCGGCCACGATCTCGGCGATCAGTTCCAGCGCGGCGGGGGTGGCGGTGACGGTGCTCATGTCTTCAGCCTCTTCTTGAGGAACCGCAGGACCTGCGTCTCTTCGGGGCGCAGGTCGGTCTGGGTCAGGGTGTCGTCGATCGTGTCGGCCAGCTCCAACCGCAACTCGTCGGCCAGATAGGCGTCGATGATCTGGGGGTGCACATAGCACTGGCGGCAGATGGTGGGCGTGTTGCCAAGCCGCGCGGCAACCGATTCGATGGCGTCGCGCACGTTGCGCTTGGCGGCTGCTTCGCTGTCGGCCTTCTCGTATTCGGCCAATGCCAGGGCGGCCAGGACCGTGCCGGTCCAGGTTCGGAAATCCTTGGCGGTGACCTGCCGCCCGGTGATCTGGCGCAGATAGTCGTTCACCTCGGTCGAGGTGACCTGGCGGCGGGTTCCGTCGTCATCGACATACTGGAACAGGTGCTGGCCGGGGATCTCCTGCACGGCACGGATGATGCGGGCAATGCGGCGGTCGCGCAGGCCTAGGTTCCATTCCTTGCCCGACTTGCCCTTGAACTTGAAGCGGACCTGATTGCCGTCCAGCGTGACATGCCGCATCCGCAGCGTGGTCAGCCCGTGCGACTTGTTCTCGCGCGCATAGCGGGTGTTGCCCACGCGGATCATGGTGTTCTCCAGCAGGAACACGATGGTCGCCAGCACCTTTTCCACCGGCAGGCCGCGGCGCGACATGTCGGCATCGACCTGCGCGCGCAGCTGCGGCAGGCCGCGCGCGAAATCCAGCATGCGGTCATACTTGCTGCTGTCGCGCAGCTCGCGGAATTCGGGGTGATACCGGTACTGCTTGCGGCCCTTGGCGTCGCGTCCGGTCGCCTGGATGTGGCCGCGCGGATCGGGGCAGATCCAGACGTCGACATAGGCGGGCGGAATGGCCAGCGACGCCAGCCGCTTGCGTTCCGCCTTGTCGGTGATGGTGCGCCCGTCCGGTCCCTTGTACGAAAACCCCTTGCCCGACCGCTGGCGCGTGATGCCCGGCATGTCGTCGTTCACATAGGTCAGGCCCGCGCTGATCGCGGCGTCCTCGGGGTCGATGATACTGTCCTTGGGCATGGCGCGCTCCGCAGGTGGCGTGTGGCCCAACGCCGCAGGATCGGTGCGGGTTGCGGGCGACCCGAAGGCCGCCCGCAAGGTCTTAGAAGAAGCCCAGCTTCTTGGGGCTGTAGCTGACCAGCATGTTCTTGGTCTGCTGATAGTGGTCCAGCATCATGCGGTGGTTTTCACGCCCGATGCCCGACTGCTTGTAGCCGCCGAAGGCCGCGTGGGCCGGATAGGCGTGATAGCAGTTGGTCCAGACCCGGCCCGCCTGGATCGCGCGACCGAAGCGGTAGCAGGTGTTCGCATCCCGCGACCACAGGCCCGCGCCCAGACCGTACAGCGTGTCATTGGCGATCGACAGCGCCTCGTCCTGGTCCTTGAAGGTGGTCACGGACACGACCGGGCCGAAGATCTCCTCCTGGAAGACCCGCATCTTGTTGTGGCCCTTGAACACCGTCGGCTTGATGTAGAACCCGCCCGACAGCTCTCCGCCGTGATCCGCGGCCTCGCCGCCGATCAGCACCTCGGCGCCTTCCTTGCGACCAATGTCGAAGTAGGAGAGGATCTTCTCCTTCTGCTCGCTCGAGGCCTGCGCGCCGATCATCGTCGCGCTGTCGCGCGGGTCGCCCTGCACGATGGCCTCGACGCGCTTCAGCGCGCGTTCCATGAACTGATCATAAATCTTCTCGTGGATCAGGGCGCGCGACGGGCAGGTGCAGACCTCGCCCTGGTTCAGCGCGAACATCACGAAACCCTCGATCGCCTTGTCGAAGAAGTCGTCGTCCTCGCGGCAGACATCCTCCATGAAGATGTTGGGCGACTTGCCACCCAGTTCCAGCGTGACCGGGATCAGGTTCTCGGACGCGTACTGCATGATCAGGCGGCCGGTGGTGGTTTCCCCGGTGAAGGCGATCTTGGAGATGCGCGGGTTCGACGCCAGCGGCTTGCCCGCCTCAAGGCCGAAACCGTTGACGATGTTCAGGACGCCCGGCGGCAGGATGTCTGCGATCAGTTCGGCAAAGACCATGATCGTGGCCGGGGTCTGTTCCGCGGGTTTCAGCACCACGCAGTTGCCGGCGGCCAGCGCGGGCGCCAGCTTCCAACAGGCCATCAGCAGCGGAAAGTTCCACGGGATGATCTGGCCCACCACGCCCAGGGGCTCGTGGAAGTGGTACGCGATCGTGTCGTTGTCGATTTCAGAAATGCCGCCCTCCTGCGCGCGCAGGACGCCCGCGAAGTAGCGGAAATGGTCGATGGCCAGCGGCAGGTCGGCGGCCATCGTCTCGCGGATGGGCTTGCCGTTGTCCCAGGTCTCGGCGGTGGCCAGCAGCTCCAGGTTCGCCTCCATCCGGTCGGCGATCTTCAGCAGCGCGTTGGACCGATCGGTGGTCGAGGTGCGGCCCCAAGCCCCCTTGGCCTTGTGCGCCGCGTCCAGCGCGGCCTCGATGTCGTCGGCATTGGACCGGGCGATCTCGCCGATCTCGGCCCCGGTGATGGGCGTGGTGTTGGTGAAGTAGCGGCCCGACTTGGGCGCCGTCCATTCGCCACCGATGAAGTTGTCATAGCGGCGGGCAAAGGGCATCACGCCCACGCCCTTGAATTCGTGCGTCTGGTCGTTCGGCATCGGTTCCTCCTCCTCAGGATGTCAGCCCCCGGATCTCCTGGTCCGGGTATGCGCAAAGCGTCGGACAGCACGTGATTCGTCGCAACCGCCGATCCACGCCGCAGCGCAGAAGCTGTCTCACATGTGAGACAGTCCCCCGTGATTTTCACCAAGCCCAAGGCGCGCCATGCGCCGGTACATCGTCGCCCGCCCGATCCCAAGCGCGCGTGCGGCTGCCGACACGTTGCCCTGCGCGCGGGCCAGGGCGCGCATCACGGCGGCGCGTTCGGCCCGGTCGAACCCGGTCAGGTCGTCCTGGCGGCCCAGCAGGTCGGCCGCCGGGCGCGGGCGGATCGTACCCTCGCGCTCCAGCCCCAGGACGCGGCGGGCGGCGCGGGTGGCGCCGATGGCCAGGTCATCCTTGTCCACCGCCAGCAGCACCGCCTGTTCGCCCTGATCGTCCGAGGCCACGACGATGCGCGCGTCGGGAAACGACATCCGGAAGAACAGCGATTCGATCGCCCGCGCGGTCTGCGCCACCTGCGCCGATATCAGCCGGTTGTAGCGTTCGGTCTGGTCCGCGCGCGCCGAACTGACGTCCAGCGCGGCCAGCAGCCGCCCGTCCGGTCCCCAGATCGGCGCGTCCATGCAGGACATCGCGGTGTTCAGTGTGCGGAAATGTTCGTCGCGGTGGATGGTGACCTGCCGGCCCTCGGCCAGGCAGGTGCCGATGCCGTTGGTGCCCTGCGCGGCCTCGGACCAGTCGGCGCCCTGCCACAGGCCCCAGTCGCGGAACTGCTGGGCGTCGGCATCCGACACCCGCTGGTCCAGCACGATGCCATGCGCATCGGTCAGCAGCACGTTGCAGCCCGACAGGCCGACCAGGTTGTACAGCTGGTCCAGCTGCGGTCCGGCGACGTTCAGGAAGGCCTGCATCGCCTGATGGCGGTCGGCCAGTTCGCTGTCGGACAGGCGATCCGGGCGGCGGCGGTCGGCGGGGTCCAGCCCGTGCTTCAGCATGGACCGCCGCCAGGATGCGGCCAGCGCCGAGGTGGCGCTGCGTGACTGCGACTGCGCGGCCACAAGCTCCGCGTGGTTGCGTTCGGTCATGGTCTCCCCCTCAGGATGGGGAAAGTATAGCACGGTTTGCGGGGCGCGATCTGCGACTTTGGTCGCGCCCCGGGGCTCAGCGTACCGGACCCTCGGGGATGACCATCCCCTCCATCGCCCGGTCCGGACCGCGATCCGACTGCGCGGGCGTGCCGCCCATGCTGCCCGAGGGCGCGGCCATGCGCGGCTGATAGGGCGGCAGACGGTCGGCGCCGTCCCGGTACAGCAGCGACTGTCCCTTGTGGAACAGGTGCAGCGCATGGGGGTCGGCGGTCAGCCGGACGCGCTTGCCCTTCAGGTCCGGGTGGATGCCCGGCAGCTTGGCGGTGATCGGCGCGGTCTCGGCCCCGGTGCCGAAGTACAGCAGCGTGACCTCCCCAAGGGCCTCGGTCAGATCGACGGTCCCCTCGAAGACCGGGGTGCCGTCGGTCTCGCGCATATCCTCGGGGCGGACGCCCAGGTTGACGACCATGCCCTCGTCGCCGGCACGGGTCGGGATGGCGACCTGCGCCTCCAGGCCCACGTCCAGCGCGACGGTGGTCATCGCGCCCACGGTCTTGACCCGCCCGGGCAGCAGGTTCATCGCCGGGCTGCCGATGAACTGGGCCACGAATTCGGTCATCGGACGCTCGTACAGCTCCAGCGGCGCGCCGACCTGCGCGATGCCGCCGCCGGCCAGCACCACGATGCGGTCGGCCAGGGTCATCGCCTCGGTCTGGTCGTGGGTGACATAGATCATCGTGCGGTCGGGCATCGAGGCCTTCAGCTGTGCGATCTCGATCCGGGTGGCGACGCGCAGGGCGGCGTCCAGGTTCGACAGCGGTTCGTCGAACAGATAGACCTTGGGGTCGCGCACGATGGCCCGCCCGATGGCCACGCGCTGGCGCTGGCCACCCGACAGCGCCTTGGGCAGGCGGTCCAGATAGGGCGTCAGCTGCAGCATCTTGCCGGCGCGGTCGGTCGCGGCCTGGATCTGCTCCTTGGACTGGCCCGCGATCTTCAGCGCGAAGGCCATGTTGTCGCGGACCGTCATGTGCGGGTAAAGCGCATAGGACTGGAACACCATCGCGATGCCGCGCTGGCTGGGCGGGATGTCGTTCATCACCTGCCCGCCGATCTTCAGCTCTCCCCCGGTGATCTGCTCCAGGCCCGCGATCATGCGCAAGAGCGTGGATTTCCCGCAGCCGGACGGCCCGACAAAGACGATGAACTCTCCGGAACGGATGTCCAGGTCGATGTCCCTCAGCACCTGCACGTCGCCATAGGACTTGGCGACGTCCGTCAGTTTCAGATCGGCCATTTGCGGTCTTCCTCCCCTACCCTTCGATGATCTGGACCTGCCACGGCATCAGCCCGCCCGCATCGTCGTCGGACAGGTTGGCGCGGATCAGCAGGGTCTGCTTGTCGTCACGGCGGCGGAAGGACAGCACCGGCCCCTCGGCCTTGATGTCAGTCATGTTTCCGCAGCGCAATGCGCTGTGCTTGCGGCGCAGGCCGACCGCCCAGCGATAATGGTGCAGCATGGACTGGGCGTCGGCCTCCTGGCTGACGACGGTGCGCTGCAGATGCGTGTGCGGCACCGGCAGCCAGGGCTGGCTGGTCGAGAAACCGCCGTTCACGCCCATGTCCCAGACCATCGGCGTCCGGCAACCGTCGCGGCCCTTGAACTCGGGCCAGAACTCGATGCCATACGGATCGCGCAGATCCTCGAAGCGCAGGTCGGCCTCGGGCAGGCCCAGTTCCTCTCCCTGGTACAGGCAGACCGACCCGCGCAGGCACAACAGCACCGTCGCATAGGCCTTGGCCGCCTGGTCTGGCAGGTTCCAGCGCGTGACGTGGCGCACCACGTCATGGTTCGACATGGCCCAGCAGGGCCAGGCGTTGGGCGCGATGTCGTGCAGCTTATCGAACACCTCGACCACGCGCGCGGCGGGCAGGTCGTCACCCGACAGGAAGTCGAAGACATAGGACATCTGCACCCGGCCCGGGACGCCGGTATACTCCTCCAGCAGTTCCAGCCCGCGCTCGCTGTCGCCGATCTCGCCCACGACGGCGGCGCCGTAAGGCACCAGCGCCTGGTGGAACCGTTCAAGGAAGGCCAGGTTCTCGGGCTGCGATTTGCTGAAGCGGTGGCTCTGGTGGTTGTAGGGGTTCACGGCGGGGGCCGTGTCCGACTTGCGCAATTCCGGCGCCAGGGGCGGGTTGTCGCGCAGCTGGGCGTCGTGGAAATAGAAGTTGATCGTGTCCAGCCGGAAGCCGTCGACGCCCTTGTCCAGCCAGAACCGCGCCATCTCGATCAGGGCATCCTGGACGGCAGGGTTGTGAAAATTCAGGTCCGGCTGCGACGACAGGAAGTTGTGCAGGAAATACTGTTCCCGCCGGGCATCCCATTGCCACGCGCTGCCGCCGAAGATCGACAACCAGTTGTTGGGCGGGGTGCCGTCCGGGCGCGGGTCGGACCAGACGTACCAGTCGGATTTCGGGTTGTCACGGCTGGTGCGGCTTTCCTTGAACCAGGGATGCTGGTCCGAGGTGTGCGACATCACCAGGTCGATCATGACCTTCAGCCCCAGCTCGTGCGCGCTTTGCACCAGCCAGTCGAAATCCTCCATCGTGCCGAAGATCGGGTCGATGCCGCAATAATCGCTGACGTCGTAGCCGAAATCCTTCATCGGAGAGGTGAAGAACGGAGAGATCCAGACCGCATCAACGCCCAGGGACGCCACATAGGGCAGGCGTTGGGCGATGCCCGCCAGATCGCCCGTGCCGCTGCCGGTCGTGTCCTGGAAACTGCGCGGGTAGATCTGATAGATGATCCCGCCCTTCCACCAATCCGTCGTCTGTTCAGTCAAGATCATCCACCTTTCACCGAGCCGGCCAGCAATCCGCGGACCAGATATTTCTGCATGGCAAAGAACACCAGCAGCGGCACGGCTATCGAGATAAAGGCAGAGGTTGCAAGGATCTCCCATTCACCTCCGCGCGATCCCATCAACTCGCGCAGCAGGCCGGTCATGACCAGCTGTTCGCGCGTATTGCCCAGAAACACGGTGGCAACCAGCAGGTCGTTCCAGACCCACAGGAACTGGAAGATCGCGAAACTGGCCAGGGCGGGGAAGGACAGCGGCAGGATGATCCGGCGGAAGATCTGGAATTCGGTCGCGCCGTCGACGCGGGCGCTCTCGATGACCTCTCGTGGCAGGCCGACCATGTAATTTCGCAGCAGATAGACCGCCAGCGGCAGGCCGAACCCGGTATGGGCCAGCCAGATGCCCAGGTATCCCTTGCCGATGCCCAGTTCGTTGTGCAGCCGCAGCAATGGGATCAGCGCCACCTGCAGCGGCACGACCAGAAGCCCCACCACGCAGGCCGTCAGCAGGGCCCGGCCCGGAAACTGCATCCAGGCCAGCGCATAGGCCGCAAAGGCCGCGATCAGGATCGGGATGACGGTGGCGGGGATCGTCACCGTCATGGTGTTCATGAAGGCGCGCCCCAGCCCGCCCGCGGTCAGAACCCGGGAATAGTTGTCGGTCGTGAAGGCCGGCGGCGACAGGGTTGTGGTGAAGATCCGTTCACCCCGCCGCATTTCGAATGGCTGGGCCGAGGTCATGCGATAGCTGCCGTCCTCGGCCACGGTCAGATCGATCCCCGGCTCCAGCTCGACGGTGTCGCCGGGGGCGTTGGCATCGGGCTGACGCGCGCTGGTGCCCCAAGCGGTCAACTCCTGCGTGCCCTCCAGGGCGCTGCCCTGGATCACATAGAGATCGCCCTCCTGCACCTGGTCCTCGGCCGTGCCCGAACGCACGAAACCGGTCTGCACCGAGCCCGAGAACGACTGCCACCACCCCGAGGTCGAGATCTGGTCGCGGTCGCGGAACGACGACACGAACAGGCCCAGCGTCGGGATCGTCCACACCAGCACCAGCAGGAAGGCCGCAATGTTGACCGCCCAGGCCAGCGACGACTTCTGTCCAGCCATCCCCTCCATCAGCGGACCTCCTTGCGTGCGTTGTAGATGTTCCAGACCATGATCGGGGTGACCAGGATCATCAGGACGATGGCGATGGCCGATCCGCGCCCGTAATCGGGCGTGCCGCGGAACATCCAGTCATACATCAGGTTCGCCAGCACCTGCGTGCCCCATTGCCCGTTGGTCATGACGAAGACGATGTCGAAGACCTTCAGCACGACGATGGTGATGGTGGTCCAGACCACCGCGATGGTGCCCATGATCTGCGGCACCTTGATCTTGAAGAAGACCTGCAGGGGGGATGCGCCGTCCAGAATGGCGGCCTCGATCGTCTCCTCGGGGATGCCGCGCAGGGCGGCCGACAGGATGACCATCGCGAAGCCAGTCTGGATCCAGACCAGCACGATCATCAGCAGAAGGTTGTTCCAAACCGGCAGGGTCAGCCAGATCTGCGGCTCTCCACCCAGCTGGGTCACGATCCAGTTCAGAAGGCCGATCTGCGTCTCGCCCGAGGCGCGGTATTCATAGATGAACTTCCAGATCACGCCCGCGCCGACAAAGCTGATGGCCATGGGCATGAAGATCAGCGACTTGCCGATGTTGCCCCATTTCAGCCGGTCGGTCAGCTGCGCGGCCAGCAGGCCGAACAGCGTGGACAGGGCCGGCACGACCAGCAGCCAGGCCATGTTGTTCAGCATGGATTCCCGGAACTTGCCGTCGTTCACCAGCCAGACATAGTTGTCCAGGCCGACGAACTGCGATCCGTTCGAATTGAACAGCGACCGCCAGAAGCTGTCCAGCACCGGATAGACCAGATAGGTCGTCAGGAACAGGATCGCGGGCCCCAGGAACAGCCAGGGGCGGATCTGGTTCGCCCGCCGGATGTTGTCGCCCGCCTGCGCCCCGCGCGGCGGATAGATGCGGTCCAGCAGCCAGTTCGACCCCCAGAACCAGGCCACGCAGCCAAAGACCCCGATCGCGATCGTGCTGACCGCCAACCACAGCAATTCCATTCCCGGTCTCCCCCCTGGATCATGGGGCGCGGCGGCGTCGCGGCCGCCGCGCCGGTCGTCGTCAGTTCAGCGAAGCCCAGCTGGCATGGATATTGTCCGCGACGTCCTGTGCCGAGGCGCCGCCGACGAAATCGATCATCCCGGTCCAGAACGCCCCCGCGCCGATCGCGCCGGGCATCAGGTCCGACCCGTCGAACCGGAAGACCGTCGCGTCCAGCAGGATCTGCCCCATGCGGCGGACGGTCGGATCGTCATAGGCCTCGACATTGGCGCCGGTATAGGGCGTGACGAAGCCCTGCTGCGCCATCCAGATCTCGTGCGCGACGGGGGTCTTCAGGAACTCGACGAAGGCCATCGCGGCGGGGTTGTCCGACAGGACCGCGAACATGGTGCCGCCGCCCAGGACGGGCTGGCCCAGGTCACCCGATGCGGGAGCGGGCATGTAGAAGAAGTCGGCATCCTCGCCCACGACCGTGCCCTCAGGGAAGAAGGTCGTGATGAAGCTGGCCTGACGGTGCAGGTAGCAGGCGGGCGGGCTGTCGAACAGGCCGGCGGGGCTTTCGCGGAAATCGGTCGCGCTGACCGATCCGACGCCGCCCGCGACGAAATCGGGGTTCTTGGCGAACCAACCGAACTCGTCGATCGCGGCCACGACCTTGGGGTCGTTGAACGGCATCGCATTGGTCGTCCAGGCGTCGTAATCCTCGGGCGTGGCGGTGCGCAGCATCAGGTCCTCGACCCAGTCGGTCGCGGGCCAGCCGGTCGCGCCGCCCGATCCCAGGCCGATGCACCAGGGGGTCTCTCCCTCCTCGGCGATCTGCTCGGTCAGGGCCTTCAGGTCCTCGTAGGTCTCGGGGATCTCATAGCCGGCATCCTCGAAGTTCTCGGGGACGTACCAGACCAGCGACTTGACGTCGGCCTTGTACGGGAAGGCGTACAGCGCCTCGGTCCCGTCGGGGCCCGCATAGGTGCCCAGCGCCGCCCAGCTTTCGCCCGCGGCATAGTTGTCGGTCAGCCATTGCGCCGTCTCCTCGCCCAGGGGGCGCAGGAAGCCCTTTTCGGCCAGATCCGAGGCCAGGCCCGGCTGCGGAAAGACCGCGACATCGGGGGGCGATCCGGCCTCGCTGTCGATGACGATCTGCTGCTCGAAGCTGTCGGAACCGGAATAGTTCGCCTGCGCGCCGGTCGCCTCGTTGAAATAGGCGATGACCGACTGGAACAGCTCCTGGTCGCCGCCCAGCCAGGGGCCCAGGATGTTGAAGCTCTGCCCCTCAAGGTCGGAATGCGCGGCCTTGAACTCGTCCAGGCTGGCCCAGTTGATGCGGTCGTCGCTGCCCGGTTCGATCACCAGCTGCGCCTGCGCGCTGCCCGCGGTCAGCGCGATGATCGCGGCGGTCGTGTACAATGCGGTTTTCAAGTCTTCCTCCCTGAAAGTCCCCGGACCTGTTTCGCCCGGCTGTTAACGCGAACATTTGCCAGTTCTGGCGAACCTGTCAAACGCTTCTCATTCCCATTCCAGTTCCTTGTAGGCCGCGGTTGCGTTCCGCGCCACCGTCTCTGGATAGGAATTCCACGAATTCTGCATCGGCTGCAGTGCATTGGCGATGCCGGGGACGGCTTGCGACAGCGGCAGCCCGTCCTGAATGGCCCGGCGCGTCGCGGTCGCAAGCGCTTTCAATAATGCGGTCTGGGGTGCCGATGCGTCAGCCCATGATTCGCTGGCCGGTCCGTGTCCCGGCACGATCAAGCCTGCGCCGCGTGCCGGGTCGCTGTCCAGCCATTCCAGCCATCCCAGCAGCGATCCGTCCACGACCGGCGTCAGGTCACGGAACAGCAGATCGCCGGTGAACAGCGTGTTCGTCCTGCGGTCCAGCACGGTCAGGTCGCTGTCGGTATGGGCCGCAGGCCATGCCCGCAGCAGCAGGGACCGATCGCCCAGGTCGATCTGGCGGCGGTCATCGACCAGATCGTCGGGCATGACCACCTGCGTGCCGATCCAGTCCGGGGCCGGGTAAAGACCAACCAGCGCGTCAAGATACCCCGCCGCCCGCGCCTGAAGCGCCTGCGGCAGGGCGTGATGCGCAGTGATGCGGGCCCCGGCCTCGGACAGCACCTGCGCGCCCAGCACGTGGTCGGGATGCATGTGCGTCAGGATCAGGTGCCGCACCGGAAGGTCGGTCATCCTCCGGATCGCCACATAGAGGTCCTGCGCCTGCGCCCGCGACACCCCCGCGTCGATCACCGCGACCGCATCGCGGCCGATGATCACCCCCAGGTTGGCGATGCGCCCGTCCGGGGTCTCCTCCATCTGGTGAGAATCGCCGAAATGGACATGAACGCCCGGCGCGACCTGCTGCAGGTCCAGCGCCGGAAGATCGGCATTGGCGCGGCATTCCGGCGCACTGCCGGTCAGATCGGGCCGCGCTGCCAGCCACGCATCCGCAACCTGCGCGGCCTGCGTCCGACACCCCTGGGCCGTCGCCGAATCGCCCTGGGGCAGCAGAACCTGGCCGCATTGATTGGCGGCCATCGCCAGACAGACGCCCAGAACCAGGTGAAACATCGTCCTTCCGTCCCCTTTTGCGGCCCGTCTTCACGAAATGGTCACGACCTTGCGACCTTTGTCGTGTTGATTCATCCTGTCTCTATACTAGATTTGAATCCAGTCGCCTTCTGTAGCGGCGCCACCGGCATGTAGGAGGAGCACAACATGGCCTGGACCAAACCTATCCTGACCGAGATCGCTTGCGGCATGGAAATCAACATGTACGCACCCGCCGAGGACGAGCCCGTCCTGTTCTGAGCCTGTACCGCAGGCAAGAATGCGGCCCCGTCCGAATTCGTTCGGGCGGGGCTTTCTTATCGTAAGGCACGACACCCGATGCGGATCATCATCCTTGGGGCGGCGGCGGGCGGTGGCCTGCCGCAATGGAACTGCGGCTGCGGCAATTGCGACGCGGCACGCGCGGGACGTATCCCGTCGATGACCCAAAGCTCGATCGCAGTCAGTGCCGATGGGCGCGACTGGGCCATCCTGAACGCATCGCCCGATATCCGGGCGCAACTGGCAGCGACGCCGGCGTTGCACCCGTCCGGCCCGCGGACCATGCCGCTGCGGTCGGTCCTGGTGACGAATGGCGACATCGATCACGTGGCCGGGCTGCTGACGCTGCGCGAAAGCCAGCCCTTCGATCTGTTCGCGACGCAGGCGATCCATGATGCGCTGGCGGCGAACCCGATGATGGCTGCGGTGAACCCAGATTTTGTCCCACGCCGGACCGTCGCGCTGGACCAGACGATTCCGCTGACACCTGGCCTGACCGCGACGCTGTTCGCCGTGCCGGGCAAGGTGCCACTGTATCAGGAGGGCGCCACGGTCGAGACGGGCCTGATCGGAGAGACCACCGTGGGCGTCGAGCTGCGCAGCGCGGACCGGCGCGCGTTCTACATCCCCGGATGCGCGGACATGCCCGACTGGCTGCGCGACCGCGTCGCGGGGGCGGATGCGCTGTTCTTCGACGGCACCCTTTGGGACGACGACGAGATGATCCGCATGGGCCTGGGCCGCAAGACCGGCCGCCGCATGGGGCACATGGCGGTGACCGACACGATCCCCGCCCTGGCCGACACGCCGATTGGCCGGCGCATCTTCGTGCACATGAACAATTCGAACCCGCTGACCGACCCGAACAGCCCGCAGGCGGCCCAGGCCGCGGCACAGGGCTGGCAGGTCGCCCGCGACGGAATGGAGATCACGCTGTGAAGGACGTCCAAGCCACCGCCCAGTCCCGTGAGGATTTCGAGGCCCGCCTGCGCGCCATCGGCGCCGCGCGCTATCACGACCGTCACCCGTTCCACGCCCGGCTGCATGGCGGCCAGTGCACCCCGGACGAGGTGCGGGCCTGGGTCATCAACCGCTGGATGTACCAGTCGCGCATCCCCATGAAGGACGCGGCCTTCATGAGCCGGGTCGAGGATCCCGACCTGCGCCGCGCCTGGCGCAAGCGGATCGAGGATCACGACGGCGGCCAGACCGAGGGCGGCGGCATCCGCCGCTGGCTGGCCTTGGCGCAGGCGGTGGGGCTGGACCCGGACTATGTCGCGTCGGGCGTGGGCATCATGCCGGCGACGCGCTTTGCGGTCGATGCCTATGTCCGCTTCGTGCGCGACATGCCCCTGCTGGACGCGGTGGCGGCCAGCCTGACCGAACTGTTCGCGCCCCGCATCCATGCGCAGCGGATCGAGGGTCTGCTGCAGCATTACGATTTCGCCGATGACAGCAGCCTGTCCTATTTCAAGAAACGCCTGACCGAGGCGCCCGAGGACGTCAAGTTCGGCCTGGACTATGTCCTGACCCATGCCGACACGCTGGAAAAGCAGGACGCCGCCGCCGCCGCGCTGACCTTCAAGACCGACGTGCTGTGGGCCCAGCTGGACGCGCTGTGGCACGGCTATGTCGAGGGGCGCACGCCCCCCGGGGCCTGGCGGCCCGGAGAGGGGATGCGCGCATGACCGCATTGATCGGACCCGACGACATCCCCTATCTGCCGCGCGGCGTGCGGCTGCAGGGCGACCGCGTGCGCGGCATCCGCGTGCTGCAGGCCCCGGAACGCGCGATGCAGCTGGACCAGATCGGAGAGGCGATCCTGTCCGAACTGGACGGCGCTCGCAGCCTGGACCGGATCGTGCGCGACCTGGCCGCGCGCTACGACGCGCCGGTGGACCAGATCGGCGGCGACGTGCGCGATTTCCTGACCGGGCTGATCGAACGGCGCATGGTCTTTGTCAGGGACAGCGCATGAAGGACCAGCAGCACCAGCCCCGCGACTTGGACGGCAACCCCGTCACCCCCGGCCTGCCCATGGCGATGCTGGCCGAGGTCACGCATCGCTGCCCGCTGGCCTGTCCCTATTGCTCGAACCCGGTCAATCTGGTCCGCGCGTCGCGTGAGATCGACGCCGACGACTGGGGCCGGGTGTTCCGGCAGGCTGCCGATCTGGGCGTGCTGCAGGTCCACATCTCGGGCGGTGAACCCGGTGCGCGGCGCGATCTGGCGCAGATCGTGGGCCATGCGCGCGACGCGGGGCTGTACGTGAACCTGATCACCTCTGGCATCGGCATCACCCGTGACCGGCTGATCGAACTGGACCGCGCGGGCGTCGATCATGTCCAGCTGTCGCTGCAGGGCATCCGCCCGGACATGGCCGACCGGATCAGCGGCCATCCGGGATCCTGGGACAAGAAGATGGCCTTCAGCGACTGGGTCACCGAGATCGGCTTTCCGCTGACCATCAATGCCGTCGTCCACCGCCAGAACATGGACCGCTTGCCCGACATGATCGATCTGGCCGAACGTCTTGGCGCCCGGCGGATCGAGGTGGCGACCGTCCAGTTCCACGGATGGGCCGACCGCAACCGCGGCGCGCTGATGCCCACGCGCGAACAGGCCGAATTCGCGCGACAGGTGGTAAACGCCGCCCGCGTCCGGCTGCGCGGACGGATGGTCATCGATTACGTCCCCGCCGATCACCATGCGGTCTATCCCAAGGCCTGCATGGGGGGCTGGGGCTCGACCGGGCTGAACGTCGGACCTGATGGGACCGTGCTGCCCTGCCACGCCGCCCAGACCATCGACTGGATGCGCTTCGAGAATGTGCAAGAGCGGTCGCTGTCCGACATCTGGCACCTGTCCGACAGCTTCAACGCCTTCCGCGGCACGGCGTGGATGCCGGAACCCTGCCGCGGCTGCGACCGCAAGTCCGTCGATTTCGGCGGCTGCCGCTGCCAGGCGATGGCGCTGGCCGGCGACGCGCGGGCGACGGACCCGGTCTGTTCGAAATCTCCGCTGCATGCAGGGGTCGTGGCACGCGCCGAGGAGGACGCCGCCGCCACGACCACCGAATTCGTCTATCGGAGGATGTCCAAGGGAGGATGAGGCAATGAGACTGTGGCTGACCCTGACGGCGGCGCTGCTGGCCGCGCCCGCGATGGCGCAGGACAATGCGCTGCAACCATCGCCGACCTGGGAGGATCTGCGCGGGGCGGTGATGGACCTGGACAGCGATCCGCCGCAGGACGCCACGGTGCTGGACCTGGACGCACCGACCCGCGCCCATGACGCGGCCATCGTGCCCATCCGGCTGACGCAGGCGGCCGACGCCCCCGCCATCGACGCCCTGACCCTGGTCATCGACGAGAACCCTGCCCCCGTCGCCGCCGAATACGCCTTTGGTCCCGCGCTGATGCCCCTGGATTTCGAGGTGCGCGTCCGGGTCGACAGCTATTCCGACGTCCGCGCCATCGCGACCCAGGCCGACGGCACGCAGGTCATGGCCGGGCGCTTCGTCAAGGCCGCGGGCGGCTGTTCGGCGCCGGCGGGCAAGGACATGGCCGCGACCAAGGCGACCATGGGCCAGATGCGCTGGCGCAGCGAGGTTCAGGACGGAGAGGAAATCGGCACGCTGATGATCCGGCATCCGAACTTTTCGGGCCTTCAGCGCGACCAAGTGACGCTGCTGAACATCCCGGCCCATTTCATCGACCGCCTGGATGTGCGCCAGGGTGACGCACTGCTGTTCTCGATGGCGGCGGGGATCTCGGTCAGCGAGGATCCGGTGTTCCGCTTTCGCTATCAACCGGATGGCCAGCCGATCAACGTCCGGGTCGAGGATACGGACGGCAATGTCTGGACCGAAAGCTTTCCGCCGGGCGAACGAACGGTCAACAAAAGCTAGATCGCCATCCGACTTTCGTCGCAGCATGGCGCTTGCTTTATGTGCACCCTGCCCTAGACTACGGTCACGGCGGCACCCTTGAGGAGGGGTTGCGGCCGGCAGAACCCAGGGAGGAATGCCATGACAGCAGCCGCCATGCAGGCGCGTCCCGTGCCGTCAGCGCGACCCACCGCCGACCAGGTCCGCGAGATCCTGATCGTCGACGACCACCCGCTGATGTGCGATGCGCTGGCACTGACGCTGAAGATCAGCTTTGGCCTGAAGAATGTCCGCACCGCGCGCAGCCTTGGCGCAGCGGTGGAACAGATTCGCGTGCAGGGTGCGCCCGACGCCGTGATCCTTGACTTGAACCTGCCCGACGCGCGCGGCGCCGAGGGCATCGTGACCCTGCGCCGCCAGCTTCCGGGCGTGCCGATCACCATGATTTCGGCCGATCTGGAGGGGGCGATGATCTCGACCGCGATGGCGGCCGGAGCACAGGGCTATATCAGCAAGTCGCTGTCGCGCGAGGCGCTGGTCGACAGCCTGCGCCGCATGTGGGAGGGCGAGCACGTCACCCCCGACGGATACCAACCCGATCAGGACAGCGCGGACGACGACGCGAAGGCCGAACTGGCGCGGCGCTTTTCGTCGCTGACGCCGCAGCAGATGAAGATCCTGCGGCTGATCTGCAAGGGCAAGGCCAACAAGGAGATCAGCTACGAGCTGTCGATCGCCGAGGCCACGGTCAAGACGCACATCACGGCGATCATGTCCAAGATCAACGCCCGCCGCCGCACGCAGGCCGTGCTGCTGGCCAACTCGATCCGGCTGTTCGAGGCCGGCTGATGAACACCGACCCGGCTGCGATGGAGGGCGCATCCGGGCCGGTCGCTGTGCAGGCCGACCGCGGCGGGACCGACATGGTCCCGACCCTGCTGGACGGCCTGCGCGGCACCAATCCCGCCTTGGTCCTGCTGTTCGGCGCGCAGGCGGACGACCTGGCCGCGCTGCAGTGCGGGCTGGCCCCCCACTTGCCGCCCGATTGCGTGATCGCCGGATGCTCGTCCGCCGGAGAGATCGGGCCGCAGGGCTATGCCAGCGACAGCGTGGTGGCGATCGGGTTTCCCGCGCGCCATTTCCGCGCCGCGTCCCTGCTGCTGCCGGACCTTGCCGCGCTGCCGGTGTCGGAATGGATGGCGCAGCTGCGCCAGACGGCGCGCGATTTCGGCCCCGACCCGGCGCGTCACCTGTTCGGCCTTCTGCTGACCGATGGCCTGGCCGGACAGGAGGACGCGCTGGTCGCCACGCTGGACGCGGCCCTGCCCTCGGTCCCGGTGCTGGGGGGGTCGGCGGGCGACGGTCTGGATTTCCGCCGCACCTCGCTGCTTGCGCAGGGCGCCGTGCGGTCGGGCGTCGCGGTCTTCCTGCTGGTCGAGACCGACCTGACCATCCGCGAGGTCACGTTCGCCCATTTCAGCCCCACCCCCACCCGCGCGGTGGTCACCGCCGCCATTCCCGAAAAACGCCGCATCCTGGAGCTGAACGCCGAACCCGCGGCCCAGGAATATGCCCGCCTGACCGGGTTGCGCCGCGCCGACCTGACGCCCAGCGAATTTGCCCGCCACCCCCTGCTGCTGCGCATGGGCGGGCGCCATCACGTGCGCGCCATCAGCGCCATCACAGACGACGACGGCCTGTCGCTGATGTCGTCCATCGACACCGGCACAGTCCTGACCCTCGGCCGGTCCGAGGATCTGATCCAGGGGTTTTCCGACCTGCTGGAGGCGCTGCCCACGCCGCCGCTGATGGTGCTGGCCTTCGACTGCATCCTGCGCCGGCTGGCGCTGGAACGCGCGGGGCTGACCGACCGCATGTCGGACCTGTACCGCCGTCACCGCGTCGCGGGGTTCAACACCTATGGCGAACAGCACAGCGGCATGCATGTGAACCAGACATTCGTGGGCCTGGCCTTCATGAGGTCCGATGATGTTGCGTGACGACGATCCGCCCGACCGGCAGATCGCCAAGCTGACCCGCATCAACGCCGTCCTGATCGACCGGATCGACCGGCTGGAAGAATCACGCGGGTCCGCATGGTCGATGTTCCAGGCCGCCGTCGCGCTGGAGCAGGAGGTGCTGGCCCGCACGCGTGACCTGGAACGCGCGATGGCCGACCTGTCGCAAAGAAACCGCGAACTGGCCGTGGCCCGTGCCCTGGCCGAGGAGGCGAACCGGTCCAAGACCCGTTTCCTGCGCGCGGCCAGCCACGACCTGCTGCAGCCCCTGTCGGCGGCGCGGCTGTTCCTGTCGGCGCTGACCGACACGCCGATGGACCCGCACCAGACCGAACTGACCGACCGGCTTGGCAGCGCCTTCGAATCGGTTGAACAGCTGATGCATGCGGTGCTGGACATCTCGCGGCTGGACAGCCAGCGGATCGAGTTCAACCGACAGCCCGTGCCGCTGGACGATCTGTTCCGCAGGCTGGCCGCAGAATTCGCGCCCGTGGCGCAGGCCAAGGGGTTGCGGCTGCGGTTCATGCCCACGACCGCGGTCGTGGACAGCGACCCGATCTTCCTGCGCCGCATCGCGCAGAACCTGGTGTCGAACGCGATCAAGTACACCCATCGCGGCGGCGTCGCGGTGGGTGCGCGTCGCAAGGGAGCGATGTGCTGGCTGTCGGTCTATGACACCGGGATGGGCATTCCGGCCGTGGACCGCAACCGCATCTTCGACGAGTTTCAGCGTCTGACCCACGACAGCGCGACGCCGGGCATGGGGCTGGGCCTGTCCATCGTGCGCCGGGCCTGCGCCAAGCTGGGCCATCCGATCAGCCTGTCGTCCGAGGCGATGCGCGGCACGGTGTTCCGCGTCGGCCTGCCCCTGGTGCAGGCGCTGTCGGACACACCGCGCCTTGCCGTCGCGCCGCTGCCCGCGCTGCGCGGCCGCGTGGCCCTGGTGGTCGAGAACGACCCCGAGATGCGCCGTGCCTATCAGATGATCCTGCGCGACCGGCTTGGCATGGTGCCCCGCATCGCCGGCGACACGGCCGAGGCGCTGGCCACGATGGGGGACGAACCCCCAGACGTGATCCTGGCCGATTACCACCTGGAGAACGGCGACACCGGGTTTGCCGCGATCGAGGCGCTGCGCGCCGCATCCGACCGGCCGGTGCCCGCGGTGATGGTGACGGCGCATCGCGATCCAGCGATTTCGCGGCGCTGCGCCGCCATGGGCATCCACCTGCTGGAAAAGCCCGTCAGCGCGCCAGACCTGGCCGAGATTCTGGGGCGTCTTCTGGCCTAAGACCAAGGGGGGATGCGGCCGCCGCCGGGGCTTGCGCCGCCGCCCGTCCCGCGCCCATCATGCCCCAACGTTTGGGAGGACGACCATGACCCGCGCCTTTGCACTTGCCCTGATGCTGGGGCTTGCCCCCCTGCCCCTGATCGCGGCCGAGGCCGGCGACGCGGTCTTTGCCGAGCGGGGGCCCTGGGATCTGGGCGACAGGACGCTGGAATGGCAGATGACCGTCACGGGCCCGATGGCCGAAGGGTTCCGCCCGACCGAGGACGGCCGCATCACCCTGTCCCAGGACATCGACCCCAGCGATCAGCAGCCGATCCTGGAACTGACCCAGAAGGCCGGGCCGATCGACCGCACGATCGGACCGTTCCCGATCTCTTCGGGTGATCCGGTCCTGACCTTCTTTCTGGAACAGACGACCCGCGACATGGCCGCGCTGACCGGCGGCAGCCCGTTCTACATCCGCAACCGCATGAAGGAGGCGCTGTTCCGGGGCGGAGAGGTCACGACCACCGACGGCGGCATCACGGCCAGCTTTCAGCCCTTCATCGCGGACAAGAATGCAGAACGCATGCACGGCTTCCAGACGCTGACGCTGACCTTCGTGATGGCCGCGCCGGACGAGCCCATCCGCGAGCTGCGCGCCGAAACCGATGCCGCGGCGGGTTATCGCAACGAACTGGTGCTGCAATGATCCGCGCGGGCGCCTGTGCACTGGCGCTGGCCCTGACGGCGGCCCCCGCATCGGCGCAGGCAGTGAACGATTATCCGACCAATGCGCGGGTCGAATACGCCTTTGCCTGCATGGCGACCAACGGGCAGACGCGCGACATGCTGGACCGCTGTTCCTGCGCGATCGACCGCATCGCCGAGGTGCTGCCCTATGCCGATTACGTCGGCGCGGAAACCATCCTGCGGATGCGCCAGACCACCGGAGAGCGGTCCGGCATGTTCCGCGGCATGGCCGCCCTGACCGAGACCGTGGCCACCCTGCGCCGCGCCGAGGCCGAGGCCGAGATCATCTGTTTCTGACCGCCGCGCCCTACAGCGACAGGCCGATCCCCGCCCCCGCCGCCAGCGCCAGGATCGCGACCAGCAGCAGCGTCCCGGAACTGCGCGGCTGAATCAGGGTCAGGCGCGCCTCCTCGGGGTGGGCGCGTTCCCACAGGGCCTGCTCGATCATCCGTGGCAGCAGCGGGCCGTACCGGCCCACGGTCTGCGCGATATGGGTCAGGTCGCTGATCGCGGCCTTGGGGCCGACGCTGGCCTTGATGTAATCGGACACCACCGGCTTGGCCGCGTCCCAGATGTTCAGCTGCGGGTCCAGCGACCGGGCCACGCCCTCGACCACGACCATGGTGCGTTGCAGCAGGATCAGTTCGGTCCGCGTGGGCATGCCGAACCGTTCCGTCACCTCGAACAGATAGGACAGCAGGTTGCCCATGCTGATCCGGCTGGCATCGGCGCCAAAGATCGGCTCTCCGACGGCGCGCAGGGCGCGGGCGAACGCGGCCTCGTCGCGGTCGCGGGGGACGTATCCGGCCTCGAAATGCACGCGGGCGACCAGGCGGTAATCGCGCTGGATGAAGCCGTACAGGATCTGGGCATAGACGCGACGGGTGTATTCGTCGATCTCTCCCATGATGCCGAAATCATAGGCGATGACATCGCCATTGGCCGCCACCTTGAGGTTGCCGTGATGCATGTCGGCATGGAAGAACCCGTCGCGCAGCGCATGCGACAGGAACAGCTGGATCACCCGGCGCGCCAGTTCGGTCGTGTCGTGACCGGCGGCGATCAGCGCGTCGCGGTCGCCCATCGGCAGCCCCTCGGCCCAGTCGGCGGTCAGCACGCGACGCGACGACAGCGCCCAATGCGGCATGGGGATCTGAAAGCCCGCGTCCCGCGCGGTGTTTTCCGCGAATTCCGACGCGGCCGCGGCCTCCAGGCGCAGGTCCTGTTCGCCGGTGACCGTCTGTTCGAAATGGCGCACCACGTCGCGCGGCCGCAGGCGGCGGGTGCCGGGGGACAGAAGCTGGATCAGGCGGGCTCCGAAATGGAACGCGTCGATGTCGCGCTTGAACGCGGCCCCGATGCCGGGGCGCACGACCTTGACCGCGACCTCGCGTCCCGTCTCGCGGACGCGGGCGCGGTGGACCTGCGCGATCGAGGCGGCGGCGACGGGTTCGGAAAATTCACTGAACAGCTGGTCGACCGGGGCGCGCAGCTCGGCCTCGATGGCCTTCTTGGCCAGGTCGGTGGGAAAGGGCGGCAGGCGGTCCTGCAGCATGCGCAGCTGCCCGGCCATTTCGGGGCCCACGACATCGGCGCGCGTCGACAGGATCTGCCCGAACTTGATGTAGGCCGGCCCCAGCGCGGTGATCGCCCGGGTGATCGGCGGCAAGGTCGGATCGCCCTTGTAGCCCAGCCAGCGGAAGGGCCAGCCCATGACCCGCGCGGCCAGGCGCAGGCGGATCGGCGCATCGACCGCGTTCAGGACGGCGGCCATCGCACCGGTCCGTTCAAAGGTCGCACCTGTCCTGATCAGACGCAAGATGTTGTGGGGACCGCGCATATGCCTACAATTTCCAGCCGGAATGCAGGGCGGCGATGCCCATCGACAGGTTGCGCCACTGCACCCTGTCAAAGCCCGCGTCGCGGATCAGAGCGGCAAAGCTGTCCTGGTCGGGAAACTTGCGGATCGATTCGACCAGGTATTGATAGCTGTCGCGATCGCCCGTCACTGCCTGCCCCATCGCCGGGATCACGTTGAAGCTGTAGCGGTCATAGGCCCATTGCATCGCCGGCACCGGGATCTGGCTGAACTCCAGCACCATCAGGCGGCCGCCGGGCTTCAGCACGCGGTACGCCTCGGCCAATGCATCGGGAATGCGCGTCACGTTGCGGATGCCGAAGCTGATCGTGTAGCGGTCGAAGCTGTTGTCGGCAAAGGGCAGCGCCATCGCGTCGCCCGTGACCCAGGCCAGCCGGTCCGCCTTGTCGACGGCATCGGCACGCTTGCCCCCCTCGACCAGCATGGATTCGGTCATGTCGCAGACGGTGACCCGCGCGCCCGGCGCCCGGTCCAGGAACCGGAACGCCACGTCGCCCGTGCCGCCCGCCACGTCCAGCAGGTGCTGTCCATCGCGCGGCGCCAGCCAGTCCATCATCGCGGTCTTCCAGACGCGGTGGATGCCGACGCTCATCAGGTCGTTCATCACGTCGTATTTCGATGCGACCGAGGAGAAGACCTGATGGACCATGCCGGCCTTCTGATCCTCGTCCACGGTCCGAAAGCCGAAATGGGTCGTCTTGCTGTCCGTCATGCGCTTGCCGTTTGCCTGTTCCATTGCCAGATAGGTCCGGCGTGCCGCGCACACAATGCGACGAAAGGAACCCGATTGCCAGAACTGCCGGAAGTCGAGACCGTCCGCCGCGGCCTGCTGCCCCATCTGGAAGGCGCGCGCATCGCCCGCGCCCAGATCAACCGCCCCGACCTGCGCTGGCCCCTGCCGGTGGACCTGATGCAGGTGCTGACGGGCGCCACCGTCACCGCGCTGCGGCGGCGGTCGAAATACCTGCTGGCCGACCTGGAAGGGCGCGGCACGGTCCTGTGGCACCTGGGCATGTCCGGCCGCATGCTGGTCGAAGGTGCGGGCCTGGCGGGGTTCCACCGCGATCCGGGCATCCATGCGCGCCACGACCATGTCGTGCTGACCACGGATGCGGGAACGACCGTCACATTCAACGACGCCCGACGGTTCGGCATGGTCGACCTGATCCGCGAGGGCGCGTCCCATCCCCTGCTGGACCATCTGGGCCCGGAACCCTTCGACCCGGTCTTCACGCCCGCCTATCTGCAGGCGGCCTTTGCCGGTCGGCGGGTGCCGGTGAAACAGGCGCTGCTGGATCAGCGCATCGTGGCGGGCCTGGGCAACATCTATGTCAGCGAATCGCTGTGGCGCGCAGGCATTGATCCGCGCCGGGCGGCGGGACGGATCGGGGCCGCACGCATCGCGGCGCTGGTGGGCCATGTCCGCGACGTGCTGACCGACGCGATCGCCGCGGGCGGTTCCAGCCTGCGCGATCACCGGCAGGCCAGCGGAGAGCTGGGCTATTTCCAGCACAGCTTCCGCGTCTATGACCGGGCGGGCCAGCCCTGCCTGCGGGACGGATGCGGCGGCACCATCGCGCGGATCGTGCAATCGGGGCGGTCGTCCTTCTACTGTCCCGCCTGCCAGAGGTGAACGATTGGACGACTGCGCGGGCCTCTGCTAGGACGGGGGCCACGCAATCTGCCAACGAGGTCCAAGCCTATGGCTTATGAAACCATCATCGTGGAGATCGAGGACGAGGTCGCCCTGATCCGGCTGAACCGCCCCGAGGCGCTGAACGCGCTGAACGCCACGCTTCTGGACGAGCTGTCGGCCGCACTGTCGGATGCCGACCGCAACGACAAGGTTCGCTGCATCGTCCTGACCGGCAGCGAAAAGGCCTTTGCCGCCGGTGCCGACATCAAGGAGATGTCGACCAAGACCTTCGTCGAGGTCTACGAATCCGACCTGTTCGGCGCCCAGATCGAGGCGATCACCCGGGTCCGCAAGCCGATCATCGCCGCCGTCAGCGGATACGCCCTGGGCGGTGGATGCGAACTGGCGATGGTCTGCGATTTCATCATCTGCGCCGAGAACGCCAAGTTCGGCCAGCCCGAGATCAACCTGGGCGTCGTCGCGGGCATCGGCGGCACGCAGCGCCTGACGCGGTTCGTGGGCAAGTCCAAGGCCATGGACATGAACCTGACCGGCCGCTTCATGGACGCCGCAGAGGCCGAGCGGTCCGGTCTGGTCAGCCGCGTCGTGCCCACCCCCAAGCTGATTCCCGACGCGATGGCCGCCGCGCGCAAGATTGCCGAAAAGTCCCAGATCGCCACCAAGACCGTCAAGGAGGCCGTGAACCGCGCTTATGAGACGACGCTGCGCGAGGGTCTGCTGTTCGAGCGCCGGTCCTTCCATGCGCTGTTCGCGACCGAGGACCAGAAGGAGGGCATGGCCGCCTTCCTGGAAAAGCGCGAGGCGCAGTTCCGCGACAGATAAGGGTTTTCTTTTCGGCGGGGCTGGCCTATACGCCCCGACTTACATGCGTGTGGGCCCGCTTTGGCAAGAATCATGTCCGTTCCGGATCAGGGACGGCGCCATGGGGCTTTTGCACGTTCGACATTGAGACATGCACCTGACCCGATAGGAAGACACCCATGGCTAACACGCCCCAGTCCAAGAAACGCGCCCGCCAGATCGAACGTCGCACCGACGTCAACAAGGCCCGCCGTTCGCGCATCCGCACCTATATCCGCAAGGTCGAAGAGGCCATCGCCTCGGGCAATGCCGATGCGGCCGCGCTGGCGCTGAAGACCGCGCAGCCCGAACTGATGCGCGGCGTGACCAAGGGCGTCGTGCACAAGAACACCGCGTCGCGCAAGATCTCGCGCCTGGCGGCCCGCGTGAAGGCGCTGTCGGCCAACTGATCCACAGGCTCCACGGGGCCCTGAGATACGCGTTCCACGCCCTTCGGGGCACCGGAATACAGCATCGGGTGCAGGCGAAAGCCCTGCGCCCGATTTGCGTTTCTGCACCTGCGACATTTTGAAAAATCGAACGAATTCAAGTAATTCAGAAAATTGTTAATCGAGTCAAAGGCATCGCAGATTCGCTTGGACCAAGTTGCTGTCAAGCGCAGAGTTCGGTTGCAGCTATCCACAAGCTGGGGCTAGTTTCCTCCTTGCGATTCACGTCGCTTGGGGACGGGCCGGGCCCTGTGGACAGATCTTCGGATCCGTCCGGGACGACGGCCGGGCCGCGAAGAACACCTCTTCCGCCTTCGGGTTCACGACATCCGGCTGCCACCGGGTGTCCGGGGACCTGTGTCCAGGACCGAAAACGGGCTGATGCCCCTTGATCGACCGCGTTCGCGGTCGCGGGGGCAGCGTTTTTGCGTGCCACCCGGATGACGTGAATTCTGTCCCGTCGGATCAACCGGCGGGGATTGGGGACAGACGGGAAACGGGACGATGATGGACAAGATCTGGGGTCAGGCATGCGCCGAGCTGGAACAGAGCGTGGGGCCGAACAACTACAACCACTGGATCAAGCCGCTGCGCCTGATGGCGATCGACGACGGGGCCGCGCGATTCGTTAGCCCGACGCGCTTCATCTCTGACTGGGTCGGGCGTCACTTTGCCAAGGACATCATGGCGGTGCTGACCCGACATGGCGCCCCGGTCGAGCGTCTGCGCTTTGACGTGGGCAGCGCCGCGGCGCGCCCCTCGGCCCAGGCCACGGCCCCCGCGGGCCAGCCGGCCGAGGCGCCGACCACCCGCGCCGCCCGCACCGATCTGGGCGCACCGCTGGACAGCCGCTTCACCTTCGGGAACTTCATCGTCGGCAAGCCGAACGAGCTGGCCCATGCCGCCGCCCGCCGCGTGGCCGAGGGGGGGCCCGTCGGTTTCAACCCGCTGTTCCTCTATGGCGGCGTGGGCCTGGGCAAGACGCACCTGATGCACGCGATCGCGCATGACTATCAGGCGCGCCACCCGTCGGCGCAGGTCCTGTACCTGTCGGCCGAACAGTTCATGTACCGCTTCGTGCAGGCGCTGCGCGAAAGCTCGATCATGGACTTCAAGAGCATGTTCCGGAACGTGAACATGCTGATGGTCGACGACGTGCAGTTCATCGCCGGCAAGGACAGCACTCAGGAGGAATTCTTCCACACGTTCAACGCGCTGGTCGACCAGGGCAAGCAGATCGTGATCTCGGCCGACCGCGCGCCCGCCGAGATCAAGGGCCTTGAGGAACGCATCAAGTCGCGCCTGTCCTGCGGCCTGATCGTGGACCTGCACCCGACGACGTATGAGCTGCGCCTGGGCATCCTGCAGTCCAAGACGCAGGCCTTCCGCGCCCAGCAGTCCGACCTGGAGATCGGCGCGGGCGTGCTGGAGTTCCTGGCGCATCGCATCACCACCAACGTCCGCGTCCTGGAAGGCGCGCTGCAGCGCCTGTTCGCGCATGCAAGCCTGCTGCGCCGCGAGATCACGCTGGAGGTGGCGCAGGAATGCCTGGCCGACATCCTGCGGACCAATGACCGCAAGATCAACATCGACGACATCCAGCGCAAGGTGGCCGAGCATTACAACATCCGCCTGGCCGACATGATGGGTCCGAAACGCGCGCGCAACGTCGCCCGGCCCCGCCAGATCGCGATGTACCTGTCCAAGCAGCTGACCAGCCGCTCCCTCCCCGAGATCGGCCGCCGCTTCGGCGGACGCGACCACACCACGATCATGCACGGCGTGCGCAAGATCGAGGAGCTGTTGGTCGAGGACAGCGCCATGGTCGAGGACATCGCCGTGCTGAAGCGGATGCTGGAAGCCTGATCACGAAAATCTTGTGACTGCCCGCGCGGGCGGCTACACATCAGGTCCGGCAGGGGCCGCAGAGCCATGGGACAGGGGAAACTGATGAAATTCTCGATCGAGCGCGCCGTTCTGGTCAAGGCCGTGTCGCAGGCCCAGTCGGTCGTGGAACGCCGCAACACCATCCCGATCCTGGCCAACGTGCTGATCGAGGCCACCCCCGAAGGCGTCAGCTTCCGGGCCACCGACCTGGACACCGAGGTCGTGGACCGCGCCGTGGCCCAGGTCGAACGCCCCGGCGCCACCACCGTCAGCGCCGTGATGCTGAACGAGATCGCGCGCAAGCTGCCCGACGGCGCCCTGGTCCAACTGGCCAGCGACGACGCTTCGGGGCGGCTGTCGGTCCAGGCCGGGCGCTCGTCCTTCAGCCTGGCGACCCTGCCGCGGGCCGATTTCCCGGTCATGGCCAGCAGCGAATACAGCGCGAACTTCAAGGCGCCCGCATCGGTGCTGCGCCGGCTGTTCGACAAGTCGAAATTCGCGATCTCGACCGAGGAGACGCGGTACTATCTGAATGGCGTCTACATGCACGTGGCCCAGTCCGAGGACGGCCCCGTCCTGCGCTGCGTGGCGACCGACGGGCACCGCCTGGCCCGGATCGACGCGCCCCTGCCCGCGAACGCGGATGCGATGCCCGGCGTGATCGTGCCCCGCAAGACCGTCGGAGAGCTGCGCAAGCTTCTGGACGACGACGAGGCCGAGATCGCCGTGTCGGTCAGCGAGACCAAGGTCCGCTTTGCCACGCCCACGATCACGCTGACCTCCAAGGTCATCGACGGGACCTTCCCCGATTACAGCCGCGTGATCCCGCAGGGCAACGCCCGCAAGCTTGAGGTGGACGCCGCCGACTTTGCCCGCGCCGTCGACCGCGTGGCGACCGTCAGCAGCGAACGTTCGCGCGCGGTCAAGCTGTCGCTGGACGCGGACCGGCTGGTCCTGTCGGTCAACGCCCCCGATGCCGGCGCCGCCGAGGAGGAGCTGATCGTGGCCTATGCCGACGAACCGCTGGAGATCGGCTTCAACGCCAAGTACCTGCAGGAGATCGCGGGCCAGGTCGATCGCGACAACGCGGTGTTCCTGTTCAACGGCTCGGGCGACGCCGCCCTGATCCGCGAGGGCAGCGATCTCAGCGCGGTCTATGTCGTCATGCCGATGCGCGTGTGACACTGACGGCGCTGCGGCTGTCCCAGTTCCGGTCCTGGCCGCGGCTGGACCTGTCGCTGGACGCCCGCCCCCTGGCGATCCATGGGCCGAACGGGTCCGGCAAGACGAACATCCTGGAAGCGCTGTCCATGCTGGCGCCGGGCCGCGGACTGCGCGCGGTGGCCGCCCTAGACCAGGCGCGGATGGGCCCCGATGCGGGCTGGCGCCTCCGCGCCACGCTTGGCGATCACGCGGTCGAGACCGCGGCGCCCCCCGGCCAACCCCGCCATGTCATCCTGGACGACAAGCCCGTGACCCAGACCGCGCTGGCCCGGCTGGTGCGGGTCATCTGGCTGGTGCCCGCGATGGACCGGTTGTGGTCGGACGCACCCGAAGGGCGGCGGCGGTTCCTGGACCGGGTGACCCTGTCGCTGATGCCCGACCACGCGGACCTGGCGCTGGCCTATGACAAGGCCATGCGTGAACGCAACCGCCTGCTGCGCGATCAGATCGGCGATCCCGGCTGGTACCGCGCACTGGAGACGCAGATGGCCGAGGCCGGCGCGGGCCTGACCCGCAACCGCCAGGCGGCCCTGTCCGCCATCATGGCCGCGCAGGACGGCGGCACGGATTTTCCGGCCGCACGCCTGACCTTGCTGGCCCAGGACGGCTTTGCCAACGATGCCGACCCCGCCAGCATCGCCGCGCGCCTGGCCGCGACGCGCCACCGCGACATGGCCGCCGGGCGGACGCTGACCGGCGCGCATCGGGCCGATCTGGGCGCCAGCTGGGGGCCGCAGGACATGCCCGCCGCCCAATCCTCGACCGGAGAGCAGAAGGCGTTGCTGCTGTCGCTGATCCTGGCCAATGCGCGTGCGCTGTCGGACCAGCCGGTCCTGCTGCTGCTGGACGAGGTCGCGGCGCATCTGGACGCCGACCGGCGCGCGGCCCTTTACGACCGCATCACCGACCTGCCCGCCCAGACCCTGCTGACCGGCACGGGGCCGGAACTGTTCGACGCCTTCGGCCCGCGCGCGCGCAGCCTGGCCGTGACCAAGACCGACGGCGCCTCTGCGGCATGCGAGGCCGCATGACGCTGAGCGTGCAGGCGATCTGGCTGTATGCGGGCGCGCTGGCGGCGATCTGGCTGACGCCCGGCCCGGTCTGGGTGGCGATCATGGCGCGGGGCCTGTCGTCCGGTTGGGCGGGGGTCTGGCCGCTGGCGCTTGGGGTGGCGATCGGGGACATGATCTGGCCGCTGATCGCGATCTTCGGCCTGACGCTGCTGGTGGGCGATCAGGCGGCTCTGCTGTCGGCCCTGCGCTGGATCGCGGTCGCGGTCTTTCTGGGCATGGGCATCGGGCTGCTGCGCCACGCCGGGCAGGCCGTGGACAGCGACAGCCGCCTGACCCGGCGTGGTGGGTGGGCGGGCTTCAGCGCGGGCCTGCTGGCCATTGCCGGCAACCCCAAGGCGGCGCTGTTCTATGTCGGCGTGCTGCCCGGTTTCTTCGACGTGGCGCGGCTGACCGGGCGCGATGTCGCGGTGATCGTGGGGATGTCGGGGGCCATTCCGTTCCTGCTGAACCTAGGCATGGGCGCCACGCTGGCCGCGCTGCGCGCCCGTCTGGCGACCCCCGCGGGGCTGCGGCGGATGAACCTGGCATCGGGCTGGCTACTGATTTTCGTGGGGCTGGTGCTGGGTGCGGGCCAGATCTGGGCAGGCCGGGCATAAAACCCGCCGACGGGGCCGAAAAACCCAGCCAAAGCCGTGACTTTGCCCCTGCGAAGGCCTATATCAAGACATGACGAACAGAAAGCCCGACGCATGACCGACACCGCCGCCCAACCCGCTTTGTACGACGCCGATTCCATCAAGGTTCTCAAGGGTTTGGACGCCGTGCGAAAGCGTCCCGGCATGTATATCGGCGATACCGACGACGGGTCCGGCCTGCACCACATGGTTTATGAGGTCGTGGACAACGGCATCGACGAGGTCCTGGCCGGCCATGCCGACTTCGTGCAGGTCAAGATCCATGCCGACAGCAGCGTCAGCGTGCGCGACAACGGGCGCGGCATCCCGGTCGACATGCATGCCGGAGAAGGCGTCAGCGCGGCCGAGGTCATTATGACCCAGCTGCATGCAGGCGGAAAGTTCGACCAGAACAGCTACAAGGTGTCGGGGGGCCTGCACGGCGTGGGCGTGTCGGTCGTGAACGCCCTGTCCGACTGGCTGGAGCTGCGCATCTGGCGCAACGACAAGGAGCACTTCGTCCGGTTCGAGCGCGGCGACACCGTCAAGTCGCTGGTCGTGGTGGGCGATGCGCCGGGTGAAAGCGGGACCGAGGTGCGCTTCATGGCCTCGGCCAAGACCGTGCATCCGGACGGGACCTTCAGCAACCTGGACTATAGCTTCAAGACGCTGGAGAACCGCCTGCGCGAGCTGGCCTTCTTGAACAGCGGCGTGCGCATCATCCTGGAGGACGAGCGTCATGCCGAGGTCCAGAAGACCGAGCTGTTCTACGAGGGCGGCGTCAAGGAATTCGTGAAATACTTGGACCGGTCCAAGACCGCCGTCATGCCCGAGCCGATCTTCATCACCGGAGAGAAGGGCGGCATCGGCGTCGAGGTCGCGATGTGGTGGAACGACAGCTATCACGAGACCGTCCTGCCCTTCACCAACAACATCCCGCAGCGGGACGGCGGCACGCACATGGCCGGTTTCCGCGGCGCCCTGACCCGCGTGATCGGCAAATACGCGCAGGACAGCGGCATCGCGAAGAAAGAAAAGGTCGACTTCACCGGCGATGACGCGCGCGAGGGGCTGACCTGCGTGCTGTCCGTCAAGGTGCCCGATCCGAAGTTCTCCAGCCAGACTAAGGACAAGCTTGTCTCCAGCGAGGTCCGTCCGGCGGTCGAGGGGCTGGTCGGCGAGAAGCTGGCAGAGTGGTTCGAGGAGAACCCGACCGAGGCCCGCCAGATCGTGGGCAAGATCATCGAGGCCGCCTTGGCCCGCGAGGCGGCGCGCAAGGCGCGCGAGCTGACGCGGCGCAAGACGGCGATGGACGTGGCATCCCTGCCCGGCAAGCTGGCCGATTGCCAGGAGAAGGACCCGGCGCTGTCCGAGCTGTTCATCGTCGAGGGGGATTCGGCCGGCGGTTCGGCAAAACAGGGCCGCTCGCGCCAGAACCAGGCCGTCCTGCCGCTGCGCGGCAAGATCCTGAACGTGGAACGCGCGCGGTTCGACCGGATGCTGGGCAGCGACCAGATCGGCACACTGATCACCGCGCTTGGCACCGGCATCGGGCGCGACGAGTTCAGCCTGAAGAAGCTGCGCTACCATAAGATCGTCATCATGACGGACGCCGACGTCGACGGCGCGCATATCCGCACGCTGCTGCTGACGTTCTTCTTCCGGCAGATGCCGGAGCTGATCGAGGGCGGGCATCTCTATATCGCGCAGCCGCCGCTCTACAAGGTCGGGCGCGGCCGGTCCGAGGTCTATCTGAAGAACGAGGCCGCGCTGGAGGATTACCTGATCCAGCAGGGCGTCGAAGGGGCATCCCTGCGCCTGGCCTCGGGCGAGGAGATCACCGGCAACGACCTGGCCCGCGTGGTCGAGGAGGCGCGGGTGGCACGCCGCGTTCTGCGCGCCTATCCGACCCACTACCCGCCCCACATCACCGAACAGGCCGCGATCGCCGGGGCGCTGGTGCCGGGCCGCATCGACCAAGACGCCCAGGGCGTGGCCACCGACATCGCCGCCCGCCTGGACCAGATCGCCGAGGAGTACGAGCGCGGCTGGCAGGGACGCCCGACCCAGGATGCCGGCATCCGCCTGTCGCGCACCCTGCGCGGGGTCGAGGAGAACCGCACCTTGGACGGCCAGATGCTGCGCAGCGGCGAGAGCCGCAGGCTGGGCGAGATGACCCAGGCCCTGCAGGACATCTATGCCAAGCCCGCGCGCCTGATCCGTAAGGATCGCGACCAGCCGATCCACGGCCCCCTGGGCCTGCTGCAGGCGGTGTTCCTGGAGGGCGAGAAGGGCCTGTCCCTGCAGCGCTACAAGGGACTGGGAGAGATGAACCCCGAGCAGCTGTGGGAAACCACGCTGGACCCCGTCGCACGCACCATGCTCCAGGTCCGCATCGAGGACGTGGCCGAGGCCGAGGACCTGTTCACCAAGCTGATGGGCGACGTCGTCGAACCGCGCCGCGAGTTCATCCAGCAGAACGCCCTGAACGTCGAGAACCTGGATACCTGAACGGCCCATGTTGCCCAAAGGTCACTGTCCATGCCCGTCACCGCGTGCAGGGACAGGGGCCAATGCGCGTTTTAATTGATCTTGGGCCGATTCTCTGCGCTGGATTGACCGGACATCATTTGCAGATCGGGCGCAGCCGGTGGGCGCGCCCCAGCTTTTCAGGAGTATCCCCCATGCGCCTCTTCGCTCTTTCCTCCGTCTCGGCCCTGGTTTTGGGGGCAGGCGCTGCCCTTGCCGGGGGCGTGGTGTCGCCCGTCGTTGACGTGGCACCGGTGACGGTGACACCCGTGGCGCCGATCGCCTCGGCATGGGGTGGCGCCTATGTGGGCGGATCGCTCGGCTATGTCTTCGACACCGAGGATCAGGTGGGTTTCTCCGAGGTCATCGACGGCGAGGACGTGGGCCTGATCGGCGGACTGGGTGATGTCGGCATCTCCGGCGCAACCGCAGGTCTGCAGCTGGGCTATCGCTGGCAGCGCGGCAACTGGGTCTTCGGTCCTGAACTGGGCGTCGAATTCGGCTCGGTCGACGAAAGCATCGACATCGGTGATCCGCTGCTGGGCCGCGTCGAGAGCGAGATGAAGAACATCGCCACCCTGGTCATCAAGACCGGCTATGCGGTCAACCCGCAGACGCTGGTCTATGGCACCCTGGGCGTCGCCCGCGGTGATTTCGACTATACGCTGAGCACGGGCGACTTCTCGCAGACGCGCGGCTTCACCGCGACGGGTGCCGCGGGCGGCTTGGGCGTGGAGCGCATGATCAACCCGCGCACGTCGATCTTCGCAGAATACCAGTACCGCGATTTCGGCAACGAGCGGGTGGAGTTCTCGGACGGGATCGACACCCTCTCGACCCGCGCCAGCATGACCATGAGCAGCGTCAAGATCGGCGCGAACTTCCGGTTCTGATCCGACCACTCAGGATGACGGGGGCCGGCCGCGATGCGTGCCGGCCCTTTTTCATGCGCGGCGACGCATGCCCACCGGCACCGGCAGGGCGCGCGCTCCGCAGGCGATTGCCAGCCCCTGCGGCACCAGCGCGGCCAGCGCCCTGTCCGTGACCTCCAGCCCCCCAGTATAGGCACCGAACGCGGGCAGGATCAGGTGGTCGCGGCCGACCAGGAAACACCGCCGCCGCTGGCCCGCCAGCCGGATGCAGGGGTGGTAATGGCCCGACACGTCCGGCCCCTGACCCGCCTCGTGGCGCAGGATCAGGCCGTCATGCAGCTCCGCCGCGGTATTGCCGGGCAGGCGGGGACAGATCGCCCCGGGGTCGTGGTTGCCGCGGACCCAGATCCAGCGCCGGCCCTGGGCCATCGTGCGCAGCCGGTCGCAGACATCGTCGGGCAGCGCGCGCCCCGCCGCGTCGTCGTCGAACCCGTCCCCCAGGCTGACGACCACCGCAGGATCGGTCGCTGCGATCTCCGCCTGAAGACGGTCCAGCGTCTCCAGCGTCTCATAGGGGGGCAGCAGGGCACCCCCACGCCGCGCCATGCGTTCGGATTTGCCCAGATGCAGGTCGGCCACGATCAGCCAGCGCCGTTCAGGCCAGAACAGTGCGCCGCTGGCCCGCGCCTGCAGCGTCTGGCCGTCAAAGTCGAAAGGGTGGAACGTCACGAAAGCCCTGCCTCTGCCATCATTGCCGCCGCCTCGGCCTCGGCCATGCGCTCGCGGCCCTGTCCCGCGATGGGCACGCGGCCCAGTTCCAGCATCAGCGGCGCGGCCAGGGGCGACACACGCTCCAGCATGCGGTGGTCCAGGCGGTCGGTGCGGTCCAGCATTTCCTCGATCCGGCCGAAATCCACAAGCCCCCGGCTGGCCTCGGCCGCGGTGATGCGCAGCATCAGGTGGTCCGGGTCGTACTTGCGCAGCGTGTCGTAAAGGATGTCGCTGGAGAACGTCGCCTGCCGCCCCGACTTGCGCGCGCCGGGCAGGTTGCGCTGGATCAGCCCGGCGATGGTCGCCACGTTGCGAAAGCTGCGCTTCATCACCGCATTGCTGGCCAGCCAGTCGCCCAGCCCCTCGCGCAGGCCGTCGCGATCCAGCAGGGGCGCGGGGTCGGTCACCGGGTCCAGCGACCAGATCAGCAGGGCGTAATCGGTGGCCAGGAACCCCAGGGGGGCCAGCCCAGCCTCCTCCATCAGCCGGGTCATCAGCAGGCCCAGGGTCTGCAGCGCGTTGCGCCCGGCAAAGCCGTAGACCGCCAGATGCCAGCGTCCTTGGTGGGGGAACGCCTCGGTCAGCAGGGTGCCGGGGCGCGGCAGGGTGCTGACGCGGGCCTGCAGCGCCAGCCAATCGCGGGTATCAGTGGGCAGGCCTGCATGGGCCGCCGGATCGCCGATCAGCGCCAGAACCCGATGGGATAGCTGCGTCGATGTGGCCAGCTTCATGCCCGAGAACGTGGCGATGCGGGGCTCCTTGGAGGGCTGTTTCGTGACCTCGACCACCATCTCGCGCAGCGCGTCGTATCGCACCGTCTGCCCGCCGATCAGAAAGGTGTCGCCCGGTGCCAGGGTCGCGGCGAACCCTTCCTCGACCTCGCCCAAGGGGGCGCCGCCGCGTCCGCGAAAGCGGACCTTCAGCATCTCGGCCTCAACGATGGTGCCGATGTTCATGCGCAGGTTTCGCGCCGCGCGCGGGTCGCGCAGGCGCCACAAACCGTCGCGCTGCATCAGCCGCTGCCAGCGGTCATAGGCCCGCAGTGCATAGCCGCCGGTGGCTGCGAACGCGACGCAGTCATCGAAATCGGCGCGGGAAAGGTCACGATAGGGCCCGGCAGTGCGGACCTCCGCAAACAGCGCATCGGCGTCAAAAGGCCCCGCGCAGGCGGTCAGCAGGATATGCTGGCACAGCACGTCCAACGGCCCCGGCCCCCGATCGTCGCCGTCCAGATCGCGTTCGCGCACGGCCTGCAGGGCGGCCACGCATTCGATCACCTCGAAGCGGTTGGCCGGCACGATCCGCGCGCGGGACGGCGCGTTGTAGCGGTGGTTCGCTCGCCCGATCCGCTGGACCAGCCGCTTGACGTTGCGCGGCGCGCCGACCTGGATCACCAGATCGACCGCGCCCCAGTCGATGCCCAGATCCAGGGACCCGGTCGCCACCACGGCGCGCAATTCGCCCGCGGCCATCGCGGCCTCGGTCCGGGCGCGGGCCTCGCGCGACAAGCTGCCGTGATGCAGGCCGATGGGCAGGTTCGCGTCATTCGCGGCCCAGAGCGCCTGAAAGAACAGCTCGGCCTGGGCGCGGGTGTTGATGAAGATGATCGTGGTCGTGGCCTGCGCCACGGCGGCCAGCACGTCGGGTACGGCATAATGCCCGCCCGCGCCGGCCCAGGGCGGGGCCTTGGCGGTGGGCAGCATGGCGATGTCGGGATCGGGGCCGGGGTCGGCGTGGATCACGGTTGCGCCGCCCATGAAGCGGGCCAGCCGCCACGGGTCTTCGACCGTGGCCGATAGGCCCGTGACCTGCAGGTCGGGCGCCAGCGCGCGCAGGCGCGACAAGGCCAGCATCAGTTGATCGCCGCGCTTGTTCTCGGCCAGCGCGTGCAGTTCGTCCAGCACCACCCGGCGCAGGCCCCCAAAGATCACGGGCGCCTGTTCATAGGACAGCATCAAAGCCAGCGATTCCGGCGTGGTCAGCAGGATGTCGGGCGGGTCCATGCGCTGGCGGGCGCGCTGGCTGGCACGGGTATCGCCGGTGCGATCCTCGATGCGGATGTCTAGGCCCAGATCGGCGACCGGGCGCGACAGGTTGCGCGCGATATCCGCCGTCAGCGCCTTCAAGGGCGAGACGTACAGCGTGTGCATCCCCAGATGCGGCGCGGTCAGATCGACCAGCGAGGGCAGGAACCCCGCCAGCGTCTTGCCGCCCCCGGTCGGCGCGATCAGCAGGCTGTCCTCCCTGGCCTCCAGCAGGGCCAGCTGATGCGGATGCGGCTGCCAGCCCTGCCGGGAGAACCAGTCCTGGAACGCGGGGGGCAGCGTCACGGGATCATGTCCTTCAGCGTCTGCAGCCGGTCGGCCTCGGCGGCGGGCTTGTCCCATCGGATGCGGCTGATGCGGGGAAAGCGCATCGCGACCCCGGACTTGTGGCGCGGAGAGGCGTTCAGCCCCTCGAACGCGACCTCCAGCACCAGCTTGGGCGCAACGGAGCGCACGGGGCCAAAGCGTTCGGTGGTGTTGTTCCGAACGAAACGGTCCAGCTCGCGCAGCTCTTCATCGGTGAAGCCGAAATAGGCCTTGCCGACGGGCACCAGCGCCTCCCCGTCCCACAGGCCGAAGGTGAAATCGCTGTAGAAGCCCGACCGCTTGCCATGCCCGCGCTGCGCATAGAGCATCACCGCATCCACCACCATCGGGTCGCGTTTCCACTTGAACCAGGGCCCGCGCGGGCGGCCGCCGACGTAAGGACTGTCGCGGCGCTTGATCATCACGCCTTCGATCACGATCGAGGGCGGGTCGGCGCGCAGGGCGGCAAGATCGTCCCAGGTCTGGAAGGGCAGCAATGGCGACAGGTCGATTCGGTCGCTGCCAAAATCGGCGCCCTCCAGCACCGCGCGCCGCTCCTGATGCGGCAGGTCGCGCAGGTCGCGCCCCTGCCAGATCATCGCATCATAGACCCGAAGGCCCGCCGGATGGCTGTCCAGCATCGCGCGGCCAACGACCTTGCGGCCCAAACGCTTCTGCAGATCGCCGAAGGGCGCCACGTCGGCGCCCCGCCGCACCAGCAGCTCGCCATCCAGCGCACCGTCGAAGTTCAGCGCCTCCAGCAGGTCGGGAAAGGCCGCGCCCACATCCTCTCCGGTCCGGGAATAGAGGCGCCGCGTGCCGCCGTCGTTGATCGCCTGAACGCGAATGCCGTCCCATTTCCATTCAGCGATGTAATCGGCGGGATCGAAGGCGCGCAGCTGATCCAGATCGACGGGCGTGGAGAGCATCACCGGCCGGAAGGGCGCGCGGGCCGCGTGTTCGGGGCGCGCGCCCCCCGCGATCCAGTCGAACAGCGGCTGATAGGGGGGCGTCAGGCCGTGCCAGATCTCCTCGATGTCCTTGACCTCGGGGGGCCCCATCTCGGCCAGGGCCATGCGCGCCATGCGGGCGGACAGGCCCACGCGCATGTTGCCGGTGGCGAGCTTCAGAAAGGCCAGCCGCTGCGACGGGCCAAGCCGGTCCAGCATCGCGGTGATCGCCGCAGGCAGGCCCGCGCGGCCCGTATCGCGCAGGAGCGCCACCGCATCCCGCAGGGGCACGTCCTGGTCCTGGTCGGTATCCCACAGCAGCGCGATGGTCTCGGCCAGATCGCCCACGAAATCATAGGACATGGCGAACAGCTGTTCGTCCACCCGCCCCGCCATCAGCCCCCGCAACAGGCCCGGCGTCACTGCCCTGAGCTTCAGATCACCGGTCAGCGCGGCCAGCGCATAGCCGCGGTCGGGGTCGGGCGTAGCCTCCAGGTAATGGCGCAGCAGGCGCAGCTTGGCGTTGCGCGCGGCGGTGAAGGCCAGCCGTTCCAGCAGATGGGCAAAAGCCTTCATTCCGGCTCGTCCTCATATCCGATCAGGCGCAGGGGGCGGGACGCGATGCCCTGCAGCTCGCACCAGCGCATCAGCCCGTCCTCGGTCCCGTGGGTGATCCAGACCTCCTGGGGGGCCAGTTCCGTGATGGTCTGTGTGACCTGCGGCCAGTCGACATGGTCGCTGATGACCAAGGGCAGCTCCACCCCCCGCTGCCGCGCCCGCGCGCGCACCGTCATCCAGCCCGAGGCAAAGCCGATGACCGGGTCGCGGAACCGCTGGACCCAGGCACTGGCAAAGGCGGATGGCGGCGCGATGACCAGCTGGGCATCGACCTGCTTTGCGGTGGCCGGGACCAGCGGGCCCAGGTCGATCCCTTGTTCCACGTGAAAATCGCAGAGTCGCTGCAGCGCGCCATGGATGGCGATGGGACCGTCGATCCCGGACTGTCGGGCCAGCGCGATGACCCGCTGCGCCTTGCCCAGGGCATAGGCGCCGATCAAGTGCTGGCGTTCGGGAAACTCGGCCATGCTGGCGATCAGCTTGGTCATCTCGGTCAGCGGGTCGGGATGGCGGAAGACCGGCAGGCCGAAGGTCGCCTCGGTCACGAAGATGTCGCAGGGCACCGGCTCATAGGGGGCGCAGACCGGGTTCGGGGCGCGGCAGTAGTCGCCGGACACGACGATCTTGGGGCCGCGGTCGGGCATCACGGCGATCTGGGCCGAGCCCAGGATATGGCCCGCGGGGTGAAAGCTGACCTGCACATCGCCAATGTGGGCCACCCCTTGGGCGGCCTGGCGGGTGCCGGTGAAATCCTCGCCATAGCGGATCGCCATGATGTCCAAGGTCTGCTGGGTCGCCATGACGGCCCCATGACCCGCACGGGCGTGGTCGCCATGCCCGTGCGTGATCAGCGCGCGGGGCACCGGGCGGACCGGGTCGATGTAGAAATCGCCGGGCGGGCAATAGAGCCCGGCCTCGGTCGGGTGCAGGATCTGGTCGGGACGCATGGCACCATCATCGCAGGGGTTGGCGCGGGTTCAACGCCGCCGATGGCCGCAGGGGTCCGTCAGCTGGGCGGCGGGCGCTTGACCGGGGGCGCCTTGGACAGCTGCACCGCCAGGATGCCGGCCATGATGACCGCGACGCCGATCACGTCGCCCGCGCCCAGATCCTCGCCCAGGAACAGGGCGGCGGTGGCCACGCCGAAGAAGGGCGTCAGAAAGTGGAACGTCGCCGCGCGCACCGCGCCGATGCGCCCGACCAGCATGAACCACACCCAGGTCGCGACCAGCCCCGGCACGATCACCGTATAGAGGAACGCCACGACCAGGCGCGGTGTATAGGTGACGTCCCAGGTCTCGAACCAGGGCGCGATCAGGCCCAGGGTCACGGCGCCGACCAGCATCTGCAGGCCCACGATCATCATCACGTTGCCGCCCGAACTGGCGCCCCGCACCGTCAGGGTCGCCACCGCCAGCGCCAGCGCCGCGACGAAGCACATGACGATGCCGGTCAGGTCGCTGCCGCCCTGCAGGCGCGCGCCCATGATGATCGCCACACCAACCACGCCCAGGATCAGGCCGCCCACGCCCATCGGGCGCAGGCGCTCGCCCATCAGGCTCCAGCCCAGGGCGGCCACCATCAGCGGCATGGTCGCGGCGATGATCGAGGCCAGGCCCGCCTCGATCCACTGCATCGCGGTCCAGTTGAGGCCCAGGTACAGCGCGTTCTGGCACAGCCCCAGGATCAGCACGGCGCGCCACTGCGCCCGCGTCAAGGTGCGCCAGGTCTGCCCCATGGCCAGCGCGATCAGCACGCCGATCACGCCCGACAGCGCAAAGCGCAGGGCCAGCGCCATCAGCGGCGGCGCCTCGGTCACGATCATCCGGGTCGAGGTGAAGGCCGAGGCCCACATCACCGCGAAGGCCAGACCCATCAGCAACGCGCGAAGATCCATGGACCAGGCCTTTCTTGCAGGTGATGCAAAACGGCTAGCAGAGCACCGCCGTGGGGTGAAGACATAAAGAAAAGGGGCCGTGCCCGATGGCACGACCCCGATCCGTCATCGCAGCATCTGCGGATCAGCTGTTGACGCTGTCCTTCAGGGCCTTGGCAATGGTGACCTTGACCTGCTTGTCGGCCGGCTTGGTCATCATTTCCTGGGTCTGCGGGTTGCGGACCTGACGCTCGGGACGGGCGCGGCAGGCGATCTTGCCGATGCCCGGCAGGGTCACCGCGCCGCCGCCGGCGACTTCGCGGGTCACGATCGCCACGATCGCGTCCAGAGCGGCCGAAGCGGATTTCTTGTCCGAGCCCATTTCTTCGGCGATCGTCGCCACCAGTTGGGTCTTGGTCATCGGTTTTGCAGCAGCCGTAGCCATGGTCCGTCTCCTCTTGCCCTGTTGCACCGGGCCCACAAATTGCGCCTTTTGCGGCATATCGCCTGCTACACACGGTTTTGACGGGCAGATCAAGCCTTTTTCGCCCCGCGCGCGAAAACCCGCGTTTGCTGGTGTTTTGCCGCCGCGCTACAGGAACGCCGTCTCGCTGAAGGACCGCAGCTTGCGCGAATGGATGCGCTCCAGCGGCATGTCGCGCAGCTTCTCCATCGCGCGGATGCCGATCAGCAGATGGTTGGCGACCTGAGTGCGATAGAAGTCCGTCGCCATGCCCGGCAGCTTCAGCTCTCCGTGCAGCGGCTTGTCGCTGACGCAGAGCAGCGTGCCGTATGGGACGCGGAACCGGAACCCGTTCGCGGCGATCGTGGCGCTTTCCATGTCCAGCGCGACCGCGCGCGACAGCGACAGGCGGTGGACCGGGCCGGACTGGTCGCGCAGCTCCCAGTTGCGGTTGTCGATGGTGGCGACGGTGCCCGTGCGCATGATGCGCTTCAACTCGTACCCGTCCAGTTGGGTGACCTCGGCCACCGCCTCCTGCAGGGCGACCTGGACCTCGGCCAGGGCCGGGATCGGCACCCAGACGGGCAGGTCGTCGTCCAGCACGTGATCCTCGCGCAGATAGGCGTGGGCCAGGACGAAATCGCCCAGGGACTGGCTGTTCCTCAGGCCCGCGCAATGGCCCACCATCAGCCAGACATGCGGGCGCAGCACCGCGATGTGGTCAGTCGCGGTCTTGGCGTTGGACGGGCCGACGCCGATATTGACCAGCGTGATCCCCTGCCCGTTCGCGCGTTTCAGGTGATAGGTCGGCATCTGCGGCAGCTTGGACAGCGGCACGATCGTGTCGTGGCCGTCGGTGATCTGCTGGTTTCCTGGGGCGACGAAGGCGGTATAGCCGCTGTCCGGATCCGACAGGACGCGGCGGGCAAAGGCCTCGAACTCGTCGACATAGAACTGATAGTTGGTGAACAGGACGAAATTCTGGAAATGCTCGGGCGCGGTCGCCGTGTAATGGGCAAGGCGCGCCAGCGAATAATCCACACGCTGCGCGGTGAACGCCGCCAGGTGCTGGCTGCCGTCGGGCATGGCGCCGGCCACGCCGTTCACGATGTCGTCGTTCATGGTGTTGAGGTCCGGCACGTCAAAGACGTCGCGCAGGCTGAAATCCAGAACGCCCTCCTGCGGGACGGCCAGGTCGCTCTGGGCGGCGACCGCGAAATGGACCGGCATGGGCGTGTCCGACAGGCCGATGGTCACGGGTACCCCGTGATTCTTGATCAGCAGGCCAAGCTGCTCGGTCAGATAATGCTGGAACAGGTCGGGGCGCGTCACCGTGGCCGCATAGACGCCGGGCGCGACCACATGGCCGAAGGACAGGCGGCTGTCGATCTTGCCATGCGTCGGGACGATCAGCCGCACCTCGGGGTAGAAGGCGCGATAGCGCGCGACGGGGGACGTGCCTTCCAGGATGGCGGTGAAATGGCCCAGCAGAAAGCCGGTCGCCTGGTCGTACAGCGCACGCAGATGGGCCACGGCCGCGGCCGCGTCGGTAAAGTCGCGGGGCGCCGCGGCGTCGGGGGTCTGGACCGGCAGAAAGCGGGCGTCTGTCGTCATCGGATCTGTCCTTCTTGCTGCGCCGACCCTGCCAGCGCGGCAGGCGGCAGGCAAGCGTCTGGCGCAGCCACGCGCGCGCCGTTACGGTGCCGTCATGAAGATGCTCGTTTTCGGTCACGGCTACAGCGCCGGCTTCCTGACACCCCTGTTGACCGCCCGCGGCTGGCAGGTCACCGGCACCACCCGCGACGACCCTGACCGCGTCGCGGCCGCAGGCGCCGTGCCCCTGCTGTGGCCCGGGTCGGAGGATGCGCTGCGCACGGCCATCGCCCGGGCCGACGCGATCCTGGTCAGCACCGCGCCCGGACCGGACGGCGACCCTGTTCTGGCCGCGTTCCGCGACGAACTGGCCCGCGCCCGGCCGCGCTGGCTGGGCTATCTGTCCACCACCGGCGTCTATGGCGACCGCGACGGGGGCTGGGTCGACGAGGATTCTGTCCTGGACGGGTCGGGTCCGCGCGGCCAGGCCCGCATCGCCGCCGAAGGCGCATGGCAGGACCTGGCCCGGGCGCATGACCTGCCGCTGCACATCTTTCGGCTGGCGGGAATCTATGGTCCCGGGCGCGGCCCGTTCCAGAAGGTCCGCGACGGCACCGCGCGGCGCATCATCAAGCCCGGTCAGGTCTTCTCGCGCATCCATGTCGAGGATATCGCCCAGGTCCTGCTGGCCTCGATCGACGCGCCCGACCCGATCGGCATCTACAACGTCTGCGACGACGACCCGGCCCCGCCTCAGGACGTGATCGCCCATGCGGCGACCCTGCTGGGCCTGCCCTTGCCGCCCGCGGTGCCCTTCGATCAGGCCGACATGACCCCGATGGCGCGGTCCTTCTATGGCGACAGCAAGCGGGTCCGGAACGACCGGATCAAGCGCGACCTGGGCGTGACACTGCACTATCCGGATTACCGGACCGGGCTGGCCGCCCTGCTGGCCCAGGGCGCGTGAGGCCGCGCGCCGCATTGCCTTTGCCCACGGCCCGTGCAAGCTGCGGGCCATGACACAGGATTTCGACATCGTGGTGGCCGGGGGCGGGCTGAACGGCCCGACCCTGGCCCTGGCCCTGGCCCAGGCCGGGCTGCGCGTGGCCGTGGTCGATCCGCGCCCCGCGCGCGCGCGGTCGGGGGCAGGTTTCGACGGGCGGGCCTATTCGCTGGCCATCGCCTCGGTCCGGGTGCTGCGGGCTCTTGGCCTCTGGGACCGGCTGGCCCCCGACGCCCAGCCCATCCACCAGATCAAGGCGTCCCAAGGCCAGCCCGGAGAGGGCGCGGGCCATTTCTTCCTGCATTTCGACAGCGCCGAGCTGGGCGAAGGCCCGGTGGGCCACATGCTGGAGGACCGCTTCCTGCACGCCGCCCTGACCGACGCGATGGAGGGCGCGGTCACCACCCTGCCCGGCCTGTCCGTCACCGGCCAGGAGGTCGGCCCGGCGGGCGTCACTGCGATCCTGTCTGACGGACAGCGGCTGACAGCCCGGCTGTTGGTCGGTGCGGACGGGCGCGGGTCGGGCGTGGCCACGCGCGCGGGCATCCGGCGCCAAGGCTGGGATTACGGCCAGACCGCGCTGGTCGCGGCCATCGACCATGCCCTGCCTCATCAGGGCATCGCGCATCAGTATTTCATGGCGACCGGGCCGCTGGCGATCCTGCCCCTGCCCGGAAACCGCAGCAACATCGTCTGGTCAGAAACCACCGCGAACGCCGCGGCCATCGCCACTCTGGACGACGCCGCCTTCCTGGCGGTCCTGCGACCGCGCTTTGGCGATTTCCTGGGCGATCTGTCGCTGGCGGGGCCGCGCTTCAGCTATCCACTGTCGCTGTCCCTGGCCGAACGCTATGCCGCCGACCGCGCGGCGCTGGTGGGGGACGCGGCGCATGGGGTCCATCCCATCGCGGGCCAGGGCCTGAACCTGGGCCTGCGCGACGTCGCCGCCCTGGCCGAGGTGCTGGTCGATGCCGCCCGACGCGGCGAGGATATCGGCAGCACGCTGGTGCTGGAGCGGTATCAGGCGTGGCGCAGACCGGATGCGACGACGCTGGCACTGGGCATGGACGGGGTGAACCGACTGTTCGCGACCGACAATCCGGCCGTGGCCGGGCTGCGCGGCGCGGGCATGGGCGTGGTCGATGCACTGCCGGGACTGCGGCGCGGCTTCATGCGGCAGGCGGCGGGGCTGTCCGTGTCGCCGATGCCGCGGATGCTGGCGGGTCAGGCGCTTTAACCTTCCCCGGGCGGCGGTTTCGCGCCATAGGCTCTGCGCAGCATCGGGGGACGCCATGACGCTTGAACGCTTTCTGCAGGACCTGGACCGCGACATCCGCAAGGCTGCCGATTGGGGCAAAGTCGCCGACTATATCCCCGAACTGGCCGGCGTCGCCCCCGATCAGTTCGGCATCGCCGTGGCCCTGGCGGACGGACAGGTGCTGACCGCCGGGCAGGCGGATCGGGGATTTTCCATCCAGTCGGTCAGCAAGGTGTTCGCGCTGGCCTGCGTGCTGGGCCGCATCGGCGAACAGTTGTGGCTGCGCGTGGGGCGCGAGCCGTCGGGCGACCGGTTCGATTCGATCCTGCTCTTGGAACAGGAGAAGGGCCGGCCCCGGAACCCGTTCATCAACGCGGGCGCCATCGTGGTCACCGACCAGCTGCTGACCGGACGCAGCCCCCAGCAGACCCTGGCCGAGATCCTGGGCTTCGTGCGCGCGGCGGCGGAGGATGACGACATCCACATCGACAAGGCCGTCGCCCGGTCCGAGGCCCGCACCGGATACCGCAACGCGGCGCTGGCGCATTACCTGCGCAGCTTCGGCAATCTGCGCAATCCGCCGGATCATGTCATCGGCACCTATGTCCACCAATGCGCGATCGAGATGTCCTGCATCCAGCTGGCCCGCGCGGGCCGGGTGATCGCCGTGCTGGACTGCGCGCCGCCCCTGCTGGCCCCGGTGAAACAGCGGCGCATCAACGCGCTGATGATGACCTGCGGGCAATATGACGGGTCGGGCAATTTCGCCTTCCGCGTGGGCATGCCTGCGAAATCGGGCGTGGGGGGTGGGCTGCTGGTCATCGCGCCGGGCAAGGCGTCGATCGCGATCTGGTCGCCGGGTCTGGACGGATGGGGCAATTCGCAGATGGGCACGCTGGCCGCCGAACGGCTGGCCGAATTCACCGGCTGGTCGGTCTTCGGCTGACGCCTCAGGCCACCATCTGCACGGCCTGCGCCAGATCGGCGCGCAGTTCGGCCAAGGCCGCAGGCGCGCGGTCAGGCGGCAGGCGCAGGATCAGGCTGGGATGCCAGGTGATCAGGACAGGGCCGCCGTCGCGTGCCGGTTCGACTAGACCGCGGCGCGGCGTCAGCGGCTTGCGGTTGCCGGTCAGCGCGAAGGCCGCCGTCGCCCCCATGGCCACGGTCAGGCGCGGCGCGACCATGCGGCGTTCCAGGTCCAACCACCAGCGGCACTGATCGACATGGTCGCGGTCGGGCGTCTGGTGCAGGCGGCGCTTGCCGCGCGGCGTGAAACGGAAATGCTTGACCGCATTGGTCAGCCAGGCCCGGTCGGGGGCCAGCCCGGCCTCGGCCATGGTCCGGTGCAGAAGCTGGCCCGCGGGGCCCACGAAGGGCAGGCCCGCCAGATCCTCCTGATCGCCCGGCGCCTCGCCCACCAGCATCAGGTGGGCGGCAGGATCACCCTGCCCCCAGACGGTTTGGGTGGCCGCATGACACAGCTCGCACCGGGTGCAGCGGGCGGCCTGGGACGCGGCCTGTTCCAGCGAGTCGGGGATGCTGTCGTCGGGCTGCTGGCGCAGGCGGGCGGTGATCTTGGGCGCGAAGGCCGGCGCATCGGTCGCACCCGCGTCGCGCATGGCCTGAACCCGGCGCGGCGCATCGGCCAGCATGTCGGGGATCAGCCGGGTTTCGGGCAGGTTCTTCCAGTATTTCTTGGGCATCTCGGACCGCATTGCATTGGTCTTGATGCGCGCGGGGTTGAAGATGTTGGCGAAATAGGTCTGCCACAGGTCATGGCTTGCATCGTCGGGCAGATCGGGGCGCGGGGCCGGGTCGTCATAGGCGATGGTGTCGCCGTCGAACCGGGCAGTGCCTTCGGGCGTGGCGATCAGCCAGTCCATGTCGGCGAACCGCTTGGCAAAGAACGGCGTCCCTGCCTCCAGGATCGGGTGTTCGGGTTCGAACCACGCACCAAAGGCCCGGCGCGGCCCGTCCGAGGGCAGTTCGTGAAACCGGACAAAGGCGTGCATCTTGTGGATGTCGCGGCGCACCGATTTCGCCATGCGCGACAGGCGGTCCATCATTGGATCGGCGGGATTGGACAGAAAGCGCCGATCGCCCTGCGCCCGCATCAGTGTCCCGTACAGCAGCGACCAGCGCTCCGGGTCCGAATGGCTGGCGACCTGACGGGCCAGCTGCAGGAACTCCTGCGTGGAGATCACCGGATGATCGCCCGGCGGCGGGGCCGGGTCGGCGCCGAACAGGTCGGGGGGCGTGTCAGGGTCGGCCCATGTCACGCCCTCCATCGGGACGCGTGCGCTGGCCAGATCGCGGGCGGCCTGACGCCAGGCGTCAAAGCGTCCGAACCGCGGCAGCGTGACCCGGATCATCCGAACAGGGACAGCTGTTCAGGCGGCGGCGCAAAGCGCGCACGCAGGCCGGCGCTGTCGGTCAGTGCGCCCGGCGTCCAGTCGGGCAGCGTGACGAAGGGCTGGGCCTTGGACATGATCGCGCCCATGCGCAGCAGGTCCGCGTATCGCAGCACGCCGTTCCGACGCGCGGTCAGGATGCGGCCCACGGTCTTGGTGCCGAAGCCCGGCACGCGCAGCAGCATCTCGCGCGGGGCGCGGGCGACATCGACGGGGAACTGTGCCCGATTGGCCAGCGCCCAGGCCAGCTTGGGGTCGATCGCCAGGTCTAGGTTGCCCGACGGATGCGCCGACCCGATCTCTGTCGCGTCAAAGCCGTAAAAGCGCATCAGCCAGTCGGCCTGATACAGGCGATGTTCGCGCATCAGGGGCGGCTTGATCAGCGGCAGCATGGCGGACGCGTCGGGGATCGGGCTGAAGGCCGAGTAATAGACACGCTTCAGCTGATACCCCGAATAGAGATTGGCCGAGGTGTTCAGGATGTCGACGTCGGTGGCCTGATCCGCGCCGACGATCATCTGCGTGGACTGCCCGGCGGGGGCGAAGCGCGGCGGGCGCTTGCCCGTATGGCTGCGGTCCTTGGCGGCCTCGCGGCCAAGGCGCACGTCGGCCATGGTCGCACGGATCGTCTCGGGGCGTTTTTCTGGAGCAAGGTGGCGCAGGCTGGCATCCTGGGGCAGTTCCACATTCACCGACAGGCGGTCCGCGAACAGCCCCGCCTGCGCCACCAGGTCGGGCGAGGCGTCGGGGATCGTCTTGAGGTGGATGTATCCCTTGAACCCGTGTTCGATCCGCAGCATCCGCGCGATGCGGACCATGTCGCCCATCGTCTGGTCCGGGCTGCGGATGATGCCCGACGACAGGAACAGCCCCTCGATCATGTTGCGGCGATAGAATTCCAGCGTCAGCCGGACCACCTCCTCCGGAGAGAACCGGGCACGTTCGACATTGCTGCTGACGCGGTTGATGCAATAGACGCAATCATAGATGCAGAAATTCGTCATCAGGATCTTCAGCAGGCTGATGCAGCGCCCGTCCGGCGTATAGGCATGACAGATCCCCGTGCCGCCGGCGGAGCCGATGCCCCCCGACCGCGAATCGCGTCGCGTCGTTCCGCTGGACGCACAGGAGGCGTCGTATTTCGCGGCGTCCGACAGGATCGCCAGCTTGTCCTGCAAGGTGCGCTGTGCCATGCCGGGAAAGATATGTTCCCCATGCGTTCTTCGCAAGGCATCGGGCATGAAACAAATGATGCGGAACCGTCACGGACGCGCGATGGTTGGCTGCGCGTTCATCCGCCAGACGTGATGTGCATCGCAACAGCGAAAGGATATGATCGGGACCATGAACATACGCACCCTCGCCCTTGCGCCCGCCCTTCTTTTCGCCATGGCCTTTCCGGCCTTGGCCGAACGTATCCCGCTGTCCGAGATCTCGCGCTATCTCAACAGCCTGACCACGGTCACGTCCGAGTTCACGCAGATCAACCCGGATGGCACGGTATCGACGGGGACCGTCTATATCCAGCGTCCCGGCCGGGTGCGGTTCGAATACGACAACGACCCGACGCTGGTTCTGGCATCGGGCGGCAACGTGGCGATCTTCGACGGCAAGTCGAACGGCGGCCCGCAGCAGTATCCCCTGTCCCAGACGCCGCTGTCGATCATCCTGGATGCCAACGTGAACCTGGGCCGCCAAGGCATGGTCACCGGTCACAGCGAACAGAACAACGGCACCGTCGTCACCGCGCAGGACCCGCAGCGGCCGCAGAACGGCACCATCCAGATGGTGTTCACCGCACCAACCGAGCTGCGCCAGTGGGTCGTGACAGACGATACCGGCCAGAAGACCACCGTGATCCTTGGAGAGATGTCAAAGGGCGGAACGATCCCCGCCTCGCGCTTCTCGATCCAGTCCGAGGTGCAGCGCCGCTGACCGGCGGCGATTGCATCCTGACAATTGCGTGATTGACGCGCCCCCATGCCGGGGGCAACGCTGCGGCCGACCCCATCCAAGGCCGCAGCCATGCCCCATTCCCGCATCCTGACACCCGTGCTGATCGGCGGATCGCTGATCTTGCTGATCAACTTTGCACTGCGCGCCAGCTTTGGCGTGTTCCAGATTCCCATCGCACAGGATTTCGGCTGGCCGCGGGCCGAGTTCTCGCTGGCCATCGCGATCCAGAACCTGGCTTGGGGCATCGGCCAGCCGATCTTCGGCGCGATGGCGGAACGATGGGGCGACCGGTGGGCGATCATCGTCGGTGCGATCCTCTACAGCTCCGGCCTGATTCTGACCGCCTTCGCCACGACCCCGGCCAGCATCCAGCTGCTGGAGATCATCGTGGGCTTTGGCATCGCGGGCACCGGGTTCGGGGTAATCCTGGCCGTGGTCGGCCGGGCCGCCAGCGACGACAACCGCAGCCTGGCCCTGGGCATCGCCACCGCCGCCGGATCGGCGGGACAGGTCTTCGGCGCACCCCTGGCCGAAGGGCTGCTGGCCTTCTATCCGTGGCAGTCGGTCTTCATCATCTTCGGCGTGATCGTCCTGTCGACGATGCTGTTCCTGCCGATGCTGGGCGACGGCAGGCCCGCGACCCCATCGCAGCTGGAGGACAGCATGGGCACCGTTCTGCGGCGCGCGTTCCGCGACCCGTCCTTCATGATGATCTTTGCGGGGTTCTTCTCTTGCGGCTATCAGCTGGGCTTCATTACCGCGCATTTCCCCGCGATGATCACCGAGATGTGCGGCCCCATCGACCCTGCCGGCATGCTGGCGGGCCTGGGCATCACCACCACGTCGGCGCTTGGGGCGATCGCCATCTCGTTGATCGGGCTGGCGAATATCGGCGGGGCGATCCTCGCGGGATATCTGGGCAAGCGCTATACCAAGAAATACCTGCTGGCGGGCATCTACACGCTGCGCACCATCGCCGCCGCGGCCTTCATCCTGACGCCGATGACGCCTGCCACGGTGGTCGTGTTCTCGCTGGTCATGGGGGGGCTGTGGCTGGCCACGGTGCCGCTGACCTCGGGTCTGGTCGCCTATATCTATGGGCTGCGCTACATGGGGACGCTCTACGGGTTCGTGTTCCTGTCCCACCAGCTTGGATCGTTCATGGGGGTCTGGCTGGGGGGCAAGCTGTACGACGCGTCGGGCGACTATTTCCTGGTCTGGTGGATCGGCGTGGGCATCGGGGCCTTCAGCGCCCTGATCCACCTGCCCGTCCGCGAGGCGCCCTATCGCATCCCCGCGCCCGCCATCTGACCACGCGGCGCGGACCACCGGACCGTCATTTGACCCGGCGGCGCGCGCGGCCTAGCTATGTTGCGCGCGACCAAAGGACAGATCATGCAGCCCACCCGCACGCCTCACGACCACGCCGTTGCCGTCCGCTATCAGCAGGCCTCGGCCGAGGTGCGCGCCCTGCAGCGGCAATGCTATGCGCTGGCGACCCTGCGCCTGCGTGCCGCCGTTGACCAGGCAGGCGGCGGCGCCGGACTGGCGATCCTCAGCGACATCGACGAGACGATCCTGGACAACAGCGCCGTCATGGCGGCCGCGATGCACAACAAGGGGATGTTCCAGAACATCGACACCTGGCTGCTGTGGGAGCGCGAGGGCAATCCCCACCTGATCCCCGGCGCGGCCGAGTTCTTTGCGCTGGCCGACGACCTGGGCGTCACGATCTTCTACGTCTCGGACCGGTTCGAGGAGAACAAGCTGGCCACCATCGCGACCCTGTCGCGTCTCGGCCTACCGCAGGTCTGCGCCGAACAGGTCCTGCTGTTCGGTCCGCCCAAGGCCGCCCGCCGCGCGCAGGTCGAGGACGGGCACCGTATCGTGCTGCAGCTGGGCGACACGCTGCACGATTTCCATGGCGCCTTCGCCGGCGCCGCGCTGGAGGATCAGCACCGCCTGACCGAAGACCACGCCGACCGCTTCGGCCAGGACTGGATCGTCTTTCCCAACGCCGCCCATGGCACCTGGATGGAGGCCGAGCTGCGCCCCTGGGAGCGCGACTAGGGCCGCAGCCGCCGCGCCACACGCGACACCGCCCGCAGCGGCGCCGTCACGCGCCACGAGGTGCTGGCCAGCAGCTCCGCCTCGCGGGTCGCACCCCAGCGCTGCGCGGCATCGCGTTCGGCACGGGCCGTGGCCAGGTCCTCGCGCAGCCGCGCGCCTTCGGCGGCCATCGCCTCGGCTTCGGCGTTCAGGCGGTCGCGCTCCCTGCGGCGTTCGGCCGTGACACGCTCCACGCGTTCGGCAAGGTCGTCCAGCCGGTCCGCCATGGCGTTCGGGTCGTCCAGTGCGATGGCCAGCCGCAGGCGCTCCTGCATCTCGCGTTCGCGCTGTTCGGTCAGCTGTCGCAACTGGACCGACGCGACGTGCTGGCGCCGCTCCATGACCTCAAGACGCTCTGCCTGTTCGGCGATCTGGGCGTCACGGCGGTCGGCCTCCTGCCCGGCACGGCTCAGCTCCCGGCGCGCCTGGGTCAGGTCCGCCGTCAGGCTTTCGACCCGGCCCGACAGATGTGCCACCTGACGGGCACGATGCACGGTCCGCAGGGCCAATCCGTCGAACAGCGGCCCGCTGGCATCCAGCGCCGACCGCAGGCGATCAAGGCGATCGTGATCCTGCGACGATTCTCCCTCATCGACCCATGCGCCCAGGACCTGCTGCAGCTCTGCCGCCACCGGCGGCAGGGGCTGGCCGTCGGGACCGGTCGCCGAGGCGCCGCGGAAATGCTGCAGGTCACGGCTGAGGAAATCGTCCACCGCGGCGCCGGCCTGATCCGGACCCCGCGGCCAGTCCAGGTCCAGCGCGTCGGCGATATGGCGGGCCACGGCGCGCCAGTCGTCCATCAGCGCCTCGAAGCTGGTGAAGCAGCGCGGCAGTGCGCGGCTGTCGGCCTCGGCGTCCAGGACGTGGCGCGACCACAGCACCAGCCCGAACTCGGGCTCGTACTCCGCCCACCGGGCCAGCGACGCGGCGACGTCCCACGCGGCACGGTGCGTGTGCACGATCCGGACCTGCGCACCGAAGCGGTCCAACGCGGCAGTCCAGAACGGCAGCAGGCGGCAGATCCGCGGGTCTTTCATGACGAACAGCGCCGCATCGCCGTAATCCGCCCGCAGCACCTCGACGGCCTCGTCCAGCAGGATGGCCGCCTCGGGGGTGTCGAACCATGCGGCGGGAAAGCGGCGCGGGTCCCACCAGGTGAAGCCAGCCTGCGCCAGCAGACGGTCGTTCAGCCCAGTGATGCGGTTCGATTCGAAGAACCCCTTGGCGTTCATGTCCGAGGGCGCCATCAGGTCCTGCGGCAGCGCCGCACCCAGATGCCCCAGCACACCCGCCAACGCCGAGGTTCCCGACCTGTGCATGCCCAGCACGATCAGGGCGGTTCTGACCGGCGGCACGGTCAGGTCGGTCTGCGGGCTGGTCGAGGTCATCTGATGCGTCTCCGGTCGGGGTCAGAGGCAGCGCGCCCCTCCTCCCAAAGGGGGTCGGTCTGCCTGGCGGGCAGGGACCGACTGTCTGCGTGACGGTCTCCTGCCCATCGCAAATGCCTGCAAAGCGTTCAAGAGAAAGTTACTTCCCCTTGGCCTTGTGTGAAGCCTCAAGCGTCGCAACCCGAGCGCGTAGCGCTATCAGTTCATCATTCAGGCCGAAGACAAGACGCAAAAGATATTGGTCCATTGCCCAAGGCGTGGGATGCTCAACTGGCCGGGGAGGCGTAGTGAAGTCCAGTTCTGGCTGCCCGTTTCGTGCGAGATGCTCGTTCAAGGTTGCGATATCATCTCTGCGATCATCCAAAAGCGTCTTCAATGCATCCTGACTGGGAAACAACTTGTCGATGGTCGACAAAGGTTGTTCAGTCCCAGCATCACGCCGAAGAAGATTAGCCACCTTGTCGTACTCTGAGGGGCGCATTGAAATGGGATGCTTGCTGTTGAAAACAGCCTGCGCCGCAATCTCTACTGCAGACGGAGATACGTTCTCATTAATAGGCCGTACCCCTGCGATTTGATTATTAACCAGAAAATGTTCGACAACATCGCCTATGGCGTCGAAGTTGAACACCTTCACCTTGTCGGAAAAAGCATCGTGCCACGGCTTTATGTCGTCAGCAAACCGTATCGATCGTCCTCCGAAAACCGGCATCCAGCTCTCGAAATCACGAACCCTGCCGTCGTATGACTTATGCTTTAGGCCCCACTGCGAATAGGCGCTGATCGCCCACTTGTCGTGACGGCGGACGTAGCATTGTATTTCGATCTCGTGCCCACTCTCGGCGATCTTCTGCAACGCCGGGAGCACCATCCCCGAGCGGGGTGCCAGCCATTCGTTGCTCCAAATCGCCTTGGTGACGCCGTCACGATCGCATTGTGACAGCGCCTCCGACAAAGCGGCGAACATCTCGCCGTTAGCGGTGAGAGGATCGCGGGCATTGGCGAAGAAGATGTCAGAGCCAGACCGCTTCTGCCAATCATGACGGTTCAACCCTCCACCATGCTCCAGCATAAGTCCAAGATAGGCTATTCCCTGATCAGCAAGAATATCGCGCCCTGAAAGAAGGGTCTCTTGGATGGAACTGGACCCAGTTTTGCCGTGACCAATATGAACGATCAGCTTGACCATGACGTCTCCTGCTTAAGTGTGGTCCAAGGCTTGTCCGCAGATCCCACACACATATTCGTTTGAACGAAGGCGCGGCGCCGGGTCAGACCCGATCCTCATCATCCTTATGCAGGAACACCGAATCCAGCCCCATCCGCGCGGCGATGGCGGGCCACAGGCGCTCGATCAGGTGGTACTCGGTGCCGTCGGTCGGGATCGGTTCATTGGGCCAGGGGTGGTCCTCTCCGAACAGGTCCAGCATCTGCCGGGCGACATCGGCTTTGGTCCAGAACATGTTGCCCACCGGGAACAGCAGCGGGTTCTGCGGCATCGGTCCCGGAAAGCGGTCCGCGATGCCCGCCAGCAGACGCCGCGAATCGTCCCAGGGCACGAAATGCGGCTCGAACGGCGCGACCAGGCCCACGTCGGGGTCGGCGATCCGGCGGACGGCCCAGGACAGCATGTTCTGGTCGCCCAGCAGGATGCGATGCAGGAAACGCCGCCAGACATCGCCGTGCGAGGTCGTCTGGACCGACTTCTTCTGATGCAGGTGGCACCAGATGCGATCGTCGCCCGCCAGGCCGTCGCGCCCGAACAGCCGCAGGAAGGGCAGGATGTCCCGGCCCTGGTTGGGCACCAGCTGCGTCTGGATGGTCAGGCCGCGGTCGGCGCCCATCTGGCGGATCCGGTCGGCCTTGGCCTCGGTATCGGTGGTCACGACGATGCGCGAGGCCCGTGCGAAGGCCGCCTGATCGCGCAGGTCGTCGTCCAGATCGTCGATGTAAAACGCATGGACGTGGATGGCAAAGTCCGTCACCCCGGCGTCGTCCGGCGCGATGGCCCGATACTCCTCCAGGCGCAGGCGGCGGTGCACCCAGTTGTCGGATGCGGCGACGGTCGTGCGCGCGTCGTCCACGTCGCGCCACAGCAACCGGCGGCCATAGCGGAACAGCTTCTCGCGTTCCTGCCGGCGCAGGGGGCGGTCGGCCTCGGACTTGGTGAACAGCAGCGGGATGTCGATCCGGCTTTCGCCGAGGACGAAGTTGCGCTGCTGCACCAGGCGGTCGTGCAGGGCGCTGCGCATGCGGTGGAACAGTCGCGGCCCATCGTCATCGGCGGCGGGCAGGTCCTGGTCCGGCGTTCCCGTCTTGCGGGGCAGCGCCAGCAGGGCCCGGACCGCGGCGGCCGGGTCGGCATAGGGGGTGCGCGTGATCCGGTCGGATCCGCGATACCGGTCGTCGGCAAAGCCCGTGGCTCCGTCGAAGCAGACCATCGTCTGGCCGCGCCGCAACGCGTCGAAGACCACGTTCGGCAGCGGGTCCAACCGCGAGGACAGGAACATCGAATCCGCGGCGTCCATCACGTCTAGATACAGCGGCCCCGCCGGCAGCATGAACAGGTTGCCGTCCGGCCGGTTCGCGCCGACCTGGCGGAGGTGATAGTCGAACCAGACGCCGAACCCCATGTCCTGGTGGTTCCGGCCGTCGCCGATCCAGACGAACACGGTGTCGGGGTCCGCATCGGCGCAGATCTGCGCCGCCTGCACGAAGATGTCGGTGCCCTTGCGCCACTGGACGTGGCCCGCGCCGCAGACGATGCGCGCATCTGCCAGATCACGGCCCAGGGCCGCGGAAATCCTGCGCCGCGCCTCGACCCGGCGCCGTTCGGTGACCTGCCCGTCGATCAGCGGGTGCTGGGGAATGATGGTGCTGTCAGTCGCGGTGTCGAAGTCGACATCCGCAAGGCGCCCCTGCCAGCTGTCGCGGACATGTTCGGAGGAGAAGATCAGCAGATCCGCAAAGGCCGCCATGTACAGGGACTTCCATGACGGGAACGTATAGTCCGAATATTCATGGATATAGGCTGCGAACGGCACCTGCTGTGCGACCAGCGGATGGATGAACGGCGCGCATTCGACGGAATTAAGTATCGCATGGTCGATCCGGCGGAACACGTCGGCGTTCAGGTAGGGCATCTCGCGCAGCGGGTTCTGGGTCACCAGCGCGCCGCAGCAGTGGGGCAGGAACTGGTCCAGCAGGTCCCCGCCGCGCAGGGCGGCCACCGCGACGTTGTGGGTCCGGCTTGCCTCGCGGACAAGATCGCGTCCGACGACGGGCGCGCCGGTGCGCGACATCTCGTGGACGCAGATCAGGACGGTGGGCAGTTCGGGCCGGAACACCTGCTGGCCCCGGTGCAGCCCCTTGCGCAGATCCGCAAGGGTGCGGCGCCCACCCTCGACCGATCCGAAGCGCAGATAATGCATCAACGGGTTCATCCCCGCCGCCTCGATGTCGGGATACCATTCCAGATAGGCCGACATCGAAAAGTCCGAGATGGCCGCATCGACCGGAGCGCCCAGCAGGATCGCCTCGAACGCCAAGTGCAGCGCCTCGGGATGCCCGGCGTCGATCGCCGCGCGAATGCCCGGGTCCGTGACCAGCCTGTCCAGGGCACCGTCGATATGGGGCGCCTGTCGGCGCAGGAGACTGTAATATGTACCGTTGCGGCCTTCGGCCTTTCCGCAGTCGACGAAATGGCGCAGCAGCGCGGCATCGTCACCGTCGATCTCGGGATAGGTGCGGGCGTAGAATGCCGGGTCGAAGCGAAAATCAGGGCGTCGGTCCGCGATCCCGGCGCGACTGGCAATGGCCATCCAGATGTCGTTCAGTTGTGGCATTCAGGCTCCTGCAAAGGCGGCGGCAAGAAAGGCAAAGCGCCGGTCGTCCGACATCGACCGGCCACAGAGATCGCGTGACAGCGACATCAGCAGCGGACTGCTGGCGATGATCGGCGCAAGGCGGAATGCGGTCACGGTTCCGTCCGCCTGCGCCGACCAGGCGACGGGGGCATCGCCGGAAAAGGCAGTCTGTTCGTCCTGCGGTTGACGATAGCGCAGGGCGCACAGATGTTCGGCAAGAAGCCGCTGACAGAGGCAGGCGCAGTCGGCCAACACCTGAAAGGCAGATGGCCGGGGGGTCAGGTGGGTAAAGCGCAGAACGGTCCCGCCGACCCGACCCGGCCCGGGGTGCAAGGCGGTGGCATCGAATGCCCCCACCGGCCCGGCAAGCACAAGGAAGTCGTTTTCTTTCAAAAGCTCGGCAGACAATGCCTGTGCCTGCTGGCTTGCCTTCGCGTGTAGGATCAACACTGTGCCTGCTCCCTCGGGGTGACCTGTTCCGCCGACGCGGTGCTGTCCAAAGACCCGGATTGCGGTGACCGTACAGGGCTTATGGCCAGCCCTGCAGTTGTTTGCAATGCAGCATGTTTCCGGTATGGGTGATCGTGCCAAGGCCACGTTGCGCCGCGCATGTCAGTCACGATCAGCCCGCGTTTCGACGGAATACCGCGACAATTACGGATTATCATTCATGAACCGAACCCTAGTGATCGGCGGCTGCGGCTTCATCGGATCTCATATCGTCGACGCGCTTGTCGCCCGCGGACACAACGTCCGCGTGCTGGACATGAAACCCGAAGCCTTCCGCCCCCCCCTGCCCGGGGTGGAATACGTCAAGGGCAGCTTCTCATCCGAGGATGTCCTGAAGGTTGCCCTGCGCGATGTCGATTCAGTGATCCACAGCGCCAGCACGACGGTGCCCGCGACTTCCAACCTGAACCCGTGCGCCGACATCGAGGGCAACCTGATTGCGACCGTCCGGCTGCTGCACGCGATGCGGGCCCGCAACATTCACAAGCTGGTGTTCCTGTCGTCGGGCGGCACCGTCTATGGCGTGCCCCAGTGCGAGGAGGTGCCCGAAAGCCACCCCCTGCAGCCGATCAGTTCCTACGGGATCGTCAAGGTCGCCATCGAGAACTATCTGCACATGGAGCGCAAGCTGCATGGGCTGGATTTCGTCGCCTTGCGGGCCTCGAATCCCTATGGCCCGCGCCAGGGTCATGCCGGCCTGCAGGGCATCATCGGCACCTATCTGTGGAAGATAGCCCGCGGCGAACAGATCGAGGTATGGGGCGACGGCAGCGTCATCCGCGACTTCATCGACGTCCGCGACATTGCGGCGCTGTCGGCGATCGCCCTGGAATCGCCGATCAACGGTTGCTTCAATGCCGGTTCGGGCGAAGGCGCGTCGGTCAAGCGCATCGTCGAGCTGACGGCACAGATCACCGGGCGGGATCTGTCGCCGCTCTATCGACCCGGCCGCGGCTTCGACGTGCCCAGGATCATCCTGGACATCGCGCGCATTCGAAAGGCGGTCGGATGGAACCCCACCATCCCGCTGGAGCAGGGCATGCGCGACAGCTGGGACTGGATCTGTCAGCAGCAGCAGGTTTCAGCCGTCGCCTAGGCGGCGGCCTGTTGGCCTGCCCTTCCCGGCACGCTATAGCATCGGCCAAAGCATGACGGACTGTCGACCATGCACAAAGGCGGGGCGGGGCAATGAGAATTCTTCTGGTGGGTGCGGGACTGTCCGGTGCCGTGATCGGGCGGGAGCTGGCCGAGGCCGGGCATGACTGCCGCATCATCGACGCGCGCCCCCATATCGCCGGCAATTGCCATACCGAACGCGATGCTGACACCGGCGTCATGATGCATGTCTATGGCCCGCACATCTTCCATACCGACGACGAGGGCGTGTGGGATTACGTCAACCGCTTCGCGCGCTTCATGCCGTTCCAGAACCGGGTCAAGACGACCGCGCAGGGCCGGGTCTATTCGCTGCCGGTGAACCTGCTGACGATCAACCAGTTCTTCGGCACCACCCTGCGCCCCGAGGAGGCGCGCGCCTTCATCGAATCCAAGGCCGACACGACCATCACCGATCCGCAGAGCTTCGAGGAGCAGGCCCTGCGGTTCGTGGGCCCGGAACTCTACGAGGCCTTCTTCAAGGGCTACACCGAAAAGCAGTGGGGCTGTTCGCCGACCGAACTGCCGGCGTCGATCCTCAAGCGGCTGCCGGTGCGGTTCAACTATGACGACAACTATTTCTTCCACCGTTTCCAGGGGATGCCGCAGGACGGCTACACCGCAATGGTCGCGGCCATCCTGGACCATCCGCGGATCACGGTCGAACTGGGCACCGAATACAGCGCCGAGATGGCGGCAGAGGCCGATCACGTCTTCTGGTCGGGGCCGCTGGACGGATACTTCGACTATCGCCTTGGCCGCCTTGGCTATCGGACGCTGGATTTCGAACGCTTCAGCCATGACGGCGACTATCAGGGCTGTGCGGTGATGAACTACGGCGACCGCGACGTGCCCTATACCCGCATCACCGAGCACAAGCACTTCAGTCCATGGGAGAGCCACCAGGGGTCCGTCTGTTATCGCGAATACTCCCGCGCGGCAGAGCCGGGCGACACGCCCTATTACCCGATCCGCCTGGTCGAGGAGAAATCCCTGCTGGAGCAGTATGTCGACCTGGCCCACGACACCCCCGGCGTGACCTTCGTGGGCCGCCTCGGCACGTATCGCTATCTGGACATGGACGTGACGATCAGAGAGGCGCTTGACACGGCAAAGAAGTTCACAAACCACGCCGCTGATATGCCGGCTTTTGCTGCAGAGCCCCTATAAATGTTTAGGCATCTTTTTCAACGCAAGGCAAAGAGCACGCCCAGACCACAAGAAGCCTTCGTTCGGGAGCTTGGCGATCATAGGCTTCAGTTTGAACCAGGAAATGAAACTCTAATCGTAAGTTTCGACAACGCCGCACGTCCAGCGCAAGAGCCGTATATTGGTCGACCGACATGGGGAGACAAGTTTTATCGCAGCGAAGGCTTTTCCATCCTTGGTGTTATAGCTCGTCGCGCTATTTGGTATAGAGATCTGAAGATAATAGAAGCGTTAGAGTCGCTCCGAGATGGCGGGTTTTTCGCATCATTTGACAGGGTGATCATGAGCGGAGGATCAATGGGTGGTTTTGCTGCAGCAGCATTTGCACCTCTTGCGCCTAATTCTCTTGTTATTGCGTTCAGTCCGCAGAGCACATTAGATGCAAAAAAAGTTCCGTGGGAGTGGCGATATTCCGAAGGGAAGGCCCAGGATTGGAGCTTGCCTTACAGTGAAGCCGCTGAAGGAGTTGCTTATGCTAGGCACTGTTACGTAGTGTATGATGGACTTGATCGACCGGATAGGCGGCACGCACGTCGATTTGGTAACCCGGCGAAAACAACGCACCTCAACCTTCCTGGTGGTGGTCATGGGGTTTCTCCTCTCCTCTCTCAAATGGGGCTGCTAAAGCTAACAACCCAGAAAATGATCGAAATGTCGCTCGATAAAAGCGAATTTCAGATTCTTGCACGAAACCGTAAAGCTGCCGTTCAATATCATCGTGTAATGGCAAATCACGCGATAAAAAGAAAAAAATTTGCATGTGCCCAACAGATATGTGACGCCGCCCTTCCAAAATTTCCTCTATCAGATCTCGCAAACATAAAAGCAAAAGCGATGGCGGCCAGATCAGACGCTGGCGGCAATGCGGCAACCGCTGCGATTTCTCAATCAAACACTGGGAATACAGGGATGACGATATCCAATACTCATAGGCTCAATGCGCGGTTTCCTGCGTTAAAACGCAATATCTTTATTGTCACCTATGGCCGAACCGGATCAACCCTTCTTCAAAGTCTTGTACAAACGCTGCCGGACTGCACAATCCGGGGTGAGAACCATAACGTTATTGAAACAATTTGGAATGCTGCCATGAGGGCGCGAATGACGCGAGGCACTTGGGGGAACGAAGAACGAAAGTCGAATCATCCGTGGTTTGGCGCAGAAAATATTCGTCCTGCGCTATTTGCTGCTGGCATGATCGATTCTATGATCGACAACGTAATCACCCCACCACGGAACGCAAAATATTTTGGATTCAAGGAAATCCGATACAACGCACTTGGCGATAGATTTCCCGACTTACTCGACTTTATGCGCTTTCATTTCAAAGATCCGATTTTCATATTCAATACGCGCAACATTGAAGATGTCGCAAAATCTGCTTGGTGGAAAGATTGGAAGTTACAAGATGTTGAGAAGCTTGTGCGCGACATGGATCAGAGGTTTTCGGAGTATCACGATCGACACAAAGAATGTTCTATCATGATGTCCTATGAAAGATTTTCACAGGATCCAAATGCAATCAAGCCGCTGTTCGACATGCTGCAAGAACCGTTCGATCAACAGAAGATTGCAGATGTGTTGACCACTCGGTTGACCCATTAAAAATCAGTGCTGACGCGCATGCCGCGTCAGCATCACCTTGTCCGTCAAACGCGCTCAATGGCCGGGCGAAACCCCAAGCCTTTGATGATCGCGCCATAGATCTGGCGGCGCAGGGATGAGGGCACGTCGCCGCGGCGCATCTGCCCCCGGACCCCATAGGCATAGGCCAGCACGCCCATCAGGCCCATCTCGCGCCGGCGCCATGAGGTTTCGTTGCGGGCTCCGTACTTGAACTTCCACAGGCTCTTGTCGTCGACCAGGCCGAAGTTGACGCCCCGGTTGTCGGGCGTGTCATGGACCACGACGCTTTCGGGCACGAAGATGCCCGGATAGCTGCGCGCGATGCGGCGGGTGTATTCGGCATCGTCGAACCAGATGAAGTAATCCGCGATCGGCAGTCCGTGTTCGCTGACGGCCCAGCGCGGGATCATCACAGACACGAAGGACGCGCTGTCCACCAGCGCCCAGGCACTGCCCGGCCGCACGAAGCGTGCCCAGTCCCACACCGTGCGAGGACAGTTCATCTCGCACAGCGATCCGTCGATCCACTCGACCCGCGAACAGGCAAAGCTGGGGCGCCAGCCGTTATCGGCCTGGAAACCCGTCAGGGCCCGATGCAGGGATTGCAGGGCGTCCGGTCGGGGATAGGCATCGTCGTCCGACACCCAGAAATACTGCGCGCCCATCTGGTAGGCGGCCTTGATCCCGGCATGAAACCCCCCCGCCCCGCCGACATTCGCCGGCAGCCGCAGGTGGCGGATGGTCGGGTCGGCGTCGGCCCGCGCCTGCACCAGCGCTGCGGTGTCGTCGGTCGAGGCATTGTCCACGACCAGCACGATGTCGGGGCGCATGGTCTGCGCCGCCAGCGCGTCCAGCACCGCCATCAGCTTGCCCGAGCGGTTGAAGGTGACGATGACCGCAGCCGTCTTGTTCAGGACGCTCATGCCGCGTCCCCTTGGGCCAGACGGCGATAGACGGGCATCAGCACCTCCTCGGCGGTCGGATCGGCGGTCAGACGCGTCCACGCAGCCTGCAGGGCGTCCTTGTGGCGCGCCAGGGTGCCTGCATCGCGCCACATCGCGTCGACTGCGGCCACGGTGCCCGCCACGGCCGCACGCGGCGCCAGCGGCACCAGCAGGCCGTCGGGCAGCACCTCGTCCTGGGATCCGACGCGGGTCGAGATGGGGATGCAGCCATGGGCCACGGCCTCGTAGCAGACCAGCGCCAGACCCTCGTTGTTCGAGGGAAGAAGCAGGATGTCGGACCGTTCCAGCAGGGCCGGAATGTCAGTATTGCCGGGCAGCAGGTCGACCTTGGACGACAGACCGTGCTTGCGCAGAAGACGCGTCAGCGTGCCGTCATAGGGACCTTCGCCGACGATGGTTGCGGTCAACGTGACGCCGTTCCGCCCGGCCCAGGCATTCAGCGCGCGCAGGGCCTCGACCACCACGACCGGACGCTTCTGATAGAACAGCCGCCCGATGAAGCAGGCATGCAGCGTTTTCTGTCCCGCCTGCAGGCGCAGCGGCGGCAGCGCATCGTTGTTCTCGCGGTCCAGCATGCGGCCCAGGACGACCTTGCCAGCAGGGGCATGGAATCGGTCGCGGAAATAGCGGACCAGTTCTCCGCTGATGACATGCTGCATGTCCAGATAGTTGGACCACACGCCCGAGATCCTCGGATAGCCGCCATTCGCGTGTTCGACGATATGCGTGCTGTCGATCGTCTGCACCCACGGCAGGTGCATGCGCAGCATGGTCAGGCTTTCGTACAGCGGCGTGCAATGGTGGATGTGCACGGCGCGGATGTTTTCCGCCATCGCCAGCCGCTGGACATAGCGCGGCCACAGGTGGTGCGGCAGATAGCGATCCAGCCGGATGAAGGTCAGGTCCGGATGGTCGGGCAGCTTGTCCGCCAGCCGCTGCACGGCCGGAACCGACGCCACGACGAACACACGCAGCCCGGCCGCCAGCGCCCAGCGCATGGTGTCGAAGCCCAGCTTCTCGGCGCCGCCCATCTCCAGCCAGTGCATGCCGATCAGGATGGCGGGACGTTTGTCGCTGTCGGGCGCCACGGGCACGGGCAACAGGGCCGAGCCGTCGCCCAGGGGCATGGCCGTCTGGTCCGTGCGTCGGTCGGCCTGCCGCTTGCGGGCCATCTCGGCACCATAGCGCACCTGTTCGTACCACAGCGGGCTGGCGCGGAACAGCGCGCCCAGGCCGCGCATGGGCCTCCAGGGCGCATCGATCTGCTTGATCTCTCCGGGCAGAGGCAGGCGCGGGATGGCCAGGCGGATGGTCACCTGCTGCGCGCCGTCATAGGCACCCGGCCGGGTAAGGGTGCCCAGATAATCCGCACCCAGGTCCTGGGGACGCGGATTGTGCGTACCCTCGACCACCTCGGGGGCGGCCCAGATCGGATTGTTGCCCTGCGACAGGACGAAGAACAGCTGCTGCGTGGGAAACAGCAGCTCATAGATCGCACGGGCCTCGGCGATGCCGGCGGTCAGATGGGCCACCAGCGCAGGATCTGCGGGCGTGTGCGAGGCAAGGTCGGACATGGGCGAGGTCAATCCGTCTGTCGGGAGGAAGGGTCAGTCGATCAGACGCAGCAGATAGGCCCCATAATCGTTCTTGGCAAACTTTGCCGCACGCGCGCGCAGCTGGTCAGGCGAGATCCAGCCGGCCTCGAAGGCGATCTCCTCGGGGCAGCCGGTCTGCAGACCCTGGCGGTTCTCCAACGTGCGCACGAAGTTGCCTGCATCCAGCAGGCTGGCATGGGTGCCGGTGTCCAGCCAGGCAAAGCCGCGGCCCATGCGTTCGACGGTCAGCGACCCGTCATGCAGATAGCTTTCCAGAAGGGTCGTGATCTCCAGCTCTCCGCGATCGGAGGGCTGGACGGCGCGGGCCCGTTCCGGCGCGGTGCCGTCCAGGAAATAGAGCCCCGTCACGGCATAATCCGACGGCGGCACGAGGGGCTTTTCGACGATGGCGCGGGCCCGCATCTGGTCGTCGAAATCGACGACGCCATAGCGTTCGGGGTCCGACACGCGATAGCCGAAGACCGTGCCGCCCCCGTCGCGCGCATCTGCGGATGCCAGCAGTTCCGGCAGACCGTGCCCGAAGAAGATGTTGTCGCCCAGCACCATCGCGGACGGTGCGCCCGCCAGGAAATCCTCGGCCAGGATATAGGCCTGCGCCAGGCCGTCGGGGCTGGGCTGCACGATATAGGTGAAGCTGATTCCCCACTGGCTGCCGTCGTCCAGCAGGCGGCGGAACTGGTCCTGATCCTCGGGGGTGGTGATGATCGCGATCTCGCGGATGCCGGCCAGCATCAGGACGCTGATCGGATAGAAGATCATCGGCTTGTCGTATAGCGGCAGCAGCTGCTTGGACACGCCCATGGTGATCGGATACAGCCGGGTGCCCGATCCGCCGGCCAGAATGATGCCCTTGCGCTGTGTCATGCCTTGTCCTTCAGTTGATCCAGAACGCGGGTCAGCCCGGCCCGCCAGTCGGGACGCGCGATCCCGAAATCCCGCGCGATGCGTCCGCAATCCAGCCGCGAGTTCAGCGGCCGCGCGGCAGGCGTCGGATAGTCGGATGACGGGATGTCCGCCACCTGCGCAGCCAAGCCCGCCTGCGCCATGATCTGGCGCGCGAAATCGGCCCAGGAGGCGTCGGGCGTGCCTGCGAAGTGATAGATCCCGCCCGTGGTGTCGGGCCTGTCGCGCATCACGCGGATCATCCGCAGGCAGGCGGCGGCGATGTCGGCGGCAGGCGTCGGCCCGCCGATCTGGTCGGCCACCACGGTCAGGCGGTCGCGTTCCGCGCCAAGGCGCAGCATCGTCTTGACGAAATTCGCGCCATGGGCGGAGAACACCCAGGAGGTCCGCATCACGGCCCAGGCTCCGCCCGCGGCGGACACGCCCTGCTCTCCGGCCAGCTTGGTCGCGCCATAGACGCCCAGGGGCGCGGTTGGTGCATCCTCGGCCCGCGGCTGGTCGCCCGATCCGTCAAAGACATAGTCGGTCGAGATGTGCAGGAACGGGATGCCCAGATCCGCGCAGGCTTGCCCCATCGCGGCAGGCGCGTCGGCATTGACCAGGCGGGCGGTGTCCGGGTCCGTCTCGGCCCGGTCCACGGCGGTGTAGGCGGCGGCGTTGATGACCGCACGCGGACGCGCCGCGCGGATCAGGGCGGCGCAGGCGGCGGGGTCGGTCAGATCGGCCCGGTCGCGGCCCAGGAATGTCGCCTCTGGCGCCAGCGCGGCCAGTTCCCGTGCGACCTGGCCGGTGCGGCCAAAGACCAGCAATCCCTGCATCACGCAGTTCCCAGGCGCTTGCCCACGCCGTCGCGGTCCAGCAGCGGCTGCCACCAGTCGCGATTGGCCAGATACCATTCGACGGTGCGGCGCAGCCCCTCCTCGACCGTCACGGACGGGCGCCAGCCCAGTTCGGTGCGGATGCGGGTCGGGTCGATTGCATAGCGGCGGTCATGGCCCGGACGGTCGGTCACGAAGGTGATCAGGTCCGCATGCGGCGCGCCCGTCGGGTGCAGCTTGTCCATATGGGCGCAGATGGTTCGGACCAGGTCGATGTTGGTGGCCTCGTTCTCTCCGCCGATATTGTAGCTGCGGTTCAACTGGCCCTTTTCCAGGACCAGCAGCAGCGCATCGGCGTGATCCTCGACATAGAGCCAGTCGCGGATGTTGCCACCGTCGCCATAGACCGGGATCGGCTGGCCCGACAGCGCCTTGAGGATCACCACAGGCACCAGTTTTTCGGGGAAATGATAGGGGCCGTAATTGTTCGAACAGTTCGTCAGCACGACGGGCAGGCCATAGGTTTCGGCCCACGCGCGGACCAGGTGGTCGGACCCCGCCTTGCTGGCCGAATAGGGGCTGCGCGGGTCATAGGGCGTGGTTTCGGTGAACTGCCCCGTCTCGCCCAAGGATCCAAAGACCTCGTCGGTCGAGATGTGGTGAAAGCGAAAGCTGTCGGGGCGCCCTTGGGCCGTCCAGTAGGCGCGGGCGGCCTCCAGCATGTTGAACGTGCCGATCACGTTCGTCTCCACGAAGGCCGCAGGGCCGTCGATGGACCGGTCCACATGGCTCTCCGCGGCCAGGTGCATGATCGCGTCGGGGCGGTGCTGCGCCAGGATGCGGTCCAGCGCCGCGCGGTCGCGGATGTCGGCCTGCTCGAACGCGTAGCGGTCGGACCGGGCGGCCTCGGCCACGTTCTCCAGGTTCGCGGCATAGGTCAGCGCGTCCAGGTTCACGACATGATGCCCACGTGCGATCGCCAGGCGAACGACGGCAGAGCCGATGAATCCGGCGCCGCCGGTGATCAGGATCTTCATGCCTGTTCCTCATAGGTGAAGGGCGATTTCAGGTCGGCCAGCCGTTGCGCGTCGCGGTCCTTGTCCGACAGCAACGGATCGGCGACGTCCCAGTCAATGCCGACGCTGTCCCAAGCCACCGCCCCGTCCGACGCGCGGTCGTAATGGGCCGTGCATTTGTAGACGATCTCGGTATCGGGTTCGCGGGTGACGAAGCCGTGAAGGAAGCCTGCAGGAATCCACAGCTGGCGGCCGTTCTCGAAGCTCAGCTCGGTCCCGAACCATTGGCCATAGGTCGGGCTGCCCACGCGGACGTCCACCGCCACGTCGAACAGCCGGCCACGCCCGCAGCGCACCAGCTTGCCCTGCGCGAAGGGGGGCGACTGATAATGCAGACCCCGCAGCGTGCCGGTCTGCGCGGACATTGAATGGTTGTCCTGCACGAACTCGGGCAGCACGACCCCGGAATCGGCCAGCGTCCTGCGATTCCAGCTTTCCGAGAAGAAGCCGCGCGCATCGCCATGACGGGCCGGCGTCAGCAGCAGCACTCCGGGCAGCGGGGTTGTTTCGATCTGCATCTTTGCCTCGGGCGGTTGTCCTGCACGATGTCTAGGGGCATCGACGCGCCTTGTCAGCCCCGTCCGGCACGGAAAACCAGCATGGGTGGCGGTTGCTGCACAAATGCCCTTCGTGGTATCGCGCGGTCGAACCCGGCCGCAGCCTGCCGGCAGATGACATGATCGGCACGCCATGGCCCATACCCGACCCTCGATCGCCGCCGTGGTGGTCACGCACAACCGGCTGGACAAGCTGACCGTCACGGTCGCGCGCCTGCTGGACCAGCCGGTCGATCACGTGATCGTGGTCGACAATGCCTCGACCGATGGGACCGCCGATTGGCTTTCGGCGCTGAACGACCCGCGCCTGCGCGTCCATCGCAGCGCCACGAACCAAGGCGGGGCGGGCGGGTTTTCCGTCGGCATGCAGCTTGCGCGAGACGAGGCGCAGGCCGACTGGACCTTGGTCACGGACGATGACGGTCGCCCCGCGCCCGGCGCCATCGACGCCTTCCGGGCAATGGATCTGTCGGAATGGGACGCGATCGGCGCCGCGGTGCATCACCCCGACGGCCGCATCTGCGAGATGAACCGCCCCTATCGCAACCCGTTCTGGAATCCGGGGGCCTTCCTGCGCACCCTGGCGCGGATGCCACTGGGCCGCGGCCGTGCCGGGTTCCATCTGGGCGACGGTGATTACCGGACCGGGTCACCGGTCTTGCCGGTGGACATGAGCAGCTTCGTCGGCCTGTTCCTGTCGCGCGCGGCGCTGCAGCGGGCCGGGCTGCCCGACCCGCGCCTGTTCATCTATGGCGACGACCAGCTGTACACGCTGCAGATGCGCCGTGCCGGACTGCGCATCGGGTTCGCGCCGCAGGTGCGGTTCGATCACGACACCACGGCCCTGCAGGCGCAGGGCGGTGTCGTGCTGCGCCCGATGTGGAAGGTGTTCTACATGTATCGCAATGCGCTGATGGCCTATCGGGTGGCGGCGGGTCCGTGGTTCTGGCCGCTGGTCCCGGTGCTGCTGCGCAAGTGGCGCCGCAAGGCCGGCGATTACGGACCGGACGCCGCCCTGTTCCGGACCATCCTGGATCAGGCAGTGCGCGACGGGCTGGCTGGACGGCTGGACCGCAGCCATGACGACATCCTGCGACTGTCGCGCAGCGAGGCGCCCTAGTCCAGCTGGCCGGCGATGGCGCGGCCCAGCGTGAAGATGCGCTGTTCCAGGATCACCGGCGTCTCGCACACATAGGTCAGCGACTGCTGGCGTTCGGTGAAGATACGCTGATCCCAGTCCAGGGCCTTTTCCTCGGCGTCGATGGCGTCGAAATCGGGGGCCTCGGCGGCCTCCATTTCGGCCATGCGGGCGCGGCGTTCCTCGATCCGTTCGGACAGGTCCACCTGCGACCGGCCATAGCGCGCGATGCCCGCGATCAGCGCGCTGCGGTCACTGTCGATCCGGTCGAAGATTGCCTGCATCAGTGCGACCAGATGCGTGTCTGGGGCCTCGGCTCCGAATTCGGCGATCTCCGTCTCGGCCTCCTCGATCGGCAGGCGGCGCTGTTCCAGGCGTTCGGCCAGGCGGGCGATGTCGGGATCGCGGGCAAGGGCCAGCGTCTCGTCGTCCGGGATGGGGCCGGTCCAGACCTGGCCCATCGACAGATGCGGCTGCTTGCGCTGGATGCAGGGCCAGTCGGGATCGGTCCCCGCCGCGCCGAAGGCGGGACCGGCCAGCAGCGCCAGGGCCAGGGTGATGCGGATCATGCGGGACCTCCTTTCCGCCGGGCCCACAGGCCCTTTTGCGGATCATACATGAAGACCGCCGCGCCGAAGAACCCCGCCAAACATCCTAGGACCACCGCCAGGGCGGTCCAGTTCACCTGCATGTACAGCGCAAACCGGATCAGCTCGACCGCGTGGGTGAAGGGATTGACGGCGCAGATGTCGTGCAACAGCGGGCTGCTTTCGCGCATGCGCCACAGCGGGTACAGCGCGGACGAGGCAAAGAACATCGGGAAGATCACGAAGTTCATGACACCCGCGAAATTCTCCAGCTGGCGGATCGCGCTGGACAGGAACAGACCCATCGCGCCCAGCATCAGCCCCGACAGGATCAGCGCCGGGATCACGGTGACATAGCCCCAGACGGGCGGGCGGATGCCCCACCAATACGCGATGGCCAGGAAGGTGAAGACCTGGATGATCGACACGATCACCCCCGCGATCAGCTTGGATCCCAGCAGGTACCAACGCGGAAACGGGCTGACCAGCAGCGTGCGCATGGCCCCGGTCTCTCGGTCGTAGACCATCGACAACGACGACTGCATGCCGTTGAACAGCTGGATCATCGCGACCAGGCCGGGGGTCACGTAGACCTCGTACAGGACATAGGTCTGATAGGGCGGCGTGATCGACAGACCCAGCACGGCGCGGAACCCGGCGGCAAAGATGAACAGCCAGACCAGCGGGCGCACCAGTGCCGCCAAGAACCGCCCGCGCTGGTTGACGAAGCGCAGCGTCTCGCGGCGCGCGATGCCCAGAAAGGCGGTCAGCCAGCCGCGGGGGCGGTCGGTGGGTGCGGTCATGGCGCGACTCCGGTCAGGTCCAGGAAGGCCCGCGTCAGCCCGTGCGGCCCGGCGATGTCGGCGGCGCGACCCTGCCGCAGCACCCGGCCGCGATGCAGGATCACCAGGTCGTCGGCGGGGTCGATCTCGTCCATGATATGGGTGGCCCACAGGGCGGACACGCCATCGCGGGCGATCAGGCGGCGGGTCAGGGCCAGCACCTCGGCCCGCGACTTCACGTCCAGGCCCACCGTCGCCTCGTCCAGCAGCAGCAGGTCGGGGCTGTGGATCAGGGCGCGCGCGATCTCGGCCCGGCGCGACTGGCCGCCGGACAGGGCGGTGACGCGGGTGTCGGCCTTGTCGGCCAGATCGACCTGGCCCAGCACCTGGTCGATGCGTGGCCGCGCCAGCCTGCCGGGTATCCCGTGCAGGCTGGCGTGATAGATCAGGTTCTGGCGGATCGTCAGGTCGGCATCCATCGCGCGGCTTTGAAAGACCACGCCCAGACGGGCCAGCGCCTGCGACGGTTCGCGCCGCAGGTCGTGGCCCGCCACGCGGATCATCCCCGACCGGTTGTTGTAGAGCCGCGTCACAAGCGAGAACAGCGTGGTCTTGCCCGCGCCATTCACCCCCAGAAGGGCGGTGAATCCGCCGCGCGGCACCGTCAGCGACACATCGTCCAGTGCCTGCACGGCACCGAAATTGTGGCTGACATGGTCGATCTGCAACGCGGCGGTCAATGAACCCTACTGGATGTTGAAGACGGCTTGCAGACTGTCGCCCGAAGAACCCGGCACTGACAAGGTGTATCGACCGGGCAGCACCGCGACAAAGCTGAGGACCGCCGTGCCGTCGGCATCGAATTCGATGCTGTGCACGCCCATCGGCCGGATCTCGGTGTCGCCGATGACGATCTCGTTGATCCAGATCGCGCGGAAGAAGTCGCCGCCCGACAGGGCCAGCTCCTGGCTGCCGTCGGCCACGATGTTGATGCGATAGTAACCGCCCGACTTGATCGTGTATTCGCCGCCCGCGACGGGCTGGCCGGATGCCAGCGTCAGGGGCGCCAGGTCGGTGCGGTTCTCTCGCGCCAGAAGGCCAGAAAAGCCGTAATCGAACATGCCGGTCGCGTCATAGGTCCCCTCGGACGGGGCCTCTTCCTCCTCCTCGTCGTCATCATCCTCGTCCGCCTCGACGGCCTCGCCCGATTGGGTGCCCGCCTCGGCGGGTTCGCCCACAACGGCATCGCCGCCGGGTGCCTGCTCAGCAGAGGCGTCGGGGACCGCGGCATCCTGGGCGGTAGCGGGCACCGCCAGGATCAGGGCCAAGGCGGCACCGGACATCAGTTTCGTCAGCGTGGTCATGGAATCTCTCCTCCTCAGGATATGCAGGGATGCCGGATCAGTCCGGGGCGACGACGACACCCCAGGGCTGCTGCCCCACGGGAACCGAGCGGACGACCTCGTTGGCGGCCACGTCGATGATCGACACGTCGTTGGAATTGCCGTTGGTGGTATAGAGGTATTTCTCGTCCGGGCTGAAGGCCAGCTGCCAGACCCGCTGCCCGACCAGCAGGTAATCGGTCACCTCGTCGGTGGCAGCGTCGATCACGGCGACCCGGTTGGCCGGCCCCAGGGCCACGAACAGCTTGGACCCGTCGGACGTCACACGCGCGCCGACCGGCTGGATCGCCTCCGGCAGGACGCCGGGGATGTCGAAACTGATCTTCTTGGTGATCGTCTGCGTGGCCGGGTCGATCACGCTGACCGTGCCGCCGATCTCGGACGTCACGTACAGCTTGGTTCCGTCGGCCGTGTACTGGGCAAAGCGCGGGCGGCTGTCGACCAGCACGTTGGCGGTGATCTGGAACGTCTCGGTGTCGATGAAATGCGCCATGTTCGTCGTTTCCGACGTGTTGATCACGACCTTGCCATCGGGGCTGACGCCCATGCCCTCGGGCTCGACGCCGACCGGCACCTCGGCCAGCATCTGGTGGGTCTTGGTGTCGACCACGGTGACGATGTTGTCGTCCTCGTTGGCGATGAACAGCGGGTTGCCCGACGGGTGCAGCACGAACAGTTCCGGGTCGGGACCGGACGGCAGGGTGTGCATCTCCTCCATCGTCTCGGGGTTGAAGACGCGCACCAGGTTGTCGTCCGACGCGCAGACATACAGCTCGGTCCCGTCGGGGCTGATGGTGATGCCGCGGGGGCGGTTGCCCACGGGATAGGTCCCGATGACCTCGAACGTCTCTCCGTCCAGGACGGTGACGTCGTTGCTGCGTTCGTTGGTGACGAAGACGCGGTTCGCCAGGGCGGGTCCGGCGGCAAGCATCAGCGCAAGCCCGGTGGTGGCACTCAGAAGATGTCGCATGCGGCCTCTCAGAATTGGCATTGGGTTTCGGGGCGGTCGACGCCCAGCGTGTCCAGCTGGCTGGTCTGATGCAGGTACTGGTCCTGCGGGCTGACCGAGGTGGTCAGCACGCCGGTGGTCAGCAGGATGGGTTGGCGCACCTGGTGGTCCCAGTCGCGCACCGTCAGGGCCTGGCCCTTGAATCCCGCGACGTCAAAATCGGGGGACAGGATGAACTCCTTCAGCGCGGCGGGGTCGCCGGAATTGGTGCGGGTCGCCGCCTCTCCGACGATGCGCAGCGACAGCCAGGTCTGGTAATCCTCCTCGCGGATCGGGCGGGCGGCCAGCTTCTCGAAGCGGTTCTGGAACTGGGTGCCGCCCCAGGCCTCCATCGCCGGGTGCCAGCTGCGCGGCACCAGCCCGGCGGATCCCGCCACCGGGCGCGCGTCCCAGGTCAGATAGGGCAGATAGGCGGCGAAGACGTCCGCCTCGTCCGCGGCGATGACCACGTCATGGTCCGCGGCGCGCTGCGTAAAGACGGGCATCTGCGCCTGGACCTGCACGTGACCGCTGTCGGTGCGGCGCGCGCCGCCGGTATCGGTGTATTCACGCTCCTCGACGATCTGGGCGCCGAACTTGGCGGCGCTGGTGCGCCAGGCCTGGGCCAGGGCCTGGTCCTCGGGATGGCTGCCGTGGATCAGGAACCAGCGGGGCCAGTTCTTCCACATCAGGAACTGCGTCATGGCGTCGGTCAGCATCGCGCGGCTTGGCGCGACGTGGATCGTGTTGAACCGGCAATCGGTCCCGCGCAGGTTGTCGCCGCGCGCCATCGCATTGAAGACCATCGCCCGGTCCCCCGCCTGATCGGCCAGGGCCAGGGTCGTCGCGTCATCGGCCAGAAGCACGATGAACTGCACCCCCTCGTCCAGCAGGCGTGCCATCTCGGCCTCGGCGGTCTCGGGGGTGGCAGCCACCTCCTCGGCCTCGAAGTCCTGGCCCATGAAGCGGCCGGTGGTGTCGTTGTCCTCGATCGCCAGGCGCGCGCCCACAAAACCCAGATCGGCGGGCATCAGGTCCAGCCGCGAGATCGGCGGCAGGCCAGGGTCGTCGACCCGCAGCACGGCCGTGCGGATCTGCACCGGGTCCGGGGTCTGGGCCGCGACGGGCTGGGCCAGTGCCACGGCACCAGCCAAAAGTCCCATGATTCCTTTGAACATTTCGTCTCTCCCTGCAGGCATGGTGGGGGGTGATCCGGGATGCGGCAAGCCGGTTATTGTTCCCGTTTCGTCCGGGAACTTTTCCCTCAACCCAAAGTCGGGGGCGGCTGCACCTTTTGTCTTAATGGACGCCTGCCCGACCCCGGCGCATGGTCGGGGAATGACCCGTTTCGGCCTGATATCGACCTTGCTGCTGGCCCCCATGGCCGCCCTTGCCCAGCCGGCACCGCCCCCGGGGACCGCGACCTGGTTCGGCCTGCATTACATCGACACCTCGACCGAGGGCGCCATCAACGGCGTCCGCGCGGACGAGACCGCGCGCATCGCCATGGTCGAGGATTTCATCGCCGAAGACCTGACCAGACGCGGCTTTGCCCTGACCCCGCCCCCGGCCGAGGCGGTGGCGGGCATCCTGAACCCGGTCCGGTCGAACGGCGCCGATACCAGGATCGCCCGCGGGATGGGATCGGACTATGCCATCGCCGGAGAGGTGCAGAAGGTCTCCAACCTGATCCAGTCGGTCAATCTGACCCTGCGCGATGCCGAAACCGGAGAGACCGTGCGCGCCGGATCGGTCGAGATCCGCGGCAACACCGATGACGCGTTTCGGCGCGGCTACAGCTATCTGCTGAGAAATGTGATCTTTCGGGAGGAACGGAAGGAATGAGGACGACGACAGTTCTGGCGGGCGCGCTTGGTGCGGTGCTGGCCCTGACGGGGATGGCGGGGGCGCATGGCCCGTCGCGCCTGAAGACGGAAAAGACCGTGACGCTGGATGCCACCCCCGCCGAGGTATGGGAGGTGATCGGCCGCTTCGACGACATGAGCTGGCATCCGGTGGTTGCCTCGACCGCGATGACGCCCGAGGGCGCGGCAGCGGACGTTCCCGACGAATCGACCCGCGTGCTGACACTGAACGGCGATGGGGCGCCCACCATCACCGAACAGCTGATGGCCATCGACAACGACAAGATGATGTACAAGTACATGATTACCGAGGTCGACACGGCGGTCCTGCCGGTGACCAACTACTCCTCGACGCTGCAGGTCAGCGACAAGGACGGCAAGGCCGAGGTCCTGTGGAAGGGCGGCTTCTATCGCGGTTTCCCGAACAACGAACCCCCGGCCGAACTGAACGACGATGCCGCCATCGCAGCGGTCGACGGCGTCTATCAGGCCGGGCTGGACGCCCTGGCGGAACGCTTTGGCCGCGTCGAATAGGTGCGGGGCGCGTTCTTGGCGCTGCTGCTGACAGGGTCCCCGGTCTTGGCCGGGGATCTTGCGTTCGTGACCTCGCAGAACGCCGATGCGTTGTCGGTGATCGACCTGGGGACGGGCGCGATCATTGCGACGGCCGACATTCCCGATGCCCCTGCGCCTGTGGCCTATGACCCGCAGGCCGGATGCGTGTATGTCATTGCCGCCGACAGCGGACGCCTGCACGTGCTGGACGAAGACGCCCGACCGCTGGCCCATCGGGACCTGGGCGCCGGGGCCTTCGGATTGGCCGCGGCGGGCGATGGCGGGGTCTTCGTCACCGACTGGTACGGTGCGCGGCTGACCCGGCTGGATGCCGACCTGCAGCCGGTCTGGAGCGCGCCCACCGGCGACGCGCCGGCAGGCGTGGCGACCGACGGTATGGGCCTGGTGGCGACGGCCGATCGTGATTCGGATCAGGTCAGCATATTCGACGCCGGAACCGGGGCGCTGCTGCATCGCGTGGCGACGGCCGGGGCGCATCCCTTCGGCGTGACCTTCCATGACGGACAGCTGTTTTCGGCCGATGTACAAGGGGATGTGGTGTCGGTCATCGATCCTGTCGCGGGGCTGCTGACGGGCCAGGTGCCAACCGGCAGCCATCCCTATGCCGTCGCCTTTGCCGGGGGGCGGGGTTTCGTCACCGATCAGTATGACGGCACCGTCACCGTGTTCGACGCGGCCACGCTGGACCCGGTGGCGACCGTCACCGTGGGCGATTATCCCGAAGGAATCGCGACCCTGCCCGACGGCAGCGGCGTCGCCGTCGCGAACTGGGATTCGGACACGCTTACGATTCTGGACGCCAAGACGCTGGTGGTGACGCACAGCATCGACATGCCATCAGGTCCCCGCGCCTTCGGCAGCTTTACGGGGCGACAGGCTCCACGGTGACCAGCGGCTGGCCGGCCTGTTCCCAGGCATCCGTACCGCCGGGGAACCAGATCACCGGGTCAAAGCCCCATTCGACCGCCCGCCGCGCGGCGTTCCAGCTCATCCAGCAGTCGGACCGGCAGAAGATCACCACGGGGCGATCGGGATCGCCGGCCTTGGCGCGGGTCAGGCCGTCGCGCAGGCGCGCCTCCTCGGCAGGGGACAGGGCTTCGTACCCGGTGTCCCACAACCATTCGGCGCCGGGAATCGAGCGGTGGGGCGGCTCGTTCCAGATCGTCCCTTCTGGAAGGCCCGCGGGCTTGGCCTTGGGCCGCGGCAGCACGTCCAGAAACGCCGCCTGCCCCTGCAGGGCGATGGCCTGACCCACATCGATGACCTGCGCCCCGGCCAGCGTCGCAGGAACCGGAGAGCGATAGGGTTCGCCGTGATAGGTGTCGGGCTCGGGCACGGTTTCGGCCCGCGCCGCGGGTGCCAGCAGCAGCGCCAGCACCAGCAGCCGGATCACGGCAGCACTTCCTTGCCATAGTCGTCGACCAGCGGCACTCCGGCATCGTGCAGGATCTGGTTGATGCCGTCCTGATTGCGACGGATCAAGCTGTTCAGCTCGCGCTTCCATTCCTGCTCCTCGGGGCGCACGCCCATGGTGATGCGGAAGAACAGGCGCGGCGACGCCTCCTCGTGCAGCAGGGGCGTGAACTGCAGGTCGGGGTCGTCCTTGACGCGCGGTCCGGCCAACGGGCCCCACAGCACGGCGGCGCCCGTCGCACCGCTGCGGACATCCTCCAGCAGATCGCCCATCGGATCCTCGACCCGGCGGTCAACGAACAGGTCCGCGCCGCGCATGTTGGGCGCCAGACCCGCCCGCGCCAGATGCGTGGCAGGCGGCGTTCCAGCCACGACGCCGATGCCGACCTCCTTCAGCGCCGGGTCGCTGAGGCGGTCAACCTTGGCCAGCGGACCGTCCTTGCGCGTCACGATGCCATAGACCGAGGTGTAGTAGTGGTTGGTGTTCTGGACCAGTTCGTCCCCCTGGGCATAGCCGATCACCACGTCGCAGTTGCCCTCCCGCAGGGTGCGTTGCACGAACCCCATGCCCGACGGGAACCAGAAATAGGTCACCGGCAGTCCAAGCTGCTGGCCGAAGAACTCGGCCAGCTTGTTCTCGAACCCACTACCGTCGCGGCTGGACATCGGCGCGTTCGCGGGGTCGGCGCAGACCCGGAACTGGGTGGTGGAGCGCAGGTCCGCCACCTGTGCCGCAGCCGGGGTGGACAGCACCCCCGCCGCCAGCACCAGCGCAGCAAGGCGTCCAAGGGCCGTCAACTGGACATGCAGGAATCTTCCTGCGCGGTATAGTCTTCGGACTTGTCGGCGCGTTCCGCCGGACGACCGCGACCGATCTCGCCGGTACCATGCGCCACCAGATAGACGTAGATGTCGTCGATATAGCACCAGACGTTCTTGTTGGTGCCAAAGGCGGGCATGACCGAGTTCGTGCCCTGCCGGCCTGACGCCACGACCTGCATGAAGTCGTAATAATCCATGCGCAGCACAGATTCCTTCAGCGCGGGGGCATAGGTCGACCCCTCACCGTCGGGACCGTGGCAGACATGGCATTCCGCGTGATAGCGGCGGAAACCATTGAAGGTAGCGAAATCGACGACGCCATCCTCGACCTTGAAGGTCGGAATGCCCTCGTCATTGCGCCAGCGGCCGTCCAGCTCCTCGACCGGGGTCATGTCCTGGCCGTTGGGCAGGACATGGGCGCCTGCCGCTGCGGTCTCGGTCCCTTCGGCGGCTGCGTCGGCTGCAGGTTCGGCGGCTGCGGCATCGGCGGGGGCCTCTGCCGCGGCATCACCCGACACGGCGGCGGCCGCACCAGCGCCCGCATCCGCCGGGGGCGTCGTTTCGGTCTGCGCCCAGGCCATGCCGGCCAAGGACGCGCCCAGGACCAGCGCCGTGAGGCTGGTGATGGCTTTCATGTCGGAAGTCCTCCCAAAGTCGTCTGTCTCCTCAGACGGTTCCGCCCCAGTCTAATGCTGGGGCGGCGCCGTCATAGGTCACGCTTGCGTATGCGGAACGAAAGTATGAGACGCCCCGCGGCCGGCAGATCAGTCCGGCAGTTCGAACACGGTCAGCTGACCGCCCAGTTCGGTATAGTCGCTGAGAGCCGCATAGCCGCCCACGGCACCCAGACCGTCATTGGGGTTGGTCAGACCGGCCGCCAGACCGATGCCGGCCCATCCGCCGACACCCGACAGAACCGCGATATACTGCTTGCCGTTGTTCTCGTAGGTCATGGTGTTGCCGATGATGCCCGACGGCGTCTTGAAGCTGTAGAGCTCCTCGCCCGTCTCGGCGTCGACAGCCTTCAGGTAACCTTCCAGCGTGCCGTAGAAGACCACGTCGCCCGCGGTCGCCAGGGCGCCCGACCAGACCGAGAACTGCTCCGGCAGCGACCACTTGATCTCGCCCGCGACGGCGTCCCAAGCGATGAAGTTGCCCATGCCGCCATGGCTTTCGGGGGCCGGATACATCGACAGCGTCGCGCCGACATAGGGCTGACCCGCGGTATAGGCGACGCGGAAGGGTTCATAGTCCATGCAGACGTGGTTGGTCGGCACATAGAACAGGCCGGTCTTCGGCGAATAGGACGCCGGCTGCTGGTCCTTGGAGCCCAGCGCCGCCGGGCAGACGCCGGTGGTGTTGGTGTCCTCGCCGTTCTGGGCGGTCGAGTATTCCGACACGACCAGCGGACGGCCGTAGGTCTCGGAGTCCTTGTTCATGTCGACTTCGGTCGCCCAGTTGACGGCCGGGTCGAACTTTTCGGCCACCAGCAGTTCGCCCGTCTCGCGGTCCAGCGTGTAGCCGAATCCGTTGCGGTCGAAGTTCACCAGCAGCTTGCGCATCTGGCCGTCGATTTCCTTGTCGACCAGGATGTTCTCGTTCACGCCGTCATAGTCCCATTCGTCATGGGGCGTCTTCTGGTAGAACCATTTGGCCATGCCGGTATCGGCGTCGCGGGCCATGATGGTCATGGACCAGCGGTTGTCGCCGGGACGCTGCGACGGGTTCCAGGTCGACGGGTTGCCGGTGCCGTAATAGATCAGGTTCAGGTCCGGGTCATAGGAATACCAGCCCCAGGTCGAACCGCCGCCGATCTTCCACTGATCGCCTTCCCAGCTGTTCAGCGAGCTGTCGGCACCGATGGGCTTGCCCAGGTGCATGGTGGTTTCCGGATCGACCAGCATCTCCTCGTCGGGGCCGGTCGAATAGGCCTTCCAGACCTCGGACCCGTCGGCCAGGCTGTAGGCGGTGACGCGGCCGCGCACGCCGTATTCGCCGCCCGACACGCCCACGATCACCTTGTCGCCCACGGGCAGCACGGTCGCGGTGTTCGTCTCGCCGATGGCCGGATCGCCGGTCTTGACCGACCACTTGACCTCGCCGGTCTTGGCGTCAAGCGCCACCAGCGTCGTGTCGGCCTGGTGCGACAGGATCAGTCCGTCTGCATAGGCCGGACCGCGATAGACGGTGTCGCAGCACATGACCGCGATGACCTCGGGGTCCTGCTGGGGCGTATAGCGCCACAGGATCTTGCCATTGTCGTTCAGGTCCAGCGCGAAGATGTTGTTCGGAAAGGGCGTGTGGACATACATCACGTTGTCCACGACCAGCGGTCCGCCCTCGTGTCCGCGCAGCACGCCGGTCGAGAAGGTCCAGGCGACGCGCAGATCGCCGACGTTCTCACGGGTGATCTGGTCCAGTTCGGAATACCGGGTGTTGGCATAGTCGCCGGTCTGGATGGCCCATTGTCCGGCCTCGGCGGTCTCGGTCAGGACGCTTTCATTCGCGTAAGCCGATGCGCCGGTCAAAAGCAGCGCGACAGCCGCGCTGTTCAAGAGATGTTTCATCGAGTGCTCCTCCGCTCCCTGGATAAGCGCCGCGGATTTCCTCCCCCCGCGGCATTCCATGTCCAAGTAGTTGGTCGGGCACCCCCTTGCGTCAATCGCGGCCCCTGCCCTTTGCCCCTAAAGTCTTATGGGAAAACGGCAGGGGCATCGGGAATGTTCGGCAATCGGTTCAGGTCAGCCGTTCGGCATGCCAGAAGACATGGTCGGCCATGAAGCTCTGGACGAAGAAGTAGCTGTGGTCATAGCCCGGATGCATGCGGAACTGACCGGGCTGGCGGCGTGCCATCATCGCATGAGCCAACGATTCGGGACGCAGCAGGTCCAGGAACTGGTCGTTGGCGCCCTGGTCGATCAGCACCTCTCCGGGATAGCCCTTCTCGGTCATCAGCAGCGTCGCGTCATGGGCCCGCCACGTGGCGCGATCCTCGCCCAGATAGGCCGTGAACTGCTTGCGACCCCAGTCCGATTCCGTCGGGTTCGCGATCGGAGAGAAGGCCGACACCGACTTGTAGCGGTCTGGATGGGTCATCGCGATGGTCAGCGCGCCGTGCCCGCCCATCGAATGGCCGGTGATGCCCATCGCATCGCGGTCGATGGCGAAATTGTCGGACACCAGTTCGGGCAGTTCATGAACGATGTAGTGCCACATCTGGAAATGTGGCTTCCACGGGTCCTGCGTGGCGTTCACGTAAAAGCCCGCGCCCTGGCCCAGGTCATAGGCCTCGTCGTTGGCCACACCCTCGCCGCGGGGCGAGGTGTCGGGAAAGATGATCGCGATGCCGGCCTCGTCGCACCACTGCTGGGCGGCGGCCTTGGTCATCGCGTTCTCGTGGTTGCAGGTCAGGCCGGACAGGTACCACAGAACCGGTACGCGCCCGTGCAGCGCCATCTCCGGCAGGTAGACGGCAAAGGTCATGTCGGTGCCGGTGGCCTGCGACTTGTGGCGATAGACGCCTTGGGTGCCGCCGAAGCTGCGGGTTTCGGACAGGGTCTCAAGGCTCATCGGGCTCTCCCTTCAGGGTGTGGAACATGACCAGCCCATCGACCGGTCCAAGCTGGGGATGACGAAACGCCTCCGGCAGCCGGCCGACAATGGAAAATCCGGCCTTCTGCCACAAATGGACGGCATCGGCATTGGTCGACACCACGAAATTGAACTGCATCGCGGCGAATCCCTGCGCGGCGGACCATGATTTCGCATGTTCGACCAGCCCGCGGGCGACGCCCCGGCCCCGCGCGTCCGGATGGGTCGCAAAGGACGCGTTGGCGACATGCGACCCGCCTGCGGGGCGGTTCGCGCCCACATGGCTGGTCCCCAGGATGCGGCCGTCCAGCACCGCGACGAAGGCCGTGAAGGGATGCGCGAACCAGTCGGCGATCGCCTCGGGGCGGGTGATGTCGCGGGGGATGCAATAGGTCTCACCGGCACGATAGACGGGCTCCAGGATGGCCCAGATCGCATCGTGATCGGCGGGGGTGGCCGGGCGGATGGTCAATCCGCCCCCTGCCGTCATTTCAGGTCGTCCGCGCTGCGGATCACCTGGCCCAGCAGGCCGTAATCCAGCGCCTCCTGCGTGTTCAGCCAGAAATCGCGCTGCGTGTCCTTTTCGATCCGCTCGACCTTCTGACCGGTCGCCTCGGCGAAGATCTGGTTCAGGCGATCGCGCATCAGGCGCACCTGTTCCGCCTGGATCATCATGTCCGAGGACGTGCCGCCGATCCCGCCCGAGGGCTGGTGGATCAGGAAGCGGGTGTTGGGCAGGCAGTAGCGGTTTTCCTTCTTCGCCGCGACGAAGATCAGCGCGCCGGCGCTGGCGACCCAGCCCGACCCGATGGTGCGCACGGTGGGACGGATGAACTTGACCACGTCGTGGATCATGTCGCCCGATTCCACATGCCCGCCGGGGGACGAGATCAGCATGTTGATCGGCTTGTCGCTTTCCTCGGCCAAGGCCAGAAGGTGGGCCACGGTGCGCTGCGCCAGCTTGTCGTTGATGGCGCCGGCGACGATCACCGTGCGCGACTTGAAGTACAGCTTGCCGATCTTGTCGCCTTCGGGCAGGCCCAGCCCGCCCTCTTCCTTGTGGCGGCGGTCGTCTTCTTGCGGTTCGTCGTCGTCATCGTCCAGCCACTGGTGACGCATCGGCCTGCTCCTTGTTCTCTCTCATGGCGACGGCGGGGCCGGGGCCCTGCCGTTCTTTTACCTAAGCAGCCATGAAGGATCAGTAAAGGACGACCGAGCGGATCGATTCACCGTGATGCATCAGATCGAAGCCCTTGTTGATATCGTCGAGCGGCATCGTGTGGGTGATCATCGGGTCGATCTCGATCTTGCCGTCCATGTACCAGTCGACGATCTTGGGCACGTCGGTCCGCCCGCGCGCGCCGCCGAAGGCCGTGCCCTTCCAGACCCGGCCGGTGACCAGCTGGAACGGGCGGGTGCTGATCTCGGCGCCCGCCGCGGCCACGCCGATGATCACCGACACGCCCCAGCCCCGATGGGTGCATTCCAGCGCGTCGCGCATCACCTTGGTGCTGCCGGTCGCGTCAAAGCTGTAATCGGCGCCGCCGATCTGGTCGAAGGGGGTCTTGGTCATCTCGACGATGTGCTGGACGATGCCGCCGTCGATTTCCTTGGGATTGACGAAATGCGTCATGCCGAAGCGTTCGGCCATCTCGCGGCGGTCGTTGTTCAGATCGACGCCGATGATCATGTCAGCGCCCGCCAGCCGCAGGCCCTGCACGACGTTCAGGCCGATGCCGCCCAGGCCAAAGACCACCGCCTTGGCGCCGATCTCGACCTTGGCAGTGTTGATGACCGCGCCGATGCCGGTGGTCACGCCGCAGCCGATATAGCAGATCTTGTCAAAGGGCGCGTCGTCGCGGACCTTGGCGACCGCGATCTCGGGCAGGACCGTGTGGTTGGCGAAGGTCGAGCAGCCCATGTAGTGATAGATCGGCGTGCCATCCAGCATGCTGAAGCGGGTCGTGCCGTCGGGCATCAGGCCCTTGCCCTGGGTCGCGCGGATCTTGGTGCACAGGTTCGTCTTGCCCGACAGGCAGGACGCGCATTCGCGGCATTCCGGCGTGTAGAGCGGGATGACGTGATCGCCGACCTTCAGCGAGGTGACGCCGGGGCCGACCTCGACCACGACGCCCGCGCCCTCATGGCCCAGGATGGCGGGGAAGATGCCTTCCGGGTCGTCGCCCGAACGGGTGAATTCGTCGGTATGGCAGATACCGGTGGCCTTGATTTCGATCATGACCTCGCCGGCCTTGGGGCCTTCCAGGTTGACCTCCATCACTTCCAGCGGTTTGCCGGCCTCTAGGGCCACGGCGGCACGGGTTCTCATGACTATTCTCCTGTTCCCTCACGGGCTTGTCGGTCGGGCGTTTCAGTCAGGTCTAAGGGGCCGACAAGCGGCCCCTTGGCTGTTCTTCCAGTCTAATGCGCATCCCCGTCAAGCGGGCAGCGCACCGGAGCGCTTGGCGATGCTGGTGGCGATCGCGTCCATCAACGGCGGGGACAGTGCGTCATAGGGCTCCAGCCCCAGTTCGCGCAGGCGCGAACGAATGCCGTCCATGCGGCTTGGTTCGACCCCCGATTCGATGACGGAGCTGACGAATGCCGCGAATTCCGGCGCCGACCAACCCTGCTCCCCCGACAGTTCGGTATGCACGAAGTCCAGCCCATAGAACGGATGGTCCTTGTTCTCGATCCGGCCGTACATGTGCACGCCGCACTCGCGGCAGCGGTGGCGCTGGATGGCGGCACCAGCGTCCACGACCTCCAGTTTGTCGGCGCCCTCCAGGACTTCGACGGAATCGCGGGACACCACGGCGATCTGGCTGAACACCGCATCGTCGGGTTTCCAGCACTTGGTGCAGCCGCAGACATGGTTGTGGGCGGTCTGCGCGCTGACCCGGACCTTGACCGGGTTGGTCGCGCAGTTACACGTCAGGACCCCGCCCGAGAAGCCCGGGCTGCCTTTCGCGATGCCGTGATCGACGGCAGGGTGGATATGCACCCCCTGAGTGCTGGTCATCATCCCCTCCTCTGGCTGACCGGTGTGACCAAGCGTCGCGCCATCGGGAACATTCGGCAAGTCAGCGGAAGGTAGCAGCCCGGCCCGCGGACCGGGCTGCGAATCGGTCAGCTGGCGGGGGTCGAGGACACGCCGACCTTGGCCGGGCGCAGCAGGCGATCGTGCAGCATGAAGCCGTTATCCATCACCTGGATAATGTGGCCCGCGACGGTGCCGGGGACCGCGGCCTCGAACATCGCCTCGTGGTGGGTGGGGTCGAACTTGTCGCCGGCCTCGGGGCGGATGATGGTCACGCCGTGCTTGGTGAACACGTTGGACAGCTCGCGCAGGGTCAGTTCGACCCCCTCGATCAGGGCGGCGGCGGCGGTGCGCTGCTCCTCTCCCGCGGCGTCCAGCGCGCGGGTCAGGGCGTCATGCACGGGCAGCAGATCGCGTGCCAGGCGCGATCCGCCGTAATTCTCGGCGTCGCGGCGGTCCTTGTCGGCCCGCTTGCGCGAGTTTTCGGCATCGGCCAACGCGCGCATCCACTTGTCGCGCAGCTCGTCGCGCTCGGCGGTCAGCTGGGCCAGCGCGTCATCGGGCTCTGCCAGGGGGTCATCCATGAATTCGTCCATGGGCTGTTCGTTCTGCTCGGTCATTTCACTTCATCCTTTCCGGCCGGACAGCACCCGCCCGACCAGCTGCGCGGTATAATCGACGATCGGCACGATCCGGCCGTAATTCAGCCGGGTCGGCCCGATGACACCCACCGCACCCACAATTTTCCGGTCGGCATTCATATAGGGTGAAACCACCAGAGCGGAACCCGAAAGTGAAAAAAGCTTATTCTCGGAGCCGATGAAAATGCGCACACCCTCGCCCCGTTCGGTCAGTTCCAGGAACTCGACGATGTCGCGCTTGCGTTCCAGGTCGTCGAACAGCACGCGGATGCGGTCCAGGTCGGCGGCCTCGCGGTCCAGCAGGTTCGCGCGTCCCCGCACGATCAGGCGCGGGTCGGTGGCCTCGGCGCCCCACAGCGCGATGCCCGATTCCACCAGCTCTGCGGCCAGCACGTCCAGTTCGCGCCTGCGGGCGTTGATCTGCTGGGACAGATGGCCGCGCAGTTCGGCCAATGTCTTGCCCTCGGCCATGGCGTTCAGGAAATTGCCGGCCTCGCGCATCGATGACGGGGTCTGGCCGGGCGGGGGGGTAAAGATGCGGTTCTCGACATGGCCGTCGGCAAAGACCAGAACCACCAGCGCCCGATCCGGACCCAGGCTGACGAATTCGATATGGCGGATCGGCGCTTCGTGCTTGGGCATCAGGACCAGCGACGCGCCGCGCGTGATCGAGGACAGCGCCGTGCTGACACGGTCCAGCAGCACCCCGGTCTCGGGGTCGTCATTGCCAAGCGTCTGGTCGATGGCGGCACGGTCGGTCGAATTGACGGCATCGATCTCCATCATGCCGTCGACGAACAGGCGCAGGCCCATCTGCGACGGCAGGCGCCCTGCGGATGCATGCGGGCTGTCTAGCAGGCCCATGAATTCCAGGTCCTGCATCACGTTTCGGATGGTCGCGGCGCTGACCTTTTCGGACAGCGCGCGGGTCAGGGTGCGAGAGCCCACCGGCTCTCCGGTCTCCAGATAGGATTCGACGACCCGGCGAAACACCTCGCGGGACCGGTCGTTCATCTCGTGCAGCAGCGATTCCTGGTTCATGCGCCCCGTCTTGTGACCCTCGGTGGGGTTGCGTGATGGTGCCCCCGGACGGTATGGGCATCCTAACCTCACGAAAAGGAACAGTCATGCGCCCGTCCGGCCGGAATCTAGCCCAAATGCGTCCGATTTCAATTGAAACCGGGGTGATGCGCCACGCCGAGGGGTCCTGTCTGATCCGGTGCGGCGACACGCATGTCCTGTGCACCGCCACCATCGAGGACAACCCGCCGCGTTTCCTGAAAGGCACCGGCCTGGGCTGGGTCACGGCCGAATACGGCATGCTGCCACGCGCCACGAACACGCGCAACCGCCGTGAGGCAGCCCAGGGCAAGCAGTCGGGCCGCACGCAGGAGATCCAGCGCCTGATCGGCCGCAGCCTGCGCGCGGGCATCGACCGCAGCGTCCTGGGCGAACGCCAGATCAGCATCGACTGCGACGTGATCCAAGCGGACGGCGGCACGCGCTGTGCGTCCATCACCGGGGGCTGGGTGGCGCTGCGGCTGGCGGTGAACAAGCTGCTGAAGGCCGGCGCGATCTCCAGCGACCCGATCCTGGACCACGTGGCGGCCGTCAGCTGCGGCATCTATGCGGGTCAGCCGCTTCTGGACCTGGACTATGCCGAGGACAGCGAGGCCGGGACCGACGGCAACTTCGTGCTGACCGGTGCGGGCCGCCTGATCGAGGTGCAGATGTCGGCCGAAGGCGCGACCTTCTCGCGCGACGAGATGGGACGTCTGCTGGACCTGGCCGAGGCCGGGATGGCCGATCTGGTCGCCGCGCAGAAGGCGGCCGTGGCATGAGGCAGTTCACCGACAAGCGGCTGCTGGTCGCGACGCACAACGCCGGCAAGCTCGACGAGATGCGCGCCCTGCTGGCGCCCTATGGCGTCGAGGTGGTCGGCGCGGCCCAGATGGGTCTGGCCGAACCCGCCGAAACCGAGGACAGCTTCGTCGGCAATGCCCGCATCAAGGCACGCGCCGCCATGCAGGCGACCGGCCTGCCCGTCCTGTCGGACGACAGCGGCATCTGCGTCGATGCCCTGGGCGGCGCGCCGGGCGTCCAGACCGCGGACTGGGCCGAAACGCCCCAGGGCCGCGATTTCGCCATGGCCATGGAGCGCACCTGGCGCGAATTGGAGGCCGTGGACGCCCCTGCCCCGCGTCGTGCGCAGTTCCGCTGCACGCTGGTGCTGATGTGGCCCGACGGCCACGAGGAGGTGTTCGAGGGCGTTCTGCCGGGCCAGGTCGTCTGGCCGCCGCGCGGGGCCGAGGGTCACGGCTATGACCCGATCTTCCAGCCCGACGGACACCCCGTCACCCTTGGAGAGATGCCCGCCAAGACCAAAAACAGCCTCAGCCATCGCGCCCGCGCCGTGTCGCGCATGATCGAGGCCTGCTTTGCATAGGCTGACCACCGGATCGCCCTTCGAAGCGCGGCTGGCCTACAGCCGCGCCGTGGTCAAGGGCGACTGGTGCTTCGTGTCGGGCGTCACCGGTTACGACTATGCCGACATGACCATGCCGGAGGATCCCTGCCAGCAGGCGCGCAACTGTTTCACGACGATCTTCTCGGTGCTGAAGCAGGCGGGTTTTGCGCCCGCCGACATCGTTCGGGTGCAGTACACGATCACCGATGCTGCGCTGGTCGACGTCATCGCCCCTGCCCTGTCCGATGCGCTTGGCGACATCCGGCCTGCGGCCACGATGGTGGTCGCGGGCCTGATCCGGCCCGAGATGCGCGTCGAGATCGAAGTCACGGCGTTCCGCGGATGACGGTCGCGGGCGAGGATTGGCGTGCCGGGGGGTTCGGCCTTTATGTGCATTGGCCCTTCTGCGCGGCCAAGTGCCCCTATTGCGATTTCAACAGCCATGTCGTGGCCCATGTCGATCAGCGCCGATGGGCAGACGCCCTGTCCGCCGAGATCGTGCGCCTTGCCGCCGAAACGCCGGACCGGCATCTGGGCAGCATCTTCTTTGGCGGCGGTACCCCATCGCTGATGCTGCCCGAGACGGTCGATGCGGTGATCCGCGCCGCCCAGGCCGGGTGGGGCTTTGCCAACGATATCGAGATATCGCTGGAAGCCAATCCGACCAGCGTCGAAAAGGGCCGCTTTCGCGGATTTGCCGATGCGGGTGTGAACCGCCTGTCGATGGGGATACAGGCACTGAACGACACCGACCTGCACCGGCTTGGCCGCATGCATTCCGTGGCCGAGGCGCGCACGGCATTCGACGTCGCGCGCAGCGTCTTCGACAGGGTCAGTTTCGACCTGATCTATGCCAGACAGGGCCAGGATAGCACCGCTTGGCGGGCGGAACTGCGCGAGGCGCTGTCCATGGCCGTAGATCATCTGTCGTTGTATCAGCTGACGATCGAGCCCGGCACGGCGTTTGGCGCACGGGCCGAGGCGGGCAAGCTGCGCGACCTGCCCGATGACGACCTGTCGGCCGACATGTATTTCGACACCCAGGACCTGTGCGAGGCTGCCGGCATGGGATGCTATGAGATTTCGAACCACGCCCGCCCCGGCGCGCAGAGCCGTCACAATCTGGTCTATTGGCGCCAGGGGGACTGGGCGGCCGTTGGGCCCGGTGCGCATGGTCGGCTGACCCTGCCCAACGGACGCATGGCGACCGAGGCGCATCGCATGCCCGGAGCCTGGATTCAGGCGGTGGAAACAACCGGAACCGGAGAGGTGCCGCGCGACGCCATTCCCGCGCATGAGCAGGCAACCGAGTACCTGTTGATGTCCCTGCGCCTGACCGAAGGCCTGGAGGAAGCGCGCTATGCAGCCCTGTCCGGCAAGCCCCTGGAGGAGCATGCGGTGACGTCATTGATCGATATGGGGATGATCGACCGCCGTGATGGGCGCATCCAGGCAACTGCGCAGGGCCGGCCGGTGCTGAACGCGATTCTGCGCGAACTGGCGGCCTGACCGGTGCGGCGGCGGATGTGGCTGGTCTTGGGGTGGCTGTTTGCCTTGTGCGGGATCATCGGTGTCGCCTTGCCGGTGGTGCCCACGGTCCCCTTCCTTCTGGTGGCCGCGTGGGCCTTTGCACGATCCTCTCCGACATTGGAGCGTCGGATCCTGGATCACCCCACCTACGGACCACCCGTGCGTGCGTGGCAGGAACGTGGTGTCGTCGGGCGATTGGCCAAGATCTGGGCCATCACCGCAATGAGCTCCGGGGTCGGCATTTCGTGGTGGATGGGGATGCCGCCTTGGGTTGTCGCGACTCAGGCGGCGATCTGTGGGCTGGTCGCGCTATTTCTTGTAACGCGGCCCAGCCAATAATCAGGATTTGGCAGTAATTTTCTTACCATAAACTATATATGGTCAGCGATTGCCTCCAAGAAGCTGGCACAGCTGATCCAGTTGGTCCAGATCACGATAGGTGATCGTCAACTGCCCCCCGTCTGCACCGCCATGTGAAATCTGCACGCGCATCTTCAGATGAGCACCCAGATCTGCCTCCAGCGCCTTGGTATCGGCATCCTTTGCAGCGCTTCGCGAGGCCTTGCGCGGCTTTTCACCGCCGTCCTGCGACAGCTTTCGCACCATCTCTTCGGTATCACGGACCGACAGGCCTTTTTCACTGACTCTACGGGCCAACTGCGCGGCGTTGGGAGCCGTGATCAAGGCGCGGGCGTGCCCCGCACTGAGCTTGCCGTCCTTGACCATATCCTGGACAGAATCGGGTAATGACAACAGCCTAAGAAGGTTTGCGATGTGACTGCGGCTCTTGTTCAGCGCTTCGGCCAATTTTTCCTGCGTATGACCGAAACGGTCCATCAGTTGCCGGAACGATGCCGCTTCTTCGATCGCATTCAGGTCGGCACGCTGAATGTTCTCGATAATGGCGACTTCAAGAACCTCGGTATCCGACATGTCGCGGATGATGACCGGCATCTCATGCAGTTGCGCCATTTGGCCCGCACGCCAGCGCCGTTCGCCCGCGACGATCTGATAGAGATCCTTGTCCTGTGGGTGGGGACGCACGATAAGGGGCTGAAGCACACCGCGCTGCCGCAAGGAGGCGGCAAGCTCCTGTAACGCGTCCGGATCGAAGGTCCGACGCGGCTGGTCAGGATTAGCGGTGATCTGCTCGATCGGGAGCATCATGCGGTCTCGCGATTGCGCGGGACCTGCGCTGTCGCCAAGGTCCATGTCGGCCATCAATGCGGACAGACCCCGGCCAAGGCCACGTTTCGCAATTTTGCTGTCCGACATCACGCAATCTCCGGGATCAGTTTCAGGCGCGCCGTGAATTCGGTCGCGAATTGACGATAGGCGTGGCTGCCCTTTGACGACGGATCATAGATCAACACCGGCTGCGCATGTGACGGGGCCTCGGACACGCGGACGTTTCTGGGAATGACCGTGGGATAGACAAGATCGCCAAGCGTCTCGCGCGCGTCTGCCTCCACCTGCTGCGATAAGTTGTTCCGATAATCGGACATCGTGAGAAGAATGCCATTGATGCGGAGCTTGGGATTGGCGCCTTGGCGGACCTGCTTCACCGTACCCAGCAATTGCGACAAACCCTCCAAGGCATAGAATTCCGCCTGAAGCGGAACAAGAACACTGGACGCCGCAACCATCGCATTAACCGTCAACAGACCCAAGGCCGGCGGACAGTCGATCAGCACGATCGTTCCATGTGGTGCATCAGATAGCTGGCGTTCCAAAAGACGCGTGCGATCAGCAACTTGGGACAGTTGTACATCGGCAGACGCAAGATCGGATGTCGATGGGACAACCCGCAGGTTCGGAACCGCAGTGTCGACGGCTGCAGTCATGAGATTCGCATCGCCGGTCAAAAGGTCATAGACCGTGAAATCACGGTCTTCGGTCCCAATCCCCAGTCCCGTTGACGCATTTCCTTGAGGGTCCAGGTCAACAAGTATCGTCGGATAGCCTGCTTGCGCCAAAGCAGCACCCAAATTAACAGCGGTCGTCGTCTTGCCAACGCCGCCCTTCTGGTTCGCGATTGCCACAATATGCTGTTCAGGCATGCGAGACTCCGGTAATTTTTAGGATGGCTGCGTCTGGATCTGTTTTACTTGGAAAGTTGGTAACGTCAAATCGCCATTCCTTCCTTGCTTCGTCGCATTCCGCTTTCCACGAACGGCCTTTCAGGAATATTGCGGTGCCGTCCTGGTGCATATGCCTTCGGACCATCGAAAGAAGGACCGACAATGGTGCAAGCGCGCGGGCAGAAACAAAGTTTGCGGCGAGTGGGGGTACATTTTCTATACGACCTGTCAGGATCGATACATTTTGCAACGATAACTCTCGAATGACGGTGCGCAAAAACGCCGACTTCCGCTGATCGCTTTCAACTAAGGACACTGTCAGCGGGGCCTTCTGAGCATATATAGAGACAACTATGCCAGGAAGCCCGGCGCCGCTTCCAAGGTCTACCCAATTCCCTTCCGGAAATTGTACGTGATCGAAGATCTGAATGCTGTCCTGAATATGCCTTGAGTTGAACTCCGGAAGTGTCGAAGGCGCAATCAAGTTTATTTTCGCATTCCATTTCCGTACGAGAGCTTCGTATGCGGTAAGCCTCTCATGTGTTTCACGTGAAACGATCATGCAGTACGACGCACGCTTGTCTTCGAAGCGACGATTAATAGCGTCAACGCTGCTGGCGTCATTCCTTCAATCTTTGAAGCCTCGAACACCGTCTTAGGTCGACGATCCGAAAGCTTTCCACGCAATTCAGACGAGAGACCACCCAAGCCGCTGTAGTCAATATCAGGGTCGAGAGATGTAGCCTCATTAGCTCTGATTAATTCAGCATCTTTGTTTTGCCGACCAGTATATTGCTCATACAAAGCATCGTTCCGCAGCTGCACCAATGTTTCACTGGAGACAGCAGCCAGTTCAGGAACAATATCTGCGAGTTTGTCCGGATTGATATCGCTATGACCGAGCAAGCTAAAGACAGTCCTTCTTTGGCCGTCCCTTGAGACGTGGAATCCGGCATTGTTCAGATCATTTGATGATAAGAAAACAGAACTAAGACGATCGCGTGCGTAAGTGTATTTCGATTGACGCGCCTGAAACGACACAGACCGTTCATTCGAAATGCACCCTATCTCTATTGCCATCGGGGTAAGACGTTGATCTGCATTGTCCGCCCGCAAGGTCAATCTGAACTCGGCGCGGGATGTAAACATGCGATAAGGTTCTGTCACGCCTCTAGTGACCAGATCATCGATCATCACACCGATATAGCTGTTTGTCCGGCTAAAGGTCACAGGTGCCTTGTCCGCCGCCTTAAGCGCGGCATTCAAGCCAGCAACGAGTCCTTGGGCAGCTGCTTCCTCGTATCCTGTCGTTCCGTTAATTTGACCTGCCAAGAACAGGCCACGAACTGATCTGACTGCGAGCGTCGTATCTAGGGACGTAGGGTCGATATAATCATACTCGACCGCATACCCTGGCTGAGTGATCTCCGCGTTCTCCATCCCCCGGATGGACCGAACATAAGCTAGCTGCACATCCTCAGGCAGAGAAGTTGAAATGCCGTTCGGGTAAACGATATCGCTATCCAATCCCTCCGGCTCCAGAAATACCTGGTGGGAATCTTTGTCGGCAAAGCGAATTATTTTATCCTCTATAGAGGGGCAATATCTGGGTCCGCGACCACTGATGTGACCGCCATACATCGCAGATTTCTGAATATTATCGTTGATGATTCGATGTGTCGTCGCATTTGTATGTGTGATCTTGCAATCGATCTGCTGAACTAACGACGCGGCAGGAAGATAAGAGAAGGTGACCGGCGTTTCGTCACCTGGTTGAGATTCAAGAATATCCCAATCGATTGACGATTTTCTGATCCGCGGCGGCGTTCCAGTTTTCAGCCGACCCAGTGGCAGGGCAAACTTGGCAAGGCTTTCACCAAGCCTGCTTGCCGCCCTATCCCCCCAACGACCGGCAGGACGGCTGACGTCGCCAATATGTATCATGCCATTGAGGAACGTGCCTGTTGTCAAGACAACCGATTTAGAACGCACGTCTCTTCCGTCGGATAGGCTTACACCTTCGACAACTTTTGCATCGCCAAGAAATTCAACAGCCTCGCCGAACACGATATCAACGCCAACGTAGCTGGAGATAAGCTCCCAAGCGGCGGCGCGATAAAGATCTCTATCCATCTGAGCCCTAGGCCCTTGAACTGCAGGCCCCTTTCGACGATTCAGAAGTCTAAACTGAATGCCGGCTTGATCAGCCAGCCGTCCCATCACACCGTCCATCGCGTCGACTTCGCGGACCAGATGACCTTTACCAAGTCCACCGATAGCAGGATTGCAGGATAACGTACCGATGTCCTCGCGGCGCATGGTGATCAGGGCTACGGTTGCACCGAGGCGCGCCGCAGCGGTAGCTGCTTCCAAGCCTGCGTGCCCCCCACCGATGACTGCGACGTCGTAATGTTTCACGTGAAACAACTCCTACTTGCCGATGCAAAACGACGAAAAGATAACATCAAGATAGTCGTCCGCACCGATTCTTCCAAGTAAACGATCTAACGATGCTGCAGATAGACGAAGCTTCTCCGCAATAAGTTCTGCGGGCACTCCCCCTACACCTTCAACTGCCTCAAGTGCGGTAATGATTTCTAAACGCTGCCGCTCATGACTGATCAGACCTGCAGATGAAACACGGTCTCTCAGTATTTCACCAATTATACCAAGCATTTTGTCAATACCATGCCCGGTCACTGCGGATAGTGTCAGATCAGCGTCACTTTCATGGATGTCCGCATGGCTGACCGCAATGACATCATCAGGGTGCCAAAGTTCCTGTACGATATCCCCGTCACGCGAAAGATGGATACGCAGATCAGCACTTTTCGCGCGATTCAATGCGCGGTCTATCCCAATCCTCTCAACAGCATCCTCGGATTCCCGCAAACCTGCCGTATCAAGAAACGTCACGGGCAACCCGTTCAGATCGAACTTGAGTTCAATCACATCTCTTGTCGTTCCCTCCCGATCAGATACGATCGCTACATCTCTCTGGGCCAACCTGTTCAGGAGACTCGATTTTCCGGCATTTGGCGGTCCGATGATAGCGACTTCGAACCCCATCCTGATCCGTTCGGCCGATGAGAATCCTGCCAACTCGCGCTGCAGCGCTTCGCGCAGTTCTGCAATTGCTTCGAAAACCCGATTGGGAACCTCATCAGGAACGTCTTCGTCCGCGAAATCAACACTGACCTCGACCAAGGCGCCAGCTTCGATCAGAAGTTGCCGCCAATCCAACGCCTTTTGGGCCAGTTCGCCGCTCGCAGTGCGCAAGGCCAACTTACGCTGAGCCTCGGTCTCTGCTGCAAGGAGATCACCCAGCCCCTCGATTTCGGCAAGATCCATCCGGCCGTTCAGAAAGGCTCGCCGTGTGAACTCGCCGGCTTCCGCTGGTCTGGCACCCATGGACAGCAGCGCTGACCCTACCCGTCGTGAAATCACAGGTGCACCATGCAGATGCAATTCTGCCACTTCGTCGCCGGTAAAACTCTGACCCTCTGGGAACCACATTGCCAGAACCTGGTCGATCGGCTCGTCGTCGTGCCTCAAGGTCCGAAAATACGCATGACGCGCGTCAGGCATTTGGCCGACAAGACGCTCGGCAGTCAGCCGAGCATTCGTGCCGCTCAGACGGATGACAGAAACTCCCCCCCGCCCGAGCGGGGTGGCTTCTGCAAAGATCAGGTCCATGGCTGCCTCGTCAGGCGTTCATCGAGTCGAAGAACTCGGCGTTGCTCTTGGTCTGTTTCATCTTGGAAATCAGGAACTCAACGGCGTCAGTCGTGCCCATCGGATTCAGGATGCGACGCAGCAGATAAGTCTTCTGAAGGTCCTTGCTGTCGACCAGCAGTTCCTCTTTCCGCGTACCGGATTTCAGGATGTCCATGGCCGGGAAGACGCGCTTGTCTGCAACCTTGCGGTCCAGGACGATCTCGCTGTTGCCCGTACCCTTGAACTCCTCGAAAATCACTTCGTCCATGCGCGATCCGGTGTCGATCAGCGCCGTGGCGATGATCGTCAGACTTCCGCCTTCCTCGATATTGCGTGCCGCGCCGAAGAACCGCTTGGGTCGCTGCAATGCATTCGCATCGACACCACCGGTCAGCACCTTGCCCGAGCTGGGGACAACGGTGTTGAACGCTCTACCAAGTCTTGTGATAGAGTCCAAAAGAATCACAACATCTCGCTTGTGCTCGACCAGACGCTTTGCCTTTTCGATGACCATCTCGGACACAGCAACGTGGCGGCTGGCCGGTTCGTCGAAGGTCGAGGACACGACCTCGCCGCGCACGCTGCGCTGCATGTCCGTCACTTCCTCGGGGCGCTCGTCGATCAGCAGGACGATCAGATAGCATTCCGGATGGTTCTTCTCGATCGAATGGGCGATGTTCTGCAGCAGAACCGTCTTGCCCGTCCGCGGCGGTGCCACGATCAGCGACCGCTGACCCTTGCCGATCGGCGCCACCAGATCGATGATCCGGGCACTGCGATCCTTCACAGTGGGATCCTCGATCTCCATGTTCAGGCGTTCGTCCGGGTAAAGCGGCGTCAGGTTGTCGAATGCGACCTTGTGGCGGGCCTTTTCCGGCTCTTCAAAGTTGATCTTTTCGACCTTCGTCAGCGCAAAATACCGTTCGTTGTCACCAGGCGCACGGATGACGCCGTCCACCGTGTCGCCCGTACGCAGCGAATGCTGACGGATCATGTCCGGGCTGACATAGATGTCGTCCGGTCCGGGCAGATAGTTCGCCTCGGTCGACCGCAAAAAGCCGAAGCCGTCCTGAACGACCTCCAGCACGCCTTCGCCGCCGATCTCCCAGCCCTCCTCGGCATGCTCCTTGAGGATCGAGAACATCATCTCGCCCTTGCGCATGGTCGAGGCGTTCTCGATCTCCCACTCCTCGGCCATCGACAGCAGGTCGGCGGGGCTCTTTGCCTTGAGGTCGGACAGATTCAGGCGTTCTTCGGTCATTCTGATGCAAACTTTCAGCCGCGCGACGTATCGGACGGAGCAGACAGGCGTTCAAGGGAATCCCGTACCGGACGGCCGGGGTTGGGGCGCAAATAAGGCCGCGCCGGTCACGAGTCAATCTTTTCGATCAGAACTTGACGATCACGGCGGTCACGATCCCCACCATCAGCAGGGTCGGCACCTCGTTCATCATCCGATAGGACCGCCCGGCAAGGGCCATTCCGGCCGACAGATGCCGCCGTTCGTGCGCGCACCACATGTGAAACACGCTCATCGCGATCACGCAGGCCGCCTTGACCCACGGCCAGGTCATGTCCCAGCTGACGATGCCCGGCGTCATCACCAGGGCCAACCCGCTGATCCACGTGGCGATCATCGCCGGGTTCATGATCAGCCGCAGCAGCTTCTGTTCCATGATCATGAAGCTTGCGACCGGTTCGGCCGATTCCCTACTGCGTTCGGCGTGATAGACGAACAGCCTGGGCAGGTAGAACAGGCCCGCCATCCACGAAATGACGGCCATGACGTGGAACGCCTTCACATAGGGATAAATCAGGGCCAGTCCGTCGATCATCGCGAAACCTCTCTTCGGTCTTCTCTTAAATAAGAAAGATAAAGAAAGGAATGTTGTTGAAGTAGGGCCTGTGGATAGCAGGAATTGGACTCTGTTCACCGGGATTTCCTCAGAATCGGGCGTTGTGGACAAGCATGTGCGAAAGCGGCAAGCCGACCTGAAAACTGTTTGTAAACAAAGCGATCATATGTGGATAACTTTGCGGATAATGATTTGGCCGCTGATTCCTCCACAGGCCGCCCGATCGGGCCGCCCGATTCGTCCCCCTGTGGAAAACGCCCTGCTGTTTCTGCTTTGTTCCAAGGGCAAATCAGGACAGGCAGGGGATTGACGCGGGTTGCCACCAACCCCGGCGCCGATTCCTCCGAAGATTTGTCCACAGCGTGCCTGCCCCGATCCGCCACGGATATGCCGCCAGATGCCGACAGGGGCTTTCGTCACGCCGTCCGTGTGCCTAGTCTGCACTGAAAGACGCCATGTGATGATCAAGCCGATGCAAGACGACCCGCCCGCCAGCCAGATCACCCACGCGCCCCTGGCCGGCGTGATCGGCATGCCCATCGCGCATTCGCGCTCTCCGCGCCTGCACGGACATTGGTTGGCCCGCTATGGCCTGCCCGGCCATTACGTGCCGATCCCGGTAATGCCCGAACATCTGGCCGAGGTTCTGCGCATCCTGCCGCGTGCCGGTTTCGTCGGTGCCAATGTCACCATTCCCCACAAGGAGGCGGTCCTGACGCTGGCTGACACGGTCACGGATCGCGCGGCCCTGATCGGTGCCGCCAACACGCTGATCTTTCGCCCCGACGGCAAGATCCATGCCGACAATACCGACGGCTATGGCTTCATCGCGAACCTGCGGCAGAACGAACCCGACTGGCAGCCCGATCTGGGCCCCGCCGCGGTGATCGGTGCGGGGGGTGCGGCACGGGCGGTGGTCGCCTCCCTGCTGGACAGCGGCGTCAAGGAGTTGCGCATCGCCAACCGGACGCGGCTGCGGGCGGAACAGATCAAGGCAGAGTTCGGGGCGCGCCTGGTCGTCTATGACTGGGCCCAGGTCGGCAACATGCTGGAAGGCGCATCCACCGTCGTCAACGCCACCTCGCTTGGGATGGATGGAAAGCAGCCGCTGCGGGTGCCGCTGGACGCGCTGTCGCCCGGTGCCTTGGTCACAGACCTGGTCTATACCCCGCTGATGACCCCCTTCCTGACCGAGGCGCAGGCCCGCGGATGCCGCGTGGTCGATGGTCTGGGAATGCTGCTGCACCAGGCGGCCCCAGGCTTTGAACGTTGGTTCGGCCAGCGCCCCGATGTCGACGACGAGGCGCGGCGGGTCGCGCTGGAATGACCTTTCGTCTTGGCCTGACCGGCAGCATCGGCATGGGCAAATCCACCACGGCACAGATGTTCCGCGATCTTGGTCACCCGGTCTGGGACGCGGATCAGGCCGTCCATCGCCTGTATGCCCCGGGCGGATTGGCCGTGGCGCCGGTCGCCGCCGCCTTTCCCGCAGCCCTAAGCCAAGACGGAATCGACCGGGGCGCGCTGAAGACCGCGCTTGCCACCGACCCTGCCGCACTGGCGCGGCTGGAGGGGATCGTCCACCCCCTGGTCGCACGGGACAGGCAGGATTTCCTGGCGCGACATGTGGGCGCACCCCTGGTCGTCCTGGACATCCCCCTGCTGTTCGAAAGCGCGCATCCCCCCGATCTGGACGGGGTCGCGGTGGTGTCCACCGATCCCGCCACTCAGGCGGCCCGCGTGCTTGCGCGTCCGGGCATGACGCGCGATACGCTGGCCATGATCCTGGCGCGCCAGATGCCCGACGTGGACAAGCGTGCGCGCGCCGACTGGATCATTCCGACCGACAGCCTGGATGGCGCCCGTGCCGCCGTCGCCCGCATCGTGAACGAGGTTGCCCCCCATGCGTGAGATCGTCCTGGACACCGAAACCACCGGCTTCGATGCCGAGGGTGCCGACCGCATCGTCGAGATCGGCGCGCTGGAGCTGATGAACCACCTGCCCACCGGGCGCACCTTCCACGTCTACATCAACCCCGAACGGTCGATGCCCAAGGAGGCGTTCGACGTCCACGGCCTAGGCGACGACTTTCTGCGCGACAAGCCGAAATTCGCGGCGATCGTCAGTGATTTCATGGACTTCATCGCCGACGACGCCAAGCTGGTGATCCACAATGCCAGCTTCGACATGAAGTTCCTGAACGCCGAACTGAAACGCGCGGGGCACAAGCCGCTGCCATGGTCGCGGGCGCTGGACACGCTGATGCTGGCACGCGAAAAGTTTCCCGGATCGCCCGCGACGCTGGATGCGCTGTGCCGCCGCTTCGGCGTGGACAATTCGGGTCGCGAGCTGCACGGCGCCTTGCTGGACAGCGAACTGCTGGCCGAGGTCTATCTGGAACTGATCGGTGGCCGCCAGCCTGACCTGGTCCTGGACAAGCCCGGTGCACAGGACGACGCTGCCCGTAGCCCCGATGGCCAGATGCGCCCGCGCGCCGCGCGTCCCCGCCCCCTGCCGCCCCGCCTGACCCCGGACGAGGCGCAGGCCCATGCCCAATTCGTGGCCAAGCTGGGCGAGGATTCGGTCTGGGCGCGCTTCGCCACGACCTGACGGCGGTCTTGCGCGGGCCGGTTTCGCGGACCATGCTGACGAAAAGGGATGCGGGGCGGGATGCTGGACTGGCTGCGGGATCTGGGATCATTCTGGGGTGCCATCTTCGAACGGATGGACAAGACCCACATGACGCTGATCGCGGCGGGCGTCGCGTTCTATGCGATGTTCGCGGTGTTTCCCGGACTGGCCGCGATCATCGCGCTGTGGAGCCTGTGGTTCGACCCGATGGTCGTCCTGACCTATCTGGACGTCGCGCATGAATTCCTGCCGGACGGCGCGTCCGACATCGTCGACGACCAGGTGACCACGCTGACGCAAAATGGCCAGACATCGGTCGGGTGGACGTCGTTCGTGTCGTTCATGATCGCCACCGTCGCGGCGCGGGCGGGGGTGGACGCCCTGATCCGCGGCTTGAACGCCGCCTATGGGGTGCGGGCGCATTCGACGATCTTCGGCTTCGTGCTGGCCTATGCGCTGACATTGGTGATCGTCGGGATCTCCCTTGCAGGGCTGGCGACGATCGTCGTGGTGCCGGTGCTGCTGAACTTCCTGGTCTTTGCGCCCGTGCGGGCATCGCTGCTGACGGTGCTGCCTTGGGCGGGGATGTTCCTGCTGGTGATCGTGACCATCGGGGTGCTGTATCGCTACGGTCCCAACGTCAAGACGCCGCGCACCCCGATCTTCACCTGGGGGGCGCTGTTCGCGGCCGTGCTATGGTCGGCGGGGTCGATCGCGTTTTCCGCCTATCTAGGCAGCTTCAACAGCTATAACCGCATCTACGGCTCGATCGGGACCGTGGTGGCGCTGCTGATGTGGTTCTATCTGGCGGGGTTCTCGGTGCTGCTAGGCGCGCTGATCAATGTCGAACTGGCGCGGCGTCGCCGGATGCGGGCGGCACGCGAGGCACGGCGCGGCTTTGACGAACTGCTGGCAGAGAAGGCAAAGTGAAAGGGGCGCCCGGTCCGGGGCGCCCCTGTCCTTATCCTCAGGCGTTCAGGCCCTCGGTCGAGGCGAAGAACATCGCCTGGCTGACCGCCGAACGCACCTGCTCCTCGCTGTAGGGCTTGGAGATCAGGAAGGCCGGCTCCGGTCGGTCGCCCGTCAGCAAGCGTTCCGGGAAGGCGGTGATGAAGATCACAGGGATGTCGCCCATGCTGCCCAGCAGCTCGTTGACGGCGTCGACGCCCGACGATCCGTCGGCCAGCTGGATGTCGGCCAGGATCAGGTCGGGACGGTACTTGCCGGCCAGTTCGATCGCGGCGGTGTGGGTACGGGCGACGCCGGTGACGTCGTGGCCCATCGCCTGGACGATGCCCTTCAGGTCCATCGCGATGATCATCTCATCCTCGATGACCATGACCTTGCCGCGCAGCGCCTGGCCCATCTCGTTCAGGGCGATCTGGACCAGTTCCTCCGCCTCGGCAGCCTCGATCTGCATCACACGGGCGATCTGGTCGGCGCGCAGCTCCTCGATCGTGCGCAGCAACAGGGCCTCGCGCGAGTTTGGCGTCAGGCCGCGCAGATGGCCTTGGGCCCGGCGTTCACGTTCGGACATCTCGGCATCGTCCACCGGCTGGCCCGAGCTTTGCCAGATCACGTGGAACGTCTTGAACAGCGCGATGCGCAGGTCGTCTTCGCCGTCCAGAACGCTGCGATCGGTCAGGATCGCCTCCAGCGTGGCGGCTGCATAATTGTCGCCGGCGCGCTGGCTGCCGGTCAGGGCGCGCGCGTAGCGACGCAGAAACGGAAGCTCGCGCCCGATGGATTGGGCCAGATCGGCAACAGTCATTACACAGTCCTCTTAAATCGCGTATTGCAGGGAACCAACTGAACCCCCTATCGGTTGCATGCTGTGCGCACAAGTTTGTCGGGACTGACACGAATATGACACCAAAGCGAGACGACCGCAGGAGAGCGGCTGTGGAAAAACAGATCGATGAGAACCTGAAACGCGTCTATGAGCAGGATGCAACTGACCAGATCCCCGATCGGTTTCTGGAACTGCTGAAGAAGTTGAAGGAACAGGAATGATCCGTTTCCCGGCCCGGCGTTCCTCGATCCCCAAGCTTTCCGGTGTTTCATTTCCATGACCAATTCCCCTTCGGTTCATCCGCGCGACCAGCTGGTCGATCACCTGCCCGCATTGCGGGCCTTTGCGCTGTCGCTGACCCGCGAGGGGGCGTCGGCCGATGATCTGGTGCAGGACACCATCGTCAAGGCGTGGACGAACATGGACAAGTTCCAGGCCGGAACGAACCTGCGCGCCTGGCTGTTCACCATCCTGCGCAACACGTTCTATTCGTCGCGCCGCAAGACCAAGCGTGAGGTCAGCGACAGCGACGGCATCCATGCCGCCCGCCAGGCGACGCGGCCCGACCATGACGGGCGCCTTGCCCTTCGCGACTTCCGCGCGGCCTTCGACAAGCTGCCCGACGAACAGCGCGAGGCACTGATCCTGGTCGGCGCATCGGGCTTTTCCTACGAGGAAGCGGCCGAGATGACCAAGGTCGCCGTCGGCACGGTCAAGTCGCGCGCCAATCGCGGGCGCCGGAAGCTGGCTGAACTGCTGCACCTGGAACAGGGTGAGGAGTTGAGCATGACCGACCAGGCGACCCTGGCCGTCATGGCGCAGAACAACTACAGTTCTCGCTGAGGCGGGCGGTGTGCTGAGGCGGATCACCCAACGGATGGAATTCACGCGGCGTCTCGGGTTTCGGCTCGGGGCGCTGTTGTCCATCGCGATCCTTCCGATCGGCCTGATCTCCCTTGTCCAGAACCTGCACCTGTCGCGCGAGGCGGAACGCAGCGCCGAAATCGCGTTGCTGGGCCGGACCGCATCGGCCGCCGCCGGAGAGCGGGCTTTGCTGCAAAGCGCATTGGGGGCCGCCGACGCCCTGGGCCCCGCGATCCTGGAAAGCGCGGGCCAGCCCGGCATGTGTTCGGATCTGCTGCGCAATTTCGTGCAGCGCAGCGGCACCTATCGCCATGCGGCCTTCGTGCCGGTGGACGGGCGCGTCGAATGCAGTTCCGCCGGGCCGGACGACCCGCAGCTGGACCTTTCGAACAGCGACATGGTCCGCGATTTCATGCGGAACCCGATGACCGCGGTGACCGCCATGGCCCAGGGGCCGGTCAGCCGGGAACCTGTCGTGGTGGTGCTGCAGCCCCTGTATCGCGACCGCGAATTCCTGGGCCTGACCGCCCTGTCCCTGACGCAGGAGCTGCTGCGTTCCACCCATGCGATGGATTTCGGGACCGAAGGTGCGCGTATCCTGACCTTCAACAATTCCGGCCGCGTGCTGATCGCGGATACCAGCCAAGGCGACGACCCGGCCCAGCTGCTGCCCCGCGACGTGCCCCTGGTCAGTTTGCCCGGACAGGGAGAAGCGACCTTTCGCACCCGCGCCAACAGCGGAGAGATGCGCGTCTTCACCGTCGTGCCGGTGGTCCCCGGCCTGGTCTATGCCCTTGGCAGCTGGAGCCCCAGCATCGCCGGCGTCGGGCTGTTCCAGCTGTCGCGCTTTGGCGCGGTCATGCTGCCGGTGGCGCTGTGGGTCGTGTCGCTGGCGGTCGCCTATTTCGCGGTGTTCCGGCTGGTCCTGCGCCACATCACCGTCCTGCGCGGACAGATGCGTCGTTTCGCCATCGGCAATCGTGACAGCCCGCCCCCGGTCCTGGCCGATGCGCCGACCGAGATCGCAGATGTCAGCCAGACCTTTCACAACATGGCCCGCATCCTGATCCGCGACGAAGAGGCGATGGAGCAGGCCGTCGCCGAAAAGACCGTCCTCCTCAAGGAGGTCCATCACCGGGTCAAGAACAACCTTCAGTTGATCGCCTCGATCATCAATATGCAAAGCCGCTTGATCGACGACCGGGACGCCAAGCGCGTGCTACGCTCGGTCCAGGACCGGGTGGCGGCGTTGGCCACGATCTACCGAAACCTGTATCAAGCCGAACAGCTGGATCAGGTCTATGCCAACCGGTTGATCACCGACATCATCGCCCAGCTGACCACCGCATCGGCCAGCGCAGGCCGTCACCTGCAGGTGCAGACCGACATCCAGCCGCTGACGATGCTGCCCGACCAGGCGGTGCCGCTGACCCTGCTGACGACCGAAGCCTTCACCAACGCCATAAAATACGCGGGCAATCCGGCGGATGGCGGCGATCCGTGGGTGCGCGTGTCGTTGACCTCTCCCACGCCGGGGCAGGGCCTTCTGGAGGTGGTGAACTCCACCGGCCCGGACGAGGCCGCGGGCGGCACCGGCTTGGGCAGCCAGCTGATCGAGGCGTTCTCGATGCAGCTGGAAGGCGATGTCACCACCGATTCCCAGCCCGGCGCCTATCGCCTGGCGCTGACCTTCCGGCTTGGCCAGGCCGGTTCCGCGGGCGGTAACAGCCCGCGACAGGTCGTCCTGACATCGGCGGCGCGGGCCGGATCGCGGCATTAGCGCCGCGCCTGCGTGCAATTCTGCGTGGCCCGCTCGCGCCATGCTTGCACCGCAGGCCGTCAGGCTTATCTTCGGCGCATGGAACGGGAACAAACATATGATCTGTCGACCGGCGAAGGGCTGATCGCCTGCCCGCTCTGCGACGCCCTGCATGTCCAGGAGGATCTGGACGTCGGAGAGACCGCGCGCTGCATCCGTTGCGGCACGGTCCTGGCCAAGCCGCGCGACGGCGCGTTCGCGCAGCTGATCGCGCTGGCCTTCACCTCGATGGTGCTGCTGGTGGGGGCGGTGTTCTTTCCCTTCCTCGAGGTGTCGGCGATGGGCTTCGGCAATGCCAGCTCGCTGTTCGACGTGGCTTTGGCCTTTGCCGACGGGGTTCTGCTGCCGCTGGTCTTGGCGGTGCTGGCGATGATCATCGGCCTGCCGATCCTGCGGGCGTTCCTGCTGCTCTATACGCTGGTCCCGCTGGCGCAGGGGCGTCCTCCGCATCGCCACGCGGCCATCGCCTTCCGCTGGTCCGAGCTGCTGCGCCCCTGGTCCATGGCCGAGATCTTTGTCATCGGCACCGCGGTCGCGCTGATCAAGGTCGCAGGTCTTGCCACCGTCCATCTGGGCCCGGCCTTCTGGGCATTCTGCGCGCTGATCTTCGTGAACCTCGCCAGCCGCGCCTTCATGTGCCAGACCTCGATCTGGGACGCGATCGAGGATACCGGTATGAAGACCGAGTATCAGGCCAAGACCCCCGCCCCCCTGACCGCCCCCGGCGACGCATGAGCGCGCCTGCCGGACAGTCCGATGCCCCCGTCCTGACCGCGCATCGCGCCGGTCTGTCGGGGTGCCACCGTTGCGGCCGGGTCTGGCCCCAGGATCAGGCCCGCTGTCACCGCTGCGGCGCGCATCTGGTCGCGCCCGACCGGCGCGGCCTGCAGAAGGTCTGGGCGTGGTGGCTGGCCGGGCTGATCGCCTATATCCCCGCCAACGTCTTCCCGATGATGAGCACCCAGACCTTCGCGGGCCTTGCCGGCAACTCCGAGGCGACGATCCTGGGCGGCGTGGTCGAGCTGATGCATTACGGCAATTACGACATCGCGCTGATCGTCTTCGTGGCCTCGGTCATCGTGCCGGTGGGCAAGTTCCTGGCCATCGCCTGGCTGGCCGTCGTCGCGGGCCGCCCGGCCAGCGTGGACCAGGCCCATTCGCGGCTGAAGGTCTATGAGGTCGTCGAATTTATCGGTCGCTGGTCGATGATCGACGTCTTTGTCGTGGCCATCCTGTCGGCGTTGGTGCAGCTGGGCTTCGTCGCCTCGATCCGGCCGGGACCGGCCGCGGTGTCCTTTGCCCTGTCGGTTGCTTTCACGATGCTTTCTGCGCAAAGCTTTGACGCACGATTGATCTGGCGCGGCCTGCCCTTGCGCACCCGCCGCGAACCCTGACCACCTGCATTTCCAGTACGAACGCCCAAGGATCACGACCTCATGACGGACACACCCCCGCCCCTGACGCCGGCCAGCCCGGTGCGCAAGACGGCCGCCCGCGCGGCCCAGGCCGGTATCAACGTCATCTGGATCGTGCCCATCGTGGCGCTGATCGTGACGCTTGGCATCGCCTGGAACGCGTTCCGCGACCGGGGCAGCGTGATCGAGATCGAATTCGCGGACGCCACCGGCATCACGCCCGGAGAGACCACCCTGCGCTTTCGCGAGATCACCGTGGGCGGGGTCGAGGGGGTCAAGTTCACCGACGATCTGTCGCGGGTCGTGGTATCGGTCCGCGTGGACACCGACGTGGCGCAGTTCATCGATGCCGACGCGTCCTTCTGGATCGTCCGCCCGCAGGTCAGCGCCCAGGGGGTCACCCGTCTGGACACGGTCCTCAGCGGCGCCTTCATCGAGGGTTACTGGGACGCCGAGGTGTCCGAGCCGGCCGCACGCTTCACCGGACTGGACCGCCCGCCGCTGATCCGCAACGATCAGCCCGGCACCTGGGTCACCCTGTCGATGGAGACCGCCGACGGCCTGTCCGAAGGGGCCCCGGTCCTGTTCCGTGGCGTTCAAGTTGGTCGGCTGGAGAACATCCGCGTGGATTCCGGCACCGACCGCGTCATCGTGGACGCCTTTGTCGAGGCGCCCCATGACGCGCGGCTGACCAGCGCGACCGTCTTCTGGGACACGTCCGGCTTCTCGGTCTCGCTTGGGACGCAGGGGGTGGCGCTGAACGTCAATTCGCTGTCGTCGCTCCTGCAGGGCGGCGTGGCCTTCGAGACCTTCGTCAGCGGCGGCGCGCCCATCGAACCCGGACAGGAATTCGCCGTTCAGGTGGACGAGGGCACGGCCCGCACCGCCCGGTTCGAGGATGACGATACCCGCCTGCTGCGCGTGGGGATCCTGATCGACGACAGCGTCGAGGGCCTGTCCACCGGCGCCGATGTCCAGTTCCAGGGCCTGCGCGTCGGTCGCGTGACCGACCTGGCCGTCAGCCTGACCGAGGATGAGCAGGGCAACACTGTGCCGCGCCAGCTGGTCAGCATGGTGATCTCTCCGCGGCGGATGGGCCTGCCGGACGGATCGACCGCCGACGACGCGCTGGCCCTGCTGACCGAGGAGGTCGGCGACGGCCTGCGCGCGCGTGTGGCCAGCGCCGGGTTCCTGGGCACCACCCTGATGGTCGAACTGGTCGACATGCCCGATGCGGCCACGGCGACGATCGACCTGGAAACGGGTCCGAATCCGCTGATCCCGTCGGTGCCCGGCGATCTGGACGATTTCACCGCCAGCGCCCAGGGGCTGGTCAACCGCATCGGCAACCTGCCCATCGAGGAGCTGCTGACCTCGGCCCGCGACACGCTGGACGGGATCACCGCGCTTGCGACCTCGCAGGATACCCGTGCGATCCCCGGTGCGCTGCGCGAGGCGATCGAGGGGGGCAGCGTTGCCTTGGCCGACATCAGCGCCATCACGGGCGATCTGCGGCAGGCCGAAAGCGGCCAGACCCTGGCCCGGATGCTGGACGAGGCCTCCGCCGCCTTCACCGCCGTGTCCGAGGCCGCCGTGGGCGTCCCCGAGATGGTCGAACAGATCGACAGCGCCGCAGCCTCGGTCGAGGAGTTCGGCTTTGCCGAGATCAGCCTGCAGGCCGAGGGAATCCTGGCCGACCTGCGCGCCATGCTGGGCAGCGAAGATGCCGAACAGCTGCCGCGCAACCTGTCCAACGTGCTGGAATCGGCCACGGGCCTGCTGGACGACCTGCGCGACGGCAACGCCGTAGGCAGCCTGAACAGCGCGCTGGACAGCGCCAGCCAGGCCGCCGACCAGATCGCGGCCTCGGTCCAGCAGCTGCCCGACCTGCTGCAGCGCCTGCAGGTCACCGCGGCGCGGGCCGACACGCTGTTCGCCAGCTATGGCGACCGGTCGGCCTTCAACAACGAACTGATCGGGGCACTGCGCGAGCTGCGGCGTGCCACCTCCTCCATCGGCTCGGTCGCCCGGCTGATCGAACGCAACCCCCGCGCCTTCATTCTGGGACGATAGACATGATGCTGCCCCACCGCGCCCTGCGCCTGCCTGCCCTGCCCATCGCCGCCCTGATCGGGGCGTCCCTGCTGGGCGCCTGTTCCAATCCGGAAAAGACCGGGCGTTTCCTGATCGACCCCCCGGTGGCCGGGGTCCAGGTGCCCAACCGCCTTGGCACCGCGGAACTCAAGGACGTGTCCCTGCCCGAATACGCCGCCGACCAGGAGGTCGCGTTCCAGACCGGCGACGGGGCGGTGCGGTCCAATTCGGACAACCTGTGGGCGGACGACCCGGCCCGGTCCTTCACCACGACGCTGGCCCGCGCGATCAGCGACGTGTCCGGCGCCACCGTCATCAGCGAGCCCTGGCCCCTGGCCCAGCCCCCCGCCCGCATCCTGGAGGTGCGCGTCGAACGCGCCTTGGCGCAGGCCGACACCACCTATCGCCTGTCGGGGCGGTATTTCGTGTCCGACGACGGCCTTTCGGGGGGCGGCACGAACCACGCGCGCAGCTTTGACATCCGCGTTCCGATGACCGCGCAGGGGCCGGCCGCGACGGCGGCCGCGGCCAGCCAGGCGATCTCGATCCTGGCGCAGCAGATCGCGACGCTGTCGGGGCCGGGGGCGACCATCGCCACCACGCGTCCGGCCGCGTCCGATCCGTTCGACCTGCCGCCGCTGTTCTGAAAAAGATCGGCGGAAGGCCGCCCCAGACGGCCTTCCGCCGATCCACCCGCAGGACGGGCACCAATACCACCACACCGCTCACGACAGACGGCCCTGCAGGTATCCCTTCCGGCGCGGATCAGGCGCCGGATGTCTCGGTGGGCCCGTGGCCCAGCACCCGGATGATGACCGGCAGCACGAAATGGTCAAAGCAGGTGCGGTCCGGGTTGAAGGCGCCGGGCCGCCCGACGCCGCCGCATTCCTCGCAATCCTCAAGCGTGCCCCAACAGTTCGGACAGGCGCCAAGCGCGCAGGCCAGCATCTCCGCGTGATCGATCAACAGCTCGTTCTCGCGCTCCAGCCGCTGCAGCGCGGCCCAGCTGGGCCGGTCGGCGGTGCCGGTGGTCTGCATCCGCGCCATCGCCCGCCCGACCGACGCGCCGGGCGCCGGGTCCGCGCCCAGCATCCGCAGGGCGGCCAGCATGTCCTGGAATTCCGCGGTGTCCTTGTCCTTCATCGCCTGTCCCCCGTGCGGACGATCCGTTCGTCCTGTGCATCGTGATTCGCATGCCGCCGTGAAAGCGGCGTGAAAGGATCAGTCCCGCGGCGGGTCGGTCGGCAGGACCGGCACGGGGACGTCTGTCGCCCCCTGCACCAGCCGGATGATCGCCGCGCGGCTGTCGGGCCGCGCCCCGTCGGCCAGGTGTCCGGCCAGCCAGCGTGTCGCCTGAGGGGCCGCCATCGAGCTGCCGCTCATCACGGCAAAGCTGCCGCTGGTGCGGCCGCGCACGATCATGCCGGGCCAGGCCTGCGACCGGTCCACGCAGGCCAAGAGATCACCGCCCTGCGCCACCCCGATCAACGACGCATAGGCCAGCCCCCGCCCGCTCCGGTCCACCGCGCCCACCCGCAGGCTGTGCCGCCCCGTCGCATAGGCGTTCACCGTGTCCGCCCGCTGCACCCGCGCGGGGCCAGTGGCCCGCGGGTCCAGCAGGACGGGAAACCCCCGGGCGTCCATGTCGGCATAGGCTGGCTGGGACAGCCAGCTTTGCCGCGCCTCTCGCGGGAAGCCACGCAGGACGTCGTCACGCTGGACCGACACCGCGTGATCGCCGTCCCCCTGCACCAGCGCCAGCCCCCATCGGCCGGGCGGCGCCCAGCTGTCGCCCGCGGCCGCGGGGCAGGTCGGCGCCATGATCAGCGTCATGCATTCGCGCCAGCCGTCGGGATGCGGCATCACCCGATAGAACGCCCGCCCCAGATCGCGCCCCCGCCCGTCGCGCAGCGTGCTGGACTGGGCGGGGGCGCAAAAGCGGGTCCGGGCCTCGGTCCCGCCGGGTGGCGTCAGCCCGATCCGCATGGGCCAGTCCGGTCGCGTGGGACGGACCGGCCCCCAGATCTCCAGCGGGGTCTGGGTCGCGTCGTCGGGCGGCAGTTGCCATCCGATCCTGCCCTGGGGACGCAGGGTCGCGCGCAGGCGCGCCATGCGATGATTGCCGGTGGGCAGCACCGCATGCACCGGCCCCAGTCTGGTGGACGCATGGGTCGCCAGCGCATCCAGAAAGCGTTCCAGCAGGGCCGTGCCGTCGCGCGGCCCCGCTGTCAGACCCAGGCTGAGGTTCAGCACCACGGGCAGGCGCACGCTGTCCACAGGCAGGCCATGCGCGGCCTCGACTTGGCGGCACAGCATCCGGGCGCGGGTGATGACGAAGACGATGGCGGCCAGCAGCGGGTCCTGGGCCAGCGTGGCCGAGGTGTCCGCGATCACCCCGGGGGCCAGCGTCACGCCGATCACCGGATGATCGCAGGCAAGCGGATCGTCCGGTGCAAAGCCCGCGGCCAACAGCGCCACCGCCGCGCCGTGACCCGCGGCAAAGGCCGCGCTGTGCGTCGTGCGGCGGTCCATCGCCACGACCCCGGCCCTGCGATAAACCGCATCCTCGGCCGCGATCGCTCCCGATTCCAGTCCCGCCAGCCAGCCGCCGATCCTGTCGCCCCGCAGCTCGATTCCCCATGGCAGGTCGCGGCCCGGACCGTCGGGATCGACGCGGGCATCCTGGACCCACAGCGACGCCACCCGCGACAGCGCCCCCGGCAGGCGCAGGTGCTGATGTGCGAACGGAATGGCATCGTCTATGACGGCGATGATGCAGCCACGGTCCGGGTCCGGCAGCGCGCCCGCAGCCATCAGCGGACCGGCGCCCGCAGGGGCCAGGTCACGGTTCACCGCGTCCGGGGGCAGGACCGCGGATGGCAGGAACCAGGACCGATCCATCCGCCCGAACGCCTGCGCCATCAGCGCGGGAAGGTCGGGCGCGGATGTGGGCGGGGGGACTCGGTGTCGCCGGCACCACTCCACCAGCGCGGGCGACAGCCCCGCCGGGGCAGCACCCGGGGTGGTCCATATGGCTGTCAGCTCCACTGGTCTGCCCGTTCGTCCCGGGCGCGCGCGACCAGCGTGGCCCATAACGGTGCGGGGCGCGGGGTCAGTGCAGGTCCCCTGAGCCTTGTGGCGGGATCGGCGTCGTTCAGAATTTCGGTCAGAATGCCATAGTGGAAATCGCGCACGGCCCCGCCGTCGTGATAAAGCCGCCCGTCGAACTGCGCACCGTGGGCGGTCGCGGCCGGATCGGCGCGGGCCAGCATGTAATGCGCCAGCTGCATCCCCAGCACCGCCCCCGCGGCGCTGTCGGCGGGGAAATGCACTCCGGCCACCGTCCGGTTCACCGCGATTCGACAGGCCAGTCGGAACAGCGGGTCGTCGGCCCGCAGCGGCGCCCGTGGGTCGTCCAGCCGCGTCAGCAGCGTGGCCAGGCAAAAGGCCTGGGTCGCATGGCCACTGGGCAGGGTAGGATGGCTGGGACAGGCGATCATCGGCTGGATCAGGTCGCTGAATTGCGTGGGGCGCGGACAGGCCAACGCAAGCTTGAGACGCATGACTGCGGCGGTGGTCAGGTCCATCGCGCGGGCCAGCATCTCCAGCGTGGCGGGGTTCCGCGACGGCTCCAAGGGGCGGATCGCGGCAAAGAACGGCATCAGGCCGTGGGTCTGGACCTCGATCTCGGGGGCGCGGTCGGGGCGCAGTTCGGCGTAATGCCCGACCATCGCCGCAGCCTCGCGGAACTGCACCAGATCGGGCCGGTCGATCCGCACCAGCGAGGCGCAGGTTCCGTCCGCCTGGCGGCACAGCAGGCTGGCGGATGATGCACCGGCGATCCCGTCATCGGCCGACAGGGGCATATCCTCGGACAGTTCCGCCAGCAGGATTGCGGCGCGGTGGTCCGGGTCCAGCCGCGCCAGCCGCGCACCCGGCGCCAGCATGGCGGGGGAACCACCCCGGCCCTGCGGATCCTCGATCCCCGCGATCGCATCGCGCGTGCGCATCAGGGCAAGGGACAAAAGCGCCCCCTGGCCGTCCGGCATGTCGTCGGACTTGGCATGCTTGGCATGTTTGGCGTGGAACAGGGACATGATGCACCAGGGAAAACAGGAACGGGTGACCCGATTAATCTATCACACGAAGCCGTGATTGGATAACCTTTTGCAAATCGCCCTTTGGGACAACGCCATGGACCGTCTGACCCTGCACCTGATCGGTCCGGTCGAGATGACCGGCCCGGGCGACCACCGTCTGACGCCGCGGGGCATGCGGGCCCGGGGGGTGCTGGCGGTACTGGGCACGGCCCGGGGCCTGCGCGTCACGCGGGCGCGGCTGCAGGACCTGCTGTTCAGCGACCGCGACCCCGATCACGGCAATGCCAGCCTGCGCCAGCTGCTGAGAGAGATCCGTCAGTGCCTTGGCCCCGCCCGCGACGCGCTGGTCACGGGGCCGGGCTGGGTCGGGCTGGACCCCGACCGGGTGCAGGTGGATCTGGCCGCCCGCCCCGGTCCCGACGGCCAGGTGCCCGAATTCGCGGCCGACCTGGACATCCCCGACCCGGAGTTCGAGGACTGGCTGCGTGATGCGCGCCAGACCGCGGCCGCCCGCATGCCCCAGGTCGCCACGGCGGATGCGCTGCCCGACCTGCTGCTGTCCGATCCGGTGTCCATCGGGCAGGACGCGATGGTGCTTGCCACGATGATCCTGTCCGAGGCCGCGGGCAGGGCCGCAGACCTGCTGCCCATCGCGGTCCTTTCGCCGGGGGCTGCGCCGCGGGGGGCCTATGTGCGGGTATCGTCGATGGCGAACGTGCAGGGCGGCGTCTTCAGCCTGCTGGTGCGGCTGATCCACCAGCCGTCGGGCCGGGTGATGTGGTCACAGAGGCTGACGGCGCCGCTGGCCGGCCTGGACGGACGGTTGGACGACCTGGCCGCGCGCTGCTGCCTGGGGATGCTGCAGGTGCTGGACCAGGGGCGGGCGCTTGGGGCGGCGATGGGAATCTCGTTCGCGGACGTGTTCAGCTTTTCCGCGTCCCGTCTGGCGCGCGCCGATCAGGTCCTGGCGCAGCTGGGCGACAGCATCACCCCGGCGGTGACCTTGTCGCTGCGCGCTTGGATCCGCACGACCCATGCCTTTGAACGCCTGACCCCCGATCCCCGCCAGGCCATCGCCGAGGCGGCAGAGCTTGCCGCCCGCGCCCGTCGGGCCGCGCCCTTCCACGCCACCGCCCTGGCCGTGCAATCGGTGGTCGAGGCCTATCTGGACCGCGATCAGATCGCCTTCGACCTGTCGCGCCAGGCCGTGCTGGCCGATCCGGGCAACCCCCTGGCGCGGCTGGCCCATTCCCGCGCGCTGGCCGGTGTAGACCGCTTTGCCGATTCCGCGGCGCAGGCGCGGGCCGGGCTGGACCAGGCGCTGTCCAGTCTGAACCCCGCCAATTGGCACTTGGGAATCGGGGTGGCGATGATGCGCGCGGGCGATCTGTCCGCCGCCACCCGCCACCTGGAGGCCGTGCACCGCTTTGCCCCCGACAACCGCCCTGCCCTGCGCTTTCTGGCCGCCCTGCGATACGCGCAGCGCGACGAGGAGGGCACCGTCCGCGCCCTCCTGGCCCTGCGCAGGCTGGAGCCGGATTTCAGCCTGGACCTGATGGGCAGCGACGGATACCCGGTGGACAGCCTGCGCAGGCTGGGCCTGCTGCAGGTCGCGGGATCACGGCTGATCTAGCGCAGCGCGGCCAGCAGCGCGCCGTGCAGGCGCGAGCCTGCCACGATCAGCCCGTCCACCTGCGCGGCCTCGCTGTTGAACCGCATCGGCTGGCCCCGCCGGTCGGTCACGCGCGCGCCCGCGCGTTCCGCGATCAGCGCCCCGGCGGCGATGTCCCATTCCCACGCCGCGCGCAGCGACAGCGCCGCGTCGAACCGTCCCTCGGCCGCAAGGCACAGCCGCCACGCCAGCGAAGACCGGAACTCGCGCCGGAATCCGGGCATGCCGCTGTGCCAGTTCGGCGCATCGGCCACCGCGCGATAGGTCAGCACCCGTGCGCCCTCGATCGATGCATTGGTCGGGGCGATGGGGGCGCCGTTCAGCGTGGCGGGGCCGTCGACATGGGCGGCATAGGTCAGGTCCAGCACCGGCAGGTGGACGACCGCGGCCACGATCCGGTCGCCCCGTGCCACGGCCAGCGAATGGGAAAACCCGTCCTGCCCGTCGATGAAGGCGCGGGTGCCGTCGATCGGGTCGATGATGAAGCAATGTTCGGCGTCAAGGCGGGCGGGGTCGGCCTCGGATTCCTCGGACAGCCAGCCGTAATCGGGGCGCGCGGCGGTCAGGGTCGCGTGCAGGGCGTCGTTGACCGCCAGGTCGGCCTCGGTCACCGGGCCCGCGCCGCCGCCCTTGTCCCAGGCCTGCGGATCGCGCCGCCAGAACCGCAGGGCGATCCGCCCCGCGTCCCGCGCGGCGGCGGTCAGCAGGTCCAGGTCGGCCTCAGCCCCCGGCAACGGTCATGCCCTGGACCAGCAGGCTGGGCACCTCGGTTCCGCGCCACGGCAGGGCGTCGTCGGCGGCCTCCAGCGTCATCAGCATGTCGCGCAGGTTGCCCGCGATGGTGCATTCGTTCACCGGCCAGGCGATGCGGCCGTCCTGAACCCAGAACCCGGCCGCGCCGCGGGAATAATCGCCCGTGGTGCCATTCACCGACGCCCCCAGCATCGACGTCACGATCAGGCCGGTGCCCATCCGTTCGATCAGGTCCTGGCGGCTGACGCGCCCCGGCGTCAGGATGACGTTGCTGTGGCTGGGGGACGGGCTTGAGGCCAGCCCCCGCGCCGCCGATGCGGTGCTGTCCATCCCCAGCTTGCGCGCCGTGGCCAGGTCCAGCGTCCAGCCCTGCAGCACGCCGTCGGCCACGATCATCCGCGCCCGCGTGGGCAGTCCCTCGGCATCGAAGGGGCGCGACGAGGGATAGCGCGGGCGCAGCGGATCCTCGGCCAGGTCCATGCCGGCGGGCAGGACGGGTTGGCCCAGGTCGCGCCGCAGCCAGCTGGCCCCGCGCGCGATGGACGACCCGTTCACCGCCGACAGCAGATGGCCGATCAGCGAGGCCGACACGCGGCGGTCATAAAGGATGGGATAGGCGCCCGTCGGCGGCTTGCGCCCGCCTGCGCGGGCCAGCGTGCGTTCCGCGGCCAGGGCGCCGATCTCCTCGGGGGTGGGCAGGTCGGCGGCGAAGGTGCGCGATTCGCCCGCATAATCGCGCTCCATCCGCAGCCCCTCGCCGGTGATCGCCACGACCGACAGCGAATGCCCGGTTCGGGCATAGCCGCCCGAAAACCCGTTCGACGCGGCCAGCCACATGCGCCGCTGGCTGTAGCTGGCATTGGCCGCCTCGACCTGAGAGATCCCCGCCACGTCCAGCGCCGCGGCCTCGGCGCGCTGCGCCAGGTCCTGCAGGTGCTGGGGTTCGGGTTCGGGCGCGTCCTCGGCCAGTTCCAGGCCGGCGGCGTCGCGATGGCGCGCCAGCTGGCCGGGATCGGCCAGGCCCAGATGATCGTCCACCGGCGCCTCGCGCGCCATGGCGACGGCACGGGCGGCCATCTCGACGATGGCGGCGTCGCGGTGGTCGGACGACGACACCGCCGCCTGGCGCCCGCCCACCAGCACGCGCAGCCCGATCTCCAGCCCTTCGGCGCGTTCGGCCTGTTCCAGCGCGCGGGCCCGCATGTCGATGCTGACGGACCGCCCGTCGACGGCCAGCGCGTCGGCCTGGTCGGCCCCGGCACGGCGCGCGGCATCGATCAGCGCCTCGGACAGGCGCTGAAGGCGAAGGGGGTCGGCGGCGTCGGTCATGCGGGCCTCACAGGCGAAAGGATCAGGCCGGGACGGATGCCCCGGCCCGCTGTCAAGGGATGCGGATCACTGGATCTGCTGGCCGTTGGCAAAGATCGCGCCACCCTCACGGAACTCGATCTCGGTCTGCAACTGGTCGGGGTTGCCCTCGACCGGGCGGGCGAACATCGCCATCATCATGCGTGGACCCATCAGCTGCTCCTGCGGCACGACGCCCATCGCGACCAGCGTATCCAGCAGGCCGTTGATGCCGCCGAACGTGCCCTCGATCTTGCCCAGGGGCTGGCTGGGATCCTCGCCGAAGGTCAGCGCACCGGACAGGTCGGCGGTGGCGCCTACGGCGTCCAGGGCCAGTTCCTTGATGGTCAGGCTGCGCGGCTGCAGGGGCATGGGCGCGGCGCCGTCCGGACCGGGCTCCACCGGCTGCGGAAAGTCGGGATCCATGAAGTTCTGCGTCAGCAGCGCCGTCCCTTCCAGGTCGATGGTCAGGCTGGCCGGATCGCGTGGCAGCGCCGCCTCGGGGTCCAGCGCCTGCCAGATCGCGTCGTCCAGCGTCAGCCCGTCCAGGACATAGGTCAGCGCAAAGGGCTGCTCCTGATCGGATGCCACGATCGGCATGGCCAGCCGGAACCGGTTCTCCGCCGCGCCATAGGCGATCGGGAAGGGCATGTCCGTGGCGGTCAGGTTGGTCGTCATGTCGGTCAGCCCGCCTTCATAGGACAGGCCGTCCTTGGAGATGCCGACGGCCAGCGTGCCGCTTGCCGCCTGGAAGCTGCCTTCGGAATCGTTACGGCTGCCATCCGCGGTCAGGGTGCTGGCAGTGAAGCTGCCGCTGGTCGCGCCCATCGCAAAGCTGCCCTTGCCGCCAAAGCCCGCCTGCAGCGCCTGCGTGGGCTGGCTGCCAAAGTTGACCTCGCCCGCAGGGCTGGTGCCGTCGCCCTGCATGGTCAGGTCGGCGATGGTGATCGTGGCCTGGAAATCGTCGGTCTCTGCGGTGGCCGCCGGGGCGTCGGGCGCCTCGGATGCCTCCGGCGCGTCGGTGGCGTCGGGCGCGGTTTCGGTTTCAGGCGCATCTGTGGCGGCAAGCGACGGCCCCGAGGCGGTGATCTGCGCCTCCAGCGCATCGGCGCGACCCTCGAAGGTCTGGGTGCTGGCGCCGTCGGCGGCGGTGGTGACGGTCTGGCTGCCGGTGACGCCGGTCAGCGTGGCGGTCAGCGGAACCTCGTTCCGGTCGTCCAGCGCGCGGCCCGACATGGTTAGCGTGGGCATGGTCACGTCATGGGTCAGCGCCTCGGGCGTGCCCGAGCTGATCGTCTCGTTGCCGGGGGCGTCCATGGTCATGGAAAAGCCCACGGCCTCGTCGTCGCCCTCGGGCACGGCGCTGCTCTCCAGCGTCATCTGGCCGCCCACGACTGACCGCACGGTGCCGTCGCCGACCGCGGTCAGCACGATTTCGGGCAGGGTCAGGACCATGTCCGGGGCATCGGCCTCTCCGTCGACGGTCAGGACCACGTCGGTCAGGGTGATCGCCTCGTCCGAGGCATCCTCGGACCCGACCTGGACCGCATAGCCCATCTGTTCATAGCTGTCCTGCAGGCTCTGCCAGACTTCGGCGGGGGTGACGTCTGCAAGGGCCGGGCCCGCGCCCAGGATCAGCGCAAGCGCCGAGGTTGCAAGGGGACGGTTCATGGCGGATACCTTTCGCAAACCTGAAATCGGGGGGATTCCTGACACAGTGCCGCCGAAAGGGAAAGGGAACAAGTCGTGATCCGCAGCCACCACCGGGACGGCCTGTCCCTGCTGACGATCGACCGCCCCGACAAGGCGAACGCCCTGACCGCCGACATGCTGCGCGACCTGCGCGCGGGTGTGGCGCAGGCCCTGGACAGCGGCGCGCGGGCGCTGATCCTGACCGGGGCGGGCCGGGTCTTTTCGGCCGGCGCGGACCTGGACCAGGCCCGCGCGGGTCTGGCCACGGCCCCCGAATGGGAGGATCTGTCCGCCGCGCTGGCCGCCCTGCCCTGCCTGACCGTCGCCGCGCTGAACGGGTCGCTGGCCGGGGGCGCCTTCGGCATGGCGCTGGCCTGCGACATCCGCCTGGCGGTGCCCGATGCAAGGTTCTTCTATCCGGTGATGCGGCTGGGCTTTCTCCCGCAGCCAAGCGACCCGGCGCGCCTGGTGGCGCTGGTGGGGCCCGCGCGGGCGCGGATGATCCTGATGGCCGGCGCCCGGATCGACGCGCCCGAGGCGCTGGCCTGGGGCCTGGTCGACCGCATCCTGCCCGCGCCCGACCTGATGGACGCCGCGCGCGCCCTGGCCACCGATGCCCTGGCCGCCGACCCCGCCCATGTCGCCACGATCAAGGCGATGACGCGGCCTTCGCGCGCTTGATCGCGGTCCCCGGACCCATCATGGAACGAAGTTCCCCGCCCGCCGTTGCGCCAGCAGGGCTTGTTCCGCGGTGCTGCGGCCTGCCGCATCTTTGTCCTTTTCTGCCGCCGCCCCGCTTGCGGATCGCATTGCCAGATCGCAGGTAACGTCCAAGAACCTATGGAGATTTCCCGTGCGCACGCTTGTCCTGATCGCCGCCCTTGCCCTGACCACCGCCCTGCCCGCCGCGGCCGACACGATCCGCGTCGGCATGTCCGGCGGCTATTTCCCCTTCACCTTCACCCGTGCGGATGAACTGCAGGGCTTCGAGGTGGATTTCCTGAACGCCATCGCCGAAGAGACCGGCGACGAGGTCGAATTCGTCACGATGTCCTTTTCGGGCCTGATCGGCGCGCTGGAATCGAACCGCATCGACACCATCGCCAACCAGATCACCATCACCCCCGAACGCGAGGCGGCATTCGCCTTTACCCAGCCCTATGTCTATGACGGCGCCCAGATCGTCACGCGCGAGGGCAACCCGGCCGCGATCGAGGGGCCGGACAGCCTGGACGGCAAGACCGTTGCGGTGAACCTGGGGTCGAACTTCGAACAGCTGCTGCGCGAACTGCCCAATGCCGACCAGATCGACATCCGCACCTATGAAAGCAACATCGAACAGGACACGGCGCTGGGCCGGGTCGATGCCTTCGTCATGGACCGCGTGTCCTCGGCCCAGGTGATCGCGCAGAGCCCGCTGCCGCTGGAACTGGCCGGAGAGCCCTTCTCGGAGATCAGGAACGCCCTGCCCTTCCGCAACGACGAGGCCGGTCAGGCGCTGCGCGACCGCGTTGACGCGGCCATCACCACCCTGAAGGAGAACGGCACCCTGGGCGAGATCTCTCAGAAATGGCTGGATGCCGACGTGACGCAGCCCGTGTCGCAGTAACATGCGGCCTCTGGACACCGCCTACATGTGGGACCTCGTCCCGGTCATCGCGGGCTATGTGCCGCTGACGCTGTTCATGGCGATCGTCGCGATGGTGGCGGCGCTGACCCTGGGGTCGGCGCTGGCCATCGTGCGCGTGCTGCGCGTGCCGGTCCTGGACCGCATCGTGGCGGTGTTCATCAGCTTCTTCCGCGGCACGCCGCTGCTGGTGCAGCTGTTCCTGTTCTATTTTGGCCTGCCCCAGATCGTGCCGGCGATGACCGGCATCGACGGCGTCACCGCCGCGATCATCGGCCTGACGCTGCATTTCTCGGCCTATATGGCCGAAAGCATCCGCGGCGCCATCCTGGGCGTCGACCGCAGCCAGTGGGAGGCCGCAGCCTCTATCGGCATGACCCAGGGACAGCTTCTGCGCCGGATCATCCTGCCCCAGGCTGCGCGGACCGCGGCGCCGACGCTGATGAACTATTTCATCGACATGATCAAAAGCACCTCGCTGGCCTTCACCCTGGGGGTGACCGAGATGATGGGCGCCGCCCAGAAGGAGGCCGCAGGCAGCTTTCTGTACCTGGAGGCGTTCCTGGTGGTCGCGCTGTTCTATTGGGTGATCGTCGAAACCCTGTCGGTCGGCCAGCGCCGGCTGGAATCCAGCCTTGGAAAGGCCGTCGCGCGATGAGCTGTCAGATCGAGATCACCGGACTCGTCAAGCGCTTTGGCGACAACACTGTTCTGGACGGCATCGACCTGTGCCTAGAGCCGGGCGAACGCGTGGCGATCATCGGGCCGTCCGGAACTGGGAAATCGACCCTGCTGCGTTGCCTGAACTGGCTGGACACGCCCGATCAGGGCACGATCCGCATGGGCGACGTGACGGTCGATGCCGCACGCGCGACCAAGGCGCAGATCCTGGGCCTGCGGCGGCGGACGGGGTTCGTGTTCCAAAACTATGCGCTGTTCGCCAACAAGACCGCCCGCGGGAACATCACCGAGGGGCTGACCACTGTGCGCGGCTGGCCCGCCGACAAGGCGCGGGCGCGGGCGGATGACATTCTGGCCCAGATCGGCTTGGCGGATCGGGGCGACAGCTATCCGGCGGCTATGTCCGGCGGTCAGCAGCAGCGCGTCGGCATCGGTCGCGCAATGGCCCTGGACGCGGACCTGATGCTGTTCGACGAACCGACCAGCGCGTTGGATCCCGAATGGGTGGGCGAGGTCCTGGACCTGATCCGCCGCATTGCTGACGGACGCCAGACCATGCTGATTGTGACCCATGAAATGCAGTTTGCCCGCGAAATCGCGGACAGGGTGGTCTTCATGGAAGGTGGGCGGATCGTGGAACAGGGGCCGCCTGCGCAGATCTTCGGCAATCCGCAGGACGACCGCACACGGGCCTTCCTGCGTCGCGTGGGCTGATTACAGCCCTGCGACCTGGAAATAGGCCTGCGTGCTGCGGTCATCGCTGAAGCCGATGCCGCTGGCGATGATGCAGCTGGTCTGATCATCGCGCGGCGCGACCAGCGTCCATGTCCCCAGCTGATCGGACCCCCACAGCTGCGTGCCTTGCACGCCGGTCATGTCGACGGGATATTCCGCGAAATCCTGTTCCAACGTCGCGGCGATTTCCGCATCATCGGCGCAATACGGCTGGTCGTCGACGGCCATTTCCGAAACCGGCATGGTCTGGATGTCCTCCAGCAGGGCGGCAGGCTCGATGCCCTGCATCGCGCTCCAGCCCTGAACCGGCTGGTTGGGGCTGGCCGACAATGCCGGTGTGACGCTGAGCAGCGCCACGACGCCGGCGTAGCCAAGGCGGGTGATGCGGTCTGCACGGGTCATGATGATAGCCTTTCTTGCGAATTCCCCAACAAAACGCGGTTTTGTTCGCAAGAGTTCCGTCGGCCCCTCTTACGCCCAACTGCGCGCCAGTGCCAGGCGGGCCTCCAGACCGTGCGGCGCGCGGTGGAATTCCAGCCGTCCGCCATGCTGCGCGGCGATGGTCGACACGATGGCCAGGCCCAGCCCGACGCCGCTGGCGGTGCCGGCATTCTCTCCGCGCTGAAAGGCCCCTGTCAGGCGCGCCAGGTCGTCCTCGGTCAGGACCGATCCGCGGTCGGTGACCGAGATCCAGGCCTCGTCCGCGTCGCCGCCGGTCAGCACCTGCGCCTCGCGCCCGTATTTCAACGCGTTGTCGATGAGGTTGGACAGCGCGCGGCGCAGCGCGGTGGGCTGGCCGCGCATCAGCAGGGCGTGGCTGTCCACCGTCGGACGGCTGGTGGTTCGTGAAAACAGCGTGCCGGCGCGGGCAGGGGGCAGCGACGACTGGCGCAGCGTCACGGGCAGGCCCACGTCCTGGTAATCGGCCACGACCGCATCGGCCAGGGATGTCAGGGACAGCTGGCGGAACGGTTCGGCCCCGATCTCGGCGCGGGTATAGGTCAGGACGCCGTCGATCATCGTCGTCATCTCGTCGATGTCGCGGTCCAGGCGGTCGCGCAGGGCGGCATCCTCGATCATCGCGCTGCGCAGGCGCAGGCGGGTGGCGGGGGTGCCCAGGTCGTGGCTGACCCCCGACAGGACCAGGGCCCGGTTCTCCAGCGCGGCGCGGTCCTGGGCGACATAGGCGTTCACGGCCTCGGCGGTCTGGCGCAGCTCGATCACGCCGCCGACGGGCAGGGCGGCGGTGCGGGCGCGGTGATCGCGCAGCGCGGCCGCAAAGGCGGTGAACGCCCCCGCGACCCCCGCCACCCAGCCCAGCAGCAGGGCCAGCGCCCCCAGGGCCAGCGCCCCGGCCAAAAGGCGGCGGTCGGGCGGCGCGGCCTGGCAGCCCCAGACGGGCGCACCGTCCACGCGGATCCAAGGGCCGGTGTCCTGCTGCACGAAAAGCCGCGGCTCGCTGCAGAACCGCGCTAGGGTGCGGGTGATCGAGGCCAGGCCCGCGGCCTGGCTGCCGCCGCCGACGGACTGCACCTCGGCCGCGGGATAGGTCAGGTCGGGCGACTGGATGCGCACCGACAGCCGCGCGCCCTGCGACAGGTCGGGCCTGCCGCCGCCGGTCAGGGTGATCACCGTTTGCCGCCAGCCGGGCGGCAGGTCGGGCGCGGCGCGCAGCTGGACCTGGGACAGGCCCTGGGGCAGGGCGCTGCCCGCCTCCAGGCTGTCGGCCAGCGCCAGACCGGCGATATAGGCGCGGTTCAGATGCGCGTCCCAGGCCGCGTCGCTGGCGGTCCACAGCCAGACCGACCCGCCGCCCGCCAGCATCGCCAGCACGACCCACAGGCTTGCCACCACCCGCAGCGACAGGCGGTCAGTCAGCGTCACGCGCGACCTCGGCTGACAGAACATAGCCCAGCCCGCGTTCGGTCCGGATCAGCGCCGGGTCGGTCTTCTGACGCAGGCGGCCGACCAGCATGTCGATCGCGCGCCCCTCGGCCGCCTCGTCGTCGTCCAGCGCGGCGGCGATCTCGTCGCGGGTCAGGGGGATCAGCGGATTGGCCAGGAACACCCGCAGCAGCGCGGTTTCGCGCGACGACAGGCTGACCTGCCAGCCGCCGGGGGCGGTCACCTCGTCGCGCCGCGCGTCATAGCGCCAGCCCGCGAACCGCAGCACGCTGTCGCGCTTTCGGTGCGACAGGCTGGGTGCCCGGCCCGCGCGGCGCAGCACCGCCCGGATGCGTGCCAGCAGCAGGTCGGGGTTGAAGGGCTTGGCGATATAGTCGTCCGCACCGACCTCGTAGCCGGCCATGCGCTGGTGGTCGGCGGACAGGGCGCTGACCATGATGATGGGCACGTCCTGCGCCTCGCGGATCTCGGCGCAGATCGCCACGCCGTCGTCATCGCCCAGGGACACGTCCAGCAGGATCAGGTCCACCCGGCCGCCGCGCAGCGCGGCCAGTGCGGTCGCGCGGCTGTCGGCGCGCGTCACGTGCAGGCCGTGGCGCTGCAGATAGGCGGCCAGCATGGCGGCCATGTCGGCGTCATCCTCGACCAGCAGAAGGCGGTGCAGGCTCATCAACGGTCCTCCGATCCGTGATCTAGCATCGCAGGGAGGGGTTACGTAACAGTTTGTAACGTAACGCGGCGAAAACTGCTGGACGCATGGCTGCACTGCGTTGCGGACATGACTGGGCTTGCGGCATGATCGACCCACACGCGGATCACCGAATCCGCGCGGGATAGATCTGGGAGGATCCATGAACATCAAATCCGTTCTGGCGGCTTCGACCGCCGTGATGCTGGCTGCGCCGGCGATGGCCGAACCCACCGCAGAGGTGCTGCACTGGTGGACATCCGGCGGCGAGGCGAAATCGGTCGCCGTCCTGCAGGAGCAGTTTGCGGCCGAGGGCGGCACCTGGACCGACATGCCCGTGGCCGGCGGCGGCGGTGACGCCGCGATGACCGCACTGCGCGCCCGCGTGCTGGCCGGCAATGCGCCGACCGCCGTGCAGCTGAAGGGTCCCGCGATCCAGGAATGGTACGAAGAGACCGGCCTGGCCGACATCGGCACTGTTGCCGAGGAGAACGGCTGGGCGGACGTGCTGCCCGCGCAGATCGCCGCCCACATGAAGTGTGAGGACCAGTGGTGCGCCGCACCGGTGAACGTCCACCGCGTGAACTGGATCTGGGGCAACAAGCAGATCCTGGACGAGAACGGCATCGAGATGCCGACGACCTGGGAAGAGTTCAACGCCGCGGCCGAAAAGCTGCAGGCCGCGGGCATCACGCCCCTGGCCCATGGCGGTCAGAACTGGCAGGACGCGACCATCTTCGAGACGGTCGTTCTGGGCCTGGGCGGGCCGGAATTCTATCAGCAGGCGCTGGTCGATCTGGACCCCGAGGCGCTGACCTCGGACACGATGAAGCAGGTCTTCGACCAGATGCGGACCATCCGTGGCTTTGTCGACGACAACTTCTCGGGTCGTGACTGGAACCTGGCCACGGCCATGGTCATGAACAACGAGGCCGCCTTCCAGATCATGGGCGACTGGGCCAAGGGAGAGTTCCTGGCCGCCGGCAAGCAGCCGGGCGTCGACTTCGTCTGCGCGCCCACCCCGGGCGAGGGCTTCCTCTACAACGTCGACAGCTTCGCCTTCTTCGAGCTGGACGGCGAGGACAAGCAGCAGGGCCAGGCCCTTCTGGCCAGCCTGATCATGGGCCCGGACTTCCAGAAGACGTTCAACCTGAACAAGGGCTCGATCCCGGCCCGTACCGACGTGGCGCTGGACGACTTCGACGACTGCGCCAAGCAGTCGAACGCCGACATGACCGCGGATGCGGAAAATGGCTCCCTGCTGCCCAGCTATGCGCATGGCATGGCGCTGCGCGGCGCGCCGGCCGGTGCGATCACCGACGTGGTGACCGCGCATTTCAACAGCGACATGTCGTCGGACGACGCCGTGGCGCAACTGGCCGACGCCGTCGCCAACGCGATGTGATCACGGCCTGACGACCCCGCGCCCCGGATCGCGGGCGCGGGGTTTTTCTTTGGGGGTTTACCGGAAATGGAATGGCTTGAACGCAACGTGCCCAAGGTCGTCTTGGCGCCGTCCTTCGTGGCGATCCTGGTCTTTGTCTATGGCTTCATCGCCTGGACGGCCTGGATCAGCTTCACCCGCTCGCGGCTGATGCCGCGCTATGAACTGGACGGTATCACGCAATATCAGCGGCTGTTCGACGCCCCCCGCTGGGACGTGGCGATGAACAACCTGTTCATCTTCGGCGCCCTGTTCATCGTCATCTCGATGGCGATCGGGCTGATGCTGGCGATCTTCCTGGACCAGAAGATCCGGGCCGAGGGCGTCCTGCGCACCATCTATCTCTATCCCATGGCGCTGTCGCTGATCGTGACGGGCACCGCCTGGAAATGGATCCTGAACCCGGGCCTGGGCATCCAGCAGGCGATCCGCGGCTGGGGGTTCGAAAATTTCACCTTCGACTGGCTGATCAAGCCCGAAATGGCGATCTATACCGTCGTGCTGGCGGCCGTCTGGCAGGCATCCGGGTTCGTGATGGCGCTGTTCCTGGCCGGACTGCGTTCGGTCGACACCGAGATCATCCGCGCGGCCCAGGTCGACGGCATTCCCACGCACCGCATCTATTCCGCGATCATCATCCCGACGATGGCGCCGATCTTCCTGTCGGCCTTCATCGTGCTGGCGCACCTGGCGATCAAGGCGTTCGACCTGGTCATCGCGCTGACCGGCGGCGGACCGGGCTATGCCACCGACCTGCCCGCGACCTACATGTACGCCATGGCGTTCTCGCGCGGCGACCTGGGGCAGGCGGCGTCCAGCGCCATGATCATGATGATGGTCATCTTTGCCATCGTGGTTCCCTATCTCTACAGCGAATTGAGGCCGCGCCATGACAAGTAAGACCGTGCTGCGGTGGGGCCTGTACGGGATCCTGATCCTGTTCGCCCTGTTCTATCTGATGCCGCTGTTCGTCATGCTGACGACATCGCTGAAATCCTTGGAGGAGATCCGCACCGGCAGCCTGCTGGCCCTGCCGCGCGAGATCACCTTCGCCCCCTGGGCCGAGGCCTGGTCGTCCGCCTGCGCCGGCACCCAGTGTGAGGGCCTGCGCCCGTTCTTCTGGAACAGCGTCCTGATGGCCGTGCCCGCGGTGATGATCTCGACCATCATCGGCGCGCTGAACGGCTATGTCTTCGCCCAGTGGCGGTTCCGCGGCGCGAACCTGTTCTTTGCCGCGATCCTGTTCGGCTGCTTCATCCCGTTCCAGGTGGTGCTGCTGCCGATGGCGCAGATGCTGGGCCTGATGGGTCTTGCGGGCACCATCCCGGGGCTGATCTTCGTCCACGTGATCTATGGCCTGGGCTTCACCACTCTGTTCTTCCGCAACTACTATGTCACCATCCCGCAGGAACTGGTGCGCGCGGCCAAGGTCGACGGGGCAGGGTTCTTCCGCATCTTCTGGTCGATCTTCCTGCCCATCTCGCTGCCGATCATCACCGTGTCGGTCATCTGGCAGTTCACGCAGATCTGGAACGACTTCCTGTTCGGCGTCAGCTTCAGCGGGGCCGGGTCGCAGCCCGTGACCGTCGCGCTGAACAACATCGTCAACTCCACCACCGGCGTCAAAGCCTACAACGTGGACATGGCCGCGGCGATCATCGCCGCCCTGCCCACGCTGCTGGTCTATGTCGTCGCCGGCAAATACTTCATCCGCGGCCTGACCGCCGGCAGCGTCAAGGGATAAGCCATGCCCATTCTGGAAATCGACCACCTGCAGAAAGCCTATGGCGACACCCATATTCTGCACGACATCAACATCAGCATCGACGAGGGCGACTTCCTGGTGCTGGTCGGCCCGTCGGGCTGCGGCAAGTCCACGCTGCTGAACTGCATCGCGGGGCTGGAGCCGATCACCGGCGGCGCCATCCGCATCGCCGACCGCGACGTGACGGGCGTCAGCCCCAAGGACCGCGACATCGCGATGGTGTTCCAGTCCTATGCGCTCTACCCGACGATGTCGGTCGCCAAGAACATCACCTTCGGCATGAAGGTGCGCGGCGTCGACAAGGCGACCCAGGCCACCAAGCTGGCCGAGGTCTCGCGCCAGCTGCAGATCGAGCCGCTTCTGGACCGCAAGCCAGGCCAGCTGTCGGGCGGCCAGCGCCAGCGCGTCGCCATGGGTCGTGCCCTAGTCCGCGACCCCGCGCTGTTCCTGTTCGACGAACCGCTGTCCAACCTAGACGCGAAGCTGCGCGTGTCCATGCGGACCGAGATCAAGAAGCTGCACCAGGACCTGAACGCATCCATCGTCTATGTCACCCATGACCAGATCGAGGCGATGACGCTGGCCACCAAGATCGTCGTCATGAAGGGCGGGGTGATCCAGCAGATCGGCACCCCGGGCGAGATCTACAACAAGCCCGCCAACATGTTCGTGGCCGATTTCATGGGCAGCCCGGCGATGAACCTGATCCCGGCCCGCGTCCGGTCCGAGGCGGGCCAGACCCGGATCGAGATCGACCGTCCCGGCGACACGCCGCTGGTCATCACCGACCCGGTGGCCCGCGACCTGCCCGACCAGATCGTCCTGGGCGTGCGCCCCGAGGACATCCACGAGGCGACGGGCAACGCCCATCTGCCCGGAACCGCGCAGGGTGCGGGCGGCGACGTGATGATCGAGATCGTCGAACCGGCGGGTGCCGACACCTTCGCCGTGACCCATCTGGGCGGCAAGGCGGTCACCGCGCGGCTGCGCGCGGAAAGCGCCGTCCGGGCGCGCCAGCCGTTTCCGCTGGCATTCGACCTCTCGAAAGTGTCGTACTTCTCGCCTAAGGACGGGGAACGGCTGAACTGAGAAGGGGTGACAGCATGGCGATGCTTCTGGGCGATGTGGGCGGAACCAATGCGCGGATGGCGATCGCGCGCAACGGGTCCATCGACGCCGGCACGGTCACCCGCTTCAAGGGCGACGACTTTGCCAGCTTCGACGACGTGGTGCGCCAGTTCATGGCGGAACAGCACCAGCCCAACATCTCGTCCATGTGCATCGCCGTGGCGGGACCGGTCAGCGGCGGACGCGCGCGGCTGACCAACCGCGACTGGTCCTTTGACGAGGACAACCTGGCGCGGCTGACCGATGCCGACCAGGTGAGGCTGATCAACGACCTGTCGGCGCTTGGCTATTCCACCCCGTCGCTGGCGGGCGAACAGCTGGGCACGCTGCGCGCGGCCCCCGTGACCCGCGCCCGCAACGGGCAGGCGCTGGTCGTGGGCCTGGGCACCGGCTTCAACGTCTGCGCGGTGCGCGTGCTGCCCGGCGGCGCGATCACCGTCCTTGAGGCCGAGGAGGGGCACACCCATCTGCCCGCCAACATCATGGCCCGCCTGCAGGACCGCGTCGGCACCGACGCCGCGGCCGGCTTCTTCTCGACCGAGGAGACGTTCGCGGGCCGCGGCCTGTCGCGCCTGCACGCCGCGATGACCGGCACCGCCCCCATGCGCAGCGAGGACGTCGCCCGCGCCGCCGAGGCGGGCGATCCGGCGGCCGTCGCGACCTATGACCTGTTCGCCGAACTGGTCGGGCTGTTGTGCCGCGAACTGTCGCTGCGCTTCATGCCGCTGGAGGGGCTGTTCCTGGCCGGCAGCGTGGGCCGCAGCATCGCCGACCGGATGGCGCTGTTCGAACCGGCCTTCCTGGCGGAAAGCCACATGCGCCATATCCCTGAAAACACGCCGGTCTTTCTGATCCGCGACGATATGGCGGCGCTGCACGGCTGCCTGGCGGCCCTGGGCTAAGCTTCGCCGGTCCCGCAAAGGTTAACTGCCAATCCGGGAAAATCCCCAAAGATTGCTGGATTCGCCCCGTCGATCCTGTTTGAATTGCCGCAAGCAAAAAGACGGGGCAGGCGATGCGGGCATATCTTAGGGCGATCCTGGTGGCAGGGACGGCGCTTGGCGTGGCGGGTGCCGCGATGGCGCAAAGCAGCTCTCCGTTCTCGGGCCTGTTCGGCGGCAGCAGCGAATCCGAGGGGCCCGTCGCGCTGGACGTGCAGGTCGCCGGCGGGGACGAGGGGCTGACCCGCCAGATCCGCCAGTCGCTGCTGCTGACCGGCGCGCTGAACGAGGATCGCACCACCGGACAGGACGTGCTGGCAGCCGCGCGCGGCGATTACGCCCGCATCCTGGGCCTGCTGTACGATCAGGGGTTCTACGACGGCGCCGTGACCATCACCCTGGACGGGGTCGAGGCCGCCGAGGTGGCGCCCCTGGACGCGCCCGCCCAGGTGTCCCGTGTCGTCGTGACCGTCGATCCCGGCCCGGTCTTCCGCTTCTCACGCGCCCAGATGGCCCCGGTGGCCCCCGGCACCGAGGTCCCGGACGAATACGCCACGGGCGAGATCGCGGGCACCGGCGTCATGCGCAGCACGGCCCTGGCGGGTGTGGACGGCTGGCGCGCCTATGGCCATGCCAAGGCCGATGTCGCCGACCAGCAGATCGTGGCCGATCACGACGCCGATCAGGTCGACAGCCGCATCGCCCTGTCACCCGGCCCGGCCGTCACCTTCGGGCGCATGTCCGTCAGCGGCAACCAGCGCCTGAACGAACGCCGCCTGCGCAAGATCGCCGGCTTCCCCGAGGGGGAGCGCTTCGACCCCCAGGAACTGGACACCGTCCGCCAGCGCCTGCGCCGCACCGGCGTGTTCTCGGCGATCACCCTGCAGGAGGCAGAGACGCTGAGCCCCGGCAACACGCTGGACGTGGACCTGGCCGTGGTCGAACAGCCCCCCCGGCGCATCGGGGCCGGTGCCGAGATCTCGACCACGGACGGGGCGCTGGTGTCGGCCTATTGGATGCACCGTAACCTGCTGGGCGGGGGCGAACGTCTGCGCATCGACGGGCGGATCAAGGACATCGGATCCGAGACCAGCGACCGCGACGACGAGCTGACGATCCGTCTGGAACGCCCCGCCACGATCACCCCCGACACCACCGCCTATGTCGAGGCCGAGGTGGCCCAGATGCGCGAGGAGGATTACGACGAGGACCTGGCGACGTTGGGTTTCGGTCTGAACCACATCTTCAGCGACCGCCTGACCGCCGACGCGGCGCTGGAATACCAGTACTCGCGCGTCTTCGACGCCAACGGGCGCACCGACTTCAAGGTCCTGGCCCTGCCGATGGACGTGATCTGGGACCGCCGCGAGGATCAGAACAACGCCAAGCGCGGCTTCTATCTGTCCGCCGAGGTGACGCCCTTTGCCGGATTCGAGGATACCAGTTCCGGCCTGCGCGCCCTGGCCGAGGGGCGGGCCTTCCGGTCGTTCGGCGCCGATGACCGGTTCACCCTGGCGGGCCGGGCGCGGGCGGGGTCGGTCTTTGGCAGCGAGCTTGCCACGACGCCGCGCAACTATCTGTTCTTCTCGGGCGGGGGCGGCACAGTGCGCGGCCATCCCTATCAGTCCCTGGGGGTCGAGGAAATCGCGGGCCCGGACGGCCCGATCAAGACCGGTGGCCTGTCGGTCGCCAGCGCCACGGCCGAATTCCGCGTCCAGGTGCGCGAGAAGATCGGCGTCGTGGCCTTTGCCGATTACGGCCAGGTCTGGACGGGCGACGCCTTCGGCGGCGAGGGCGACGATCACGCGGGCGCCGGTCTGGGCGTGCGCTATGACACGCCGATCGGGCCGCTGCGGTTCGACGTGGCCGGGCCGGTCAGCGGCGACACCGGCAACGGCGTGCAACTTTACCTTGGATTGGGGCAGGCATTCTAATGCGCAAGTTCTGGATCACCGCCTTTGTCGTCTTGTTCCCGATGGCCGCGCTGGGCCAAAGCGCCGCCGAGATCAGCGCCGAGGCCGACAGCGACCGCGGATTTCTGACCGGACTGCTGGAAAGCAACCTGTCCGGAGAGGGGCGCCAGGTGGTGATCGAGGGGTTCCAGGGCGCGCTGTCCTCGCGCGCGACCTTCACCGAACTGCGCATCTCGGACGAGGACGGCGCCTATCTGACCCTGCGCAACGGCGCGATCCAGTGGAACCGCAGCGCCCTGCTGCGCCGCCGGATCGAGATCGCGGAGCTGTCCGCCGACGAGATCCTGCTGCCCCGCCTGCCACAGTCGGACGAACCGGCCGTGCAGGCCGAGGCGCCGGTCTTTGCGCTGCCCGAACTGCCCGTGTCGCTGAACATCGAACAGATCCGCGCCGACCGCGTGATGCTGGGCGAACCGGTCATCGGGGTCGAGGCCGCGCTGAGCATCTCGGGCGGCATCAGCCTTGAGGGGGGCGAGGGCACGGCCCAGCTGACCGTCGACCGCCTGGACGGCCCGCGCGGCCAGTTCGTGCTGGACGCAGGCTATGCCAACGAGACGCAGATCCTGCGCCTGAACCTGGGCCTGGACGAGGCCGCCGACGGCCTGCTGGCCAACCTTGTCGGCATCTATGACAAGCCCGCCCTGACCGCCCAGATCAGCGGCGAGGGCCAGATCCGCGATTTCGCCGCCGACATCCGTCTGGCCACGAACGGCCAGCCCCGCATCACCGGAAAGGTCAGCGCAAACGGCCAGACCGGCGCCGACGGCACCCCCGGCACCGGATTCCGGTTCCAGCTGGGCGGCGATGTCGCGTCGCTGCTGCGCCCGCAGGACCGGGCCTTCTTTGGCCAGGACACCCAGCTGCTGGCCGAAGGCTGGCGGGCCGAGACTGGCCGCCTGGACATTCCGCGTCTGGACATCCGCACCGAGGCGCTGCGCATTGCCGGGTCGCTGTCGACGAACGACCAGTCCGCGCCCCAGCAGGCCAACCTGCAGGTGATGCTGGGCCGCGACGCGGGCGCCCCGCAGGTGCCCGTCCCGCTGCCCTTCGCGGGCGAGGGGGCGACGGTGGATTCCGGGCGGCTGACCTTTGACTATGACGCGGCGCAAAGCGACGGCTGGCGCCTGGACGGGGGCATCGGCGCGCTGAACCTGGACGGGGTGGCGCTTGGCGCGCTGGACCTGGCCGGGCGCGGCCAGATCTTCCTGGACGAGGGCGCCCTGTCCGAGGTCATCGGCGCCATCGACTTTGCCGCCCGCGATCTGGATTTCGACGACGCGTCCCTGGCCGAGGCCGTGGGCCCGCAGATCGAGGGGCGGACCGGGTTCAACTTTACCCCCGGCAACGCAGTCGACATCACCAACCTGCGGGTCCGCGGCGCGGATTACGGTCTGGACGGCAACTTCCTGGTCTCGGGCCTGGGCAGCGGCATCACGCTGTCGGTGGATGCGGGTGCCCGGTATACCGACCTGACGCGCCTGTCGGGCGTCGCGGGCCGGCCGCTGACCGGCAGCGCGGATGCCACGGTCGAGGGCTATTACGTCCTGCTGAACCGCAGCTTCGACATCGACGCGCGCGTGTCGGGCCGCGACATCGCGCTGGACCAGCCGCAGCTGGACCGGCTGCTGGACGGCGAATCCACGATCCTGCTGCAGGCGCGCCGCGACGAGCTGGGCCTTGAGGTCGAGGATTTCCGCGTCAACGCCAGCCGCCTGACCGCGACCGCGCAGGGCCTGATCAACTCGACCTCCAGCAATCTGCGCGCGCAGGTGTCCATGCCGTCGCTGGCGGATGCCGGCCCCGAACTGGGCGGGTCGCTGGATGCCACGGCCGAGGTCACCGGACCGCAGAACCAGCGCCGCCTGACCCTGAACGGGCAGGCCCAGGATCTGCGCATCGGCATCGAGGCGCTGGACAATGCGCTGAGCGGGCAGACCGAGCTGACCGCCAGCGCGCTGCAGACGGCGCAGGGCTTTCAGCTGGAGGATTTCCGGCTGGCCAACCCGCAGCTGAGCGCGGATGCGCAGGGCAGCTTTGCCCAAGGCGCGCTGGACGCCGTCGCGCAGGTGGCGGTCGTTGACCTGTCCTCGATCCGCGCCGATTGGGCGGGCGGATTTCAGGCCCGCGCCACGCTGCGCGAGGAGGATGGCGCAAGGCTGATCGACGTCACGGGCAGCGGGCAGGACCTGTCCCTGGGCGCGACGGGGGCGGATGGCGCGCTGACCGGGACGACCCAGCTGGCGCTGCAGGCGTCGGAACGCGACGGGGTCGTGACGATCACCGAGGGCCGGCTGACCAATGACCAGATGCGCGCGGTGGTGCAGGGAACCTATGGTCCGGGCGTCACCGATCTGACCGGCGACGTGAACGTCGCGTCGTTGGCGCCCTTCGGGCCGGGATGGCGCGGCAGCCTGCAGGCGCAGGGCAGCTTTGCCGAGGCCGGTGACGGCATCCGCAGGCTGGCCGTGACCGGGACCGGGCGCGACCTGTCCTTCGGCCAGGCGCAGGTGGACGGCGCCCTTGCGGGCGAGACGCGCCTGTCCGTGACCGGCACCGAACAGGGCGGCATCTTCACCATCGACACCGCGCAGGTCGAGAACCCGCGCCTGTCGGCCAGTGCCACGGGCCAGGTCGGCGCCGGGGCGACCGATGTCGCGGCCACGCTGAACGCGGGCGATCTGCGGTTCCTGGGCAACGGCATCAGCGGCGCGGTCCAGGCCGACGCGCGGCTGACCGATGACGGCACCACGCGCCGGATCGAGACCACCGGAACCGCCAGCGGCCTGTCCCTGGGCCAGCCGCGGATCGATCCGATCCTGGCAGGGCAGACCCGGTTCGATGTGGCCGCCAGCCAGGGGGCGCAGGGCATCTCGGTCCAGCGGCTGAACGTGACCAACCCTCAACTGCAGGTGACCGCGGACGGGGCGCCCGCGACGGGCATCAACCTGAACGCGCGGCTGGCCGATCTGGGACTGATCGTCCCCGAATTTCCGGGCGCCGTCGCGGTGACCGGAACCGTGCGCGAGGAGGGCCCGTCCTTTGCGGTCGACCTGCGCACCACCGCGCCGGGCAGCACCGACCTGCGCATCGCGGGCACCGCCGCCCGCGACGGATCGACCGTCGATCTGGGCGTCAATGGCAGCGCGGATTCCGCGCTGGCCAACACGACCCTGCGGACCCGCAGCGTGTCGGGCCCGCTGGCGATCAACCTGCGTGTCCAGGGCGCCCCGTCGCTGCAGGCGGTGTCGGGACAGGTGCAGCTGACGAACGGCCAGCTGGCCGATCCGGGCCTGGGCGTGCGGCTGGACGGGATCGACGTCACCGCCGGGTTCCAGTCGGGGCGGCTGCAGATCGACGGGGCGGCCAACGTCTCGGCCGGGGGGCGGGTGACGCTGTCCGGGCCGGTGGACCTGACGAACGGGGCGACCGACATCTCGGTCGCGCTGGCGCAGGTCGTGCTGCGCGACCCGAACCTGTACCAGACGATCATCGACGGGCAGGTCCGCTTCAGCGGAACGGCCGCGACCGGCCAGACCCTGTCCGGCCGCATCGACCTGGGTGAGACTGAGATCCGAATCCCCTCGACCGGCCTGGGCGGCGCGCGGGCAATCCCCGACATCACCCATGTCGGCAACCAGCGCCCGCCGGTCCGCGCCACGCGCGCCAAGGCCGGGCTGGAGCCCTATCCCAGCCAAGCCTCGCGCGACGCGGGCATGTCGGGGCCGCCGGCCACGCCGGGACGGCCGCCGGCGCTGGACCTGGTCATCAATGCGCCCAACCGGGTGTTCATCCGCGGCCGCGGGATCGACGCGGAACTGGGCGGCGGCTTCCGCATCCAGGGCACCGCCCGCAACGCGATCCCCATCGGCAACCTGCAGCTGATCCGCGGCCGGGTCGACCTGCTGGGCAGTCGCTTCAACCTGACCGAGGGTCTGGTCGAGCTGCAGGGCAGCCTGATCCCCGTCATCCGCCTGGTCGCCGAAACCGAGCGCGACGAGATCACCACCCGCATCATCATCGACGGAGAGGTCCGCGACCCCGACATCACCTTCGAATCCTCTCCGGAACTGCCGCAGGAAGAGGTGCTGTCCCAGCTGCTGTTCGGGCGGGGGCTGGACAGCATCAGCCCGCTTCAGGCGGCACAGTTGGCCAATGCCATCGCGGTGCTGGCCGGGCGCGGCGGTGACGGGATCATCAGCAACCTGCGCGAAAGCGCTGGCCTGGGCGACCTGGACCTGACGACCGACGACGAGGGCAACATCGAACTGCGTGCCGGACGCTATCTGTCCGAGAACGTCTATACCGACGTCTCGGTGGGCGAGGGGGGGCGGTCGTCGATCAACCTGAACCTGGACATCACGCAGTCGCTGCGGGCGCGGGGATCGGTGGGCAGCGACGGCGGCAGCTCGCTTGGGGTGTTCTTCGAGCGCGACTACTGATCAGTCGGCGCCGATCGCGCTGGACAGGGGGCGCGTGTCCTGGGGCAGGCCCTGGGACATCACCTGTCCCGAGGCGATGCCGAAACGCAGCATCCGCCGCCCGCCCGACAGGATGGTGACGGTCCAGCCCAGCAGCTGGCCCTGGGGGCCGGCCATCGCGCCGCTGGCCCGCGGGGCATCGGCATGGTTCAGCGCGTCGCGCAGTGCCGCAAAGCCCCGCCCGGCGGGGGCCGCGGCCTCCCAGGTGGCGATGGCATCGGCCAGGCTTTCGGGCGGCGCGCCCCACAAGCCGCGATAGGCCTGGTTCGACAGGACCAACTGGCCTGCGTCCGAAAAGACCACCAGCCCGTCCTCCAGCCCGTCCAGGACATGCGCGCCCAGCAGCAGCTCTGCCCGGAATTCGCGGGTCAGCGACATTTCGGACGTGATGTTCTCGAACAGGAAGGCCACCGCGCCGTCGGGATGGGGGCGGCCGGTCACGCGATAGGTCTGCCCGCCCGGCAGGGACCATGTCTCGACGTGGTGGCCGTTGGCGGCAGCGCTTTCCAGATTGGCCATGTGCTGTCGCCAGCTGCGATAGTCCTTGGGTTCGGGCACCATGCGCTGTTCGCGCAGCTGGTCCAGGAAATCGAACAGCGACGGCCGCGCGGTCAGGAAGCCCGTCGGCAGGTTCGTCAGGTCGATCAGCGCCGGGTTGAACAGCTGCAGGTTCCGGCCCTGGTCGAAGATCGCCAGCCCGATCGGCAGGTCGGCGAATGTCTTGGTCAGGGTCTGGACGAAATCGCGCAGGCTGCGTTCGGCGCGCACGGCGGCGTCCGCGGGCAGGGCGAACATCATCACCTCATCGCCCATGCGGTGGCTGTGGCAGTCGTACCAGGACACCGCGCCCTGATCCTCCAGCCCGGCGCGGCGGGTGGCGGTGCCCGCACCCGGCACGGGGCGCGGCGCGTCCAGCAGGCGGGGCAGGGGCCAACCAAGCGCCTCGTCGGACCGGGCCTCGGCACGGCGCAGATAGGCGGCGTTGGCCCAGGTCACGCGGTCCTCCTCATCCAGGCGCCAGACCAGCATCGGTGTCTGGTCCAGCGCGCCGCGCAGCAGGTCCAGCTCCTCCTCCATCGCCTGCAGGGACATCGAATCGACCACGATGCCCGCATGTTCGGCACCCGGATCGGTGACGCTGACGCGCCACAGCCGGTCGCCCAGATCCTCGGCCACAAGGCGCAGGGTGGCGCTGCCCCGCCCCTGCTGGCCCACCAGCTCGATCCGGCCAAGGCGGGGCAGCATGGACAGGCGGTCGGGCGCGTCGGGAAAGCGCGGTCCGATCCAGCGCATCAGACGCAGCCAGTCGTCATCCGGCGCGCCCATCCGGTCCAGCAGCGCGCGGGCCGGCGCGGTCGCGTCGACCAGGCGTGCGGCGCGGAACAGGAACACCATCGGCTGCACCTTGCCGTCCAGCGCGTGCCCCGCCCGTGCCGCGCGGCCCTGGCCCGGTTGTCGGCGGTCCCAGACCCGGATCACCGCCACCGCCAGAAGAACCGACGCCGTCCCGCACAGGACCGCCATCGCCACAAGACCTGCACCCTGAATGTCCACTGCCGACGCCCCCTTCCGTTCGATGGGACCATAATCCGGGCTTGATTAACAGGGCGTTAAGAAACTCAGGCGTCGAAGGTCGGATTGTGGGCCAGCGCGATCCGGTCATGCGCGCGGATGCGGTCCAGCGGCCAGCGCACCGACACCATGGCACCCGGCCCGCCATTGGCAAAGGTCAGCCGCGCGCCCGACCGTTCCAGAAGGGTCTTGGCGATGAACAGACCCAGGCCCATCCCTTCGTAGCTGCCGCGCTGCGCCTCGGCGCGCCGGGTCAGATAGGGGTCGCCGATCCGCGACAGCAGGTGCGGCGGATAGCCCGGCCCGTCGTCGCGCACCGTGACGACCAGCGCGCCCTGCGTCACCTGGGTCTCGATCACGACGCGGCTTTCGGCGAAATCGACGGCGTTCTGGATCAGGTTGCGCAGCGCGTGGATGATGGCCGGATCGCGGTGGATCACCGGGCCTTCGGCATGGATCTCGATCAGGGGGCCGCGGTCCATGTGGGGCTGGGCGGCGTCCTCCAGCACGGCGCGCAGCGGGGCCGCGCGCATGTGCAGGTCGTCCTTGCCCGCGCGCCCCATGCTGCGCAGGATCGCCGCGCAGCGGTCGGCGCTGTCGCGCAGGGCGATGGCATCGGCATGCAGGTCGGGGCGGTCGCGCAGCTCGTCCGCCAGTTCGCCGGCGATCAGCTTGATGGTGGCCAGGGGGGTGCCCATCTCATGCGCGGCGGCCGCCACGACGCCGCCCAGATGCTGCAGGCGCTGTTCGCGCGACAGGGCCATCTGGGTCGCGAACAGCGCGCCCGAGGTGTCCGACAGTTCCGCCGTCACCCGATGCGCGTAGCCCGCAAAGAACACCACGCCAATGACCAGCGCGACCCAGTGGCCGACGGCCAGAATCGGCTCCATCCGCAGGATCTGGCCGTCCGGATCGCGCAGCGGCAGCCCGAAGACCGCCGCGACCGAGATCAGCGCCACCGTGGCCAGCCCCAGGGCCAGCACCTGCCGCGCGTTCAGCGACGCGGCCGCGATCGTGACCGGCGCCAGCACCAGCAGCGCGAAGGGATTGGCCATCCCCCCGGTCAGCGCCATCAGCGTCGAGATCTGGACCAGGTCGAAGGACAGCTGCCGCACCGCGCGCCCCGGAGAGGTCCGTTTGTGCGGGCGCAAAAACAGCCACAGGTTCATGGTGATCGACGCCGCGATCAGCAGGATGATCGGCGTCTTGACGAAGCCGATGCCCATCATCCACGCGACGATGACAGCGGCCATCTGCCCGCCGATGGCGAACCAGCGCAACAGCACCAGCGTGCGTATGCGGATCGGTTCGGCCTTGGGGGTGTCGATCGGCCGCGACATGGCCTGGTCCAGGTCGGGATCGGCGATGTCGTCGGGGGCTGTGGATGTGGACATCGTCGACCCTTGCTGCGACATTGCCCGATCTTGATACCCGCGCGCCGATGGACGATCAATGCGGGCATTTGACACGCGAAGGAGGCCCGCCAATGACGGACCGGAAAATCCTGCTGATCGGCACTGCGGCCGCCATCGGCGTGCTGGCGGGCGGGGCGCTGTTCCTGACCATGCGTCCGGGTGACGACCAGTTCGCGCAATGCAGCAGCAGCAGCGTCGCGGGGGGCATGGACGCCTTTGGCACACCCTTCACCCTGACGCGCGACGACGGCCAGCGTGTCACCGACCAGGATGTCTTCGACAAGCCGACGCTTCTCTATTTCGGCTATACCTTCTGCCCCGACGTCTGCCCCCTGGACAGCGCCCGAAACGCCGAAGCCGAGGTCCTGCTGACAGAGGCCGGAGAGGATGTGCAGACCGTCTTTGTCACCGTCGATCCCCGCCGCGACACCCCCGAGGTTCTGGCGGACTATACCGAATTGTTTTCCGACCGCATGATCGGCCTGACCGGCAGCGACGAGGAGATTGCTGCCGTAAACAAGGGCTGGCGGAATTACTTCAAGCTGAATGACGAAGAGGATCAGGAATATTATCTGGTCGATCACATGACAAATACCTATCTGGTGATGCCCGGCGGAAAGACGGTCGAATTCTTTTCCCGCGAAACCACCCCCGAACAGATTGCCGAGACCGTCGCCTGTTATGCCGATGCCTCTGCATAAGGCAGTTTGTCGCATGGGGTTTGATATTGCCCGCGCGACTTCCCATTTGCCGTTAAATTCCGTGAAAAGGCCAACAGATGGATCAGTTGAACGCACAAATCGGCCCCGACGCCTCGCTGCTGCTGGTCGACGATGACGAGATCTTCGTGACCCGCCTGGCGCGCGCGATGGAAAAGCGCGGGTTTCAGCCGGAAACCTCGCTGACCGTGGCCGGTGCGATGCGCCTGATCGAACGTCGTGCGCCCGCCTACGCGGTCGTGGACCTGCGTCTGGAGGACGGGAACGGCCTTGACGTGGTCGAGGCGCTGCGCGAACGGCGCGCCGATGCCCGCATCATCGTCCTGACCGGATACGGCGCCATCGCCACGGCCGTCGCCGCGGTGAAGATGGGTGCCACAGATTATCTGGCAAAGCCCGCCGACGCGAATGACGTGACATCCGCATTGCTGTCCAGCGGTGAATTGCTGCCGCCGCCACCGGAAAACCCGATGTCCGCGGATCGCGTGCGGTGGGAACATATTCAACGCGTCTATGAGCAATGCGAGCGTAATGTGAGTGAAACCGCGCGCCGATTGCATATGCATCGCCGGACATTGCAGCGTATTCTGGCAAAACGCGGACCACGATGACGATTTAAATATATTGAACGTTTAAAAAAACGGTCTATATTGGATGGGGATTAACATTCCCTATATAGAAACCGGAACCAATGAGCATCGATTTCGACACTATGTCCCTCAAGGAAATGCGCGACCTGCGGACCAAGCTGGATCGCGCGATCAACTCCTATGAGGACCGCAAGCGGCGCGAAGCCCTGACGGCCATCGAGGAAGCCGCGCGCGAGCATGGCTTCAACCTGTCCGAGCTGACCGGCGCCAAGACGCGCAAGTCCGGGACCGTCGCCCCGAAATACGCCAACCCGCAGGACCCGACGATGACCTGGACGGGTCGCGGCCGCAAACCGCGTTGGGTGCAGGAATGCCTGGAAAGCGGCAAGGAGCTGGACGATCTGCTGATCTGATCCACGCATCGCCGACGTGATCGACAGGGGGTCCTTGCGGCCCCCTTTTGCGTTTCAGAGTGTCTTGTCGATCAGGGCGATCAGCTGTGCGAACCGTTCAAGATACGCGGCCCGTGTCTGGGCGGGCGGGCGCAGGGTGATCTGCAGGTCTGGCAGCATCTGCGCCTCGGGGACGGGGAAAAGACGCCGCGCTTCGGGCAGGGCAAAGCCTGCGATGGTCACGGCCTCCAGGCGGGCGGACACGCGGTCGGCGGCCTTGATGCGCCGCTTGACCGTCACGGGCAGCGTCGCGGGCAGGCCGAACCGACGGTGGATGGCCGAGGCCAGCCGTTCGTCCATCGCCCCGTATTCCCGCCCCAATGCCGCCTTGACCGGAGAGATCATGTCCCCGATCACGTATTCCGGCGCATCATGCAGCAGGGCCGCCAGCTGCCAGCAGGGATCGCTGCCGGGGTTCAGCCCGTCGAAGATCTGTTCCACCAGCAACGAATGTTCGGCCACCGAATAGGGCCAGTCGCCGCGCGTCTGGCCGTTCCAGCGCGCGACGAAGGCCAGACCGTGGGCGATGTCCTCGATCTCGATGTCGAAGGGCGTCGGGTCCAGCAGGTCCAGCCTGCGGCCCGACAGCATCCGCTGCCAGGCACGCGATGCGGGCTTGGCCATCGGGCCTTAGGACAGGCGCTGATCGGCGGGTGCCGCCTGCGCGGTCTGGGCGCGGCGCGCCAGTTCCTGACGATACAGCGCCACGAAATCGACCGGGTCCATGTTGAACGCCGGGAATCCCCCGTCGCGGGTCATGTCCGAGATGATGCGACGAACATAGGGGAACAGCATCCGCGGGCATTCGATCATCAGGAAGGGGTGCAGCTGATCCTGCGGCACGCCCTCGATCTGGAACACCCCGCCATAGTCCAGCTCTGCCAGGAACAGCGTCGCGCCGTCGCCCTTGTTGGTCGAGGTGACGCGGTACTTGGTGATCACCTCGAACTGGGTGTCGCTGCCGCGCTTGCGGGCGTCCAGGCTGACCTGGACGGTAATCTCGGGCTGGACCTCGCCCTGGGGTGCGCCCTTCTGGGCCACGGCGTTCTCGAAGGACAGGTCGCGGATGAACTGTGCCATGATCTGCATGCGAGGCTGTGCCGCTGCTGCGGGCTGTGCGCCGTTCTGCGGGGTTTCTTCGGCCATGGTCCTACCTTTGTGATGCGGATTTGTCCCAGCTTGTAGCAGGCCGGCCGCCTGCCCTCAATGCCGGGTCCAGCCCGACCCGCGTCCCGGCCGCGAGGGGCCCGTGTCGTCGGTGTCCAGCGGCAGATCGACGGGCGGACGGCGGTCGTCCTCGTCGGCCACGACGAATTCGCCGTCGATCACGCCCTTGTCATAGGGCGGGCGATGCGGGTCGCGGCGCATCGTCGCAGCATGCATCTGAACCCGCGATGCGCGAACGCGGCGCGCAAGCTGTGTCATCAGCATCGTCCGGACCGCGGGGATCAGCAGCAGCAGACCCAAGGCATCGCTGAAGAACCCCGGCAGCAGCAGCAGCAGGCCCGCGGCGATGATCATCGCGCCATGCGCCAGCGGGCGTGACGGATCGCGCATCTCTGCCAGGCTGCGCTGGATCTGCATCCCGGCCCGCGCACCCTGGCTGCGCATGATGGCGACGCCGGCCACCGCCGACAGCAGCACCAGCGCCAGCGTGGGCCACAGGCCGATCAGGCCCCCGACCTGGATGAACAGCGCGATCTCGATGATCGGCACCACCAGAAACATGGCGATCAGCCGCATGTGAATTCCCCTTCCTGCCGGCGCGGAAACTGGACTTGCGCCGAGGCACTCCCTACATAATGCACAGACCGCCCGATACCAACGACCCGTTATGACCCAGAGGTTGCCTGCATGTCCAACCCGCTTCTTCAGCTGATCGTCCTTGCCGGGATCGCGATCTTCCTGATCCTACGGCTGAAAAACGTGCTCGGGACGCGTGACGGCTTTGAGCCGCCGCAGGTCGACCAGCCGACGGCCAGCACCACGCCCGCCCGTTTCGAGGTGATCGAGGGGTCCGCCGACGAGGTCGATCACGACATCCTGGACCATGCCGAGGCCGGCGGTGCCGCGGCCAAGGCGCTGGCCGCGATGAAACGGGTCGAACCGTCGTTCGGGCTGCGCGATTTCCTGGGCGGTGCCCGCAGCGCGTATGAGATGATCCTGATGGCCTTCGAACGGGGCGATCTGACCGAGGTGCGCCCGTTCCTGTCCGATCCCGTGGCAGAAGCGTTCCAGTCGGTGATCGACCAGCGCGTGGCCAACGGCCAGACGGTCGAGGCGACCTATCTGGGTACCCGCGACACCAAGCTGGCCGCGGCGGAGTTCGACCCCGCGACCGGTCTGGCCGAGATCTCGATCCGATTTGTCGGAGAGTTGATCGCCGCGACCCGAGACGCCGACGGCACGGTGATCGACGGCGATCCCAAGGCTTCGCGCAAGCAGAAGGACACCTGGACCTTTGCACGCCGCATGGGCCAGGATGATCCGAACTGGCAGCTTGTCGCGACAAGCTGATGCGCCGGCGCAGGGGCCTGACGCCCGAAGACCGGGACCTGTGGTCCCGCGTCGCCCGAACCGCAGAGCCGCTTGACCCCAAGCGCAAAGGACAGGCCGCCGATCTGGCGGCCTTTTCCGCATTCGTCGCACCGCCCGCGGTCGCCCCGGCCGCCGCACCGCCGCAGCCGCAGGCGATGCCCCGGTTCCGCATCGGTCAGGCGGCCAAGCCCGCCACCCCCGTCGTCGCGCGCCCTCAGACCCCGGCCGAACGTCTGGCCCAAGCCGGGCTGCGGATGGATGCCCGCACGCATCGCAAGATGAGCCAGGGCAAGCTGCGCCCCGAGGCCCGTCTGGACCTGCACGGGCTGACGCTGGCCGCGGCGGGACCGGAATTGCTGCGGTTCATCCTGTCCTGCCATGCGTCAGGGCTGCGGCTGGTGCTGGTCATCACGGGCAAGGGGCGGGGCGATCACGGCCCGCTGCCGACGCGGCCCGGCGCGCTGCGCCATCAGGTGCCCTATTGGCTGCACAGCCCTCCCCTGGCGGCGGTGGTCCAGCAGGTGACGGCCGCGCATTTCCGTCATGGCGGCGACGGCGCCTATTACGTCTATCTGCGCAGGCCGCAATGAAAGACGCCCCCCGAAATCGGGGGGCGCTGGCGTCAGGTCAGTGTGGTCGCGTCAAAGCCTGACGTTGGACTTGGGTCCGGCAAAGTACCAGATGATCAGGCCGACCACCGGCAGGATCACGATCAGCAGAATCCACAGGATCTTGGACTTGTTGCTGGCATTGGTGTTGATGATCTGCGCGATTGCCCAGACATCCAGTGCAAAGATGATGACGCTGAAAAGCCAACCCATGTGATCCGTCCCCTGTTGTGTTCAGCCAGCCAACACCACAGGCTGGCCGCAGGTTCCCCCGTTCACAGCACGTAGCGCGACAGGTCGGTCGACCGCGACAGATCGCCCAGATGGCGATCCACGAAATCGGCATCGACGCTGACCGACTGGCCGCTGCGGTCCGGGGCGGTGAAGGACAGCTCCTCGAACACCCGCTCGATCACGGTGTACAACCGGCGCGCCCCGATGTTCTCCACGGATGCGTTCACCTCGGCCGCGATGCGGGCCAGCGAGGCGATGCCGTCCTGGGTGAAATCGACGGTCACGCCCTCGGTCTGCATCAGCGCGGTGTACTGGCGCGTCAGGGCGTTGTCGGTCTCGGTCAGGATGCGGATGAAATCCTCCTCGGTCAGGGCGCGCAACTCGACCCGGATCGGCAGGCGGCCCTGCAACTCGGGCAGCAGGTCCGACGGCTTGGCCACATGGAACGCGCCCGAGGCGATGAACAGGATGTGGTCCGTCTTGACCGCGCCGTATTTCGTGCTGACCGTCGTGCCCTCGATCAGCGGCAGCAGGTCGCGCTGGACGCCCTCGCGGCTGACATCGCCACCGCGCGCCTCGGCGCGGGCGCAGACCTTGTCGATCTCGTCGATGAAGACGATGCCGTTCTGCTGCACGGCATCCAGCGCGGTCGCCTTGACCGCGTCGTCGTCCAACAGCTTGTCGGCCTCCTCGGCAATCAGCATCTCATAGCTCTCCGCCACCGTCACCTTGCGGCGCACCTTGCGGCCGCCGAAGGCCTTCATCAGCCCCGACAGATCCATCATCCCGCCCAAGGGCTGGCCCGGCTGGCCCGGCATCTCCATCCCGCCAAGCGGGTTGGAATTGTCCTGGACCTCCAGCTCGATCACCGTGTCGTCCAGCTCTCCGCGCTTCAGCTTGTCGCGGAACATCTGGCGGGTGCCGTCGCGGGCGTCCTTGCCGGCCAGCGCCTCGACGACACGCTCCTCGGCGGCCTTGTGGGCACGGGCCTTGACCGCCTCGCGCATCCGCTCGCGCGTGTCGATCATGGCTGCGTCCGCCAGGTCGCGGATGATCTGTTCGACATCGCGACCGACATAGCCCACTTCGGTGAACTTGGTCGCCTCGACCTTGATGAAGGGCGCATTGGCCAGCTTGGCCAGGCGGCGGCTGATCTCGGTCTTGCCGACGCCGGTCGGTCCGATCATCAGGATGTTCTTGGGATACACCTCGTCGCGCAGGTCGTCGCCCAGCTGCTTGCGGCGCCAGCGGTTGCGCAGGGCCACGGCGACGGCGCGCTTGGCATCGCTCTGCCCGATGATGAACCGGTCCAGTTCGGACACGATCTCGCGGGGGGTCAGGTCACTCATGTCGTTCTCCACGGGGTCCGGCGCCGTGCACCGCGCGCCCCTTCTTCTTTGTCCAAATACCCATCAACCGATGGTTTCGACCGTCAGACGCCCGTTGGTATAGACGCAGATGTCGGCCGCGATCTGCATGGCCTTGCGCGCGATCGCCTCGGCATCCAGATCGCTCTCCAGCAACCCCCGCGCCGCGGCCAGGGCAAAGTTTCCGCCCGACCCGATGGCCGCCACATCATGCTCGGGCTCCAGCACGTCGCCCGCTCCGGTCACCACCAGCAGGTCGGTCCCGTCGGTCACGATCAGCATGGCCTCCAGGTTGCGCAGGTACTTGTCCATGCGCCAATCCTTGGCCAGATCCACGCAGGCGCGCTGCAGCTGTCCGGGCGCGGCCTCCAGCTTCTTCTCCAGCCGTTCCAGCAGGGTAAAGGCATCGGCGGTCGATCCGGCAAAGCCCACGACCACGTCGCGCCCACCGGGTGTCAGGCGGCGCACCTTGCGCGCGCTGCCCTTCATCACGGTCGGACCGACGCTGACCTGCCCATCGCCCGCCACGACCACCTTGCCGCCCCGGCGGACCGCCAGGATCGTGGTGCCATGCCAGCCGGGAAACTTGTCATCAGCCATTGCGCGCTCCGTTCTGTCTTCGTTGGGGCAGCAGATATGGACGCCCCGCCCGGCTTGCAACCCGTTGAAAACCGTCCGGTCCCCCCCTAGCGTCGCGCCATGAGCGATCTGCTGCTGACCGTGTATCTGCATCCGCCCGTCCTGCAGACCGCGCAGGCGGGCAAGCTGGGCATCGTGAACCGCATCCGCGCGCTGCTGGAACCCCGGGGCTGGCAGATCCGCATCGCGCGGTCCGGCCCCGATGCGCGCGCGCAGGCTCCCGACCGCCCCGGCCATGCGCTGTTCAACATGGAACGTCCGACCCATGACCGCGCGCTGACCTTTCGCCTCGCCTATCACTATCCCTACTGGCGGCTGGAGCGGGTGGCCGAACGCTGGCGCTGGCCCATCGCGCAGGCCGCGTTCGATCCCGCCCGGATCGAGGACGGTGCCGCGCACAACTTTGCCCGCCGCCTTCGCGACCGCGTGCTGCCGGGGCCGGAGCCGGTGCGGGGCGATCACATCCTGATCCCGCTGCAGGGCCACATCCGCCGCCAGCGCAGCTTTCAGTCGGCCAGCCCCGTCCAGATGATCCGCGCCGCCGCCCGCACGGGCCGGCCCTGCATCGCGACCCTGCACCCCAAGGAGGTCTATGACGATGCCGACCGCGCGGCCCTGGACCGCCTGGCCCGCGATCATCCGAACCTGACCATCGGCAGTGACACGGGCGCGCGCCTGCGCGACTGCGCCTTCGTCGTGACCCAGAACAGCGGGGTGGGCTTCGACGGGCTGATCCTGGGCAAGCCCGTCGTGCTGTTCGCCCTGTCGGATTATCATCACGTCACGCTGGACGCGGGGCACCTGGGCGCCGACCGCGCCGTGGCGATGGCGGCGGACCACGCACCCCCGACCGCGAAATTCCTGGACTGGTTCCTGCGCCGCACCAGCCTGGACATGATGGCGCCCGATGCCGACGACCGCCTGCTGGCGGCCATGAAAAAAGGCGGCTGGCCCGTCTGAGGGGCCGCCGCCTTTCGCACAAATCAGGCAGAGATCAGACGGATTCGTCGATCCAGCTTTTCAGCGCGGCCTTGGGGGCGGCGCCCATGCGGTTCGACACGACCTCTCCGCCCTTGAACATGAACAGCGCGGGGATACCGCGCACGCCCAGGGCCGCGGCCTGTTCGGGGTTCTCGTCGACGTTGATCTTCACGATCTTGACCTTGCCCGCGTATTCGTCGGAAAGCTCTTCCAAGGCGGGGCCAATCTGCTTGCAGGGGCCGCACCATTCGGCCCAGAAATCGACGATCACGGGGGTGTCGGCCTGACGCACTTCGGCGTCGAATTCAGCGTCGTTCACATGCACGGTGGCCATGTTCGGGCTCCTTTTGGGGATGGGCCGGACGGGCCGGCAGGTCGGGTTCTGTCCAACAGGTATGGGCCGCATGGGGACGGGTCAAGGGGCAGGGGTCGCCTTGACCATCCCCGCCATCACCCGGTCCAGCAGCGCATCGGGAAGCGTCATCAGGCTGCGCGTCGCCGTCCACAGCACCGCCATGCGGATCGGGCGGTCCGGCCAGATGCCCCGCAGCGCCGCGCGATAGGCCGCCATCTGCCGCAGGATGCCCTCCGGCACGGCATCGGCATCCTGTGGCACGTCGGCATTGGTCTTGTAGTCGACGGCCGTGATCAGCGCGTCGGTCACCACCAGTCGGTCGATCACTCCGTTCAGCGTGCCCAGGCCCGCGACGGGCGCGGTCAGCGCGACCTCGGACAGGATGGGCGCGTCGTCGCCGGGCTGCAGCACCTGCGTCAGGGCTGGCGCGGACAGGACCGCGTAGGCCTCGTCCAGCAGGTCGGCCATATCCGGGGCGTCGGGCAGGCCGCCTTCGGCCCCCGACAGGATCGCACGGGCGATGCGCGGCCAGTCGGATGCGGTATGGGCGGGCAGATGCTCCAGCAGCAGGTGCAGCCGCGTGCCGCGCAGCATCGCGGCGTCGCGGTCGCCCGCGCTGGTTCCGGCCAGCACCTTGGCGCCGCCCAGCCCGCTGGCCGTCACCGGGCCTACGAAATCAGGCGCGGGCGGGGCCATGCGCAGCGCCCAGTCCGGCGCCGCGACCGGCACGGCTGCATCGGGGGCTGGGCTTTCGGCCTCTGCCGGCCAGTCGCCCCAGGACAGGCGCAGCCCGGTGCCGACGCCTTCGATCGGCAGGTCCTGACGCGTCAGGGCGGTGCGGCCCGCGCCTTCGGCGACCATCGCGTGCCAGCTGTCCAGCCCCTCGCCCGTATCGCCGGCTGCGGCCACGATCAGCCAGCTTTCGGCCCGCGTCATCGCGACATACAGCAGGCGCCGCCGCTCTTCATCCTGCCGCCGCTGCCATTCGGCGACGGCCATCGCGACCGCGTCGCAGCGTTCGGGCGCGGCGCCGCGCCAGACCGGCATGTCGTCCAGACGCACCAGCGCCTGGCGGTTGTTGGGCTTGCGGACCTGGGTCTCGGGCAGGATCACCACGGGGCTTTCCAGGCCCTTCGATCCGTGTACCGTCATCACCCGGATCAGACCGCCCGCGCCGCCGGGCAGCTGTCGTTTCACCTCAACCTCATCCTGGGCCAGCCAGACCAGGAAGCCGGTCAGGGACGGGGTTTCCACCTGCTCATAGGCCAGGGCCTGGGACATCAGCTCGTCGATGCCGTCCACGGCCTCGGGGCCAAGGCGGGCCAACAGGGCGGCGCGGCCGCCATGGCGGGTCAGTAGCCGGGCGATCAGGTCGTGCGGGCGCAGATAGTCGGCCTGCCCGGCCAGGTCGTTCAGCACCGCCTGTGCGTCCACGTGGGACGATTCGCGCAGGCGCATCCACAGGTATTCGCGCGACCGGCGGCCATGGGCCAGGCGGTACAGGTCGTCCTCGGACAGCCCGAACAGCGGAGAGCGCAGCGCAGCCGCCAGCGACAGGTCGTCCTCGGGCGTGGCCAGCACCGACAAGGTGGCGATGATGTCGCGTACGGCCAGCTCGCCCGCCAGGCGCAGGCGGTCGGCCCCCGCCACCGGCAGGCCCGCCGATTTCAGCGCCGCGATCAGCGCCGCGAACAGCGTGCCGCGCCGCTGGACCAGGATCTGGATGTCGCCCGCATGCAGGGGCCGCGGCTGGCCCGATTTCGCGTCGATGATGGGACTGCCCAGCATCGCACGGATCTGGATCGCGACATGGCGGGCCAGCTGCGTGTCGGCGTCGTTTTCGGACGGCGCATCGACCGGGCGGGTCCAGTCCTCGGGGTCGGTCTTGTCGGGCTTGGGCAGAGCGGGCCAGATGTCCACGCGGCCGGGCAGGGCCGCCTTGAAGGCCACGTGCCGGGGCGGATCGCCCAGGCCCGTCGCGGCCTCTCCCTGGAACACCGCGTCGACCAGCGCCAGCACGGCGGGCGACGACCGAAAGCTGTGGGCCAGCCCGCGCTGCTGCATGGGCGCCTGCACGGCCTGGAAATCGGCGGCGAAGCGGTCGCGCATCGCCTCGAACACGGTGATGTCGGCACCCTGGAACGAATAGATCGACTGTTTCGGATCGCCCACCACAAACAGCGTTCGGGGCCGGTCATGCGCGCCGGCGCCGCTGGTAAATTCGTCGGTCAGGCGGCGGATCACCCGCCACTGGCCGGGGCTGGTGTCCTGCGCCTCGTCGACCAGGATATGGTCGATGCCGCCGTCCAGACGCCACAGCACCCATTGCGCCATGCTGGATTCCTCCAGCAGCGCGGCGGTGCGGCCGATCAGGTCGTCGAAATCCAGCCAGCCCTGCGCCGCCTTGGCCGCGTTCATGCGCGCCGCGAAGGCATGCCCGAACCGGTGCAGCGCCAGCGTGCGTTCCGCCGCCGCCAGGGCCAGCGCCTGCGGGCGGGCCAGCTCGACCCGCTCCATCAGGGCATCCAGATCGTCCATGAAGGGGGCGCAGGGGCCGGTGGCCATGGCCTTGGTCGGGATCTTGCCGGTCTTGGCGCCGAACGGCACCTTGGCGCTGCCGCCGAACAGCAGACACCCGAACAGGCGGGACAGGTCGTCCATGCCGGGATCGCGCCAGTTCACCTGCGCCAGCGCCTCGGCCAGCTTGACGTCATTGGCGGAACTGCCCCGCAGCGGCGGGATCACGGCATCGGCCAGATCACCTTCGCCGGCGGTGAAGACCCCGGCCAGCAGGCTGTCCGCCGTCAAACCGGGGGGCAGGTCCAGCGCGGCCCAGATCGCCGCCGCGTCGGGGGCGTCCGCGTAATCGGCCAGGGACAGCCCGGCCAGGAACCCGTCCAGGTCGTCGCCCCCCTGAAGGCGGGTCAGGTCCGCGATGGCGGGGTGGGATTCTTCGGCCATCGCCTCGATGATCTCGGCGCGCATGGCGCGGGCGCTGCGGTCGTCCAGTTCCGCGAACCCCATCGGCACCCCGGCCTCCAGCGGAAAGCGGCGCAGGACGGCGGCGCAAAAGCTGTGGATCGTCTGCACCTTGAGGCCGCCCGGCGTCTCGATCGCGCGGGCGAACAGGCGCCGCGCGGCGGGCAGGTCAGGATCACCCCCCTCGCCCAGCTGGGCCAGTTCGGCACGCAGGGCGGATTCGGGCAGCATCGCCCAGGTGCCAAGCCGCGCCAGCAGGCGGTTCTGCATCTCGGTCGCGGCGGCCTTGGTATAGGTCAGGCACAGGATGCGTTCGGGCGGCGTCCCCGCCAGCAGCAGCCGCGCGACACGGTCGGTCAGCACGCGGGTCTTGCCCGACCCGGCATTGGCCGTCAGCCAGGTCGAGCGCAGCGGATCGGCCGCCGCGATCTGGTTCAGCGTCGCCTCATCCATGATGATCGCCCACCTTTCGCGGCGCCGCGGCATCGGTCAGCGCCCATTCGCCGTACCGCGCCAGGTGATCGTAATCGCTTGCATAGGACGTGCTTTGGGGCGCACGCATCGCGGTGAACCCGGCCTCTCCGGTCACATAGGACCGCAGCAGGCGGACGAAGCCGTCCCAGGTCTCGGCCTCGATCAGGTCGTCATGCTCGCGCGGGTGGGTCTTGCCCTCTCCGCCCAGCTGGATGTAGCGCAGGCCCGCCACGTCCACCGGGCCAAGCGCGTCGAACCCGCCACGGCGCGCCATCGCGGCCTCCAGCATCAGCTGCTTGTCGAAATGGCGGATCATCGCGTCGGTCGGCGGCGTGCCGGACTTGTAGTCATAGACCACGACGCGGTTGTCGGTCAGCAGGTCGATCCGGTCGGGCTTGGCGGTCAGGGTGATGCCCAGGTCCGCCACGGGCACCTTGCCGCGATGCTCCACGACCATCGGCCGCCCCTCGGCCAGGCGGGTCAGCTCGTCCGCGACGATGCGGTCGGCGATCCGTGCGATGCGCGCCGACCAGAAGGCGCGGGCGGCGGGCCAGGGCACCTCGTCCGCCAGCACCCGGTCGGTCAGCGCCAGGAACCGGTCCCTGAGAACCTCGGGCGGGGTGTCGGGGGTGGGATGGCTGTGCAGCAGCGCCTCGACGATGGCATGCAGGGTCTGGCCGCGCAGCGACGCGTCGGGCTGCGGGCGCAGCGGCGGCAGCGCGCGCAGGCCCAGAACGCGCTTGGCATAGACCGCGTAGGGGTCGCGGATCAGCAGCGACACGTCCGTCACCGGCAGGTCCGGGAACAGGGGCAGCGGCGGGATGGGCGAGGGCCGCGCCGCCGGGGGCACCGGGGCGGGGGGTCGCGCCACGGCCTGCGCCAGGGCCAGCCATTCCGCGCCGCGCGCCCGCATCCGGGCCAGCGCCTCTGGACCGCCGCGATCCGGCAGCCCGCCCATCAGGTTCAGCATCCGGTTCAGCCAGCGCGACGGGATGGTCTCGGCCTCGGCATCGCGTTTCGCGCGGGTCAGATAGACCCGGTCGGCAGCCACGGCCTGCTGAAAGTCGTGCGCCGCCAGCCCGATCTGGCGTTCGGGCAAGGGCAGGCCCGCGGCGGCGCGCATCTGGCGCGACAGCCAGGGGTCGGGCGACAGGGCCTGCGGCCAGCCCCCCTCGTTCAGGCCGGACAGGATCACGGTGCCGTGGCCGTGCAGACGCGCCTCGCGCGGGCCGTGGATGCGCAGGCAGTGATGCGCCTCGACATCGTCGCGCACCGCCTTGGCCTGCAGTTCGGTGACCAGCAGCGCGCTGAAGTCGCCCGGGCCGATGTCGGGGCCAAGCGCCGCGTGTTCCACCAGATGGTCCAGCACCGCGCGGGCCATCTGCCCGGCCTTGTCCTGCCACAGCTGAGAGCGTTCCGCATCGCCATCCGGTCCCGCCGCCAGGGCCTGTGCCAGGTCCAGCAGGTCGGCCAGCCGATGGGGCAGGGGCCGCGGCGCCCGGTCGCGGGCCACGGCGGTGATGCGCGACAGCATCGCGGCCAGCCATTCCGCCCAGATCTTGCGCGTGCCGTCGCCCTTGGTCGCCCAATCGGCCAGCGTGGCGGCATCGGGAAAGGCCGGGCCGTTCCGGCGCAGCTGCAGTTCCAGCTCGCGCGTCTCGCGCAGCATGTCGTTGCGCCCGATCGCGGTCGATCCGGTCGCGGTCAGCGGATGCTTCAGCAGGATCAGCAGCCGGTCGATGGTCAGCGGCTGACCGAACAGCGCGGCCACCTGGCGCAGGAACAGGCCCGGCGCGGTCAGCGGCAGGGGCCGGCCCGCGCTGTCGTCGGGGCGGATGTGCCAGCGGTCCAGCGCCGCGGTGACGCGCCGGATCAGGCCGCTGTCGGCCGCGATCAGCGTGACCTGTTCGCCGCCGCGTTCGGCGGCGTCGCGCATGATCAGGGCGATGGTCTCGGCTTCCTGGCCGGGCTGGTCGGCCTCGATCAGGGTCAGATCCGCGGTGGCGGCGATCAGGTCGGGCAGGGCAGGGCCCTCGGCGATCCACTGGTCGGTGACCGGCGCGGGCCGCAGCGCCAGAGAGATCAGCCGGTTGCGCCCCTCGGATGGCGGCCGCACCGCGGTCCAGCGCTGGGGATAGCCCGCCTCCGCGATCAGCGGCGCGAACCGCGCCTGCGGATGATCGTCGGCGCGCTCCAGCCCATCCCAGACCGGGGCGGGCTGGTCGAAATCGAAACCGGGCAGCACCACGGCGCCGTTGGGCAGCGCGGCCACCGCCTGCATGTACAACCGCGTCGCCCCGTGCGATCCGGTCGACCCCGCGACGATCACCGGGCCCTGCGGCAGATCGATGCCCTGCGGCCAGTCGCGGGCGGCGGCCTGGGCCGCGGCGCGCTGGCGGGCGGGGCGGTCCTGGGACGGGTCGCCCAGGTGAAACTGGGCCGCGATGCGCAGGAAGGCCAGCGCGTTCTGCCAGTGGCGGGCATGATCGCCGGTGTCGATCGCCTCCAGGTCGGACAGGTCGCGGCCTTCGGTCTGCATCTCGACCATCAGCTGGGACAGGGACTGCGCCAGCACCGGGATCGAATGACCCGCCCCCAGATCGGGACGCATGGCCAGCATCTGCGCGATCAGCCGCGCCAGTTCCAGCCGCCGCGCCAGGGGCGGCACCGGCGGGTCCGGCATGACCAGGGGCCCCGGATCGACCCCGGTGATCGACCGGATCTGCGGCAGCAGCAGCGGCCCCGCCCTGTCGAAGGCACGATACAGCGCCCCGCGCGTGGACGCGGCGTTGACGAAGACGGTGACCCCGGCCAGCGCCTCGGGCGGCTGGTCCGCCATCCGCTCCAGCAGGCCCCGCACGAAGGCGTCGGCAAAATCCACGCCGGGGGGCAGCGCGTAAAGACCGCGCATCTCAGCCATCCAGCAGCGCCTCGGCCAGGGGGATGGCGGCGGGATATCCTACGTCGCACCAGCCGCCGGGATGGATCAGCCCATGCGCGCGCCCGTCCGCGATCATCAGATCCCACAGGCGGTTCAGCGAAAACACTGCATCGCCGATTTCGGCCAGCCGATCGGTGCGGATGATCTGGGCGCCTGCATAGACATAGTCGCCCCGCCTGCTCAGGCGTCCGCCATCCAAGCTGAAATCGCCCGCCCCCTGCCGCGCCGTGGCCTGCGCCAGCGGCACCAGCGCCAGCAGCGCGTCCATGCGGTCGTCCCACGCCGCCATCAGCGCCGACAGGACGTTCGGCCCGGTCCAGACCACGTCGGGGTTCAGCGTCATCACCGGCCCCGGTCCCAGCAGGGGCAGCGCCTGGCGCAGCCCGCCGCCGGTGTCCAGGATCAGGTCCGGCTCGGCGCTGATCGCGACCTCCTGACCGGCCAGATGCCGTTCGATCTGATCGCCCAGGTAATGCGTGTTGACCACGATGGGCGCGGCGCCCGCGTCGCGGCCAAGGTCCAGCGCGCGGTCCAGCAGGGTGCGTCCCGAAACCGGGATCAACGGTTTCGGCCGGTCGTCGGTCAGCGGGCGCATCCGCGTGCCCAGGCCCGCGGCAAAGATCATCAGGGACGGCATCGGGCGATCCTTTCGCGCAGGGCGGCGTCGGGGGCGGGCACGTTCGCCAGCATGGCCCGCAGAGGCGCCAGCGCCGGATGCGCCAGGTCGCGCTGCAGATGCGCCCAGACCCGCGGCATGAAGGCCAGATAGCGCGGCTTGCCGTTCCGGATCGCCAGCCGGGCAAAGACACCCAGGATGCGCAGCGCCCGCTGTGCGCCGATCAGGGCATAGGCCGCGCGGAACGGGGCCTCGGCCACGGCGGTCGCGGCCAGATAGCGGGCGATCTGTGCCTGTTCCGTGGCTGGGTCCACGTCGCGGCGCGCGTCCTGCAGGGCGGATACCAGGTCATAGGCCGGATGCGCGGCCACCGCGTCCTGATAGTCCAGCAGGCCCAGGGGCGCGTCGCCGCGCCAGACCAGGTTCTCGGCATGGAAATCGCGCAGGCTGATGGCGGGGGGCAGATCGCCGCACAGGCGGTCGTGCAGATCGGCGATCAGCGTGGCCAGGTCCGGCAGGTCGGCCCCCGGATAATAATCGACGAACAGCGCCGCCAGATCGCCCATCGCCGCACCGTCCAGCGGCGCCACGAAAGCGGGGACCGGCTGGCGGTGCAGGTCGACTAGCAGGTCGGTGATGCGGTCGTGGATCAGCGGACCCAGATCGGGCCTGTCGGCCAGCACGCGTGCCACCAGATCGTCGCCCAGATCCTCCAGCAGCAGGAACCCCTGATCGGCGTCCTGCGCCAGAACCCTGGGCGCGCCGAACCCGCGGCCGCGCAGCCAGTCGGTCATCGTCAGGAACGGCCCCACGGACCCCGACGGGTCGTCCATCAGCACGCCCACCCCCGGCAGCCGGAAATACCGCCGGGCCGAGGCATCGCCCGCCAGGGGCAGCACCCGCGCGTCACCATGCCCCGCCGCGACGACGAATGTCGCCCGCGCCGCCAGACGGTCCGCGCCGGGGAACGCCATGTCGATGCGGCGCAGGTCGGGGTCCGGGTCTGCGCCGATCGCGATGATGATGGCGCCGGGCGGGACGCGCTCCAGCCGCTCGGGCCATTCGATCAGGCAGATCGCGTCCTCCACCGCCTCGTCCAGGCCCAGTTCGGTCAACTCGGACGGGTCGGTCAGGCGGTACAGGTCGGCATGCCAGATCTGCGTGCCCATCGGGTCGTCATAGGTCTGGACCAGTGTGAAGGTGGGGCTGGGCACGTCCTCGGCCGCATCGCCCTGGCGGGCGCGGATGAAGGCGCGGGCGAAATGCGTCTTGCCCGCGCCCACCGGACCGTCCAGCAGGATCGCCGCCGGGGGCGCGATCTGGGCGGCCAGCATCCGGGCCAGGGCTGCGGTCAGGGTCTCGGTGGCGATCAGGCGCGTGTTCATGCCCCGGTTCTAGCCTGTCGCGCGGGCGGGGGAAACAGGGCGTGGATGGACGGCGCGCGCGAATGCGCTAGGCTGACGGCGAAACCGACCGGAGGCCCCATGCTGCGCACCGCCCTTGTCCTGACGCTGGCCCTGTCGGGGCCGGCACTGGCCACCCAGGAATACATCCTGCCCACCCTGTTCGACGTAGCGCGGGTCGCGGCCGACGACGTGCTGAACATCCGGGCCGAGCCGGATGCCTCCGCGCCGATCATCGGCACGCTGGCCTTTGACGCGACCCACGTCGAGGTGGTCGAGCAGCGCGCCGGCTGGTCGCGCGTCAACACCGGAGAGGGGTCGGGCTGGGTGTCCGACCGCTATCTGGATTACCGCGTCGACGTCTGGCAGGACGGCGCCCTGCCCGCGGCGTTCCAGTGCTTTGGCACCGAGCCGTTCTGGGCCTTCATCCCGCAGGGCGACAGCGTGGTGCTGGGCGGTCCCGACATGCCAGAAGACACCCGCCCCGTCCGGGCGGTCCTGTCCACCGGCATCTTCCGCGACCCGACCCGCGCGGTGGTGGCCGACGGGCTGACCTTGACCGCCATTCCGCAGCTGTGTTCGGACGGCATGTCGGATCGCCTGTTCGGGATGCGCGCCCATGTGGTCATCCACGGCGACGTGCCGCGGATGCTGTCGGGGTGCTGCTCCATTCAGCCCTGAAGGCCGAGGACATCCATCATGTCATACTGACCCGGACCCTTGTCCTGACCCCAGACCGCCGCGCGGATTGCGCCGCGGGCAAAGATCGCGCGGTCGGTGGCCAAGTGGCGCAGCACGATGCGTTCGCCGTCGGCGGCAAAGATCACGTCATGTTCGCCCACCACGTCGCCCCCGCGGATGGCGGAAAAGCCGATGCTGCCCGGTGCGCGGGCCCCGGTGATGCCGTCGCGGGCCGGCACGCGCAGGTCATCCAGCGCGGCGCCGCGTCCCTGGGCCGCGGCCTCTCCCAGCATCAGGGCGGTGCCCGACGGGGCGTCGACCTTGTGGCGGTGATGGCTTTCGACCACCTCGATGTCCCAGTCGGTGCCCAGGGCGGCCGCGACCTTGCGGGTCAGCCCGACCAGCAGGTTCACGCCCAGGCTCATGTTGCCGGCACGGATGATCGGCGCGTGGCGGGCGGCGGCCGCCAGCGCGTCCAGGTGCCGCTGCTCCAGCCCGGTGGTTCCGATGACGTGGACGGCGCGCGCCTGGGCGGTCAGTTCCGCGAATGCGACCGTGGCATCGGGGCTGGTGAAGTCGATCACCGCCTGCGCCTGGGCGATGGCCGTCACCGCGTCGTCGCTGACCGTGACGCCGGCCGGCGCGCGCCCCATCGCGGTGCCGATGTCCTGCCCGATCCAGTCGTGGCCTGCGCGGTCCAACGCGCCGACCAGCCGCAGGTGGTCGCTGTCCAGGATCAGGCGGATCAGCATCCGGCCCATCCGGCCCGATGCGCCGGTCACCACGACGCCCGGCCGCTGCGGCTGATCGGTGTTCTGCAAATCGCTCATGGTCCACCCCTGTTGGCTTTGGGGCGTGATACAAGGTTGCGGCCCGCGCCGCGACCCCCTACATCGGGACGCATGGCACAGAACCGCAATTCCCAAGGTCAGGGCCCCAAGCAGCGCCAGCTGCGCGTGGGTGAACTGATCCGTCGCACCCTCGCCGACGTGCTTGCGCGCGCGGACGTGCACGACCCCGACCTGAACCGTCATTCCATCACCGTGGCCGAGGTGTCGATGTCGACCGACCTCAAGGTGGCGACGGCCTATGTGCTGCCGCTGGGCGGCCGCGACGCGCCCGAGGCGCTGGCCGCGCTGCGCCGCAACACCCCGGAACTGCGCCACCTGGTCGCCAAGGCCATGACGCTGAAATTCGCGCCCGAGCTGCGGTTCCAGCTGGACGAGACCTTCGACCGCATGGACGACACCCGCCGCCTGTTCGAGGACGAGCGCGTGCGCCGCGACGTCGCCGCCCCGGACCGGGACGACGATGACGCCTGATCTGCCGCGTCTGGCGGCGGTGGCGGTCGGAATGCTGGTCGCGATGGCGCTGCCGTCGGGGGCCGCGCAATGCGAACGCGTGGACCATGATGGCCAGGGCTATGTGCTGTGCCAGGTCGAGGCCGCGCAGGAACCCGCCCTGCGGCTGTTCCAGGACGGCCCCGACGGCGCGCCATTGCGCAATTTCGCCAATGTCCGCCGCACGCTGGACGCGGGTCAGACGCTGTCGTTTGCCATGAATGCGGGCATGTTCCATGCCGATTACCGTCCGGTGGGTCTGCTGGTCGTCGACGGGGTAGAACTGTCGCCCATCGTCACCGGCGCCAGCCGCGACAATTTCGGGATGCTGCCCAACGGCGTCTTCTGCACCGGCGGCGCGCAGCCCTTTCAGGTCATCGAAAGCGTCAGCTTTGCCGAGACGCGCCCCGACTGCCGACTGGCCAGCCAGTCCGGGCCGATGCTGGTGATCGACGGCGATCTGCATCCGCGGTTCCTGGCCGACAGCGACAGCCGCTATATCCGCAACGGGGTCGGCGTGTCGCCCGACGGGCAGACCGCGTGGTTCGCGATCTCGAACAGGCCGGTGACGTTCCACGAATTCGGGCGGTTCTTCCGCGACGGGCTGGGCGTGCGCGATGCGTTGTATTTCGACGGCTCGATCTCGCGGCTTTATGCGCCGTCGGTGAACCGGGCCGATTTCGGGCGCAGCATGGGTCCGATCATCGGCCTGGTCGAGTGACCGGTTGACCCCTGCCCGCCGCGGGTCTATCCCCCGGCCCTTGTTTTTTCAGGAGTGATCATGGCGCGCAAGAAGGGCCGGGACATCAACGGCTGGCTGATCGTGGACAAGCCCGCGGGCGTCAATTCGACCGCCGTCGTGGCCAAGGTGCGTTGGGCGCTGGACGCCAAGAAGGCCGGTCATGCCGGCACGCTGGACCCCGACGCGACCGGCGTCCTGGCCGTCGCCCTGGGCGAGGCCACCAAGACCGTGCCGATCGTCACCGACGCGCTGAAATGCTATGACTTCGTGGTGAACTGGGGGTCCGAGACGACCACCGACGACGCGTCCGGCAGCGTGGTCCGCACCAGCGACGACCGCCCCACCGCAGCGCAGGTCGAGGCGGCGCTGGCGGGCTTTACCGGTGACATCATGCAGGTCCCGCCCGCCTTTTCCGCCGTCATGGTCGAGGGCGAGCGCGCCTATGACCTGGCCCGCGAGGGGGTCGAGATGGAGCTGGCCGCGCGCCCGCTGTGGGTCGACAGCCTGACCCTGCTGGAGGCCGAGGCCGACACCGCCCGCCTTGAGATGGTCTGCGGCAAGGGCGGCTATGTCCGCTCGATCGCGCGCGACCTGGGCCGGGCCTTGGGCTGTCTGGGCCATGTCGCGCATCTGCGCCGCACCTGGTCCGGCCCCTTCGAGGCCAGCGCCGGGGTGGCCTTCGACCGCGTCGACCGTGACGCGCAGGACTGGCTGGAGACGCAGATCCTGCCGTTGGAGACGGGCCTGGCCGACCTGCCCATGCTGCGCGCCACGACCGAAGGCGGCATCCGCATCCGCAACGGCAATCCCGGAGAGGTGACCGGCGGCGCCGAATGGGGCGAGCTGGTCTGGGTCCAGGACGCCAGGGGGCCGGTCTGCATCGGCCGCTATCAGGGCGGCATGGTTCAGCCCGACCGGGTGTTCAACCTGTGATGCCACCGGGGCGGTGGGCGCCCAGAAATGGCCCCTCGCCCGCCGCGTCGATGCGGGCGATGGCGTCGCGGATCGGCTCGAACGTGACGCACATGGTCCAGGCGGTGGCGTGGATCATCAGATCCGCCGACACGGCCATCGCCACGTGGCCCGGCCAGAACAGCAGATCGCCCCGCGCGATCGTGTCGGTCTGCGCGAACGTCGCGCGCTGCAGGTCGCTGTCGCCGGGGCAGGCGATGTCGCAGGCGGTCAGTGCGGCCTGCACCAGCCCAGAACAATCGATCCCCGCCCGGCTGTTCCCCCCCCACAGATAGGGCGTGCCCAGCAGGCTTTCCGCGACCGGAACCGGGTCGTCGGCCGGGCCGTCGGCCAGATGCTGGACCGGGACATGGCCGCCGGTCGCCAGCGTGGCAAAGCGGCCCTGGACCTGGGTGACCGACACCCGCGCGCCTAGGGACAGCGAAAACCGCTCGGGCCGCTTCATGTCGGGTTCCAGATAGACATGGGTGGCCGGCGCGGTGACGCGGTGGGTGATGGGCGGCAGGCTGCCGCTCAGCGCGGTGTCGGCGATCCAGCCGCAATAGCCGTCCAGCGCCGCGCGCACGAAGCTCATCCCCGCCTCGCGGTCGATCACCGTCACGTCGGCCCCGAAGTTCAGCTGCCGGTCGCGGCGGCCTTCGGGGGCGTCCAGCAGGTCGACCACTGGAATGATCACCCGTGCGGGCTGTCCCGGCACGAAGGACGGCCGGTCCAGGACGCCGCGCAGGCTGTCCAGGGCCACGCGGTCGGTGGCGGGCGTCAGACGGCGGTCCATCAGCGCGCCAAAATCTGCGGCAGCGCGGCAAGGATCGCGCGCGCGCCCTGCCCGACGCCGCCCTTGGGGCGGCCCGGCGCGGCGGTGGGCTGCCAGCCATAGATGTCGAAATGCGCATAGCGTCCCGCGCCCTCGGCAAAGCGGCGCAGGAACAGGGCGGCGGTGATCGACCCGGCCATTCCGCCCGCGGGGGCGTTGTCCAGATCAGCGATGCCGGGTTCGATCAGCGATTCATACGCGTCCCAGAAGGGCATCCGCCAGACCGGGTCGCCGACCTGCATCCCGGCGGCCTGGATCGCGGTCGCGGTCGCGTCGTCGTCGCAGTAAAGCGGCGGCAGGTCGGGACCAAGCGCCACCCGCGCCGCCCCCGTCAGCGTCGCCAGAGAGATCATCAGGTCGGGGCTTTCCTCGGCCGCATAGGTCAGCGCGTCGGCCAGCACCAGGCGACCCTCGGCGTCGGTGTTGTTCACCTCGACCGACAGGCCCTTGCGGCTGGCCAGCACGTCGCCGGGGCGGAAGGCGTTGCCCGCGACGCTGTTCTCGACCGCCGGGATCAGCACCCGCAGGCGCAGGCCCGATGCGGCGCCGCTGCGCGCCAGCATCTTGAGCAGGCCAAGCGCGGTCGCGGCCCCGCCCATGTCCTTCTTCATCAGCCCCATCGAGGCGCCGGGTTTCAGGTTCAGCCCGCCGGTGTCAAAGCACACGCCCTTGCCGACGATGGTCAGCATCGGCCCCGCATCGCCAAGGCGGATGTCGATCAGCCGCGGCTCGCAGGCGGCGGCGCGGCCGACCGCGTGGATCAGGGGAAAGTTCTGCTTCAGCAGCTGGCCGCCGCAGATCACCTCGACCCGCGCGCCCAGATCGTTGGCAAGACCGCGCGCGGCGGCCTCCAGCTTGTCGGGGCCCAGATCGCTGGCAGGGGTGTTGATCAGGTCGCGGGTCAGGAATTCGCCCGCGGCGATCGCCAGCAGGCGGTCGGCGTCCACGCCTTCCGGGCAGACCAGCCGCGGCCCCTGGACCGGCGCGCCCTTGTAGCGGGTGAACCGGTACTGGCCCAGCAGCCAGCCAAGCGCCAGCTGATCGGGATCCAGACCCTGCGGGATGCCGGCCAGATGCCAGTCGCCCTTGGGCAGGGCATGGGCGCGGGCCAGGTGGAACCGGTCGCGGCCGGCCTGCGCCCGCTCGCCCAGGCCCATGATCGCGCCGCGCAGCCCGCCCGACGCATCGGGCAGCAGGCACAGCTGTCCCGCCTTGGCCGCGAACCCGCAGGCCTGGGGCCAGTCGCCCGCGTCCTGGGGCAGGGGGTCGCCGGTCCAGACCAGCCACAGCGGCAGGGTGGCATCAGAGGCGGGCGCAAATTCGGGGTTCATGGGCAGGTCCTTGGCAGTTCGGCGCACAGCCTACAGCACCGCGCCCCGACTGCAACCTCAGGCCAGGGCCGTCCGGTCCCAGATCGCCGTCAGCGACCGGTTGCCCACCCGCAGCAGGCGCGCGCGGATCGCGGCCAGCGCCGGCACGTCGCCGAGTTCGGCGGTGCTGCCCAGGTCCATCGCGACGCCCGCCAGCGACAGCAGGCCGATCTGCCAGGCCAGGCGCGACATGCGTTCGGCATGCGCCGCCGCCTGTGCCAGGTCCGCGTCGTCCAGCGCACCGTCCACCGCCGTCAGCGCCGCCGCCAGCTGTTCCAGCGCCAGGCCGATGACATGCTGGGCCGATGTCTCGCCCAGCTCGGCCACGATTTCCGCGACGCGGCGGCTGTCCACGCGGACCGCCTCTGATATGGCCAAAGCCGAAATTTGTGCCATCCGCACCTCCAGGGGATCTGTCCCCGCACGCGCCGACCATGCGGGGCAAGCGGTGAAGAAAGCCTTGAGGCGGGATCAAGAAAAGGCTCGAATTTGTCTCAATCCCGGCCTATCACCCCTGTCAGAAAGCGAGGTGCCAGATGAACGACCTGTCTCCGTTGCCGCAATATCTGGTCAAGCGTTTCCACGGCTGGAAGGCGACGTCCTATGCCGAGAACGCGGCCTGGTTCCGCCGGCTGGCGACCGAAGGGCAGCGCCCGCGCGCGATGGTCATCTCCTGCTGCGACAGCCGCGTGCACGTGACCAGCATCTTCGGCGCCGATTCGGGCGAGTTCTTCATTCACCGCAACATCGCCAACTTGGTGCCGGCCTATGCGCCCGACGGGTTGCAGCACGGCACCTCGGCGGCGGTCGAATATGCCGTCACGGCGCTGAAGGTCGCGCATCTGATCGTGGTGGGCCACACCAATTGCGGCGGCGTCAAGGGATGCCACGCGATGTGTTCGGGCGCCGCGCCCGAACTGGAGGAGAAGACCAGCTTCGTCGGTCGCTGGATGGACATCCTGCGCCCCGGCTATGACCGCGTGAAGGACCTGCCCGAAGCCGAACAGGTCAACGCGCTGGAGCGCGAGGCCGTGCTGGTGTCGCTGGAGAACCTGATGACCTTCCCCTTCGTCCGCGCGGCGGTCGAGTCCGGGGAAATGTCGCTGCACGGTCTGCTGCACGACATCAGCGAAGGCACGCTTTTGCAGGCCGATGACGGCGGCAGGCGGTGGGTGTCGATCTGACACCCGCCCGCCCGGCGCGTCTTCAGGCGTCGGGCCGCCAGCGGATGACCCGCCAGACATACAGCGCGACAAAGCCCAGAACGATCGCCGTGGACAGCGGATCGATCAGGTGGCTGACGGCCTCATAGCCGTTTTCAAGGACATAGCCGGCGATGGCCAGCCCGCCCGTCCAGATGAAGCTGCCGATGGCGGTGAACAGCAGGAACCGCCCCACCGGCATCTGCGCCAGCCCCGCGGGGACCGAGATCAGCGTGCGGATCGTGGGCAGGAAGCGGCCGAAGAAGACCGCGGCCCCGCCATGCCGGGCGAACCAGCCCTCGGCCGAGGTCAGCTCGTTGGGCGTCAGCGTCAGCCAGCGGCCATAGCGGACCACGACGCGGCGCATCCGCGCCGGGCCGTAGGCCACCCCGATCACGTACCAGAACCACGCGCCCAGGGTCGATCCGACCCCGCCCGCCAGGATCGCCAGCCACAGGGGCGTGCCGCCGCGGGCGGCGTTGAACCCCGCCAGCGGCATGATCAGTTCCGACGGAATCGGCGGAAAGATGTTTTCCAGCAGCATCAGGGCAAAGATTGCCCAGGCCCCCCCGCTTTCCAGCAGGCCGGTGATCCATTCGAACAAGGATCAGCCCTTCTTCAGGATGCGGTTGCCCAGCAGTTCGGCGATCTGCACCGCGTTCAGCGCCGCACCCTTGCGCAGGTTGTCGCTGACGCACCACAGGTTCAGGCCGTTCTCGACCGTGCCGTCCTGGCGGATGCGGCTGACATAGGTGGCGTATTCCCCCACGCATTCGACGGGGGTGATGTAGCCGCCGGGCTCGCGCTTGTCGATCACCATGACGCCGGGCGCCTCGCGCAGGATGTCGCGGGCCTCGTCCTCGTCCAGGAAATCCTCGAACTCGATGTTGATCGATTCCGAATGGCCGACGAAGACGGGGACGCGGACGCAGGTCGCGGTGACCTTGATCGACTTGTCCATGATCTTCTTGGTCTCGGCGACCATCTTCCATTCTTCCTTGGTCGCGCCGTCTTCCATGAAGACGTCGATCTGCGGGATCACGTTAAAGGCGATCTGCTTCTGGAACTTCTTGGGTTCCTTTTCCTGACCCGGCACGTACATGCCCTTGGTCTGGTCCCACAGCTCGTCCATGCCCTCCTTGCCCGCGCCGCTGACCGACTGGTAGGTCGAGACGACGACGCGCTTGATGCGGGCGCGGTCATGCAGGGGCTTGAGCGCCACGACCATCTGCGCGGTCGAGCAGTTGGGGTTCGCGATGATGTTCTTTTTCGCATAGCCCTGAATCGCGTCGGGGTTCACCTCGGGCACGATCAGCGGCACGTCGGCGTCGTAGCGATAGAGCGAGGAGTTGTCGATCACCACGCAGCCGGCGGCCGCGGCCTTGGGGGCGTGGATCTTGGTCGCATCCGATCCGATGGCAAACAGCGCGATGTCCCAGCCGGTCCAGTCGAACTGCTCGATGTCCTTGATCTTCAAAGTCTTGTCGCCAAAGCTGACCTCGGTGCCCTGGCTGCGGCGGGACGCCAGTACGGCGATCTCGTCCACGGGGAACTGGCGTTCGTCCAGGATGTTCAGCATTTCGCGGCCCACATTGCCCGTGGCGCCGGCGACGACGACTTTGTAACCCATTTCGGGGGAGCTCCTTTTTCTGCGGTCGGGGGCATTTACCGCAAACGGCCGCGCAACGCCAGCGCGCGTTGCAGGTCCGCACCCGGCCGCGGGGTTCCGGCAACAGGTCGGGCGGCCCCGGCGATTGCCGCGAAACGCCGCAGGGACGGCTTGTGCGCGCCCGGCTGACCGGACGCGCACAAGCGGTTTTCAGAACCGCAGGCCCAGGCCCGCGCCGACGGTCGCCTGCGATCCGGCGTCATGGCCGATGCGGCTGTCCAGCGTCACCCAGGCATCGGCTTGGTCGGACAGGGCCGTTTGGGCCGACAGGCCGATGCGGGCAAAGTTGCGGTCCTGTCCATCCAGCGTCACGCGGCGGTCGTTGCCGGTGCTGTCGGTCACGCGGATGCGCGAGGGCGCCCCTTCGGCCAGGTCGTGGACCAGCGTGCCTTGCGCCGACAGCGTCACGTCGCGCCCGGCGACGGCCAGATCGGTGCCGACGCGGCCGCCCAGCTGGACCTCCAGGCTTTCGATTGCCTGACCGGCATAGGTGACCGCACGGCGGTCGCCCGACCCTTCCGAAAACCCGCCGATCCGGGTGCGGCTGTAATCCAGCCCCACGACCGGACCATAGGTCACGCCCGATGCCAGCGCATAGTCGCGCCCGGCCTGGACTCGCGCGCCCAGGGTATAGGCATTGGTCGACCAGTCGAAATCCCGTTCGACGATGGTCGCGCCCAGGCCCGAGCGCAGCACGAAGTCGCGCGTGCCCTCAAGGTCCGACTTGCCCCAGCTGACCGCGCCGATCACCCAGTCGTCGTTCATCGCATAGGCCGCGTCCAGCGACAGCTGATAGGCGGTCGATTCCAGGTCGTCGCCGCTGCGCAGGTCGTCGCCGGTGCGTGCATAGGCCAGCTGGCCGCCCAAAGACAGGCCGGGGGCCACCTGGTACGACGCGCCCGCCCGCGCCATCAGCGCAGCCCCGCCGTCGCGCCCGAAGGTCGCGCTGCTGTCCGGCGTGGCCAGGCCCTGCACCGCGATCGAGGGCGTGATCTGGCCAAAGGGCGCATCCGCGCCCAGGCGGTCACGCGTTGCGCGCAGCGACAGGGCGGCCAGATCAGCCTGCTGTCGGGTGGCCAGATCGGCGATCTGGGCCGCCGACAGGGCCGCGTCCTGGGACGACGCCACCAGGTCGGCGCCCGTCTCCTCGACCAGCAGGCGGGTCAGGATGCGGGCATAGTCGCGCATGCGCTGTTCGAACCGTTCAGGGCCCAAGGCCGCCAGCAGGAAGTCCCAGTTGTCCTCGGTCGGGTCATGCCAGGTCGAACCGCCGGGGATCAGCGGATTGTCGGTCTGGGTATAGCCGTCCAGATCGCCCAGGTCCCAGTTCGTCGCCTCCAGCCACAGGATCGGGATGCTGTAGCCTTCGAACACGGCAGCGTCGGAACAGCAGCCGGTGTTGATCGGATAGTCAGGGTTCCGTCCGGGGTTGCTGCGCAGGTCGATGCCAAGCTCGTCCGCGATGGCGTGCGCGCGGGTCCATAGCGACAGCAGCGCCGGGTTCTCCAGGTATTCGGTCCCGGCATGGGCATACATGAAGTCGCCTGTGATCAGGCTGTCGATGTTGATCATCCCGGCCATGTCGTCGCGGCGGCCGCCAAGGGTGTCGACGTAATGGGCCGCCCCCTGTAGGCCGACCTCCTCGGCGCCGAAGGCCACGAACTCCAGGCCGACATCGGTGGACAGCCCGGTCATGTGCGCCGCCAGTTCGGTCAGCACCCCCGCGCCCGAGGCATTGTCGTCGACCCCCTGCAGGTCGGGCGATGTTCCGGCGCTGTCGAAATGCGCCCCCACCACGATGAAGCGGTCGCTGGCGCCGGGCATCGACACGACCAGGTTTTGCGACGGGCCCAGCGTGGCGCCAGACCGGCTGGTGGCGGTGAAGTCCTGACGCACGACCGCGTTGCTGCCGAAGGACAGGCGGTCGCGCATGTATTGGGCCGCATTGAAGAAGGTCGTACCGCTGTCCGGCGCGCCCGTGAAGCGGCCCGGATAATTCAGCGCCAAGTCGCGCATCGTATCATAGCCATAGGCGCCGAAATCCTGCGCCAATGCCGGGGTGGCGCAGATCAGCGCCGTGGAGGCCAAGGCGGCCTTGATGGTTCTCATGGGGTTTCCCTGCCTGCTTTTTGGTGTCCCCCGCGCGGGGGAAGCCCACAGGATTGCACAGCGCGCAGCACGTGCAAGGCCGCCTCAACGGATCAGCGTCAGACGGTGGTCCTGGCGCAACAGATCGGCGACCCAGGCGCCCTCGGCCGCGAAATCATGCGGCACCTGCGCGGCATTGCGCCGTCCCGACAGCGACAGGCTGGCGAAGAAGTCGAAACCATAGAGCGTCAGCGATGCCAGATCGCTGCGCAGGCACAGATCGATCAGCATCGCGCCCGTCGTGGGGGGCGCACCCAGCCGCCCGGCCAGCATGTCGATATCCGCCAAGGGGTGCAGGTAGAAGCCGGGGCTGGACGCGCTGTCCCAGTCCAGCCGCTTGCGTTTGGGCGACATCCACAGGATGCGGCCGGGGTCCAGGCGCGCACGGTCCGCGTCCGGCAGGCGCGTGGCCAGTCCCAGCCAGTCGGTGCGCGTGCCGTGGCTGGCAGGGCTGGGCATCGGCGCGCGGTTGATGCGGACGACCCTGTCGGCGGCATCGATCCGTGCCCCGTGGGCCTGATCGGCCAGCGCGCGGGCGTTGCCGATCAGCGCGACATGGCGGCCCGACAGGTCGGCCAGCAGCGCGGATTGCGGGACCGACAGCGCGGCCAGGGGCGCGTCGCGGCGCATCAGGCGCGCCGTGGCAAAGGCCAGCCGGTTCACAGCAGCGACCGATAGACGTCGACGATGGCCCGCGCCTCGCCCTCGATGGCGTGGTTCGCGGTGACATGGGCGCGGGCGGCCTGACCCGCCGCGGCGCGGCCTGCGTCGTCGTCCAGCCAGCGGGCCAGCGCGGCGGTCAGGGCGGGGGCGTCGTCTTTCGGGACCAGGCTGCCGGTCTGGCCGTCGCGGATCAGCGCCTCGTAGGCACCAACGCGGGCGGCGACGGTGGGGACGGCGCAGGCGGCGGCCTCCAGCGGGGTCAGGCCGAAGCCCTCCCACCGGGCGGGGGCGGCAAAGAGATCCAGCGCCTGGTAATGCGCGATCACCTGGTCCCACGGCAGTTCGCCCAGGAAGCGGATGCGACCGTCCAGCCCGGCCGCCTTGATGCGCGCCTGCAGGTGATCGGCGAAGGTCCGGTTGTCGGGGGTGATGCGGCCGGTGAAGATGATCTGCACCCGCGGGCGCGAGGGCAGCAGTTCCAGCCCCGCCTGCACCAGCAGATCGACGCCCTTCTGCGCACGGATGCGGCCGAAGCAGCCGATCAGCACCGCGTCCGGGTCCAGGCCCAGCCGCGCGCGCAAAGCGGCACGGTCCGGGGCGGGGTGGAACACGTCCGTGTCGACCCCGTGCAGGATCACGGTCGCGGGGCGTTCCAGATAGCCGGCCGCCTGGGGCGAGGTCGCGATCAGTGCGTCCTGCTGCCGGATCAGCCAACGTGTAAAGCCGGTGTGCCGGCGCTGGGCGGCGGACGTAAACAGCAGGCGGTACCGGCGCCGCAGCAGGCGACGCAGGATCAGGCCCAGCGCCATCTCGGTGTTGCGGCGCGCGTGCCAGACCCGCCATCGGTCGCGGGGCAGGGTGGCCGCGCGCATCAGGGGAATGTGCGGGACATCCGCAGGCAGGCCGGGGCCCGTCGCGCAGATGTCGATCATCCGCGCCTGGACCGGGATCAGCCGCACCACCGTGGCCGTCACCCCGGACAGGCGACGTTTCAGGTTCGGTGCGACGATCAGCGGGTCAGTCATGGGCGGCGGCCTCGGGCGTCAGGAAATACAGCAGGAACCCGATCGCCAGCGGGATCAGGAAGAACAGCCACAGCATAGCGAAGGCCTGCGCGGGCGCATAGGCACCCTGTGCCGCGGCATAGACCGGGCGCGACGCGAACTGCATCACCCCGACCCCACCGATGGAGATCATGTTGAGAAAGGTCATCCCACGACCCACCAGATGTGGTGGCAGAAACGATCGTCCATGCGCCATGAGCAGCGGATAGGCCGACCCGAAGAACCCCAGCACCACCAGCAACGCGGTCACCGCGGGCAGGGGCAGGGCGGGGGCCTGCCACATCACCGCCAGCGTGACGATCATCACCGCGGAAAACAGCATCGTCGCACGGCGCGCGCTGCCGGCCAGGCGGGCGGCGGGTCCGACGGCAAAGCTGCCCGCGACCATTGCGAGGCCCATCGCCAGCGTGACGCGGCCGATCTGGGTCGCGTCGGCGCCATGCACCTGCTCCAGCCAGGGGGCGGCCCACAATCCGCGGATTGCCGCCGTCACCGCATAGTTCACGCCGAACAGCGGCACGATGAACCACAGCGCGCGCAGGCGCAGGATCTGACCGATCGAGCCCTGCGGATGCCCCGCGCCCAGCCGCGCCGGGTCGCGCACCGCCGCCAGGACCAGCGCGGCCACCATCAGCGTCACGGCCGCAAGCCCCCACAGGGTCTGGCGCCACCCCGCGGCCTCGATCACCCAGACCAGGGGCGAGGCGCCCAGGATGTTGCCCAGCGATCCGAACCCCACCAGCACCCCGGCCAGCATCCCGAAGGACGCGGGCGGGTATTCGCGCGCGAAGATGAAATACGGCCCCATCAGCGCCGGAGAGCAACCGATGCCCAATGCGGTCATCGCCAGATGCAGGTGCCACGGCGCGTCTGCCACGGCAAAGATCACCGCGCCTCCGGCCCCGCCCACCGCCATCAGCCACGCCACCGTGCGGCGCGGTCCGAACCGGTCCAGCGCCGCCCCCACCGGCAGCTGCATCAGCGCGAAGGCGATGAACCACAGCCCCGATGACAGGGCCAGATCGCCGGGGCCGGCACCGACCTGATCCTGCAGCACCGGGGCCAGCACGGCCAGAAAGGCCCGATAGAATTGCGACAGCATATAGGCCAGCACCAGGCTGACCAATCCGGCCTTGAGCATGAATTCGTTCCTCCGTTCCCCGGCGCCACGCTGGGCCAAGGACGCGGAAGCTGCAAGACGTGCAAATCACGCCGGGGGCGGCGGGGCGTTATTCGGCGGGGGCGGCTTCCGCGTCGGGGGCCGTGTCGCTGGCGCCTTCGGCGGCGGCCTTGGCGGCGGCGGCCTCGGCCAAGCCCGGCGTCACGGGCTGGGTGCTGCCGCCCATCCCCTCCAGCCGGGCGATCAGTTCGGGAACCCGCGGGCCAAGCCGGTCGCAGGCATCCGCCTCCTCGACCACGGCAAAGGCCGGGCGGACATAGTCGCGGTCATAGCTGACCGGGTCCAGCCCCAGCCGTTCGGTCAGCGCATCCGTGGTGCCGGCCATCAGCTGGAACTCGGGGCCGCTGACATCGTGTTCGGGGCATTCCGCGGTGATCACGGTCATCTGCGCCACATCGCGCGCCAGCGCCTGCGCCTCGTCGTCGGACAACCCCGACACGTCCGGCAGCGGTACCACGACCCGGTCGCCCGGCACCCCGTCCGAGGTCTGCGCCAGGGCGGGTTGCGTCAGCGCCGCCGCGGCGGCGATCATCAGGACAGTCCAGCGGGTCATCGCATTCCTCATTCACAGGGCTGGTCGGGCAACAGGGTCGACCAGCAGTCCCCCGGGCGCAAGGCAAACTGTCGTGAGCGCCCGTTCCCCGCCGCGCTTGACCCTAGGGCGGGCGGCGTCTAACCCGAAGCCGCAGCCTGCGCTGTCGCGGCTGGCACCTGAAGGAGGGATCATGTCCGACCGCTATTCGCTTCTCATCCTGCCCGGCGACGGGATCGGCCCCGAAGTCATGGCCGAGGTGGTCAAGGTCATCGACTGGTTCCAGGCGAACCGCGGCATGGCCTTCGACGTGACCCATGACCTGGTGGGCGGCACGGCCTATGACGTGCATGGCGTGCCCCTGGCGGATGCGACGATGGCCAAGGCCCAGGCGGTGGATGCGGTCCTGCTGGGTGCGGTCGGCGGCCCGAAATACGACGTCCTGGATTTCAGCGTGAAACCCGAACGCGGCCTGCTGCGCCTGCGCAAGGAGATGGACTTGTTTGCCAACCTGCGTCCGGCGCAATGCTTTGACGCGCTGGCCGACTTCAGCAGCCTGAAGCGCGAAGTGGTGGCCGGCCTGGACATCCTGATCGTGCGCGAGCTGACCTCGGGCGTCTATTTCGGCGAACCGCGCGGCATCCATTCCGACGACAACAATCCCGACAACGAGGGTGGCCGCGTCGGCATCAACACCCAGCGTTACACCAGCGGAGAGATCCGCCGCGTCGCCCGGTCCGCCTTCGAGCTGGCCCGCGCCCGCGGCAACAAGGTCTGTTCGATGGAAAAGGCCAACGTGATGGAATCGGGCATCCTGTGGCGCGAGGAGGTCCAGTGGGTGCATGACAACGAATACCCCGACGTGGCCCTGTCGCACATGTATGCCGACAACGGCGCGATGCAGCTGGTGCGCGCGCCGCGCCAGTTCGACGTGATCGTGACCGACAACCTGTTCGGCGACCTGCTGTCGGACGCGGCGGCGATGCTGACCGGCTCGCTGGGCATGCTGCCGTCCGCGTCGCTGGGCGCGGTGATGGCGAACGGCCGGCCCAAGGCGCTGTACGAACCGGTCCACGGATCGGCACCCGACATCGCGGGGCAGGGCAAGGCCAACCCGATCGCCTGCATCCTCTCCTTCGCCATGGCCCTTCGCTATTCCTTCGGCGAGGGTGCCGCGGCCGACGCGCTGGAGGCCGCGGTCGAGCGTGTGCTGGCCGACGGCCTGCGCACCGCCGACCTGATGGGGCCGGAGGGCGGCACCCCGATCAGCACGGCGCAGATGGGCGATGCCATCGTCGCCGCGCTGGAGGCCTGATTGGCCCTGACCGCCAATGTCAGGGGCGCATTGCTGCAGCTTGCGGCGATGGGCCTCTATGCCACGCATGACGTGGTGATCAAGTCGCTGGGTGCCATCTATCCGGCGATGCAGATCCTGTTCTTCGCATCGCTGCTGTCGTTCCCGCTGGTCAGCATCGTGCTGATGCGCGACCCCCAGCCCGGCACGCTGCGTCCGGCCAATCCGGGCTGGGTGATCCTGCGCACGTTGTGCGCCGTGGTGGCGGGGATGGCGGGGTTCTTCGCCTTCTCGACCCTGCCGCTGACGCAGGTCTATGCGATCCTGTTCACGACGCCCCTGCTGATCACCATCCTGTCGATCCCGCTTTTGGGCGAGAGGGTCGGCTGGCACCGCTGGGCCGCCGTCATCGTCGGCCTGACCGGCGTGCTGATCGTGCTGCGCCCGGGCGGGCAGGAGATCCAGCTGGGCCACATCGCCGCGATGGCCGGCGCCACGGCCAGCGCGTTGGCCGCGGTGATCATCCGCCGCCTTGGCCGGGCCGAACGCCCGATGGTGCTGATGATGTGGCCGATGCTGGGCAACTTCTTCGCGACCGGCGCGGCGCTTTCGGTCAGCTATCAGCCGATGGAGCTGGTGCATCTGGCGATGACCGGCATCATCGCCGGGCTGGGCCTGATGGGCGGGTTCCTGGTCATCATGGCCTATCGCACCGGAGAGGCCGCGATCGTGGCGCCCATGCAGTATTCGCAGATCCTGTGGGCGACCGGCTATGGCTGGTTCCTGTTCGGAGAGGGCGTCGACCCCGCCACCCTTCTGGGCGCGGGGGTGATCATCGCCTCGGGCATCTACATCGTCTGGCGCGAAGGCCGCGGCGTCAGCGCCAATCGCCCCGCGACCAGCGCCCGCCTGCGCGCAGAGACCGTGACGGCGCCGAAATCGACGATCCTGCAAAGATTGTGGGCGCCCCGTCGCTGATGAGGGCTTGCATTCTCCGGATCGTCGCGCTACCTGCCCGTCCTACGGTCGGAGCGTAGCGCAGCCTGGTAGCGCACCTGCTTCGGGAGCAGGGGGTCGGAGGTTCGAATCCTCTCGCTCCGACCATTTCCCCGATTTGTGGATTGCCACTGTGGTCTTCCTCAAGTGGCCACTATTCTTCCTTTGCTGCAGCAAGTCCGACGTAAAGCTCGAAGAGTTTTCGCTCGCGCCCCAAGACGAAGTTTCTATCTAGGACAGCAGTCTGCTAACGTCGCCGCACCAATCGTGGGATAGCGAGATCGACGGGACGCAGTCTGCTATGCGGGACCTTTCGGCCATTGAGTGCGCCTACGCTAAGACCGTTCGCAATTGCAGCATCAGCGACGTGCTGGGCGGAAAGCCGCCGCTAAAGATTCCTGATATTTACAGGTCTAGAGTCCGGAAGCAGCCGCTCGTCATCCCATATTCTTATCAAAGCGCGGCCACTCACACACACCTACTCGAACGCCGCTACGAATTCGGCGACGATGGCCTTTTCGCGCTGCTGGCACGCCGGCTCTCAGGCGTTACGTCGACACAGGGCGATGTCAGCTGCGCAGCGGATGCGTTCCTGCGCGCCAGCGTCAGCGCTGACCTTTTGATCGAATTGACTAGTCAGCATTTATCACGCGTCAGCCGTGCCCCACACGCAAGAGTGACGTAGAAATGGCAGAAAACGGCGAAGCCGTTCGGGCGTTTACGCCAGCTGCAGCGTTCTAGACGTCACATGGCGTCGGCATCAGGCCGACGCGATCCTGTTCGACCGGAGTGCCTTGATGAAAATGACATCCCTTCTGGCCATAAGCCTGTCTCTGACCACCCCCGCCCTTGCCCAGGACGCAGCCACAGAAGCGCCCGCGATCGCGCGTGAGGCTGGCGACGGCGTTGTGCGTCTTTATGGTGCGGGCGGGCCGCATAGCGCGCTGCAGAAGGTCGCCGATGTCTGGCAGGCCGAAACGGGCACCGAGGTTGCTATCACCTTCGGACCAGAACCCACATGGTCCGATCAGGCGCAGGCCGATGCCGACATCATCTGGGGGACGTCCGAGCAGTCGATGACTGCGTTTCTGGAAACCTACACCTCGTTCTCGTCAGATCAGGTTCAGCCGATCTACCTGCGTCCCGCCATCATCGCGGTGAAGGCCGGCAACCCCAAGGGCATCACCGGCTTCGACGATCTTCTGGCCGACGGCGTCAAGATCGTCGTGACCGAGGGCGCCGGCGTCGGCAACACATCGGGCACCGGAGTCTGGGAGGATATCGCAGGGCGAACGGGCAATCTGGACGATGTCGTGGGCATGCGCCGCAACATCGTGGCGTTCGAGCACGGGTCGGGCGCCAGCTTCAAGGCGTTCACCGATCTGGACGCGGATGCCTGGATCACCTGGCCCGACTGGACTGCGCGCAATCCCGACGTGATCGAGGCCGTGTCGCTGTCCGAGGACCGCGCGATCTGGCGCGACCTGAACGTCGCCATCGCGCCGGATGCTGACCCGGAGGCGCAGGCCTTTCTGGACTTTCTGGTTACGGACGAGGCGCAGGCGCTGATGGAAACCGAAGGCTGGACCCGCTGAAGGGGTCCACGATCCAGCATCTCTAAAGCATGAGGTCTGACCTGACCGCAGATCTGTCCAACGCAATGCGATTGAATGCTGAACCCTCATCGTCAGCCTGAAGTCCCGGCTTGAACGGCGATGGAATGAGCAAGACGCTAAACGTAACCCCCCGCCTGCAAGCGGGGGGTTTTTCGTTCAGTTCCGTCGTGGAGAAGAGCCATCGATCATCTCAGGGCTCGACGTTGTCTGCCTTGGTCGCGCTTGCGACATAGTGGGACAGAGCGTCCAACTCCTCGTCCGTCAGGCTGTCATACGGCGTCATCGGTCCGACGCCGTTCACCAACGCCCGCATGACGCGGTCATAATCGGGACGCATGGTGTCGAGGTTCGGCCCGATCTCTCCCATTGTCTCGGCATCGGCCAGGGTATGGCAGATCGAGCAGGACGGCTCTGCCCCTTGTGTGAAAAGTGCCTTGCCCATGTCGATCCGGGCAGAGTCTGTTTCAGCTACAGCCATACCTGACAAGGATGAAAGCAAAATGGCCGCGGCACTCAGTGTCTTGTTCATGTGTTTTCCGTTGATCTGAGGGGTGTCCGGCACGAACCGCCAGCCGCGTGTGTCATGCCACTTCGATTTCGATGCCGGGCGCGCGCCACCCATTATGGTTGTATCCGGGGTCGTTGGGCTCAGTCTGCTCAGGCTGCTGGTTTCCGTCCGCATCCGTGGCTCGGCTGACCAGCCGATACGTGCCGGGCTGCAGATCCATCTGTGCCACAAAGGGACGCCACGCAAATTTCCCGAGATCAGGTCCGATGAACTCTGCTGTGCTCCACGTCTGGCCATCATCCGCAGATACTTCGACTGATGCGACGTTGGTTGTTCCGCCGAACGCCACACCCGTGACCTGAACGCGACCAGCCTGGGTCGCATCCAACGGGCCGGTGATCCAGGATTTGACCGACATCTGCCAGACCGACGGATGGTCCGGGCCGCCTTCTTCACCCACAGGCTGCAACCGATAGCGCGTCTGCTGGATCAGCGCTGGCGACTGCTCCGCGGTCATGGCGACCTTGGTGACGTATTTCACGCTGTTGACGCCCGTAAACCCGGGGACGACCATGCGCAGCGGACCGCCATGGGCCAGGGAAATCGGCTCCCCATTCAGCTCCCACGCCAGCAAGATATCATCGAGCGCATCCAGGGGCACCGACCGCTCGACGAGCAATGTCAGCGGATCAAGTCCTTCGGGAAGCGTCTCTCCACCCGTGCCGGTCACGTATTCCATCCCCTCCGCAACTCCCCCCAGAGCGTCAACCACGACTCTCAAGGGCACACCCGTCCACATGACGCAGCCAGCAGCACCAACCTGCCAAGGTGTGCCGGACGGCTCGTGCTCAAAATAGGCACGACCGTTCCCGGAGCATTGCAGGACCATGGCAACAGTCGTGATCCCCATTGTCTTCAGTTCGGCCAGCGTCAGGCTCCGAGGCTCTGCCACGCCGTCGATGCTGACTTCCCATGCATCGCGATCGTCAAGAATGGAAGCAGGAGGCGGTGCCACATTGTTGCGGACATACAGCCTGTCCTCAGGCGTAAACGCAGAGGTTCCAAACGCAGACCGCTCCATCTCGATCGTGCTGTTGGAGTGCACGATCAGTGCATCGGCGTCTTTCCAACTGACATAGTCAGGCAGGGCCGTCACACTTTCCTGAGCTTGCACACGGACACCGCTGGCCATCACGGACAAGATGGCACCACTTCCGGCCAGCAGGCTTCGACGGCCTATCTTGAAATCACCCATCATCACTGAGCCTCCTCCCAAAGGTTTTGATCTTACTTTTGAGCCTAGCATGAAAAGAGGTTGGCGTGTCCACCGCCTCCTTTTGCGCGCCGCGTTATCAGAGCCGCTTCACGGGTGTCTATCCCTGACCGTCCGCTCCGCACCGTCCCGCATTGTGTCGATCTATCCTGACCCCGTGAGCGTCCGCTTTGGTGAACTGGCATAAGCAGAGCCTTCAACCAACTGAAGGAAATGCTTTGCCTAGCATTCGGTGGATAAGCCGCAAGGGATGCGAAGCATCATTTGCGGCTTATGATTTTTTGTTTTGCAGTCTCATGCTGACAGCATCAGGGCGGCAGCACCCGCCGGAACGGTGCGACGTGTGGCGATCATCTCAATCCTCCTTCAGGCAAGGGGCGACGAACAGATCACCCTGCCACGCCCCGCGCACGGTGCGAGTGGCTACGATGGCACAGATCACGGCCAGCAGGGCCACCAGCATCAGGCCGAAGACGTGGATCGAGCCGATGGGCATCAGCGTGCCCAGCTTCAGCGTTGCCACCGCGAACACCCCGATGGGAAAGGTATAGCCCCACCAGCCGAGGTTGAACGGCAGCCCCTCGCGCAGGTAGCGCCCGGTGATCAGGGCGGCCATCGCGAACCACCACAGGCCGTAGCCCCACAGGATCATCCCGCCGATCAGACCGACGCCCTGCGCGGCGCCAACATAGGCGTCCAGCCCGTGCGCGGCGAAGATGGCGGGCGCAGCCTCGCCCAGGGTCATCAGGCCAAGCGCGCCGGTGCCGATGGGGCCAAGCGCCAGCCAGGCCGAGGCCGCCATCGACGCATGCGGCAGTTTGTGGATCGCAAGGCGCAGGACCAGCACCACCAGCACGCTCATCGCGATGGGCAGCGACAGCGCCCAGAGGGTATAAGACACCCACAGCACTGTCAGGCCGTTCCCGACATGCGGGGCCAGCAGCCCGCCCGTCACTGCCGCCACCTCGGCCGCGACCATGGGCAGAAGCCATACGGCGGTCATCTGGTCGATGGAATGGCTTTGGCGGGTGAACATCAGATAGGGGATGGCGATGCCACAGGCTGCGGCCATCGCGACGTCGATCCACCACAGCGTTTCCGCCAGCCCCACCGCGCCGCGATAGATCAGCAGGCCGTTGATGATCGTGGCCAGCCCCATCGGGATGCAGCCGAAGAACATCGACACGACCGAATGGCCGAAGACGCGGCGCGCCCCGTCGAAGAAGAACACCCACCGCGCCGCGTAAAGCACGCTGAACAGCGCGAAAAGGCCGATGTTTAGGATCCACAGCGCCTCGCCCACCGCGCGGAACGGGGTTTGCGCCAGCGCGATGGACAGGATGCCGGTGCCCATGGTGGCGGCGAACCAGTTCGGGGTGAACTGGCGCACCACCTCGCGCGGGCTGTCGAGGCGGCTGAGCGGTTGGAGGCCGAGCGATACGGCCCGCATTTTCTCGAAGGTCATGGGGTATCTCCTTGGGTATGAAGATAGTGGGGCTGGCGCAACCGATCCAACGGATTAAACTTGTCCGAATGATCGGATTAGACGATGGGACGATGATGGCGATCTGGATGCAGGCGGGATTGTGGGGGCTGGCGGGCGCATCGTCTCTGCTGATCGGCGTGGCGCTGGCATGGTTTGCGCCGTTTCCCAAACGGGTGACGACGGGGTTCATGGCGTTCGGCTGCGGTGTCCTGATCTCGGCCGTCAGCTATGACCTGATCCTGGACGGATTCGGCAAGGCGGGCATCTGGCCGGTGGTGCTGGGGGCCGTGGCGGGGTCGGTGCTGTATACGGTGGCCAACGCGCTGATATCGCGGAATGGCGGGCACCATCGCAAGCGGTCGGGAAAACAGCAGCGGCAGGCGGCACAGGGCGGCGGGTTGGCCATCGCGGCGGGGGCGTTTCTGGACGGGATACCGGAATCGGTCGTGCTGGGGGTGGGCATGCTGGACGGCGGCGGCGTCAGCATCGCCATGTTCGCGGCGATCGTCCTGTCGAACTTTCCCGAAGGTCTGTCCAGCGCAGTTGGGATGAAGGCTGCGGGGCGCGGCGCGGGGTATGTGTTCGGCCTGTGGGCGGCGATCGTGCTGTGTTCCGGCGCCGCGGCGCTGATCGGTGCAGCGGCCTTGGGGGATGCGCCGCCCTATCTGCTGGCGGCGGTGAATGCGCTGGCCGCCGGCGCCCTGCTGACCATGATCGCCGACACCATGATCCCCGAGGCGGTGGAGGGCGAACGCGGCGAGACTGGCCTTCTGGTCACGCTCGGGTTCCTCGTGGCCTTCGCCTTGTCGCATCTGGGGGCTGCCGCATGACGCTGGAACAGCTTCGCATCTTCATCGCCGTGGCCGAACGTCAGCATGTGACCGAGGCCGCCCGCGCGCTGAACCTGACCCAGTCCGCCACCAGCGCCGCCATCGCAGCACTTGAGGAACGCCACGACGTGCGCCTGTTCGACCGCGTGGGGCGCGGCATCGTGCTGACCGATCTGGGCCGCAGCTTCCTGCCCGAGGCGCGGGCGGTGGTGGCGCGGGCCGAGGATGCGGCGGGGTTCCTTGCGGCCTCGATGGGATTGCATCATGGGCGGTTGCGGCTGGTGGCCAGCCAGACGGTCGCGAATTACTGGCTGCCGAAGGTCATGCAGACCTTCCAGGCCGCCCATCCGGGGATCGCGTTGACTCTGCGCATCCTGAACACCCATGACGCGTGCCAGGCGGTGGCCGAGGGTGAGGCCGATCTGGGCTTTGTCGAGGATGAGGTGACCTCGCCCGCGTTCACCCTGATCCCCGCCGCAACGGACCGGCTGGTCGTGGTGGCGGCGAAGCCCGTGACCGATCTGGCAGCGGCGACGTGGATCCTGCGCGAACAGGGCTCTGGCACGCGCGCCATTCTGGAACAGGCGCTGGCGGCGGCGGGGATCGTGCCGCGCGTGGGGATGGAGCTTCCCTCGAACGAGGCTGTCCGTGCGGCGGTCGAGGCGGGCACTGGCGTCTCCGCCCTGTCGCGCGTGGTGATAGAGGCATCCTTGGCAGCGGGTCGGTTGTTCGAGATCGCGTTCCCCATCCCGCCGCGCCATTTCAACGCCGTGCGTCCCACCGGCCGCCATGTGAGCCGAGCCGCCCAAGCGTTTCTGGACCGCGCCCTTGGATGAGGTGCTGCGCGCCCTGATGGCGATTGCGTCCACCGACCGGCTGTTCAACCCTTACCGCGACCATGATCCGGCGGTGGAGGCTGCGGGTGCCCCTGAAATTCGCCGCTGCAACCTGCGCGTCTATCTGGAGGCGATGCCGAAGGGCGCGCCGCTGTGGCTGGGCGAGGCGATGGCACGACGCGGTGCGCGGCGCACCGGCATCCCGTTCTGCGGCGAGGAGGCGCTGCACCGCCTCGGCCTGCCATTGATTCAGCCGACCCGCTATGCGCTGCCCGACGGGCCGACCGCCTGTGCGATCTGGGCCGCCGTGTCGGACCCGCCGCCGCTGTTCTGGAACGCCGTCATGCAGCATCCTCATCATGCCGATGGCCGCACCCGCCCGCCGACCGTGGCCGAGATTGCCGCCAACATGCCCGCCCTGCATGCGCTGATCGCGTGGAAACGCCCGTCGCGCATCCTCTGTATCGGGCGCGTGGCCGAACGCGCGGCGCAGGGCTTGGGCGTTTCCGCCACCTATGTCCGCCATCCGGCGCAAGGCGGGTTGGCCGCATTCCGCGAGGGTGCCGCGTCATTCATCGAACAAGGCGATTGATCCAAGCGGAACGATGCGTTGGACGGTTGTCTTCCGCGGGCCTACCTATTCCCGCAACCTTTAGGAGGACACCGTGACCACATCTACCCCCAAACGCATCGCCGTCACCGGCGCCGCCGGCCAGATCTGCTATGCCCTGCTGTTCCGCATCGCCAAGGGCGACGTCTATGGCCCCGACCAGCCGGTAATCCTGCAACTGCTGGACCTGCCGCAGGCGCAGGATGCCGTGCGCGGCGTGGTGATGGAGCTGGAGGATTGCGCCTTTCCGCTGCTGGTCGAGACCATGGTGACCGACGATCCGGCGACGGCCTTCCGCGATGCGGATGCGGCGTTCTTCGTCGGCTCGCGCCCGCGTGGCAAGGGGATGGAGCGGCGCGATCTGCTGTCGGCCAATGCCGAGATCTTCCGCGCCCAAGGCCGAGCGCTGAACGAGACCGCCAAGCGTGACGCGAAGGTCGTGGTCGTCGGCAACCCCGCGAACACCAACGCGATGATCCTTGCCGCCAACGCGCCCGACTTCCCGAACGAGAACGTCACCTCGATGATCCGGCTTGACCACAATCGCGCGCTGACGCAGCTGGCCACGAAGGCGGGCGTCGCCGTGGCCGAGATCGACCGGCTGGCCGTCTGGGGCAACCATTCCCCCACCATGTTCGCGGATTGGACCGAAGCCACCGCGCAGGGCGGCAAACTGCCCGACATGATCGGCGACGACGCATGGTATCGCGACACCCTAATCCCGAACGTGGCCCGGCGCGGCACCGCAATCATCGAGGCGCGGGGCGCATCCTCGGCCGCGTCCGCCGCAAATGCCGCCATCGACCACATGCATGGCTGGATTCACGGCACGGGGGGCAAATGGGTGTCGATGGGCGTCCACTCGAACGGCGAATACGGTATCCCCGAGGGGCTGATGTTCGGCGTTCCGGTCATCTGTGCGAACGGCACATACGAACGCGTCGAAGGTCTGACTTTTACCGATTTCCAGCGCGAGATGATGGCCCGCACCATCGCCGAACTGGAGGAGGAACGCGAGGCTGTCTCAGCCCTTCTGTAAAGAACAGGCCCGCGCAAGGCGGGCCCACCCTATTATTCCGGCACTTCAACGCCCATGCGGTCCAGCATGGCCGTCATCTCGGCAATATCTTCCTTTTGCGCGTCGATGATCTTCTGCGCCATATCGCGCGTCTCGTCATCCGTGCCGTGCTCCAGCTCCACCTCGCCATGTCGATGGCAAGGCATTGGTCAGGTTCGCAACATAGATACGCAGTGCGGAGAGAGTTCGCTGTTCCCACCCGAAACGGCAGAGCGGCACCCTTTGCCTCACATGACGAATGACTGCTATGGGATGAGCGTCGCCCTAAACCATAGTTGGCCTTGCCCGGACCAAGGTCCGGTTTGGGTCGATCACTCTTGCTGCATCTGCATTCGCTGCAGCAGGGACGAATGACTGCAATGGGCTCTTCACGTCAATCTGTCGCCCTTGGCAAGGGCGCGGGGGGCGCGGCAGCCTCTGAGCTGCGCACTCGGCCGTTAATCGGCACGGTGTCAACGCGACCCAATTCCAAAACGCACTGATCCGGCGTCGCCTGCTTGACGGTGACTAGGAGGTCAATGGTGAAACGGAAGCCCTGCGCGATGCATACTGGCGAGACCAATATGAATACTATGACGAGCCGGTTCTGACTTTTCCTATGATCAACCGGCTTGCGGAGTACTTGATTCGTACGAACCATCGTGTGTGCCGGGCCATACGCCTAAGCGCATAATTTCCACTGAGAAGTGAGCCATGTGAACCTTCCCCCATAGCGGTCAGCGGCGGGGGTAACGGAGTGATCCACATGGGGCTTTTGAACATCATCCGACGCATGCACTTGCGCGAGAAGCTGTCGATCCGCGAGATCGCTCGGCGCACGGGTCTTTCGCGCAATACCGTGTCAAAGTAAGCGTCCGGTCTGACTGCCCTGCCGCGTGGTGAGCGTGGGAGATAGTGTCCGCTATAGATGGTGGACACTATGGTGCGAGCGTGGCGCGTCGGACAAAGCGGCTTTGGACGGACGAAGAGAAGCGGTCGATCTGCCTGCAGACGACGGCTCCGGGCGTTTCGGTTGCGCAGGTGGCGCGCCGTTATGCGGCGAACGCCAACATGGTGTTCAAGTGGCTGCGCGATCCGCGTTATGCCCCTGAGACAACGGCAGTGGCGGCTACCCCTGCCTTCCTGCCCGTGGAGATCATAGACCATGTCAGGAAGGATGATCTGGTTGTGACCAGCGAGCCGACACGTCCACAGGAACTGATCGAAGTCGAGCTTGCGGGCGGTCATCGGATGCGCATCACCGGCAGCTACGATCCTGAGGCGCTGGCGCGGCTGATCCGGGGGCTGACAGCATGATCCCGGTGCCAGTCAGCACGCGGGTCTGGCTGGCGGCCGGGGTGACGGACATGCGCAAAGGCTTTGCGGCACTGGCCGCGCAGGCCGAGGCTGTGCTGAAGCAGGACCCGTTTGCCGGGCATCTGTTCGTCTTCCGCGGCCGTCGCGGCGACTTGGTCAAGGTGATCTGGTGGGATGGCCAGGGGGCCTGCATGTTCATGAAGCGGCTGGAACGGGGCCGGTTCGTCTGGCCCGCGGCCAAGGAGGGCAAGGTGGCACTGACGCCGGCGCAGTTGTCGATGCTCCTGGAGGGGATCGCCGACACTCTTACGCGCATCTCGGACTACAAGATCACCAAGATCGATGAACTGCTGCCATGGCACTGGAACGGGTAGCGGTTAGACCGGACGCTTACGTGTCAAAGCATCTGGCGGCGAACACGATCGAGCCAAAGTTTGCGGCGCCGGAACGTCCAAGCAAGCTTGACCCCTTCTCGGAGAAGCTGGCCGGCTGGCTGAAGACGGAGATCGGCAAGCCGCGCAAGCAGCGACGAACGCTGAAGCAGATGCACGCCGATCTGGTCAAGCTCGGCTTCACCGGATCCTACAACCGCGTGGCCGCCTTTTCGCGGGACTGGCGCGCGGACCGTCAGCGTGAGCAGCAGACGGCAGGACGGGGGACCTTTGTCCCCTTGTCCTTCAGTCCGGGCGAGGCCTTCCAGTTCGACTGGAGCGACGACTTCGCCATTTTGGGTGGAGAGCGTGACCCATGCTTCAGATGGCCCACATCAAGCTGTCGCACAGCCGGGCCTTTTTGCTGCGCGCCTATCTGCTGCAGACCCACGAGATGCTGTTTGACGCCCACTGGCACGGGTTCCGGGTTTTTGGTGGCGTGCCTGCCCGGGGCATCTACGACAACATGAAGACGGCAGTGGATCGTGTCGGCCGCGGCAAGGAACGAGAGGTCAACATGCGCTTCCTCGCCATGACGAACCACTACGTCTTCGAGCCCGAGTTCTACAATCCGGCAGCGGGTTGGGAGAAAGGGCAGGTCGAGAAGAACGTGCGGGACTCCCCGCCTACAAGGACCTCTCGGGGTTCGACTTCGCCGCCAGCGAGATCAATGAAGCGACTGTGCGTCAGCTGCACTGCGGCGAGTTCATGGAGGGTGCCAGATCGGCTGCACAATGGCTTCGCCTTTACACTTCCACAGAGGCGTCCAACGTGTTGTTCTCCCCATTCTTTTGACAGGATCTGGCGCTTTTCAAGCTCTGATCTGCTCCTGCTGATCGGGTTGCGTTGCTTCTGCTGTCAGTGAGCAGACCACTGCCGGCGGTCGGCCGCCAAGGGCCTTGTGCGGGCGGCGGTGGTTGTAGAATTCCATCCAGTTGCGGACACCGGTGCGTGCCTGCAATCCGGTCTCCCAGGCTTGTAGGTAGACGCATTCGTATTTCAGGGTGCGCCACAAGCGCTCGATGAAGATGGTGCCCAAGGTGCGCTTGCGAACGCCTTTGCCATCCATCGAGATGCGGACGCCCGACCGTCGCAGGCGGTCTGTCCAGGCAAACGACGTGAAGTGGGACCCTTGACGTCGCATGGCCGCTTGGACCGATGGCGCGACCATGCTCCATGGTCATGATGTCCGGCGGTCCGAACCGATAGATGGCCTCGTTCAGCGCCTCGACGCAGAAGTCGGCGTCCCCTCGCCATGGCCCTCGGACCAGTGGCGGACCATGGCTCGATGTTCGAGATCCGCCACGCCAGGACCATGCGGGTGTGCCAGTCCATGATCGCCACCAGGGAGAGCGAGGCATGAGCCGCCACCGGTCCGAGGCCATGCCGAGCGCCGCGACGCATCGGCAGATAGGTGATGTCCACACACCAGACCTGATTTGGCCGGTCCGCACGCAGGCCGCGCGAGCCAGATAGGGGTAGGTCTTGTGTCCCTTCGTCGGCCGGCTGGTGTTGGGCTTCTGGTGGATCGGCATCAGACCCATAAGGCGCATAAGCCGACGTATCCGCTTTTCGTTCACCTTGTGGCCGTTTTCGGGCTTGCGCGGCCCCACTGGGGCCACGGTCCCTGCAACTGCGCAGGTGCCAGGTCATCTGACGGACGCCAAGGAAAGGCGTGTCGAGGAACTGCACGTTGATCAACCGCAGTGACCCATGTGGCCGCCCCTGGTTCGAGGTCCATGGCGAACGCGAGGTTCTGGTCCGTCTCACCCTGCAGCATATGGTAAAACGACGAACGAGGGACCTGCAGCAGAGCGCGCTGCCGGCCGATCGACAGGTCCGGATGGTCGCGTTCGACCATGCCGTTCGGCATCGTCTCTCGGACCAATGGCGTTCCAATGCCTCATCACTTCCCGCCCCAGGACTTCAGCGTTCTCTCCAAAAAAGAGTCGGCCACCGCCAGCTCCCCGATCTTGGCATGCAGATCCCGGACCTGATCCTCATCGATCACCGGCGCCTTGCGGCCACCGCGTTCAAAGACACCGGGCGCGCCATCGAGCAACGCGCGTTTCCATTGATCGATCATCGTCGGATGCACGCCGAACCGGCTCGCCAGCTCCGACACGGTCCCCTCGCCTTTCAGCACCTCAAGGGCCACCTTCGCCTTGAACCCAGGGGTGTGCCGCTTTCGTTTCGACATCGTCGATCTCCCTCGTGATGAAGATCAGCAGACAGCAAAAACAGAGCTTACGTCAGTGCCCAGCTTTCAGGGGGCAACTCAGAAGTCCAGGTCCGCACCGCCGTTATAAACGGCGACGTTGCGCTCGGCATACCCATAACCGAGGCCGTAGGATAAGTCCTTCCGGGAAAAGGGACTCCGACCATAAGCCGATTTGTGTAACAGGGTCGATGGACCCCTTCTTCCATTTCCTGCGGAACAAGCGGCGAGCAGAGCATTGCTATACGTCCCTGAGCGGTTGAACCATCAGCTGATTTCATGGTGTGATGGCGGTCGGGACAAGGGGGCGGGTATCCGATGCGACGGGAGGATGGGCCGCATTCCGTGATCGGCAGGCTTGGCAATGCGCGGCGCATCTGGGTCGCGCTGGTGGTCATGACGCTTTGTCTTGCCGTGGCCATCGGCGGAAACGCCCTTCTGGCGCGATACTATATCGTCGCGACGGTGCCGCAGGGAGAGAACATCCTGCGGCTTGCCGTGTCTGGCCTTCGCGGAGAGCTGGCGCGATACGAGCGGTTGCCTGACCTCATGGACCGGAATCCCGTCCTGGTGCGTGCGCTTGCGCCGGATGCGGATCCGGTGCGGTTGGCCGCGGCGAACCTCTATCTGCGCCATCTGGCACGGTTGATGGGGCTGTCGGATGCCTATGTCATGGCACCTGACGGCATGACCGTGGCCGCCAGCAACTTCGACCAGGCGTTCAGCTTCGTGGGCGAACGGTTCGACTATCGTCCCTATTTCACCGATGCGCTGGCTGGGGGGCAGGGGCGGTTCTCGGCGCTTGGGACGACCTCGGGCAAGCGGGGGTATTACTTTGGCCGGGCGCTCAGGGACCGGGGGAGGATCGTCGGCGTGCTGGTACTGAAGGTCGACATGGATGCGATCGAGGACAGCTGGCGCGCCGCCGAATACGAGATGATCGTGACCGACGGCGAGGGGATCGTCTTTCTGGCCAGCCGCCGCGACTGGCAGTTCCGCTCGATCGCGCCGCTGACGCCCCGGACGCGGGCGCGCATCGCCGCCACCCGGCGCTATGATGATGAGCCGCTGCTGATGCTGCCCCTGCGCGTGGCGGGCGAGGCCGCAGGTCATGACATCCGACGGCTGGAGCTGCCCGAGACGCGGCGCGAGTTCCTGACCGTCTCCGAGGCCATGCCCGAGGCCGACTGGACCGTGCATGTGCTGCTGGACACCGCACCTGCGCGGCGGCAGGCGCTGATCGGAACGCTGGCGGCGCTGATGATCCTGGGCGTAGGGGTCGCGCTGCTGACCGCCTGGGCGCAGCGCCGGGCCCGCCTGCGCGAACGCCTGTCGATCCAGGCCGAGGCCCAGGCCCAGCTGGAAGGGCGCGTTGCCGCCCGCACGGCCGAGCTGGCGCAGCTGAACGCCCGCCTTGGCGCTGAGGTCACGGAACGTCGCGCCACCGAGGCCGAGCTGCGCCGCACGCAGCGTCATCTGGTGCAATCGGCCAAGCTGGCCGCCCTGGGGCAGATGTCGGCGGCCCTGTCGCATGAGCTGAACCAGCCCTTGGGCGCGGTGCGCAACTTTGCCGCCAATGCAGTGACCTATCTGGACCGCGACCGCGCCGCCGATGCGCGCCTGAACCTGACGCGCATCCTGTCGCTGACCGATCGCATGACCGAGATCGGCCGCACGCTGCGCAACTTTGCCCGCAAGCCCAATGCCCAGCTGTCCGACGTGGACCTGCATGACGTGCTGCGCGACGCGCTGGAGGTGATCGCCTGGCGCATCGACCGCCAGCCCGTCGCGCTGGTCGTCGATCTGCCGCCCGGTCCGCTGATGGTGCGGGCGGGGCCGGTGCGGTTCCAGCAGGTGGTGGTGAACCTGGTCGCCAATGCGCTGGACGCGCTGGACGGCCGCCCCGACGGCGCGATCCGCATCGAGGGGCGGCGGACGGACGGGCGCGTCCTGCTGACCGTCAGCGACAACGGCCCCGGCATCGCTCAGGGGTTGGAGGATCGCATCTTCGATCCGTTCTTCTCGACAAAGGGGGTGGGTAGCGGCCTGGGGCTGGGGCTGTCGATCTCTTTCAATATCATCAAGGATTTCGGAGGCGAATTGCGCATTCTTCCCTGCGATCGCGGTGCGGCCTTTCGCATCGACCTGCCCGAGATCGCGCCATGATCGCGGGCCGCATCCTGCTGGTCGATGACGAGCCCGACATGCGTCTGTCGACCGCCCAGGCCCTGGAGCTGGAGGGGTTCGAGGTCGAGGAGGCCCCCGATGCCCAATCCGCGCTGGACCGCGTGGGGTTCGGTTTCGGCGGCATTGTGGTGACCGACATCCGCATGCCGGGCATGGATGGGCTGACCCTGATGAGTCGCATCCGCGAGATCGACGTGGACATCCCGGTGATCCTGGTGACCGGGCATGGCGACATCCAGCTGGCCGTGCGCGCGATGCGCGAGGGGGCCTATGATTTCGTCGAAAAGCCATTCGACGGCGCGCAGCTGGCCGAGATCGCGTCCCGCGCGATGGATTACCGCCGAGTTGTGCTGGAGAACCGCGTCCTGCGGGCGGCGGCGGGACAGGCGGACGATCTGGAGACGCGGCTGGTCGGGCGGTCCAACGTGATGATCGACCTGCGCCGCCGCCTGCGCACCATCGGCCCGACCGAGGCCGACGTGCTGATCGTCGGAGAGACCGGCACCGGCAAGGAGGTCGTGGCGCGTGCCCTGCACGACCTGTCGCCGCGCGCGGGGCGGCCCTTCATCGCCATCGACTGCGCGGCGCTGCCCGCGTCGCTGATCGAATCGGAACTGTTCGGCCATGAGGCGGGCGCCTTTCCCGGCGCCCTGCGCCCGCGTTACGGAAAATTCGAACATGCGCGCGGCGGTACCATCCTGCTGGACGAGATCGGCTCGATGCCCCTGGACGTGCAGGGCAAGCTGCTGCGCGTGGTCCAGGACCGGGTGATGTTCCCCCTGGGCGCGGATGAGGGGCGGGCGCTGGACGTGCGCTTCATCGCGACCTCGCGCCAGCCGCTGGAGGAGGAGGTTGCGGCGGGGCGGTTCCGCGCCGATCTGCTGTACCGTCTGAACGTGGTGACGCTGACCATGCCGCCGCTGTCCGCGCGGCGCGAGGACATCCAGCTGCTGTTCATCAAGCTGGTGCAGGAGGCCGCCGCCCGCCACCGCCGCGCCGCCGTGGCCGTGCCCCCCGCCCTGCTGGCCGAGATCGCCGAACGCGCCTGGCCCGGCAATGTCCGCGAATTGCGCAACGCCGCCGACCGTCACGCCCTGGGCATCGCCCTGCAGCCGGCCGAGGAGCGCAGCCCCGAACAGCAGCGCTTGGCCCATCGAGTCGCGGCCTTCGAGCGCGACGTGATCGTGGCGACCCTGGCCGCGCATGGCGGGCGGCTGAAGCCGGTCTATGAATCGCTTGGCCTGTCGCGGAAGTCGCTTTACGAGAAGATGCAGAAATACATGATCGACAAGACGCATTACGTCGATGCGGGCGACGATCCGGACCCGTGATGGGGGGATTTCCACCCACGCGATGACGCCGATGTTACCGAATCCACCCATCGCCACGACTTGGCGGCGCTTTTCCCGCGCGCCCGGCGCATGGCGGCATTGCGTGCAGGGCATGGCATGGCCTAGCTGAAGGGGCTTTGTCGGGCCGCCACGCGCAAGACGTGCGGCCCCGGAAAAATCTGGGAGGATTTTCATGCGTTTCATGACCGTCGCCGCGACCGTCGCGGCCACCTTCAGCCTGTCGCCCGCCTTTGCCCAGGACGACCGCGCCGACTGGCCCAGCAGCCTGACCATCGGTACCGCCAGCCAGGGCGGCACCTATTTCATCTATGGCACCGGTCTGGCCGGACTGATCAGCCAGAACCTGGACCTGAACGCCTCGGGCGAGGTCACCGGCGGCCCGGTGCAGAACGCCACCCTGGTCGAGACCGGCGACCACCAGATCGGCCTGGTCACCATGGGCCCCGCTTATGAGGCCTGGACCGGCAACAGCGAACTGGCGCCGGGGGTCGAGCACAAGGCCCTGCGCGCCCTGTTCCCCATGTATCAGACCCCGTTCGAGGCCGTCGCGCTGCAGTCGTCGGGCATCGCGGACGTCACCGACATGGCGGGCAAGCGCGTCTCGGTCGGACCGGCGGGCGGCACCGCCGCCACCTATTGGCCGCGCTTCTTCGAGGTGCTGGGCGTCGACGCGACCATCAGCTATGCCGGGGCCAACGACGCCACGAGCCAGGTCAAGGACGGCCTGATCGACGCCTTCGCCTTTGCGGCCGGCGTGCCGATCAGCGCCTTTGCCCAGATCGCGGCCGAGAACCCGGTCAACATTTTCGGCTTCACCGAGGAGCAGCGCGCGCAGATCCTCGAGGCGATGCCCGAAGTGGCCGCCTTCGAGGTGCCCGGCGGCATGTACCAGGGCTTCCCCGAGGGGCATGGCACGGTCGCCATGTGGAACTTTGCCGTCGCCCATCAGGACATGCCCGAAAGCCTGGCCTATGAGATCACCAAGCTGGTGATGGAAGGCAACGAGGCGATGATGCAGATCCACGCCACCGCCGCCGAGACCCTGCCCGAGAACGTCGACAAGAACACCTTCCTGCCCTACCACCCGGGCGCCGTGCGTTACTTCGACGAGGTCGGGGTGGAGATCCCGGCCGAACTGCGCGGCTGAGCGCATTCTCCGGGGGCTGCGGCCCCCGGACCCTTTTCCCTTTCCCCCATGATCGGACCGACTGCCCGGACCCCGTCCGCGCGGTCCTTGCCGACGGAGACCCCTCATGTCAGTTGATGCTGCATCTGCGGCAGGGACCGGACCCGTCATCGCGCAGGGCGTCGATGACGAACCGATGGCCCCCAACCAGCGCGACCCCCGCGCCGGAACGGGTGTGCTGATCGCGGTCCTCTGCGCCGCCTATACGTTGTTCCACCTGTTCGTCATGGTCGTCTATCCGCTGGAGACCTGGACCTACCGCATGATGCATGTCTGCGGCGGCCTGATCATCGGCTTTCTGACCTATTCCGCGCTGATGCAGCGCAGCGACAGCGCCACCGCTCCCGCACGCCGCGGCATGGCCGAACTGGCCCTGCTGGGCGTGGCGGCCCTGGGCGTGGGCTATGGGCTGGCGGTCATCGCCTATGCCTGGGGCGCCTGGTGGCTGGCCGGGGTGGCGATGCCGCCGGCCTTCGGGTTCCGCACCTATGGCCTGCCGCTGGCCATCGGCACCGGGGCGGCCATCGTCGCAGGCTGGCTCTATTCGTCGCGGGACCGGTCGCGGATCTATCCGGGCGACCTGATCCTGTGCCTGGCCTCGATCGCGGTCCTGGGCTACATCCTGTTCGTCGTGGGCGCGCTGCGCATGCGGGCGGGCACGGCGATGGCGCAGCCGGGCGATCTGTGGGCCGCGGTCACCGGGGTCATGCTGATCCTGGAGCTGACGCGCCGCCTGACGGGCCTCGCGCTGGTGATCATCGTCGCGGTCTTCATCGGCTACAGCTTCCTGGGGCCGTGGCTGCCGGGCTTTCTGAACCATCGCGGCTATACGGCGACGCGGTTCTTCACCTACATCTTCACCGACCAGGGCATCCTGGGCGACCCGATCGCGGTCAGTTCGACCTATATCATCCTGTTCATCGTCTTCGCGGCCTTCCTGCAGGCGTCGAAGGTGGGCGATTACTTCGTGAACTTCGCCTTTGCCTGCGCCGGTCAGGCGCGGGGCGGTCCGGCCAAGGTCGCAGTCTTTGCATCGGGCCTGATGGGCATGATCAACGGCACCTCGGCGGGCAACGTCGTGTCCACCGGCTCGCTGACCATTCCGCTGATGAAAAAGGTCGGCTATTCGCCGAAATCCTCGGCCGCGATCGAGGCCACGGCCTCCTCGGGCGGGCAGATCCTGCCGCCGATCATGGGCGCGGGCGCCTTCATCATGGCCGAGGTCACGGGCATCCCCTATACCGACATCGTCATCGCCGCGATCATCCCGGCGTTGCTGTATTTCGTGTCGGTCTATTTCATGGTCGACCTCCAGGCGCTCAAGCTGGACATGAAGGGCCTGCCCCGGTCCGAGCTGCCGCAGTTCAAGGTGCTGATCCGCCAGGTCTATCTGTTCCTGCCGATCATCATCCTGATCTATACGCTGTTCGCGGGCTATTCCGTGATCCGGGCGGGTGCGATGGGAATGGCATCGGCAGCGATGGTCAGCTGGCTGACGCCGCATCGCATGGGCCCGCGCCAGATCTTCAACGCGCTGGACATGGGCGCCAAGATGACCATCCAGATGGTCGCGGTCTGCGCCGCGGCGGGCATCATCGTGGGCGTCATCGCGCTGACCGGGGTGGGGGCGCGGTTCTCATCGCTGCTTCTGTCGATCGCGGATCAGAACCAGTATCTGGCGATGTTCTTCGCGATGTGCATCTCGATCATCCTGGGGATGGGCATGCCCACCACCGCCGCCTATGCGGTCGCCGCCGCCGTGGTGGCGCCGGGGCTGATCGCCCTTGGGGTGCCGGTGCTGGTCGCGCATTTCTTCGTCTTCTACTATGCGGTGATGTCGGCCATCACGCCGCCGGTGGCCCTGGCCGCCTATGCGGGCGCGGCCCTGTCGGGGTCCGACCCGATGAAGACCAGCGTCGAGGCCTTCCGCCTGGGCCTTGCGGCCTTCATCGTGCCCTTCATGTTCTTCGGCTCTCACGAGCTGCTGATGCAGGGCGAATGGATCGACATCATCCATGCGACCGCGACTGCACTGCTGGGCATGTTCCTGCTGTCGGCGGGGGTGATCGGCTACTACTTCGGGCACGCGTCGATGGTGGTGCGTCTGGTGCTGATCGGGGCTGCGCTGTCGATGATCGCCGTGGGCTGGGTGACCGACCTCCTCGGCCTGTCCGTGGCCGCCGCGCTGTTCCTCTGGCAGCGCCGGATGGTGACGCCCGCGACCCTGACGCATGGCCGCGCCGACTGAAACAAGGCTGCGGCCCCCGGATCGGGGCCGCAGCCGTCATGGTGGCCAGGTCACCTGTGCATCCAGCACTGCCGTTCACTCTCTGGCGCGCGCCAGCAGTTGCACGATCAGCTCCCGCGTCGCTTCCGCCCGGACCGGGTTGGGATAGTTGCGGTTCGCCAGGACCACGACGCCGATCCGTTCGGACGGCACCATCGCGACGTAAGAGCCAAAGCCGTTGGTCGCCCCTGTCTTGTTCAGATAGACGTCCCCCTCCAATTGGCGCGCGTCGACCTTGGTCATGGGTTGCGGCGACATCGCCATGTCCGGCGAATTTCCGGCCGCCAGCGCAGCGGCATCCACGGGCCAAGGATACCCTTCCCAGATCATGGCCTGCGCGTAATGGGCGGTGTCGTAGTCCGACCGGCGCGTCCGGGCCAGCGCTGCCGTGATCTCACCCTCCAGGGTAAGATTGCCCAGATGGGCGTCCAGGAAACGGGTCATGTCGGTCACCGACGACTTGATGCCATAGGCCTCGGCATCCAGCATGCCGGGGTTGACGCGGATCGGGCTGTCGTCGGTTCTGGAATAACCGAAGGCATAGCGTGCCATCTCGGCGTCGGGGACATCGACGAAGGTGCTGTCCAGCCCCAGTCCGGGAAGAAGGTCACGCGCCAGCGCATCCGTGTAGGTCGTCCCGAACTGCTCTCCCGCGATCAGCCCCAAAAGGCCGATGCTGACATTGGAATAGGCGCGCAGCGTGCCGGCCTCGCCCTGCGGCGTCCAGGCGTTCAGATAGGTCATCAGGCCGTCCATGTCCGTGACCGCGTCGGGCACCTGCAGGGGCAGGCCACCCGTGGCATGGGCGGCAAGGTCGGCCAGCGTTACCGCATCGAAGGCGCTGCCCGCCAGCGCTGGCATCCGGGATGACACCGGGTCCTGCAGGGACAAAAGGCCGCGCTGTTCTGCAAGGGCCGCCAGGGCCACGGTGAACAGCTTGCTGTTCGATCCCAACTCGAACAGCGTGTCGCGGTCGACGGGGCGCGATGCCGCGCGATCGGCCAATCCATCGGTGAAGAAGAACTGCTGTCCGTCCATCGTCACGCCGATGGCGATGCCGGGAATGTCGAACTCCTCGATGACGGGACGGAAGACGCCTTCGCTGATCTGCTGGAATGCCTGCTCGGTCAGCCCTTGGGCATGGGCGGGGGTGGTCAGCAGCACGGCTGCGACAGTCAAGGATCGGATGATGGTCATGGAATTCCCTCTGGCGTCGCGACGGCGCCGCGACATGAATTAATTTTGCCAGCCAGAGCTATTGTGATCTTGCAGGGGCATCAAATCATGGTTTCTTGCCCTATCGTTGAGAAATTCTAATGGATGCGTGATGGATCGGCCCAACATCCCCCTGAATGCGCTGCGGGCCTTCGAAGCCGCGGCCCGGCACCTGACGCTGTCGAAGGCCGCGATCGAACTGTGCGTGACGCAGGCGGCGCTCAGCCACCAGATCCGCAACCTCGAGGAACGCCTTGGCGTGGCCCTGTTCCGCCGTGTGCCCCGAGGGCTGGTTCTGACCGACGAGGGTGCGGCCCTGGCCCCGGTCCTGACCGGATCGCTTGACCTGATCGGCGCGACGCTGGACCGGTTCTCGGGCGGGCGCTATCACGAGGCGCTGCATGTGGGCGTGGTCGGAACCTTTGCGACGGGCTGGCTGATCCCGCGCCTGGCCGGGTTCGAGGCGGCGCATCCCGAAGTGGACCTGCGCATCTTCGCCAACAACAACCGCGTCAGCATTCCGGGCGAAGGGCTTGACCTGGCCATCCGCTTTGGCGACGGGTCGTGGCATGGGCTGCAGGCCACCCGCATCATGGACGCGCCCCTGGCCCCCATGTGCGCCCCGGACCGCGCCAGGACCATGTCCGGCCCCCAGGCGATGCTGGAGCAGCCGCTGTTGCGATCCTATCGGACAGGCGAATGGGAACGGTGGTTCGCAGGGTTGGGCCTGGCCTGCCCGCCCCTGCGGGGGCCGATGCTGGACAGCTCCATCGCCCTGGCGGACATGGCGGCGGAGGGGCACGGGATCGCGCTGCTGCCACCTGCGCTTTTCGGCCACTGGACGGATCGCGGCCGTCTTGTGACCCTGTTCGACCATTCCATTGTCGCAGGCGCCTATTGGCTGACCCGCCTGCAGTCCAGGCCGGAAACCAGCGGAATGCGCAGCTTTCGAGAGTGGCTGTGCCGGGAGGTGGCGGATCAGCCGCCCGCGACGGGCTGACCGCCCCTGCGCGACCGATCACGTGCGGGGCAAAGCCGTCGTGTCAGTCAGGCCCATGCGACCTTCAGGGGTGGCAGGACGGCGATATCTTCGATGGCATAGGCGATGCCGTCCACCAGCAGGCCGTCGGGCATCTCGTACCCAAGCGGCTGGCATGCGATCTGCCTGAAGCCCAGCATCCGTGTCAGACCTGCGCTGGCCGTGTTGGGCGCGGCATGACCGGTCGTCACCAGACGTGCGTCCAAGGCCCCGAAGGCGGCCCGTATCATCGCGTTCACCGCCTGAGCCCCATATCCCTGGCGGCAGGCAGAGGACCGCACCCAGCAGGACAGTCGGAACTGGCCCCGCCGCCACTGCGGGATCAGATCGACGGCGCCGACACAGACGCCCGAGGCCCATGCAAGATAGGACAGCCGCTCGCGTCGTTGTGCAGCCTCCACCGCTTCCGCCAGCCGCTCTGACTGCCACCGGGCATCCCGTTCCTGTCCGGGGTTCCCCATCGTTCCGTGAAACCACGGCATCAATTCTGCATGGCTTTCGCCCCTGGCCCGCGCCACCGCGGCGGCATCATCAACGCTCGCGGGGCAAAGATCCAGCCGGGATGTCCGAACGATCCGCGGCGGGACATATGACGCGGGATCCTTCAGGCGCGCGTAGGGCGGGGGCATGCGCTTCTCAATGGTCTGCGAGCATGATCATCACCCGGATCGACAGTCGTTGGAATAAGACTGCCGTGCGCCGAACACGTGCCTGCATTCCCGCCCAGATCGCGAAATGCCACGGGCGGGCTTGTCGCGGACCGGGCTGTGCCCCAGAAACGCATCGCGACCGTCCCGATGGAAAGCACAATGTCATGCCCGCCCGCATCGCCCACCTGTCCCTGCTGGTCCCGGACTACGACGCGGCGCTCGACTTCTTCCGCCGGATCGGTTTCGAGTGCCGGGAGGATACCGAACTGGGCGACGGCAAGCGATGGGTGCGGATTGCGCCCCCGGGTGGCGATACCGAGATCCTGCTTGCCCGGGCCGTCGGAGACCGCCAGACCGCGTCCATCGGAGAGCAGGGCGGCGGACGGGTCTGGCTTTTCCTGGAGACGGACGATTTCACGCGCGACTATCAGCGCCTCCAGGCCGCGGGCGTGACGTTCGAGACGCTTCCGCGCGACGAGCCTTACGGGCGTGTCGTCGTCTGGAGGGACCCGTGGGGAAATCGTTGGGACCTGATCGAACATGCCCGTTCCGTCGCGATCGGAACGGGCAACTGAAGTCCGCGTCGCGCCGGTATCCTCGATATGGATCGCGGGTATCGGGGCGGCGGCACCGGCGACGCGATTCTCGACGCACCCTTCCGTCGCGCTCCCATCGCTACGGCCGATGATGTAGCACCTGCTGCCTTTCCCCCTCCGGCCATCACGGATCGTGCCCATCCGAGGCTGCGGCACGCCCGCGACCGCCGCCTGATGGATCGTGCGCGTGATGCGCAAACGGAATGGCTTGGACAGCACCCGTGCCACGCGGTCCGTCCTCAAGTGACAGCGTCGAAGCCACCAGGGCGGGCATAGCAAAATTGCCGGTGCCTCCCGCCGCATGGCGCCAAATTCATTGCTCGGGAAGCACAGTCGCTTCCGGGGGCCGGCAGTGCAGCAATCAAACCCCACCGACCGTCAATGCAGGAACAGGCGGCGGTGCCTCACCCTCTGTGCACCCCTGACATCGGCCCAAGGTGCCACCCGTGACGCAGATGCGCCACAGGGGGGCGGGCGCGACATCGATGCCCTTGCGCGGCCGCGACCAGTAGGAGCACTATGATTCCAAAAGACGATGGGTCCGGTCATATGCCCGTGGTGCAGGCGGTGACCGGTCCGAAACCGACATGCCCGCGGGGCGTGCCCCTGCCGTGAAAGGCCCCCGATGTTCGACAATGCAGATGCCATCCTGCTGGCCCGGATCCAGTTCGCCTTCACGGTCAGCTTCCACTTCCTGTTCCCCGCCTTCACGATCGGGCTGGCCAGCTTTCTGGCGGTCCTGAACGGGCTGTGGCTGTGGACAAAGGACCACAAGTACCTGGATCTGTTCCGATACTGGGTCAAGATCTTTGCCCTGGCCTTTGCCATGGGCGTCGTGTCGGGCATCGTGATGTCCTATCAGTTCGGCACAAACTGGTCAGCCTTTTCCGACAAGGCGGGGCCGGTCATCGGCGCGCCGATGGCCTATGAGGTCCTGTCGGCCTTCTTCCTGGAGGCCGGGTTCCTGGGGATCATGCTGTTCGGGCGCGACCGCGTCGGGCCCACGCTGCACATGATCGCCTGCGCCGCGGTGGCGTTGGGCACGGCGTTCTCGGCCTTCTGGATCCTGTCGGTCAACAGCTGGATGCACACCCCCGCGGGCTTCGAGATCGACCCCGAGACGGGGCAGTTCCTGCCCACCGACTTCTGGCAGGTGATCTTCAACCCGTCCTTTCCGTTCCGCCTGATGCACACGGTGACCGCGGCCTATCTGACCACGGCCTTCATCGTGGGGGGCGTTGCGGCCCTGCACCTGCTGCGCCACCGGCACCGCCGCGACAAGGTCAGCCCGGCCACGCGGACCATGTTCAGCATGGCGATGTGGATGGCCGCGATCTTTGCACCGGTCCAGATCGTGCTGGGCGATTTCCACGGCATCAACACGCTGGAGCACCAGCCGGCCAAGGTCATGGCGATGGAGGGCCATTTCGAGAGCCATGACGAAGGCGCGCCGCTGTACCTGTTCGGCATCCCGAACCAGGACGAACAGCGCCTGGACTATGCCATCGGCATCCCCAAGCTGTCGTCCCTGATCCTGAAGCACGACCTGAACGCGCCGCTTGCGGGCCTGGACACCATCCCGCGCGAGGATCAGCCCCCCGTGGCCATCGTCTTCTGGTCGTTCCGCATCATGGTCGCGCTTGGCTTTGCCATGCTGGGGATCGGGGTCTGGTCGCTATGGGCGCGCTGGCGGGGGATGCTGTTCGACAGCCCCATGCTGCACCGCGCCGCCCTTGTGATGTCTCCTGCGGGGCTGATCGCCGTGCTGGCCGGATGGGTCACGACCGAGGTCGGGCGGCAGCCCTTCACCGTCTATGGTCACCTGCGCACGGTGGACAGCGCCGCACCCCTGGACGCGGCCGCGGTGGGGGCATCGCTGGTGGCCTTCATCATTGTCTATTTCGCGGTCTTTGGGGCGGGGACATACTATATCCTGCGTCTGATGAGCCGCTCTCCGGCGAATAACGAACCGCGGTTGAAGGACGTGACCAACAGCCCGACGCGCACGGCGGGCACCACGCCCGCCCAGCAGCACCCGACCCGCAACGTCCAACCCGGAGAGTGACCATGCCCCTCGCAGAAGGCGTTTCGCTGGATCTGACCGTCATCTGGGCCTTCGTCATCGCCTTTGCGGTGCTGGTCTATGTCGTGCTGGACGGGTTCGACCTGGGCCTGGGCATGCTGTTCGCGGTCGAACCCGAGGGCGAGGACCGCGACATCATGATGAACTCGGTCGCGCCGGTCTGGGACGGGAACGAGACCTGGCTGGTCCTGGGCGGGGGCGGGCTGTTCGCGGCCTTTCCGCTGGCCTATGCGCTGATCCTGCCGGCGCTGTATGCGCCGATCATGGCGATGCTGCTGGCGCTGATCTTCCGCGGCGTCGCGTTCGAGTTCCGCTGGCGCACCAAGCGCTGGCGCAAGGTCTGGGACGTGGCCTTCATCGGCGGATCGGCGGTGGCCGCGCTGGCGCAGGGCATCACCCTGGGCGGGCTGCTGCAGGGTATCGACGTCGACAAGGCCGCGCGCGAATATTCCGGCGGCTGGTGGGACTGGCTGACGCCCTTCACGCTGATGGTCGGCGTCGCGGTCATGGTCGGATACGCCCTTCTGGGCGCGACATGGTTGGTGATGAAGACCGCCGGCCCCCTGCAGGAGCGCATGCGCAAGCGGGCCTGGGTGCTGGGTGTCGGCACGGTGATCTTCATGGGCGTGGTCAGCCTGTGGACGCCATTCCTGCAGGACGGCTATTACAGCCGCTGGTTCGGCGGCTGGAACATCGTGCTGGCAGCGGGGGTGGGTGCCGCCGTGCTGGGCCTGGCCTTCGGCATGTTCACCTCGCTGATGGTGCGTCATCACGACTACTGGCCGTTCCTCTGCGCGCTGGGGATGTTCATCCTGGGCTTTGTCGGGCTGGGGATCTCGATGTTCCCCTACATAGTCCCGGTGGAGGTCACGATCTGGGAGGCCGCCGCCCCCCGCAACAGCCAGATCTTCATGCTGGTCGGCGCGGCCGTGCTGATCCCGGTGATCCTGACCTATACCGCCTATTCCTATTGGGTGTTCCGCGGCAAGATGGACCCCAAGGAGGGGTACCACTGATGCCGCAATCCCTGCGACGACTGGCGTGGTTCGTGGCGATCTGGCTGGCCAGCGTGGCGGTGATCGGCGCCGTCGCCTGGATCATCCGCCTGTGGATCGCCTAGCCCAGATAGGCGCGCAGTCCCGGCGGCGGATTGTCCAGCAGCGGCCCGGTGGGGCGGGGGGCGTGCACCGCGCCATCCTCGACCAGCAGGGTGTCGGGCGCAAAGGCCCGCGCATCGGCCGGATCATGGGTCACCATCAGCACCGTCGTGTCGGACGCCACCTGCGCCAGCAGGGTCAGCATCTCCGACTTCAGCGCCGGACCTAGCGCCGCGAAGGGTTCGTCCAGCAGCAGCAGGGGCCGCGCCCGCAGCAGCACACGGGCCAGCGCGACGCGGCTCTGCTGACCACCCGACAGGGCCGCGGGGCGGCGATCCTCTGTGCCGGACAGGCCGACATGGTCCAGCACCTGCGTCACGCGGCGCTGCTGATCCCGGTCCAGACGCAGATCCGGGCGCAGTCCCATCCCCACATTTTGTTTCACGGTTAAATGAGGGAACAAATTGTGGTGTTGAAACAGGATCGACACTGGTCGTTGGCCGGGCGTCATGTCGGTGATATCCTGGCCGTCCCAGATCAGCCGGCCCTTTGTCGGGGCCAGAAACCCCGCCACCAAGGCCAGCAGGGTCGACTTGCCCGACCCCGATGCGCCGATCACCGCATGGCGACCCTGCGGCACGGTCAGGTGCGCAGTCAGCGTGAAGTCGTCCTGTCGCAGCAGGATGTCGCGGAATTTAAGCGTCACGTCGGCCTCCTCTGTCGAACATCCAGAACAGCCCCAGGCTGAGCCCCATCAGCAGCAGGGCGCAAGCCGCGGCATCGGCCATGCGATAGCCGTTCATCAGCTGGTACAGCATCAGCGGCAGGGTTGGGCGATCCCCTGCGAACAGGGTGATGACGCCCAGATCGCCCATGGCCAGCGCCGCCGCCAGCCCGGCGCCAAAGCCCAAGGGGCGCGCCAGACGGGGCAGCACCAGAAGGCGCAGCCGTGCGCAGCCCTGCAGGTCCAGCGATGCGGCAAGCTGGCCGTAATCCTGTTCCAACGCCCGCGCCGCCGGGATCAGCGCGCGCAGTGCAAAGGGCAGGGCCATCGTCGCGTTGATCAGCGCCGTGACCGGCAGGGCCATCTGCTGGGGCGTGACCGTGCCGCGCAGCAGGATGAACAGCCCCGTGCCCAGCACCAGTGGAGAGGCGATCAGCGGCAGCATGCCTGCGGCCTCGACCCAACGGGCTCCGCCGCGGGCGATGGTCAGTGCCAGTGCCAGCGCCGCCCCCGACGACAGCAGGGTCGACGTCACCGCCATTGCGATGGAGCGCAGGGCAGCATCCCAGACCTCGGGCGGCAGGGCGGTCAGGCGCGGCAGGCCCGTCGCCGCGACCGAGATCAGCGGCGCCAGCAGGAACACCGCCGCCGCCGTGATCACCGCCGCATCCGCCAGCCGCCGCCAGCCGCCGGGCGCGGGCGGCCCGCCCACCGCGTCCAGCCCTGCGCCGAACCCGGCCGGAACGGCAACGCGGGCGGCCAGCGCCGCCGCCCCGATGCAGATGGCGATCTGCACCATCCCCAAGGCCGCCGCGCGCCCCAGATCGAAATCGAAGCGGAACGCCTGATAGATGGCCAGCTCCACCGTCGTGGCGCGCGGTCCCCCGCCCAGGGCCAGCGCCACCGTGAACGAGGTCAGGCAGACCAGGAACACCGCCAGCCAGACACCGGGCAGCACGCCGCGCAGCATCGGACGCTCCAGATGGCGGGCGATGTCGCGGGGCGCGAAATCCAAGGACGCGGCCAGCCGGAAGCGTTCGGCGGGAATCGCCTGCCAGCCCTGCAGGATCAGCCGCACCGACAGTGGCAGGTTGAAGAACACATGCGCCAGGATCACCCCCTGCCAGCCATAGATGCCGATGGCGGGCAGGCCCAAGGCTTCCAGCGCGCCGTTCAGCGCGCCGTTGCGCCCGAAGATCGCGATCAGGCCCAGGACCGCCACGATCACCGGCAGGATGAAGGGCGCCCCCAGCAGCGTGACCAGCAGCCCGCGCCCCCGGAACCGCCGCCGCGCCAGCGCGCGCGCCACCGGCACGGCCAGCGCCGCCGACAGGGTCGCGGACAGCGCGGCCTGCCACAGGGTGAACCAGACCGCGCGCAGGTCCCATTCGGTCAGGCCCGACAGCCCGCCCGCGACCCAGACCACCGCCGCCAGCGTGCCCAGGATCAGCGCGGCCAGCGCGCCCGCGATGGCGTGGCCGATGCTCAGCGGAAGGCCCGCTGCCATTCGTCCAGGGCGGGGGCGCGCAGGGCATCGGCCTCGTCCTCGGACAGGAACAGGGTCTTTTCCGGGCGGGGCAGGTCGCGCATCACCTGCGGCCAGTCGGCCTGGGGCAGTTTCGCGGGCAGGGACCAGTTGGCCAGCGGGATCGTCGCCTGGAAATCGGGGGTCAGCACCCAGTCCATGAAGGCTTGCGCCAGTTCGGGCTGATCGGTGCCCGCGACCTGCGCCACCAGTTCGGCCATGAAGTAATGCCCCTCGGGGAAGATCGCGGCGCGCTTGGTGTCGTCCTCCTCGGCGGCGATGTGATAGGCGGGCGAGGTGGTGTAGGACAGGACCATGTCCGCCTCGCCATCCGTGAACAGGCCGTAGGATTCGGACCAGCCGCGGGTGACGGTCAGCACCTTGGGCGCCAGCTTCGCCCAGGCCTCGCCCGCCTGATCGCCATAGACCGACTTGACCCAGAGCAGCATCGCCAGACCCGACACAGAACTGCGCGGATCCTGGATGACGATGCTGATGTCCTCGGCCTCCAGCAGTTCGGCAAAGCTGGCGGGCGGGTTCTCCAGCCGGGTGCTGTCATAGACGAAGGCCGTCTCGCCCCAGTTGTAGGGCAGGAAGATGTCGTCCTCCCATGCGATGGGCAGCGACAGGTCGGACGTGTCCTGCCCATGCGGCGCGAACAGACCCGATGCGCGGGCACGCGCGGTCATGTCGGTGTTCAGGCCGAAGACGATGTCGGCTTGGGTGCCCGCCCCCTCCATCAGGATGCGGGGCAGCACGTCGCCGGTCACGAATTGCAGGTCGCAATCGCAGATCGCCTCGAACCCCTCCTCGATGGCGGGGCCGGGGCCCCATTCGCTGGTGACGCTGTCGCCGGCATAGACGGTCAGGACGCGATCCTGGGCTAGGGCGGGGGTGGCCAGCAGCAAAGCGGGGATCAGGACGGATTTCATCGGCAGCCTCTCTTGTCGGGTGATCGAAAAGAAGGGGGTGCGCACCTTCCCTCCGCCGGTGTGAGCCGGATCAGGTTCAACGGGTCCGCTGTCGCGTCTCAGCCCGCATGGGGCACCCCGAGGTGATCCCGAATGTAGAGGTTTCGCGCGCCCGCGCAAGCGGATAGAAACCGCCCATGACCAAGGACATGTCTGATCAGCCCACGCCGATGATGGCGCAGTATCTTGCGATCCGGGAGGCCAATCCCGGCGCGCTGCTGTTCTATCGCATGGGCGATTTCTACGAGATGTTCTTCGACGACGCGGTCGCCGCTGCCGCCGCGCTGGACATCGCGCTGACCAAACGCGGCACCCATGCGGGTGAGCCCATCCCGATGTGTGGCGTGCCCGTCCATGCGGCCGAGGGCTATCTGCTGACGCTGATCCGCAAGGGTTTCCGCGTGGCCATCGCCGAACAGATGGAGGACCCGGCGGAGGCCAAGAAGCGCGGGTCGAAATCGGTCGTGGCGCGCGACGTGGTGCGGCTGGTGACGCCGGGCACCCTGACCGAGGAATCGCTGCTGGAGGCGCGGCGCCACAATTACCTGGCGGCATTCGTGGTGGTCCGCGAGGAGGGCGCGCTGGCTTGGGTCGATATCTCGACCGGCGCGTTTTCGGTGATGGATTGCCCCCTGCCGCGTCTGGCCCCCGAACTGGCGCGGCTGGCCCCGCGCGAGGTCCTGGCCTGCGACACCGGGCTGGAGGAGCTGATCGGCGATGCGGGCGCGGTGATGACCGACCTGCACGCCAGCGCGTTCGACAGCAATGCGGGCACGCGGCGGCTGTGTGCGCTGTACGGCGTCGAGACGCTGGACGGGTTCGGCAGCTTCACGCGCGCCGAACTGGCCGCGATGGGCGCCATCGTCGATTATCTGGACATGACGCAGAAGGGCCGCTTGCCGCTGATGCGCCCGCCGATGCGCGAACGCGCAGGCGGTGCGATGCAGATCGACGCCGCGACCCGGCGCAATCTGGAGCTGACCCAGGCCCTGTCTGGCGGGCGCGACGGATCGCTGCTGGCGGCCATCGACCGCACCGTGACCGCGCCGGGCGCGCGCCTGCTGGAACGCCGGATCAGCGCACCGTCGCGCGATCTGGCGCTGATCGCGGCGCGCCATGACGCGGTGGCGGCGCTGGCGGGGGATGCGCGGTTGCTTTCGGATCTGCGCGGCGCGCTGGCGCGGGTGCCGGACATCGACCGGGCGCTGTCGCGGCTGGCCCTGGACCGGGGGGGGCCGCGCGATCTGGCCGCGATCCGGGCGGGGCTGACGCAGGGCGCGGCCATCGCGGCGCGCCTGCCCGGTGATGCGCCGCCCGTGCTGCGCGATGCGGCGGGCGATCTGGTCGGGCATGAGACGCTGGTTGACCTGCTGGACGATGCGCTGGTGGCCGAGCCGCCGCTGCTGGCGCGGGACGGCGGCTTCGTGGCCGAGGGGCATGACGCCGATCTGGACCAGACCCGGCGGCTGCGCGACGAGGGGCGCGGCGTCATCGCCGGGATGCAGGCCGATTACGCGGCACTGGCCGGGGTCGGCAGCCTGAAGATCAAGCACAACAACGTCCTGGGCTATTTCATCGAGACGACGACCACCCATGCCGAACGCATGATGGCCGCGCCGCTGAACCAGACCTTCATCCACCGCCAGACCACCGCGAACCAGATCCGCTTCACCACGGTGGAACTGTCCGAACTGGAGACCCGCATCCTGAACGCCCGCGACCGCGCGCTGGAGATCGAGCGGGGCATCTTCGACCGCCTGCGGACGGCGATCCTGGATCAGGCGGCGCGCATCGGGCAGGCAGCGCGCGCGCTGGCCGAGATCGACCTTGCCTGCGCCTTTGCCGATCTTGCCTCGGGCGAGGGCTGGGTCCGGCCGCGCGTCGATGACAGCCGCGCCTTCGTCATCGAAGGGGGCCGCCATCCGGTCGTGGAACGCGCGCTGCGCCGCAAGGCGGAAAGCTTCGTCGCCAATGATTGCGACCTGACCACCGGGGCCACGCCCGCGATCTGGCTGCTGACCGGGCCGAACATGGCGGGCAAGTCGACCTTCCTGCGCCAGAACGCGCTGATCGCGGTGCTGGCGCAGGCCGGGGCCTTTGTTCCGGCGCGGGCGGCGCATATCGGGCTGGTCAGCCAGCTGTTCAGCCGCGTGGGCGCCGCCGACGACCTGGCGCGGGGGCGCTCGACCTTCATGGTCGAGATGGTGGAAACCGCCGCGATCCTGAACCAGGCCGATGACCGCGCGCTGGTGATCCTGGACGAGATCGGGCGCGGCACCTCGACCTGGGACGGGCTGTCGATTGCCTGGGCGGTGATGGAGCATCTGCATGCCGCCAACCGCTGCCGGGCGCTGTTCGCGACGCATTACCATGAGATGACGGCGCTGTCGGCCAAGCTGGAGGGCGTCGAGAACGCCACCGTCACCGTGCGCGAATGGCAGGGCGAGGTGATCTTCCTGCACGAGGTCAGGAAGGGCGCGGCCGACCGCAGCTATGGCGTCCAGGTCGCACGGCTGGCGGGCCTGCCCGCGTCGGTCGTGGAGCGCGCCCGCACCGTCCTGACCGCGCTGGAAAGCGGAGAGCGTCAGTCGGCGCGCCCCGTGGCGCTGATCGACGACCTGCCGCTGTTCCGCGCCGTGCCGCCGCCCGCGCCCAAGGCCCGCCCGTTGGACGACCGGCTGAAGGCGGTCCATCCCGACGCCCTGTCCCCGCGCGAGGCGCTGGACCTGATCTATGAACTGAAAGCCCTGTCCGAGGAGACGCGCCCATGAGCTACAACACCTTCGGCCGCGAGTTCCGCTTTACCACCTGGGGCGAAAGCCACGGCCCCGCCCTGGGCGCGACGGTGGACGGCGTGCCGCCCGGCGTGCCCCTGACCGAAGAATACATCCAGCGCTTCATGGACCGCCGCCGCCCCGGCACCTCCAAGCACACCACGCAGCGGCGCGAGCCCGACCAGGTGCGCATCCTGTCCGGCGTCTTTGAGGGCGTCACCACCGGCACCGCGATCCAGCTGATGATCGAGAACACCGATCAGCGGTCCAAGGATTACGGCGACATCGCGACCAGTTTCCGCCCCGGTCATGCCGACATCACCTATCATCTGAAATACGGGGTGCGCGACTATCGCGGCGGGGGCCGGTCTTCGGCGCGCGAGACGGCGGCGCGGGTTGCGGCGGGAGCGGTGGCGCAGGCGGTGCTGGGCGCGTTGGTGCCCGATCTGCGGATCACCGGCTACATGGTGCAGATGGGGGCGATGCATCTGGACCGCGCGCGGCTGGACCTGGGCGCGGTGAACGACAATCCGTTCTTCCTGCCCGATGCGGGCGCGGTTCAGGCCTGGTCCGATTACCTGGACGGCATCCGCAAGGATCAGAACAGCGTCGGCGCGGCCATCGAGGTCTGCGTTCAGGGCTGTCCCGCCGGCCTCGGCGCGCCAGTCTATGCGAAGCTGGACACCGATCTGGCCGCCGCGATGATGTCGATCAATGCCGTGAAGGCCGTGGAGATCGGCGAGGGCATGGCCTCGGCCGCGCTGACCGGGGTGGCGAACGCGGACGAGATCCGCATGGGGCCGGACGGGCCGGAGTTCCTGTCGAACCATGCAGGCGGGATTCTAGGAGGCATTTCAACGGGTCAGGACATCGTCGTGCGTTTCGCGATCAAGCCGACCAGCTCGATCACCACGCCCCGCCGATCGATCAATGCGCGCGGAGAGGAGATCGACGTGATCACCAAGGGCCGCCACGACCCCTGCGTGGGCATCCGTGCCGTGCCGGTGGCAGAGGCGATGGCGGCCTGCGTGATCCTGGATCACCTGCTGATGGACCGGGCGCAGACCGGCGGGGTGCGTGGTCAGATCGGCTGATCGGCCAGAAACGCGTCTACTTCCGTGCGGGTGGGGATGGCATCGCCCGCCCCCGCCCGCGTGACCTTGACCGCCGCCGCGGCCGAGGCCAACCTTAGGGCGGCAGGAATATCCGCCCCGCTGTCCAGCGCCGCCGCGAAATAGCCCGCGAAGGTGTCGCCCGCGCCGGTCGTGTCCACAGGCGTCACGCGGAACGAGGGCTGCTCATGCACCTGCGCGGTGGTCAGGTCGCGATATTCGGCTCCGTCCGCGCCGCGGGTGATCAGCAGGCCCTGCACGGGCAGGTCGCCGGGAACACCCGCGAACAGCTGCTCCGCCTCTCCGGCGTTCATCGCCAGGATCGACACATGGGGTAGGATCGCGCGCACCGCGTCCAGATCGAAGGGGGCGGCGGAATAGATCACGCGCGCGCCCTGCGCCTGCGCCGCGCGGGCGGCGGCGACCTGGCCGTTCGTCTCGTTCTGGATCAGCAGCGTATCAGTGGGGGTCAGGGCGGAGAGGGCCTGCGTCAGGGCATTCTCGTCGATGGCACGGTTCGCGCCGGGGTGGATGACGATGGCGTTTTCCGCATCGGCATCCAGCAGGATGATCGCGTGGCCCGTCGCCTGATCCGCAAGCCGGGCGACATGGCCCATGTCCACGCCTGCCTGCGCCAGCCGGTCCCGCACCCAGTCATCGCCCGTGCCCATCGCGCCCAGGTGATGCGTGACCGCGCCCGCGCGCGCCGCGGCGACCGACTGGTTCGCGCCCTTGCCGCCCAGACCCTGCGCATAGCCGCGCGAGGCCAACGTCTCTCCGGGCTTGGGCAGGCTCTCCAGCCGATAGACATGGTCGATGTTGATCGAGCCCAGGTTCCAGATTGCCATGCACGCCTCCGCCGTTTGGCGGCCATGTGACCGGGCGGGCCGGGCCTTGTCCAGATGTGAAAAGACGCGCCCGTTGCGGAGCGCGTCCTGTCATGTCGACCTGTCGTGCAGGATCAGGCGGGCAGCTTGCCCTTGTGGGGCGCCCACAGCCGCTTGTTCACGACATAGAGCAGCGCGCTGAGCAGCACCAGGAACAGCACCGCGACCAGGCCCACGGACTTGCGGTCCATCATCTTGGGCTCGGCGGTCCACATCAGGAAGGCTGCGATGTCCATCGCCATCTGGTCGACGGTCGCCTCGGTGCCGTCCTCGTAGGTGACCTGACCGTCGGACAGCGGAGCCGCCATGCTGATCCAGCCGCCCGGGAAGGCGGTGTTTCCGTGCAGCAGCGTGCCGGCCTGTTCCTGGTCCTCGCCGGTATAGCTGGTCAGCAGGGCGTGGATGTATTCCGGACCGCCCATGCCGTTGACCAGCTGGCTGAGACCGGTGCCGAAGGGGCCGTGAAAGCCCGCGCGGGCCTTGGCCATCAGCGACAGGTCCGGGCCCATGCCGTCACCCGAGGTTGCCGGGAAGTGATCGGTGATGGTGCGCGGACGCTCCTCTCCGATCGCGTCGTCGAAGACCGGCAGCAGTTCGGCCGCATAGGCGCGGACCTGATCCTCGGGCAGGCCAGGGCCGCCTTCATCCGCCAGAGTGCGGATGGCGACGTATTTCAGGCCGTGGCAGGCCGAGCAGACCTCGGTATAGACCTGCAACCCGCGCTGCAGCTGGAACTGGTCGTATGCGCCGAACGGACCCTCGTGCGGGAAGGCGACATCCTCGATGTGCCCGCCTTCGCCTGCGGCCATCGCCGGTCCGGACAGGCCAAGGGCCGTGACGGCGGCGATCGCTAGTGCTTTCAGCATGATCCTTGGTCCTCTCATTCGGCCGGCTGCGTCAGGCTGGTTCCACCAACCTTGGGCGCGTAGTGTTCGTTGAAGTCTTCCTCGATCGTGGCGGGCATGGGCTCCGGCTTCTCGATCACGCCCAGCAGCGGCAGGATCACCAGGAAGTAGCCGAACCAGTAGGCCGCGGCAGCCAGCGCGATGTAGGGATAGGGCCCCTCGGTGGGCATGGCACCGACCCAGGTCAGGACGACGAAGTCGACCGCCAGCAGCCAGAACCACCACTTGAACTGCGGACGATAGCGGCCCGAGCGCACGCGGCTGGTGTCCAGCCAGGGCGCCAGGCCCATCACCACGATGGCGCCGAACATCGCCAGCACGCCGAAGAACTTGGCGTCGACGATGCCGAAGGTCACGAACTGGACCAGCTGGACCAGCCACACCTCGGCGTCGAAGGCGCGCAGGATCGCGTAGAAGGGCAGGAAGTACCATTCGGGCACGATATGCGCGGGCGTGGCCAGCGCATTGGCCTCGATGTAGTTGTCCGGGTGGCCCAGGTAGTTGGGCATGAAGCCCACGATCGCGAAGAACACGGCCAAAATGACGGCCAGCGCGAACAGGTCCTTGATGACGAAGTAGGGCCAGAAGGGCAGGGTGTCCTTGGCGGCCTCCTCCTTGCTGGTGCGACGCACCTCGATGCCGGTCGGGTTGTTGTTGCCCGTGGTGTGGAAGGCCCACACGTGGACGATGACCAGGCCCGCGATGATGAAGGGCAGCAGGTAGTGCAGCGAGAAGAAGCGGTTCAGCGTCGCGTTGCCGACCGCGGGTCCGCCCAGCAGCCAGGTCTGCAGCGTTTCACCCACGCCCGGAATGGCGCCGAACAGGCCGGTGATCACGGTCGCGCCCCAGAAAGACATCTGACCCCAGGGCAGCACGTAGCCCATGAAGGCGGTGGCCATCATCAGCAGGTAGATCAGCATGCCGATGATCCAGGTGACCTCGCGCGGGGCCTTGTAGCTGCCGTAGTAGAGGCCGCGGAAGATGTGCAGGTACACGGCCACGAAGAACAGCGACGCGCCGTTCATGTGGATGTAGCGCAGCATGTAGCCGCCGTTGACGTTGCGCATGATGTGCTCGACGCTGGCGAAGGCCATGTCGACATGCGGGGTATAGTGCATCACCAGGACGATGCCCGTGACGATCTGCAGCACCAGGCAGAAGACCAGCACGATCCCCCAGATCCACATCCAGTTCAGGTTCTTGGGCGTGGGGATCATCAGCGTGTCGTAAAGCACGCCGGCGACGGGCAGGCGGCGGTGAAGCCAGCGTTCGAAGCCCGACTTGGGCTCGTAATGGTCGTGCGGAATTCCGGCCATGATAACCCTCCTTAACCCAGCTGAATGGTGGTGTCGTTCACGAACGACGCCAGCGGAATATGCATGTTCTGCGGCGCGGGCCCGCGACGGATGCGGCCTGCGGTGTCGTAATGGCTGCCGTGGCAGGGGCAGAACCAGCCGCCGAAATCGCCCGCGCCGTCACCGATGGGCACGCAGCCCAGATGGGTGCAGACGCCGATCTGGACCAGCCATTCGCCGGTCTCGTCCAGCGCGCGGTTCGCGTCGGTGGCGGGCGATCCGTCGGCCAGGTTGGGGTTCTGGGCGTTCTGGTCGGGCAGCTCGCTCAGCTCGACCGCACGTCCGGCCTCGATCTCCTCGGGGGTCCGGCGGCGGATGAACACGGGCTTGCCCAGGAACAGCACGGTGATCTGCGACCCGGCGGCGACGCCGCTGACATCGACCTGGATCGAGGCCAGCGCCTGCACGTCGGCCGAGGGGTTCATCTGATTCACAAGGGTCCAGGCGGCGGCACCGGCGGCCACCGTGCCTGCGCCCGCCGTGGCATAATAGAGGAAATCCCTCCGGGTGCCTACGTGGTCATCTGCGTGGGACACGGGTCATACTCCAATTCGGGCCGTCAATGCAGGCCGATACGACATTCCGGGCCGCGTCCGAAACGCAGCCTTCGCGGGGCGGTTCTAGCCCTCAATTCCTCGTCAGTCCAGATGATAAGCCGTCGCGGCCCGTTGCAATTCGACGCATCGGGCACAAATGCTGCACCCCCCGCGGGGATCAGAGCAGGCCCTCGGACCGGAACGACAGCTCGCGCGACTTGCCGATGATCAGGTGGTCGTGGATGGTGATTCCCATGCTTTCTGCGGCCTGCCCGATGCGCACCGTCATGGCGATGTCGCTGTCCGAGGGCGTCGGATCGCCCGAGGGGTGGTTATGCACCAGGATCAGCGCCGAGGCGTTCAGCTCCAATGCGCGGCGGATGATCTCGCGGGGATAGACGGGGACGTGGTCCACCGTGCCGCGCGACTGCTCCTCGTCCGCGATCAGGACGTTCTTTCGGTCCAGGTACAGCACGCGGAACTGCTCGATCTCGCGATGCGCCATCGCGGTGTGGCAATAGTCCAGCAGCGACTGCCAGCTGGACAGGACCGGGCGGTGCATGATGCGGGCGCGGGCCATGCGCTGCGCCGCGGCCTCGACGATCTTCAGTTCGGTGACGACCGCGGGGCCAACACCGTCGACCGCCTGCAGGCGGGCGGGCGGCGCGGTGACCACGCGGTTGAAATCGCCGAAGGTCTCGATCAGGCGGCGGGCCAGCGGTTTGACGTCCTGGCGCGGGATGGCGCGGAACAGCACCAGCTCCAAAAGCTCGTAATCGGGCATCGCGGTCGCGCCGCCCTGCAGGAACCGTTCGCGCAGCCTTGCCCGGTGATCGGCCAGATAGGAGGGTGCGGCCTTGGTGGCCGGCACCACGTCATCCGCGGCGGGGCTGAACAGGGGCAGGGGCATTTCGCCAAAGGAACGATTCGGGTCCATGTGCGGAACATGAACCCGAATCGGTAAAGGAACGGTTAACCCTTAACGGGTCATCCCTTCCCAGAACCCTTTCACCTTGTCGAAGAAGCTGTCCGATTGCGGGCTGTTGTCGGCCTTCTCGGCCTCGAACTCTCGCAGCAGCTCCCGCTGGCGGGGCGTCAGGTTGACCGGCGTCTCGACGGTCAGCTCGATCAGCATGTCGCCGAAATCGCCCTGCGCCCCGGGGCCGTGGCGCAGGGGCGGCATGCCCTTGCCGCGCAGGCGCATCTGCCGGCCCGTCTGGCTGCCGGCGGCGACCTTGACGCGGGCGCGCCCGCCGTCGATGGTCGGCACCTCGACTTCGCCGCCCAAGGCGGCGGTGGCCATGCTGACCGGCACCTGGCAGGCCAGCGTCTTGCCGTCGCGCAGGAAGATGGCGTGGTCCTGGACCTCGATGAAGATGTACAGATCCCCGGCCGGACCGCCACGCAGCCCTGCCTCGCCCTCTCCGGCCAGCCGGATTCGGGTGCCGGTCTCGACACCGGCGGGAATGTTCACCGACAGCGCGCGGTCGCGTTCCATCCGGCCCGCACCGTGGCAGGCCTTGCACGGGTTCTTGACGATCTGGCCGGCGCCGCCGCAGGTCGGGCAGGTGCGTTCGACGGTGAAGAAGCCCTGCTGGGCGCGGACCTTGCCCATGCCTGCGCAGGTCGGACAGGCGGCAGGCTGGGACGCGCCCTCGGCCCCGGTCCCGTCGCATTCGCCGCAGGCGACCGAGCCGCGCACGGTGATCGGCTTTTGCACGCCGACATAGGCGTCCTCAAGGCTGACGCGCAGGTTGTAGCGCAGGTCCTGCCCGCGCTGCGCCCGGGCACGCCCGCCACCGCCGCCGCCGCGACGGCCCATCATGTCGCCGAACAGATCCTCGAACACGTCGGCGAACGCCGCGCCGAAATCGCCCGGATGCTGGCCGCGGCCACCGCCACCGCCGCCCATGCCACCCTCGAAGGCGGCATGGCCGAAGCGGTCATAGGCGGCCTTCTTGGTGTCGTCCTTCAGGCAGTCATAGGCCTCGTTCGCTTCCTTGAAGCGGGCCTCGGCTGTCGCATCGTCCTGGTTGCGGTCGGGATGCAGCTCTTTGGCCTTGGTGCGGTAGGCCTTCTTGATCTCGTCGGTCGAGGCCCCGCGCGTGACCCCGAGCACTTCGTAGTAACAACGCTTGCTCATGTGTCGTCCTGTTCAGCTGTCCCCATGAAACAGGCCGGCCCGCGGGAAAGGCGGGCCGGCCCGGTCAGGGGATGCGGCCCCGATCAGCCGCGCTTCTTGTCGTCGCCCAGATCTTCGAAATCGGCGTCCACGATGTCGTCGTCGACATCACGCGGGGCGTCGCGGTCCGACGGATCGGAGTCCTCGGCGCTCTGCTGGTTCTTGTAGATTGCCTCGCCCAGGCGCATGGACGCGTCCATGACGTTCTGGATGCCCGACCGGATCTTGCCCGGGTCCTCGGACTTCAGCGATTCCTCCAGCGCGCCGATGGCCAGCTCGATGGCCTCGACGGTCGAGGCGTCGACCTTGTCGCCATGCTCGGACAGCGACTTGTTGGTCGAGTGGATCAGGCTTTCGGCTTGGTTCTTGGCCTCGACCAGCTCGCGGCGGGTCTTGTCGGATTCGGCGTTCGCCTCGGCATCCTTGACCATCCGCTCGATGTCCTCGTCGGACAGACCGCCCGAAGCCGCGATGGTGATGGTCTGCTCTTTCCCGGTGCCCTTGTCCTTGGCGGCCACCGACACGATGCCGTTGGCGTCGATGTCGAAGGTCACCTCGATCTGCGGCATGCCGCGCGGCGCGGGCGGGATGTGCTCCAGGTTGAACTGGCCCAGCATCTTGTTGTCCGCGGCCATCTCGCGCTCACCCTGGAACACGCGAATCGTCACGGCGCCCTGGTTGTCCTCGGCGGTCGAGAAGATCTGGCTCTTCTTGGTCGGGATGGTCGTGTTGCGGTCGATCAGGCGGGTGAACACGCCACCCAGCGTCTCGATGCCCAGCGACAGCGGCGTCACGTCCAGCAGCACGACGTCCTTGACGTCACCCTGCAGCACGCCGGCCTGAATGGCGGCGCCAAGGGCCACGACCTCGTCGGGGTTCACGCCTTTGTGGGGCTCCTTGCCGAAGAACTCGGTGACCTCGGCCACGACCTTGGGCATGCGGGTCATGCCGCCGACCAGGACGACCTCGTCGATGTCTCCCTTGGAGCAGCCGGCATCCTTCAGCGCGTCCTGGACGGGCTTCATGGTGCGCTTGATCAGGTCCGCGACCAGGCTTTCCAGCTTGGAGCGGGTCAGCTTGACGACCAGGTGCAGCGGGGTGCCGCTGTTCTTGTCCATCGAGATGAACGGCTGGTTGATCTCGGTCTGGCTGGAGGAAGACAGCTCGATCTTGGCCTTTTCCGCGGCTTCCTTCAGGCGCTGCAGGGCCATCTTGTCCTTGGACAGATCGACGCCGTGTTCCTTTTTGAACTCGTCGGCCAGATAGTTCACGATCCGCATGTCGAAGTCTTCGCCACCCAGGAAGGTGTCGCCGTTCGTGGACTTCACCTCGAACAGGCCGTCGTCGATCTCCAGGATGGTGATGTCGAAGGTACCGCCGCCAAGGTCATAGACCGCGATCGTCTTGGTTTCCTTCTTGTCCAGACCATAGGCCAGCGCGGCCGCGGTCGGCTCGTTGATGATGCGCAGCACTTCCAGTCCGGCGATCTTGCCGGCATCCTTGGTGGCTTGGCGCTGGGCGTCGTTGAAATAGGCCGGAACGGTGATCACGGCCTGGGTCACGGTCTCGCCCAGATAGGATTCGGCGGTCTCCTTCATCTTCTGAAGGATCATCGCGCTGACCTGCGCGGGGGAGTACTTCTCACCCTGCACCTCGACCCAGGCGTCGCCGTTGCCACCATCCGCGATGGTGTAGGGGACCATCTTGCGGTCCTTCTCGACGGCCTCGTCGCCCATGCGGCGCCCGATCAGGCGTTTCACGGCAAAGACGGTGTTGGTCGGGTTGGTCACGGCCTGGCGCTTGGCGGGCTGGCCGACCAGGCGTTCACCATCCTTGAAACCCACGATCGAGGGCGTGGTGCGCGCGCCTTCGCTGTTCTCGATGACCTTCGGCTGGCTGCCGTCCATGATGGCGACGCAGCTGTTGGTGGTGCCGAGGTCGATGCCGATGACTTTTGACATATGTGTTTAACCTTCTCTTGCGGCGATATCTTGGACTGCGGGTCCGTTGCGGCCCCCGAGGCCCGATCCCTTGACGAACGGGCCGGAACCTCCGGACCGCTTCGGGGGTGTATATAGGGATGCAATTCAGCCCCGCAAGCACTGCCGCAGCGCAAAATCGGTGGTTTGGGCCCGCGAAACCGGGGCCATGGCGCTACTGCGCGGCGCTCCAGCTGATGGATTCGTACTTGCGGGTCGTGAAGTTGATCAGCAGCCCCACCATCAGCGCCGCGATCGCGAACCACAGGGGGTAGAACAGCATCGTGCGATGGGGCGAATAGTTGATGAACAGGAAGCCGCGTTCCTGGTCGATCAGGTGGAACAGCGGGTTCCACGCGAACCATGGCAGGATGAAGCTGGGGATCATGTTGGCGACGAAGAACTTGCCCGACGCGAACATGTTCACGCGCTGATAGACCATCGTCAGCACCTTGCAGGCCTGCGGGGACCAGGGGCGGATGCCCAGAAAGATCAGCCCGATCGCGCAGCCGGTGAACCAGGACACCACGAACAGCGACCCGGCACCGACAGGGTCCTCGATCGTGATCGGCTGGAAGACCATGTGGTAGACCGACAGGATCACCAGGCAGCTGATCGTCTGGCGGTACAGCACCGCCAGCGCCGCCCCCGAGATCAGCACCGCCGCGTTCAGGGGTTCGTGCTTGATGATGCCCGACGACACCGAATGGCTGCCCGCGACCGCGCCCACGGCCTGCACGTGCAGCATGAAGATGAAGATCCCCGACATGATGTACAGCAGGAAATCCCCGCGGATCTGCGACCCGCCGATGCCGATCAGCGTGTACATGCCCAGAAACACCACGACGAAGACGACGCTTTGCATCATGGTCATGACCAGGCCCAGCACCGCGTTGCGGTGTTCGGTGCGCAGGTTGTACACCGTCTGGTGATAGATCAGCGCGAAGGTGGTGAAGGCGGCCTGGAACAGGTTCCGGTTCTGGCGCTGCTTGAACAAGGGCGGTGCTCCGTCACTGGCGGCCCGGCGCTTGCCGATGGACCCGCCGCACATCATAAGAGGCGCAGCACCCCCGCACAATCGGGCAGCGGCCGCAGGCCTCTGGCAGGGAAAGGAAAGTGAATGCAATTCGACCGACTGATCACCGAAATGCGGCGCCTGGCCCTGCAGGCCGGCGACCGGATCATGCAGATCTACGAGGCCGACGATTTCGACGTCCGCGCCAAGTCCGATGATTCGCCCGTCACCGCCGCGGACGAGGCCGCCGATGCGCTGATCTCGGCCGGGCTGCGCGAGGCGTTCCCGGACACGCCCCTGGTGACCGAGGAGCAGGCCGACACCCACGGCCAGAGCCTGCGCACCTTCCTGATCGTGGACCCGCTGGACGGGACCAAGGAGTTCGTCCAGCGCCGCGGCGATTTCACCGTCAACATCGCCTATGTCCAGCACGGCGTGCCGGTGCGCGGCATCGTCTACGCCCCCGCCAAGGGGCGGCTGTTCTACACCACCGCCGACGGGCGGTCCGTCGAGGAGACGGGCCCCTTCGGGGACGCGCCCGGAGAGACCCGCCCGATCGGCGTGAACCCGATGCCCGACAACCGCGGCCTGATGGTCGTCGCCTCCAAGTCGCATCGCGACGCGGCGACCGACGCCTATATCGACCGCTACGGCCTGCGCGACATGACCAGCGCAGGCAGTTCGCTGAAGTTCTGCCTGGTCGCCACGGGCGAGGCTGACCTGTATCCGCGCCTGGGCCGGACGATGGAATGGGACACCGCCGCGGGCGACGCCGTCCTGCGCGGCGCCGGCGGAGAGGTCGTGCGGTTCGACGACCACAGCCCCCTGGCCTATGGCAAGCCGGGGTTCGAGAACCCGTTCTTCATCGCCTATGCGCCGGGCGTCCTGCTGGTGAAGGAGTGACCATGTCGGTCGTCATCGTCATTCCCGCCCGTTTCGCCTCGACCCGCTATCCGGGCAAGCCGCTGGTCGAACTGCGCGGCGCGGGGGGGCAGGCGCGCAGCCTGATCCGACGCAGCTGGGACGCGGCCGTCGGCGTGCGCGGGATCGACCGCGTTATCGTGGCCACCGACGACGACCGCATCCGCGACCACGCCCTGGCCTTCGGCGCGGAGGTGGCGATGACCAGCCCCGACTGCCGCAACGGCACCGAGCGCTGCGCCGAGGCGGTGGCGACCCTGGGCCTGACCCCCGAGATCGTGGTGAACCTGCAGGGCGACGCGCCGCTGACGCCTGCCTGGTTCGTTGAGGATCTGGTCGCCGGCCTGCGCGCCGATCCCGACGCGCAGGTGGCGACGCCTGTCCTGCGCTGCACCGGGGCGATGCGGGCCGACCTCATCGCCGACCGCCATGCGGGGCGCGTGGGCGGGACGACGGCGGTTTTCGGCCATGAGGGCCGTGCGCTGTACTTTTCCAAGGAGGTCATCCCCTTTGTTCCGGGTGACGTGGCCCCCGACGCGCCAAGCCCGGTCTTTCATCACGTGGGCGTCTATGCCTATCGCCCGGCGGCGCTGGCCGAATACGCCACCTGGCCCGAAGGCGCACTGGAACGGTTGGAGGGACTGGAACAGCTGCGTTTTCTGGAACGCGGCCGCCATGTGCGCTGCGTCGAGGTCGAGGCACGCGGTCGGCAATTCTGGGAACTAAACAACCCTCAGGATGTTCCGCGTCTGGAGCAGATGATGCAGGACATGGCGATGATGTGATCGCCTGCCTCGCAGCGTTTGATCTTTGTGAATTTGCAGCGAATTCTCGACATTTGCTTGGCGACAAGCTGCCGAGAGCCTAACCTGCCCATTGAAGTCAATGTCGCTGCTGCACTAGGCATCGACGCCATTGCGGCGGGGACTGGTCCCGCCGAGCCATACAAAAGGTATCCGTCATGGGTCGCAAGGTTACAAAAGCCATCTTTCCGGTCGCCGGACTGGGAACACGATTCCTACCCACCACCAAGAGCATCCCCAAGGAAATGCTGTCGCTGGTCGACAAGCCGCTGATTCAATACGCCATCGACGAGGCGCGCGCGGCAGGCATCAAGGAATTCATCTTCGTGACCTCGCGCGGCAAGGGCTCGCTTGAGGACTATTTCGACCACGCGCACGAGCTGGAATCCAGCCTGAAGAAGGCCGGCAAGACCGAGCTGCTGGAGATTCTGCGTGCGACGAACATGGATTCGGGCGCCATCGCCTATATCCGCCAGCACAAGGCCCTGGGCCTGGGCCATGCGGTCTGGTGCGCCCGTCGCCTGCTGTCGGATGACGAGCCCTTTGCGGTCGTGCTGACCGACGACGTCATCCAAGGCGAGCCCCCCTGCCTGCAGCAGATGATAGAGGCTTATGGCGAGACCGGCGGCAGCATGGTCGCCACGATGGAGGTCGCGCCCGAAAAGGCCAAGGCCTATGGCGTTCTGGACGTGGCCGAGGACATGGGCGCGATCGTGCGCGCCAAGGGCATGGTCGAAAAGCCCGCCACCGGCACGCAGCCGTCGAACCTGGCGGTGATCGGCCGCTATATCCTGGCGCCGACGGTCATGAAGAACCTCAACAAGCTGAAGCAGGGCGCCGGTGGCGAGATCCAGCTGACCGACGCCATCGCCGAGGAGATCCAGGCGGGCCGCGACGTGTTCGGCCTGCGCTTCCGCGGCCAGCGTTTCGATTGCGGTTCCAAGGCAGGCTTCCTGCAGGCGACCGTGGCCTTTGGCCTGGAGCGCGACGAGCTGAAGGACGAGTTCGCCGAGTACCTGCACGAGGTGATGTCCATGCGCCGGGCGGCCGAATAATTCATGTCGGATACGGTTCTGGTGACGGGCGGCGCGGGCTATATCGGCTCGCACGCCTGCAAGGCACTGGCGGCGGCGGGGTTCACCCCCGTCACGCTGGACAATTTCTCCACCGGCTGGCGCGATGCGGTCAAGTTCGGTCCGGTGGTCGAGGCCGACCTAATGGACCGTGCCGCCCTTGACGCGGCCTTCGCCGAACACCGGCCCGTGGCGGTGCTGCATTTCGCGGCCCTGTCCCAGGTCGGAGAGGCGATGGCCGAACCGGGCCTCTACTGGCGCAACAACGTCGCGGGGTCGTTGAACCTGATCGAGGCCGCGGTGGCCGCGGGCTGTCTGGATTTCGTCTTCAGCTCGACCTGCGCGACCTATGGTGACCGCGACGGCGAGATCCTGGACGAGGACACCCCGCAGGCGCCGCTCAATGCCTATGGCGCCTCCAAGCGCGCGATCGAGGACATGCTGACGGATTTCGGCGCGGCCCACGGCCTGCGCTCTGTGATCTTCCGGTATTTCAACGTCGCGGGCGCCGATCCCGACGGGCAGGTCGGTGAATTCCACCGCCCGGAAACGCATCTGATCCCGCTGATCCTGGATGCGGTCGATGGCAAGCGCGCGGCGCTGACCATCCACGGCACTGACTATCCCACCGCCGACGGCACCTGCATCCGCGACTATGTCCATGTGATGGACCTGGTCGACGCGCATGTGAAGGGTCTGGAATGGCTGCGGGCGGGACGCGAAAGCCGGGTCTTCTGCCTGGGAACCGGCGACGGATTCTCGGTCCGCGAGGTGGTGGACGCGACGCGCTCGATCACCAACCGCGAAGTTCCGATGCTGGACGGCCCGCGCAGGGGCGGCGACGCGGTCAAGCTGGTCTGCGGCAGCACGCGTGCCAAGGCCGAACTGGGCTGGTCGCCCGACCGATCGACCATGCCCCAGATGATCGCGGATGCCTGGCGCTGGCATCAGACGGGCGATTACAGGCAGTGACACCGCGCGCGGCGTGGCAGGCCTATCGCCTGCGCTGGAAACGCCGCGAACTGATCTGGCGCGCCCTTAGGGCGCGCCATCTGCTGCAGCCGGTCGCCGACCGTACCGCCGCCATCCGCTCCGCCGACATCTTGGCCGTGACCACCCTGCGTAACGAGATCGCGCACCTGCCGGGGTTTCTGGACCATTATCGCCGCTTGGGCGTCGCGCATTTCCTGATCGTCGACAATGCCGGCACGGACGGGTCGGACCGGTTTCTGGCAGCCCAGCCCGACGTGTCGCTGTGGCGCTGCGACGCCAGCTATCGCAAGGCGCGGTTCGGGCTGGATTGGGCCGGCGCGCTGCTGTGGCGGTTCGGGCGGGGGCATTGGTGCGCGACCGTCGATGCCGATGAGCTGCTGGTCTATCCCCATCACGATACCCGGCCGCTGCCCGATCTGACGGCCCATCTGGACCGGATCGGGCAGCCGGGGCTGGGGGCGGTGATGCTGGACCTGTATCCGTCGGGACCGCTGGGCACCGCCGATGCGCCGCCGGAGGCGCCGCTGACACGGCGTCTGCCGTGGTTCGACGCGGGGCCGTGGCGGTCCAGCAGGGCGGTGCCGCGCCAAAATCTGTGGTTGCAGGGCGGTGTCCGCGACCGGGTGTTCTTTGCCGATGCCCCGCGACGCGCGCCCACGATGAACAAGCTGCCGCTGATGCGCTGGACCGGGCGGGCCGTCTATGTGAACTCGACCCATTCGATCCTGCCGCCCCGGCTGAACCTGATCTATGACGGGCCGGGCGATGCACGGCTGTCGGGCGCGCTTCTGCACGGCAAGTTCCTGCCCGACATCGTCGCCAAGTCGCATGAGGAACTGGGTCGGCGCCAGCATTTCGCGGACCCCGATGCCTATGCCGCCTATCACCGCGCGGTTGCGGCCGGGCCGCGGCTGCACGGGCCGGAATCCGTGCGATTCACGGGGTGGCGGCAGCTTGTCGACCTTGGCCTGATGGGCACAGGCGACTGGCCGCGTTGACCAAAGCGCTGAATGGGCTTGCCAAAACGGGGTGTCCTGCACATTGCTAGGGCATGACGTCGCGCCGCACATCTTCTGCCGATCGCCGGTCCGCGTGATGCGCATGGGCCGGTTCCCGATCCCCGACCGCCTGCGGCGCAGGGCCGAACGGCAGTACCTGATCGCGCGCGCGTTCAACCGGCGGCGGGCCCTGCGGCCCGTGGTCAACCGCACTGCCCAGATCCGCAAGAACGACATCCTGGCCCTGGTGACGATGCGCAACGAACGGGTGCGGCTGCCATTCTTTCTGAACTATTACCGCAACCTGGGCGTGAATCATTTTCTGTTCGTGAACAACGACAGCGATGACGGCAGCGGCAATTATCTGGCCGAACAGCCCGACGTGTCGCTGTGGTGGACCAATGCCGGCTACAAGCGGTCGCGGTTCGGGATGGACTGGATCAACAGGCTTCTGGCAAAGTACGGCCACGGGCATTGGTGCCTGACCGTCGATCCGGACGAGTTCCTGATCTATCCGCATTGCGATTCGCGCCCGCTGCCCGCCCTGACCGACTGGCTGGAGGCCTCGGGGCGGCGCAGCTTTCCGGCCATGCTGCTGGACATGTACCCCCGCGGCCATATCGAGGACGAACCTTATGCCGAGGGGACGGACCCGTTCACCATCGCCCGATGGTTCGATCCGGCGAACTACACGATCAGCAAGAACCCCTATTACGGCAACCTGTGGATCCAGGGCGGTCCCCGCACGCGCAAGTTCTTCACCGCCGAACCCCTGTCCGGCCCGGCGCTGAACAAGACCCCGCTGGTCAGGTGGGACTGGCGCTATGCCTATGTCAGTTCGACCCACATGCTGCTGCCCCGCCATCTGAACATGGTCTATGACGAGGCCGGCGGAGAGATGGCATCGGGCTGCCTGCTGCACGCCAAGTTCCTGTCCACCTTCGCCGACAAGTCCGCCGAGGAGCTGGACCGTCGCCAGCATTATGCCAACAGCAAGGAATACAAGGCGTATCACGCCGGGCTGCGCGGCGGCACCGACCTGTGGTGCAGCGAATCGCGCGAATACGACGACTGGCGCCAGCTGGAGGATCTGGGGCTGATCTCCCGGGGGAACTGGGCATGACGGGCCCGGTGGAGGTGCGCCGTGTCAGGCTGGGGGTGGTGCTTCTGTGCCATGCGCGCCTGGACGTGGCGGCCCACATGGCGCGGATCTGGGTCCAGGGCGGCGCTCGGGTGGCGATCCATGTCGATGCCAAGGCCTCGGCCCGGTCGGTGGCGCGGATGCAGGTCGAACTGTCCGACCTTCCCGGCATCGTCTGGTCGCGGCGCCATACCTGCGACTGGGGCCGCTTCAGCCTGGTGCGCGCCACCCAGGATGCGGCGCGGCTGCTGCTGGACAGCTTTTCCGACGTCACCCATGTCTATCTGGCATCCGGGGCCTGCCTGCCGCTGCGCCCGGTGCGCGACCTGACGGCGTTCCTGGCGCAGGACCCCGACCGCGACCATATCGAAAGCGTCAGTGCGCTGGACGTCGGCTGGACCGTCGGCGGGCTGAACGAGGAACGCTTTACCCTGTTCTATCCGCTGGACTGGCGCAGGCGGCGCTGGCTGTTCGATCGCCTGACCGAGTGGCAGCGCCGCCTGGGCATCCGCCGCAGGCTGCCCAAGGGGCTGACCCCGCATCTGGGGGCGCAATGGTGGTGCCTGACGGTGATGACGCTGCGCGCGATCCTGGACGATCCGCGCCGGGCCGAGTTCGACCGCTATTTCCGCATGGTCTGGATCCCGGACGAAAGCTATTTCCAGACGCTGGCGCGGCGCCACGCGACCCGCATCGAAAGCCATTCGCTGACCCTGGCCAAGTTCGACCACGACGGCAGGCCCTATCAGCTGTACGACGACCACGCCCTGATGCTGGAGGAGTCGCGCTGCTTCGTGGCGCGCAAGGTCTGGCCCGAAGCCGCGCATCTTCTGGCGCATTTCCCGCGTCCGGCCGGTGCCCGCCCCGATCTGTCCGCGCCCCAGCCCCAACGGATCGAACGTTTGATCAACCGGACGGTGCGCCGCCGCCTGCTGGGGCGGCCCGGCCTCTACATGCAGTCGCGCTTTCCGCGCAAGGATGCCGAGAACGGCAAGACTTCGGCCCCCTATGCGATGTTCCAGGGCTTTTCCGACATCTTTCCCGGCTTCGAGGGGTGGCTGTCCGCGCAGGTCGATGCCGATGTCCACGGCCACCTGCTGGGGCCCGAGACGGTGGAATTCGGCGGCCGCCCGCAGATCGGACCGGGGGCGATCTCGTCCAGTACGTTGATCCGCGACCGCGACCCGCACGGGTTCCTGACCGCGCTGATCCGCATCACCACGCGGATGCAGGTGTTCCAGTTCAGCCCGCGCGACAACCAGGCGCTGAATTGGTTCATCGCCACGGACCCGAACGCCCATATCCATGTGGTCACCGGGGCCTGGATGCTGCCGCTGCTGCGATCGGACATGCCCTTCGACGACATCCGCCGGGTCACGGCCCTGCTGCAGCGGGCCGAGATCGCGCAGATGGACGTGCTGAATTCGGTCTGGGTCAAGGCGCGCGTGCATGTCCATGAACTGTCCGACTTCCTGGCCCGCCCCCAGGAGATGCTGTTCCAGTCGCTGGCCCAGCTGCCGCGCCTGGCGGACGCGCCCACCGACATGCCGCAGATGCGTGACCTGCACGGGCTGCCCGAGTTGCTGCGGCGGCTGCGCAATTCCGGCCTGCGTCCGCGCATGTTCGGCGACGGCCTGCCCATGCCGGACATCCCCCTTCCCGAAAGGACCGCCGCCGAATGACCGTTCCGTTCCGCCGCTTCGTCATCTTCGCCGAGATGCGCACGGGCTCGAACCTGCTGGAGGCGACGCTGAACGCGCTGCGGGGCGTCACCTGCTTTGGCGAGGCGTTCAACCCCTACATGATGGGCTGGCCCGACAAGGACGAATTGCAGGGCGTCACCCGCGCCCAGCGCGAGGCCGACCCGATGGTCCTGCTGGACAGGCTGTTCGACCGGCCCGGCCATCTGCCCGGCTTCCGCTATTTCCACGATCACGATCCGCGGGTCTTCGACGCGATCATGCATGACCCCGAATGCGCCAAGATCGTGCTGACCCGCAACCCGCTGGACAGCTATGTCTCGACCCAGCTTGCGCGCGAGACGAACCAGTGGAAGCTGAACGAGACGGAGACTCCGATCCCCGCCGCGATCACCTATGACGGGCCAGAGTTCCGCGACACCATCGCGGCTGTCGAGCGGTTTCAGCTGCGCGTGATGCACCGGTTGCAGGTGACCGGGCAGACCGCCTTCTGGCTGGGATACGAGGACCTGCGCGACCCCGAGGTGATGACCGGCCTGGTCCACTGGCTGGGCCGCACCGACATCGCAAGGGTCGAACCCGCCAGCGACCAGGTGCCCCAGAACCCTCGCGAACTGGCCGACAAGGTCCGCAATTTCGACGAGATGCAGGCGGACCTGGCGCAGATTGACCCGTTCATGCTGCGCCGCATCCCGAATTTCGAACCGCGTCGCGGCCCCTCCGTGCCCAGCTTTTCCGCGGTCGAGGCGGGGCAGGGGCTGATCTTCATGCCGGTCCGCTGCGGGCCGGGGGATGCGGTGCGCGACTGGATGGCGACACTGGGCGCGGTGTCGGGCGATTTCACCCAGACAAGCCTGCGCCAGTGGAAACGCCAGCATCCCGGCCATCGCAGCTTTGCGGTACTGCGCCACCCGCTGCACCGGGCCTGGACGGCGTTCCGGCAGCTGCTGACCGACAGCCGCCCCGAACTGCGTCAGCTGATGCGCGACGTCCATCGGGTGGCGCTGCCGCCGGACGCGGCATTGGCGGGGATGGATCGTCAGGCGCAGCTGGAGCTGTTCGCACAGTTCCTGGCCTTCCTGAAACGTAACCTGAACGGCCAGACGACACTGCCCACCCATGCCGGTTGGGCCAGCCAGTCCGAGGTGATCGCCGGGTTCAGCCGCGTGGCCAGCCCCGACATGCTGATCCGCGAGGACCGCATCGCCGACGAACTGCCCACGCTGGCCCGCGCGGCAGGGATCGACGACGCGCGCCTGGCGGGGCTGAAGGTTCAGCCGATGCCCGATTTCCTGCGCGACAAGGCCCTGCTGCAGGCCGCGCGTCAGGCGTACCTGCGCGACTACATCGCCTTCGGGTTTTCGGACTAGGGGGCGGGCCTTTCGGCCCGCCTGCCCGTCACGCCTTGAGCAGCGCCGCCAGTTCGGCCTGCTTTTCACGCACCAGCGCCGCGTCGCCATCGGATTCGACGTTCAGGCGGACCACCGGTTCGGTGTTCGACTTGCGCAGGTTGAACCGCCACTTGCCAAAGTTCAGCGACACCCCGTCCAGGTCGTCCCGGCTGTCGGCCTGCGGCTCGTAGGTTTCGATCAGGCGCGCGATGGCCGCATCCGGGTCCGAGATGGTGTAGTTCGTCTCTCCGGACGACGGATACAGGCGCATCCGCTCTTCCAGCATCTCGGCCAGGGTCATGCCCTTGCGCGACAGCAGTTCGATCATCAGCAGCCACGGGATCATGCCGCTGTCACAATAGTAGAAGTCGCGGAAATAGTGATGCGCCGACATCTCTCCGCCATAGATCGCGCTGACATCGCGCATCTTGCGCTTGATGAAGGCATGGCCGGTCTTGGACACCACGGCCTCGCCGCCGGCCTCTTCGATCATGGCGCGGGTATTCATGATCACGCGGGGGTCATGGACGATCTTCTCGCCGGGCGACTTCTCCAGGAATGCCGCGCCCAGCAGGCCCACGATGTATTCCCCGGGAATGAAGCGCCCGTTCTCGTCGAAGAAGAAGCAGCGGTCGAAATCGCCGTCCCAGGCCACGCCCAGGTCGGCCTTTTCTTCCTTCATCCGCGCGACGGTGGGGGGCTGGTTCTCGTCCAGCAGAGGGTTGGGGATGCCGTTGGGAAAGCTGCTGTCGACGTTGTGGTGCATCCGCACGAAGGTCAGCGGCGCGCCCCGACGCTCCAGCTCCTCGGCGATCGCGTCGAAGGTCGGGCCCGCGGTGCCGTTGCCGGCATTCACCACGATCTTCATCGGGCGCAGCGCGGCCACATCGACGAAATCGGCCATGCGCGATGCGTATTCGGCGCGGGCATGGCTGAAATCGGTGACGCTGCCCTTGGTGGTGGGGGCGAATTCGCCGTTGGTGGCCAGATCGACGATGGGCGGCAGTTCGGTCGCCGGGTCCAGCGGCGCCGAGCCGCGACCCACGATCTTCATGCCGTTGTAGTTGATCGGGTTATGCGAGGCCGTGACCTCGATGCCGCCATCGGTGTCCTGATTGCCAGTGTGGAAATACACCTCCTCGGTGCCGGCCAGGCCAAGGTCCAGCACGTCGGCGCCGCCGTCGGTCAGGCCCTCGATCAGCGCCGCGGCCAGTTCGGGCGAGGATTCGCGGCTGTCGCGACCCACGACGACGCGTTTGGCGCCGCGCGCCTGCGCAAAGGCGCGACCGATGCGATAGGCGACGTCCGCATCCAGGTTCTTGCCCAGCTCTCCGCGCACGTCATACGCCTTGAAGCAGGTGATCTCGCGCTTGCCCAGCTGATCGCGATTGTCCATGAAGTCCTCCGGTTCCTGTTTGCATCAGCGCTAACAGGTTCAAACCGTTTTTCAAGGCCGCCGGGGCCGGATTGGTTCCCTCGGACCTTGGGATCAGGTGACGGCGCGCGTTCGGCACGCTAGCCTTGCGCAAAAGCAAGGAGACCCCGATGGATGCCAAGGCCCTGATCGCCGCCTATTACGACGCCTTCAACGCGGGGCGCACCGACGACATGCTGGCGCTGCTGCATGACGACGTCGAGCACCACGTGAACGAGGGCAAGATCCGCCGCGGCCGCGCGCTGTTCGCGGAATTTAACGCCCACATGACCGAAAGCTATCGGGAAAACCTGACCGACATGGTCATCATGGCCAACGAGGCGGGCGACCGCGCGGCGGCGGAATTCGTCGTGAACGGAACCTATCTGAAGACCGATCCCGGCCTGCCCGAGGCCCGCGGCCAGACCTATCGCCTGCCTGCGGGCGCGTTCTTCACCATCCGTGACGGCCGCATCGCGCGGGTGACCACCTATTACAACCTGGCCGACTGGATGGCCCAGGTCGGCGCATGAGCGTCGCGGTCCGCGTCCTGACCGGCGATGCGCTGGCCGAGGCGCTGCCCGACGTGGCGCGCCTGCGGATCGACGTGTTCCGCGACTGGCCGTATCTGTATGACGGCGATGCCGATTACGAACGCGACTATCTGCGCGCCTATCAGTCGCCCGGCGCGGTCGTGGTCGCCGCGATGGACGGGGACCGGATCGTGGGGGCGGCCACGGGCGCGCCGATGTCGGATCACGCCGCCGATTTCGGCGCGGCATTCGCGGATCGTCCCGAACCGCTGTCCGACATCTTCTACTGTGCCGAATCGGTGCTGCTGCGGGCCTATCGCGGGCACGGGCTGGGCCATGCATTCTTCGACGCGCGCGAGGATCACGCCCGCGCCCTGGGCGCACGCTGGTCAGCCTTCTGCAGCGTGATCCGTCCCGCGGATCACCCGATGCGTCCGGCCGAGTACTGGCCGCTGGATGCGTTCTGGCGCAAGCGCGGCTATGCGCCCCTGCCGGGCGTCGTCGCACAGTTCGCCTGGAAGGACCTGGGCCAGGCCACCGAGACCGAAAAGACCCTGCAATTCTGGATGAAACCGCTGTGAAGATCGCCGCCGCCGCCTATCCGATCGACTGGTTCGACAGCTTCGACGCCTATGCCGCCAAGCTGGCACGGTGGGTCTCCGATGCTGATGCCGACCTGCTGGTCTTTCCCGAATACGGCGCGATGGAGCTGGCATCCCTGTCCGGGCGCGCGGTCGCCGGCGATCTGGAGGCCAGCCTGCATGCCGTGGCGGCGCTGGACCCGCAGGTCCGGGCGCTGCATGCGGACCTTGCGGCGCGGCACGGCTGTCACATCCTGGGCGCGTCGGGGCCGGCCTTCGACGGCGCGCGGCCGGTCAACCGTGCGGTGCTGTATGGCCCCGACGGTGTGATCGGCCACCAGGACAAGCAGATCATGACCCGGTTCGAACGCGAGGAATGGCATGTCACCGGCGCGCCCGGCCTGCGGATCTTCGACACGACCTTGGGGCGGATCGGCATCCTCATCTGCTATGACAGCGAATTTCCGTTGCTGGGACGGGTACTGGCGCAGGCCGGGGCGCAGCTCCTGCTGGTGCCCAGCTGCACCGACACGGTCGCGGGGTTCAGCCGGGTGCGCATCGGCGCGATGGCCCGCGCGCTGGAAAGCCAGTGCGTCGTGGTCCAGGCGCCTACCGTCGGCCCCTGCGACTGGATGCCCGCGCTGGACGAGAACCGGGGCCGCGCCGCGATCTATGGCCCGCCCGACGGTTTCTGGCCCGAGACCGGGATCATCGCCGAAGGAGAGATGGACGCACCGGGATGGGTGCGCGCGACCGTCGATCTGTCCCGCGTCGATGTCAGCCGCAGGGACGGCGCGGTCCTGCCCTTCGCGCATTGGCCGGAACAGGAACCCTGTCGCCTGATCTGAGAACAGCCGGAATTTACACTGTATTAACCGGTTTGCGCTTTAACTGACCCCGGATCGCGCCATATCCTGAAGGTCATGCTGCATGTCACCGAAACCATCGCCATCCAGGAATGGGAACTGTCCGAACAGTTCACCCGGTCTCAGGGACCGGGCGGGCAGAACGTGAACAAGGTCGAGACCGCGGTCGAGCTGCGGTTCGAGGCCGCGACATCCCCCAGCCTGACCGACCCGGTCAAGCGGCGGCTGCAGCGGCTGGCCGGGCGGCGCTGGACGCAGGACGGGGCCGTCCTGATCCTGTCCCAGGAAACCCGCAGCCAGGCCCGAAACCGTGAACTGGCCCGCGAACGGCTGGCCGACCTGATCCGCCAGGCCCTGGTCGCGCCCAAGCGCCGCATCGCCACCCGCCCCACCCTGGGCAGCCAGCGCCGCCGGCTGAAGGCCAAGTCGGTGCGCGGAGAGGTCAAGTCCCTGCGCGGCAAGGTGGAGGACGAATGAGCGTCTGGCGCCGGACCCTCGATCTGCTGCTGGGACGGCGGCCGGTGCTGATGCAGGTCGGCGCGATCTGCCGCGACCCGGCCAGCGGCAATGTCCTGCTGATCACCAGCCGCGACACGGGCCGTTGGGTCATTCCCAAGGGCTGGCCGATGGAGGGGCGCACCCTCCCCGGCGCCGCAGCCCAGGAGGCCTGGGAGGAGGCCGGCGTGCGCGGGCGCATCCGCCCGGCCGAACTGGGTCGCTTCCGGTACAGAAAGCAGCAGGACCAGGGCTATGCCGTCCCGGTCGAGATGCGGGTCTATCTGCTGTCCGTGGACAGCGTGTCCGACCGGTTTCCCGAGGACCGGCAGCGCAAGCGTCGCTGGTTCGCCCCGGTCGAGGCCGCCCGCATGGTGGTCGAACCGGGGCTCAAGCAGATCCTGGCCGGTCTGGACCGCCCCGATGCCGCCTGACCCGGCATGACGCACCGCCCCGGCTTTCGCGCGCTGGACAAGGATCTGGGCCGCATCGGCCATGCCGAGGTCGCGCAGATGCATGCCTTCCGCCCCGTCTGGCGGCTGGGGCTGGCGGTGCTGGCGCTGGTGGGCGGGTTGCTGATGGTCATGGCGCTGTCGGGTGCCGCGCCCGGCATGCTGGCCATCGGGGCGGGGCTGGTGGTCGCGGCCTGGCTGGGCGTGGCGATCGGGGCGAACGACGTCGCGAATTCCTTGGGTCCGGCGGTCGGGGCGGGGGCCATCGGACTGCTGCCCGGGCTGGCGCTGGTCGCCGTCGCGGGCGTGGCGGGGGCGGTGCTGGCCGGGGGCGCGGTGTCGGCCCGTCTGGCGGGCGGCATCGTCCAGCTGGCACCCCTGGCCGAGGGCGGGCGCGCCCCGATGATGATGGTCGCCGCGCTGATCGGGGCGGCAGTCTGGATCACCCTGGCCACGGGCATCGGCCTGCCGGTCAGCACGTCGCATTCCATCGTGGGTGGCATCGCGGGGGCGGGGGCGGTGGCCCTGGGCCTGTCGGCGGTGGCCTGGGGGACGCTGGCCATCATCGCATCTGTCTGGATGGTGACGCCGGTGGTGGCGGGGGGCTTGGCCGGCGGTCTGCTGATCCTGCTGCGCCTTAAGGTGGTCGAGGCGCCGGACCGCGCCGGGGCGGCGCTTTTGTGGCTGCCGCTGCTGGTCGGCCTGATGGCGGCGCTGTTTTCGGCCTATGTCGTGGTGCTGCTGGACCTGGGACCACTGGCCGCCTGTGCGGCGGCCGCGCCGACCGGGGCGGGCGCGCTGTGGCTGACGCGGCGCAGCGTGCTCCGCGAACTGGCACGCCATCCGCGTAAACCAAGCACAAAGTCTCTGCTGCGCCCCGCGCTGGTGATGTCCGTGCTGATCCTGGGCTTTGCCCATGGCGCCAATGACGTGGGCAACATCGCGGGACCGCTGTCGGTGGTCCTGCGCGGACAGGGGATGTCGACCGCGATCGGCGTGGTCCCGGTGCTGGTGCTGGCGGGCGGAGGGCTTGCCATCGCCACCGGCACGCTGCTGTTCGGGCGCCGCCTGGTCCACATGGTGGGCAGCGGCATCACCAAGCTGAACGCGGGGCGCGCCTTCTGCGTGTCGCTGGCCACGGCCGTGACGGTGCTGGGCGCATCGGCCCTGGGCCTGCCGGTGTCGACCACCCATGTGGCGGTCGGCGGCATCTTCGGCGTGGGTTTTGCGCGCGAATGGCTGGACCGCCGCCGCGGCAGCCGGTCCGAGGCCCTGCCCGCGGACGAGACGCGCCGCCGCATCCTGGTGCGGCGCAGCCATGTCGTGACCATCACCGCCGCCTGGCTGGTGACACTGCCGATCACGGCATCGCTTGGGGCGCTGGCCTGTCTGCTGGTGCTGTGGGTGACCGGAGTCTAGACCGTGACCGACAGCGCCTGCTGGACGCCCACCCCGAAGACGCGCTTGTAGCGTTCGATCTCGGCCGCGGGGCCGGTGGCCTTGGCGGGGTTGTCCGACAGCTTGACCGTGGGACGCCCGTCGGCCGCCACTGCCTTGCAGACCAGGCTGAAGGGCGCCAGCCCGTCGCCCGGCACAAACCCGCGAAAATCGTTCGTCAGCAGCGTGCCCCAGCCGAAGCTGACCTTGACGCGCCCATGGAACTGCCGATGCAGGGCCAGGATCTTGTCCACGTCCAGCCCGTCGGAAAAGATGATCAGCTTGCCGCGCGGGTCCTCTCCGCGCGACTGCCACCAGCGGATCGCGGTCTCGGCGCCCGTAGCCGGATCGCCGCTGTCGATGCGGATACCGGTCCAGCCCGCCAGCCAGTCCGGCGCGCCCGCCAGGAACCCTTCGGTGCCGTAGGTGTCGGGCAGGATGATGCGCAGGTTGCCGTCATGCTCCTCGTGCCAGTCGGCCAGCACGTCATAGGGCGCCTGGCGCAGGGCCGCGTCGCCATCGGCCAGGGCCGCGCGCACCATCGGCAGCTCATGCGCATTGGTGCCGATCGCCTCGATGTCGCGGCGCTGCGCGATCAGGCAGTTCGAGGTGCCGGTGAAGCGGTCGCCCAACCCCTCGATCATCGCCTGCACGGCCCAGTCCTGCCACAGGAAGCTGTGCCGCCGGCGCGTGCCGAAATCGGCGATGCGCAGGTCGGGCAGGGCGCGCATGGCCTGGATCTTCTCCCACAGGCGGGTCATGGCACGGGCGTACAGGACCTGCAGCTCGAACCGGCCCATGTCCTTCAGGACCGCGCGGGACCGCAGCTCCATCAGGATCGACAAAGCCGGGATCTCCCACAGCATCACCTGGGGCCAGGGGCCTTCGAAGGTCAGCTCGTACTGGCCGTCGCGCTTGTCCAGGTGATAGGCGGGCAGGCGCAGCCCCTCCAGGAACTCCATGAAGTCGGGGCGGAACATCTGCCGCTTGCCATAGAACGTGTTGCCGCGCAGCCAGGTGCTCTCTCCGCGGGTCAGGGACAGCGACCGCACATGGTCCAGCTGCTCGCGCAGCTCGCCCTCGTCGATCAGGTCGGCCAGGCGCACGTCCTTGCTGCGGTTGATCAGACTGAAGGTGACGGTGGTGTCCGGGCTGTTGCGGAACACCGACTGGCACATCAGCAGCTTGTAAAAGTCGGTGTCGATCAGCGACCGGACGATCGGGTCGATCTTCCATTTGTGATTGTAGACCCGCGTGGCGATATCGGCCATGACGCTGTTTCCTTGACCATTTCGCCCTTGGTGCCTTGATCCGCGCGGGGGCGCAACCCTCAGGCCAGCGTGACGCCCGCCTGGCGCATCGCCGCGCGCGCGGCGGCCAGGCTGCCATCCAGGTCGATCGCACGGCACGCATCCTCCGCCACGCGGGCGGCAAAGCCAAGGCGGGCGGCGTCCATCGCGCTCCACGCGACGCAGAAATCATGGGCCAGCCCGACAAGGGTCAGGTCGGTGATGCCGCGGTCGCGCAGATAGCCGGCAAGACCGGTGGCGGTCGTGCGGTCGTTCTCGAAGAACGCGGAATAGCTGTCGATGCCGGCGCGGAACCCCTTGCGCAGCACCAGATCGGCCCGGTCGACCTGCAGGTCGGGGTGGAACTCCGCCCCCGGCGTGCCGATCACGCAATGGGCGGGCCACAGCACCTGCGGGCCATAGGGCATCTGCGTCATCGAAAAGGCGGCGGCGCCCGGGTGGTTGTCGGCAAAGCTGGCATGGTCGGCCGGATGCCAGTCCTGCGTCAGGATCACCGCGTCGAAATCGGCCATCATCGCGTTGATCGGCGCCACGATCTGGTCGCCCCCGGCCACGGCAAGCCGGCCGCCGGGACAGAAGTCGCGCTGCATGTCGATCACGATCAGGGCCTGGGTCATCCGGTCCGCCTTGGCTTCGGTCCGGCGCCACTAGACCGCCGGGCGGGGCCGGTCGTCAAGGGTGGTCGCGGACCCGGTTTTGCCATACCCTGACCGCAAGAAGATGTCGCACGAAAAGGGAGGACACGATGGGGATACAGGACGATCTGCACCACCCCGGTGAATATGACGAGAACGAGGTCCAGACCCGCTCTGCGCAGATGATCTGGGTGCTGCGGGCGCTTGGGGTGGTGATGGCCGGCATCGTCTGGCTGCTGCTGGGCGGACAGGAGGGGCTGTCCGAGGATGCACGCATCGTCGCCGCCGTCGGCACGCTGATGGCCATCTGGTGGATGACCGAGGCGATCCCGCTGTCGGCCACCGCACTTCTGCCGATCGTGCTGATCCCGGCGCTGACGGAAACGACCGTCGGCCAGGCGACGCAGCCCTATGCGTCGTCGATCGTGTTCCTGTTCCTGGGCGGCTTCCTGATCGCCATCGCGATGGAGAAATGGCACCTGCACACGCGCATCGCGCTGCTGACGCTGCGCAATGTGGGTGTGGCGCCCCGGCGGATCGTCCTGGGCATGATGCTGGCAACCGGCTTTCTGTCGATGTGGGTGTCCAACACCGCCACCACGCTGATGATGCTGCCCATCGGCCTGTCCGTCCTGTCCCTGGTGGTCGAACGCGGATCGCGCCAGGACGGCGCCGCGGCCGAGGATGCGATGAAGGCCGGCGGCACCATCACCGACGTCGTCAAGGACCCCAACATCAGCGCCTTCGGCGTCTGCCTGGTGCTGTCGATCGCCTGGGCCGCGTCGATGGGGGGTTTGGGCACGCTGCTGGGCAGCCCGCCCAATGCCATCGTCGCGGGCTATGCCTCGGACGAGCTGGGCCGCAACATCGGCTTTCTGGAATGGATGGTGCTGGGGACGCCGCTGGCCTTCATCTTCATCTTCATCGCCTGGTTCCTGATGACCCGCGTCCTGTACCGGTTCGACCTGCCCGAGATCCCCGGCGGCAAGCAGATGATCGAGGATCAGGTCCGCGATCTGGGCGCGCTCAGCCAGGGAGAGAAGATGGTCCTGGCCGTGTTCCTGGGTGCGGCGTTCCTGTGGATCGTGCCGGGCCTTCTGACCTCGATCCCGGCGATCGAGGCTGCGGCACCCTGGCTGGGCAACCTGGATGACACGGCCATCGCCATCGGCGCGGGCCTGGCCATGTTCCTGCTGCCCGGCAAGGGCCGCGACAAGATGGTTCTGGACTGGAAGGATGCCGAGGCCGGGCTGCCCTGGGGCGTCCTTCTGCTGTTCGGCGGCGGGCTGTCGCTGGCCTCCGCCGTGGCGTCGTCCGGGCTGGACAGCTGGTTCGGCCAGCAGGTCACAGGCCTGGGCTCGCTGCCGACGATCCTGCTGGTCGCGGCCGTGGTCACGATCATCCTGTTCCTGACCGAGATCACGTCGAACACCGCCACCGCCGCGACCTTCATTCCGATCCTGGGCGGTGTCGCCCTGGGCATCGGGGCCGATGCGATGACGCTGCTGATCCCCGCGGCGCTGGCCGCGACCTGCGCCTTCATGCTGCCGGTGGGCACGCCGCCCAACGCCATCGTGTTCGGCACCGGGACCGTCACCATCGCCCAGATGGCCAGGGGCGGGTTCGTGCTGAACGTCGTGGGCATCCTGCTGATCACCGGCCTGACCTATCTGCTGGGCGGTCTGGCCCTGGGCCTGACCTTCTAGGGTCTGCGTTCTGATCTTGCGCCAAGGGGCGTGGCCGCGATAAGGCCACGCCCATGCTGCCCAAAACTCCCCTGACCGTCGCCGCACTCTATCACTTTGCCCGTCTGGCCGATCCGGCGGCCCGGCAGGGACCGTTGCTGGACCTGTGCCGCGCGCAGGGCCTGTGCGGCACGCTGCTGCTGGCGCCCGAGGGCGTGAACGGCACCATCGCAGGCCCGCGCGCGGGCATCCTGGCGGTCCTGGACCACATCCGCGCCTGGCCCGGTTTCGCGGGTCTGGACTGGAAGGAGAGCGCCGCCGACGCGCCGCCCTTCGGGCGCATGAAGGTCCGGCTGAAGGCCGAGATCGTGACCATGGGCCAGCCCGACATGGACCCCGCCGCAGGCACCGGCCATTACGTCGCGCCGCGCGACTGGAACGCGCTGATCGCCGCGCCCGACGTGGCCGTGATCGACACCCGCAACGATTACGAGGTCCAGATCGGCACGTTTCAGGGCGCCGTCGACCCCGGCACCCGCAGTTTCCGCGACTTTCCCGCCTGGTGGCAGGAGAACGCGCACCGGTTCCAGGGCAAGCGCATCGCGATGTTCTGCACCGGCGGCATCCGCTGCGAGAAGTCGACCAACTATCTGATCGCGCAGGGCGTCGATCAGGTCTACCACCTGCAGGGCGGCATCCTGAAATACCTGGAGGACGTCCCCCAGGAGGACAGCGCATGGCAGGGCGAATGCTTCGTCTTCGATCAGCGGGTCAGCCTGACGCATGGGCTGGCGCAGGGGCGGCACGGTTTGTGCCATGCCTGCCGCCGCCCCCTGGCACCCGAGGACCGCACCCGCCCGGAATTTGAGGATGGCGTCAGCTGCCACCGCTGCGCCGACGAATACTCCGACGCCGACCGCGCCCGGTTCCGGGAGCGGCAGCGCCAGTTCGACCGCGACGCCTGAACGTCTCCTTTGCCCAAATACCCCCTTTGGCGCGCCCTCAGCCCTGCGCGCCGACCCCGCCCGCGGCGATGGCGGCCATGTTCAGGATGTCGCTGACGGTCGAGTTCGTCGAACAGATCTGGATCGGGCCCGCCACGCCCGTCAGGATCGGACCGATGACGGTCGCGCCCGCCATCTCCTGCATCAGCTTGACCGAGATCGAGGCCGAATGCCGCGCCGGCACCACCAGCACGTTCGCGGGCGCGGTCAGGCGGCTGAAGGGATAGCGCGCGGCCGCGTCCATGTTCAGCGCCACGTCCACGGTCATCTCGCCCTCGTATTCGAAATCGGCACCGCGGCGGTCCAGGACGGTGGCGGCCTGCGCCATCTTGATGGCGCGTTCGCTGACCGGATAGCCGAAGTTCGAGAAGGACAGGAAGGCCACGCGCGGCTCCAGCCCCAGGTTGCGGGCCACCGCGGCGCCGCGGGCGGCAATGTCGGCCAGATCCTCGGGTTCGGGCCATTCATGGACCAGCGTGTCGCCGATCAGCACGATCCGGCCCCGGTGCAGCACGGCGGTGATGCCCACCGCCCCGTCCTGCGGGCGCACGTCGAAGACATGGCCGATCTGCGCCAGCACCGGCGCGTTCTTGCGCGTGGCCCCGGTTACCAACCCGTCGCCATGCCCATGCGCCAGCATCAGCGCCGCAAAGATGTGGCGGTCGCGGTTGGCCAGCTTGAACGCGTCCTCGCGGTCGACGCCCTTCCGTTGCAGGCGCTGGTACAGGAACTCGTGATAGCTGTCCAAATGCCGGGTGTTGGCGGCGTTCACGACGCTGATCTCGCGGAAGGCGTCGCCCATGCCCAGGGCCTCCAGCTCGGCCTTGACCTCGGCCTCGCGGCCCACGACCAGGGACTGGCCCATGCCGGTGCGCTGCCATGCCACGGCGGCGCGCAGCACGCGCGGATCGTCGCCCTCGGCAAAGATCATCCGGGCCTGGGCCTGCCGCGCGCGGGCATGGATGCCCTGCAGGATCGCGGCCGTCGGGTCCATCCTGTTCTTCAGCGTCTGGACATAGCCATCCATGTCGATGATCGGGCGCCGCGCGACGCCCGTGTCCATCCCGGCGCGGGCGACCGCGGGCGGGATCACGTGGATCAGCCGCGGATCGAAGGGCGTCGGGATGATGTAGTCGCGCCCGAACTGCAGCTTGCGGCCATAGGCGACGGCGACCTCGTCGGGGACATCCTCGCGCGCCAGGCGGGCCAGGGCCTCGGCGCAGGCGATCTTCATCTCGTCGTTGATGGCGCGGGCGTGGATGTCCAGCGCGCCGCGGAACAGGTACGGGAACCCCAGGACGTTGTTCACCTGGTTCGGATAGTCGCTGCGGCCGGTGGCCACGATCGCGTCGGGGCGGACGGCATGCGCATCCTCGGGCGTGATCTCGGGGTCGGGATTCGCCATGGCAAAGATCACCGGGTTGTCGGCCATGCTGACGACCATGTCCTGGGTCACCGCCCCCTTGGCGCTGACGCCCAGGAAGACGTCGGCGCCCTTCATCGCCTCCTCCAGCGTGCGGGCGGTGGTCACGACCGCATGGGCCGATTTCCACTGGTTCATGCCCTCGGTCCGGCCCTGATAGATGACGCCCTTGGTGTCGCACATGATGCAGTTGTCATGCCGCGCGCCCATCGACTTCAGCAGTTCAAGACAGGCGATGCCCGCCGCACCCGCGCCGTTCAGGACGATCCGCACATCCTCGATCTTCTTGCCCGACAGCTCCAGCGCGTTCAGCAGGCCCGCGGCGCAGATCACCGCGGTGCCGTGCTGGTCGTCGTGGAAGACCGGGATGTCCATCAGCTCCTTCAGGCGCTGTTCGATGATGAAGCATTCCGGCGCCTTGATGTCCTCCAGGTTGATGCCCCCGAAGGTCGGGCCCATCAGCTTGACGGCGTTGATGAATTCGTCCGCGTCCTCGGTGTCCAGCTCCAGGTCGATGGCGTTCACGTCGGCAAAGCGCTTGAACAGCACCGCCTTGCCCTCCATCACCGGCTTGGAGGCCAGCGCGCCCAGATTCCCCATCCCCAGGATCGCCGTCCCGTTCGAGATGACGGCCACCATGTTGCCCTTCGTGGTATAGTCATAGGCCGTCTCCGGGCGGTCGGCGATGGCCTGGACCGGCACCGCGACGCCCGGCGAATAGGCCAGCGACAGGTCGCGCTGCGTGGTCATGGGGGTCGAGGGCGTGATGTCGTATTTGCCCGGACGCGGTTCCAGGTGATAGGCCAGCGCCTCTTCGGGGGTGATGCGGCTGCGGCTGGTCTTGTCGGTCATGATGTCCCCCGAAGATGATGCTGGGGACTGCTTAACGGCTTGGCAGGACTGCTTCAACGCGGATGCGGTCCGGCTTGCGCTAACAGCTGCGGGTCAGATGCTGACTTTGACGAAGCTGTCGCGCAGCGCCGCGGACCAGGCCGCGCTCATCTGCATGAAGTCCGGATCGCCATCCAGAATGCGGCGGCGCGTGGTGACCGCACAGGCATCGGCGCCGATCACCGCCAGGTCCAGCGGCATCCCCACCGACAGGTTCGACCGCAGCGTCGAATCCATCGATAGCAGCACGGCCTTCTGCGCGTCCGCCAGGCTGGTCGCGGGGGTGACCACCCGGTCCAGGATCGGCTTGCCGTACTTGTGCTCTCCGATCTGCAGGAAGGGCGTGTCCTCGGTCGCCTCGATGAAGTTGCCTTCGGGATAGATCAGGAACAGGCGCATGTCGCCGCCCTTGCGCTGTCCCGCGACGATCATGCTGGCGGATGCCTGCTGCTTGAGGTCGCGGCACTGTTCGGCGATCTCGCGCCGGGTGCGGCACAGCGTGTCGCCGATGATCGTGGCCACGCGCAGCATGGTCGGCGCCTTGAGGATCGAGGTCGTGTCGTCTGCCAGCTCGTCCTCGATCGCCTCCTCCAGGCGGGCGATGGTGGTCTGGGTCACGGACAGCGACCCGGCGGTCATGATCGCGATGATGCGTTCGCCCGGCGCCTCGAAGAAGAACATCTTGCGATAGCACGAGATATTGTCCAGCCCGGCATTCGTGCGGGTATCCGACAGCAGCACAAGCCCGGCATCCAGTTTCAGTCCGACGCAATAGGTCACCGGCACATCTTTCCGTTGCATTCCGCAGGGCAGACTAGGACCGGGGGGCGTGGGCTGCAATCGCTCGTTTGCGGGTCGCGTCATGAAACTTTGGGTCGCCTTGGCGCGCCGAATCGCACATCGTGCAGGTTCCACCACCCAAGGACGAACATGATGACCCATCCTCTTGCCCTCAGCCGCCGCGGTTTCCTGACATCGGGGGTGGCCGGCCTGGCGCTAGTCGCGCTGCATCCCTATTCCGCACGGGCCGAGGCGGGGCAGGCGCATCTACGCATCATGGAGACGACGGACCTGCACGCGCATGTCTGGCCCTACGACTATTACGCGGACACGGCGACCGACACCCTGGGCCTGGCGCGGACCGCGGCCCTGGTCGGTGCCGTGCGGGCCGAGGCCACGAACGCGCTGCTGTTCGACAACGGCGATTTCCTGCAGGGCAACCCGATGGGCGATTTCATCGCCTATGAGCGCGGGATGGACGGGGACGCGACCCACCCGGTGATCCAGGGGATGAACGCCCTGGGCTATGACGGCGGCACCCTGGGCAACCACGAATTCAACTATGGGCTGGAATTCCTGGGCGCCAGCCTGGCGGGCGCGGGCTATCCCGTCGTCTGCGCCAACGTGGTGACCGAGGCCGGCGCCACCCCGGACCAGGACCGGACCCTGGTGCCGCCCTATGCGGTGATCGACCGGGACCTGACCGACGGGGCGGGCGCCACCCATCCGATCCGCATCGGCATCATCGGCTTCGTGCCGCCGCAGATCATGCAATGGGACCGCGCCCATCTGGAGGGGCAGGTCACCGTCCGCGACATCGTCGAGGCGGCCGAGGCCTGGGTGCCCAAGCTGCGCGCCGAGGGGGTGGACCTGGTCGTGGCACTGGCCCATTGCGGCATCGGCGGGCGGACCGCCGAACCGGGGATGGAGAACGCGGCCATTCCGCTGGCGGCCGTCGACGGCATCGACGTCATCCTCACCGGGCATTCGCATTCGGTCTTTCCCGGCCCCGACTACGACGGCGTGGCCGGGGTGGATGCCGCGGCCGGCACCATCGGCGGCAAGCCCGCGGTGATGGCCGGGTTCTGGGGGTCGCATATGGGCCTGGTCGATCTGCTGCTGGAGCGGCAGGGCGACGGCTGGACCATCGTCAGCCACCAGGTCGAGGCGCGCCCGATCTATCAGCGCGACGACGAGGGCGTGGTGACCCCCCTGGTCGAGAGCGTACCCGCCATCGAGGAGGCGACCGCCACCGAACACCAGCAGACGCTGGATTATGTCCGCCGCCCCGTCGGCCAGACCAGCGCCGCGCTCTACAGCTATTTCGCGATGGTGGCGGATGATCCTTCGGTCCAGATCGTGTCGAACGCGCAAAGCTGGTACATCGCGCAGATGCTGGCCGGGACCGAGCACGAGGGGCTGCCCATCCTGTCGGCGGCGGCGCCCTTCAAGGCCGGCGGGCGGGGCGGGCCGGATTACTTCACCGACGTGCCGCCGGGCGACATCGCCATCCGCAACGTGGCCGACCTGTATCTGTATCCCAACACCATCCGCGCCGTGCGCGTGACCGGCGCGCAGGTCAAGGAATGGCTGGAGCGCAGCGCGGGGGCCTTCAACCGGATCGAACCGGGGCAGGCGGACCAGATGCTGCTGAACCCCGACTTCCGCAGCTACAACTTCGACGTGATCGACGGGGTGACCTATCGGATCGACCTGTCGCAGCCGTCGCGGTTCGACGCCGACGGGGCGCTGGCCGACGCGGACGCGAACCGCATCGTCGATCTGGCCATCGACGGACAGCCGGTCGACCCGGCGGCCGAGTTCATCATCGCCACCAACAACTATCGCGCCACCGGCGGCGGGTCGTTCCCCGGCGCGGATGGCTCGACCGTGGTGTTCGAGGGGCCGGACACCAACCGCGACGTGATCGTCCGCTATATCCTGGACCAGGGGACGATCAACCCGTCGGCGGATGGCAACTGGTCGTTCGCGGCGCTGGACGGGGCGACGGTTCTGTTCGACACGGGGCCGGGGGCCGCGGCCTATCTGCAGGACGTGACCGCCCTGACCATCGAACCGGCGGGCGACGCGCCCGAAGGCTTTGCCCGCTATCGCATCACCCTGTGACGACAGGTGGACCGGGGGTGCTGCCCCCGGTTCCTACTGGGCCATCTCCTCGACCCTGACGCTGACATCCATGTCCTCGGACCCGGTGCCCAGGGCCACGCCCCGGATCGGGGCCGCGTCCGCCGCGTCCAGGCCCGACCCCAGACGGACATAGCGTTCGTCCGGGCAACAGCGGTTGGCGGCGTCGAACCCGACCCATCCCAACCCCTCGACATGGATCTCGGCCCAGGCATGGGCCGCGTCATGGGCCTGCCCGTCGATGGTCGAATGCAGATAGCCCGACACATAGCGCGCCGGCAGGCCGCGCAGGCGCGCGATGGCGGTCAAGGCGTGGGTGTGGTCCTGGCAGACGCCCTCTCCCAGGGCCAGGGCCTCGGATGCGGTGGTGCCGGTATGGGTCACGCCGGGGCGGAACGCGATCCGGTCGCTGACCGACATCGACAGCTGATGCGCCAGGTCCAGCCGGTCGGTGCCCTCGACCGACTGCGCCAGATCGCGCAGCGCGTCGTCGGGGCGCGTGGCGGGACTGTCGCGCAGATAGGTCAGCGGGTGGATCATCTCGCGGTGGCCGCGCAGGACGCCTGCCGTGTCGCGGGTGTCGATGCGTCCGCTGATGCGCACGGTCACATGATCGACCGGACCGCGCACGGTCCAGCCCTCGATCCAGTCGCCGGCACCGTCGCGGAACCCCGGCCCCTTGACGCCGCCCGACACGTCGACCTGCCATTCATGGGTCTTCTGCCCCTCGAACACCGACGGTGTCAGGCGCAGGCTCTGCACCAGGTTCCGGATCGGCTGGCCATAGCGATAGACCGTCTCGTGAGAGATCTTCAGGCGCATGGGTCACACCCCTCCAAGCAGGTAATCCTGGTGGACCAGGTTGGAAATCTCGGACAGTTCCAGGATGAACCAGCTGAGGAACTCGTGCAGCCCCTCGTCGAAGATCATCTCGATGTCGCGTGCCTGCAGGGCTGCCAGAACCTCTCGCGCCTTGTCGCGGGCGCTGGTCGGCACCCCGTCGCCATAGCGGCGCGCCAGCCCTTCAAGGTGCCACACGGTCTCATACAGCGACGTGATCAGCGCGCGGGGGCTTTCCCCGTTCAGGATCAGGAAGTCGGCCACCTGGCCCGCGGTGATGTCGCCGCCATAGGCCCAGTGATAGGCCCGGTGCGCCGAGAGCGCGCGCAGGATCACCTGCCACTGATAGGTGTCCAGACCCGATCCCACGAACTCGATCCGCGGCAGCAGGACGAAATACTTGACGTCCAGCAGGCGCGCGGTCGCGTCGGCGCGTTCCAGCCCGTATCCCAGGTTCATGAAATGCCAGCCGTCGTTCCTCAGCTGCGTCGCGTTGATCGCGCCGCGCACGGTCGAGGTGTGGCCGGTGGTGAAATCGGTCAGCCCTGCGGTGTCCAGCTTTGCGCGCGGCTGGCGTTCGATCCGGCGCAGCTCCTGGAAGGCCACGTTCAGCGCGTCCCAGACCTGGCTGGTCAGCGCGGTGCGCACGATCCGACCGGCCTCGCGCGCCTTTTCAAGGCAGCTGGCCACCGATGACGGGTTGGCGCGGTCGAAGAAGATGAACTCCTCGATGTTCTCCTGGGTGATCTCTCCGTATTTCTGCGCGAACAGGTCCGAACTGCCCGAGGCCTGCAGCAGCGAGTTCCATTCGTTCTGGTACCCGGCCTCGGTGTTGGGAAGCAGCGTGATGCGCTGTCCCACGTCCAGCAGGCGCGCGGCGGTTTCGGCACGTTCCAGATGGCGGCCCATCCAGAACAGGTTCGAGGCGGTGCGGCTGAGCATCGTGTTACGTCCCCTCATTCCGACAACACCCAGGTGTCCTTGACACCCCCGCCCTGGGACGAGTTCACCACCAGCGACCCTTCGCGCAGTGCGACACGCGTCAGCCCGCCCGGTACCAGCTCGATCCGGTCGCCGCACAGGCAATAGGGGCGCAGGTCCACGTGGCGCGGCGCGATGCCCTCGTCCACGAAGGTCGGGCAGGTCGACAGTGCCAGCGTGGGCTGGGCGATGTAGTTCGACGGATTGGCCTGGATCTTGGCACGGAACGCCTCGATCTCCTCCCTGGTCGACTTGGGGCCGACCAGCATGCCGTAGCCGCCCGATCCGTGGACCTCCTTGACGACCAGTTCGGGCAGATGCTCCATCACATAGCGGTAGTCGTCGTCCTTCCACAGCGTCCAGGTCTGGACGTTGTTCAGGATCGGCTCCTCTCCCAGATAAAAGCGCACCATCTCGGGGACGAAGGTGTAGATCGCCTTGTCATCGGCCACGCCCGCGCCGGGTGCCGAACAGATCGACACGCCGCCAGACCGGTACACATCCATCAGTCCCGGAATGCCCAGCATCGAATCGGGGCGGAAGCACAGCGGGTCCAGATAGGGGTCATCAATCCGGCGATAGATCACGTCCACGCGCTTGGGCCCGGTGGTCGTGCGCATATAGCAGAATTCGCCATCCACGAACAGATCCTGCCCCTCGACCAGCTCGACCCCCATCAGGTTGGCGAGGAAGCTGTGTTCGTAATAGGCGCTGTTGTAATGGCCCGGCGTCAGGATCACGCAGGTCGGCCGGTCGCTGCATTTCGCGGGCGCCACCGATTCCAGCGTGCGGCGCAGAAGGTCGGGATACTGGTCGACGGGTTCGATGCGGTTGCCGCGGAACAGGGCCGGGAACATGCGCATCATGATCTCGCGGTTCTCCAGCATGTAGCTGACACCCGACGGCGTGCGGCAGTTGTCCTCCAGGACATAGAACTCGTCCTTGGCGGTGCGGACCAGGTCAATGCCGATGATGTGGGAATAGACGCCGCGCGGGGGCACGAACCCCACGACCGACTTCTCGAACGCCTCGTTCTGATAGACCAGGCGGGCGGGGATGCGTCCGGCGCGGATGATCTCTCCGCGGCCATAGACGTCGCGCAGGAAAGCGTTCAGCGCACGGGCGCGCTGCTTGATGCCGCGTTCCAGGCGGCGCCACTCAGCCTGCTCGAACACGCGGGGCATCATGTCGAAGGGGATCAGCCGGTCCGGGTCGCCCCCCTCGCCATAGACGGCGAAGGTGATGCCGATGCGGCGGAACAGCGCCTCCGCCTCGGCCTGCTTCATCTGGCGGAAATCGTCGGGCATGGTCTCGACCCATTCCCGCAGGCGGGCATAGGGGTCGCGGACGCTGTCGCCCTCGTACATCTCGTTATAGTAACTCATCACTCCCCCACTGGCTGACGCAACGCTTCCGGGTCTTTCCTTGGATCGATGATCCGCGCCCGGTTCCGGTAAGTCCACAGCAGAACCGCCGGATTTGCCCATTGGTTCCGCAGCTTGGCGCCGTGGCGGGGGCGCCGCTGCCGGCGCCCGGGGCAGCCTGCCGGTTTGGCAGGCAGATCAGCACAGTTCGACCGCCAGCGCGGTTCCCTCGCCGCCGCCGATGCAGATCGCGGCCACGCCCCGGCGCAGCCCTCGCGCCTGCAGCGCATGGATCAGCGTGACGATGATCCGCGCCCCCGACGCGCCGATCGGATGGCCCAGGGCGCAGGCTCCGCCATGCACGTTCACGCGGTCATGGGACAGGCCCATCCGCGCCATGAAGGCCATCGGCACGACGGCAAAGGCCTCGTTCACCTCCCACAGATCGACGCTGTCGCTGTCCCATCCGATCCGCGCCAGCAGCTTTTCGGCGGCGGGCACGGGCGCGGTGGGGAACTGGCCGGGGGCCTGGGCGTGGCTGGCATGGCCGACGATGCGCGCGACGGCGCCCTCCGCCCGACCGCCCAACACCAGCGCCGCCGCCCCGTCCGAGATGGACGAGCTGTTGGCCGCCGTCACGGTGCCCCCGTCGCGGAACGCGGGTTTCAGCAGCGGGATCTTGTCGGGGCGGGCCTGGCCGGGCTGTTCGTCGGTGTCGACCACGGTGACCTTGCCGCGACCCGGCACGGTGACGGGTGCGATCTCGGTCGCGAACGCGCCGCCGGCGATGGCATCCTGTGCGCGCGTCAGGCTGGCCAGGGCGTAGTCGTCCTGCGCCTGGCGGGAAAAGGCGAATTCCGCGGCGCAATCCTCGGCAAACGTGCCCATCAGGCGGCCCTTGTCATAGGCATCCTCCAGCCCGTCCAGGAACATGTGGTCCAACGCCTGTGCATGCCCCAGGCGCGCCCCGGCGCGCATTTTGGGCAGCAGGTAGGGGGCGTTCGACATGCTCTCCATGCCGCCTGCGACGACGATACCGGCGCTGCCGGCGCGGATGGCATCGGACGCCATCATCACCGCCTGCATCCCCGACCCGCACATCTTGTTCAGCGTCGTTGCCGGCACCTCCTGCCCCAGCCCCCCGGCAAAGCCCGCCTGCCGCGCCGGGGCCTGGCCCTGGCCCGCGGGCAGGACGCAGCCCATGAACAGCGCATCGACCGCAGGCCCGCCCGCGCGCGCCAGTGCCGCGGCGATGGCCGCCCCACCCAGATCGGCCGCGGACACCCCCGACAGCGCGCCCATCAGCCCGCCCATCGGCGTGCGCGCCGCTCCCAGCACGTAGATGTCCTGAATTGTCATGATCTTTCCCCCCCGATCTGTCCTCGCGCTTACCGGATCGTAACCTTTGGGGTCTAGTCAAGGATGCAGATGCGCAAGGAAGGCCCGGAATCATGCAGTTCATCGTCGAAGACGCCGAATCCCATCTGAACATCACGGTGACGGAACCCCGGATCGACGCGGCGATTGCGACCCTGTTCAAGGACAAGCTGCGCGAGATCGTGGTCAAGAACCGCAAGCCGGTGCACATGGACATGGCGGCGGTGGACTTCATGGACAGCTCTGGCCTGGGGGCGATGATCGCCGTCCGCAAGAGCCTGCCCGAGAACCTGGCGCTGGTGCTGTTCGCGCTGACGCCCAATGTCGAACGCGTGTTCCGCCTGACGCGGATGGACAGCGTGTTCGACATCCAGCCCCGCACCGCTCAGCCCCGCACCGCTCAGAAGGAGCAACGAGAATGACACCCAGTGAACGCTCCGATCCGGGCATCGGAAACCGTGCCTCCGCGCTGACGCAGCCGATGTTCCACCGCGTCCTGAACGCCCATCCGATGATCGTGCGCGACACCCTTCAGGACGTCCGCCAGCGTTTCCGCGGAGAGGTGGGCGACGACACTCTGGGCCGACTGGAACTGGTCCTGGCCGAGGTGATGAACAACGTCGCCGAACACGCTCCGCTGGGCCAGGCGGAACAGGCGCGGCTGCCGGTGATCCACCTGTGCATCGTGCGCCACAGTTCGGGCCTGGCCTGCGCGCTGACCGATGACGGGATCTCGCTGCCTGACGACTGCCTGCTGCCGCGCAGCCTGCCGCCGATGGTCGCGGACGATCTGCCCGAAGGCGGCTTCGGCTGGTTCCTGATCCAGGACCTGACGCAGGCCCTGTGCTATTACCGCGAGGAAAGCCGGAACTATCTGGCCTTCAGCATCCCCTTTGCCCAGATGGAGGTTGACGCCTAGTTGAGCGGTCCCGCCAGGAAATAGCGGCCGTCCTGAAAGGCGCTGAACATGTCCCCGACCTCGGGGTGGTCCAGCGGTTCGCCCGACACGTCCAGTTCAAGGTTCTGTTCGGACACATAGGCCACGTAGTAGGTCGCCTCGGTCTCGGCGAACAGGTGATAGAACGGCTGGTCGCGATCGGGGCGCGAATCCTCGGGGATGGATTCGTACCATTCCTCGGTATTGGCGAATTTGGGATCGACGTCGAAGATCACGCCCCGGAACGGCCGCGAACGGTGCCGGACGACCTGTCCCAGGCTGTATTTCGCGTGGCGGCTTTGGGCCTGCATCCGGGCGGTATCCATCGTTCGTGTCAGGGATCAACAAAAGTCAGCGCGCCTTCTAGCGCGCCGCGACGGTCCTGTCCACCGGCAGGCGATCAGGGGGCGATGTCGTCCGCCGTCAGGGGCACGGTCGCCATCGACATCTTGGCCGACCCCTCGCTGACCTGGTTGGCATGGGCCAGATAGACCAGCACGCGGTTGTCGGCGTCATAGATGCGCTGCACCCGCAGCGACTTGAACACCAGCGAACGCCCCTCGCTGAACACGTTTTCTCCCTCGCCGGGGGTCAGGGCGCTGACGTCGATGGGCCCGGTGCGGGTGCACTGGATCGCGCTGTTGGACGGATCCTCGAACCAGTTGCCCTGGCTCAGCCGATCCAGGACCGAGCGGCTGAAATAAGCCAGATGGCAGGTCACGCCCGGCACCTCGGGGTCCTTGATCGCCTCGATGACGACATCGTTGCCGACCCAGTCCACGCCGACGCGGCCGACCTCCTCGGCCTGTAACGACAGGGGGGCGGCGATCAGGGCAAGGGTCAGGGCAAGGCGCATGGTCTACTCCGGCAACAGGGGCTGGCGGCCCGATTCGGTCAGCAGGTGCACGGCACCCGGTTCGATGACGGCGGCGGACAGCGGCCGGCCATAGGCGGCTCCCCCGTCCAGGTTCAGGCGGTTTGCGTACAGGGCGGGGGCATCCAGCGCGGTGTGCCCGTGCACGACCAGCGGCCCGAAATCGACGTCGCTGTCCAGGAACCCCTGGCGGATCCAGACCAGGTCGCCCTCTGCCTGGTCCTGCAGGTCGATGCCCGGACGGATGCCCGCATGCACGACCAGCGCCAGCGGATGCAGATACCACAGCGGCAGTGCCGCCAGGAACCGCGCGTGATCCGCAGGAACCGCCGCCCGCGCATCGCGCAGCAGCGCATCGCGCGGCTGATCCGGGTCCACGCCATAGGACCGCAGCGTCGCGGCCGCGCCCAAGCCCGGATGATCCACCCAATGCTGTCCGGACGACAGGCCCGGGTCGATCCAGTCGGGCTGGTTCAGGAAGGCGGGCAGGAAGCGGTCGTGATTGCCGCGGGTGACGATCCAGGGCCGCCCCGCCTGCTGGCCGCGCAACAGGTGGTCCACCACGCCACGCGAATCGGGACCGCGGTCGATCAGGTCGCCCACATGGGCGATGACCGCATCAGGCCCGCCGTCGTCGAAGATCCGCTGATGCGCGGCCTTCAGCAGGTCCAGCTGTCCGTGAATGTCGCCGATCGCATAAAGTTGCATCTGTCACCTGGCCGTGGCGCGCGGCAGGGAGGGTCCGCACGCCCCTTGGGTAAGGGCGTGCGGGGCCGAGGTCAAACCTCGAACTGCAGCCGGCGGGCCTGCAGGAACTTGCCGGTGTTCTGCAGCGTGGCCAGGGCCTCGTCGCTGATCGCCTCGTCCAGGTACAGGATCGCGATGGCATCCGCCCCGTTGGCGGCCCGTCCCAGGGTAAAGTTCGCGATGTTCACGCCCAGATCGCCCAAGGTCATCCCAAGCGCGCCGATGACGCCGGGAACGTCCTTGTTGCGGGTGTACAGCATGTGGCTTCCCACCTCGGCGTCCACGTTGATCCCGCGGATCTGGATGAAGCGCGGCTTGCCATCACTGAACACCGTGCCCGCGATGGACCGCTCGCGCGTCTCGGTCACGCAGGTGACCTTGACATAACCCTCATAGGCGCCGGCCTTGTCCTGCTTGGTGGTGGACACCTGCACGCCGCGATCCTTGGCCATGACCGGGGCCGACACCATGTTCACGTCCGGGTTCGACGCCTTCATCACGCCGGCGATCACCGCCGCGTTCAGCGCGTTCAGGTTCATCTCGGACACTACGCCGTCATACAGCACGTTGATCGCCTTGATCGGCTCGTCGGTCATCTGGCCCACGAAGGCGCCCAGATGCGCGGCCAGCTTGATCCAGGGGCCCATCACCGCGGCCTCCTCGGCCGTGACCGAGGGCATGTTCAGCGCGTTCTGCACCGCGCCCGTCAGCAGATAGTCCGACATCTGCTCGGCAACCTGCAGGGCGACGTTCTCCTGCGCCTCGGTCGTGGCGGCGCCCAGGTGGGGCGTGACGACGACGTTGGGCAGGTTGAACAGCGGGCTTTCCGTCGCGGGCTCGACGGCAAAGACGTCGAATGCGGCACCCGCCACGCGCCCGTCCTTCAACGCCTCGGCCAGCGCCTCCTCGTCGACTAGGCCGCCGCGGGCGCAGTTGATGATGCGCACGCCCTTCTTCAGCTTGCCGATGGCCTCGCGCGATAGGATGTTGCGGGTCTTGTCGGTCAGCGGCACGTGGAAGGTGATGAAGTCGGACTTGCCCAGCAGGTCGTCCAGCTCGACCTTGGTCACGCCCAGTTCCTTGGCGCGATCCTCGGACAGGAAGGGGTCATAGGCCAGCACCTTCATGTGCAGACCCAGGGCGCGGTCGATCACGATGCCGCCGATGTTGCCCGCCCCGATCACGCCCAGGGTCTTGTTGAACAGCTCGACCCCCATGAAGCGGTTCTTCTCCCACTTGCCGGCATGGGTGCTGACGCTGGCCTCGGGCAGCTGGCGCGCGACCGCGAACATCATCGCGATGGCATGTTCGGCCGTGGTCACGCTGTTGCCGAAAGGCGTGTTCATCACGATCACGCCCTTCTTGCTGGCGGCAGGGATGTCGACATTGTCGACCCCGATGCCGGCGCGGCCGATGACCTTCAGGTTGGTCGCGCTTTCCAGCAGCTTGTCGGTCACCTTGGTGGCCGACCGGATGGCCAGCCCGTCATACTGCCCGATGATCTCGGCCAGCTTGTCCTTGTCCTTGCCCAGATCGGGCAGGTAATCCACCTCGACGCCGCGATCGCGAAAGATCTGGACGGCGGTTTCCGACAGCTTGTCGGACACGAGAACCTTCGGCATGTCATTCATCCTTGTGTGGGAACGCCCGGGCATGGCCACGCTGACGTCTGGCTTCTTCGTTGGAAAAATACCCTGCGGGTGTCCGGGGCGCGCAAAGCCCCCCGGCTTGTCAGGTCACTGCGCGGCCAGTTCGGCGCGGTACGCCCATTCGATCCACGGCATCAGTGCCGCGACATCGGCGGGCTCGACCGTCGATCCGCACCAGATGCGCAGGCCCGCAGGCGCGTCGCGATAGGCGCCGGCGTCCAGCGCCACGCCCTCCTTCTCCAGGCGCTTGGCCACGGCCTTGGCAAAGGCCGCGCCGTCCTTGATCGCCGGATCGGTGAACTTCAGGCAGACGCTGGTCGTCGACGCGGTGGCCGGATCCTCGGCCAGATCGGCGATCCAGTCCTTGTCCGCGATGAAATCGCGCACAGCAGCCGCATTAGCATCCGCCCGCGCGATCAGCGCCGACAGCCCGCCCAGAGATTGCGCCCATTTCAGCGCGACCAGGTAATCCTCGACCGCCAGCATCGAGGGCGTGTTGATCGTCTCGCCCTTGAAGATGCCCTCGATCAGCTTGCCGCCCTTGGTCATGCGGAAGATCTTGGGCAGCGGCCAGGCGGGGACATAGGTCTCCAGCCGCTCGACGGCGCGCGGCGACAGGATCAGGACGCCATGCGCGCCCTCGCCGCCCAGCACCTTCTGCCAGCTGAAGGTCACCACATCCAGCTTGTCCCAAGGCAGGTCCATGGCGAAGGCCGCGCTGGTCGCGTCGCAGATGGTCAGGCCCGCGCGGTCGGCGGGGATCGCGTCGCCGTTCGGCACGCGCACGCCGCTGGTGGTGCCGTTCCAGGTGAAGACGACGTCCTTGTCGAAATCGACCTCCGCCAGATCGACGATCTTGCCGTAATCGGCCTTGCGGACCGTGGCGTCCAGCTTCAGCTGCTTCACGGCATCCGTGACCCAGCCTTCGCCGAAGCTTTCCCAGGCCAGCATCTCGACGGGGCGGGCGCCCAGCAGGGTCCACATCGCCATCTCGACCGCGCCGGTGTCGGAACCGGGGACGATGCCGATGCGGTAATCGGCCGGCACGCCCAGGACCGCACGGGTCAGCTCGATGGCCTCGGCCAGCTTGGACTTGCCGACGGCGGCGCGATGCGACCGGCCCAGGGGCGCGTCCGACAGCATGTCCAGCGAATAATGGGGGATCTTGGCGCAGGGGCCCGAGGAAAAGCGCGGATTTTCCGGCCGCGCAGCCGGGATCGCATGATCGGTCATGTGACTAGCCTTCCAGCTAAAAAGCCCCTCGTTGGGGAGGGGTGTCCCACCGACCGACCTAAGACCCCTCCCGCTCTGGCGCAAGAAAAAACTTTGTCCTACACCCGCAGGCAACCGCACAAGGACCGCGCCCATGTTCACCGTCTCGCTGATCGCGGCGCCTGCCGCAGCCAATCTGGATGATGCCCTGCCCGGCGGTCTGGCCGACCGGTGGGGCGGCGACGTCACGCGCTGGCTGTCGCCGGGCGTGGCTGCCGAATTCGACATCGCGGTGCTTCCGGGCGATTCGGATCAGGTCTGGTCCGACCTGCAGGCCATCGGCATCGACCTGGCGATCCAGCCCGCGGGCGGGCGGCGCAAGCGCATCCTGATCGCCGACATGGATTCGACCATGATCGATCAGGAATGCATCGACGAACTGGCCGACATGGCGGGCTTTGGCCCCCGCGTGGCCCAGATCACCGCCCGCGCCATGAACGGAGAGCTGGACTTCAACGCTGCGCTGACCGAACGCGTGGCCCTGCTGGCGAACCTCCCGGAGGCGGTCATCGCCCAGGTCCTGGCCGAACGCATCACCTATGCCGCGGGCGGGGCCGTGCTGGTCGCGACCATGCGCGCGCACGGGGCCTATACCGCGCTGGTCTCGGGGGGCTTCACCAGCTTCACCCGGGCCGTGGCCCAGACCCTGGGCTTCGACGAACATCGCGCCAACACGCTGCTGGCGCAGGACGGCGTGCTGACCGGGCAGGTCGCCCTGCCCATCCTGGGGCGCGAGGCTAAGGTCGATGCCCTGACTCAGATCGCCGCCCGCCTCGGCACCACGCCCCAGAACGCGATCGCGGTGGGCGACGGCGCCAACGACCTTGGCATGATCCAGCTGGCGGGTGCCGGCGTGGCGCTGCACGCGAAACCCGCGGTCGCCGCCCAGGCCCAGATCCGCATCAACTACGGCGACTTGACCGCGCTCTTGTACCTGCAGGGCTTCGCGGACGAGGATTTCGTCACCCCCTGATTTCTCCTTTGTCCAAATACCCCTGCGACGATTGCCCCACCGAAAGTCCCGATGATGTTCGAACTGACCGCCGACCTGGTGATGCTGCTGATGATGGCGGCCTTTGCCGCAGGCTTCGTCGATGCCATCGCGGGCGGGGGCGGGCTGATCACGCTGCCCATCCTGATGCTGGCGGGACTGTCGCCCGCGCAGGCGCTGGCCACGAACAAGGTGCAGGGCGTCTTCGGCGCGGGGACGGCCGCGCTCAGCTATGCGGCGCGGGGTCTGGTCGATCTGCGCAGCCAGTGGAAATCCGCGCTGATCGCGGGGGCGGCGGGGGCCGCGGGGGCGGTGCTGGTCAGCGCGATCCCCACCGACGGGTTGCGGCTGATCCTGCCGGTCATCCTGATCGGCATCGCGTTGTTCTTTGCGCTGAAACCCGGACTGAACGACCTGGACCGCACGCGCCGCCTGACGCCCCTGGTCTTTGCGGCGACGGTGGTGCCGTTCGTGGGCTTCTATGACGGGCTGATCGGGCCGGGGGCCGGGGCCTTCTACATGATCGGGTTTGTCACGCTGGCCGGATACGGGGTTCTGAAGGCCACGGCCCATACCAAGCTGCTGAACTTCGCCTCGAACCTGGGCGGGCTGGGGGCCTTCGCGCTGGTCGGCCAGCCGCTGTGGCTTTTGGGCATGGCGATGGGGGCGGCGCAGATCGCGGGGGCGATGCTGGGCGCGCGGCTGGCCTCGCGCATCGGCGCGCGGCTGATCAAGCCGCTGCTGGTCGTAACCTCGACCCTGCTGGCGGGTCGGCTGATCTGGCAGATGATCTGAGACCGCGCATCCGGCGCCCGCTCTGCCAAGGGGCGTCTAGAGTCGATCTACATTATATTACAATCAGTTAGACGTACCCTACCACCTACGCCAACCACCTACGTTTGCTATTTTTATTTTTTTCGTGGTCAGGGTGGTTAGTCGAGAATTTTGCAAACAACGTTCCCGAATTGCTGCTTCGTCTCCCCAAAGGCGGACATTGTTCCAGACGATGTGAAGTTCACCAACAGTAGTTTCATGTTCCGGAAAGTGAACGGTCGCTCGGGATTGAAATCGCCAGTGCTTGTGAGGCTTCTGGCTACTACTGCACTCTCTCCTCGACGTATTTCAGGACCATGCAGTTTACCAACTATCTTAACAGATTGCTCAATTTCATCCGGGTCAATGTATCGCGCGCTCTTTTCAGCTTCCGCAGGTTGTGCCGTCTTAGGTGTTGCCAGAGCCTCAGCTAGCTTGGCATTCAAAGCTTGGATTTCATCGTTACGGGCTTGGACGCGGTGCTCTAGGGTGCTTTTCTGCTCGGTTAGTTCAGCTATCCGTCCTGCGTAGTACTTACAGGCGATCCACCATACCGCAGCAGCTACCAAGGCAGCAATTGTGAGAAACGACCACGGGGCATCACTAATCACTGCCCATTCGCTTTGGAGAGTTGTCAACGGATTGGCCATGTCGATGTGTCCTAAGCTGAAATTTATTTTTTTGTATTGTAGACCAGTAGCCTTACCCGCACGCCATAGGGGTGCCTACCTTACGATTGTGGGGGACCCTAGCGAATCATAGAGAGGGGAACTCCAATAAAGGAATCCCCCACCTACACAATTCCAGGATGGTCAAGTAATATTATTCAAGGCAGCGATAGACAGAGGCGCGACTAATCCCGATAGTCTCTGCAATCTGTACAGGCTTCATTCCTTCACTGTGTAGCTGCTTCACCTTCTCTGCTTGTGACATGGCTGTAGGCTTCCTGCCCTTGTACTTGCCCTGCGCCTTGGCCTTAGCGATGCCTTCCCTTTGACGCTCTAGCATGATGCTTCTCTCGAACTCAGCTACACCACCCATGATGTTCAGCATTAGCTTGCCGGTGGGCGTAGAGGTATCAATCCCCATATCAAGTATCTTGAGTGCAGCACCCTTGGCTTGGATCATGGACAGTAGTTCATGCAGGTGGGCTACAGAGCGGGCCAGACGATCCAGCTTAGTGACTATCAGGGTGTCACCTTCCCTGATGAACTCTAGTGCCTCAGAAAGCTTCTGACGGGCTGTCACGTCTACTGACGATACTTGCTCAACAAACAGCTTCTCACAGCCTGCTTGGTGTAGGTCACGCTCTTGAGCGGCAAGTCCTGCGGTCTGGTCCAGGGTAGAAGTACGGGCATATCCAACGAGCATGGTCTTAGTCTCCAATTGGGGAATCAGTCTCAATAGGTTCTAAGATGTTATGCCCTGACCGTCTCAGAATGTAAACACCATTCCAGTGAGACAGGATTCATGGGCTATCGTCTCACGGGGGGCAATCTCACACCACCTTGGTTCAATGAGACAAGATCGAGGAACGGTCGCTTGGAACTCACCATCACAATGAGAACGAATCCAGAACAGGTAGACTTACTGAGAACTTCTAGGAAGAACTTTAAAGTAAAGAGTTAATTAGAGAAGTATCGAAGGGAAAGTTAGATATCGGATTGTCAAGAACTAACTTAAAATCACACGATAACGTGATGTTAAATGCGTTGAACCCTACCCCGATGGGAATTAGGAAGGTTGGAGACCGACAGGGTAAGACTTTCCCACCAAGTACGAACAATACACATATTAGAACGAAACTAGAACATGCTACTGAAATAGCGGAATAATCTCAAGGATACATCACTACTTTTGCGGCATGTAAGCTATTGTTATCTAACTACGGTATTACAGCTTTAGATAAGGGGAATATGACGAGCGCCAGCGGATCAGCTATAACACTTACAGTGTTCTAACTGTCACTCTTTACAGAGTGAAAATCCTTGGACTCCTGTCTGGACATTCTACACAGATTAGCTACAAAATAAGATAGGTAACTAGTAGTCTAATTCATATCTTCTATTTAATAATAGCCTATCAAGGCTGACCGATAGGTCTAGTAATAACCATATAGTGCCTAACTACTGTAGTTCTTTAGCTTATGTCTTGATTACTGGACTTGTCAGTCTCAGCCTGTAGGCTAATTAATTAATAGGAGATAAGTACGTAACTACAGTTATAGCACTATACCATACTTCTTATTTTGTAGGGATTAAGAATGATTAGCCATTCCGCTACAGATCGGTTAGAGGCTGTGCCGAGAAGCGAAAAGAAGGCTCGCAGACTTCTTTAGTACTACGTTCGTAGTTCTCTTATATAGATGCGGAAAGGCGGTTTAAGAACTAAACTTGTGTTGTACTATATAGATGCGGAAAGGCGGATTGAGAACTAAACTTGTGTTGTACTATATAGATGCGGAAAGGCGGTTTGAGCAACAAGTCCCCGAACTGACGCCACTTCCCAACTTTATTTTCATGAGTGACATGGTTTACACTGCAAAAATCAGTCAGAGTGCTTATATTAGTAGTACAAGAGAAGCATCAAACTATTTACGCCGAATACGTCAATAATTGATTGATAAATGTTAACTGCTACTTGAAAAAGTGTCCGAGAGTTACTATATTATATAGAGAAAAAGAATTGCTACAGCGGGACGCAAACAGCTAATTTATTTCCAGTCTGATGGAACTTTTTACCAAGTTGTGCGTTATGTTTAGTTGCGATAAAACGTACGTCTTTCTGTCTCCGTACGCATAGTCCACTTACAGTCATTAGTGGCCTAAAGACAGAGTTCCCTTTGGTTGTTAAATCAGACTAAGCCCTATGGCAGACCTTGTTGAGTGAGGTTTAGCTATAGGGCAACCTTTCTTTTCAACAATCCATCATCATCATAATTGTGCAAGTAACTCTTGGCGGAGAAACTTAAAGCACAAGTCATACCCTGCAATCAGGGTTGAAACCGTTGACTCTTCCGCCGCCACGGAATTGAGTTGACGGTTTTTTCTATTTTTAGGCTAATTTCATGAAACAAGATAAGGTCTACCCACAAGTACAGTGCCCAATTTGCAATGCGGCATTCGCTCAAGTAAAGATTAATAAAAAATACTGTTCTCGGAAATGTCAGAAGAACGCTTCTTCTAAAGCTACACCAACTAAAAGAGTGCGTACACGTACCCTAGAGAACCTATTTAGGAACAGGGATCACTACGAACGTTCTATGTGGCTCACCCATGACCTATTTAGAACACCTGAACCCAATAGAAGCATCATGATCCAGAAACTACTAGAAGCTGCTAGTGGTGATAATGCTAAGATCAGGAACATCTTACTTGATCCTCAATTATTAGGTGCTGGAAAGCATGACCCAAGGGGACGCTCAAGGCATGACTGCAAGATTGGTGTCTCTAACATTGCTAAACAGGTCTATCAGTTCTGTATGAACAACTACGGTTGCAGCACTAAGGATTGCATCCTGGACGAAGGGAAGCCTGCTGGAAGGTTCTTTGTAGGTGATCCAGTTGCTGAGGCATCATCAAACATTGAACGGTGTGAACCAAACAGGAAACATGTAACTATTCTAAAAAGTCAAACAGGACTATCACGACAGGCTTATCATGGAATGCTTGTTGTAGAATTTGAAGAGAAGCTGACTGAGGTGAAACTTGCAGCTTAGACTACCTTATAGATAGAAACATTAACATGGACCAGACAGAACTAAACAAACTAGGACATTTTAAAACTAGTCTACGACAAATCAGATTTGAGTTTGCAAAGAACGCCGCAGGCCAATTTCAAGCAGACGACTACCCGCACCATATCACTAAGTACTCTGACATTAGGTCTCACTGTGATGGTTGTGCAGGTAGCAACATTCAAAGGGTGAACTGTCGGGCTACAAGCTGTCCGCTCTACCCTTACCGCAACGGTAAAAACCCATTCCACAAAGGCAATGGACAACTGGCAAGAGGTATAGCCTCAGGATAGGTGATTTCACGCCACAGACAGCCCAAATACGGGGGGTCTAGAGCATGGAAGGACTTTTTAGGTACCTACCTAGCCAAAACAACTAAACCCCCGCAAAACAGCCCATTTTGGGGCACTTACAGAGAGTATGATACTTTACGAGAAACGGATATTTAATGAGCATAGAATTTATGAAAGAAGGATTAGACCACTATCATAGTGTAGTTAAACAGATTGATGATGAACACAGAATTGTTAGATGTAGTGATAATATCCAGTTTATTTCACAGCACAGAGTTGATGGTAAGTCTAAGTATCCTTGGCGCTCAGAAAGCTTCTACACCACAGTATTAGGTGCTGCACGACAACAAGATGTATATCGCAAAGACGCTCTGTCACTGTTCAGTGTGGAACTTGCTGCATGAACGTCAATCATATTTCACAGAATAGGCGAGAGACAACTAAGCACAGTTGGCATGTTCCCTACAGCCCTCAATGCATCTGTCCAGGCTGTCAGATCAAACCCTACCATGACGGTAAAATTCACTACTCACTTTGTTTAGGTTGCCTACAGAAAAAGGAATTAGGTCCTTTTAAGAAGCGTCACCACAAAGACGACGACTACTACTCTCTCTTTTGGACTACGGATTTCGAAAGGGAGAATGCAATTAGAAAGGAAACATTGCAATGAGACTATTTAACAGAAACGAAACCCTAAGATGGCTGATGTAGATATTGCTGTAGACAGTGGCGATCTTAAAGCAGCCATCGCCCTACTTAATGAATATGGTCAATCCTTCACAGGGATGGTCAACAAGGTTCAGACAGAAGGCAACAGGCTAGCTAGGGCAAGTAAGGCCACCGCAGCCCAAGTAGAGCAAGCCTTCAACAACTCTCTGAACAAGATCAACAACGACAAGCTAGCTGTACAAGCACGGCAAGAAGCACAGATTCTGAGACTACGTGAACAGAACTGGAAACAATTCTTCCAAAGCTACGGTAAGTCAAACGCTGGCCTTAATGGTGCGCCTAATTCTGCTGGTAGTTCTGCCCTGCTACAGATGCTGAAAGATGAGGAACTGCAGGCCAAGGTAAACGCCCAAACTCTCAAGGCACTGGAACAAGAGAAGGTTCGGCTCACAGCTACCTACAACCCTCTCCTAGCCGCACAGAGACAGTACGAACAATCCCTGCAAGAGATCAATCGGGCCACCGAACTACAAATCATCGACACCAAGCAGCAAGCCGCAGCACTGGCCCAACTTGACAGGGAATATGAAGCCCTAGGCTCTGGTGTGTACCTAGCAGGATCACGGTTCAACCAGTTCGGTGAAATGGCAGGCATGTCTGGTAAAGCTGCTGGTCGATTTGGCATGTACGCTCAACAGGCAGGCTACCAGATCGGTGACTTTGCAGTGCAGCTACAGTCAGGGGCAAATGCTGGTGTAGCGTTCTCACAGCAGGCCGCACAGCTTGCAGGTCTTATCCCCGGCCTAGCTGGTGCCCTGACCACCTTCGCAGCCATTGGTGTAGGTCTAGGTATCCAAGCCATGACCAGGTTCAATGAGGACGGTCGCAAGGGTAAGGACATCTACGACGATCTAGGGGCGACCCTAAGCAATCTAGAGGCTCTGACCTTCTCCAACATAACAGGTAGCCTGTCAGACAGTGCCAAGACAATCCGTGCAGAGTTTCAGGCAACCTTTGACCTGATTGAGCGGGTAGAGACACAGGCACTCAAGAACAATCTCTTGCAACCTCTCAAGGAAATGGAAGCGGAACTAAAGGCTTTCCAGACTAGGAACCAGTTATCTAACCAACTTGGTAGTGGTGATGCCTCATTTAATTATCTTGGTTTCACTGATCCTGACAGAGCAATTCAAGCTTTCAGTTACCTAAAGGATATTCAGGGTGAAACGAGGGAAGAACTTTCCCGCAGTCTGAACCTACAGACCATGTATCTACAAGGAAGTGGTCTATTGACCGCTGAAGTACAAGCCAGACTAGCAATTATGGCTCAAGAACTTGGTATTGTAGAAAGCACCACTCAACAAGCTGAAACACTCAACAGCGTGTATGAGAGCCAAAGAGTAGAACTTGCTCAATCCACTGAACTGCTAAGGCTAAAGGCACAATTTGGAGAACAGTCCGTACAGTACCTTAATGCTGAACGTGAACAGACCCTACAGAACCTTCGCACTGAAATGGAACGGGCTGGTGTAGCTGACCATCTTATCAGTCAGATCATCACAATGAAGAATGAGCAGATTGGTTACGAACAGTCTGTAGCTAGATCAACCGCAGCCGTAGAGACGCTGCAGAACGTCCTAGAGGGCATTAGCGGGATTGACATATCATCAGTATTCATTCGCGCTCAAGCTGCTGCTAGTGGCCTTCTAGGCACTGTGAACGCCATTGGTAGGGGATTGTCTCAAGTAGGTCAGTTAGGACTAGAGGCTCAAGCGATCCAAGCAGAGAACGCGGCATTGAAAGGTGGGGCAAGTCCCGGTCAGGCCAGAATTGCTGGTGAAACAGTGAGGTTCGGTAATAGTCTAAATCTACCTGACGGTCCGCTAAATAACATTGCAAAAGGCTTCGTGACTAAAGCTTTCGAGAACCAATCTCTTAAGAACTTATCCTATACAGAGGAAAATGCTCAAATCACCTCTGCCTGGAATGAATCAAACAATCCTAAAGGTGGTGGTAAAGGCAAGAAACCTAAATTGTCCGGTGCAGAAAAGGAAGCAGAGAAGGCCAAGGACAAACTGCAAGAATTCTTTGAGCAGTACAATCTGAACATCAAGCAGCAGGAGCGTCTATTAGGTGTTCAAGGTGAACAGAGAGAAGAACTTGAAAAAGTAATCGAGATTGAGAACCGTCTTGGTGAAGCACGTAATCTAGTGTCTCAAGAACAGATCGAAGCTATGGCTAGGGAGGAACTTGCACTTGAGCGAAAGCTACAAAGAGAGCAAGAAATCTACAATCTAGGCAAGAATAGCGTAGAGAGCCTTCTAATGACTGTAGTGGATGGTACTTCAAGTATTGAAGATGCATTCAAAGGTATGTTGAGAAACATTCTCCTAGAGGTCTACCAGCAATATGTAGCTAAAGGTGCTGCTGACCTTGCAGGTAATGCCTTGGTTAGTCTGCTGTCTGCTAACGGTAATGCCTTTGGTGCTGGTGGTGTCAAAATGTTCGCTAAAGGTGGCGTTGTAGGTTCCCCTACCCTGTACGGCTATGGTGGCAACAAGACAGGAATGATGGGTGAAGCAGGACCAGAGGCTATCATGCCACTAAAGAGAAATAGCCAAGGTCGTCTTGGTGTAGAAGTCTCTGGTGGTGGTGGCAGTCAGGTTAACGTCTACCATAATTTCAACATTGCAGCCAATGGCGACGATTCTGTAAACAGGATTATTCAGTCACATATTCCAAGAATTACTGAGGCAAGCAAACGCGCCGTTATTGACGCCAACCGTAGAAGTCAGAAGGGCTTTCGGTAATCAATGAGGCGGGGGACAATAGCGCCCCTACTTCTACTACTACTTTACAATCAAGGAAATTGAACATGATTAAATTAAAGACAAACTGGTCTGTACTATCACAAGATCAAGCTACAACTAAGAAGGTAGAGGAACTTAAATCCCACCTAGATAACCGACTATCTGTTGTCAAAGAGGCTACACAGGATGATCTAGACCGTATTCTTGTCAGCTTCCTAGCCTATGGTGCCAATGAGTTTCACGTTGCTATGGACTCCATTCCAGATCAGGACAAAGAACTTGTCTCGGTATGTAGGGATACACTCACAGGGAAGCTGCTACAGCGGACTAAAGGTCGGAATGGCTATCGGGTCAGAGATGATCAATTAGGGCCGTACAGCGTCACCACAACAGGTGCAGAGAGCAAGTTTAGGGTACTTACCAAGTACGGCTCTGCGATCCTGGACGATAGTTACCATGATATTCCCCTAGATCAGCTTAAGACACTAAACTACTACCCTATCTCATCTATTACCGTGATTAAGCCCCATCTACAGACAAGTTGGTGTGTCACTGGTGAAGGTCCAGCGCTACGGTGGCAAGGTGTAGAAGGTGATGAACTACCCGAAACAGGTCTATTCGCACAGATCAGGGACAGAGCAGTAGCTGACAATTGGATGACACTAGCGCCTTACGGAGAAGATACCATTCTCTGTGTAGATGCTAACCAAGCCTGTGTTGCTTTAAGAGCCGCTACAGCAAGGACCACTGGACAGCTTTTCAACTATTCTGTCTCATTCAAAGATCAGTTTGGACGGAAAGGTGTGACTTGGGGTAGCAAAGGCTAAGTTCTACAATCAGTAAATAAATATATCCCTACAGCACTAAATAGCTGTAGGGACTTTTTCTATCATGAAGGAATGAATCAATGATTTTTAGTTTTCTCTACATCGCATCAGCACTAGCAGTAACCGTATCAGCTATGAATAATTCCTACACATTCGATAACTATAGTTAGTTACTACAGTAATCTTTGTTATTCATAACTGAGTGATGATTAATCCAATCTGTAGCGTGATTACTATAGTATTGCGCTCCGCTAGGGAATATAGGACTGAACCCTACCCGTTCAAGGGTCTGTCATGTCACTACATCAAATAAAGTTTGGGGCGCACAGCGGCAATAGCACTGTCAGGTAGGGTGGTCTACAGAGATAGTGTTCTGCCGCTGTACGGTGCCTTCTAGGGCTTCTCTGTGATCGTTCCGGCGTTAACTGCCTCAACTACCCAATTTGGAAGCCTTCCAAACTTGCCGACGACATAAGTCTTGCCAGCAGGGTTGGTAAACGCCCTACCATCATTTTTGCTTCTCCATTCCGACAGCGCTTTGCTATCATCATCACGGGCTTTGTTAGCTTTCGTGACGCCTTCGGGCTGCTTGACTTTCAACAGTTCGTAAATGGATTGGTCTGTTTCTTCACAGATATTGTGCGCCGTATCTATAATGGCAACCAGTTCCTCAAACGTCTTGCCGGAGGTGTCCGCTACTTCTGTGAGCGTCTTTTTGAGTGCTTCACTGTCTTTTTCGATCTGTAGGGCAACTTTCATTGCCATAGCTGCTTGCTGCTGTCTCAGTTTCCTTAGATCACTCATAGTTAACTCCAATCTAGTGTGTTGATCGCTTCTTGTAGCTTAGGGAAAGGGGTATTGCCGCTAGAGTACCTGCCGTAAGACATAGTAGTGATCTTGTGACCTAGCAACCTTGCAGCGATCAGTTCATCTATACCAGCAGCCTCAAGCTGACTAGCTACGGATTTACGGAAAGAGTGGAATACTAGGTCTGGACCGTACCCACAGTTAGTTTTGATCCTACCAAACCGTTTTCCAATAGCATTGGACCTGTCCCCGTACTTGTTTTCAGTAAGACCGGACAGAACGTACCCATCTACAGAACCCTTCACCAGTGAGGCTATAAGGCTCGCAATGTCTTTGTGTATGGGGATAGTTCTTAGTCCTGATTTAGTCTTAGCATCTTGGATAACTAGCCTGTCTTTCTTCACATCACTGGTCTTGAGAGAGCAAATCTCCTCTAGGCGGCATCCGGTGTACGCTGCAATTTGTATCAGAGCGATCATCTGAGGGTCTTTCGTGGCTACTATCAGCTTCTTATAGTCGTCTACCTCAAAGTGTTTGCGGCTTTCTGCATTGATCTTCTTTTGAGTAGTCAACCTAGCAGGCACTACATCGTCAAAAGGATCAGGTAGGTTTAGGTCTTTCTTGTCTTGTAGGTATTTCCAGTACTGACGTGAGTTAGAGACGATCTTCCTACAACTAAGCAGGGATAAGCCTTGTTCAGCAATCAGGTTAATCTCTACCCAATCCTTAACAGCCTTCTTTGTAGCGTCTTTGGCGTATTTGAACTGTTCTGAGAAGCGTTTGACATCAGAGATACGAATATCCTTAGTCTTTTCTTCTATGTAGGTGAGTGATTTATTGTAGTCATTGATGAACTGCTTAAGGAGAACAGTCTTTCCCGTAGCAATCTCGTCTATCTCTGTTTTTTCAGTGTCTGACAGGGCTGACGCCGGACCTACAACATTCATAATGTGCTGAATCATTTCACTGGTCAGCTTAGGTGGATCATCCTTCTTACGGGCATCCCTCTGCACCTTCACCAAAAAGGCCAAATCAGTCTCTGAAAGGTTGTTTCGCGCTGCTTCAATCTCTGCCTTCCAGCGTGAGACGAGAGCGTGTTTCCTGACCTCAGCTACCTTGAGGGAGTCAGTTTGCAATGACTGCTTGAACCGGACCTTGCCTAGCTTGGCACGTAGGTTCTTGGGTATCTCTAGTGTGGCGTAGTACCCGTTACGTTGCTTGACCAGATATTGTGCCATATTGACAACTACCACCTACGATTCCCACCTACACCAACCACAACAACCTGTTGTAGATCAATATAATTTCAGGAGTCCATAGGCTTAGAGTGCATCCGGCGCCCGCTCTGCCAAGGGGCGCCGGTTCGGGGCACGGGAACGGGACGGGGGCATCCCGTGCCGCACAGTAAAGCACGGCTCCATGTCGGGGATGTGACGGCCCTCAGGCGGGAAAGCCCGGCGCGCGGCGCAGGTTGCCCGTGACCATGCCGCGACAGTTCAGGATCGGTCCGTCCAGAAGCGCCTGCGCCGCCGGATGGGCCGCATCCAGCACGCCTAGGTGGATCAGCAGCGCGGTGATCGCGGCCTCGCTGGCGCGGGTGCCGCCATCGGTGATCTTCAGCGCGACGCCCAGGCCCTGGTCGGGCAGGATCGCCACGAACACCGCCTCGGCCCCGGTCTTGATCGCCGCGACGCCCCCCATCGCGCGCATCAACTCGGTGCAGGACCGACCCTCGCCCGCGACCATCTCGGGGTGGCTGCGCATCGCGTCCACCAGCCGCCGCATGGCTTGGCCGCGCCTGTCCGTTCCGGGATTGGCGAACCGCGCCATCGCGCGGGCCAGCCCCTCGACCGTGCAGGCCCAGTTCGGGGCCGAACAGCCGTCGATGCCGAAACCGGGGCTCTCCTCGTCGGTGACTGCCTCGAAGGCCTCCTTGACGGCGCGCTGGACCGGGTGGTCGGGCTCGACATAATCCGGCCCGCCCTTCAGGTGGCGGTTCAGCGTCAGAAAGCCCGCATGCTTGCCCGAACAGTTGTTGTGCAGCTGGCAGGGCGCGCTGTCCGAACAGGTCAGGCGGCGGTTCTCCTCCGCGTCGCGCGGCATGTGGCTGCCGCAGCGCAGGTCGGGCTCGCCCAGGCCCAGCCCGGTCAGCCAGCCGTCCACGGCCGCGACATGCATCGCCGCCCCCGAATGGCTGGCGCAGGCCAGGGCTAGCTGGCGGTCTGTCAGGCCCGCCGCATCGGCGGCCCCGCTTTCCATCAGCGGCAGCGCCTGGATCATCTTGCACGACGACCGCGGATAGATCACCTGCCCGGGTCGTCCCCAGGCCTCGACCACGCCATGGGCATCGCAGATCACGGCATGGCCGGCATGCAGGCTTTCGCGCATGTCGCCGCGCCACAGTTCGATCATTTCTGCGGACCGCATGTTTTCTCCCTGACAATTGCGCGATTGTGCTTGCGCAGCCTTTAACGGGCGGCGATTTTCGCTATCCTGACGACAGATGGTTGAAAAGACCACAGCAATCAGGAAGAACGCCGGGCGAAGCGGCGAATTGAATTGGCAGGAGGCCAGAGCATGATTACCACCACCCTGCGCGGCATGGGCGCCAGCCTTGTCCTGATCGCCGGACTGGGCGCGGCGGTTGCACAAGAGTCCAGCAATGTCGTGGCGACCGAAGGGGACTGGACCGTCTTCGCGGCCGACAATCCGCGCGAATGCTGGGCCGTCTCGCCCCCGAAATCTACCCTGAACACCCGCGACGGCCAGCCGGCCGAGGTGACGCGCGGCGACATTCGTCTGTACGTCGCCTACCGTCCCGGCCAGAACGGAGAGGTCAGCTTCAGTGGCGGCTATCCCTTCGCCCCGGATTCGACGGTCGAGGTCGATGTGGGCGGCCGCACGTTCAACCTGTTCACCGAGGGCGAGAGCGCCTGGACAGGCAGCCCGTCCGACGACGAGGCGATGATCGCGGCCCTTCGCGGCGGCTCGTCGGCGGTCGTGACCGGCCGTTCGGCACGCGGCACCACGACCAAGGACACGTTCAGCCTGTCGGGCATCACCGCCGCGACCAACAGCGCACGCGAGCGCTGCCAGTAACCGCAAGGTTGCAGTCCTGACGGGACCAGGGGGGCGGGCCGGTTGATTTCGGGCCCGCTTTCGCATATGTGGCTGTCTTTCGCCCCTTGGGCCGTTCCAACACCGGTGATCTTCATGACCGATCAGACCCCGTCTGCGCCGATCACGCAGGACGTGATGACGCTTCCGCGCAAGCTGCCCCAGGGCGGGCTGACGAACATCGTCGGCCTGACGCGTGCGCAGCTGCTGGACGCCCTGGTCGCGGCGGGCACGCCCGAGCGTCAGGCCAAGATGCGCGTGGGCCAGGTCTGGCAGTGGGTCTATCACTGGGGCGTGCGCGATTTCGCGCAGATGACCAACCTGGCCAAGGATTACCGCGCCCTGCTGGCGGCCAATTTCGAGATCACCCTGCCCGAGATGGTGACCCGTCAGGTCAGCAGCGACGGCACGCGCAAGTACCTGGTCCGCATCGCCGGTGGCCACGAGGTCGAGGTCGTCTACATCCCCGAGGAGGGCCGCGGCACGCTCTGCGTCAGCAGCCAGGTGGGCTGCACGCTGACCTGTTCGTTCTGCCATACCGGCACGCAGAAGCTGGTGCGCAACCTGACGCCCGGGGAAATCGTCGGCCAGCTGATGCTGGCGCGCGACGATCTGGGCGAATGGCCCGTCCAGGGCGCCCCCAAGGACGAGACGCGGCTGATCAGCAACATCGTCCTGATGGGCATGGGCGAGCCGCTGTACAATTTCGAGAACGTCCGCGACGCGATGAAGGTCGTGATGGACAACGAAGGCCTGTCCCTGTCGCGCCGCCGCATCACCCTGTCGACCAGCGGCGTCGTCCCCGAGATCGCCCGCACCGCGCAGGAGATCGGCTGCCTGCTGGCCGTCAGCTTCCACGCCACGACGGACGAGGTCCGCGACCGCCTGGTGCCCATCAACAAGCGCTGGAACATCGAGACGCTGCTGGCCGCGCTGCGGGACTATCCCCGCCTGACCAACAGCGAGCGGATCACCTTTGAATACGTGATGCTGGCGGGCGTGAACGACAGCGACGAGGACGCGCACCGCCTGGTCAAGCTGATCGAGGGCATCCCGGCCAAGATCAACCTGATCCCGTTCAACGAATGGCCAGGCGCGCCCTACAAGCGGTCCAGCAACAACCGCATCCATGCCTTCGCGAACATCATCCACAATGCGGGCTATGCCAGCCCGATCCGCACCCCGCGCGGAGAGGACATCATGGCCGCCTGCGGCCAGCTGAAATCCGCGACAGAACGCGGCCGCAAGTCCCGCGCCCAGATCGCGGCGGAAACCGCCTAGAACAGCCCGTCTGAACCTGGCGCAGGGCCGGTCACGGCACCTGCCACCGGCAGGCTGCTCGACGGCGACCTCCTGTGCGGATGGCACGCTCTACAGTGCGTTTGACGGTGATCGCCGCCGCGGCGTCACGGGAGTTTTTGCCCGTCGACCAGACCAGTCCAGAGACCTGTCTTCGATGCGTTTGGCCTCGCCTACGCATCAGCCGTTCTGGCGCGTGACCCTTGGCCCTGTTCGTCGCATTTTTGGCATAGCTTCAAAGGCGATGTTTGCCGACGTGGAGCGGGTTGCAGTTTTTGCCCTAGATTCTTCAACGACGTTTGCAGCAGCAGGGGATACCCAAACCGGGAAACGTCCGCCAAGGGACGACCCTCCCACAACTCGTTTGGCACAATTGCGGTAGCAATGACCGTCAGCGCCGCCTGCCGCCGCGGGGCAGGGTGGTGCGGTTGCCGCGGGGCCCGGTCTGGACGGGGGTGTTGTCGCGGTTCTCGTCGTGCAGCTTGCGCCAGCGTTCCAGACGGTCCGCGTCCAGCGTGCCGGCGCGCACGGCCGCCTGCACCGCGCAGCCCGGTTCATGCGCATGGGTGCAGTCGCGGAACCGGCAATGGGGGGCCAGTTCGGTGATCTCGGCGAACAGCATCTCGATGCCCACGGCGACATCGGCCACGTGCAGCGTGCGCATGCCGGGCGTGTCGATGACCCAGCCCCCGCCCGCCACCGGATGCAGCGACCGCGCGGTGGTGGTGTGCCGCCCTTTGGCGTCCGATTCGCGGATCTCGCCTGTGACCTGGGCATCGCGGCCCGACAGCGTGTTCAGCAGCGTCGATTTGCCCACCCCGGACGAACCCACCAGCGCGACCGTCCGCCCCGGTCCGCACCAGGGTGCCAGCACGGCCGCCGCATCGGGCGACTTGGCGTTCAGCGCCACGACCTGCAGCCCGCGCTGCAGGGTGCGGGCGCGGTCGACCCAGTCCGACGGGTCGTCGACCTTGTCGATCTTGGTCAGCACGATCACCGGGTCCGTCCCGGCCTCGTTCGCCAGGGCCAGATAGCGTTCCAGCCGCGCCGGGTTGAAATCATCGTTGCACGACGTGACCACGAACAGCGTGTCCACGTTGGCGGCGATCAGCTGGCGGGCATCAGCCCCCTCGGTCCGGCGGCGCAGCAGGGCGCGGCGGTCCAGCAGGCGGGCCACCACGCGCGTGTCGCCCTTGGCCAGCACCCAGTCGCCCACCGCATAGTCTGCGGTCGTGGCATGCAGCGGCAGGTCCAGCCGGACCTGGCCCGCCCCGGTTTCGGCCATCAGCCGCGACCGGTGCACCGCGGCGATGCGCATGGGCACCAGCCCCGCATCGTCATCGGTGACCTGATCGGCAAAGAAGGGCCCCCAGCCCAGATCGTCCAGCGCGCGTGTCATGCGATCTGCATGATCGGGCCACGGGCGCGATGCAAGCGTTTCATTCCGGCGACCAGGCGTCGATGATCGCCACGGCCTCGTCCGCGGTCTCGACATAGCGGATCAGGTCCAGGTCGGACGCGCTGATCGTGCCGGCGCGGGCCAGGGCCTGCCAGTTGATGATGCCGTCCCAGAATTCGGCCCCGAACAGCAGGACCGGGATGCGGGCCATGCGGCCGGTCTGGATCAGGGTCAGCGCCTCGAACAGCTCGTCCAGGGTGCCGAAGCCGCCGGGGAAGACCGTGATCGCGCGGGCGCGCATCAGGAAATGCATCTTGCGGATCGCGAAATAGTGGAAGTTGAAGCACAGGTCCGGCGTGACATAGGGGTTGGGCGCCTGCTCGTGCGGCAGCACGATGCCCAGGCCGATCGACTGGCCGCCGACCTCCTGCGCGCCCAGGTTGCCCGCCTCCATGACGCCGGGGCCGCCGCCGGTGCAGATGACCAGGTCCTTGCCGCCCTGCGCCAGGCTGCGTTCGGTCATCAGGCGGGCGAACAGGCGCGCCTCGGTATAGTATTTCGACAGTTCGGCCAAGGCCGGGCTGCGGGCGTCGCGGGCCGCGCCGTCGGGCGCCGGGATGCGCGCGCCGCCGAACATCACCACGGTGGATTCGATGCCGTGTTCGTCCATGATCATCTGGGGCTTCAGCAGTTCCAGCTGCAGGCGGACGGGGCGCAGCTCCTCGCGCAGCAGAAAGTCGCGGTCGCTGAAGGCCAGCTGATAGGACGGCGCACGGGTCTGGGGCGTGTCGGGCACGTGCCGGGCGCGGGCCGCGTCGCGGCTGCTGGCGGGCAGGGTGTGGGCGCGGTCCTGTTCGGTCGTATCGGTCATCAAGGCCTCGGGGTGGGGGATGCGCGGATTGCGCGGGCATTGGTTGATGCTTATAGCCCACAGGCAACAGTTTCCACCCGGACGCGACAGCAGCAAGAGGCCAAGATGACCCAAGACCTGGAACAAGCCATCGAAACCGCGTGGGAGGCCCGCGCTGAGATCACCCCCGACACGCAGGGCGCCGCCCGCGAGGCCGTGCGCGAGACCCTGCACCAGCTGGACAGCGGTGCCCTGCGCGTGGCCGAAAAGCGCGGCGCCGACTGGCACGTGAACCAGTGGGCGAAAAAGGCGGTGCTGCTGTCCTTCCGCCTGAACGACATGGAGGAGATGGCCGGCGGTCCGCAGGGCACCTCGTGGTGGGACAAGGTTCCGTCCAAGTTCCATGGCTGGACCCAGGACGACTGGCGCCGGGCGGGGTTCCGCGCCGTGCCGGGCGCGATCGTGCGGCGATCGGCGTTCGTCGGCAAGGGCGCGGTTCTGATGCCGTCCTTTGTCAACCTGGGCGCCCATGTGGGCGAGGGCGCGATGATCGACACCTGGGCCACCGTCGGGTCCTGCGCGCAGATCGGCCGTAACGTCCACCTGTCGGGCGGCGTGGGCATCGGCGGCGTGCTGGAGCCGCTGCAGGCGGGGCCGACGATCATCGAGGACGACTGCTTCATCGGCGCGCGTTCGGAGGTGGTCGAGGGCTGCATCGTGCGCGAGGGATCGGTCCTGGGGATGGGCGTCTATATCGGCCAGTCGACCAAGATCGTCGACCGCGAGACGGGCAGCGTGACCTATGGCGAGGTTCCGGCGGGGTCGGTCGTGGTGTCTGGCACGATGCCGTCCAAGAACGGCGTGAACCTGTACTGTGCGGTGATCGTCAAGCGTGTCGACGCGCAGACGCGGTCCAAGACATCCATCAACGAGCTGCTGCGCGACTGATGACCACGCTGTTCATCGATGCGGATGCCTGCCCGGTCAAGGCCGAGGCCGAGCGGGTGGCCGTCCGCATGGGTGTGCCCATGGTGCTGGTCTGCAACGGGGGCCTCAGGATGCCCACGCATCCGCTGGTCCGGCTGCAGATCGTGTCCGCGGGCCCCGACGAGGCCGACAAGTGGATCGCCGATAGCTGCGGTCCCGGTGACGTGGTGGTGACGGGTGACCTGCCGCTGGCGGATCGCTGCATCAAGGCGGGGGCGGCGGTGCTGACCCATGCCGGAGAGGTGCTGGACGTGCGCAACATCGGCCCACGGCTGGCCACGCGCGACCTGATGGCCGACATCCGCGCGGCGGACCCGTTCCAAAAGGGCGGCGGGGCGGGGTTCGGCAAGGCCGACCGGGCACGGTTCCTGCAGTCGCTGGACCGGTTGCTGACCGCCGCACGCCGCGCGGGCTGAGCGCGGACCCCGCGACGCGTCCATGCGTTGCACCCCCGACAAGCAGGAGAATGCGATGAGCGATGACACCGTCATCACCGATCTGGTCGGCCGCGTGCGCAAGGGGGCCGAGGGCGACAAGGTCAGCGTCGGACAGATCGCCGAGGCCCTGGGCCAGGATTCGCTGCCCCCCAACCTGATGATCCCGGCCTTTGCGGTGGCGTCGCCCCTGTCGGGCGTGCCGCTGTTCTCCAGCATCTGCGGCCTGCTGATCGCGCTGGTGTCGGCGCAGATGCTGATCGGTCGCGATCACGTCTGGCTGCCGGGCTTCCTGATGCGGCGGCAGGTGTCCGGCGACCGGTTGCGCAAGGCGCTTGACTGGATGGAGAAGCCCGCGCGGTTCCTGGACCGGGTCAGCCACGAGCGGCTGACCCCGCTGGTGCGCCGGCCCATGCGCTGGATCGTGCAGGGAATCTGCCTGTGCTGCGGGCTGGTGATGCCGCTGCTGGAATTCATTCCCTTCACCTCGTCGCTGATGGGCGTGGTGGTCAGCCTGCTGGCGTTCGGCCTGCTGGCGCGGGACGGGGTCTTCGTGCTGCTGGGGTTCCTGGCGATCGGCGGGGTGGTCACGCTGGTCCTGACCCTGATGCCCTGAGCGAGGAGCGGTCGGCCGGGGCATCGAGCCCCGGCCGACCGCTGCCGCGGCACGGGCCCAAGGCCCGCGACGCGACATGGCGCCCCCGTCAGGCGGGCTTGATCTTGTCCGCGGTTCCGCCGGCAAAGGCCGCCAGGCGGTCGCGGGCCTCGGCCTGGGTGTTCACGACGCCGGCCACGGCGGCCTCGGCATAGGCGGCGTCCAGCGCGCTCATGTTCTGCATGTGGCTGATGGCCGAGCAGATGGCAAAGTTCGACAGCGGCGGGTTCTGCGCGGCCTTGCGCGCGATCTGCAGGGCGTGGGCCGCCGGGTCGTCGACCATGTACTGGCACAGGCCCACCGACACGGCCTCGTCTCCGCGGTACAGGCGGCCGGACAGCATCATGTCGATCATCCGCGCCTTGCCGATCAGGTCGGCCACGCGGATCGTGGCGCCGCCGCCCGTGAACAGGCCGCGCTGCCCCTCTGGGAGGCCGAAATAGGTGCCGGGCCCCGCCACGCGGATATGCGCGGCGCTGGCCAGTTCCAGCCCGCCGCCCACGACCGCCCCCTGCAGGACGGCGATGACCGGCACGCCGCCATATTCCATCCGGTTGAACGCATCGTGCCAGCGCAGGCAGACCTGCATGAAATCGGCGGCGCTGCGATCCTCGCGGTGGTGTTCCACCAGGTCCAGCCCCGCGCAGAAATGATCGCCCGCCGCGTCCAGGATCGCGGCGCGCACGCCTGCGCGCGGCAGGGTGGTGAAGATGTCGATCAGCTCCTCGATGGTGGCCAGGTCCAGCGCGTTGCGCTTGGCCGGGCGGTTCAGGGTGACGCGGGCGATGCCCTCGTCATCCACCGCCAGCAGGATGTTCGACAGCCTCAGATCCGCGATGTCGCGCATGTCCGGTTCCCTCCCTTGAACGTGCGCGTCCGGGGATAGCCCGCCCCGCCGCCTGCGTCGAGGCGAAGTTCGCCGTTGGCAAACGCGTGCGAAAGGATCACCCTTGGACCATCCATCCAGGGAGGGATGCACCATGAAGGACCTGACCGCCGCCGCGACCAACGCGGCAACCGCCGCCCGCCGCCGCGCCGCCATGGCCCGCGGCGTGGGCGTGATGACCGACCATTTCGCGGCACATGCCGAAAACGCCACCGTCACCGACATCGAGGGCAACCGCCTGATCGATTTCGCCGCCGGCATCGCGGTCGTGAACACCGGCCACCGCCACCCCCGCGTGATCGAGGCCGTGCGCGCCCAGCTGGACGCGTTCACGCATACCTGCCACCAGGTTCTGCCCTATGAGAACTATGTCCGCCTGGCCGAGCGCCTGAACGACGCCACCCCCGGCGATTTCGCCAAGAAGACGATCTTTATCACCACCGGAGCCGAGGCCTGCGAGAACGCGGTCAAGATCGCCCGCGCGGCCACGAAACGCGATGCGGTGATCGCCTTCACCGGCGCGTTCCACGGGCGGACCTTCATGGGCATGACGCTGACCGGCAAGGTCGTCCCCTACAAGAAGGGCTTCGGCGGCATGATGCCCGACGTCTTCCACGCGCCCTTCCCCTGCCCGCTGCATGGGGTCACCACCGAAGACAGCCTTGCCGCCATCGACAAGCTGTTCAAGGCCGACCTGGACCCCGCCCGCGTCGCCGCCATCGTGTTCGAGCCGGTGCAGGGCGAGGGGGGCTTCTATCCCGCGCCCACCGATTTCGTCGTGGCGATCCGCGCGCTGTGCGACCGGCATGGCATCTTGATGATCGCGGACGAGGTGCAGACCGGGTTCGCCCGCACCGGCCGCCTGTTCGCGATGGAGCATCACGGCGTTGCCGCCGACCTGGTGACCATGGCCAAGGGGCTGGGCGGCGGGCTGCCCATCGCCGCGGTGACCGGCCGGGCCGAGATCATGGATGCGGCCGAGCCGGGGGGTTTGGGCGGCACCTATGGCGGCAATCCCCTGGGCATTGCTGCGGGCCTGGCGGTGCTGGACGTGATCGAGGGGGAGGGCCTGTGCGAACGCGCCGACCGCCTGGGCGCGGCGCTGAAGGCGCGGCTGGAGGCGATACGGCCCCGCATGCCGGAACTGGCCGACATCCGGGGCCCGGGCTTCATGGTCGCGGCCGAGTTCATCGGGCCGGACGGGCCCGATGCGGGCCTGACCGCGCGGGTGCGCGAACAGGCGCTGGCGCGGGGGCTCCTGCTGCTGACCTGCGGGGTGCATGGCAACGTGATCCGCTTCCTGGCGCCAATCACCATCCCGGACGACCAATTCGCGCAGGCGCTGGACATCCTGGAGGAGGCGATGCTGGCAGCGCGGGACTAGGCCCCGATCATCAGGATCAGCGCGGGGATGGTCAGGATGCTGGCCGCGGTCGAGATCAGGATCGCGGTCGACACCCGCTGCTGCGCCAGCCCGAAATGCTGGGCCAGGATATAGACGTTGCCCGCGACCGGCAGGCCCGCCGCGACCACCATGACTCCTGCCGACACGGGATCGACCCCGAAGGCCCAGGCCGCCAGCCCCACCGCGGCCGGATGAAGGATCAGCTTGGCCCCCGAAAGCCAGGCCGACGGGGCCAGCCGCGCCAAGCTGCGCCCCGCCAGGCTGGCGCCGATGGCGAACAGCGCGCCCGGCGTGGCGGCGGCCCCCAGGATCGACAGGAATTCGTCCAGGGGGGCGGGCATGGGCAGGCGCAGCCCGCCCCAGGACAGGCCCGCGACCATCGCCAGGATCATCGGGTTGGCCGCGATCCCCCGCAGCACCGGCACAATCGCGGCGACGCCGACCCCGCCATTGCGCGAGGCATGCACGATCAGCGTGATCAACGTGGAAAAGACCAGCATGTCGATGATCAGCACCATCAGCACCGGCCCGATCGCCGCCGGCCCCAGCAGCACGACCAGCATCGGCACGCCCAGAAAGCCGGTGTTGCCGATCATGCAGCACTGCGCCTCCATCGCGGCCTCGGCCAGGCCCAGGCCGCGGGCGCGCGCGACCCACAGGCCCACGGCCCAGACCGCCGACGATCCCGACAGATAGGCCAGCACGAAGCGCAGATCGAACAGCCGACCCAGATCGACCCCCGCGGCAAAGCGGAACAGCATCGCCGACAGCGCGAAATAGAACACGAACTTCGTCAGCCAGGCCGCGCCCTGGGCGGGAAAGAACCGCGTGGCGGCGGCGACCCAGCCTAGCCCGATCAGGGCAAAGAAGGGCAGGGTCTTGAGCAGGATCTCGGTCATCTGGCCCCCGGGCGGGGGCCGTCAGCCCGATCCGATCAGCACCCCAACGGCCAGCACCAGACCACCGCCCACGACGACTTGCAAGACGGCCCGCCAGAAGGGCGTCTGCATCCAGCGGTTCTGGATCCAGGCGATGGCCCACAGCTCGACGAAGACGACGATGATGGCGATGGTGGTGGCGGTCCAGAAATCCGGAATCAGATAGGGCAGGGCGTGCCCCATCCCGCCCACGGTGGTCATCACCCCCGACGACAGTCCGCGCTTCAGCGGCGATCCACGCCCCGACACCACGCCGTCATCGGATGCGGCCTCGGTAAAGCCCATGCTGATGCCTGCGCCGATGCTGGCGGCGGCGCCCACCAGGAAGGTCGTCCAGGGGTTCTGCGTGGCAAACGCCACCGCAAAGATCGGCGCCAGGGTCGACACGCTGCCGTCCATCAGCCCCGCCAGCCCCGGCTGGACCCAGGTCAGGACGAAATCGCGATGGGCGACGGCATCCTCCTCGGCGCGGGCATCGGCGGGCAGCAGCTGTTCGGTCAGCTCGTGGGCGCGGTTCTCGTGGCCGCGCTCGGCGGCGGCCAGATCGCCCAGCAGCTTGCGCGTGCCGGCGTCCTGGCTGACCTGGGCGGCATGGGCATAGAACTCGGCCGCGTCGCGTTCCATGCCCGCGGCCTCGGCGCGGATGCGGTCCAGCGACAGGTTCTCGATCATCCAGGCGGGGCGGCGGGTGACATAGCCCGCGACATGTTCGCGGCGGATCACGGCGATGGCGTCACCCCACCGGCGCTGGTGCATGTCCAGCAGCAGGCGACGGTGGCCGTCCTCCTCGGCGCTCATGGCGTCGAACACGGCGGCGCTGGCGGGATAGTCCTTGCGCAGGAACGCCGCCCAGTTGCGATAGATGCGCGCGTCATCCTCCTCGGAGGCGATGGCCAGGGCCACGATCTCTTGCTCTGTCAACTCCGACAGGCGCTTGCGCGAGGGCAGGAAGGGCATGGTCATCGTCGGTGCTCAACTCTCTTCGGGGGCAGGATCGGCTGCCTGTCCGGTCGCGGGGCCGCGCCTGACCGTGAATTCCGTGACGCCGTCGCCCAGATCGCGCATCCCGATCATGGCATGCCCGGCCTGCCCGCAGAAATGCGGCACATCGACCATCGCCATGTCGTCCGTCGCGATCAGCCGTATGGTCGCCCCCGCAGGCATCGCCAGCAGCGCCTTGCGCAGGCGCAGCACCGGCAGGGGACACAGCAGCCCCCGCGCGTCCAGGTCCGTCACGACGCCGCCGCGAATCGGTCCAGGCACCAGGACCGCAGCTGGTCGGGCCGGATCCGCACCGCCAGATCGCCCGCGAAATCCAGGAACGCCGCCTGCTGCTGGCGCGGCACGTAGAGGATCACCGGCTGCCCGTCGGCCACCGCCTGGCCGATCAGGTCACGAAAGCCGCGGCCCATCGCCTCCTGCCGGCCGAACTTGGGGATCACCACCAGGCCCGCGCCGGCCAGGCGGGGCGCGGTGCGCGCCACCGCCTCCTCGAGCGCGCCGGTATCCAGCCTGCAGCCCTGCGCCCCCGGCCCAAGCGACTGAGAGATGCGGACCGGATCGCCGGGATCGCCCAGCACGATCATCTCCATGTCGCAGGCGCAGTCGGGGCCCAGGTCCAGGTTGCGCTGCACCGCCCCCGCCACGGGCAGGCCGCGCGCGCGCAGGTCCGCCGCCAGCGCCTCCAGCGCCAGGTCGGCCGCGCCGGGCGTCGTGTCGGTGTCGTTCGTGAACCAAGCCAGCATGCCGACCCCCTATACGCCGCTGTCCAGCGCGAATTTCATCAAGCCGTTGATCCCGTCCACGCCCAGCTTCTTCTTGAGCGCCGACGAGGTGTTGGCCGCGGTCTTGTAGCTGACGCCCAGCTGATCCGCGATGGCCTGCAGCGCATGCCCCTGTCCGATCAGGGCCAGGACCTGGCGTTCGCGGTCCGACAGCGCGCCCAGGGGGTCGCCCGCGGCGCCCGCGCGCAGCGTGGCCAGCGCCATCGCCTGCTTGGGGGCCAGATAGAACTCTCCGGCCTCCAGCGTGCGCACGGCGTCGCGGAAATCGGACGGCGGGGCGTTCTTGGACAGGAACCCCTGCGCGCCCGCCTGCAGGGCACGGGCGGCAAAGCCGGTCTGGTCGTTCATCGAGAAGACCAGGATGCGCGCGTCGGGTGCGGCGGCCAGCAGCGGGGCGACCAGGTCCAGGCCACCCGCGCCGGGCAGGCTGATGTCCAGGACGATCAGGTCGGGGGCGGGGTCGCGGGTCAGCTGGTCCAGCGCCTCCTCTCCGGACATGGCCTGGCCCACCGGGTCATAGCCCAGATCGCGCAGCAGGCGGCTGGCGCCCAGATGGGTGATCGGGTGGTCGTCGATGACCAAGGCGCGTTTCGTCACGGGGTCGTCCTGTCCTCAGTGCTGGCGGTCGTCAGGGCTGTCCGGCCTGCCGGGGCAGGTCCGCGATCAGGCGCGTGCCGGGCGACCCGGCCTCGAGGCGCAGGGTGCCGCCCAGCAGGGTGATGCGTTCGCGCATGCCCGTCAGGCCGGTCCCCTCGCGCCGGTCGGGGGCCATGCCCACGCCGTCATCGGCCAGCACCATGCGCCAATGCGCCGGATCGGTCCAGAGCCGGATGTCCACCCGGTCCGCCCGGGCATGGCGCAGGGCGTTCGTTGTGCCCTCCTGCAGGATGCGGAACAGGGTCAGGGCGGTGGCCTCGTCGGGCTCGGGCAGGCCCGCGGCCATGTCCAGCGCAAAGCGGGTGCCCGGAAAGCGGCGGTTAAGATCGGCCACGTAATCCGCCAGCACCGTGGCCAAAGGCAGCTGTCCCACCGCCATCGGGCGCAGATCGTCCAGCAGGGTGCGGTTCACGCGGGCGATCTGTTCCGCGATCGCCGCGATCTGGTCGGCCGATGCGGCGGTCGCGGGGTCGGGCGCCGCCTCGCGCAGCGCATCGGCCTCGACCCGCAGGCCGAACAGGCATGGGCCCATCTCGTCGTGCAGGTCGCGGGCGATTGCCTTTCGTTCGGCGTCCGCGCGGGCGATCACCTGGTGCTGCAGGCGGGTGCGGTCGGTGCGGGCCTGTTCCAGCGCCTGCGCCAGCCGGTCGGCATGGGTGGCCAGCGCCGCCAGGTCGGGATGGGGCAGCGGGCCGATGCGGCTGTCCAGGTCGCCCCGCGTCATGTCGGACAGGCGCGCGGCGATGGTCGCGACCGGGCGCAACCCCTGCGCCAATGCCCCGGCGATCAGCGCCGCCTGCAGGACGGCCGCCGCCGCCGCCAGCGCCATCAGGTCGCGGATGTCGCGCCAGGCGCGGGCGATCTCCTCGGCCGGGTCGCCGGTGATCAGCACATAGCCGCGCGGGCGGCCGTCGATCACCACCGGCAGGCGGGTCTCCTGGGGGTCGGGGGCGACCAGGGCCGCGAACCAGCCGGGTGCGCGCAGCGCCGGGTCGGGCGGACCCGCGGGCTGGCGCAGCGTGCCGTCCAGCGCGTTCAGGATGCCGATGCGGGCATGGCGGGGTTCGGTCAGCCGTTCGGGCAGCCGCGCCATGATGCGGTCGGGCGGCACGGCCCCCTGCATCGTGCCAATCGTGGCCAGCACCAGGTTGCGCGCCGTCTCGGCGCCCATGCGCGTTTCGGTGGCGATGTCGCGGCGCAGCCGGTCCAGGCTGCCCAGGGCCAGCAGCGCGATCAGGCCCAGTTGGACGATCAGGATCAGCGTCAGGATGCGGGTGCGCAGCGTCATGGCGCGACAGTGCCGCCAAGCGGTTGCCGGGGCAATGGTCCGCGTCCCCGCCGCAATCGTCGCGGCGGTGAACGGGCGGGCTTTCCTGTCCCGACGGCCCCGCGTAAGGATATGCGGATGAGCGATTATGACGATCTGTCGGCCCGCATCCGGGCCCTGTGTGCGGGCGAGACCGACGAGGTCGCGCTGATGGCGACCGTCGCCTGCGAACTGCATCATTCCGACGACCGGTTCGACTGGACCGGCTTCTATCGCGTGGTGGGCCCCGAGCTGCTGAAGATCGGGCCCTATCAGGGCGGGCACGGCTGCCTGGTCATCCCGTTCTCGCGCGGGGTCTGCGGGGCGGCGGCGCGCACGCGAACGGTTCAGATCGTGCCCGATGTCGAGGCCTTCCCGGGCCACATCGCCTGTTCCAGCAGCACCCGATCCGAGATCGTGCTGCCTGTCCTGGGCGCGGGCGGGCGGCTGATCGGGGTGCTGGACATCGACAGCGACCGCCCGGATGCCTTTGGTCAGGCCGACGCGGATGCGTTGACGGCGATTCTGGCGGACGCCTTCGGGCATCTGTGATCACGATGGGGATGGCAGCAGGATGATCTGGGACACCTTGGCGAACATTCCTGTGGGACAGCTGACCGCGTTCATCGCGGGCGGGCTGGTCCTGAACTTTGCGCCCGGTCAGGACGTGTTCTTCGCCAGCGCCTGCGGCATCCAGGGCGGGCCGCGCGCCGGGGCCTGGGCCGGGTTCGGCGTGGGCCTGGGCGTGCTGATGCACGTGGCGCTGGCGACCGTGGGCCTGGGCGCGATCGTCGCCGCCCATCCCGAAGCGTTGCGCGCCATCAAATACGCGGGCGCGGCCTATCTGCTGTGGCTGGCGTGGAAAAGCTGGCGGTCGGGCGACATCGACCCGTCGGCCCGGGGCAGCGTCAGGGTCTGGAACATCATCCGCCGCGGGTTCCTGTCCAACGCGCTGAACCCCAAGCCGGTCCTGTTCCTGCTGGCCTTCCTGCCGCAGTTCACCAACCCCGCCTGGGGCCCGGTCTGGCAGCAGATCCTGGGCCTGGGGCTGATCTTCGCATTCACGGGGACGCTGGTGACCATGGGATACGGCATCGTCGGCGGGATCGCAGGCGGGGTGATCGGCAAGCGGCTGGGGATGGTCAACAAGATCGCCGCCGTCATGTTCGCGGGGCTGGCGCTGCGCCTCGTCTGGAAATGACCGAATTCGTCTATGCCCCGCCGCCGGACATCCCGGTGGTCCTGCATGCCGACGACCACGTGCTGGTGGTGGACAAGCAGGCGGGGTTGCTGTCGGTGCCGGGGCGCGGCGAGGATCGGGCCGACTGCCTGATCGCCCGCCTGCGCGAAGCGTTTCCCACCGTGCTGCTGGTGCATCGGCTGGATTTGGACACGTCGGGTGTGATGGTCTTTGCCTTGACCCCGCAGGCGCAGCGCGACCTGTCCAAGCAGTTCGAGGATCGGCTGACCAAGAAGGTCTATGTCGCGCGGCTCTCGGGCCGCCTGCAGCCGGAGACCGGTCGGGTCGACCTGCCGCTGATCGTGGACTGGCCGAACCGGCCCCGCCAGAAGGTCGACCATGGCGCTGGTCGGCCCGCCCAGACCGACTGGCGCGTTGTCCGCGCGACCGATGCGGAAACACGGGTGCGCCTGATGCCCGTCACAGGGCGCAGCCACCAACTGCGGGTGCACATGGCGTCCCTGGGCCACCCGATTCTGGGCGATCCGCTTTATGCGACGGGGACGGCCGCCGACCATCCCCGCCTGATGCTGCATGCCGAAAGCCTGCGGTTCCGCCACCCCGACACCGGGGTGCAGACAGGGTTTTCGGCCAAGGTGCCGTTCTAGGCGTCCGCCTCGGCATACCACGGTGCCACGACGACCTGCGTGCCCGACCCGCCCTCGGCCACCAAGGCCGTGAACGCGTCCAGGTCGCTGCCCCGGTGGTGGTACGGATAGACCACGTCGGGGGCAAAGGCCGTGACCGCCGCCGCCGCCTGATCCACCGACATCGTATAGGGCAGGTTCATCGGCAGGAACGCCACATGGATGTCGGTCAGGGCGCGCAGTTCGGGCGTATCCTCGGTATCGCCGGCGATCAGGAAGCGCTGGCCACCGATGGTCAGGATATAGCCGTTGTCGCGGCCCTGCGGATGGTTCTGCAGCCGGTCCTCGGTGATGTTGTAGGCGGGGATGGCCTCGATCGGCAGGCCCAGGGCCTCTCCGCTGTCGCCATTGGCCATCGTCGTGGTGCGTTCGGCCATGGCGGCAGGCAGCATCCCGGCCACGGCGGGGTTGGCGATCATCGGCACCTCGGGCAGGGCGTCCAGCGTCGGCTGGTCGTAATGGTCGCCGTGTTCATGGGTGATCAGGATCAGGTCGGGCGCAGGCAGGTCGGCATAGGCCTCGGCCCCGCCGACCGGATCGACATAGATCACCCCCGCGGGCGTCTCCAGGACCATGCTGGCGTGATCGACGGGGTGGATCACGACCTCTCCACCCTCGACCGCATGGCGAAAGCCGGCGTCCTGCGCGCGGGCGGCGCGGGGCAGGACCAAGGCGGGCAGGACGGCAGTGCCCATCAGGGCTGCGGCCAGTTTCAGTCCGGTGCGACGGGTCAGGTGCATGCTGGCTCCTGCGGAACGGGGGAAAGAAAGGCCAACCCCGGCAGCGTGCCGGGGGTTCCGGCCTGTGCTTGCGGCGCATTGCCGCGTGACCTACAGCTTGGGGCGCAAGCCATGGCAGGGGATCGGGATGACACATCTGTGGGTCAGGGCGGAAAGCCGCCCGAACGAGGATCGCGTGGGCATCACCCCGGACGGGGTCGCCGCGCTGATCGGGCAGGGCATGCGCGTCACGGTCGAGGACAGCCCCCGCCGGATCATCCCGACCGACGCCTATGCCAAGGCCGGCGCGGCCATCACCCCCGAGGGCAGCTGGCCCACCGCGCCCGACAACGCCATCGTCTTCGGCCTCAAGGAGCTGCCCGAGGACGGCACTCCCCTGCGCCATCGCCATGTGATGTTCGGCCACGCCTTCAAGGGCCAGCCCGCGGGTCGGGTGCTGCTGGACCGGTTCCGGGCCGGGGGCGGGGCGCTGTATGACCTAGAATATCTGACCGACGACACGGGGCGCAGGCTGGCGGCCTTCGGGTACTGGGCGGGCTATGCGGGGGCGGCGGTGTCGCTGATGGCCTGGGCCGCGCAGCAGTCGGGCGGCATCTGCGGCCCGGTGGCCGCCTATCCCGACCGGCACCACCTGCTGGACGACCTGCGGGCGCGGCTGGACGCCACCGGCCGCCCGCGTCCGCTGACCATCGTCATCGGCGCCAAGGGCCGCGTTGGCAGCGGCGCGGCCGACCTGCTGACCGCGATGGGCGTCACCGTGACCGGGTGGGACATGACCGAGACCGCCCATGGCGGCCCCTTCCCCGAGGTGCTGATGCACGATGTCTTCGTCAATGCGATCCTGGCCCATCCCGGCGCCCCGGTCTTCGTGCCCGCCGATGCCGTGGCGCCGGGCCGTGCGCTGAGCGTTATCGGCGACGTGGCCTGCGACCCGACCAGCGATTTTTCCCCGATCAAGGTCTATGACCGCACCACCACTTGGGACGCGCCGGTCCTGCGGGTGGCGGATGCGCCAGTGCTGGACGTGATGGCGATCGACAACCTGCCCTCGATGCTGCCGCGTGAAAGCAGCGAGGATTACGCGGCCCAGCTGCTGCCCGTGCTGCAGGGGCTGGACGACCTTGACGCGGGCGCCTGGGGCCGGGCGGGTGCGTTGTTTCGCGATCATCGCGACGCGCGCTGACATGGGCGCCGTCACGGCCGCCTGACAGGGACGTGTTGCCGCAGGGGGGAACGCCGGGCCGTGTCACGAATTGGGCAGGGTATTCACCGGATCGGAGGACCCCATGACGCGCCGTACGACGACAAGCCTGACCACCCTTGCCGCCACAGGATTCCTGGCCTCGATGGCCGCGGCGCAGGGTTTCAACGATGCTGCCCCCAACGGGGCCGCCTATGACCAGAAGCCCGCCTTCGAAGGCCAGACCCGCGCGCCCATGCTGGACAGCACCGGCCTGCAGCAGCAGGTCCTGGTCGAGGGGCTGGAGCATCCCTGGGGCCTGCAGGAATTGCCCGACGGGAACTGGCTGATTACCGAACGCCCCGGCCGGATGCGCATCTATACCACCGACGGTACCTTGTCCGAACCCATTCAGGGCCTGCCCGAGGTCGATGCCCGCGACCAGGGCGGCCTGCACGACGTGTCCGTCGCGGACGATTTCGCCGACACCCGCCGCGTCTGGTGGACCTATGCCGAACCGCGCGGCGACGGCACGAACGCCACCGCCGTCGCGACCGGTATCCTATCCGAGGACGGCACCATGATGGACGATGTCCAGCGCATCTGGCAGCAGCAGCCGGCATGGGCCTCGACCAAGCATTTCGGCGCGCGGATCGTGCATGACGGCGAAGGCCACATCTTTGTCGGCCTGGGCGAACGCAGCGACCCCGAACCCCGCCAATACGCCCAGGACCCGCAGGCGACATTGGGCAAGATCATCCGCATCAACGCCACCGACGGCGCCCCGGCCGGGGCCGGAATCGAGGGCGCGCTGCCCGAGATCTGGTCCATCGGTCATCGCAACATCCAGGGCGCCGCGATGGGCCCTGACGGCCAGCTGTGGATGAACGAGCACGGCCCCAAGGGCGGTGACGAGCTGAACGCCGTCGATGGCGGCCTGAACTATGGCTGGCCCCTGGCCACCTACGGCACCGACTATAGCGGGGCTCAGATGGGCGCGACCCAGGTCGAGGGTACCGAACAGCCGGTCTATTACTGGGATCCGTCGCCCGCGATCAGCGGCATGGCCTTCTATGACGGCGACATGTTCCCCAACTGGCAGGGCGACGCGCTGATCGGCGGGTTGCGGTCGGGCGACATCATCCGACTGGAACTTGACGGCACCAGCGTGACCGGAGAGGCGCGCCTGGCCCAGGGCATCGGCCGCGTCCGCGAGGTCGAGGTTGCCCAGGATGGCGCCCTGGTCGTCATCACCGACGAGGAGAACGGCCGTCTGGTTCGCCTGACCCCGGAAGGCTGATCCGGCCACAATCGGTCCTGGGGCGGTCCTGCGGGGCCGCCCTTCGTCATACCGGACGCTGCAGGTCGTCCTCGATGTCGCCGGGAGAGATGCCCAGCCCCTCCAGCCCGGCCTCCAGCAGATCGGCCAGTCGGGGTTCGCCCATCAGGTAATCCTCGGTCGGGATGGTCCGTTCGATCCGGGCGGTGCGGATCGCCTCCTCCAGTTCGGACGGCTCAAAGCTGTCGCGCCCGATCCACATCACCGCGACCAGGCTGGCCTGCTCATCCTCGTTCAGGCCCGCGATGAAGTCGTGCAGTTCGGACCGGGTGCCATGCTGGCGTCCGCTGCCCTGATGGGCCCAGGGATTCACGCCGCTTTCGTAATCGCGGGCGCGGATGATCACATGGGCGATCTTGTCGACGGCAATCTGCAGCATCGCGGCACCTCCTGGCTGGGCACAGGATCGATCCGCGCGCGCCCTGCGTCAATCCCTGCGACCGAACAGGCGTTCGATGTCCGACAGCTGCAGCTTGACCCAGGTCGGACGGCCGTGATTGCACTGGCCCGATTTCGGCGTCCGCTCCATCTCGCGCAGCAGGGCGTTCATCTCGTCCGCGCCCATCCGGCGGCCGGACCGGACCGACCCGTGGCAGGCCATCGACGACAGCACCGCATCGATGCGTGCCTGCAGCCGGTCCGAGGCGCCCTGATCGGCCAGATCGTCCAGGATGTCGCGGATCAGCGCGCGCCCGTCCAGCCGCGCCAGCATCGCGGGCACCTCGCGCAGCGCGACCGCGCCCGGGCCGAACGGCTCGACCACCAGACCAAGCGCGGCCAGATCGGCAGCGATGGACAGGATGCGATCGGCATCGGCCGGGGACAGCTCGACGATCTCGGGGATCAGCAGGGCCTGGGCCGGGATGCCCGCGGCCTGCGCCTGCGCCTTCAGCCGCTCATAGACCAGCCGTTCATGGGCGGCATGCTGATCGACGATCACCAGCCCGTCGGGCGTCTGCGCGATGATGTAGTTTTCGTGGATCTGCGCGCGCGCGGCCCCCAGGGGCGCGTCCTCCATCGGCGCGTCGGCCACGACCGGGTCGAACCGCGCCGACGGCGTCTCGGCAAAGCCCGGCATCTGCAGGTCCAGCGCCGCCCGCACGGCCGCCGCCGACGGCCTGTCGGCCTGCCATGCGGGCCGCGGGTCTGACCGGTTTTCGGCCAAAGGTTCGGGCCCCGGTTCGACCTGCACCGCCTGCAGCGTCGCGTCGCCTACCGTGCTGGAGGCGCGGTGCCCGGCCCCCGCCATCGCGTGGCGCAGGCTGCCCACGACCAGCCCGCGGGCCGATTGCGGGTCGCGGAACCGCACCTCGGCCTTGGCCGGGTGGACGTTCACGTCCACCATCTGCGGATCGCATTCCAGAAACAGCACCGCCGCCGGATGCCGGCCCGCCGCCAGCACGTCCATGTAGCCCGCCCTGAGCGCCCCGGTCAGCAGCTTGTCGCGCACCGGCCGCCCGTTCACATACAGATGCTGCGCCACCGCCGCCCCGCGCGAATAGGTCGGCAGGGCGGCATAGCCCGTCAGGGTGATCCCGTCGCGTTCTGCATCCATGGGCAGGGCGTTGTCGATGAAATCAGCCCCCATCAGCCGGGTCAGCCGCGTGGTCAGCGCCCCGAACAGCTCTCCCTGCTCGGCATCGGCGCGAAAGATCTCGCGCCCGTCGGCGGTCAGCGAAAAGCCCACATAGGGTTCGGCCATCGCCAGGCGGCGCACCGTGTCGGCCACCGCCTGCGTCTCGGCCCGGTCGGTGCGCAGGAACTTCAGCCGCGCGGGCGTGGCAAAGAACAGGTCGCGCAGCTCGACCACGGTGCCGCAATTGGCGGCCGCCGGGCGCAGCGGGTCCAGCCGCCCCCCGGTGACCGCGATGGACGCCCCCTCGCCCCCCAGCGTGCGCGAGGTGATGGTCAGCCGCCCGACCGCGCCAAGCGAGGGCAGCGCCTCGCCGCGAAAGCCGAAGCTGGTGATGGCCAGCAGGTCGGTCCCGTCGATCTTGCTTGTGGCATGGCGCGACAGGGCCAGCGGCAGGTCGTCCGGCACCATGCCGCAGCCGTCGTCGGTGACGCGGATCAGCCGCTTGCCGCCGTCCTGGATGGCGATCTCGATCCGGGTGGCGCCGGCGTCCAGCGCGTTCTCGACCAGTTCCTTGACCGCCGAGGCCGGGCGCTCGACCACCTCGCCCGCCGCGATGCGGTTGGCGGTGGCCTCGTCCAGCTGGCGGATCACGGGGCGGCCGTCGGGGCGTATCTTGGGGGCATGGCTGTTCATCGCCCCAAATCTAGCAGGACTGCCCCGCGGCTGCCAGAGATTCGCGGGACATCAGCCCCCCGGAACGACCGCGCCGCGCCCCTTGGGGGCGCGGCGCCACCGCTGTTGTCCGTTCAGTTGGTGACAGGGTCCGATTCGATCCCCTCGGGGCGGCCGACCAGCACGAAGCGCAGCCGTTTGGGGTCCAGCAGGCGCTGCGCCACGCGGGACACGTCCTCGGACGTCACCGCCTCGACCTTGGCATTGCGGGTATCGATATAGTCGATCGGGAATCCTATCAGCTGCATGCCTGCCAGGATCGATGCGATGCGTCCGTTCCCGTCGAACCGCAGGGGATATTCCCCGGTCAGATAGGTCTTGGCATCGGTCAGTTCCTGGTCCGTCACACCCTCGGCCATGCGGGCCCATTCGGCGCGGATCAGCTCCACCGCCTCGGCCGTGGTGGCGTTCGATCCCGACATGCCGCCCTGCCAGGTCTGGCCGTACAGCCCCGTGGCCAGCGCCGTTCCCACGCCATAGGTCAGCCCGCGCTTCTCGCGGATCTCCTCCATCAGGCGGGAACTGAAGCCCCCGCCGCCCAGGATGTGGTTGGCGACGAAAGCCGCGAAATAATCGGGGTCGTCGATCGGGATGCCCGGCCCGGCAAAGGCCACCACGGTCTGCGGGCTGTCCCAGTCGATGACCGTCGTGCCGCCGGTCACCTGCAGCTCCGCCTGCTCGGGCAGGGGGGCGGTCGCCTGTTCCGGCAACCCGCCCAGGATGCGGTCCAGCAGCAGCCCCAGCTCCTCGGCCGAGATGTCGCCCGCCGCGCCCACGACCACCCGGTCGCGCGCCAGCACGCGGTTCTTGGCCGCCACCAGGTCCTGCCTGGTCAGGGCCGCGACGCTCTCCGCCGTCCCGTTGATCGAGGTCGCATAGGGATGCTCGCCCCAGGCCTGCGCCGCCATCTCCTTGGCGGCGATGCTGTTCGGATCGGTCGCCTCGGACCGGATCACCGCCTGCACCTGTCCGCGCACGCGCGTCAGCGCATCGTCGTCGAACCGCGGCTGCGCCAGCGCCTGAGCCAGCAGGTCGGCGGCGGCGTCGCGGTTCTCGGTCAGGGACTGGAAGCCCACGGACACCGTGTCGTCGCTGGCCGAAAAGGACAGCCGTGCGCCCAGGTCCTCGATCGCCTGGGCGAACTGCGTGGCGCTGTTCGACCCGGCGCCCTCCTCCAGCAGCGCGGTCATCATGTTGACGGCGCCGCGCTTGCCCTCGGTGTCCATGCTGGCACCGCCGCGGAACTGGATGTCCAGCGCCACAAAGGGGATGCTGTCGTCCTGGACCAGCCAGGCCTTGATCCCGCCCGGAGAGGTGACGTCCTGGATCTCGATCGCCTGCGCCGGCACGGCCAGCAGGGCAAGAACGGTGGCGATTGCGGCACGGATCATCCTTGCACCTCGGTCTGTTCGTCGGGGGTGGCCGGGGCCGGTTCTTGGGTCGCGGCGGCCTCCGCCTCCGCGGGGGCGGGCAGCAGCCAGCCGGTCACGGCGGGCGCCTGCAGCACGTCGCGGGCGGCGGCCATCACGTCCTCGGCGGTGACCGCGTCCAGGATGTCGGGCCAGTCGTTCACGTCCTGCACGGTCAGGCTGGTCGACAGCCCCTGGCCATAGTCATAGGCCCGGCCATGCGCCGAATCGCGCGAATAGATCTCCTCGGCCCGGATGCGGGTCTTGACGCGCTCCAGGTCGGCCTCGTCCGGACCCTCGGCCAGAAACTGCGCCAGCGCCTCGTCCAATGCCGCTTCGGCCTCCTCGGGCGGGGTGCCCTCGGCCGGAACCAGCGACAGCATGAATTCGGTCCGGTCCAGCGACAGCCCGTCATAGCTGGCCCCCGCCCACAGCGCGGTTCCCGGCAGGGTCAGCTGCTGCGCCAGATACGAGGTCTGCGACGACCCGCCCAGCAGCGCCGCCAGCACGGTCAGCGCCGCCGCATCCTCCTGCGCGCCCGGATCGCGTTCCGCGGCCAGCACTGTGCGGATCATCCGGGGCTGCGCGACGCGCGGGTCCGACATCTCCAGCCGCCGCGCGGTCCGCTTGGGCGGCTCTTGCGGGCGGATGCGCGGTTCGGCCTCGCCCTTGGCGGGGATGGCACCGTAATGCTCCTCGGCCAGGGCACGCGCCTCCTCGGGGGTGACGTCGCCGGCGATGACCAGAACGGCCTCGTTCGGAGAATAATGCGTGTCGTACCAGGCGACCGCGTCGTCGCGGGTCAGCGCCTCGATCTCGTCGCGCCAGCCGATGATCGGCCGGCCATAGGGGTGGTTGTCATAGACGACCGCGTTCAGCTCCTCGGCGAACAGGGCGGCGGGGTCGCTGTCGACACGCTGCGCACGCTCCTCCAGCACGACCTGGCGTTCGGCCTGCCAGTCCTCATCGCGGATGTTCAGGTTTGCCATGCGGTCGGCTTCCATCCCCATCACCAAGGGCAGGCGGTCGCTGGCGATGCGTTGGAAATAGGCCGTGAAATCCCACGAAGTGAAGGCGTTGTCGCTGCCCCCGTTCGCCGTCACCGTCTTGGACAACTCTCCAGGCTCCAGCGTATCGGTGCCCTTGAACATCAGGTGTTCCAGATAGTGCGCGATGCCGGACTTGCCCGGCACCTCGTCCGCCGCGCCGATCTTGTACCAGACCATCTGCACCACGACGGGCGCGCGCTCGTCCTGGATGACCACCGTCTCCAGGCCGTTGGGAAGGGTGAAATGGGTGACGCCGTCGGGCATCGGGGCGGCGGCGTCCTGCGCCAGGGCGGGCAGGCCGGTCAGCGACGTGCCAAGCGCCAGGGCCACTGCCAGGGCGGAACGGGATGCGGGGTAACGCATGGGTGGAGCAACCTCCTCTTGCTGAGGGGCAACTTGGACTTCAGGGGCAGGCCGCGCAAGCCACGCTCGCGCGAATGTGCAGCGCCGGCGGCAGGGTCGCGGCGCCAGCCGCACGCCCGGACGGCCCCCTCGATGGGGGCGGGCCGGGCGACCCGTTCCGACCCGCGCGCCGGTCAGGCGGTCAGACGCACCGGCAGGGACAGCGGCCCATGCGCCTGCAGCCCCTGTTTCCACCGCACCGGCCCATCCGCCGCCATCCCCGGCGCGCGGGCCAGCAGGGCCGTGAACAGCGTCTCCATGTTCAGTCGCGCTAGATTATTGCCCAGACAGACATGCACGCCTGCGCCAAAGGCCAGATGCACGTTCGGACGGCGGGTGACGTCAAAGCGGTCGGCATCGGCAAAGGCCTCGGGGTCGCGGTTGGCCGACGCGTAAAGCAGCCCGAACAGCGTGCCCTTGGGCCAGTCCCGCCCGCAGATCGTCAGGTCCTCCGACGCATAGCGGTGAAAGAACGGCAGCGGCGCGGAAAAGCGGAACATCTCCTGCACCGCCTGCGGCATCAGGTCCGGCTGCGCGCGCAGCAGGGCCGCCTGGTCCGGGTGATCCAGCAGCGCCACCATCCCCGACCCCAACACGTCGATGGTCGATCCATGCCCTGCATGCAGGATCTGCATGATCGTGGCGATCAGTTCGTCATGGGTCATCAGGCCCGCGCGCTCGGCCTCGATCATCGCGGACATCAGGTCGTCGCGCGGGCAGGCGGCGCGTTCGGCGTGCAGGTCCTCCAGCAGCGCCGCGAACAGGCGCGTGGCCTCCTCGGCGCGGGCCTTCTTGGCGGGCGTCCGGTCGATGTCGAAATAGCTGACCACGTGATCGGACCATTCGGTCATCTGCGGCGCCAGCGCCGGGTCCGTGCCGATCAGGTGGCCGATCACCTGTCCAGGCAGGTGCGCCGCCAGATCGGCGATGAAATCGATCCGCCCCTGCGGCACCAGGCGGTCCAGCGCGGCATCGACCCAGGCCGTCACGAAGCCGCGCATCCCCTCCAGCCGGGTCCGGGTAAAGAACGGGAACACCGCGCGGCGCAGCCGGTCGTGATCCGGCCCGTCCGTGTCCAGCATCGAGGTCTGCACGAAGCGTTCGTGGAACGGCATGTCGTGGAAGTTGCCCGCGACCTGCATCGCGCGCACCTGTTCGCGCGGGGCAAAGGCCGCGGGCGCGCGCACCATGCGCCGGTCCAGCGCGATGGCGCGCACATCCGCCATGCGCGATGCCAGATGGCCACCGAAGCCCGGCCAGAGGGGCAGGCCCGGCTGCGCCCTGAGCGCCGCATAGGCGGGCCAGGGATCGGCCCCGAAACCGGGGTCCGTCGGGTCGAAGACGGCGGTGCTCACTCTGCCGCGGGCGCCGGCGCGGTCGAGGTGATGGCCCCGGCGCGCTGCCAGCGCCGCTGTTCGCTGACGGGGTCCAGCGCCATCGGCGCATAGGCGCGCTGATAGACCGGCGTGCCCATGATGCGCTCCAGCGGGCGGCGGCCGTTGCGGGCCCGCCATTCGGCGTCCGATTGTGCCAGGCGTTCGCGGATCTGCGGGTCGGTGCCCGCGCGGGTGGCCTGCGCGACCAGCGCCTGGTCCGCGGCCCCGATGCCCTGGTTCGCCAGGCGTTCCGGGTTGCCGCCCAGGGCGGCGACCGCGTCGCCGCGGGGGTTCGGGTCGGTGATGTTCGCGCCGCCCGGCGTAGGTGCGGGCAGCACCGCCAGATCGGGCGGCATCGACAGCGACCGCGTGGGCAGGATCGCGAATTCATCCGGCCCCACCTGGCCCGCGCCGATATTGTTCAGCGTCCCGCCGCCACAGGCGGAAAGCCCCATCGCGGCCGCAAATCCGATCACCAGCGCGCTTGTCCGCATGTCCTGCCCCCTTTGGTCCGTTGCGCCGTTCTAGCCCGGTTTTCCGTCGCCGTCACGACCCTGTCGGTCGGCGGGCGCGAACAGGTCGGGCTGGCGCGGACCGGCGGGCGGCGGCGAAGGCACCTTGGGTGCCGGACGCGCAGGCGGCTTGGGCGCCGTGCGCTGTGTGCGGGGCTTTGCCGGGGCGGGGGTTTCGGTCGTCTTGGGCTGCGGCATCAGCACCAGCCCCAACGCGCCCGCAAAGATCGAGATGTCGGCCACGTTGAAGCTGTAGGGGTTCTGCCAGCCCGGCAGCGACATGTTCAGGAAATCGGCCACCGCACCATAAAGAACGCGGTCCACCACGTTGCCCAGCGCGCCGCCGATCAGCAGCCCGGCCGAAATGCGGGCGAACCGCCCCAGGCCCGCGCGCCAGACCCAGATCCATACCCAGGCGCAGATGACCAGCGCCACCCCGATCAGCACCCAGCGCATGATGTCCGTATCCGACGCCATCAGGCCAAAGTTCACGCCCTGGTTCCAGGCCATGCGCAGGTTCAGCCAAGGGGGAAACACGTCGATCGACCGCACGCGGTCCAGGTCCAGCATGTGGACGACGACGTATTTCAGCGCCTGGTCGGCCAGAAAGATCGCCAGCGCGACCCAGATCACCGGCCGCATGTCGCTGCGCGCGGGCTGGGGTGCCGGGCGCGCCTTGCGGGCGGCGGGTTTCGCGGGCGCGGCCATCAGTGGCGGAAGTGACGCTGGCCGGTCAGGACCATCGCCAGCCCAAGGCGGTTGGCCGCCGCGATCACCTCGTCGTCGCGCATCGACCCGCCGGGCTGGATGACCGCGCGGGCGCCGGCCTCGGCCAGGGCCTCGATGCCGTCGGCAAAGGGGAAGAACGCGTCGGACGCCACCGCCGCGCCATTGGTCAGCGGTTCCGACAGGCCCAGGACCTGGGCCATGTCCTCGGACTTGCGCCGCCCGATGCGGGTGCTGTCCACGCGGCTCATCTGGCCCGCGCCGATGCCGACGGTGGCCAGGTCCTTGGCATAGACGATGGCATTGGATTTCACGTGCTTGGCGACGGTCCAGGCGAACATCAGGTCGGCCAGTTCCTGTTCCGACGGCTGGCGGTCGGACACGATGCGCAGGTCGGCGCGGGCCACATGGCCGTTGTCGCGACCCTGGATCAGCATGCCGCCCGACACCTGCCGGAAGGTCAGCCCGCCCGCCCGCGGATCGGGCAGACCGCCCGTGGTCAGCAGGCGCAGGTTCTTCTTGGCGGCAAAGATGCGGCGCGCGTCGGCGTCGGCATCGGGGGCGATGACGACCTCGGTGAAGATCTTGACGATCTCCTCGGCGGTGGCCCCGTCCAGCGGCTGGTTCAGCGCGATGATGCCGCCGAAGGCGGAGGTGCGGTCACAATCAAACGCCCGCTTATAGGCCTCCAGCGCGGTCGCGCCCTGGGCCACGCCGCAGGGATTGGCGTGCTTGATGATCGCGCAGGCGGGGCCCTCCGCCGGGTCGAACTCGGACACCAGCTCGAAGGCGGCATCGGTGTCGTTGATGTTGTTGTAGGACAGCTCCTTGCCCTGATGCTGCTGCGCGGTGGCAACGCCGGGGCGCGCATCGCCCGTGACATAGAAGGCCGCCTGCTGGTGCGGGTTCTCGCCATAGCGCAACCCCTGCGCCAGCGTGCCGGCAAAGGCGCGGCGGCGGGGCGTCGCCTCACCGATGGCGTCGGCCATCCAGGTGCTGACGGCGGCGTCATAGGCCGCGGTGCGGGCATAGGCCGTCTGCGCCATCCGCTGCCGGAAGGGCAGGGTGGTCCCGCCGTTGGCGTCCAGTTCGGCCAGAACGGCGTCGTAATCCTGAACGTCCACGACAACGGTGACAAAGCTGTGGTTCTTCGCGGCGGCGCGGATCATCGCCGGGCCGCCGATGTCGATGTTCTCGATGCAGTCGTCATAGGCCGCGCCCTTGGCGACGGTCTCCTCGAACGGATAGAGGTTCACGACCAGCAGGTCGATCGCGCCGATGCCATGCTCCTCCATCGCCGCCACGTGGTCCGCGTTGTCGCGCAGCGCCAACAGGCCGCCATGCACTGCCGGGTGCAGCGTCTTGACGCGGCCGTCCATCATTTCCGGGAAACCCGTCACGTCCGCCACGTCGGTCACGGACAGGCCCGCGTCGCGCAGGGCCTTGGCGCTGCCGCCGGTGGACAGGATCTGGACGCCCCGCGCATCGAGGGCGAGGGCGAAATCGATCAGGCCGGTCTTGTCGGAAACGGAGAGAAGCGCGCGTCGGATGGCGACGGGGTCGGACATGGGGGCCTCGTGTCTCTGGGTGACGCCCAGTTACCGAAACCCCCGCCGAACGTCCAGCGCCTCAGCGCTTGCGGGACGAGAACAGCTGCTGCGCCAGCTGCACCGCCGCCACGACCATCACGGCCGTGCCGATCCCCGAGGCAAGGCCGCCCGCACCCTTGGCCGCCGTGCTGGCGCCGCGCGTGCGCAGGACGGCCTGCGCCAGTTTCAGTCCCATCGCGACAGTGGTCAGCCTCATCTGGTCATCCTTTCATCCGCATTCGCGGAAGGAAGGCGCAAGGCGGCCCGACGGTTCCGTTCAGCCGGGCTTGCGCAGGCACGCCATGTAGAACCCGTCCATCCCGCCCCGGTCGGCCCAGTAATCCGGGCGCAGGCGCAGGCCGCCCTCCTCGGTGATCCAGGCAGGGTCAATGCCGGGCAGGTCGATCCGCGACGGGTCCGGGCGTTCCACGATCACGCCGGGATGACGGACCAGCACCTCGTCGATCTGGACCTCGCCCTCGTCGGGGATCAGCGAGCAGGTGGCATAGACCAGCCGCCCGCCGGGCCGCAGCACCGACAGCGCGTGATCCAGCAGGGTCGCCTGCAGCTCGATCAGCTCGGCGATGCCGTGGCCGTCGCGGATGAAGGGCAGGTCGGGATGGCGGCGGATGGTGCCCGTGGCGCTGCAGGGCGCGTCCAGCAGGATCGCGTTGGGTGCCACGTCTGGGCGCCAGTCCAGCACGTCGGCCGCGACCCGATCGGCGGTCAGCCCGCAGCGGGCCAGGTTCTCGGTCACGCGGCGCAGGCGCTGTTCGCTGATGTCCACGGCGGTGACATGGGCACCGGCCGCCGCCAGCTGCAGCGTCTTGCCGCCGGGCGCCGCGCACAGGTCTGCGATGCGTTCGCCGGGCCGCGGGGCCAGCAGGCGCGCGGGCAGGGCCGCGGCGGCGTCCTGGACCCACCACTGGCCCTCATCGAACCCCGGCAGGGCGGTCACCTGCACCGGACCCTGCAGGCGCCACGACCCGGTGGGCAGCGCATCGGCGCCCGGCACCGGGTCCGCGCCGGGCTTCATCGTCAGGTCCAGGGGCGCGCCGCGCTGATGGGCGGCCTCGATGGCGGTCATCACCGCGTCGCCGTAAGCCTCGACCAGCGGGCCGCGCAGCCATTCGGGCAAGGGTTGCGGGGCTAGGTCGGCCCAGCCCTGATACGCCCCCGCCTTGCGCAGGACCGCGTTGACCATGCCCGCCGCCGCCTGGCCGCGCGCGCCCAGCGTGCGGGTCAGGTCGACCGCCGCACCCACGACGCCGTGGGCAGGGGCGCCCAGCTCCAGCATCTCGACCACGGCCAGGCGCAGCACGTCGGCGATCTGGGGGGCGGGCCTGCGGTTCACGAAGGCGTCGATCACCACGTCCGCGCGACCCTGATGGCGCAACGTCTCGGCCGCCAGCCGGGCCGCCCGGGCCTGTTCGGCAACCGGCAGCGCGCGCAGGCTGCCGGACTGGTCCGACAGGGACCGCCCGTCGCGAACGCCCTGGATCAATCGCAATGCGCCCTTGCGCGCCATATCGCCGCCCGGCTTTGCCAAAACGCTTTCCTTTGCCTAAGTGATGTTCAACACTGTTCCGCGACCCCTTACGCCCATTCGGAGGATCTTTCCATGAGCGATGACACCCCCGCCCTGCCCGCCGCCGCACAGCGCGCCCTGGCCGAGGCCGAGGCCCGCAGGAAACAGCAGGCCGGCCAGATCCTGCCGGTCGAATACGGCGGGCGCGACGGGCCGGAGCCGGTCCGCTATGGCGACTGGGAAAAGGGCGGAATCGCGGTGGATTTCTGAATGGACTGGTTGCGGGCATCGGCCACCCAGCAGGGCCGCGCCATCATGGCGGGGGTCCTGGACCCCATCGACCAGACCGAGGCCTATCTGGCCGCCGCGAAGGATCACCCCGACTGCGCGCGCATCTATGCCCGCCTGACCGCCGCCCGCGCCCGGTCCGAGGCCGTGGCCGCCCATGACCGCGCGAAACAGGAACGCCGCCACAGCCTGCTGGACGGCGTGGCCATCAGCTGGAAGGACAACATCGACAGCGGCGGCACCGTGACCGAGGCCGGATCGCGCCTGCTGGAGGGGCGCGTGCCGCGCAAGGACGCCAACATCCTGGCGCGCGCGGCCCGTCGTGGCATGGTCTGCCTGGGCAAGACCCACATGACCGAACTGGCGTTTTCCGGGCTGGGGCTCAACCCGCGCACGGCGACGCCGCCCAATGCGCTGGACCCGGACCTGGCGCCGGGGGGCTCTTCATCCGGGGCGGCGGTGTCGGTGGCGCTGGGGCTGGCGGCAGCGGCGGTTGGCACCGACACGGGCGGGTCCGTCCGCGTGCCCGCGGCCTGGAACGGGCTGGTGGGGTTCAAGCCCACGCATGGCGCGCTGCCCGAAAAGGGCGTGGTGCCCTTGGCGCGCAGGTTCGACATCGCGGGCCCCATCGCCCGCAGCGTCGAGGACTGTGCTCAGATCTTTGCGATCATGGCCGACCAGCGGGCCCCCGACCTGGACGGCGCCAGCGTGCAGGGCCTGCGCCTGATGGTGCTGGAGGGGCTGCCCTTCGACGACGCCGAATCCGGGCCGGTGACGGCGTTCCAGGACGCGGTAGATAGGCTGGGTCGGGCCGGTGCGCAGATCGCGCACGTCTCGACCGACTGGCTGGACAAGGCCATGGCCCTGTCGCCGCAGCTGTTCGCCCCCGAGGCCTATGGCATCTGGCGCGCCCAGATCGAGGATGCGCCGGAACTGATGTGGCAGCCCATCCTGGAGCGGTTCCGCGGCGGGGCAGGGGTCAGCGCGCCCGACTATGTCGCGGCATGGGAAAGCCTGGCCCGCGTGCGCCGCAAGTGGATCAAGGAGGTCGTCGGCGGATACGACGCCGTGCTGCTGCCGACGGTGCCGATCCTGCCGCCCGCGACCCAACGGCTGATGACCGACGGGTCGGAATTCGTGCGCGCCAACCTGCTGACCCTGCGCAACACCCGGATCGCGAACCTGCTGGGCCTGCCCGCGATCACCCTGCCCACCGGGCACCCGGCCTGCGGGATCAGCCTGCTGGGCCATGCCGGTCAGGACCGGCATCTGCTGCGCGTGGCGGCGGGGGCCGAGGCCGCACTGGCGTGACCGGGTCTTTGCTGGACGCAAGGCCCGGATCACGCTAATGTTTCCGCCAAGGAACGGGGCGCAGACCCCGAAAAGCGAGGCAGAGATGGCATTCCCCGAGCGGTTCTCGAACCTGCCGGACTACGCGTTCCCGCGTTTGCGGGCGCTGTTGTCGGATATCGAGCCGGGGCTGGCCCCCGGCGAATCCCCCATGATCCTGACCATCGGAGAGCCCCGCCACCCGATGCCCGGTTTCGTGGCGCAGGTGATGGCCGACAGCCTGCCCGAACTGGCGAAATACCCCCCGAACGAGGGCGCGCCCGAACTGCTGTCGGCGATCGGGGGCTGGCTGGACCGCCGCTATGGCCTGGAGGTTTCACCTGACCGGCTGATGGTGCTGAACGGCACGCGCGAGGGGCTGTTCAACGCGGCCCTGGCCCTGTGCCCCGAGACCAAGGCCGGCCAGCAGCCGATCGTGCTGGTGCCGAACCCGTTCTATCAGGTCTATGCGGTCGCCGCCGCCGCTGTGCAGGCGCAGGCGCTGTTCGTGCCGGCCACGCCCGCCACGGGCAACTTGCCCGATTACGCGGGGCTGGACCCGGCGCTGCTGGACCGGGTGGCGCTGGCCTATCTGTGTTCGCCCGCCAACCCGCAGGGGGCGGTGGCCGACCGCGATTACCTGGAAACGCTGGTGACCTTGGCCGAAAGGCACGATTTCCTGATCCTGGCCGACGAATGCTATTCCGAGATCTGGCGCGATGCGCCCCCGCCGGGTGCCCTGCAGGTCGCGACCGCGATGGGCCTGCCCGACCGGGTGGTGATGTTCAATTCGCTGTCCAAGCGGTCGAACCTGCCCGGCCTGCGGTCGGGCTTCGCCGCGGGCGGCCGCGCCCAGATCGCCCAGATGCGGCGGCTGCGCAACTATGCGGGCGCGCCGCTGCCGCTGCCGGTGCAGCGCGTCAGCACCGCCGCCTGGTCGGACGAGGATCACGTGGCCGCCAGCCTGGCGCTGTATCAACAGAAATACCGCATCGCAGACGAAATCCTGGGCGACATTCCCGGCTATCTGCCGCCGGAGGGCGGGTTCTTTCTGTGGCTGCCGGTGGCCGACGGCGAACAGGCCGCGCGGACGCTGTGGGCGCAGGCGGGCATCCAGGTGCTGCCCGGCGCCTATCTGTCGCGCGACGTGGACGGGATCAATCCCGGCGCGGGCTTCATCCGGGTGGCGCTGGTGGCCGATGCCGACCAGACGCGCGCCGCGCTGACCCGCCTGCGGGCGGTCCTATATGACGAAACGGGGGGCTGAGATCATGGCAAGCTGGCAGGCGAAACACCGCGACCCGCTGTTCGACCAGTCGACCCAGGCCGCCCTGGAACGACGCGGCAAGGAGGCCATCGGCGCAGGGCTGATCGTGCTGGGCATCCTGATCGCGATGATGCTGGGCAGCTGGTCGCCCGACGATCCCAGCTTCGGGTCGGCCACCGACGCGCCGGCGCAGAACATGCTGGGCGGGATCGGGGCGATGATCGCCTCGGCGCTGATCATGATCGCGGGCATGGGGGCCTGGATGCTGGTCGTCGCGGCCTGGGTCTGGGGCCTGCGCATGATGCTGCACAAGGGCGAGGAGCGCCTGATGCGCGGCATCTTCACCCCGATCGCCGTGGCCTTGGTGTCGATCTATGCCAGCACGCTGATCCCCGGCCCCGAATGGCAGCAGAATTACGGCCTGGGCGGCCATTTCGGCGACATGGTGATGGGTGCGATGCTGAACCTGCTGCCGATGAAGGCACAGCTGGGCATCCGCCTGGCGGCGCTGCTGGTCGCGGTGGCCGTGGTCGCGGCGGCGGCCTTCGTCCTGGGTTTCGACCGGACAGAGGTCGCGGCCCTGTGGCTGCGGTTCCGGCAGGGGCTGGCGACGGCGCTGCACGGGACGGTTCTGGCGGGATCGGCCGCCGCCGGCGCGGCGCAGCGCCTGCGCCAGCCGCGCGCCGAGGGTGCCACCCCCCGCAAGGCCGCACCCGCCGCCCGCCGCCGTTCCGCCCCGCCGGCATTCGAGCTGGAATCCGAGATGCCCGAGCCAGAGCTGATCGAGCGCGATTCGCATTACGAGGGCGCCGCCCCGTCCGAGGCCGAGGTCCGCGGCCGCATCAGCGACGCCATCCGCACCAGCACCGCCAAGTCGTCGGTGCTGAAGGCGGTCGCGTCCCGGCTGGCCCGCGAGGGTGCGCCCGCGACCCCCGCCCCCGAGGAGCCGGTCGACCCGCGCCCCTTCGGCGCCGAGACGCCGCGCCAGATCATCGCCCCCGCCAAGCGCGCCGAACCCTCGCGCAGCGCGCGGGCCGAGGCCGAGCCCGCCCTGCGGTTCGACGACAGCGGCAGCCCCGCCTATGAGCGGCCCCCCCTGGCGCTGCTGTCGGCGCCATCGGACAGCGACGTGGTGCCCGTGTCCCACGAGGCGCTGATGGAGAACGCCCGCATGCTGGAGGCGGTGCTGGACGATTACGGCGTCAAGGGCCAGATCACCGAGGTCCGCCCCGGCCCGGTCGTGACGCTGTACGAGCTGGAACCCGCGCCGGGCCTGAAGGCCAGCCGCGTGATCGGGCTGTCCGACGACATCGCCCGGTCGATGTCGGCCCTGTCCGCGCGCGTCAGCACCGTTCCCGGCCGCACCGTGATCGGGATCGAACTGCCCAACGCCAAGCGCGAAAAGGTGCTGCTGCGCGAGATCTTCGCCTCGCGCGCCTTCGGCGACGGCACGCAGCCGCTGCCACTGGCGCTTGGCAAGGACATCGGCGGCGATCCCGTCGTGGCGAACCTGGCCAAGATGCCCCACCTGCTGATCGCGGGCACCACCGGGTCGGGCAAGTCGGTCGCGATCAACACCATGATCCTGAGCCTGCTCTACAAGCTGACGCCGGACGAATGCCGGCTGATCATGATCGACCCCAAGATGCTGGAACTGTCCGTCTATGACGGCATCCCGCACCTGCTGTCCCCGGTCGTCACCGACCCCAAGAAGGCCGTCGTGGCGCTGAAATGGGTCGTGGGCGAGATGGAGGACCGCTATCGCAAGATGTCCAAGATGGGCGTGCGCAACATCGAGGGCTATAACGGCCGCGTCACCGAGGCCCTGAAGAAGGGCGAGATGTTCAAGCGCACTGTCCAGACGGGCTTTGACGAGGATACCGGCGACGCGATCTGGGAGACCGAGGAGTTCCAGCCCGAGACCTTCCCCTATATCGTCGTGGTCGTCGACGAGATGGCCGACCTGATGATGGTCGCCGGCAAGGAGATCGAGGCCTGCATCCAGCGCCTGGCGCAGATGGCCCGCGCCTCGGGGATCCACCTGATCATGGCGACGCAGCGTCCCTCGGTCGATGTCATCACCGGCACGATCAAGGCGAACTTCCCCACGCGGGTCAGCTTTCAGGTCACCTCGAAGATCGACAGCCGCACCATCCTGGGCGAGCAGGGGGCAGAGCAGCTGCTGGGCCAGGGCGACATGCTGTACATGGGCAACGGCGCGCGCGTCACCCGCATCCACGGTCCCTTCGTCAGCGACGAGGAGGTCGAGGAGATCGTGACCCACCTGAAATCCTTTGGGCCGCCCAGCTACAAGTCGGGCGTGGTCGAGGGCCCCGAGGACGACAAGGCCGACGACATCGACGCGGTGCTGGGCCTGGGCGGCGACGGATCGGACGATGCGCTGTATGATCAGGCCGTGATGATCGTGGCCAAGGACCGCAAATGCTCCACCAGCTATATCCAGCGCAAGCTGGCCATCGGCTACAACAAGGCCGCGCGCCTGGTCGAGCAGATGGAGGAGCAGGGCGTGGTCAGCAGCGCCAACCATGTCGGCAAGCGCGAGGTGCTGGTCCCCGAGGTCTGATGACCGCGGTAGGGACCGGCCAGAACGGGATGTGGCCATGACGATCTGGCAGTTGCACATGCTGAACGCCCGCAGCGCCCTGACGCCCGTCATGGCCGAGATCCGCGCCCATGCGCGCGAGATGGTGGCGATGGCCGAGGCGCATCTGGACCTGCCCCGGTTCGACCTTGTGGTGCGGGCGGGCGACGGGGTGATCCCCGAATGGGGCATCGCGGGCCACGCCCCGGCCCCCGGCATCATCGAGATCACGCTGGACCCCGACCGGGTCGAGCCCGAGCATTTCCGTCGCACCCTGATCCACGCACTGCATCGCCTGACGCGGTGGGATGGGCCGGGATACGGTCGGTCCCTGGGCGAGGCGCTGGTCAGCGAGGGGCTGGCGGGACATTTCGTCCAGCAGGTTCTGGGCGGGCCGCCAGACCCCTGGGATCAGACGCGGCCGGGGCTGGGCACGCTGAAGCAGGCCGCGGGGCTGTGGGCGCGCCGTGACTATGATCACGGCGAGTGGTTCCTGGGGCGTGGGCGGATGCGCAAATGGACTGGCTATGGCATCGGGCACCGCCTGGTGGCCGAGCACCTGGCGCAGGTCGAGGGGCAGGATGCGGCATCGCTGGTCTGGCAGCCCGCGGAGGAGTTCCGCGCGGCGCTGCGGCGCCTGATGGCCGCCGAGGGGATCGAGGACGCCTTCGACCCCGAAGACATCGTCCGCGACGATGCCGCCGCTGCTGAGCCGGAAGCAGCCATCGAAGATGCGCCGGTCAGCGACGATCCGGGTGACGCTGACCCGGTGGAACAGCCTGCGACGGACAGCACCACCGCAGCGGTGGCGGATGACGAAAGCGCGCAGATTGCGTCCCGCGACGCCGGGGGGCAGGCCCCCCGGACCCCCCAGGACGGCTGAGGGCCGCACCGGCGTCGGCAGGGGGTCAGCGGCGCGGGATCAGGGCAAAGATCAGCCCCAGCACCAGGCCCGCCACGCCCCCGCCCAGATGGGCCTGCCAGGCGATCGACGGCATCAGCAGCGTCAGCGCCACATTCAGCCCCAAGATCAGCGCCACGGCGCGCACCAGCGGGCTCATCGGGCGGTGACGGCGGCGCAGGGTGATCGCTGCATAGCCGACCAGCGCCCCCGCCAGCCCGAAGACCGCGCCCGAGGCGCCGACCATCGGCCCGGCATCGGGCTCCATCCAGGCGAAGACCATGCCGGCGGCGATCTGGCTGAGCAGATAAGTCAGCGCCATGCGGGCCGATCCGATCATGCGCACCAGCTCTCGGCCGACGGCGGCCAGGGAGATCATGTTCATCACCAGATGCAGCGGTCCGGAATGCAGCAGGCCGTAGGTCAGGAACATCGCGACCCCCTGACCCGGATAGAGTCCGACCCCGTCGCCCACCAGCGGCGCCCAGAAGCCGCCCAGCATCACCGAGGCCGTTCGCACGCTGCCCAGGCCCAGCATGGGCGCGGCAAAGCAGAACGCCTCGATCATGCAGCAGGCGATGATGACGGTCCGCAGCCACAGGGGCAGGGCGGCGGGTTCGGGCCGGCGCGCGGCCGCCACCCGCGGGATCGCCACGGGGCGGTCCATGTCGGTCACGCCCCTGCGCGCGGGTCAGTCATCGGCGCGGATCTGGCGGGCCTCGTCGATCAGCATGATCGGGATGCCCGAACGGATCGGAAAGGCCAGCCCCGCCGTGCGGGACACCAGCTCCTGCGCCTGGGCGTCGTAGCTGAGCGTGGCATGGGTCACCGGGCAGACCAGCGCCTCCAGCATGTGGCGGTCGAAAAGGGGGGCATCGGTCATTGCAGGCGTTCCTCGTTCTCTCCGCCGTGCAGGGCGAATTCGATCAGGCCGACCAGCAGCTCGCGACGGTCGGCCAAGGTGGGCGATTCCAGCAGTGCCTGCTTGTCGCCGGGGGTGAAGGGCAGCATCATCGACAGCGAATTGATCAACAGCTCGTCCTCCGCCTCGGCGGCGGCGTCCCAGTCCGTCGACAGCTCCTGCGTCTGCATGTAGCGGTCCAGCAGCGAAAACAGCGCCTTGCGGTCCAGCGTCGGATCCTGCTCCGGGCCGGACAGGTCGCGCCCGAACGAGGACCAGTCGACGCGGCCCTGCAGGTAGGGGGCAAAGCCCTCCTCGACCTCCTGCAGGCGAAACCGCGAGATCGCGCCAAGCGAGATCATCATCCGCCCGTCGCCGGTTTCCGAGAACGCCACGACCCGGCCCGCGCAGCCGATGGCGGACAGGCCGTCACCCTCGGGCTGGATCATCCCGATCAGGCGGTGATCGGTCTTCAGCGTGTCTTCCAGCAGCTGCAGATAACGCGGCTCGAACAGGTGCAGCGGCATGCGGGCCCGCGGCATCAGCACGGCCCCGGGCAGCGGGAACAGCGGGATGCGGTCGGGCAGGTCGAAACGCAGCGCCATCGGTCAGGCGAAGATCAGCGAGGACAGGCGGCGGCGGCCCTTCTGCCCGATGGGGTCGGTGGGCTTGAGGCTGTCGAAGATCGTGATCAGCTGCGCCTTGGCGGCGCCGTCGTTCCACTCGCGGTCGCGGCGGAAGCTGTCCAGAAGGATGTCGATGGCGGCCTCCAGCTGGCCGTCGGCATGCAGCGCCTGCGCGTATTCCAGCCGCGCCTGCTGATCGGCCGGATCGGCCTGGACACGGGCGGCCAGATCGTCCAACGGACCGGCGCTGGCGGCCTGCTGGGCCAGGGCCAGCTTGGCGCGCGCGGCCTCGACCGGGCCGGCATGGGCCAGGGGGCTTGGCACCTGCGTCAGGGTCGAGGCGGCGGCGGCATGGTCGCCCGCGGCCAGATGGGCACGGATCAGCCCGCCCCAGGCCTCGGGGCTGTCGGGCAGCTCTCCGATGATGGCGGTGAAGGTCTCGATGGCGTCGGCGGCCTCGTTGTCCTCGATCATCTGCTCGGCCGCGGCAAGGGCGTCGGCCAGGCCGCCGTCATCGCCCGACATCGCGGCCAGCTTGTCGACGAACTGCTTGACCTGGCTGGCGGGCACCGCGCCTTGGAAGGCATCGACCGGCTGGCCCTGGAAGAAGGCATAGACGGTCGGGATCGACTGCACGCGCAGCTGGCCCGCGATCGTCTGGTTCTCGTCCACGTTGATCTTGGCCATGCGCACGCGGCCCTTGTGGCGGGCGACCTCGGCCTCCAGCGCGGGGCCCAGCGTCTTGCAGGGGCCGCACCAGGGCGCCCAGAAATCGACGATGACGGGCACCTGCATCGACGCCTCGACCACCTCGGCCATGAAGGTGGCCTCGGTCACGTCCTTGATGAAGTCGTCGGTCTTGGGCGCTTGGGCCCCCTCGAAAAGCATGGTCATCCTGGCCCCGCATGGTTCGGTTGGCGTGTTCCCCGCAATATGGGGCGCTTGGCGGCTGAACGAAAGGGCCGGTTTGCGCGTTGCGATCACGCAGGCCTCACGGCCGTGTGAAGACATGAGGGACATGACCATGACAGAGACCCCCCCGACCCGGCCGGGCCTGCCGCCTTTGTGGCTGGCCGTGCTGCCCATCGTGCTGACGCTGGGCCTTCTGGCGCTGCAGCTGTTCTATTACGGCGATTTCACCCCGCACATCCCACTGATCCTGGGGCTGGCCATCACCGGCCTTCTGGGCGTCCTGCGCGGGCAGGGGTGGATGGACATCCGCGAGGGGGTGTTCCACGTCATCCACGTGTCCATGCCGTCGCTGTCGGTGCTGATCGTGGTGGGCATGATCATCGGGGTCTGGATCGCGTCGGGGACGGTGCCGACGCTGATCTATTACGGTCTGACATTGCTGAACCCGCAGATCTTCCTGGTCGCGGCGATGGTGCTGTGTGCGGTCGTGTCGCTGTCCCTGGGCACCAGTTGGGGAACCGTAGGCACCGTGGGCGTGGCGCTGATGGGCATCGGCGCGGGTTTCGGCATCCCGGCCTACTGGACGGCGGGGGCGGTCGTGTCGGGGGCGTTCTTCGGCGACAAGATCTCTCCGCTGTCGGACACGACGAACCTGGCGCCGGCGGTGACGGGGGTGAACATCTTCGATCACATCCGCAACATGCTGCCCACGACCGTGCCCGCGATGCTGATCGCGCTGGTCATCTATTTCATCGCGGGGACCTGGCTGATCTCTCCCGCCGAGACCAGCATGGCGCGCATCGACGCGATCACCGACACGCTGGCCGCGCAGTTCACGCTGGGCTGGGTGCCGATGATCCCGGCGCTGGTGGTGATCGTGCTGGCCGTCACGCGCCGCCCGCCGCTGCCGTCGCTGTTCGCGGGGGTGCTGCTGGGCGGGACCATCGCGATCTTTCTGCAGGGCGCGGGGTTGCACGACGTCTTCACCTATGCCCAGTCCGGTTACGCGATCGAGACGGGCGTGGCCGACATCGACAGCCTGCTGAACGCGGGCGGCATCCAGTCGATGATGTGGACCATCTCGCTGATGCTGATCGCGCTGGGATTCGGCGGCGCGCTGGAGCGGACCGGCTGCCTGGAGGCGATCATCAACGCCATCATCAGCCGCGTCAAAAGCTTTACCGCCGTGCAAAGCAGCGCCATTGCGACCGCCTTTGCCACCAACGTGGTGGCGGGCGATCCCTATATCTCGATCGCGCTGCCGGGGCGGATGTATGCGCCGCTGTACCGCGGCATGGGCTATTCCACGCTGAACCTGTCCCGCGCGGTCGAGGAGGGGGGCACCCTGATGTCCCCGCTGATCCCGTGGAACGCGGGCGGGGCCTTCGTCATCACCGCCCTGTCGCTGGGTGTGATGGACGGCAACCTGACGAACCTGCTGTACATCCCGCTGGCCTTCGCCTGCTGGACGGCGCCGCTGATCGGCATCCTCTACGCGGTCACCGGCTGGTTCTCGCCCCAGGCGACCGATGCCGAACGCCGCGAGTGGGACCGCCAGAACGAGGACGTCCTGGACCTGGGCGATCACGCCCTGGGCGAAAATGCCTAGAGGTCGAAGCTGGCCATGACGGGGACGTGGTCGCTGGGCCCCTCCCAGCCCCGCAGGGGGCGCAGGATGCGGCTGCCATGGGCTGCGCCTGCAATGTCGGCGGTGGCCCAGATATGGTCCAGCCGCCGGCCCTTGTCGGCGGCGTCCCAGTCCTTGGCGCGATAGCTCCACCAGCTGTAGAGCAGCCCCTGCGGGATGTCCTGCCGGGTGACGTCCACCCAACCGCCCGCATCCTGCGCGGCCAGCAGGTGCTCGACCTCCACCGGGGTATGGCTGACGATCTTCAGCAGCTGCTTGTGCGACCAGACGTCGTCCTCGCGCGGGGCGATGTTCAGGTCGCCCACCAGGATCGACCGGGTCGGGCGCTCGGCGTGGAACACGTCGCGCATCTCGGTCAGGAAATCCAGCTTCTGCCCGAATTTCAGGTTCTGCTCGCGGTCGGGGATGTCGCCGCCCGCGGGGACGTACATGTTGTGGATCACCACGCCGTTCTCCAGCCGGGCGGCCACGTGCCGGGCATGGCCCAGCTGCGCGTAATCGCGGTCGCCCGCATCCTCCAGCGGCAGGCGCGACAGGATCGCCACCCCGTTGTAACCCTTCTGCCCCCGCGCCACGATATGCGTGTATCCCAGGTCCGCGAACCGGGTCAGCGGGATCTTGTCCACCGGCGACTTGCATTCCTGCAGGCACAGCACGTCGGGCGCCTCCTCCTCCAGCAGGCGGGCGACCAGACCCTCGCGCAGGCGGACCGAGTTGATGTTCCAGGTGGCGATGGTGAACATGGGGCAGGCTCCTTTGGGCGCGGACCCTAGCGGCGCGACCCCGGCCTGTCGAGGCGCAGGCTTGCCATATGATCCCCGCGCGCTATGCAAGGGGCTGTTGGGACAAGGGGGGACGGCCATGAAACTGACCATCGACGAGGCGCTGACGCGCGGCGGCACGGGCCGGTTCCAGTGGCGCCTGCTGGGCATCTTCGGCCTGGTCTGGGCGGCGGACGCGATGCAGGTGATCGCGGTGGGTTTCGCCGCACCCTCGGTCGCCGCGACCTTCGGCCTGGAGCGGGTGACCGCGCTGCAGATCGGGACGGTGTTCTTCCTGGGCATGTTCGTCGGCGCCTTTGCCTTCGGCCGACTGGCCGACCGGATCGGGCGCAAATGGGTGCTGATCGGCACCGTCGCGATGGACGCCGTGTTCGGGCTGGCATCGGTGATGGCCGGCGATTTCACCTGGCTGCTGATCCTGCGGTTCCTGACCGGGGTCGCGGTGGGCGGCACGCTGCCCGTCGACTATGCGATGATGGCCGAATTCCTGCCGCCCAGGAACCGCGGCCGCTGGCTGGTCTGGCTGGAGGGGTTCTGGGCGGTGGGCACCATCGTCGTGGCCCTGACGGCCTGGGCCGCCGCCAGCATGGGGGCCGTCGCGCCGTGGCGCTGGATCTTCCTTGTCGCGGCGATGCCGGCGCTGATCGGGTTCTTCCTGCGGTTCTGGATTCCGGAATCGCCGATGTACCTGGTCCGCAAGGGCCGCCAGGTTGAGGCGCGCGCCGTCATCGACCGCGTGCTGGCCGTGAACGGCGCGATGCCGCTGCCCGCCAACGCGCATCTGCGTCCCGCGCCGGTGCCGTCGGGAGGTGCCGCGTCGATCATGGCGGCCCCGCTGCGGCGCGCGACCATCGGCGTGCTGGCGGTGTGGTTCTTGGTGTCGCTGTCCTATTACGGCGTCTTTGTCTGGGTGCCGGGACAGCTGGCGACCGAAGGCTTCGGCTTCGTGCGCGGATACGGCTTCCTGGTGATCCTGGCACTGGCGCAGGTGCCGGGATACGCGCTGGCGGCGTGGGGGGTCGAGGCGGTGGGCCGTCGCCCCACGCTGGCGGCCTTCCTGGTCCTGTCGGCCCTGGGCTGCGGCCTGTTCGCCCTGGCCAGCAGCCCCGCCCTGGTCGCCACCGCCCTGATCGTGATGAGCTTTGCGCTGTTGGGCACCTGGGGCGCGCTCTATGCTTTCACGCCGGAACTCTATCCCACGCATCTGCGCGGCACGGGCATGGGCACGGCCAGCGCGGTCGCCCGCCTGGGCGGCATCCTGGCGCCCAGCCTGCTGGCCGTCGTCTTTGCGCGCGGCTTTGGCCTGGCCATCGGCAGTTTCGCCGTGCTGCTGCTGCTGGCGGCGGCGGCCCTGCTGATGATCCGCATCGAGACCCGCGACCGCGCCATCGGGTGACGGGGAACAAGGCGGCCCCCCGCCCGTTGCCCCGTCACATCACCGAAAGGAGTTCACATGGGCCAGCTGGTCGACGGCGTCTGGAAGGACGAATGGTATGACACCGACAGCACCGGGGGAGAGTTCAAGCGCGACACGGCCAAGTTCCGCAACTGGGTGACCTCGGACGGGCAGGCGGGGCCGACGGGCGACGGCGGGTTCGCGGCCGAATCGGGACGCTATCACCTCTATGTCAGCCATGCCTGTCCCTGGGCGCATCGCACGATGATCTTCCGCGCGCTGAAGGGTCTGGAGGATCACATCGACATCTCGGTCGTCCACCCCGAGATGCTGAGCGAGGGATGGGAATTCCGCACCGATTTCGACGGCGCCACGGGCGACCGGCAGTTCGGCCTGGACTATCTGCGCCAGGTCTATCTGAAGGACACGCCCGACATGTCGGGACGCGTCACCGTCCCCGTCCTGTGGGACCGCCAGACCGGCCGGATCGTGTCGAACGAAAGCGCCGACATCATCCGCATGTTCAACAGCGCCTTTGACGGCGTGACCGGCAACACGGACGATTACTGGCCCCAACCCCTGCGCGCCCGCATCAAGGCGATCAACGACCGCGTCTATGACACCGTCAACAACGGCGTCTACAAGGCGGGCTTCGCCACCACCCAGGAGGCCTATGACAAGGCGGTCCATCCGCTGTTCGACAGCCTGGACGGGATCGAGGGGCTGCTGGCCGAACACCGCTATCTGACCGGCGACCGCATCACCGAGGCCGACTGGCGGCTGTTCACCACCATCGTCCGGTTCGATGCCGTCTATCACACGCATTTCAAGTGCAACCGCCGCCGCATCGTCGACTATCCGAACCTGTGGGGATGGGCACGCGAGTTGTACCAGTGGCCGGGCGTCGCCCGGACGATCCATCCGGATCATTTCATGCGGCACTACTACTACAGCCACGACATGATCAATCCGCACCGCATCGTGCCCATCGGTCCGGACGCGGACTGGACCGTGCCGCACGGGCGCTGACTGGACGGCCGCCCAAAAAAAGAAGCCCCGGCGCAGGGAACGCCGGGGCAGAACAGAGAGGGAGGGGTGTGGCCGCATCCGCCGACCACTGGGCTTCGGGGACAGAACGTCACATCAGGGCTTGGGTTCCCGGCAAAGTTGTCTGCGCAGAAACCCGCCGATGCCTCAGGCGACCAGGCGATAGCCGCCCGATTCCGTGACCAGCAGGCGCGCATTCGACGGATCCGGCTCGATCTTCTGGCGCAGGCGATAGATGTGCGTCTCCAGCGTGTGCGTGGTCACGCCCGCGTTGTATCCCCAGACCTCGTGCAGCAGCACGTCGCGGGCCACCACCCCGTCCTGCGCGCGGTACAGGAACTTGAGGATGTTGGTCTCCTTCTCGGTCAGGCGGATCTTGCGGTCCTTGGCGTCGATCAGCATCTTCATCGACGGCTTGAACGTGTACGGCCCAAGCTGGAAGATCGCGTCCTCGGACTGTTCATGCGTGCGCAGCTGGGCGCGCAGGCGGGCCAGCAGGACCGGGAACTTGAACGGCTTGGTGACATAGTCGTTGGCGCCCGCATCCAGGCCCAGGATCGTGTCGGCATCGGTGTCATGCCCGGTCAGCATCACGATGGGGCATTTGACGTTCAGCTTGCGCAGCTTCTTGCACAGCTCGCGCCCGTCGGTGTCGGGAAGGCCGACATCCAGGACCACCAGGTCAAAGATCGCGTTCTTGGTGGCTTCGACCGCCTCGGCGCCGCTGCCGGCCTCGGTCACGTCGAAATCGTCGGTCGCGACCAGCTGTTCGGCCAGGGCCTCGCGCAGGTCTTCCTCGTCATCGACAAGCAGGATCTTCTTCAGTCCGGCCATGGTTGCCTCCTTTGCGTCATTGCGCAATGAGTTGGGCGTCGCGGCCCGGACCGTCCAGCACCATGTGCGAATCCTCACATGGAGTTGTCGGATCGGTGCGTTATGTTTCAGACTGTTTCAAGAATGCGTGGCCCCATGAGCCTGATCCCGACCCTGCCCGAGACCATCGCCCGCGCCCGCGCCGACCTGCGCATGGGCCTGCCGGTGGCCTTGGGCGACCATCTGGCTGCCGCGGTAGAGACGCTGTCGCCCGCGCGTCTGGCCGATCTGCGCGCGCTTGGCCCCGCCGTCCTGGCCCTGACCGGACGGCGGGCCGAAACGCTCAAGGCGCGCGCCTATGACGGCGATCTGGCGCGGGTTGCGCTGCCCGTGGGGGCCGATCTGGCGTGGCTGCGGGCAGTGGCCGATCCCGCAGGCGACCTGATGACCCCGATGAAGGGGCCACTGACCACCCTGCGCGACGGCGATGCGGGACCCCATCGCGCGGCGCTGGCGCTGGCGAAATCGGCGCAGCTGCTGCCTGCCATGCTGATGGTCGCGGCCCCCGCGCCGCCGGGCCTGACGCGCCTGCCTCCGGGTCCGGTTCTTGCGCAGCTTGCAGCCGAGGCCGCGATGGCCCCGGTCGCGGCGGCGCGCCTGCCACTGTTGTCGGCGGAGCGGTCGCGGCTGCACATCTTCCGTCCCGATGACGGTGGAGAGGAGCATTACGCGATCGAGATCGGCGATCCGCCCCGCGATGCGCCCGTCCTGGCGCGGCTGCATTCGGCCTGTTTCACGGGCGACGTGCTGGGCAGCCTGAAATGCGATTGCGGGCCGCAGCTGAACGCCGCGCTGGCCGCGATGGGGCAGGCGGGGGCGGGGGTGCTGCTGTACCTGAACCAGGAGGGGCGGGGCATCGGGCTGGCCAACAAGATGCGCGCCTATGACCTGCAGAACCAGGGCTTTGACACGGTCGAAGCGAACCACCGCCTGGGATTCGAGGATGACGAGCGCGACTTCCGCATCGGCGCGGCGCTGCTGCGGCGGCTGGGTTTCGGCGCAGTGCGCCTGATGACCAACAACCCGCGCAAGGTGGCGATGATGCAGGCCCATGGCATCGCGGTCCCCGAACGGGTGCCGCTGGTCGTGCCGCGCAACCGTCACAACACCGGCTATCTGGATGTGAAGGCCGAAAAGTCGGGGCATCTGCTGTGACCGGCATGGTGCTGACCCCGCAGGGGCTGCGTTTTCTGGGCCGCGTCATTCCCTGCAGCATCGGCCGCGCCGGGATCACCCCCGCCAAGCGCGAGGGCGATCACGCCACCCCTTCGGGCCGCCATCGCATCACCGGGCTGTGGTACCGCCCGGACCGCTTGGCCCGCCCGGCGCCTTGGGCGCGGGTGATCGGGCCGGGCGATCTATGGTGTGACGATCCGGGCCATGCGGCCTATAACCAGCACGCCCGCGCGCCGCTTGCGGCCAGCCACGAACGGCTGCGCCGCGCCGACCCGCTGTACGACCTGATCCTGACGACGGACTGGAATGCGGATGCGGTTCCGGGGCGGGGATCCGCGATCTTCTTGCACCAGTGGCGCCGCCCTGGTTTCGGGACCGAAGGCTGCATCGCCTTTGCCCGCCGCGACCTGATGTGGATCGCGCGTCACGCGCCCCCGGGCACGCCGCTTTACGTGCCCTGAGCGTTCCGCGCCCCGAAGATCGCCGACCCCACGCGGACATGGGTCGCGCCATGGGCGATGGCAGTCTCGAAATCGGCGCTCATGCCCATCGACAGGCCGGGCAGGCCGTGGTCGCGCGCCAGGTCGCGCAGCAGGGTGAAATGCGGTGCCGGATCCTCGCCGTCGGGCGGGATGCACATCAGGCCCTCAGGCGACAGCGACAGCTCGGCGCACAACGCCAGGAAACCGGGCAGCTCATCCGCCAGGATGCCGGCCTTTTGCGGCTCGTCCCCGGTATTGACCTGCACGAACAGCTGCGGGCGACGGCCCTGTTCGGCCATCTGCGCGGCCAGCTTGCGGGCCAGCGTCACGCGGTCCAGCGTGTGGATCGCGTCGAACAGCTGCACGGCGGCCCGCGCCTTGTTCGATTGCAGCGGCCCGATCATGTGGACCGACACACCCGGATGCGCCGCGGTCCAGGCAGGCCACTTGGCCTGCGCCTCCTGGACGTAGTTCTCTCCGAAGACGGTGTGGCCCGCGGCCAGAACGCCCTCGACCCGTTCGGGTGGTTGCAGTTTGCTGACCGCGATCAGCGTGACGCTGCCCGGGGCGCGCCCTGCGGCAGATTCGGCCGCGCGGATGCGGCGGGTGATGTCGTCCAGTCCCATGATCCCACCTGACAAAAAGAAAAGAGCGGGCGCAAGGCCCGCTCTCTCCGTGTGACGTTTGATCGCGAAGGATCAGAAGTCGAAGCGAACGCCCATGTCGGCCGAAACACGCTCTTGATAGTCGCGCTGCAGCGAGGCACCCAGACGGGCGCCGCCCAGGTCGTAGTTTGCGCCGATGCCGAAGGACACGTCGGTTTCCTTCTGGGTCCAGTCGCCGTCGTTGTTGGCAACATAGGCTTCGATGTTGGTCAGACCGTCGGCCAGCGTATAGTCGCCGTACAGGGTGACCGTGTTGCCCAGATCGTCGATGACGTTGACAAAATCCGCGTTGCTGCTGTCTACGCCGCTGATGCTGCCAACGTCGCCGTTGGCGTAGTAGTTCAGGCCGACGCGGGCATTCTCCAGAACGGCATAGCGGGCGCCCACGAAGTACACGTCATGATCTTCCCAACCGGCTGCGTTCAGAGATGCACCGGCGGACAGTTCCAGCCGCTCGTTCCAGACATACTCAGCTGCCAAGCTGAACTCTTCTTTGGTGGGCACAGTGCCGTCAAGGGTATCTTCGAACAGGCCGCTCTGGTCCGGGTCGATGTACGAGGCGCGCAGAGTGACGTCGCCCAGCGCGTAACGCGCAGCGATGCCCAGGCGGTCATTGTTGCTGTAGGGCGAGGATTCATAGGCGAAGAATGCGCCCAGGAAGTTGCCACCGGTCGAACGGTCGAACGCGCCCAGCTCCGAAGCATAAACCAGTGCAGCAGAGTCCAGCGCAGTGTCGACGTTACCGACTTCGACCGTCAGGCCACTGGCGGTCACAAAGACCTTGCCTGCGTTGGTCGATGCGTCATTACCACGGCTGCTGTTGCCCTGGTCCCACTGCAGGCGGAAGCGTGCGCCGAAGTCGACGCCCTGGTCGGTCGAGGTCGATGCATCGATATTCATCCGCAGGCGCGAGATGACCTGGGTGTCGTTTCCGCCGACGGTGATGATACCATCTTCGTAATACTGCACGCCGGTACGGCCATAACCCGAGATGGTGACGTCTGCTGCGGCGATGCCGGCGGTCAGGACCAGCGCGGTCGAGGCGATAAGTGCCTTCTTCATGGTGTGTTCCCTCTTGTCTCTCTGTTGCCCAAGCCAGCTGTCCCGCCCTGGGTATGCAATTGGTTTCACTCTTTCGCGATTGTGATGCAACGGAATCAAGCGTCTGCTGTTTTCTTTGCCCATTTCCGTGATGCACTTGGGCCACACCTGCCCTGGACGGCCTGTCGGGACAGGCCCCGCCGGGGCGGCGCGGACAGGGTGTTCGCCTCAAGTCGCTTGTTTCGCAGCGCCGATCCGGGCTAATGCTGACCCCAAGAGAATGCACCACTGAACTGACCTCCGGGGGACTGGAATGACCTATGCACGCGCCACGCGCCTGATGATCGTCACGACGCTATGCGCGGGGCTGGCCGCCTGTGGCGGATCGGGTGGGAATGTTCAAACCGCGGGCGGTCCGATCGACAGCCCCGATATGGCGCCTGAAACCCGTTCGACCCGCATTCAGGACCTGTTGGTGCGTTCGGGCAACCCCGACCAGATGGTCGGTGTGAACAAGTACCTGTGGACTGCCAGTCTGGACGTGCTGAGCTTTCTGCCGGTGCAGACGATCGATCCGTTCACCGGCGTGATCCAGACCGGCTACGGTACGCCTCCGGGCGGGGGACGGTCCTATCGTGCGACGATCCAGATCAGCGACCCGGCGTTGGATGCGCGCAGCCTGCGCCTGGCGCTGCAGGGGCCGGGCGGCGCCGCGGTCGAGGCGGGCACCGTCCGCGCGGTCGAGGATGCCATCCTGACCCGCGCCCGCCAGCTGCGCATCCAGGACGGCCGCCTGTAAGGGCGCGTCCGCGCAGCGGGGCCCCGATCGCGGGGCATCCGGCGGTGTTTCGCGATGCCCGCGGGCGGTCGCATTCGACGGGCTCCGGTCGGCCGCATCTGGACCCGCACAGGCGGGGCGTATAGACCCTGCGGGCAACGAATGATGCCCGAGGTTCCCCATGCCCTATGATCCCGCGACAAGCGAAGCCCGTTGGCAGACGGCCTGGGCCGATGCCGACGCCTTTGCCGCCATCCGCGACGAGCGCCCGAAATACTATGTGCTGGAGATGTTCCCCTATCCGTCGGGGCGCATCCACATGGGCCATGTGCGCAACTATGCGATGGGCGACGTGGTCGCGCGGTTCAAGCGGGCGCAGGGGTTCAGCGTGCTGCACCCGATGGGCTGGGACGCCTTCGGCATGCCCGCGGAGAACGCCGCGATGGAGCAGGGCGGCCATCCGCGCGACTGGACCTATGCCAACATCGCGACGATGCGCGACCAGTTGAAACCCTTGGGCCTGTCCATCGACTGGAGCCGCGAATTCGCGACCTGCGACGATGCCTATGTGGCGCAGCAGCAGGCGGTGTTCCTGGACATGCTGGAGGCGGGCCTGATCACGCGCAAGTCGGCGCAGGTGAACTGGGACCCGGTCGACATGACCGTGCTGGCCAACGAGCAGGTGATCGACGGCAAGGGCTGGCGGTCGGGCGCCACGGTCGAGCGGCGCGAGCTGACGCAGTGGTTCTTCAAGATCAGCGATTACAGCGACGAGCTGCTGGAGGCGCTGGACGGGCTGAAGGGCTGGCCCGAGAAGGTGCGCCTGATGCAGGCCAACTGGATCGGCCGGTCGCGGGGCCTGCAGTTCCGCTTTGCCACGGTCGATGCGCCCGCGGGCCATGAGGCGATCGAGGTCTATACCACCCGGCCCGACACGCTGATGGGGGCGAGCTTCGTCGCGCTGTCGCCGGATCATCCGCTGGTCAAGGAGCTGGCCGCCAGCCGCCCCGAGATCGAGGCCTTCCGCGAGGAATGCAGGCGCATCGGCACCACCGAGGAGGCCATCGAGACCGCGCCCAAGCTGGGCTTCGACACCGGCCTGAGCGTCGCGCATCCGCTGGACGCGGGCTGGCGCCTGCCGATCTGGATCGCGAATTTCGTGCTGATGGATTACGGCACCGGCGCGATCTTCGGCAGCCCGGCCCATGACGAGCGCGACCACGAATTCGCCGTGAAATACGGCCTGCCGATCCGCGCGACCTTTGGCCAGCCGGGCATGGATCAGGCCGCGGCCGATGCGCTGGTGGCGGAGGCGCCCTTCGTGCCCGCCAAGACCGAGGTCGTGACCTATGTGCGCGGATTCGCGGGCGCGGCCGATCAGACCGGCGAGGCGGCGGTCGATGCCGCCATCGCCCATGCCGAGGCCGAGGGCTATGGCGAGGGCGTGACCAAGTTCCGCCTGCGCGACTGGGGCATCTCGCGCCAGCGCTATTGGGGCTGTCCGATCCCGGTCGTGCATTGCGGGACCTGCGGCACGGTGCCGGAGGCGAAAGCGAACCTGCCCGTGCTGCTGCCGCAGGACGTGACGTTCGACGTGCCGGGCAACCCGCTGGACCGCCACCCGACCTGGCGTCAGGCGACCTGCCCGAAATGCGGCGGCGCGGCGCGGCGTGAGACCGACACGATGGACACCTTCGTCGATTCGTCGTGGTATTACGCGCGCTTCACCTCGCCGGGGGCTGCGACGCCGACCGACCGGGCGGATGCGGAATACTGGATGAACGTCGACCAGTATATCGGCGGCGTCGAACACGCGATCCTGCACCTGCTCTATTCGCGCTTCTTTGCCCGCGCGATGGTCAGGACGGGCCATCTGCCCGAGACGGCACGAGAGCCGTTCGACGCGCTGTTCACGCAAGGCATGGTCACGCACGAGATCTATCGCACCACCGACGACCGGGGGCGCCCGGTCTATCACCTGCCCGAGGACGTGACCGACGGGCGTCTGGCCGACGGCACCGCGGTCGAGGTGATCCCGTCCGCGAAGATGTCGAAATCCAAGAAGAACGTCGTCGATCCGGTCAGCATCGTCGAAAGCTTTGGCGCGGATACCGCACGGTGGTTCATGCTGTCGGACAGCCCGCCCGAACGCGACGTCGAATGGACCGCCGCCGGAGCGGAGGCCGCGTTCAAGTTCCTGTCCCGCGTCTGGCGCCTGGCCGACGAGGTTCCCGAAGGGGGCGACGATGCCGACCTGACGCGCACGGCGCACCGCGCCATCGCGGATGTCACCAAGGCCATCGAGGGCTTTGCCTTCAACAAGGCGGTCGCGAAACTCTATGAACTGGCCAATGCTGTGGCGAAATCGCAGGCCGGGGGCGAGGCGCGCCGCGCGGCCCTGCGGATCATGGCCCAGCTGATGGCGCCGATGGTGCCGCACCTGGCCGAAGAGGTCTGGTCGAAATCGGGCGGGCAGGGCATGGTCGTCGATGCAGGCTGGCCAAAGGCGGACCCGGCCCTGCTGGAGGACGACAGCGTGACCCTTCCGATCCAGATCAACGGCAAGCGCCGGGCCGAGATCACCGTTCCCAAGACCATGCCCAAGTCCGAGATCGAGGCGCTGGTGCTGGCCGACGACACCGTGCTGCGGTTCCTGGACGGGGCGGCGGTCAAGAAGCTGATCGTGGTGCCGGGACGGATCGTCAATGTGGTCGCCTGATCGCCGCGCGGTCCTGCTGGGGCTGCTGGCCGTCTCGGGGCTGGCGGCCTGCGGGCTGTCGCCGGTCTATGGGCCGGGGGGCGGGGGCGGCAAGCTGTTCGGCAAGGTCCGCCCGCGCGACCCGGACACGCCGCTGGACTTCGTCTTCAACCGGCGCCTGGCCGAACGGTTGGGCCCCGAGGACGCGGCCATCTATGACCTGCATTACCGCATCAGCGCGGGCGTCGTCGCGCAGGCCATCACGCCCGATGAGGTCACGACCCGCTATTCGCTGAACGGCACCGCCGATTTCGCGCTGACCGGGCCGGGGGGTGCGGTGATCACCCAGGGACGCGTCAGCAGCTTCACGTCCTATTCCACCACCGGGACCACAATCTCGACCCTGGCGGCCGAGGGCGACGCGCGCGAGCGGCTGGCGCTGATGCTGGCCGATCAGGTCGTCATCCGCCTGCTGGCGGCCGCATCCGGCCTGCCGGACTGATCCATGCTGCTGAAGGGGGCCGAGATCGCGCGCTATCTGGCCCGCCCCGACCCCTCGCGGCCGGGGGTGCTGATCTATGGGCAGGACGCGATGCGCGTGGCGCTGAAGCGGGCCGAGGTCGTGCGCGCCCTGACCGGCGAGAAGGCCGACGAGGAGATGCGCCTGACCCGGATACCCGGCGCGGGCCTGAAGAAGGACCCCGCCCAGCTGATCGACGCGGTGCGCGAGGTGGGGTTCTTTCCCGGCCCCCGCGTGGTCGTGGTCGAGGACACGCCCGATCTGGCCACCGACGCGATCCGCGATGCGCTGACAGGCTGGCGGCAAGGGGATGCGGTGATCGTGGTCACGGCGGCCGGCCTGTCCAAGTCGTCATCCCTGCGGCGCCTGTTCGAGACGCATGGCCAGGCGGTGACGGCCCCCATCTATGACGATCCGCCCTCCGAGGACGAGATCGGCCGCTGGCTGGCGGATGCCGGCCTGCGCGAGGTGCCGCGGGACGCGATGCGTGAACTGGGTCTTCTGGCGCGGGCGCTGGACCCCGGTGATCTGCGCCAGACGGTCGAGAAGATCGGCCTGTACAAGTACCAGGACCCCGCCCCCCTGACGGTCGAGGAGATCGCCATGCTGGCGCCCGCCACGATCGAGGCCGACCTGGACGAGCTGATCCACACCGTCGCCGAACGCCGCGAGGCCGATTTCGGCCCGCTGATGCGGCGGATCGAACAGCAGGGGATCGCGCCCGTCACCCTGTGCATCGGCGCGCTGCGCCATTTCCGCACGCTGCACCTGGCCGCTGCCGACCCGGCGGGGCCGGGGGTGGCGCTGGCCCGCGCGCGCCCACCCGTCTTCGGCCCCCGCCGCGACCGCATGACCCGCCAGGCGCAAAGCTGGGGCATGGGCCCGCTGGAGGAGGCGGTGTCGCTGCTGCTGTCGACCGACATGACCCTGCGGTCCGCCAGCCGCGCGCCGCAGATGCCGCTGGTGGAACGCGCGCTGCTGCGCCTTGCGATGAAGCCGCGGGGGCGGCGGTGACCCTTGCCCTGGTGATCGGAGCCGGACCTGCCGGGCTGATGGCGGCCGAGGCGCTGATGGCGCCCGGCCGTCAGGTGGTGGTGGTCGACGCGATGCCCACGCCCGCCCGCAAGTTCCTGATGGCCGGGAAATCCGGCCTGAACCTGACCCGCGACGAACCGCTGGCGGCCTTTGGCGCCCAGATCGCCGCGTCGGACGGGCGCGATTATCTGGCGACCGATGCGGGGGCGTTCGGCCCGCAGGCGGTGCGGGACTGGGCCCAGGGCCTGGGCATCGCCCTGTTCGCGGGATCGACGGGGCGGGTGTTTCCGGTGGGCATGAAGGCCTCGCCCCTGCTGCGGGCCTGGCTGGCGCGGCTGCGCGCGGGCGGGGTCGAGCTGCGGTCGCGCTGGCGATGGGTCGGGCTGGGCGGTTGTTTCGCCTTCGACACGCCCGACGGTCGCCGGGTGCTGCAGCCAGACGTGACGGTGCTGGCCCTGGGCGGGGCCAGCTGGCCGCGGCTGGGGTCGGATGCGACCTGGGTGCCGATCCTGACAGAGGCCGGTGTCGCCATCGCGCCGTTTCTTCCGGCCAACATGGGGTTCCGCATCGACTGGTCGCCCGCAATGGCGCGGCTGCACGGCGCGCCGGTCAAGGGCGTCGCGATCCGCGCAGGCGACAGCGTCAGCCGCGGCGAATGGGTCATCACCCCCGACGGGATCGAGGGCGGGGGCGTCTATGCCGTCGCGGCCCCGATCCGCGACGGGCAGGCGGCCCATGTCGATCTGGCCCCGGATCTGGACCACGCGTCCCTGGCGCGGCGCTTTGCGCAGCCGCGTGGCAAGCTGAGCCTGGGCAACTGGTTGCGCCGCATCCTGGGCGATCCGGCGCGGGTGGGCCTGCTGCTGGAATGGGGGCGCCCCCTGCCGGACAGCGTCGAGGGCTGGGCCGCGCGGGCCAAGGCGCTGCCGCTTTGCCATGCGGGCCCGATGGGGCTGGACCGGGCGATCTCGTCGGCCGGGGGGATCCGGTCGGAGGCGCTGACGTCTGAGCTTGAACTGCGCGCCCTGCCCGGCGTCTTTGCCGCCGGAGAGATGCTGGATTGGGAGGCGCCGACAGGCGGCTATCTGCTGACCACCTGCCTTGCCACGGGGCTGCGCGCGGGGCAGGCCGCAGCCCGCAGGCTCTAGCTTGCCATGGCCCGCTGATAGGCGGGGCGCTGGCGGATGCGGTCCAGGTATTCGGTCAGGCGGTGTTCGACGATCGGGAACCGCGCCGACAGCGCCCAGTCCAGGCAATGCGCCAGGATCAGGTCTGGCACGGTTATCCGCTCTCCCATCAGATAGGGTCCGTCGGACATGCGGTGGACCAGGGTCTTCTGGCTGGCCTCGAATTCCCACCGCAGGGTGTTCTTGATCGCGCCAAGGCGCATCTCCTCGGGCAGGATGAAGCTGTGGCGCGCGGCCAGCCACAATGCCGCGTCGAATTCGTCCAGCAGGAACTGGGTCAGGCTGTCCTGACGCGCCCGGTCCAGGGTGCCCGCCGGGTGGGTCAGATCGCCGTGGCGATCGGCCAGATAGGTCAGGATCGCGGTCGAATCGGTGATCGGCGTACCGTCGTCGATCAGGACCGGAACCTTGCCCGCCGGGTTGAACTGGGCCACGCCGTCGCTGCGCGGATTGGCGGGAATGTGGTCGTAAGGCTGTCCCAGCTCCTCCAGCATCCACAGGACGCGCAGGGCGCGGGACTTGGCGGTGCCGATGACGCGGTACATGGGGATCCTCCTGGCCGTTGGACGGACAGAAGGCCCCAGCCCCCGCGCCGCGTCAAGCGCGGCGGCAGCCGACCAGCTGCTGGCGGTACATCTCGGACCGCTGGCCCACGGATCCGGCCACGCGCATCAGCCAGCTTTTCTGGCGATAGCTGCCGCGGGCAAAGCCGCTGCGGCCTTCGTGATAGGCCAGGTACTGCGACGCGGCGTCGTTCTTGGACAGGCCAAGCCGCTGCTGGCTGCCATGCATGTACCAGCCCATGAAGTCGGTCGCGTCGCGGATGCTGTCGCGCCGGGCGCGACGGTTGCCGGTCTCGCGCTGGTACTCCTCCCAGGTGCCGTCCAGGGCCTGGGAATAGCCGAAGGCGCTGCTTTGGCGGCCGATGGGAATGACGCCAAGCGCGTATTGATGCGGGGTGCGCGCATCGCCGATGAATTTCGATTCCTGGTACAGGGTCGCCATCTGAACATGGACCGGCACGCCCCATTTGCGTTCGGTCTGGCGCATGGCGCGCAGATAGGCGGGTCGTTCCGACGTGATCGCGCACGCATTGTCCAGCTGCCGCGGCGCGCTGAAGTTCCCGCCGCCCCCGCATGAGGCGACCAGCCCGACAATGGCCAGCTTCAGTAGCCTGTTCATCCTGCCCTCGTTCTCTTGTTTTGCGGACAGTCTACGCAAATTCACCCGCCTGTGAAATCACAAAGCCGGAAGCGGGGCAGGGATCGGCCGATGGATCAGCCCGATCCCTCGGGCCGCAGCAGGGCGTTCAGCGCCATCAGATCCGCGGCCCCCGCATCCAGCAACAGCGATTCCAGCGCCCGGTAATGGGCCAGGACCTGCTGTCCGGTGGGGGTGACGGTCGCGCCGCCGCCCCCCGCCCCGCCGCGCGCGCTGTCGATGACGGGGTCGGCAAAGGCGGTGTTCATCTCCTCGACCAGGGTCCAGGCGCGCTTGTAGCTCATCCCCATCTCGCGCGCGGCGGCCGAGATCGAGCCGAGCCGCCCGATGCGGGCCAGCAGCTCGGCCTTGCCCGGACCCAGGATCAGGGGCGAATCGTATTCCAGGCGCAGCTTGATGCGCAGCCGGGGGGCGGTCTGGGTCATGGGGGCTCTCTCGTTATTCCTGCGCAACATAGCGCCTTGCCCGGCCGGGCGCAATTTGCCGTGACGGCACGGGTTGCGGCAGGCGGCACGCGCCCTAGACTGCGCGCCGAAGGCAAGAGGAGGCCCTGCCATGTCCGCATCCGATATCGTCATCCTGTCCGGCGCCCGCACCGCCATCGGCACCTTCGGGGGCAGCTTGGCGGCCATCCCGCCGATCCAGCTGGCCGCGACCGTCACCCGTGCCGCGCTGGAGCGGGCGGGCCTGGCCCCCGAGCAGGTCGGTCAGGTCGTCTTCGGCCATGTGATCAACACCGAGCCGCGCGACATGTACCTGTCCCGCGTGGCCATGCTGGAGGCGGGCATCCCGCATACCACGCCCGCGATGAACGTGAACCGTCTGTGCGGGTCGGGCGCGCAGGCCATCGTGTCGGCGGCGCAGGCGCTGATGCTGGGCGACGCCGATTTCGCCATCGCGGGCGGCGCCGAGAGCATGAGCCGCTCGCCCTATGTCGTGCCTTCGGCGCGCTTCGGCGCCAAGATGGGCGATCAGGTCATGCTGGACATGATGACCGGCGCGCTGACCTGCCCGATGGGCACCGGACATATGGGCGTCACCGCCGAGAACGTCGCCGCCGAACATGACATCAGCCGCGAACAGCAGGACGCATTCGCGATGGAATCGCAGCGCCGCGCCGCGGCGGCGATCGCGGCAGGCCATTTCAAGGACCAGATCGTCCCGGTCGAGGTCAAGTCGCGCAAGGGCATGGTGGCCTTCGACACGGACGAGCACCCCAAGGACACCAGCCTGGAAAAGCTGGCCGGCCTGAAGGCCGTGTTCCAGAAGGGCGGCAGCGTGACCGCGGGCAATGCCAGCGGCATCAACGACGGCGCCGCAGCCTTGGTCTTGGCACGGGCGGATGCCGCCGAACGCGCGGGCCTGACCCCGCGGGCGCGCATCCTGGGCTATGCCGTGGCCGGCGTGCGCCCCGAGGTGATGGGCATCGGCCCGGTCCCCGCGGTCGAGGCGCTGATGGCCCGCACCGGGCTGAAGGCCGGCGATTTCGACGTGATCGAATCGAATGAGGCCTTTGCCGCCCAGGCCCTGGCGGTGAACAAGGGCCTGGGTCTGGACACGGCCCGCGTGAACCCCAATGGCGGCGCCATCGCCCTGGGCCATCCGGTCGGCGCCACAGGCGCGATCCTGATGGTCAAGGCCATCCACGAGCTGGAGCGGACAGGCGGTCGCACCGCGTTGATCACCATGTGCATCGGCGGCGGGCAGGGCATCGCCATCGCGATCCGTCGCGACTGACGCACCGTCCCGGCGACGTTTGCGCAACCGGTCTGGTTTCCAGACCGGTTTTTTCTTGCTTTCCGCCGTGAACCCGTCCCGAATGATGCGGACAATTCGAGGAGGAGTTGGGGTGTCACAGGGAATAATGTTCATTGCCGCGGCCTTGCCCGTCGCGGTGGTGTTTGTGTTGCTGGTCGTCATGCGACGGTCGGCCAAGCTGTCGATGATGACCGCCTATGTGGTCACGGTGCTTCTGGCACTGTTCCTGTGGGGGGCGCCGCTGGCGCGGGTCGCGGGGGCCACGGTCAACGGGCTGGTGACGGCGGTGACGCTGCTCTACATCGTGTTCGGGGCGATCCTGCTGCTGTACACGGTGCAGGAATCGGGCGCGATCCGCACGATCCGGCGCGGGTTCATGGACATCTCGCCCGACCGGCGCATCCAGGCGATCATCATCGCATGGATGTTCGGGTCGATGATCGAGGGCGCGTCCGGGTTCGGCACGCCGGCCGCCGTGGCGGCGCCGCTGCTGCTGGCGATCGGCTTTCCGGCCATGGCCGCGGTCATGGTCACGCTGATCATCCAGTCGACGCCGGTGTCCTTCGGCGCGGTCGGCACGCCGATGCTGGTCGGCATCAACACCGGCCTGTCCAACAGCCCCGAGGTCGCCAGCGCCATCGCGCCCCTGACCCTGGCCGAATACGTGCCGGTGGTGGCCGCGCAGGTCGCGCTGGTCCATGCGCTGGTGGGCGTGCTGATCCCGCTGCTGATGGTGGGGATGCTGACGCGGTTCTTCGGCACCGAGCGCAGCTTTGCCAAGGGCTTTCGCGCGTGGAAGTTCGCGATCTTTGCCGGGCTGGCCTTCACGATGCCCTATCTGCTGGTCGCGCGCATCCTGGGACCGGAATTCCCGTCCCTGCTGGGCGGGCTGATCGGCCTGATGATCGTGGTGCCGGCCGCGCGGGCCGGTTGGTTCATGCCGTCCGACAGGTTCGACTTTCCGGCACGCGCCCAATGGGACGAAGGCTGGCAGGGCAACATCGAACCGGACCAGGCCGAACTGGGCCCCGATGACCGCCGCATCGGCCTGCTGACGGCATGGATGCCCTATGTCATCGTCGCGGCGCTGCTGGTGCTGACGCGGACCATCGCGCCGCTGAAGGCCTGGCTGACCGGGCCGGACACCACGCTGGCGCTGCGCGACCTGTTCGGGTCGGGCATCAACGCGACCGCGCAGTTCGCATATTCGCCGGGGACGGTGATGATCATCGCATCCCTGATCTCGGTCGCGCTGTTCCGCATGCGGGGCAGCGATTACGGCCGGGCCTGGGCGATCTCGGGCCGCACGATGCTGGCCGCGGCGCCCGCGCTGCTGCTGGCGGTGCCGATGGTGCAGGTGTTCATCAACTCGGGCTCGGAGGGCGTGGCGTCCATGCCGATCACCCTAGCCGAGGGGATGGCCGCGGCGACCGGTGCCAGCTGGCCCCTGTTCGCGCCGATCGTGGGCGCGCTGGGCGCGTTCATCGCGGGATCGAACACCGTGTCGAACATGATGTTCGCGCTGTTCCAGTTCTCGGCCGCGCAGGGCATCGGACTGGATCTTGCGGGGATCACCATCGTGGTGGTGCTGCAGGCCGTGGGCGGCGCTGCGGGCAACATGGTCTGCGTGCACAACGTGGTGGCCGCGTCCGCCGTCGTGGGCCTGACCGACCGCGAGGGCGACATCATCCGCAAGACGCTGATCACCATGGCGTATTACGTGGTGCAGGCGGGCCTGATCGGGATGGCGCTGATCGGCGGCGGGCTGTGGTGGCTGGCGGCGCTGATCTGGGCCGCGGTGGTGGTCGGCGCGATGCGCGCCAATCGCGACCGGGCCGCGGTGCCTGTCCGCGCCTGACGCAAGGCTGACGACATCGGTGCGGGCGGTCCTTCGGGGCCGCCCGTTCTCGTTGCGCCGCGCCGCACGGCCGGATACGAGGGCGCAAACCGGACACGGGTGCGCAAAAAGGAACGGGCCGCCCAGCAAGAGGCGGCCCGCGAGATCCAAGGAGATGGTCCGGTTAGGGGCGGACGCAGGTCCGGTCCCAACCAGGGGTGGTGGCCTTTGGGGCTGCCCTCAGGCCGGGGTCCCCCCGACTGTTCCGAAACGTCTCTCCACTATCACTCTAGACACTGGACCACCTCCTTTCAAAAGATTGCTGTATAGGGACAGGCTGACACAGATCGAAATTCTGTCAATCAGCTTTCTGCCCTGTGCCCCAACAAATTGCGGACGATGATGCGGAACGGCACAAGGGCCAGTATCGCCAGACCAAGTTTGACCATCCAGTCGGCAAGTGCCAGCGAAACCCACAGCGGGCTGAACGGTCCCGCGCCAAGCAGCGGAACCGCCTCGTTGGCCCAGCCCGTGTTGGTGTCCGCGGGCAGCACGGCCGCAAAGGCGATTCCGAAGAACAGCACCGTGTCCAGCGCCGATCCCAGCAGGGTCGAGACCAGCGGCGCCCGCCACCAGCGCCCGCCGCGCAGCGTGTCGAAGACCTGCACGTCGACCATCTGCGCCACCAGGAAGGCCGCCCCCGACGCGATGGCGATTCGCAGCGTGGTGGCATCCATCCCTGCGGCGATCAGCGACCAGACGACCCCGGTCACGAACCCTGCCAGCACCACGCGGCGCGCGGCGGCGGCGCCGTGGACGCGGTTCATGACGTCCGTGACCAGGAAGGCCAGCGGATAGGTGAAGGCCCCCCAGGTCAGCCAGGTGGCGACCGTGAACTGAACCAGGACGTTCGAGGCCACGACAATGGCGGCCATGGCAAGGATGCCGGGCAGAAAGCGGATCATCGGTGGGTTTCCGTTTTTGCGAAGGTTGCGGAAGAACTCGGCCCCCCGGACGGGTGGAGCAGCGCGCGCCTTACGCCCGCGCGGGCGGTCTTGTCAATTCCGCAGCGCCTGCAGGCCGGTATCGCGCAGGCGGTATTCGACGATCTCGGTCCGCTGGACGAACAGGAAGTTGTCGTCCGAGATCATGGTGATGCGCATGCCCACGCCGTCATCCCAGACCGAGATGCCTTCCAGGTTGTCGTATTGCAGGGGCCGCGTCTCCAGCAGGATCTGGTCGTCCTGGATCACCCCCGGCTCCAGCCGCATCCGCCGCACGCGCGAGACAAAGCCCAGGATGCCGCGGAAATCGCGCTCCAGCAGGTAGAACCAGCCGTCGGGCCCGAAATCCGCCCCCACCGCACGCCAGCGCGGATCGCGGCGGATCTGGCCGTATTCCGTCCAGGCGCCGTCGAACGACAGGATGGTGAAGGGCTGGGTTTCCGTCCCCGACCGCTCGGGGACGGCGAACAGGGTGCCGTCGTCGTCGATGGCCAGCGCCTCCAGCCCCACGTTCACGCCCATGCCGGGCAGGCGGTCCGGGCGGGGATGGGTGGTGGCGGGTGCGTCGGGGTGATCATAGGTCGCCACCCGGTCCAGCCCTTCGAAGCTGACATGGATGCGGCCGTCGGGGCCCACCGCGATGCCTTCGCTGTCGCCGGTATAGCCGGGGGGCAGGGGCTGGCCCTTGCTGTCCTTCAGGTTCGTGCGCCCGGCGACGGACATGCCGCGCACCAGGCCCTGGGCATCGCGTTCGATCCGGCCCCAGTACAGGTGCGCCCGGTCGGTCAGGGCGTGGAACCCGGTGCCGTCCGGGCTGATGTCGATCGCCGAGAAGCCGCCGAAGGTCGATTGGTCCATCGTCCAGATATAGGTGCCGACATAATCAAGAACCGCGCCTGCACGGGCAGGCGCGGTGGCAAGGATCGACCCGGCAAGGGCCAGCGTCAGGGCGCCGATGCGACGGTCGAACATTGGGCTGGCAGGTCGCTCATCCGATAGGTGCGGGGGTGGCGATAGTTGGGGTCCGGGGTCGAGGGCTTGGCGCGGCTGGGGTCGATGCGGATGTTGATCCATTCCTGCGCCTCGGCGCAGCCGTCGCCGGCCGGGATCGGGTTCGGCGTCTGGCAGATCGACCCGGCAGGGCAGTTCATGCGGACGTGGAAATGGAAGTCGTGGTTGTTGATGGGGCGGATCTTGCGCAGCCAGTCGCGGTTGCCCGTCTCCATCTGGCACATGGCGACCTTGGCGACGGGATCGACGAAGATGCGTTCGACGCGGGGATCGCGCGCGGCGGCGCGCATGATCGACATGTGCCCGCCCGTCCAGTTGCCCGACAGCGCCGTGCCGCCATTCGCGACGACCGACACGGATGACAGGTTCTCGCGCTGCTGCGGGGACAGGCCCAGGGTCGGGGGCGGCAGCATCCAGATGTCGGCATCCAGCCCCAGCTGGTGGCTGGCATGGCCCGAGGTCATCGGCCCGCCGCGCGGCTGGCTGATGTCCCCGATATAGAGGCCCCGCCACCCGGCCTGCTGCGCCGCCCGCGACAGGCCCTGCAGAAAGCCGATCATCTCGGGGTGGCCCCAGTTGCGGTTGCGCGACAGGCGCATGGATTGCCAGCTGGGTCCGCTTTCGGGCATCTGCACCAGACCCTGCGCGCAACCTTGGGAATAGTTGCCGATCGACACGGCCGGCCCGCCCGACGCCGTGCGGAACGCGCCGAAGACGTCCTTGGCCAGGGATTGGGCCGATGCGGGCAAAGCCAGGCCCATCAGGACGGCGGCGGCGGTCAGGGTCTTGCGGATCACGGGGACGTCTCTCCTTCGGGGTCCACCCACACTAGCAGAACCAGCGCGACAAGAAAGATCACGATCAGGGGAAGAAACCCGATGCGCTGATTCCCGGTCAGGTCGGTCGTCAGCGCGATCAGGAAGGGTGCCAGGAACGCCGTGGCCTTGCCCGACAGCGCGTAAAGGCCGAAACCCTCGGTTGCGCGGTCGGGGGTGGTGTGGCGCACCATCATCGTGCGGCTGGCCGCCTGCAGCGCGCCGCCCGCGCCCCCGATCACCGCCCCGCAGGCAAAGAAGATCAGATCGGGCAGGCGCAGGGTGCCCAGGACCGCATCCGGCGTGGCAATGCCCAGGACGGATGTCCGGTCCATACCCACCAGCAGCATGCAGACCGCCATCAGCGCCAGGATGCTGGCGACGATCACCGCGCGGGGGCCGAAGGCGCGGTCCGCGCGCCCGCCCAGCCAGCTGATCACCGCCGCCGAGATGGCGCTGACCACCCCGAAGACGCCGGCCAGGAACACCGGCCAGCCCAGCACCGTCCCCGCATAGACGCCCCCGAACCCGTACAGCGCGTTCAGCGCGTCGCGCGAGAACATCGACGATGCCAGCCAGGCCGCCAGGCTGCGCCGATGCCGCAGGCTGCGGATCAGCGTCCACAGGTCGCGCAGGGCGCGGCGCACCTGCACCGGCCCGCCCGGCCCCGGTTCGCGGACCCACAGGAAGAACGGGATCATGAAGACCGCGTACCAGATCGCCGTCAGGGGGCCGACGAACCGCGTACCTTCGCGCATCGCGGGGTCCAGGCCGAACAGGGGCGGGATGCCCAGCAGCGTGCGCCCCGAGGGCGTTTCGGCGAACAGCAGCAGCATCACGGCCAGTGCCGTCACCCCGCCCAGATAGCCGAAGGCATAGCCCGACCCGGACAGACGGCCGATCTCGTCGCGCGGGGCCAGGGCGGGCAGCATGGCATTGGTGAAGATGGTGGCGAATTCGACCCCGATCAGGCCGATGCCGAACAAGACGATGGCCTGGATCAGCGGCGGCTGGCCGGGGGTCAGGGTCCACAGCCCCGCCGCGCCCACCACGTAGAATGCCGAGAACACCCAGACCCAGGGCATCCGCCGCCCCGAACTGTCCGCGATGGCGCCCAGGACCGGGGCGGCCAGCGCGATGACCGCGCCCGCGATGGCCAGCCCGTATCCCCAAAGCGCCTGCGCCTGCGCCCCGGCCTGCGCGGCATCCAACCCCTGGGCGATGAAATGCGTGCGCGCGACCTCGGCGAAGTAGATCGAGAAGACGAAGGTCAGCAGCAGCGTGTGATAGGGCTGGCTGGCCCAGTCAAAGAACCACCAGCCCCAGACCCGCCTGCGATCGATCGTCATGTCCGTCCCTCATGGCTTTTCCGTCATAAGGAACAGAGCCCGTCAGAGTGGCAAGTGAAGTTTCGCCTCATCCGGGATGACGGGGGGCCAGGGCCGCGTCGCATCCGCCGCGATCCAGGCCGCGATCCAGTCGGGCAGGGGCGGACTGTCGGGGGCGTGGCCCAAGGCCTCCATGACGCGGGCGGGGGCGACGATCCCCTGGGCCGAGGTCACGGCCGAGCGGATCATCACCTGGTTGCAGCATTCCGTGCCCTTCCACATGGACTGCTCCATATAGACGAAGCGCGCGTCCCAGCCCACCATGCGCGAGATCATGGTGAAGCGTTCGAACGCCCGGACACGGCGACGATAGCGGGTCGAGTTTCCCGCCACCGTGATGCCCCAGCCATTCGCCCGCAGCACCGGCACCAGCCCGGTCCGCCGCGCCAGCGGGATGCGGCCCAGATCGAACAGGGTCAGGGTGCGGCCGTTGTTCAGCTCCCACCAGGGGTCCAGGTCCCAGGGCCAGCACATGTGCGTGGACACATGCGTGCCCAGGGGGTCCAGGGCGGGGGCGTTGCGGAACTTGACCAGTTCCTTGGCAAAGCGGATCAGCGGATACATGGAGGGGCCTTTCGTCAGCAGGCCTTTTGGGGGCGGGCCTTTCGTTCTGCCCCGTGGGTGGCCCGCGATCACGCGGGCGTCAAGCCGGACGCGGCGGCATCCGGTCGCGCCCCGCTTGCGTCCCGCCTTACGCGCGGCCATACAGGGCCCGAACGCGCGCGCAGCCAAGGAGACGACCATGGGAACCCTGTACGAAGCCCTGCAACTGATCCTGCAGGTCCTGTGGTTCATCATGATCGTGCACATCATCATGTCCTGGCTGATCAACTTTCAGGTGCTGAACCTGCGCCAGCCTCTGGTCGCGCAGATCTGGGACGGCCTGAACCGGCTGCTGGAGCCGATCTATCGCCCGATCCGGAACATCCTGCCCAATACCGGCGGGCTGGATCTGGCGCCGCTGGTCGTCTTCATCATCATCATCATCGCGCAGCGCGCCCTGGCGAACAACGCGGGCTTCTTCTACGGCATGTGATGTCAACGGACCTGCTGCGCCAGGTCTGGGGATTCGACGGTTTCCGCCCCGGACAGCAAGAGATCGTCGAGGCGGTGGCCGCAGGCCGCGACGTGCTGGCGATCATGCCGACGGGCGGCGGCAAGTCGCTGTGCTTCCAGCTGCCCGCGCTGATGCGCGAGGGCGTGACGGTGGTCATCTCTCCGCTGATCGCGCTGATGCGCGATCAGGTGCGCGCGCTGCGCGAGGCGGGGGTCGAGGCGGGCGCACTGACCAGCGGCAACACCGAGGCCGAGACCGACGCGGTGTTTTCGGCCATCTCCGAGGGGCGGCTGAAGGTGCTGTACATGGCGCCCGAACGGCTGGCCTCCGGGGGCACGGTGAACCTCTTGCGCCGGGCGGGCGTCACGGCGATCGCGGTGGACGAGGCGCATTGCGTCAGCCAGTGGGGCCATGACTTCCGCCCCGACTATCTGCGCATCGGCGATCTGAAGCGCGCGCTGGACGTGCCGCTGGCGGCGTTCACCGCCACTGCGGACGTGGAAACGCGGGCCGAGATCGTCACCCGCCTGTTCGACGGACAGGCCCCGGTGACCTTCCTGCGCGGCTTCGACCGGCCGAACATCCGGCTGGCCTTCCAGCCCAAGAACAGCCCCCGCACCCAGGTCCTGGCCTATGCCGCCGCGCGCCGGGGACAGTCGGGCATCATCTATTGCGGCGCCCGCGCGCGGACCGAAAGCCTGGCGCAGGCGCTGCGAGAGGCGGGGCACCCGGCCATCGCCTATCACGCGGGGCTGGAGGCCGAGGCCCGGCGCGAGGCCGAGGCGCGGTTCCAGACCGAGGACGGGCTGATCGTCGTGGCGACCGTGGCCTTTGGCATGGGCATCGACAAGCCCGACATCCGGTGGGTGCTGCACGCCGACCTGCCGAAATCCATCGAAGGATACTATCAGGAGATCGGGCGCGCGGGCCGCGACGGCGACCCGGCGGATACGCTGACCCTCTACGGTCCCGACGACATCCGCCTGCGTCGCACCCAGATCGACGAGGGCCTGGGCGACAGCGCCCGCAAGGCCGGCGATCATGCACGTCTGAACGCCCTGCTGGGCCTGGCCGAGGCGACAGGATGCCGCCGCCGTCGCCTGCTGGCCTATTTCGGCGAGGAGATGGACCGCGATTGCGGCAATTGCGACCTGTGCCAGAGCCCGCCCAAGCTGTTCGACGGCACGCTGGCGGTCCGCAAGGCGCTGTCCGCGATGGTGCGCACCGGCGAGTGGTTCGGCAGCGGCCACCTGATCGACATCCTGACCGGCACCACCACGGACAAGGTCCGCGAGCGCGGCCATGACCAGCTGCCGACCTTCGGCGTGGGGCGCGAACACGGGCGCGGGCAATGGCAGGCGATCTTCCGGCAGATGATGGGGCTGGACCTGTGCCGCCCCGACCCGGAACGCCACGGCGCCCTGCACCTGACCGAGACCGCGCATCCGATCCTGCGCGGCGAGGAGAGCGTGACGCTGCGCGAGGACACCACCAAGGGCGCCAAGCCCGCCAACGTCCTGCGTACCCAGGTATCGGAGGAGGACGAGCCGCTTCTGTCCGCGCTGAAGGCCAAGCGGCGTGCCCTGGCCGAGGCGGCGCGCGTGCCGGCCTATGTCATCTTCCCCGACCGCACCCTGATCGAGATGGCCGAGAAGCGGCCGCAGGACCTGGACCAGATGGCGCGGGTCGGCGGCGTGGGGGCAAAGAAGCTGGACAGCTTTGGCCGCGCCTTCCTGGAGGTCATCGCGGGCGCGCAGCCCGAGATGCACCCGGCACGGCGCGCCCTGGCCGGGCGTCCCGAAGGCGCGCTGTTCGACCGGCTGATGGCCGTGCAGCTGGACCTGCAGCGCGGCCCCGACGGCACCGACAAGCCGCTGTCCTGCTCGACCGCCCAGATCAAGCGCATCGCGGAAAGCCGCCCCGCCGGCGTCGATGGACTGGCGCGTCACCTGGACGCGCCGCGCATGGAGCGGTTCGCCGACGCCTTCCTGGCCGAGATCGAGCGCGTCGAATAAATCGCGCCGCGCTGGTAACGAACAGGTGCCCTGCAGCGAACAGTCAACCGAACGTGATGCATCATTTGCGCAACCCCCTGCGTGGATCATGCGATAACGCAAGGGTACCGCCCCGTTGGGGCAGCCCGATCGGAGGACATGATGAAGCTGAACTGGTCTGACGTCACGCCGCACAGGATCTTTCTGGACCGTCGAAAATTCATGGCCGCAGGGGTCGCCGCCGTGGCCCTGCCCGGACTGGTCCGCGCGCAGACGATCAATGCACGCCCATCCCCGCTGTCGACCGACCAGACGCCGAACACCTTCGAGGAGATCACCAACTACAACAACTTCTACGAATTCGGGACGGGCAAGGAGGATCCGGCGCGCAATGCGGGCGCACTGACCACCGATCCCTGGTCCGTGGAGGTGGCGGGCCTGGTCGACCGCCCCGGCAGCTATGGCGTCGAAGATCTGGCCCCCGACAACGCGCTGGAGGAACGCATCTATCGCCTGCGCTGCGTCGAGGCGTGGTCGATGGTCGTTCCGTGGATCGGCGTGCCGCTGGCATCCGTGCTGGCCAAGGTCGGCGTCCAGCCCAGTGCCAAGTTCGTCGAGTTCGAGACGCTGGTGCGCCCCGAGGAGATGATCGGCCAGCAACGCGCCATCCTGGACTGGCCCTATCGCGAGGGTCTGCGTCTGGACGAGGCGATGCACCCGCTGACGATCCTGGCCACGGGTCTGTACGATCAGCCCATGCCCAACCAGAACGGCGCACCGATCCGCCTGGTGGTGCCGTGGAAATACGGGTTCAAGTCGATCAAGTCGATCGTGCGCATCAACCTGCTGGCGCAGGAGCCCGTGAACACCTGGAAGCAGCTGCAGGCCAGCGAATACGGATTCTATGCCAACGTGAACCCGCAGGTCGATCACCCGCGCTGGAGCCAGGCGACCGAACGCGTTATCGGCGCGGGGCTGTTCGGCGGGCGCAAGGAGACGCTGATGTTTAACGGATACGGCGATCAGGTCGCCTCACTTTACGCGGGGATGGATCTGTCGGTGAACTACTGATGATCCGCGGCATCAACAACGCGCTGCGGCGCATTCCGGTCTGGGCGGTCTGGCTGGCAGGGGCGGTGCCCTTCGCCGTGCTGCTGTGGGACATCTTCACGGGCGGCCTGGGCGTCGATCCCGTGCAGGAGGTCGAACACCGCCTTGGCCAGACCGCGCTGTACTTCCTGATCGGCGGCCTGGCGGTCACGCCATTGCTGCGACTGACGGGCGTGTCGTTGATGCGGTTCCGCCGCGCGATCGGGGTGATCTGTTTCGCCTATGCGCTGCCCCATGTGCTGGCCTGGGTCGTCCTGGACATGGGACTGCTGTGGGGACAGATGGCCCGTGACATCCTCAAGCGGCCCTACCTGCTGTTCGGAATGGGATCGTTCCTGATCCTGATCGCGCTGGCCGTGACGTCGAACAACACGTCGCTGCGGCGCATGGGTGGGCAGGCGTGGCGACGCCTGCACAAGCTGGTCTATGTTGCAGCCCCCCTTGCCGCGATGCATTGGCTGTGGGCCATCAAGGTCAACGAGATCGCCCCGATCTTCTGGGCGGCGGTGATCGCGCTTCTGCTGGCCTCCAGGCTTGTGATTCGTCGCCCGATGTCCTGGA
>NZ_CP034810.1:0-190000 GCF_004010775.1 Paracoccus sp. Arc7-R13 | reverse complement strand
CGGGAAAAGTACAATGCTTTGATCGGAAGTGACCCCCAGGAGCTACAAAAGGGCCTGGGATGGGGGACGCCTAGTCCTTCTTCTTCCGGATCAAGTCAAGCGCGATAAGGGCGTTTGGTGGATGCCTTGGCAGTAAGAGGCGATGAAGGACGTGATACTCTGCGATAAGCCATGGGGAGCTGAGAATAAGCTTTGATCCATGGATTTCCGAATGGGGAAACCCACCTGAAACTTGATTGTTGTTGCCTTCGGGCGGTCAACAATTGGGTTAACCAGGTATCTTTTACCTGAATACATAGGGTTTAAGAAGCGAACCCGGGGAACTGAAACATCTAAGTACCCGGAGGAAAGGACATCAATAGAGACTCCGCTAGTAGTGGCGAGCGAACGCGGACCAGCCGAGCCTTGAGAGTGACGAGAACAGATTGGAAAGTCTGGCCATAGCGGGTGACAGCCCCGTATCGGAAGCTCGATGGGACGTATCAAGTAGGGCGGGACACGTGAAATCCTGTCTGAAGATCGGGGGACCACCCTCGAAGGCTAAGTACTCCTTACTGACCGATAGCGAACCAGTACCGTGAGGGAAAGGTGAAAAGCACCCCGACGAGGGGAGTGAAACAGTTTCTGAAACCGGACGCCTACAAGCAGTCGGAGCCCCCTTGAGGGGTGACGGCGTACCTTTTGTATAATGGGTCAACGACTTGGTCTGTCTAGCAAGCTTAAGCCGTTAGGTGTAGGCGCAGCGAAAGCGAGTCTTAAATGGGCGACATAGTTAGACGGATCAGACCCGAAACCGAGTGATCTAGGCATGAGCAGGATGAAGGTACGGTAACACGTACTGGAGGTCCGAACCCACACCTGTTGAAAAAGGTCGGGATGACTTGTGCCTAGGGGTGAAAGGCCAATCAAACTCGGAGATAGCTGGTTCTCCGCGAAAGCTATTTAGGTAGCGCCTCGGACGTATTCCCTGGGGGGTAGAGCACTGCATGGATGATGGGGGCCCACAGCCTTACTGAGTCTAAGCAAACTCCGAATACCCAGGAGAACTATCCGGGAGACACACGGCGGGTGCTAACGTCCGTCGTGGAGAGGGAAACAACCCTGACCAACAGCTAAGGCCCCCAATTCGTGGCTAAGTGGGAAAGCATGTGAGACTTCCAAAACAACCAGGAGGTTGGCTTAGAAGCAGCCATCCTTTAAAGATAGCGTAACAGCTCACTGGTCTAATCAAGAGGTCTTGCGGCGAAGATGTAACGGGGCTCAAGCCACGAGCCGAAGCTTTGGATGCACTTTAGAGTGCGTGGTAGCGGAGCGTTCTGTGATATAGAACGCTGCCTCTTTAGCCCAGCAATGGTCTACGGAGGCAATGTTCTGACTGTGAAGCCGGGCCGTGAGGCAACCGGTGGAGTGATCAGAAGTGAGAATGTTGACATGAGTAGCGACAAACAGGGTGAGAGACCCTGTCGCCGAAAGTCCAAGGGTTCCTGCTTAAAGCTAATCTGAGCAGGGTAAGCCGGCCCCTAAGGCGAGGCCGAAAGGCGTAGTCGATGGGAACCAGGTTAATATTCCTGGGCCAGGAGATGGTGACGGATCCCGAGGGTAGTTCGATCTTAACGGATTGATCGGGCTGCTTAGGGGTCCCTGGAAATAGCCCTCCACAAGACCGTACCCTAAACCGACACAGGTGGACTGGTAGAGAATACCAAGGCGCTTGAGAGAACCACATTTAAGGAACTCGGCAAAATACCTCCGTAAGTTCGCGAGAAGGAGGCCCGGTTTTTGCGCAAGCAGAGGCCGGGGGCACAAACCAGGGGGTGGCGACTGTTTACTAAAAACACAGGGCTCTGCGAAGTCGTAAGACGACGTATAGGGTCTGACGCCTGCCCGGTGCCGGAAGGTTAAAAGGAGAGGTGCAAGCCTTGAATTGAAGCCCCGGTAAACGGCGGCCGTAACTATAACGGTCCTAAGGTAGCGAAATTCCTTGTCGGGTAAGTTCCGACCTGCACGAATGGCGTAACGACTTCCCCGCTGTCTCAAATGTGGACTCAGCGAAATTGAATTGTCTGTGAAGATGCAGACTTCCCGCGGTTAGACGGAAAGACCCCATGCACCTTTACTACAACTTCGCACTGGCATCAGGATTGCGATGTGCAGGATAGGCGGTAGGCTTTGAAGCGGGGACGCTAGTCCTCGTGGAGCCATCCTTGAGATACCGCCCTTCGCACTCTTGATGTCTAACCGCGGCCCGTTATCCGGGTCCGGGACCCTGCGTGGTGGGTAGTTTGACTGGGGCGGTCGCCTCCCAAACAGTAACGGAGGCGCGCGAAGGTTGGCTCAGACCGGTCGGAAATCGGTCGTTGAGTGCAATGGCAGAAGCCAGCCTGACTGCAAGACTGACAAGTCGAGCAGAGACGAAAGTCGGCCATAGTGATCCGGTGGTCCCGAGTGGAAGGGCCATCGCTCAACGGATAAAAGGTACGCTGGGGATAACAGGCTGATGATGCCCAAGAGTCCATATCGACGGCATCGTTTGGCACCTCGATGTCGGCTCATCTCATCCTGGGGCTGGAGCAGGTCCCAAGGGTACGGCTGTTCGCCGTTTAAAGAGGTACGTGAGCTGGGTTTAGAACGTCGTGAGACAGTTCGGTCCCTATCTGCCGTGGGTGTTGGAGACTTGAGAGGAGCTGCCCCTAGTACGAGAGGACCGGGGTGGACGTTCCACTGGTGGACCAGTTGTCGTGCCAACGGCAGTGCTGGGTAGCTATGAACGGACAGGATAAACGCTGAAGGCATCTAAGCGTGAAGCCCCCCTCAAAACAAGGTCTCCCTTGAGAGCCGTGGAAGACCACCACGTCGATAGGCCGGAGATGTAAGTGCAGCAATGCATTCAGTTGACCGGTACTAATGGCTCGATAGGCTTGATTTGATCCGGAAGAAGCAGGATTATCCTCCTTCCTCCAAAGCATCCTTGGACAATATCAGACCCTTCAAAGGGTCCGACGCTGAGCGTTTCTTTCCTGGTCTGGTGGCCCTAGCGCGAGCAAAACACCCGATCCCATCCCGAACTCGGCCGTTAAGTGCCGCTGCGCCGATGGTACTGCGTCTTAAGACGTGGGAGAGTAGGTCACCGCCAGACCTGGTAAGAAACGCAATATCTCTCTGATACGATGAAATAAACCCGATCAGGACAACCTTGGCGCGGGGTAGAGCAGCCCGGTAGCTCGTCAGGCTCATAACCTGAAGGTCACAGGTTCAAATCCTGTCCCCGCAACCACAGAAACAGACCCAACACCAGCCCCGGCCACACGCCGGGGCTTTCGCATGTTTGCCTGTTCAGAACAAACTTGGCATTCCGCAAGGCAAAGGTAAGCGTCCGGTCTGACTGCCCTGCCGCGTGGTGAGCGTGGGAGATAGTGTCCGCTATAGATGGTGGACACTATGGTGCGAGCGTGGCGCGTCGGACAAAGCGGCTTTGGACGGACGAAGAGAAGCGGTCGATCTGCCTGCAGACGACGGCTCCGGGCGTTTCGGTTGCGCAGGTGGCGCGCCGTTATGCGGCGAACGCCAACATGGTGTTCAAGTGGCTGCGCGATCCGCGTTATGCCCCTGAGACAACGGCAGTGGCGGCTACCCCTGCCTTCCTGCCCGTGGAGATCATAGACCATGTCAGGAAGGATGATCTGGTTGTGACCAGCGAGCCGACACGTCCACAGGAACTGATCGAAGTCGAGCTTGACCGCGCCGGCCGAGAGGCCCGTGACATCGGTCAGCATCGGCGCCAGATAGGTGAAGGCGATGAAGTTGCCGCCATAGCCCAAGGCCGTGATCAGATAGACCAACAGCAGGCGCGGCGAAGTGAGCACGCGGGCCTGTGCCCGCAGGCCGGGCGAGGCGCTCTGCGGGAGGTCGGACGGCACCAGCACGGCGCTGGCGATCAGGCCGATCACGCCGAGGAGGACGACGCCGAGGAAGGTCGCCTGCCAGCCGAAGGACTGCCCGATCCAGGTGCCCAGGGGCACGCCGGTGACGAGGGCCACGGTCAGGCCGAGGAAGGCCATGGCGATGGCGGAACTCTCCCTGTCGCGCGAGACGAGGCCTGACGCGATGGTCGAGGCGATGGCGAAGAAGACCCCATGGGCCAGCCCGGTCAGGAAGCGCGCCACGATCAGGCTGCCATAGCCGGGGGCGACCGCGGCGAAGGCGTTGCCCGCGATGAAGAGCGCCATCAGCGCCAGGAGCAGCGTCTTGCGTGGCAGCCGGCCGGTCAGCGCGGTCAGAACGGGCGCGCCGATGGTGACGCCCAGGGCGTAGAGGCTGACCAGGAGGCCGGCCGACGGAAGCGACACGCCGAGGCTTTCGGCGATGGTGGGAAGCAGGCCGACGATGACGAACTCGGTCGTGCCCACGGCGAATGCGCTGATCGTCAGCGCCCATAGTGCCAGCGGCATGGGGATCTCCGGATGGATTGAACTCGACCGGAGAGATGCCATCTGTCAGTCTTGGCGTGAACGAACGACATTGCAAAGGGCTTTTGCGTATGGCGCACGACCTGCCGCAGACGGCGGACCTCGCCGCCTTCATCGCGGTGATCGAGGACGGCGGGTTCGCCGAGGCGGGTCGGCGGCTCGGGGCCGCGCCCTCGACGCTCAGCCGGACGGTGACGCGGCTGGAGGCGCGGCTGAAGGTGACGCTGCTGCGCCGCTCCACCCGCGGGATCGAACTGACGCCGGAGGGGCGCGACCTTCTGGAGGCGGCGCGCGAGATCGTGGCGCGGACCGAGGCGCTGTCGGATCTGGCCACGGGCGCCCGCGCCCCGCGCGGTCCGCTGCGGGTCAATGCACCGGTGCCGTTCGTGCTGCATGTCATCGCCCCGCGCCTGGCGGAGTTCCACGCGCGATACCCCGAGATCGGGCTGACCGTCGACATGACCAACAGCATCGTCGATTTGATCGACGCCCATGCCGATGTCGCCATCCGCTTCGGCCCGCTGCCCGACAGCGACCTGCTGCACCGGCCCCTCGGGCGGGCGGAGTGGCGTCTGGTCGCCGCGCCGGACTATCTTGCACGGGCGGGGCATCCAGAGCACCCTGTGGATCTGGCCGCACTGGAGCAGGTCAGGTTCTCGTCCCCCGCGCATATCAACGATCTCCGGTTTCTCGGCATGGCGGGCCCCGTCTCTCCGCGCGTATCGGTGACGGCTGCGAATGGCGAGGCGGTCCGGCAGTTCGTCCTGGGCGGCATGGGCATCGCACGGTTCTCGGACTTCATGATCGACGCCGACATTGCATCAGGCCGCGTGGTCGAGCTGTTCCCGGGCCAGCTGGACATCCCGCTTCTGGCCATCAGCGCGCTTTATCTGACGCGTGCCTCAGGGCTGCGGCGATTGGGTGTGTTTCTCGACTGGCTGGCAGGCGTGATGGCAAACCCATCCGCGCGGAATGAGGTGAGCGCAGTCGTCAGCCCATCCCATAGGTGCTCTTCTAGCTAATCACAGGTGATTGCGCGAGCGGCCCAAAGCCGGCGGTCATCGATTGTTGAGTCTGAAATGCGGCTTCCCGAAATTAAACTGTGGTATAAGGCGCAGCAACGTCTTTATGCTGTCTCCGCCGCGTAAGAAATTGCCGGAGAGGCTCAGTCGCTGGTCGCCGCCTCCATCCACGGTTGCACGGACTGTCCGCCGTAGATCACCTCGCGCGGCAACTGGAAAATAAAGTAAGGGTTCAGCGCTGGCAGAGCGCTGGCGTCGTGCAGTCGGGCCTTCTGTTCCGGCGACAACGTGATATCCAACGCCTTGATGTTGGCTGTTACTTGCTCCGGTCGGCTGGCGCCAATCAGCAACGTGCTGACGCCCGGCCGCGACAGGACCCAGGCCAGCGCCGCCTGCGCCATCGGGACGTCCAGCTCGGCCGCCACCTCGCGCAGGGCGTCCACGACCCCGAAGTTGCGTTCGGTGAACAGCATGCCGCCATAGGGGTTGTCGCCGCTCAGCCGGTCGCTCTTGCCCGTTTCGGCATCCATGGCGCGGTCCGGCACTGCGGAGGTGCGACCGGCCTCGGCCAGCATCTCGCGCCCGTATTTGCCGGTCAGCAGGCCGCCGGCCAGCGGGCTCCAAGGCATGATTCCGAGGCCGAAATGCGCGGCCATCGGCGCCAGGTCCAGCTCGACCCCGCGCTCGATCAGCGACCAAGCGTTCTGCAGCCCGATAGGCCCCGGCAGACCTTGTGCTGCGGCCAGCGTGGCGATTTTGGCGACATACCAGGCAGGCGTGTTCGAGAAGCCGTAATAGAGGATCTCACCACGCGCCACTGCAGCGGCCAGCGTCCGCAACACCTCTTCCGGCGGGGTCGTTCGGTCCCAGACATGCATCCAGTAAATGTCGATCCGGTCGGTCCCGAGCCGGCGCAGCGAGCCCTCGATCCCAAGACGGATGTTGATCGCGCCGTTCCCGCCATGCAGCGGATGGCCTTGCGATCGGGCGAAGCCGGATTTGGTGGACAGCACTAGCCGGTCGCGCAGCCCGCTGTCCCTCACGATTAGGCCCAGCATCCGCTCACTTTCGCCGCCGCTATAGACGTCGGCTGTGTCGATGACGTTGCCGCCGGTTGCCACATAGGCGTCGAAAATGCCCCGCGCTTCGACCAGATCGCTGCCCCACCGGCCCGCGCCAAAGGTCATGGTGCCAAGCGAAAGCGGGCTGACGATCAGCCCCGATTGGCCAAAGCTGCGGTAATCTGTCATTTGCATGCATCATGCTCCTCGGTGCGGTGATGCCGTGACCGTATAGCCGCGCGGCGCGCCGCATTAGCCGCTTTCCGCGGCATGAGCCTGTGAGTATTCTTCACAGATGCTGCGGCAAAACCTCAACGATCTGGCGGCCTTCGCGGTCATCGCCCGGACGCGCAGCTTCACGGCTGCCGAGGCTGGCCTGCCCCTATCGGGTGGTCCGGTTTCAGTCTTAGTGCATTTCGGGTCTTGGCGCTACAGCTGGGGTGGCCGGCGAAGCGGCTCCGGATGGCGAAGCCGGCCACTGGATGGCCTCGGGAGTTGGCGGGCGATACCCCAGTGATGAGTGCGGGCGCTTGGTGTTGTAATGGCGGCGCCAACTCTCGATGATAATCTTCGCCTCAGCGAGGCTGTAGAAGATCTCCCCGTTCAGCAACTCGTCGCGGAGCTTGGAATTGAAGCTCTCACAGTAACCGTTCTCCCAGGGGGACCCCGGCTCGATGTAGGCGGTCTTCGCGCCGACGGCGACGATCCATTCCCGCACCGCCTTGGCGATGAACTCCGGGCCATTGTCGGACCGTATATGATCCGGCACACCGTGCAGGATGAAGAGATCGGACAAGACGTCGATGACGTCGGTCGATCGGAGCCTCCGGTCGACCCGGATTGCCAGGCACTCCCGGCTGAACTCGTCGATGAGATTGAGCATGCGGAACTTCCTTCCATCGTGGGTCCGGGCTTCGACGAAGTCGTAGGACCAGACATGGTTCGAACGCTCTGGCCGCAGACGGATGCATGACCCGTCGTTCAGCCAGAGCCGACCCTTCTTTGGTTGCTTTTGTGGCACCTTCAGCCCCTCCCGCCGCCGTCGGACGCATGCGTCCGACCCCTCGACCCGTTTCACGTTCACCGCCCAACCGGCCTCGCGCAGAAGGGCGTCGCCGGTGGTCGCTCGGACCAGTGGCGCAACCACCGGCAACTCCGGCGGTATCCGTAGCGCCCATATTGCGAGGCGAGCGCGATGATGTCGGCCGTCAGGACGTTTTCATCGGCCCGTCCGCTCGGCACTTTCCGCCGTGTCGAGCGATGCTGCCCGAGCACGCGACAGGCGAGCCGTTCCGAGATCCGGAGCTTCTGCCTGACATGCTCGATGCAAGCACGGCGGCGGGCGGGGCTCAGAAGTTTCCCGATGCCGCTTCCCGAAGGATGAGCTTCTCGAGCGTCAGGTCAGAGACGGCCTTCCGGAGCCGCTCATTCTCCTTCTCCAGCTCCTTCAATCGCTTCACTTGGTCGGTTTTCAGCCCACCGAACTCCTTGCGCCACCGATAGTAGGTGAACTGCGTCACGCTGATCGACCGCACGGCTTCGGCCACCGACTGGCCTTGCGACACCAACACGTCAACCTGCCGGAGCTTGGCGACGATCTCCTCCGGCTTGTGCTTTTTCTGGGGCATTCCTGCATCCTCCAAATGGCTCAAAAGCCATACCTTAGGGAGGACCACTTTTCAGGGGGCAGACCAGAAGGCCAGCGACGCCACAAAGCGATATTGGTTGCGGTTACTGCGGGGAGAAGCCGCTCAAGGATATGCAAATCACGGAACTGACCGTGAAAGGGTTACGTATCGTTTGGTCACCGCGCATGCGGGACTGCGGCAGACTGCAGGGCACTGCATCTTGACCGATGCGCATGACATGGGCGCACCAAGGGATCATTCCAGCAATGCTCCATCGATGCTTTCCCCGGTCATTCTGCGATACAGATGTTCGTTCCAATAAGGCGTCCAGCAAACCAGAACCTTTCCGGTGCCGCTGAAAACACGCAGGCGTTTCTGCCCGGAGATCAGGTTGCGCGGAAATGACGCCGGATTTCGTGATGAAAACCGCAGGCCCTCGGTCCTGCCCAGCACAAGTCGACCCTGAACACGCAGGTCGCTGTCCTGAACCTCGATCGTCTCGACAGGGCCGGGGGCGTTGATCGCGACCTGGCCCGCATTGTGAAGCGTCGTCTTCCAGACCAGGCCGCCATCACCCGCCCACAGGCTGGGCCAGAAGCGTTCACGGCGCATGCCCAGGGAAACGCCCCCTTCGGATGCCCAATAGACGCCGGGCTCCAGAACCCATGTCTCGCCGTCCTGAACCGTCAGAAGGTGATATCCGGACAAGGACGGCTGCAGCACGATCGACCCGCTGCCCTTGTAATAAGGCCTGATCCGGGCTTCGCTGGTGAACATCGACCGAAAGACATCCGCCAGTGCCGGCAGCCGCGGTGTCAGGGCGATGTCGCCGCGCATGGTCGACAGGGCCCCGCGGCGGGCGCGGATGGTCTCCTGGTCGATCTCGATGCGAACCTGCCGCATTCCCTCGACCTCCCGGATGGAAAACTGCGCCATGTCGCCTCCTCAGGGCTCGTCCCAGATCATGACCCTTTGCCACAGGCGCTCTAGCGGGTCGGGCTGAATCGCCGCTTCGCCGCGCAGCGGATCGTCAAGGGCGACGATGACGAACAGGATGACGCCCAGAAAGAACGCCGTGATGGTGCCCAGCACGAACTGACGCACGGGGCGCATCCGCAGCAGGACGATCAGCAGGATATTGATCGCCGCGCCCACCAGCACGGCATACCACAGGACGTTGGGAATTTCCGTGTAGACACCGTTCAGGCGCAGCTGCCGGGCGCGGGTGAACTCCTGGAACGCCGACAGCATCTGCGCATGCAGGATTTCCTGCCCGGCCGAGGTCGGCTCGAACCCCGACAGCTTCTGGCGCATCGCATTCACGCGATTGCCACCGCCATCCAGATAGGAGCCCTGCGCGTGGGCGGGCCAGTCCTTGTACAGTGTGAACAGGACATAGTCGCGCATCATCGCCTTGGTCTCGGATCGAACGGGTTCCGGGTAACCGTTGATGTCGGAATACAGCGCGCCCAGCACCGTGGCCTCGTTCAGCAACGCCTCGTTCACGCGCTCGTTGTTCTGATAGGCCGACACGGTCAGCAGGCCCAGCAGCAGACCATAGAACAGGTTGAAGCCGGCCGTGCCGTGCGTGATCGCCTCGTTCAGGTCGGGGCCTGAACCGATCAGCAGGCGCAGGATCGGCTTGAGGACGAGCATCCCGACGAAGATCGACAGGACGGCGGCAAGCGAGAAATAGAAGGCAAGGTCGCGCAGCGGAATGTCGTACAGGAAATCCGGCATCGCTTCCCTCGCAAGGTCCCCCTTTCCATAGTGACTGCGAGTTCGCGTTTCTGCGAGAAGATTTTACGTGCTTGCCGATGAATCGCCGTCATGCGCTAATGGCGACAGCAGGGTGCGGAGGTCGTCGATGTTCCGTTGGATGGCAGTGGCCTTTCTGTCCGTGTCGACAGTTGCGCAGGCACAGGATCCACGGCTGTACACCATCGGCTCCGGGGACGTTAACGGAAGCTATTACGCCGCCGCCACCGCCCTGTGTCAGGAGACGAACCGGGCTGAGGCGGCACTGCGCTGCAGCCCCGAGGCCACCCCCGGTTCGATCTACAACATGGAGGCGCTGCGGACCCGCCAGCTTGATTTCGCCATCGTGCAGTCCGACGTGCAGACCATGGCCCTGACCGGCGAAGGCCCGTTCGTGGGTAAACCGGCCTTCTCTGATCTTCGCAGCGTCATGTCGCTCTATCCGGAAACGCTGACGGTCCTGGCGCGCCCCGACGCCCATATCCTCAGCCTGGGGGGGCTTGTCGGCAAGCGGGTCGATATCGGTCTGCCTGCATCGGGCAGGCAGGCGACGGCCATGCGCCTGCTGACGGCCCTGGGTCTGGATCGGACGGATTTCAGGGCGCTGCTTGAACTCACCACCGGCACCGGACTGGATGAACTATGCGCCGGCAGGATCGACGCGACCGTGCTGATCCTGGGTCATCCCAGTTCGGTCGTCGATCGTGCCATCAACGAGTGCGATGCGCGGTTGGTCAACATTTCCGGACCCGAAGTGCGCGCGTTCATCGAGGCGAACGACGATTATGTCTACTCGTCCATTCCGCGCAGCGTCTATGGAAAAAAGGGCAGGATCCTGTCGATCGGAGTCTTGGCGACGCTGGTGACACGCACGGACATGCCGGATGACATCGTTGCCGCAATCTTCAAAAATACCATCGCAAACCTTCCCTCGATCGGGGTCTCAGCGGCCGTGCTGGAGAAGCTGTCCGTTCGCGACATGCAGGAGTCGGGCTTGGCCGCCCCCTTGCATCCGGCGGCCGCAACAATGTTTGCGGAGAGAGGCAACTAGCGTTCACCGCTTCTCAAATCGTAGAAAATTTCATTTAATCACGGGTTTCCGTGATTTCTCGTCCCTTTGAGATTTGCAATTGTTCTGCCTTTTTGAATAAGCGTGAATTTCAGTTTCTTGGCGTTGGCGTTGGCGTTGGCGCTAGGACTATGAAGCATGGACAGTTGCTATTGCTCTTCCCCTTCCAGTATTAATTGTAGCCGCTACGCTGACCGTTTTGCTGTATGATTTTCTCCACGCGATTATCAGCAAAAATAGCGTAGATTCTGTCGGCTATGTCATATCGGGTAAGACTAAGAGCAAGGTCAAAGGTGGCGTTGGCTCTGGATCAAAGGATTGGTGCCATGCTCGCGGCCTATTATAGCTGTAAAGTTTGCCGATGCTCGCAACGGCGTCGTAAGTCAGGTGATGTTTTCAATGACGTTTGAGGGTGATGCCTCCTGTTCTCTATGAGGGCAAAACATTAGGACCACTGCTGCCGAAGTCGCGGGGTGCAACGGGTGGTCAGCGTTCTGCGATCACAATAAATGCTGATGAAAACATGGCGTACTATATACGCGGCAGTCGAAATCTGTGCACTGCCATATCTGATACGGATATGATCAAATGTGCTGCGGGGTGTTTCGATATCACTGGGTGGACGGCCTACCTCTTTTTTGCAATCTTCGGTTGATTTATATAGATTTCTATCCCTCATTAATAGACAATCCGAGTCATTATTCCCGCGGGTCAAGAGACCGAAGCCATATAGTCGTAGAACGGTCCGTTTCGACATGGCGCCTTCTGCGAAATAAAAAATAAGCCTGATAACTTAAAAAATTTCAAGACAATGTAATAGAAGGATAATTTCACTATTCTGGCATGGTTGCCGCATGAAAAATCTTCAACTTAATTAACGTTATTGGAACATCATCTCCGTCGCTTGGTTGGGGCCCCGATAAACCTGTCGGCGGGTCGCTGTAATGCTCGTCTTCAGCCAGAAAAGGGAGATCTCAGATGACCATCAACGATCCGAACCTCAGGGAGACTGATACGTCCGAACAGGGCAGCATCAGGGCCGAGGCCTCCGAACAGGCGTCGCGGTTGGCCGGAACGGTCAAGGACGATGTTGCGCGCCGCGAGCAGAACCTGCGTTCCGGCGTTGCGAACCGTGCCGAGAGCGTGGCCGAAGGTCTGCGCAAGGCCAGATCCGAGATCGATCCGGATTCGACCGTCGCACAGATGTTCGACCGTGCCGCCGACAGCGTCAGCGGACTGGCGGACAGCCTGAATTCGACGGACCCCGCACAGATGCTGGGTGATGTGCGTCGCTTTGCGCGTCGCCAGCCGGGCGCCTTTCTGGGTCTGTCGGCCTTGGCAGGCTTTGCCGCGGTCCGTTTTCTGCGGGCAGGGTCCGCCAGTTCGTCAGACATGACCAGGTCCGGTAGCTATGGCATGACCGGCACGACCCGGCCGACCGGCTCCGGTGATCGCGCAGCGGTCGCCCAAACGGGTGCTGCAAACCCTGATCATCACGTGGGCATGGGGGCCAAGCCTGTGTCCGGCACCGGCGCAGCGTCATCCGGCAACCCTGGCCTCTCGGGCAGCCGCACGATCGGAGGTTCGTATGACTGATCCTGTCCGCTCCCAGAACCCCGCCACGCTTGCGACGGATGCACTGCGGCTGTCAGGGGATCTTGTCCGCAAGGAAATCGCCCTTGCCAAGGCAGAGATGCGCCGGAACCTCAGCCATGCCGGTGCTGGGCTGGGGATGATCGTGGCCGCCGCCGTCATCGGCATCGTCACGCTGAACGTGCTGACGGCGGCCTTGGTGGCCGCCCTGGCGGAAACCGATCTTGGCCCGATTTGGAGCGCGGTCATCGTCGGGGTCGTGCTTGCGATTCTGGCCTATGGCCTTCTGCGCAAGGGCATGGCCGACCTGAAACCCGAGAACCTGATGCCGACGCGTACGGTCGAGAACGTCCAGCGCGACGCGACCACGGTCAAGGAGGCCTATCATGACGCATGATGCAGACAACCCGGACCATATCGAACGCGAGATCGAGAAGGACCGTGACGCCCTGCGCCGGACGCTGAACGATCTGCAGGACGAACTGTCCCTGGACGGCCTGTCGCGCCGCCTGACGGGCTCCGTTCGTCGGAATGGCGCGGAATGGGCGGAATCCGCCAGCGCAGCCGCCCGTGCCAACCCTGTTGCCTTGGGCCTGACGGGTATCGGGCTGGCATGGATGATCTTCGGTCGCGGGCATGACCCGGTCCATGGCCTTGGCCCGTCATCCGGACGGCGCGACGACCAGACGGCATCGACGCGGGCTTGCGGCACCCCGCCCCCGCGCGGTGTGGCATCGACCACGGGTTGGAGTTCGGACCGTCGCCCGATGACGACCGGATCGTCCTTCGACCAGAGCACCGGATCCGACAAGGAACATAGCATGATGGACAGAACCAGAGAGACCGCCGGCCACCTGCGGGACCGCGTCAGTGACGGCACGACGGCATTGGGCAATCGCGCGCGCCATTTTCGGGACCGGCTTGGAGAGGGCACCGAGGGGATGAGCGAAGAGGCCCGTCGCCGGATCGAGACGGCACGCCGCAAGGCACTGGATGCCAGCGACGCGGCCAGCCGCCAGATGGCGCGGGCGAACAGGCAGGTCGCCCGCAGCTATGAAAACGAACCCTTGCTGTTCGGTGCGCTTGCACTGATCGGGGGCGCAGCCTTGGGCGCCCTGTTGCCCGGCACGCGGCAGGAAGACGAGCTGATGGGCGACTATCGTGATCAGCTGTTCGACGAGGCGGAGGCGATCTATGCGGAGGAGAAGAGCCGCATCGGAAACGCCGTATCAGCCGGGCTGGACGAAGCGAAGTCAGCCGCCTCCAGCGTCGTGGCCGCCGCACAGGACGAGTTGACGGACGCGGAAGAAGGCAAGGCATCCCCTGGGTCCGGCCATTCCCAATCCTCCACGGCCCCCCGGACAGCCGGTTCCCCGACAGGTATGCCGGGGTCGGCAAAAGTCTAAGCGTCCAAAGCATCTTTGGCAGCCCCGCATCAACGGGGCTGTCGTTTTCGCGACGCTCTGTTCCGACCCGAGCTTGTCGTGATCGTCGGCGTTATCTTTACCAAAGAAGAAGTGGGGCACCGGATACCAGGCTGCAGTGTTCCAAGGCACTGTTTGGCGAACCTGATGGTGACACTTGCTTTCAAGATACGCTCTTTTCCGAGCAGGGCAGGCGCTGGCCGGTCAGCCCACTGCAAAGGCACCGCACAGAGGCACGGGGAGGCCGTGGCTCCCTCTTCAATGCAAGCGGTCTCAACAGCTATCCGGCAGCATTGCAAACGACAGCGCGCATATCATGGCAATCAAGGACCAGCCCGCCGAAGACCGCACGGATCTTGCCGAAGATCGCACCATTCTTGCGGTGGAACGCACGTTCTCTGGCTGGATCAGGACTGGTTTGGCGACTGCTGCGGTTGCGATCGGGATGCAGGCCGTCTTCGGCCCGTTCCAGCCCACCTGGGTTCCGAAAGCCGTGGCGACGGTGTTTCTTCTCGCGGCACAGATGATGCTTCTATTCGCTTGGCTGGCCAACCGCACATCCCGGCGCAGACTGTCCGTGCATGCGGCCCGGGCTCAACCCGCAATTCGGATAGCATTCCTCATTCTGCTGCTGTCGATCGGCATTTGGGGAACGGGTGCCGTGCTGTGGTTGCTGTGACGGAGGGCGGCTTGAACTATAGGGGTACCTTGCTTGGGCAACAGCGAGTTTCGAGGGCTTTCGGTTAAGCTTTGGTCACGCTGGCAAGGGGGGATCTTCGGACATGTGATCCCTACCGGTCAAGGTGCGACACGGACGTGCCGTCGTCGTACCGCCAAGAATACCGGTCCGCGCCGACATCTGTTGTGTATCAACAACTCGCGCCTGCCCGTACATTCGGCCAGAATCCAACCGGCAATCATTGCTATCAACAAACGGCACTCCACCATCTTACGATGGTTGGCGAAGATAGCGGCTGTCGTTCGGCAGTGCACGCTGACGGAATGTCGTCGCCAGCGCATGCAGCCGTTCTGAAAGCGCATCTCCCTGCAGTGCCGGGCCATGGCCTGTCACCATGATCCGGGGCTCCAGGTCCGCCAGCCGCCGGACCGACAGATCGGCCGCCGTCCAATCGGGTGTGAAATAGGCAGGGGGGCCCTGCAGGTGGGCCTGCGGCAGCAGGGCACCCCGGAGGGACTCCTGGCGCGTCGTGATGACGGCATCGCCCGCCAGCAAGGCCCGCGTGCCGGCGTTCCAGAACGAGACATGACCCGGCGTGTGGCCGGGCGTATGGATCCACCGCCAATCCTCCAGACCCGGAATGCGACCATCCTCCGGCAGGGCCCGAAGATGGTGCGACACGTCGATCGGATGCCGGGGGAACAGCCAGGACAGTTCCGCCATCATACCGCCCCCCACCTCGGGGGCTGCAGGGGGATAGGCTTGGCGGCCGGTCAGAAAGGGATGCTCGGCCGGGTGGGCATAAATGGGCGCGTCCCATGTCTCTGCCAGATGATGCAAGGCGCCCACATGATCGAAAAGCCCATGCGTCAGCAGGATCGCGGCGGGTCGGGATGCGCCATAGCGCCGTCGTGCCGCCTGCAGGATGGCCGCGGCCGAACCCGGCACGCCCGCATCGACCAGATACCAGTTCCGGTCGCCGGCACCGGCAGCGCCGATGAACGCGACATTGACGATGCCGCAGCGCAAACAGGCCAGATCCTCGCCAAGATCAGTCGCCCAAGCGTCCGCAGGGACGGCAATGCCGGCCGGTCCGGGGGGCGAGGACGCTGCCGCCACCGCCAGTGAGAACGCCCCATAGCCGCGCAGCATCGTGCGCACCGTCTGGTCGTCCACGTCGCGCGCCAAGGCAAGGCAGGCCGCACCCTGCGCGGCATCCAATAACCGGTGCTGGTCCATGCGGATCGGCCGCCCGGGCGAGCGACCGCGATAGGATGTCGCCAGCGAATACGCGGCCACCCCCAATCCTATGGCGGTCAACGGCGCCCGAAGGCCGGCGTTTCGTCTCATGGATGCCGGCCCCAGGACCAGCAGGGCCGCGGACACGGCATCAAGCGCGGCGTGCCGTCGGGGTGGGATCATGATGGGCCTCTCATGTCGGGGGTTCAGCGATGATGCTCTCAAGCGCCTGGGCCATCAGCATATGTCCCAGCTTGGATCGGCGGCGCAGGGACGCTTGGCTGTAATCGAAGGACTTTCCGGAAAAGTCGTCCTCGGGGTCCGACAGGATGACATGATGAAAGCGACGTCCGGTCAGGTCGCACGCCGCGATCGCGCGGCGCGACTGGTATCCGAAGGCAAGCTCTTGTGACCGGTCGGCGATGCCGTCCATCGTCTGGCGCAGCGGCCCCGCTGCGCTGTACAGATCGCAGGCCAGGATCAGGGCGTCGTCATCGCGATCCAGCAGCGGGCGCAGGGGCAGGTTCTCGGCCAGGCCCGCATCCATGAAATGCCGACCGTTCAGGGTGACAGGGGGAAACAGGACCGGCAACGCGCTGCTGGCCATAAGATGATCCACCGTCAGCGGTTCCACCGTATTGCGGAACGCCGCCACGGAGCCGGTTTCGGCATCCGTCGCGGTCACGGTGACCTCGATGCCGCCCGCGTTCAGCAGATCGAAATCCACATAGTCCTCGATCAGCCGACGGGTCGCCCAGCGATGTAAGACTGACCTGTCGGGCGGCACGCCGGGGAGGATCTCGGCCAACCCGGGGACCGATGGGCTGAACAGCGCAGGGTGTCCGAACAGCAACGTGCCCGTGACCAACCGGCGGCGCCCGCTTCCGGACAAGGCAGACTGAGCGATGTCGTTGAGAAAGCGGTCCAGGCTTTCGACCCGCCGGTCTGGCGGATTGCCCGCGATGACCGCCGCGACGATCGCCCCGATCGAGGCGCCCGAGATGCGTGTGACGTTCAGCGCTGCGTCCTGAATGGCCTTCCGTGCGCCGGCATGAAAGGCCCCCAATGCGTTTCCGCCGGACAGGCACAACCAGGTCTGCATTCCGTCATTCCCCATTTACTGTCCGTTCAAAGGCGTGCCGATGGTTGGCGTGGTGTCCATAGGCACGCTCCAAAGCGGCTGTTCGGTGATGTCCGGGGCATGGGCTGTACGCACGGTCAGGGGCGGCTCATGGTCGGAGATCGGGCTGGCCGGTAAGGTGAGATCGAACGTTGGTCTTGCCTGCCTGGCGCGCAGGGGTTTGGCGGTGGCGGCATGGATGGCGATATCATCGACGCGTGGCACTCTGTCAGCAGTCACGGAGGCAGTCTGATGCTGGCAGAGGTGCCGGCTGACGCAGCTGCTTGCCGTGCCGGCTGTCATGCGCCTGTTTGCCATATGAACGTTCCACCCGAAAAGGTCGCTTGCCGGCAGGATCGGCGGCATGGCGTCGCTGACAGGTGGAGCGAGCCTGAGCCTCGACGGGGTCGGGACGGCGTCGGCGGATGTGACTGCAAAGACACGTGGGTGGTTCATCGGATCCTCCTTGTCGGTGGAGGTCCGGCAACCGGCAGCCGCAGCAAATGTTCCTGGCCATGACGTCGTCATTGTTTCGGGCAAAGCACTGGTTCCCAGGCATCGTGCCACCAGCGACGACCCATCCGTTCCCGACCGTACTTGGAAACTCGGACGCAATACGTTGCTTTCTCTGGTGCTTGTAACCTCGAAAGGGCGCCTGGCTTATCGGTGAGGAGACCTCACCGGACGTGCAAGCTTGGGAACCGCATGACACGCTGACATGTTCAATAAACGACACAGGAGAGCGGAACATGACCGGTTCGACCCCACCAATTGACCTTCCCGATGACCTTCGCCGTGGCTTGGAGACAGCGGCAGCCGAAGCGGGGGATTCGCCCACGGACATCATCGTCAAGGCATTGGAAGCCTTTGGCATCGAACGGCTGACTGATGATCAGCAGCTGAAACGCATGACCGGATCGGAATAAACGTAGTCCACAAGGTATCAGACGCTGCGTTTCCAGTCAGGCTCCTATCTGCAAACAGATGCGTGAAATATCGATTCTACCGGTAAACCTTGCCGAACCAATTCAGACTGGTTGATAGGTCAGCGCCACTTCTAGCGATGATTCACTTGGGATACCAAGCAAACGCATTTCGCTGAAACTGGATAACCAGCGTTGCGGCGGGTCTGTGCTCATATCCCTCGACATTACCAATGTGACACGCCTCGCAACATGCGTGCCAAGGGAACGTGGACGTCGCGTGCGCCGCTGCTGGGGTCTGCGCCCAGCAGGCCGTTCGGGCACATGCGGTCGTCGTCCCATCCAGGGTGGTCGGCAATGGGGTAGAGGCATACCCCCTCGACCCGGACGCCGCGACGACGGGCGTGATGGGTCTGGGTCATGACATGATCGAACCACGCGGCGCGGCGCGCGCCTTCGGTCCCGGTCTCGGCCAGCATCACGGGGCGGTCATAGCGCGCCGCGACCTCGACGAGCAGATCTGACAGGGGGCGGTGCAGCGCATGGTCGACGTCGATGGGCGGGCCGCCATGGATCCATTGGTTGTTCCAGTAATAGTTGACGCCGACCACGTCCAGCGCGGCTTCTGACCCGCCGATCTGCGGCCAGAGGCGGCCCGCGATCAGATCGAAGGCCTGGAACTGGGCGTCGTGCCAGCCATGCGCCTCGAACAGCGGGCGCCCGGTCCAGTCGGCATGCTGGACCGCGATCAGCGGCTCGGCGGTGACGAAGCGCGCCCGCGGGTCGATGGCCAGCAGCTCCGCACGGGCGGCCAGATAGCAGCGGGCCAGCTGGACCTTCAGCTCGAACCCGCGGCCCCTGGCGAACGGATTCAGATAGCCCGCATCCCCGCCGGCCCAGGACAGGAAGCTGATCTCGTTTACCGGGCACCAGAAGGGGACGGCATCCGTCACTTGGCGATGGTGCCGACCGGCGGCGCGGGCCAGCCGGGCAAAGCGGTCGACGAAGGCCGGGGACCAGACGTCCAGATCGTCCGGCCAGCCGTAATGCATCATGTCCCAGATCACCTGCGTGCCGGTGTCGCGCGCCGCCTGAAGCATCGGGGTCCAGGATCCCAGGTCCAGTGCGCCGCCCGCGTCGATCGACGGCCAGCGCAGGGCGTCGCGGCAGGTGCGGATGCCCAGGCTTTGCAGCTGCAGGTAATCCTGGGCAGCATGGGTGTCGTGACCGATGGCCGCGATGACATCCAGCCGCCGCCCGTCACGCCGCCGATGGGTCGAGGATTCCCATCCCCCCTGGATCATGCTGGCGAACAGCGTGGGCGCCGGCGCCGGGGCCTGTTCGGCCAGGACGGTGTCGATCAGCGCCTGCCATTGCGGCACCACGATCGCGGCGGAATAGGTTGCGCGCACATGGGCCTGCAGCGCCGATCCCAAGCCGTGCCGCAGGGCCGGATCGTCGATCAGCCGACGCATGGCGGCGGCAACCGCCCCGGGATCCTCGTGCGGCACGAACAGGCCGCTGACGCCGTCGCGGATCTGCTGCAGGGCGCCGTTGTCGGGGGTGGCGATGACGGGCAGGCCCGCGGCCCCGGCCTCGGCGATGACATGGGGCATGCCCTCGCCCCGGCTGAGCCAGCAGAAGACATCCATCGCCGCCAGCAGGTCGGGCACGTCCGCCCGGTCGCCGGTAAAGATCACGCGGTCGCCAAGGGGTGCCGCCAGCGCCTGCAGCTGCAGCGCGTATTCCGGCATGAAGGCGTCCGGCCCGCCGATGACGACGAACCGCGCCTGCGGATGGCTGGCGGCGACGCGCATCGCGGCGGCCAGGAAATCCTCGACCCGCTTCTTGCGGTCCAGGCGGCCGACCCATCCGATCAGCACCTGGTCGTCGGCGATGCCAAGCGCCGCGCGGATGGGCGCCCGGCGTGCCGGATCGAACTCGGTCAGATCGACCATCGACGGGATCTCGACCGCATGGTCGGGCCGGTCGGGCATGCGTCCCGCCGCCGCCGCGCGGATGCTGTCGCAGACGCCCACATAGCGCGCGGTCAGGTGCTTGGGCCCGGCCAGCGCCTCGCTGACCAGCCCGCCATGTTCGATTAGGGGCGGGCGCAGGGCCAGACGCTCCATCGCGGGATAGATGTCGGCAACGTTCTGACAGCTGACCACCACGTCGGCCCCGCAGATCTTGCGGCGCAGATAGTCGATGGTGTCGTCGAACCCAAGCGCATAGGGCGTCGTGTCGACATGGATGCCAAGCGCGCGCAGCTGGTCGGTTGTCTGGTCGGTCATCCCCTCCTTGCGAAAGCAGGGGATGACGTCGATCCGGTACCGGTCGCGGGGCAGGGTGCGGGCCAGCAGGCGCAGTTCCGTCTCCTCTCCGCCGACGACCAGCCAGGCCAGGACGAACAGGATGCGAATCTTGCCGGCGTCAGGATGCGGGACGGGCAGGTCCTGGGGCGGCTGAACGCCCCAGGGCTGGTTCAGATCGTCGTTCATCGGATCGCTCCTTGGCGGGATCAGGTCGCGAAGACGACCTGGAGGAAATCGAACCGCTCGGCCACCAGGCGTTCCAGGAACCGCGGCGCCTCGTCGAAGGGTACGACATGGGTGATCAGGTGCTGGCGGATGGCGGGGCCCATGCGCTCCAGCAGGCGGACGGTTTCCGCGGCCAGCCGCCGCTGGTTCCAGTCGGCGGCCAGACGGCGCGGCATGCGGTTGATCTGGGCGCAGATCAGGCGCAGGCCGTTGTGGTGGAACTCCTCACCCAGGCGCAGGTCCGGCAGACCGCCCTGATAGAAGGCCAGGTCGATCACCGTGCCCTGCGGGCGCAGGGCGGCCAGCGCGCGGTGCAGGCTGTCGGAATGGGCGCGGGTCTGGAACACCACCTCGGCGCCGCGGCCGCCGTGACGGTCGTGCCATGCGGACTTGGCATGGGCCACGGCCGCGTCCTCGTCCATCGGGGTCATGCCCAGCTTGCGGATGATGTCCTGGCGGAAGGGGGAGGGATCGACGACAACTACCTCGGACGCGCCAGCGGCTTGCGCGAACAGCGCGCAGAACAGGCCCACCGTGCCGCCACCCCAGATCAGCGCGGAACGCCCGTCCAGGCTGGCGCCCAGATGCGGGACGGCGGCGCCGAAGGCCTCGGCATCGGCATGCAGGATGCCGTTCGCGGCGATCGGTCCCATCTGGCCCACGAAGATGCCCAGCATCGGGTCCATCCCGTCGGGCAGCGCCGTCAGCAGGTCGTGGGACGGATCGGCGGTATGTCCGGTCTTGTGACCGAAGGCGGTGCCGACCACCTGACCGTTCCGCCAGCCCGGCGCGCGCGCGTCGATCACGCGGGCGCTTTCCATATAGCCCAGGAAGTTGACCGGGAACCGGGCCGACGGTTCGCCGGGCACGAAGCGGCCCGCGACATCGTCCCACCGGCTGTGCAGATAGGGGTTGGTCCCCTTCAGGAAGGTCAGCTCGGTCCCCGCAGACAGCCCGGTATAAAGCAGGTCCAGCCGGACCTGCCCGTCCCCCGCCGGCCCTTCGTCATAGCTGAAGAAGCCCGGACGGCCGTGGTCCAGGATGGCCAGCGACCGGATGTGGCGATGTTCATGCGGCATCGTCGGCGCCCGCCGCAGCGGCAGGACAAAAGGTGGGCTGCGGGTCGGCCCGCAGCCCCTCCATCCGCACAAGGGTTCCGGTTTCGGCCGACCGGCCCACGGCCAGCGCGACCTGATGGGTCAGCAGCGCCTCGGCATAGTCGCAGCGGATGCGGTTCTCGCGGCCCATGACGGCCTCGACGAAATCGCGGTCCTCGCGCCAGACCGGATCGCCGCTGGCCTGCCGGACGGGTCGACCCTGGCCGACGTCGACCATCAGGTCGTGGTCGGTGATCTCGATCGCCATGGCGTCGCTGAAGACATGCAGGCCGACGCGGTGGTTCCACCGCATCAAGCAGGTCGACGACAGGTTGGCCACCGCCCCCGACGCAAAGCGCAGCGTGGCCGCAGTGGCGGTGGGGACGGTCAGGCCGGGAAAGTCGTCGCGGTCGCGCCGCGCGGACAGGCCGAACACCTCGGTCACGTCGCCGGCCAGGAACCGCGCCGCGTCGATGATGTGGGTGGCCTGTTCGACGACCTGGCCCCCCGATCCGTCGGCCCGCCACCACCATTCCGGCGGCGGCGTCTGGTCGATCCAGAATCCCTGCATCAGATGCGCGGGATTGGTCGCCAGATGGGCGCGCGCCTCGTCCATCGTGTCCAGATAGCGCCAGTGATAGCCGACGGCGGTGATCAGCCCGGCCTGCTCGACCTCTGCCGCGATCCGCTGGGCCAGATCGACGTCCAGGGTGATCGGCTTTTCGACGAAGAACGGCAGGCCCCGCGCGATGCAGGCCCGTTCGGGCGCCCCATGCGCAAAGGGCGGCACGCAGATGTAGACGGCGTCCAGATCATGCGCGGCCAGCATCGCGTCGTGATCGTGATGGGCCGTGGCCCCCATGCGATCTGCGGCCTCCTGCGCGCGGGCGGGGTCGGTGTCGCAGATGGCCACGACCTGGACGTCGGGCATGGTCTGCAGCACGCCGAAATGGCGATGCGCGATGCCGCCCGCCCCGATGAAGCCCAGTCTGATACGGTCCATAGGCGGTTTTTCCTTCTTTGCGCGGGCGGCGCGATAGGCGGCCAGAGTGTCGCCGGCCATGCGGGCGGCGGTAAAATGCGCGGTGAAACGGTCCTGCTGCGCCTGGGCCACGCGTGCGCGCGCCTGCGGATCGCGCAGCGCCGCGGCCAGGTGGTCGGCAAGGGCGCGGCTGTTGCCCGGCGGGTGCAGCCAGGGGTGATCGGAGCCAAGCGCCTCGACGGTGCCGCCGATCCGGCTGGCCGCGACGGGCAGGTCGGCGGCCATCGCCTCCAGCGCGACCAGCGGCAGCCCCTCGAACCGCGACGGCAGGGCCAGGATTCCGGCCTGCGCCATCAGCGCGGGCACGTCGTCGCGTCGCCCGGCCAAGGTTACGTGGTCCTGCAGGCCCAACCGGCGGATCGCGCGGTCCAGCAGCAGCCGGCCCGGACCGTCGCCGACCATCACGACCCGTGCGTCGCCGCCGCCCCGCCGCAGCCGGGCCAGCGCCCCCAACAGGACGCGCTGCGCCTTTTGCGGGGTCAGGCGACCGACGCAGAGGATCATCCGGTCGTCGCGGTCCGCCTGTGGCGCGGGGCGGTGGCGGATGCCGTTGGGCACCGCGCGGACGGATGTTCCCGGGCCAAGCGCCCTGCGCCACCCGTCCGCGGCCTGGCGCGACACGGCGATCACGCCATGCACCCCGGCCAGCGCGGCGCGGTATTCGGCGATCTGATCGGGGTCTGTCAGCAGCCAGGGCAGATGTTCGGTCCGCAGCACGGTCGCGCCGGCGGCATGGGCGGCGCGGGTCAGGGCGTGCCCCTCCCACCCGATGCCGGCGTGCACATGGACCGTTCCGCGGCCTTGCCCCGCCCAGTCCGCGACCGCCCGGGCCATCGCCCCGGTATCCGTCACCGCGGCCATGCCGCCCGCCGCTGTGACCTGCGCAGCCAGGGCGCGGCCCGCCGGATGGTCGGGCCACAGCGTTTCCGGGCGCAGGCCCCGCTCCGCCAGCGCGGCGGCCAGGGCGACCATATGCGCGCCCACGCCCGACGGCTCGGCGCTGTCGGTGGCCAGCAGCAACCGGTCAGGCATGCGCGGGGACCGCCATCATGCGCCGGTGCAGCGCCAGGGCCTGGGCCACCACCTGGTCCATGTTGTAATAGCGGTAGCTGCCAAGACGCCCGGCAAAGATCACGTTCGGTTCCGCACCGGCCAGCGCCTGATAATGGCGGAACAGTGCCTGGTTCTTCGGGCAGGGGATGGGATAATAGGGATCGCCCCGGTCCGACGGATATTCGCGGGTGATCGCCGTCATCGGGTGGTCCTGCCCGGTCAGGTGCTTGTATTCGGTGATCCGCGTGAAGGGCACGTCCGGGTCGGGATAGTTCACGACGCCCACCGGCTGGAACTGGCGCTGGGGCAGGGTCTCGTGCGCGAAGGTCAGGCTGCGATAGGGCAGCGCGCCGAAGCGGTGGCCGAAATAGGCATCGATCGGCCCGGTATAGACGGTCAGCGCGCCGCGATCGGCCGGGTCGATGTCATGGAAATCGGTGCCCGTGCGCACGTCGATCCCCGGATGGTCCAGCATGCGCGCGAACATTGCGGTATAGCCATCGCGCGGTATCGCCTGGAACCGGTCGGTGAAATAGCGATCGTCGGTATCGGTGCGCGTCGGCACCCGCGCCGTGACCGAGGGGTCCAGCTGGGACGGATCCAGCCCCCATTGCTTGCGGGTGTAACCCTCGAAGAACCGCCGATACAGATCGTCCCCCACGGCCGAGACGACGACATCGCGCGCGGTGCGGATCGGGTCCACGGGCCGGGCGCGCGCCGCCAGGAAGGCGGCGGTATCCGCGTCGCCGGTCAGCCCGGCATCATAGAGCATGTTCAGCGTCGTGCGGTTGATCGGCATCGGCACCCGGCGATCGCCCAGATCGGCCAACACGCGGTGCGCATAGGGCCGCCATTCGGTGAAGCGCGACAGGAAGTCGACGACCTCGCTGGCGTTGGTGTGAAAGATGTGCGGGCCATAGCGGTGGATCAGCAGGCCGTCGGCATTGCGTTCGTCAAAGGCGTTGCCGCCGATATGGTCGCGCCGGTCGACGACCAGCACCCGCTTGCCCGACTGTTCGGCCAGTTGGCGCGCCATGACCGCGCCGGCAAACCCCGCGCCGCAGATGGTCACGTCGGGACGGGGCCGCGCGCGGCGGGGGCGGGGCACGGCAGGCCGCCGGCGTCGGTCGACCGCCCGGTCCAGCAGCGCCGCCATGCGGGCCTGCGTCAGGTCCCAGCTTTGGCGGGCCAGCACCGCGTCGGCCTCGGTACAGGTGTCGGCCGGGGCATCCGCCAGCGCATCGGCGCAGGCCGCAACAAAGGCCGCCGGGCCGTCGGCGATGCGGACCGCGTGCAGATGGCCGTACTGGCGCACCACGTCGCGCACCGGGGTGGACACGACCGGGCATCCGGCGGCCAGATATTCCGGCGTCTTGGTCGGAGAGATGTATCGCGTCGCCTCGTTCATCGCGAAGGGCATCAGCGCCACGTCCCACCCCGCCAGATAGGCGGGCAGCTGGTCGTAGCTCTTCTGGCCCAGCCAATGCAGGTTGGGCGCCTGGGGAAGGCTGGCGGGGTCGATCTTGACCACCGGACCGATCATCACCACCGACCAGTCGGGCCGCGCCGCGGCCAGTCCCGCGATCAGGTCCAGATCGACGCGTTCGTCGATCACCCCGTACCAGCCAAGCCGCGGGCCGGGCAGGCCGGCCTGATCGTCGGGTTCGGCAAGTCCCGTCCGTGCGGTCGCGAAATGCCCCGTCTCGACCGAGGAGGGGAAGGCGTGGATATTGGCGTGATCGTTGCGCCGCGCCTCCCACAGGGACCAGCCGCCGGTGGTCACCAGATCCGCCGATGCCATCAGCGCGGCCTCCAGCCCGGCCAGCGCGGGCGGCGCAAAGCGGAACGAGGCCAGCTCGTCCATGCAGTCATAGACCACGGCCGCCGCATCGACATGCTGCACGACGGGCCACATCATCGGCGTGTACAGCCACAGGACCGGGCGCACGATCCCGTTCAGGGCCAGCATCTGGTCGAACAGACCCACCAGGCCCGCGGCCTGATCCTGGGGCGACCAGCGGTCGGGAATGCGGGGGCGCACGGCCTGGACGGTCGTGCCGTGAAAGGCGTGGAACTCCAGATAGGGCAGGTGATGCGTGGTGGGGATTGCCTCCTCCCAGAACAGCACGCGGTAATCGCGGGCAAAGCGGTCCATCAGGTGCTGAGGCCGCTGGGTCACGAAATCCCATCGCAGATGCGACAGGCAGATCAGGGCGGGCTTGTCGGTCGTCGCGGGGTGCGACAGGTCGCGGGGCGTCATGACGGCTCCTTCCGGCGACCGCTGCGGATCGCGTCGATGTCTTGGCCAAGGCAGGCGATGCTGGCGCGCCAGCCCCATCGGGCGATCGCGTCGGGGCGGGGATCGGCGGGCGGCGATGCCAGCAGCCCGTCCAGCGCGGCGGCAAAGGGCGCGCCGGGGGATGCGATGGTCCCGGCCGATGCAGGCACGTGGTCCAGCCCGCAGACCAGGTCCGCATTGGCCAGCACCGGCAGGCCAGCCAGCTGATATTCGGTCAGGATCGCGGGGGCGCCGTCATGCTGACCGCACACCACACCGACGCGGGCGCGGTTGATCAGCCGGTTGACGGCATCATGATCCACCCCCGGGGGGCCCACGATCTCGACGTCCAGGCCGCGGCGGTCGGCGTCGGCGCGCAGGTCGTCGTCGCCGTATCCGACGACCAGCAGGGCCGTGGTGCCGGGGCGGCGCTCCATCGCGTCGAACAGGATGTCGTGGCGCTTGTAGGGCTGCGCGCAGGCGACATAGACCACGTCGCGATCCTTGGCCGCACCGGTCGGATGAAAGGTCACGTCGGACGCAAAGTTCGGGCCGATGGGCAGCACGCGCGTGCGGGCGCCGGGGATACGCGCCCTTATTTCGGCCGATTGCCAAGGGGCGCCGGTCAGGAACAGGTCGAACCGCGCCGCCAGGTCGTCGGGGATCCGCAGTGCCGGGGCGTCGATCGAATTGTAGATGGTGACCGCACCGCGTGCCACATCCATGATGTCATGCCCGACCCCCAGGCCCCAGACGCACAGGATGTCGGGCGCGCCGGTCTGGTGCAGATGGCGCACCGCCTCGGCCGATCCATAAGGCGCGTCATGCGCATCGGCGCGAAAGACGCGCCGCGTCAGGCCGGGGCGGTCCGGATCGGCCCGGCCCGCGGCAAGGCCCAGGCTGGCATCGGATTCGCCGCAGCGCCCGGCAAAGCTCCAGATCTCGGCGGTATCGACGATGCCCGCCGCGATCGCTGCCAAGGGCAGGCGTTCCAGATAGCCGCCGGTGACGGAGACCTGTCCCGTCGGGGGCGGCGGCAGGATGGTGTCGATCTGCGCCGGATGCGTCACCGGGACCGGCGGACCATCGCTGCAATGATCCGAGATGACGACAAGACGACGAGAATGCATGGGGCCGCCGCTGAAAGAGAACGCCGTAGGACATTGCGATGTTCACGACATGTTTCAGCTAAGATCAGGGTTAACGACCACGCAACTTGATTAATGTCAGCGTTGCTGGGGCAGGTTTTGCACTCTGTGTCATGCGCCGTTCGGGCGAACCCGTTGCCTTTCATCGGCTTGGCGGGTTGCGGCGTTCGGTGCCGACCGCCCGGCCGGACAGGTGCTGATTAGCAAACGTTATAGGTCATCTGCTGGAACATCGGGCGCAGGCAGGAGCTTCATTACGTCTTCTGAGGAGGAGACGCTGCATCATGGGAGACGAGACATGAAGTATTCGATGACCTGGATGGCCGGCTGCGCGATCTGCGCATTTGCCGGCATGGCGCAGGCGGATTGCGCCGCCGATCTGGCACGCTTTACCGATACCGCCGCGATGACCGGCGACAGCGCGGGTGCTGCGTCAGGCGGGACCGAGGGCATTGCCAAGGACGGATCGCTGGCGCCGCTGGAGCAGCCGGCGGGCGATGACGCCCAGGCGGATGCCCCCGAGGCGTCGGCCGATGCGTCGTCCGACATGCCCGCAGCCGATGGGGCCGACAGCGCCTCGGGCGAGGGCATCGCCAAGGACGGCTCGCTTGCGCCGCTGGAGGGAACGGAGGCAGAGCCCGGAACGGCCGTCGCCATGTCCGGCAGCGACGTCCAGGCGCAGCAGGAAGGCGAACCGACCGCCGCGGAAGAGGCCGAGGGAGACGAGGCCATGCCCGATCGCGACAGCCTGATCGCCGATGCGGAGCGTGCCCTTGCCGAAGGAGACGAGGCTGCCTGTCAGGAAGCGGTCGACCAGCTGGAGGCGATGTGACGACACGCTGCGCCCGTTAGCAGGGCGCAGCGGTGACTGTGGAACAGCAGGCGACGGCAGTGAGCGTCCGCCGATTTCAGATCGCAACATAGACAATTCTGCAAAATCTGGCCGACGTGGTCGATCCGTCGTGGACAGACTGAAACGCGGAATCGCCCTTGCCGGCAGTCCCAAGGCTCAATGACTGGATGAATGGACCGCCGCCGTCAGACCTACGCTTTTAGCAATCCAGGTCCGGCGGGCAGGACCCCAAAGACCGCGCCCGCCGTTTCCGCGAAGGTCAGCGATAGATATACATGATCTGACGATCCTGCGGGTTCACCAGCACCGTCTGGCCGTTGATATGAGCATAGCGATAATCCGGCTGATCCGGGATCTCGTAGATCGTCACGTTTTCCGGAACGCCCGCGCCGATCACGACCTCTCCGTCCAGATAGACGGGATCCACCGTGTTCGACGTGACATAGGTGGTCACTTCGGTCGTGGGCTCCTCGGCTGCGGCAGCACCGGTCGCGCCGCCGATGGCAAGACCGGCCACCGCCCCGACCGGGCCGCCGATCAGCGCACCCATCGCCGCGCCGCCCAGACCGCCCACAGCGGCGTCCTGCCCGGTGGTCGGGTCCTCAACGGGGGCCTCGATGATGGTCACACGGACCGTCTCGCGGTTGGGATAAAGCGACACGACCTCGTCGCCCGCCTTGACGTTCAGATAGTCGCCATAGGCCCAGCCCTCCAGACCGTCGCCGCTGACCTGGCACCAGTTCGCGCTGTCGATGCAGCCCAGGACCGACACCTCGTCCCCCGCGCCGATGGCGCCGATCACGCCGTGCTGGACGCCCGGGCCGGACCGGACGTTCAAATCCGTGGCAACGGTGGCCATCGTCTGCGCCGAGGCGGCCCCCGCAATCGTCAGGGCCGCAACCAAGGTCGGAACAAGATACGCTTTCATGGTAATCTCCTGTCTCTCGGGCATGCTGCCCGATGATGCGGTGCAAACTTGCCGCACCGATCGGCGGTTCCGAACCGGTCCGTTCACAAATGCATAAAATGCAATTTTCAGTTGAAAAGCGCGCGGGCCAGGTTGATCACGGCCAGAATCTGACGCGTCTCGGCATCGACCCGGTACAACTGATCGTCGCTGCGGTAATAGCGCCAACCCTCCCGGCGTTCGACATCGTAACGGTTCAGGTCGCGGACCAGAACATAGTCCTCGACGCGCAGCCTGTCGCCGACGCCGCGGCCATAGCGGAACTCATCGCGCTTTGCCTGACCCGGCGGAACGCAGGACGGCGATTTCTTGGCAAGGCCCGGCGGGCACCCCTGATGGGCGTGGTTGCGGTCGTTGTCGTGATGGCGCCCGCGGCCCGGATCGGCCGCGACGGGTGCGACCAAGGCGAGCGTCAGCGCGGTCGCCAAGGCAATCCCTGGAAAGGTTGGGGTCATCGTCATGCTCCTGATGCTGGCTCCGACAACGGAGCAAAGGACAACCTCCGACCGGCGCGTGGGTTGCCGCACCCTGCCGGTCATGTGAATGCCGGTGATCGCGCGAAGGATCACCGCGATGCAGGGGGCATGGATCGAATGACCACGGCCGCGCGTTGATGTGCCAGAAGCCGATACGGCAGTCAGGAGTTCACATGTCCGACAGAACCATAGGCGATCTGGCAAAGGCGATGGGCAAGATCGACTTTGCCATGCTGACCACCCGGACCGAGGGTTGCCAGCTTGCCACCCGTCCCATGAGCAACAATTCCGATGTCGAATGGGATGGCGACAGCTATTACTTCACCTATGACGACACGCGCACCGTGTCCGACATCGAACGCGACCCCCATGTCGCCCTGTCGTTCCAGGGGCGCGCAGGCATTCTGGGCGCGCCGCCGCTGTTCGTGGCCGTCGAGGGCGAGGCCGGCATCATCCGCGACAAGGCCACGTTCGCCGACCATTGGACCAGCGATCTGGAACGGTGGTTTCCGGACGGCATCGATACACCGGGCATGGCGCTGATCAAGGTCGCCGCCGTGCGCATCCATTACTGGGACGGCGAGGAAGAGGGCGAGGTCGCCCCTCGGGCCTGACCCATCGCAATCCCGAAAGACCCGCGGGCCGGCATGCCGTCCGCGGGTCTTTCAACGACCTCGGTCTGAAGACGATCAAGCGATATTTCGACAGGGGAAAGGCATCCTGATGCAGCATCACCGCTATCTTTTCGTCGGTGGCCTGCACCGGTCCGGGACATCGCTTCTGACGCGGCTGGTGGCGGCGCATGACGCGGTGACCACGATCAGCGATGCGCCGGTGCCCGAGAACGAGGGGTGCTATCTGCAGGGCGCCATCCCCCATACCGCGCAGCACGGCCGACCGATGAATTTCGCGACCGATCCGCGTCAGCACCTGACCGAGGGCCACCCGCTGGACCGGCTGGAGACCCGCCTGCGCCTGGAACACGACTGGAACCGATGGTTCGACGGCGATCGTCCGTGGCGGGTCGAGAAGTCGCCGGTGAACCTGACGCGGACACGGTTGTACCAGCAATTGTTCCCGCTGTCGCAATTCGTGCTGATCATCCGCCACCCCGAGGCCGTGGCGGCAGCGGTCGCGAAATGGGTCGATGGGCCAGCCCATCAGCTGATCGACCACTGGCTGGACGCGCACTCTCAGATGCAGCAGGACCTGTCCCACCTGCACGCGGCCATGGTCATCCGGTACGAGGATCTGGTGGCATCGCCCGCGGCGGTGGTGAACAGCGTTCACGCCTTCATGTCGCTTTCCCCGTCCCGGATGGACGCGACGGTCCGGGACGGCAATCTGGACTACGGATCGGCGCCGCAGATGACCCCGTCGCAGGCAGAGCGTGCCGCGGCATGGGGCTATGGACCGGGGCTTGAGGTAAGACCTGTCGGTCCTCGCTTGTCCCACCCGTTGCGGTCGGTCAGGACAGCGGCCGAAGACGCCTGGACAGGTGGAAAGGCCATCACCGGCTGATGGAACGAAGGCGGGACACTGCGCCTGAAGAAAGTCGCCGTCCTGCACCTGACCATAGCCTGCTGAAATCATGCCGATTTCAGGGAACCGATGCCATGAAGCCTGATCTTTATCAGGCGCAGGTTCAGGAACTGCCCTGTCATGCGTCCGTTTTGCAGGGGGATGCGCAGGACAATCCGGTCATGCATCCGTCGCCGCTCGACCGCCCCGGCCGGACCTTCCTGCATGATACGGATGCTAATGACCCCTTGGCACGATACCCGTCCCGCACTGCGCCACGTCACCGTCGCCATCCCCGTGCGCGACGAGGCCAAGCGGTTGCACCGGCTGCTGCAGGCGCTGGCCGGGGCCGCCCAAGCCTGTGATCTGCCCTTCACGGCCCTGGTGCTGGCCAACAACTGCACAGATGCCAGCGAACGGATCGCCCGGTCCTTCCGCAGCCCTGCGCTGCAGGTGTCAGTGCATTCCGTCACCTTTCCGGTATCGACCGCCAGTGCCGGGCGCGCGCGGCGGGTGGCGATGGACCTGGCCGCCAGGACCGGCGGGCTGCTGATGACGACGGATGCCGACGCGATCCCGGCGCAGGGCTGGATCCGGGCCGCGCTGGACGCGATGGGTGACGGGGCCGATCTGGTCTGCGGATCGATCAGCGCCGACGTCCCGCATGTTCTGGCCACCCCTTCGGGCGCGCGCATCACCCGGGCCGAGGAGGGCTACAGCGCGCTGCTGCGCCGGGTCCGCCACCGGCTGGACCAGGTGGCGGGGCGCCAGTCCGCGCAGTCGCAGACCCTGCATTACATGGAATCCGGCGCGTCGATGGCGATCCGCGCGGATCTGTACCGGGCCATCGGCGGCCTGCCGGCGCTGGATTTCGGAGAGGATCGCGCCCTGGTCTTTCGGGCCGAGGCGCATGGGCTGGCCGTCCGCTATTCCTGCGACATGACGGCGCGTGTGTCCGGGCGACTGCAGGGGCGCGCCGATGGCGGCATGGCTGCCTGCCTGCGCCACCGGATGCAGGATGCCGATCCGCTGGCCGATCAGGCCATGATCCTGCCCGACGCGCTGCGCGCGATGTGGGACGAGGCGATGTCAGGGACCATCCGCGCCTATCCCGACCGCAGCGTTCCGGCCGGCCCGCAGCTGCGCGCCTCGGACCTGGAGGCGCGGCTGGCGGATCTGGCGGCGCTGGTCGACGGGACCGTCGATCCGGACTTTGCCCGCTGGTCCGACCGGCACGCCGCGATGGTGGTCGGATGACCGACGCCATCGACCGTGCCGAACGGATGATCGCCGATGCTCTGCCGGACGGTGCCGACGGCCCGTCGGGCCCTGCCTTGGCAGCGGCATTGCGCGACAGCGGGCTGTTGGCGGAATGTCTGACCTTGGCCCATCACCCGCGTGATCCGCTGGTATTGCTTGACGCGCTGCAGCGGGTGGGCGGCGCGAACCTGTCCGCCGGGCGGCTGTTCGAGGGGCATGTGAACGCCGTCAAGCTGCTGATGCTGCATGACGGTCCGACCGCGCCCGTGGCGCAGGGGGCGCTTTACGGCATCTGGGGCGCCGACGGTCCCGACCCCGCACGGATCGAGGGTTCGGTCATCCGCGGGCAGAAGCTGTTCGCTAGCGGTGCGGACGTGCTGGACCACATGATCGTCACCGTGCGGTCGGATGCCGGGCTGCACCTGCTGATGTTCGCGCGCGACCAGCTGGACGGGCGGCTGTTTCCCGGCGAATGGGACATGTCGGGGATGAAGGCCACCGCATCGGGTCGCTGCGACCTGGACGGGCTGGCCGTGGCGGAGGCCGTGACCCTGGGCGCGCCCGACGCCTATCTGACCGAGCCGCATTTCCACGGCGGCGTCTGGCGCTATGCCGCGGTCCAACTGGGGGCGATGCGTAGGCTGACGGCCCTGACCGCCGATCAGCTGCGCGCCCGCAGCCAGCAGGATGCCCCCCTTCAGGCGATGCGCCTGCACCGCATGATCACGGCCTGCGAGACGGCCCGCCTGTGGCTGGCCCAGGCCGCCTGCCGGATCGAGCGTCCCGCCGCGACCGCAGCCGATGCCCAGGCCGCGATCCTGGCCCGCCTGCGCACGACAGACGAGGCCGTGGCCCTGCTGGCCAACATGGACCAGGCGCTGGGGGCCGCGTCATTCGCCACGGCGCATCCGGCCGACCGCATCCGGCGGGATCTAAGCCTGTACCTGCGGCAGGCGGGGCCGGATGCCTTGGCCCTGTCATCGGTGGACCGGATCCTGGCCGACCCCGACCTGCACCAGCGGTGGATCGGATGAGCGGCTTTCTGGACCATGCGGCATCTGCCCCGTCGCTGACGCCCGCTTCGCTGGTGCAGGGCCGCCCACTGGTCATCCTGGCCCCGCATCCCGATGACGAGACGCTGGGCTGCGGCGCGCTGCTGTTCGATGCGGCCGCGCAGGGCACCCCGTGTCACGTCATCTGCGTGACCGACGGCACGCGCTCGCATCCCGGATCGCGGCGCTGGCCCGCCCTGGTGCTGGCCGCGACGCGTGCGGCGGAACTGCGCGCCGCCTGCGCGATCCTGGCGCCAGCGGCGCGGGTCACCTGCCTTGGCTATCCCGATTGTGCCGCCCCCGACGACGCGCAGGCGGCGGAACGGGTGTCGGCGCTGATCGCGCCCGACGCGCTGGTGCTTGCGACCTGGGAACACGACCCGCATGTCGATCATCAGCAGGTCGCGCGTCTTGCCATGCGCCTTACCGCCATGCGGGCGGATCTCGCGCTGGCCTTCTATCCGGTCTGGGGGCGGTTCACCGACCGCGCGGCGGAGGTCCGGCTGATCGCGGCCTCGGATGCGGCGGTGGCGGCCAAGCGGCGCGCGCTGGCCTGTCACAGGTCGCAGATGACCGGGCTGATCGACGACGACCCGACGGGGTTCGTCATGACCGACACTCATCAGGCCCATTTCCTGACCCATCCGGAGATCGTCATTGCCCCATAGGGACACGGTGGACCATCTGGCCCGCCTCTATGCCGCCAGCGACGATCCCTGGGATCACCGCACCAGCCCCTATGAGGCCGGCAAGTACGCCGCCACGCTTGACGCCATCGGGCACGGCCCGTTCAGGGCCGCGCTGGAGATCGGGTGCGGCAACGGCACGCTGGCGCGGCGACTGGCCGACCGGTGCGACCGCCTGACGGTGATGGACTGCATCCCCGCCGCGATCCGGTCGGCGCGGCAGGTACTGGCCCCCCTGCCGCAGGTCACCGTCCTGCAGGGCTGCGCGCCCCAGGACCTGCCGGACCTGCGCCCCGATCTGGTCCTGCTGTCCGAGGTGCTGTATTTCCTGACCCCCGAGGAGATCACCGGTCTTGGCGGCTGGCTGCGCGCCCGGGCGACGGGCCCGGTGATCGCCGTCAACTGGACCGGCCCGACCGACGAGGCGCTGGACGGACCAAGGGCCGTGGCCATTCTGCAGGCTGTCCTGGGACCATCGCACAGCACGGTGCATGACGGCTTTCGCATCGACCGCTTTGCCCTTCCGGCCTGATCGGGATCACCGCCGCGGGCGCGCGGCGATCACGAAGCCCAGGACACCCACGACGGGCCCGGGGATCAGCAGCCAGACGGCCGCGGGGCCGATGCGCTGGAACAGCGCCGTCGTCAGCGCGATCGATGCGACCGTGATGGCAAAGCCGATGGCGTTCTGGATGGCCAGCGAGGCCCCTACCGCATCCTGCGGACAGGCACGCGCGGAGAGGGCCGAGAATTGCGGCGAATCCGCGACGACGGTGGCGCCCCAGACCACCAGCAGGACCAGAAGCCAGCCCGGCTGCAGCACCGGCCACAGCGTGACCACGCAAAGGGCGCTTGCCCCCGACAGGATCAGCGCGGCAAGGGCTATCGGTGCGCTGCCCAGGACGCGGGCCAGGCTGCCGCCCGCCAGGCACCCCGCGGCCCCGGCACCGATGATCAGGAAGGACAGGCCCGACACGCCAAGCCCCGGATAGGCGTCCGCCAGACCGGTGGCGGCCACCAGCAGGGGGGTGATGGTCCAGAAGGCATAAAGCTCCCACATGTGGCCGAAATAGCCGAAGGCGGCGGCACGGAACCGGGGGATGGCAAAGGCCCGCAGGGCGCCGGCGCTGCCGCGATGGGCGGGGCGCGCCAGATGCGGGCCGTCGCCCAGGGCGCGGATCATGGCGGCGCCGATGACGGCCAGACCCGACGAGGTCGCGACCACCCATTGCCACGGCACCGCCCCCGCGGTCGAACGCAGCAGATGCGGCAGCGCGGTGCCAAGCGTCAGCATCGCCACCAGCAGGGCCAGCGACTGTCCCGCGCGGTCGGGCGCCCAGCTGACGATCATCTTCATGCCGATGGGATAGATCCCGGCCAGCGACAGCCCCACCAGGAACCGGAACCCCGCGCCGGTCGCGACATCCTGGGCCAGCCATGCAAAACCCAGGTTGAACGCCGCCCCCGCCAGGGCCGAGACGACGAAGATCGCGCTGGCGGCGAACCGGTCCGCCAGGCCGCCAACCGCCATGACCAGCGTGCCGACGATGAAGCCCGCCTGCACGGCATTGGTCAGCAGGCCGATATCGGCCGCGGTCGCGCCCCAGGCCTGCATCAGCCCCTCTGCCGCGCTGTTGGCGCTGAACCACAGCGATGTCCCGAACAGCTGCGCGATCGCGATCACCGCGATGGGGGGCAGCCGGTGGCGTCCTTGGGGTCTGGTCATCGATCGTCCCGACTGGCGATTGCGTCAGGGGGCAGGATGGCCGATCGGGGCGACGGGGGGCAACCGTTTCGGATGGCGCGCGCGGTCAGGCGGGCAGGACGGGAAAGGTCAGGCTGAAAGTCGTCGTGCCGTCCCCGCAGGCGACCGCGATCGTGCCGCCATGCGCCTGCGCGATGGACGACGCGATGTGCAGGCCCAAGCCCAGCCCGGAACTTTCAGCGGTCCGGCCCCGCTGGAACGGCTGAAAGATGGCGCGTTGGGCGGCCTCAGGGATCGGCTCGCCCTCGTTCTGGACCTCGATCACGACGGCGCCGTCGGTGCGGCGGCCACGCACGGTCACCGGGGTGTCGGCGTCGCCATGGTTGATGGCGTTCGACACCAGGTTCGACACCGCCTGCGCGATGCGTGACGGATCGCAGCAGACCGGCCCGCCGAAATCCAGCTCGGTCGTGACCCGGTGCTGGGGCGCGGCCAGACGGATCTCGGCCACGACCTGGGCGATGGCGTCGCCCAGGGGGGCGTCGGGCGTGGCCGCGACAGTGATCCCGTCGCCAAGCCGCGCCTTGGCATGCAGCATCATGTTCTCGACCAACTCGCCCATCCGGTGCAGCGAGGACTGCATCAGCCCGATCAGGCCGCGGCCGCGTTCGGTCAGCGGCTCCTTGCCGAGCATACGGATGCCCGACCGCAGGGCGGTGACGGGGTTGCGCAGGTCATGGCCCAGGATGGCGGTGAACTCCTCCTGGATGCGGACCAGCTTGCGTTCCTGTTCGATCATGCGTTCCTGGGCGTCCAGCCGTTCGGCGGTGTCCAGCGTGCCGCCGATGATGGTGGCGAACATCTTCAGCATCGCGACGGTGCGGGCGTTGTTCACGTCCTTGGTTTCGGTGTCGATGGCGCACAGCGTGCCGAAGAAGCTGCCGTCGCCGCGAAAGATCGGCACCGAGGCATAGCTGACGATGCCGAAGGCCGCGGCGATGGGATGGTCGCGATAGACCGGGTCGGACGACGCCTCGTTGAAGATGATCATCTCGGAGGTCTTGCGGACCGTCTGGCAGAAGGTCGACCCGATCTCGATCTCGTCGCCCGCGGCGATCCCGAATTTCAGGTCGTCGACGGTGCGGCACGCGACCCACCGGTCGGCGGTGACGCGCGCCACCCCGGCAAAGCGCATCCGCGTGGCCAGCATCACCGTCTCCAGGATCGTCCCGACCAGCTCGTTCTCGGCCAGGCGCTGGATGTCGGACTGGAAATCATGCTGTCCGGCCTGATAGGCCGCGTGGTCCTGCCTGGGGTGGTCGCTGCTGTGCAAATCCATCGATGATCCCCGGCATTGGACGGTTTGTCGGCCCGCATCTGTATTGCAGGGCGGCGGGAATGCACAGTGTCTTTTCCGCAGCCCCGCCGTCAGCGATCCGGGCGCGCCCGCGGGAATGGCCGGCTGAGCCCCGCCGCCCCGGCAAGGCCGAACCGCCATGGCAGGTCCTGCGCCCGGCTGATCCCGATCCGCGGCCCGACCAGCAGATCGGGCACCGCCGCCACCAGGACGATGCCGAAATCGGGACCGTCGAAGGCGGCGCCGTCATCGTCGGGCCGGATGTCCAGCGCCTGCGTCAACCGCCCCGGCCCACTGCACAGCGGGGGGGCGGGGCGGCGGGCGCGCATCAGGTCCAGGCCGGTGTCGGGGTCCAGCGCGCGGATCAGCACGGCCGCGCCGGGGGTCGCCACGACGTTCAGGCACAGGTGGATGCCGTAGGATCGATAGACATAGGCGTGGCCCGCCGGGCCGAACATCGAGGCGTTGCGCGGCGTCGGCCCCCGATGGCTGTGCGAGGCGGGATCGTCGGGGGCATAGGCCTCGGTCTCGATGATGCTCCCGCCTGCGCCGCGGACGGTCAGCCGCGCACCGATCAGCCGACGGGCCAGGGCCACGGCGTCCAGTCCCGCGATCTGCTGCATGAACGACGACATGGCATCCCTTCCGATCCCGTTGCGGCAGGGGCCTTGTGGCATGAACGTGCCGGGATTGCCAAACCTTGGCATGGACGGGTGGTCAGGGGACGGGGACCGCGCCTGGTCCTTAATGGAGAACCGACTGGTGTGTCGCCGCAGTGCCCTCGGCCACTGGACGGTTACAGGGGGCAGCGGTCAGACCCGCATCCTCTGCACCATGCCGCCGATCCCAGTACGCAACGCAATGCCCAAATTGAACACCCGGATGTCCAGTGCATGCGGTACATCGACCACGTTCGGGCTGACCGTCCGTCCAGGATCTCAAGCCGGGAAAGGGTGGCAAAGGCAATGCGGCCCCACAGGCCGATGATCGGGACCGCCATGACGGCTGGCCTCAGCACCCTTCTGGTGCTGAGGCGAATGCATGGCCGATGCTTAAGCGACCCAGGCCCGGCGTGGCACGAACAGACAATGATGGTGATGGACCCGGCCATGGACGGTCCGATGGCGTTCCGCACCGCCTTCCACGTGGCATCCAGTACCGCCCATAGGTTGACCGGTTCTCGGTCAGGTCCCGGCGCAGTGGATCACGCGGGTGACAATGAAAAAACGTGGGTTACAGCGCGCCTTTCACCACCGGAAAGGCTGCATCGGCTGCCGCCTGCGATGGTGGTCAGCAGGGGCGTCCAACCTGCATCGGCCGGAACTTCGCTGGAGGGCAGTCGCAAGGAACGATAATCGCGACCGATGGTTCTGCATGATCGTCAACCGATCAGGATCGCCCCCATGTCCCTGCGCCCCATCCTCGTCTTTGACGTCAACGAGACATTGCTGGACCTGGACCACCTGTGTCCGCTGTTCGACGACATCTTCGGCGACGGGGCCGTCATGCGCGACTGGTTCGCGCAGCTGATCCTCTATTCCCAGACCCTGACGATCACCGGACTGCGCAGCGATTTCAGCACCTTGGCCGTTGCGGTGCTGCGCATGATCGGGAAGATCAGGGGCGTGGCGATCACCGAGGGGCATGAGGATGCGCTGCGCCGGACGATGGGCACGCTGCCCGCCCATCCCGATGCCGAGGCGGCGCTGGTCCATCTGCGGGACAGGGGGTTCCGTCTGGTGACACTGACCAACTCGCCGCCCTCTGCGGGAGGGACCGCGCTGGACCGCTCGGGCCTGGCGCAGTATTTCGAGGCCAGCTTCAGCGTCCAGCCGACCAACCGTTTCAAGCCCGCGCCCCAGACCTATCAACTGGTGGCCGAGGCACTGGCGGTACCGCTGTCCGATCTTTGCCTGGTGGCCTGCCATGTCTGGGACACGATCGGGATGCAGGCGCTGGGCGGCAAAGGCGCGCTGGTGACCCATGGCGTGAACGCGGCGCTGGTGCTGCCGGGCGTGCCGCAGCCTGACGTGACGGCCCCCGATCTTGCCGGACTGGCGCAGACCATCGCCGCGCGTTGGGGCCGGGCAGGGGCGTGATCGGTCATGCCAAGGGGCATTGGAGACCGGTTTCCGCCGGGCGTTACCGTTCCGTAGATGCATCGGATCGAGCCGCTATTGACCAGCCTTGTCTTCAGGTGTGGACATGACAGGCCAAAAGACCCATCCGGCTCCGACGGCTCCGACGGCTCCGACGGCTCCGACGGCTCCGACGGCTCCGACGGCTCCGACGGCTCCGACGGGGATGACGGGGATGACGGGGATGACGGGGCCGCGTGTACACGGGGACGTGACCGGGCGAGTCGCGGCGGTCCGGTAAGACTTCGGGCATCCTGACGACCTGTCGGATAGGTGCCCCGAGGCCGTGATGAAGGACATGCCGTGACCAGACCCGTTCTGCTAATCCTTGTCGCGGCGATTGTGCTGGCCGGGTCGTGGCTGCTGGGCGGTCAGGACGTGACGCTTCAGTCGCTGCGCGGGCATCTGGCCGCCGTGGCCGAGTATCAGCAGCAGCGGCCGGTGCTGGTCGCGGCGCTGTTCGCCGCCGCCTATGTCGCGATCACCGCGCTGTCCCTGCCGATCGCGGTCTGGCTGACGCTGGCCGGGGGCGCGCTGTTCGGGTTCTGGGCGGGGCTGGCGATCGTCTCGTTCGCGTCGGCCATCGGGGCGACGCTGGCCTTTCTGGCGGCGCGGTACCTGCTGCGGGACTGGGTGCGGGCGCGGCTGGGCGCGCGGGCCAGGGGGATCGAGACCGGGCTGGCGCGGGACGGGGCGTTCTATCTGTTTTCGCTGCGGCTGATCCCGGTGATGCCGTTCTTTGCCACGAACCTGCTGATGGGCCTGACGCCGATCCGGACCCGGACGTTCTATTGGGTCAGCCAGCTTGGCATGCTGGCGGGCACCGCGGTCTATGTGAACGCGGGCACGCAGCTGGCCGCACTGGACAGCCTGTCCGAGATCGTGTCGCCGCCCCTGTTGGCGTCCTTCGCGGCGCTGGCCGTGTTTCCGTGGATCGCCCGCGCCATCGTGGGCATCCTTCGCCGCCGTCGCGTCTATGCCGGATGGACCCGACCCCGGCGGTTCGACCGCAATCTGGTGGTGATCGGCGCGGGTTCGGCCGGGTTGGTCTCGGCCTACATCGCCGCGGCGACCAAGGCCAAGGTGACCCTGATCGAGGCCGGCGCGATGGGCGGCGACTGCCTGAACCACGGATGCGTTCCGTCCAAGGCGCTGATCCGCAGCGCGACCGTGGCGCATCAGATGCGCCATGCCGCGCGCTTCGGGCTGGCCGACACACCGCCCGCGGTCCCGTTTCGCGCGGTCATGGACCGCATCCACCGGATCATCGCCGACATCGCGCCCCATGACAGCGTCGACCGCTATGCCGGGCTGGGGGTCGATGTGCTGCAGGGCCACGCCCGCCTGATCGACCCTTGGACGGTCGCGGTCACCGACCCGCAGGGCGCCGAGCGGCGGCTGACCACGCGGGCGATCATCATCGCGACCGGTGCGCGGCCCGTCATGCCGCCGCTGCCGGGGCTGGACCTGGTCGACCCGCTGACCTCGGAGACGCTGTGGTCGCGGCTGGCGGATCATGACCACGCGCCGCGGCGGCTGGTCGTGCTGGGCGGCGGGCCGATCGGCTGCGAGCTGTCGCAGGCCTTTGCGCGGCTGTGGTCCGACGTCACCCAGATCGAGATGGCCCCCCGCCTGTTGATGCGCGAGGACCCCGAGGTGTCGGCCCTGGTCGCGGACGCCCTGCGCGCCGACGGGGTGACGGTGCTGACCGGGTACCGCGCGATCCGCTGCGGCATCGACGGGGGCAGGTGGATCGAGGTCGAACGGGACGGCGCGGCCCGCCGCATCGGCTTTGACCAGATCATCGTGGCCGTGGGCCGCAGCGCCCGTCTGGAGGGGTTCGGACTGGACCGTCTGGGGATCGAGACCGACCGCACCATCGTCACGAACGCCTTCCTGCAGACCCGCTTTCCTCACATCCTGGCGGCGGGCGACGTGGCCGGACCGTTACAGTTCACCCATGCCGCATCCCACCAGGCATGGTTCGCCAGCATCAACGCGCTGTTCGGCACCCTCAGGCGGTTCAGGGTCGATGACCGCGTGATCCCCTGGGCCACCTTCACCGATCCGCAGATCGCCCGCGTCGGCCTGTCCGAGACCGAGGCCCGCGACCGGGGCATCGCGGTCGAGGTCACGCGCTATGACCTGGCCGACCTGGACCGCGCCATCACCGACGGGGCGGCGCGCGGCTTCGTCAAGGTGCTGACCCCGCCGGGGCGCGACCGCATCCTGGGCGTGACCATCGCGGGTGATCACGCCGGTGACCTGATCGCGGAGTTCGTCTTGGCCATGAAGCACGGCCTGGGCCTGAACAAGGTTTTGGCCACGATCCACATCTATCCGACCTGGGCCGAGGCCAACAAGGCGGTCGCCGGCACTTGGCGGCGCGCCCATGTGAACCCGCGCCTGCTGGCGCTGGTCGAACGCTATCATCGATGGAGGCGCGGATGATCGACGCCCGACTGCAACCGCTGCAGCGCGCGGCCCTGCGGCACCCGGCGCAGATGCTGGCTGCCCGCGGCGTCATGGCGGACACCATCAGCATCGCGGGCTTTGCCGTGGGTCTGCTGGCGGTGGCCGCGCTGGCCCTGGGGTGGTGGACCGCGGCGCTGGTGCTGATCGCGGCGAACCGGATCATGGACGGGCTGGACGGCGCGGTCGCACGCATCCAGGGCCCGACCGACCGCGGCGCCTTTCTGGATATCGCGCTGGACTTCGTCTTCTATGCGCTGGTGCCGGTGGGGTTCGCGCTGCACGATCCCGCGGCCAACGCGCTGCCCGCGGCGGTGCTGATCGCGGCCTTCGTGGGGACCGGATCGTCGTTTTTGGCCTTTGCCGCCATCGCCGCCCGGCGCGGCGACCGGGCGGCGGCCTTTCCGACCAAGGGCATCTACTACCTTGGCGGCCTGACCGAGGGGTTCGAGACGATCGTCCTGTTCCTGGCGATGTGCCTGGTTCCCGCGTCCTTTCCGCTGCTGGCCTGGATCTTTGCCGCGGCCTGCGGCGTCACCACGATCCTGCGGTGGCACCAGGGCTGGACCGCGTTCCGGTAAAGCCTGGGGCTGACCGGTCCTGCGCAGGTCCGAGGCTGTCACCCACAGCCGGCAGGCGGGGCGCAAGGCAAGCCTCAGGTGCGACGTTGGTCAGCAGATCGACGGCTCTGCCGCCAAGGTGAAACATAGGGTCAGTTTCGAACCGCGTGGTCGAACCGCTTCTTGGAAGGCCTGTCGCTGCCATGGCTGTGCCGATCAGACAGGGGCAGGTGCTTTCGATCCCGGGCTGCGGTGAAGACCAACCCCGTGGCGCGTGACGGTGACGATCATGGCCCTGGGCTTTCCCTCTCCAAGGGATGTCACGCCGAACCAGGGCCATGTCATTGATGTGCCGGCCAAGATAAGCAGATCAGCATGCCACAGGGCAAATCATCGTCGCGGCCGCCTCCCTTCTGCCAGACGTGTGCCATGCAACCGCCAGACAGCAAGGCGGGTGCTTTGAGATCCACTGCTTGCCGCATCCGCCCATCTTTTGCCCGCGGACCGGCATGCGCGACAGAAGGATCCGATCAGGGTCCGGCGGCCGGTTCATCACCGCCTTCACGGGATCACGGCGCAGGTCTCTGATCAGGGTGCCAGGCGCGCGATCGCGCGGTCAAGGCGCGCGGCGCGGGCGGGGTCGCCGCCGCGTTCGGCCCGCGCGCGGACGCCTGCCAGATAGTCGGGCAGGTGCCGACAGGCGCGGTAGTGCTGCATCATCCGCGGCAGGGTCGCCCGGCCGGTCGCGATGTCGCGCATCACGTCGCTGAGCACGCGGCCGTTGCGCAGCATCAGCGCCGTCTTGTGATCGGCATGGCGCAGCGGCACCCGCGTCACGTTCGGACCGTCAAAGCGCTGCACGTGGCGGCGGTCATGGTCGATCGCAGGGTCATAGAACAGCCAGACCTGGGACGCCCTGCGCGATTCGGCGGCGGCATCGGCGAACGGTCCGGTCCAGTCAGCCCGCTTGCCGGTCGGATAGCGCTGGTCCCATCCCGCCAGACGCGGCGACAGCGTCGACTGGGGCGAAAACGCGGCCACCCGGCATCCCGGCGCCAGCGAGGCGAAGGCCGCCGCCCCATAGCCCCCCATCGACGTCCCGAACAGCGTCACCTGGTCGAACTGTTCGAAAAAGCCGCTTTCGCGCAGCGACATCAGATAGCGGTGCAGCGCGGCGTCGCGGAACCATCCGGGCACATAGGACAGGATGCCCATATGCGACCAGCCCTCCTTGCGGATGAACTTGTAACCCCAGGGTTCGCGGGTCACCGGGTGTTCGCGCACCGACGCCAGATTGTCGAAGGACACCAGCAGATGTTCGCGCGACCGTGCCACATAGGTGCAGGCATAATTTGGCATCGAATGATAGAATCCGTGCGCCTGTCCCGACAGCCGCAAGTCGCTGAGCCACGCGGGCGCCGCGATCTGGGGCGCGCCGTCGGGGGTGGCGGTGCCGGGCTGCTGGGGCGCGGCGTCGTGGCCCTGGGTGTCGTCATCGGTGTCGTCCCAGTCCTCCTCCGGCGGGGCATCCTCCTCGGCGGGTCGGGACAGGCGTTCAGCCCAGGCCGAATCCATCTCGGACAGGGCGGGGGGCGTCGCGGCGACGCCGAAGGGCACGGACCAGTCGAAGGCCAGGCCCTGGATCGGGCGCCCCTCGACGAAGGCGGCGATGATCTTGGCCGCCTGGGGGTCCTGATGCGCCAGCAGGCGGTCCAGCCGCCCCGCGAATTCGGTCACCACCGCCGCATGGCGCGCCGCGACCTTTGGATGGCTGGCCAGGAACTCGGCGCGCCGCGCGCGGTGGGCCTGAACGAACGCCTGGTCAGGACCGGTATCGGCCATCGTGAAGTTCAGGCGCTGATACTGCTGGATGGTCATCCGCAGGTGGTCGGGCGTAACGAAGGGCAGCGTTTTGCCCGCCCCGGTGCGTCGCAGCAGGAACGTCTCGCGGTCCTGGGCCATGAAGGCGATGACATGCGCCAGGCCCAGCCCGGGCTGGTCGGGCATCGTCATCCAGCCCTTTTGCAGATAGCGGTCGGCCACGTCCTCGGCCGCGCCGTTCAACCAGGTCACGGGCTCCTTGCCGCGGGCGAACTTGGGCTTCAGCGTGGGGCGCGCAGGCTTCAGCCCCCGGGCCAGCTGCGGGCGAAAGATCGTGCGCAGGGGCGTGGCCACCGTCATCCGCCCTGCCGCCCCGCCGGTGCCGCGGCGAAAGCGCTCGACCAGCGGCAGATCGGCATAGCGGTTCTGACCCGACCCGCCCGCGACCTGAACGGTCAGCGACAGGAGGTCGGGGAACCGTTCCAGCCCCTGGGCCAGGTCGGCAAGGGTGCCGGCCCCGGTGTCGATCATGACGAAATCGTCCGGTTCCAGCCACAGCAGGTGATCGTGGCGATCGCGCAGCGCCGTCTCCAGCGCCAGGTCCAGCGCGCGGATCTGGCGGGCCTTGTCATGGGCGATGCCGGGACGGGTCGTGGGCACGAAGTCGATCAGGCCTGCCGCGGCCAGGGCCTGGGCCAGCGCCGTGGCCTGCGCGTTGGCGCCGTCGCCGTGAACGGTGATGCTGCGAAAGCCCGCGTGACGGTGATGCAGCACCCAGTCCAGCAGGACCGGCGCGCTGTCGTTCATCAGCATGTGCAGCGCGATGTCCGGGCCGGCCGGGACGGGTTGAGGCTGCGGGGCGGTCTTGCGGGGCATGCGGGCGCTTTCGGTTGCGGCGTGGGTCAGGACGGGTGCGGCACGGGGGCGGCGGCGCGCGTCTCCAGCGCCTTGGCCATGCCGGGCCGGCCGTTGCGGGCCGCGATGTCGGACAGCCGCCGCAGCCAGGCGGTCCGGCCCCGCGCCTGCAGGCGCTGGCCAAGCGTGTCCAGGTACCACGGCTGAAGGCGCGACTGGCGATAAAGGGCGTGGAATGCCGCCGCATCCATCGTGCGCGTCGCAAGGCCGCGGACCACCGTGGACAGCATGTCGGTCTGGCGCAGCCGCAGCGCGGTCTTGTGGCCTGCCCGCGGAGTCCGCAGCCGCACGATGTTGTCCCCGGTGAACCGGTCCGCATGGGCGGCGTCCGCGGGTTCCGTCGGGTCATAGACCAAAAAGACCGTCCGCGCGGAGGCGGTCTGGGCCGCGGCATCGGCGAAATCGCCGCTCCAGTCCGCGGCGCGGCCGCTGGGAAAGCGCGCCTCCCACGGGACCAGGGCCGGGGACAGCGTCGACTGCGGGGAAAAGGCGATCACCTGCGCCCCCGGCGCGACCGAGGAGAAGGCGCAGGCCGCGTAGGCCCCCATCGAGGTTCCCGCAAAGGTCACCGTCTGATAGCGCGCGAACAGCCCGTTGTCGCGCAGTTGGCGCAGATAGGCGAACAGCGTCGGATTGCGGAACCAGTTGGCGCGGAACGCGAAGATGCCCAGCTGGGACCAGCCCGACTTGCGCGCGAATTCGTATCCCCAGGCCTCGCGGTCGATCTGGTCCTGGCTCACTTGGGACAGGTTGTCGAAGCTGACGAACAGATGCGCCCGTTCGCGTTCGACGTGCAGCGCCGCGAACTCCTCCTCCGAATGGTAGAAGCCCCGGCGGTAGGGCGAGCGCCGCAGGTCGACCAGCCATTGCGGCGGCACCTCGGGGGCGGGTGGATCGGCGGGGGCGGCGGGTTCGGGCGTCTCGGGGATGGTGGCCCAAGGCGTCATCGACAGCAGCGGCATGGTCGGCACCGGCGGGCCGTCCGGCAGCGGTGCCAGCAGGATGGCCGATGCGATCACCGGGCGCGCGGGCAGCTTGGCCGGGGGCGGCGGGGGCGGGGTGGCCGCGATCGACGCCTGCCGCGCGCGGCGCGCGGCCAGTTCGGCCTGGCGGCGTTCGGTCTCGGCCTGCAGGACCGCGGGGTCGAACAGGCGGGCGTGCTGGTCCGGCGCCTCGGCCAGCAGCTGTGCAGAGAGGACATCGATCTGGCGGCGGAACCGGCCCACCGCCTCGGCATGCAGCGCGCCAAGGGCGGGAATCAGCCCGACCAGCTCTGCCCGCGCCTGCGCCACGCGGTCGGCCCATGCGGTGATGCCGGTCTCCTCGACCACATTCAGATTGTGCTGGTCATAGTAGTCGAAGTTGATCCGGTCGGCATCCGCGCTGTTGGCGGTGCCGCGCCAGCGCTTCATCAGGAAGACCTCGCTGGCACGGATCATGTAGTGGTTGACGTGGCACAGATCGTACCCCGCCATCTTCGGGGAGGTGGTCCACCGCTGCCGCAGAAGGTCGCGGGTCACGTCCTCTCCCGAGCCGTTCACGATCAGCAGCGGATGCGCGGGAAGGCCGTAGAAGTTCTTGAAGACCGGTCGATGGACGCCCAGGTGCTGCACCGGCAGCGGTCGAAAGATGGTCTTGATGGCGAACTGGCTGTGCGTGAACGGAATGTCCGTGGGCGAGGCCATGGTGAACTGGCGGATCTGCAGCTCGTCCCTAAACGGGATCACGCCGCCGTTGCCGAAGATGCGCCACTGCGCGGCGACCGCGTCGGTGCGGTCGGGCAGGGCCGCGAACAGCGCGTCCAAGGTGCCGTCCCCGGTGTTGACGTGAAAGAATTCGTCCCCGTCCAGCACCGCGATCCAGTCGCTGCCCGTCACTTCGGGCAGGGCCATGGCGCGGGCATAGGCGCGGCGCTGCGGGTCGTCGGGCTGGCCGGCGATCAGGTCGCTGTTGTCGAAGTGGATGACAATCCCCGCCTGGTCCAGCAGCTGCAGCATCTGGTGCGTGCCGTCGGTGCAGTCGTTGGAATAGATGACGAAGCGGTTGAACCCGATCAGCCGGTGATAGCACAGCCATTCCAGCAGGAACGGCCCCTCGTTCTTGACGGTCGTGACGATGGTCCGCGTCGCGTTCGATTTCCAGCGGAACGAAAGATCGGGGGACAGGCTGTTCATGGCCGCACGGGTTTCCTGTGTCGTGACCCCGTCCATATCAGAGCGGCGCGGCTTCCTCAAAGGGATATGCCGCCCTGCGGTTGTCGGCGCGCGCCCGGCCTGCCCCATGGCGTGCCCGCCTGCCGCGCGGCATGGCATCGGCCCAAATCCTGTGCGCTTTGTGCAACAGCGGCGCCCGCTGCGTCGTTATCCCCTTCACAGGATGCAAGGGGCGGCTTCAAGTCGGATCTGTGACGGCCCGCGCGGGCAGCCCGGAAAGGGATGGTAAAGGCACATGGCATCGATTCTGGGTTTCCTGCAGCTGGCAGGCGCGGTGGCGCTGCTGCTGTTCGGTCTGGGACTGGTGCGCGACGGCATGGTCGAGGCCTTCGGCCTGCGAATGAAGCTGATCCTGGGCGCGGGCACGCGCACGGGGCTGCGGGCCTTCGCATCGGGGCTTGCCGCCACCTTGGGTCTGCAATCGTCGACGGCCACCGCCCTGCTGACCGCGTCCTTCGTCCAGCGAGAGATGATCGCCACCCGCCGCGCGCAGATCGTGCTGCTGGGCGCGAATGTCGGCACGGCGATGACGGCGGTGATCGTGTCGACCGACATCACCGCGGTCGCGCCGGTCCTGGTGCTGCTGGGTTACGGCCTGCGCCGCCGGGGCACGACGGTGACGTCGGGGGTGGGCACGGCCCTGATCGGCGTAGGGCTGATGCTGGTGTCGCTGACGTTGCTGGACCAGGCGACCGCGCCGCTGCGCGCCTCGCCGCAGATGGCCGCCTTCCTGCCGATGCTGGATCAGGCCTGGCCCGTGGCGCTGGCCTTCGCGGCGGGGATCGCGCTTTTGTGTTCGTCATCGTTGGCGGCGGTGCTGCTGATCGGGTCGCTGGTTCTGCCGCCCGACCTGACGGTGGTCATGGTGCTGGGCGCGAACCTGGGCGGCGCGATGGCGCCGGTGCTGGCGGGGGCCACGCTGGATATCGCCGCGCGGCGGGTGCTGCTGGGCAACCTGACGGTGCGCGCCATCGGCTGCCTGATCGCGCTGCCGCTGGCGGGATTGGCGGCGGGCGCGCTGAATGCCATGCCCCTGGCCGTGGGGCCCTTGGCGGTCAGCGCCCACCTGGCGTTCAACCTGGCGCTGGCGGCGCTGATCTGGCCCTTCAACGCGCTGGTCTGCCGTCTGGTGGCGGTGCTGATGCCGCAGGACGCGCATGCGGCCTCGACCGCGCCGCGCTGGCTGGATGCGCAGGTTCTGGACGCGCCGCCCCTGGCCCTGACCGGCGCCCGGCGCGAGGTTCTGGACATCGGCGACAGCGTCGAGCGGATGCTGGCCCAGACCCGCGCGGCGTTCCGCAAGCACGATCCCGCCCCCCTGGCCGAGGTCCGCGCGATCGAGGATCAGGTCGACCGGCGACAGCAGCAGGTCAAGAACTATCTGTCGCGCCTGACCGGCGACGCGACCGAGGCCGAGCGTCGGCAGGCCATCGACATCCTGGATTACGTCATCAACCTGGAACATATCGGCGACATCATCGACCGGGGCCTGTCCCCCGAGGTGGCCAAGAAGATCGGCCTGGGCCTGCGCTTTTCGGGCGAGGGGTTCCGCGAACTGGACGCGCTGTTCCTGCTGACGCAGGAGAACCTGCGCATGGCGCAGACGGTGTTCATGACGCGTGACCGCGACATGGCCCGCCGCCTGATGGAGCAGAAGGTCACCATCCGCAACCTGGAACGCCAGTCCGCGCAGCGCCACCTGATCCGCCTGCGCGAAGGCCAGACCGAAAGCCGCGAAACCTCGTCCCTGCATCTGGACCTGCTGCGCGACCTCAAGCGGATCAATGCCCATGCGGTCTCGGTCGCCCATCCGATCCTGCAGGACGAAGGGCTGCTGATCGAAAGCCGGCTGCGCGGCAGCTAGGCCCGGGGCGCGCGCCAGCCCGCGCCGTCGCGGATGCCGGTCAGGTGCAGGTCCGCGTCCAGCAGGATCAGGTCCGCGGCCCGGCCCGGCGCGATGCGCCCGGCCTTGGCCCCGATCAGGTGGGCCGGGACCGACGTCGCCATCGCCAGCGCCTGCGCCGGGTCCGCGCCCGCCGCCACCGCGACGCGCACCGCGCGGTCCAGCCGCAGGTCCGCGCCGGCCAGCGTGCCGTCCGCCAGCGTCAGCCGCCCGTCGCGCCGCAGGATGCGACGGCCCTGCAACGGAAATTCGGTCAGCGTGGTGCCCGCGACCGCCATGCAGTCGCTGACCAGGAACAACCCTCCAGGCCGTGCGCGCAGCGCGACGCGCAGCGCCGCCGGGTCGACATGGGTGCCGTCCGCGATGATCCCGGCCTGCGCATCGCCCGACAGGACCGCGCCGACCAGACCGGGCTGGCGGTGGCCAAGCGGGCTCATGGCGTTGAACAGATGCGTGGCGCAGCGCGCCCCCGCCGCAAAGGCCGCCTGTGCCTGATCCAGCGTGCAGTCGCTGTGGCCAAGGCTGACGATGATCCCCGCCGCGGTCAGGGCGGCGATCTGGGCAGGGGTGGCGGCTTCGGTTGCCAGGGTCACCATCAGCGCGGGTAGGTCCGCGCGGGCGGCGATCAGGGCGGCCATGTCGGCATCGGTCATCGGGCGGATCAGGGCTGCGTCATGCGCCCCGGCGCGGCGCGGGTCCAGATGCGGCCCCTCCAGGTGCAGGCCCAGAAAGCCCGGCGTGTCGACGCGGGCGGCGGCGATCCCGGCGGCCAGCACGCGTGCCGTGACCTCGGGTCCGTCGGTGATCAGCGTCGGCAGGATGCCCGCGCAGCCCAGATCGCGATGTGCCGCGCAGATGCGCGCCAAGGCTGCGGCGTCGGTTCCTGCACCGACCATCAGCCCGGCGCCGCCGTTCACCTGAAGGTCGACAAAACCGGGGGCCAGGATGCCGGGCATCGGAACCACGCCCGCCGGGCGCGGCACGATGGCCTCGATCACCCTGTCGCGCAGGATCACCGCCATGTCGTCCAGCAGCTGCGCGCCGTCGAACAGGGTGGTGGCGGCCAGGGTCTGCAGGGTCATGGCGCCCAGGCCCGTGCCATGTCCAGCGCACCGTCCACGCCTGTGCCGCGGGCGGGAACGACGGGCCAGTCCGCCGCCAGCGCCGCGGCATAGAAGGGGCCCAGCCCGCCGGTGCAGACCACCGGCAGGCGGTCGCCATCCTGCAGCACGCGCACCGCGTCGCCAATCTGGGCCACCGCCTGGTCCAGAATCGCACGGGCCGCGGGATCGTCCGAGGCGACCAGGCGCGGGGCCAGTTCCGCAAAGCGCGCGGGCGCGGCGCCGGTGCCGAAGGCGATGATCCCCTCGATCCCGCCGAATTCGTCGCGCAGCGCGGACAGCAGGGGCGTGTCCGGGACCAGCCCGTCGCCCGCCCGCATCGCCCGCGCCAGCAGGGTGCGGCCCAGGACGGCACCGCTGCCCTCGTCCCCCATCAGAAAGCCGCGCCCCCCGATCTGGCGCAGCTGGCCGCCGCGCTGGACCGCCAGCACCGACCCGGTGCCGACCGCGACCAGGATGCCATCATCCGCGCCAAGCGCGCCACGCGCGGCAGTGACGGCATCGTTCACCACCAGGCTGCGCGCGAAGGGCAGGCGCGCCTGCATCGCGCGGGCCGCGTCCTGCATGCCGCCCCCCGCCAGGCCCAGCACCGCGGTCAGGTCCGCAGGCGAGGCCCCGGCCTGAGCCATCGCCGCCGTCGCCGCGGCCAGCACGCTGGTCACCGCGCCGAATGGATCGGAATTGATGTTTGCCGGCCCGCCCTGACCGCGGCCCAGCACGCGGCCCGCCGCATCGGCAATGGCCGCCCGGCAGCCCGTGCCGCCCCCGTCGATCCCCAGATACAAGCTCATCACGTCCCCATGTTTCGCCAGAGGGAACGCGACCGACGCGGAAATGAAAAGCCCCAAGGTCGGATCGTCCCGCCGGACAAGCAAAACCCCCGAAAACACGAGGTTTTCGGGGGTTTTGTTTTTGGTGCCCAGGAGAGGACTCGAACCTCCACACCTTGCGGCACACGGACCTGAACCGTGCGCGTCTACCAATTCCGCCACCTGGGCAGGTGGTATGAGCGGCTGATTAAAGCGAGTGCGGGGGGGCGTCAATGGGGGTCGTGAAAGTTTTTCGACAGTTTTTTGCCAAGACCTGCCAAGGCGGTGCGCGAAGCTGCCCGCGACCCTGCGCAGCCTTGCCCGGAACGCGCGTCGGGGGTAAGGATCACGCGACATTCGGCCTATCAGAGGGAGGCGAGACGCCCATGGCGAAACTGGTCACGATCTTTGGCGGATCGGGCTTTGTCGGCCGGCAGGTGGCCCGGCTGATGGCCAAGGAGGGCTGGCGCGTCCGCATAGCCGTCCGCCGCCCCGACGAGGCGCTGTTCACCCGCACCTATGGCGCGGTCGGGCAGGTCGTCCCCGTCATGTGCAACATCCGCGACGAAAACTCTGTCCGGGCTGCCCTGGCCGGGGCGGATGCCGCGATCAACTGCGTCAACATCCTGAACGCGCAGGGCAAGAGCACCTTCAAGACCGTGTTCGAGACCGGCGCCGACAACATCGCCCGCCTGTCGGCGGAGATGGGCGTCGCGCGGCTGGTCCACATCTCGGGGCTGGGGATCGATCCCGAATCGGACAGCACGTACATCGCGTCGAAATCGCGGGGCGAGGCCGCGGTGCTGGCCGCGCGTCCTGATGCGGTCGTGCTGCGCCCGTCGGTGATCTTCGGTGCCGACGACAATTTCTACAACCGCTTTGCGGGCATGTCGCGGATGGGGCCGGTGATGCCCATCGTGGGCGGCAACACCCGGATGCAGCCGGTCTTCGTGGGCGACGTCGCCCGCGCGGCGGTGATGGGCGCCACCGGCGCCGCCGCCCCCGGCATCTATGAGCTGGGCGGCCCCGAGATCCTGACCACGCGCCAGATCGTGGGGCAGGTGCTGTCCGCCGTCCACCGCCGCCGCGCGGTGGTGAACCTGCCGTTCCCGATCGCGAGACTGGCATCGGCCGCGATGGGCGTGGCGCAGGCGGTCACCGGCGGCCTGTTCACCAGCCCGCTGAGCCGCGACCAGCTGGCCCTGCTGCGCAAGGACAACGTCGTCACCCCCGGCGCCCGCGGTTTCGCGGATCTGGGCATCGTGCCCACGGCGGCCGGGTCCGTCCTGGACGACTATCTGGTGCGCTTCCGCCCGTCGGGCCAGTACGATTCGATCAAGCGGTCGGCCAAGAACCTGCGCGAGCACTGATGGACCACAACACGATCGTCGCCGCCGCCCTCGGGGTTCTCGAGGGCCTGACCGAGTTCATTCCGGTGTCGTCGACGGGCCACCTGCTGCTGGCCGGTCATTTCCTGGGCTTCGATTCGCCCGCCCGGTCCTTCGAGGTGCTGATCCAGCTGGGCGCCCTGCTGGCGATCCTGGGCCTTTACGCTGCCCGGCTGGTGCAGGTGGTGCGCGACGCGCCCCACGACCCGGTCGCCCGGCGGTTCATCGGCGCGGTCCTGCTGGCCTTCGCCCCGGCGGCGGTGATCGGCGCGATGGCGCACGGCTTCATCAAGACGGTGCTGTTCGAGACGCCGATGCTGGTCGCGGTCATGCTGATCCTGGGCGGCTTCGTCCTGCTGTGGGTCGACCGCCGCGCCGCCACCCCCCGCTATACCCGGACCGAGGACATTCCTTTGTCGATGGCCTTCCGCATCGGCCTGTTCCAGTGCCTTGCCATGATCCCCGGCGTGTCGCGGTCGGGGGCCACCATCGTCGGTGCCCTGCTGATGGGCGCGGACAAGCGGTCGGCCGCCGAATTCTCGTTCTTCCTGGCGATGCCCACGATGCTGGGCGCCTTCAGCCTGGACCTGTGGCAGAATCGCGCGGTGCTGGATGCGGGCGCGATCAACGACATCGCCGTGGGCTTCATCACCGCCTTTCTGGCCGCCGTCGTGGTGGTACGCTGGCTGCTTGGTTATGTATCCCAGCACGGATACGGGCTGTTCGCATGGTGGCGCATCATCGTCGGAAGCCTTGCGTTGCTGGCACTTGCACTGGGTATGTAAGCAATGCTGACCTAATATTGAGGGTGTTCGGACAAAAACTTGGTCCGCGCACCGAAAAAGTGGCGATTAGGTCAGTACTGCTGACTTTTCATCGCAAAAGCCTTGGTTTATTGCGGTTGCCGAAGTCCTTTCAGGGAAGGTAGCGCAGCCATGGCCACGCAGAAGATGCTGACATTCGTCTCGACCCCGCGCGAGATGCCCGAAAAACGCGCCGCTGCCGACCGCAGCGAGGATTTCCACGAGATCTATCGCGAATTCGCCGCAGCCAAGGCCGCCGAACAGTCCAGCCGCTGCAGCCAGTGCGGCGTGCCCTATTGCCAGTCGCATTGCCCGCTGCACAACAACATCCCCGACTGGCTGCGTCTGACCGCCGAGGGTCGCCTGGAGGAGGCCTATCGCGTCAGCCAGGCCACCAACACCTTCCCCGAGATCTGCGGCCGCATCTGTCCCCAGGACCGCCTGTGCGAGGGCAACTGCGTGATCGAGCAGTCGGGCCACGGCACCGTCACCATCGGCGCTGTCGAGAAGTACATCACCGACACCGCCTGGGACAACGGCTGGGTCCAGCCCTTCAAGCCCGCGCAGGAGCGTGCCGAATCGGTCGGCATCATCGGGGCCGGGCCGGGCGGCCTGGCCGCGGCGGACATGCTGCGCAAGCAGGGGTTCCAGGTCACGATCTATGACCGCTATGACCGCGCGGGCGGGCTGATGACCTATGGCATCCCCGGCTTCAAGCTGGAGAAGGACGTGGTGATGCGCCGCAACCAGCTGCTGGCGGACAGCGGCGTCGAGTTCGTGCTGAACTGCAACGTGGGCGAGGACATCAGCTTCGACGCGATCCGCGGCAAGCACGATGCGGTGTTGATCGCCACGGGCGTCTACAAGACCCGCGACCTGGACCTGGACAACGCCGATCACGGCGGGATCGTCCGCGCGATCGACTATCTGACCGCCTCGAACAAGGTCGAGTTCGGCGACGACGTTCCCGATTTCGACGACGGAGAGCTGAACGCCAAGGGCAAGCGCGTCGTCGTCATCGGCGGCGGCGACACGGCCATGGATTGCGTGCGCACGGCCATCCGCCAGGGCGCGCAATCGGTCAAGTGCCTGTACCGGCGCGACCGCGCCAACATGCCGGGGAGCCAGCGCGAGGTGCAGAACGCCGAGGAGGAGGGCGTCGAGTTCGTCTGGCTGTCGGCCCCCGGCGCCTTTGCGGGCCACGTGACCGGCATCGCCGCCGAGGCGCAGGAGCGTGACGTCGACGGCCTGCCGCAGATCGCCTCGGTGCGCATCCAGAAGATGCGCCTGGGTCAGCCCGACGTCACCGGCCGCCAGTCGCCCGAGCTGATCGAGGGCGCCGATTACGACGAACCCGCCGACCTGGTCATCAAGGCCCTGGGATTCGAACCCGAGGACCTGCCGAAGCTGTGGGGCGTGGACGGGCTGGAGGTCACGCGGTGGGGCACCATCAAGGCGAACTTCCAGACGCACCAGACCTCGATCCCGGGCGTGTTCGCGGTGGGCGACATCGTGCGCGGCGCCAGCCTGGTCGTCTGGGCGATCCGCGACGGGCGCGAGGCCGCGGACGCGATCGCGACCTTCCTGACGGGCGATGCCCGCATCGCCGCCGAATAGGTGCAGGGCGATGGCGCACCACCATGACACGGGGCGTGCAGCGTGCGGACGGCGGCATGGAGCAGCGGCGGCGCGGGCCGTCCCCGCTGTCGGGATCATGTCGGGCCTGTTGACGCTTCTGGTGCTGGCGGGCGGGATGCTGGCGGCGGGGCAGGCGGGGGCGGCCAGCTTCACGCCGCCCGCGGGCTGCACGCTGAACGTCACGGTGCAGAACCGCAGCTGCACCGTCAGCCAGTACTATACCTGCAGTGCAGATCCCCAAGGGTATCAGCACAGCGCCCATTTCGGGCGCGAGGGGCTGTACCACCTGTCCACCATCGACGCTGAGACCCGCTGGATCGAGAGCCAGAGCATGTCGTCCGGCCTGATCGACCGGCTGGTCGAGGAGGCCGATGACCATGCCAGCTTCAGCGAGTTGTTGGCCACGGGGCGCGATGATTTCGACTTCTGGACCCAAACCGATGACGGCCAGCGGCTGCACCACCAGGGCGCCGACACCTTGACCGGAGAGACCGTCACGATCGATGGCCAGGCACTGGAACGGACCCGCTTCCGGCTGACCACCCGCGACGCCGGCGGCGAGGTTCTAATCACCCGCGAGGGCAGCCAGTACATCAGCCGCGAGTTCAACCGCTTCTATGGCGGGACCGAGACCGGCAGCGACTGGACCGGCGCCAAGACCGAGACCGACGACAGCCCCGTGCTGTTCACCTTTCCCGGCGAGGCCGGGTTCGGTTCCACAACCCCACAATTCGACTGCGATCAGTTGCTGACGCAGATCCCGCAGGAAAGGGCCGCATCATGACCATGGACTGGCAAGCACAGGAAGAAGCCCGCCGCGCATGGATGGACCAGAACAGCCTGTACCGCGAGGAGGACGAGCATTCGTCCTGCGGCGTGGGCTTCGTGGTCGATCTGGACGGCAAGGCCAGCCGCCGGGTCGTGCAGAACGGCATCGACGCGCTGAAGGCCATCTGGCATCGCGGCGCGGTGGATGCGGATGGCAAGACCGGCGACGGCGCGGGCATCCACGTCCAGATCCCGGTGCCGTTCTTCTATGACCAGGTGCGCCGCACGGGACACGAACCCGATCAGAACAAGCTGATCGCGGTCGGCCAGGTGTTCCTGCCGCGCACAAACTTTGCCGCCCAGGAGGCCTGCCGGACCATCGTGGAATCCGAGGTCCTGCGGATGGGGCACTATATCTATGGCTGGCGCCATGTGCCGGTGAACACCGCCGTGCTGGGCGAGAAGGCGAACGCCACCCGCCCCGAGATCGAGCAGATCCTGATCCGCTGCGAGAAGGACATCGACCAGGTCCGCTTCGAGCGCGAACTGTACATCATCCGCCGCCGCATCGAGAAGGCCGCCATCGCGGCGCAGGTGCGCGAGCTGTATTTCTGTTCGCTGTCCTGCCGGTCAATCATCTACAAGGGCATGATGCTGGCCGAGCAGGTCGCCGAATTCTATCCCGACCTGAAGGACGAGCGATTTGAATCGGCCTTCGCGATCTATCACCAGCGTTATTCAACCAACACCTTCCCGCAATGGTGGCTGGCCCAGCCCTTCCGCATGCTGGCCCATAACGGCGAGATCAACACGCTGAAGGGCAACTTGAACTGGCTGCGCAGCCACGAGATCCGCATGGCATCGTCGGCCTTTGGCGACGCGGCCGAGGATATCAAGCCGATCGTGCCCGCCGGGTCGTCGGATTCGGCGGCGCTGGATGCGGTGTTCGAGGTTCTGGTGCGGTCCGGGCGGTCCGCGCCGATGACCAAGACGATGCTGGTCCCGGAAAGCTGGTCCAAGGCCACCACCGACATGCCCAAGGCCTGGGCGGACATGTACGCCTATTGCAACGCGGTGATGGAGCCGTGGGACGGCCCCGCGGCGCTGGCCATGACCGACGGGCGTTGGGTCTGCGGCGGTCTGGACCGCAACGGGCTGCGCCCCATGCGCTATGTCGTGACGGGCGACAACCTGCTGATCGCGGGCTCCGAGGTCGGCATGGTCCCGGTGGACGAGACCGGCGTGCGCGAAAAGGGCGCGCTGGGGCCGGGGCAGATGATCGCGGTCGATATGTGGGACGGCAAGCTGTACCACGACACCGATATCAAGGACCGCCTGGCCGGCAGCCAGCCCTTTGGCGAGTGGATCGAGAAGGTCACCGAGCTGAATGACATCATGCGCGACCTGCCCGAGGTGGTGCGGTATCAGGGCGACGCCCTGCGCCGCCGGCAGAGCGCGGCCGGGTTCACCCATGAGGATCTGGAGCATGTCTTGGCCCCCATGGCCGAGGATGCCAAGGAGGCCATCGCGTCGATGGGTGACGACACGCCGCCTGCGGTCCTGTCGAACCAGTACCGCCCGATGAGCCATTTCTTCCGCCAGAACTTCAGCCAGGTGACGAACCCGCCGATCGACAGCCTGCGCGAGACGCGGGTGATGAGCCTCAAGACACGCTTCGGCAACCTCAAGAACGTGCTGGACGAAAGCAGTGCCCAGACCGAGATCGTGGTGCTGGAGAGCCCGTTCATCGCCAACGGCGAATACGATGAGATGGTCAAGATGTTCGGCGACACCGTCACCGTCATCGACTGCACCTTTGCCGAAGGCGCGGGGCCGGACGCCCTGGGTGAGGGTCTGGCACGCATCCGCGCCGAGGCCGAGGATGCCGTGCGGTCGGGCGCGGGCCATCTGGTGCTGTCTGACGACGCGCAGGGCCCTGGTCGGGTCGCGATGCCGATGATCCTGGCGACCAGCGCAGTGCATTCCTGGCTGACCCGCAAGGGCCTGCGGACTTTCTGTTCGGTCAACGTGCGGTCGGCGGAATGCATCGACCCGCATTACTTTGCGGTGCTGATCGGCTGCGGCGCGACGACCGTGAACCCCTATCTGGCGCAGGATTCGATCGACGACCGGATCGCGCGCGGGCTGCTGACCGGGACCCTGGTCGAGAACATGCGCCGCTATCGCACGGCCATCGACGCGGGCCTGCTGAAGATCATGGCCAAGATGGGCATCTCGGTCCTGTCGTCCTATCGGGGCGGTCTGAACTTCGAGGCGGTGGGCCTGTCGCGCGCCATGGTCGCGGAATATTTCCCCGGCATGCAGTCGCGGATCTCGGGCATCGGCCTGCACGGGCTGCAGGCCAAGCTGGAGGCGCTGCACCGGGTCGCCTTCCGCACCGACAACGTGGACATGCTGCCGGTCGGCGGCTTCTACAAGCTGCGGCGGACGGGTGAAAAGCACGCCTGGGAAGCCAATACCATGAAGCTGCTGCAGGTGGCCTGCGAAAAGGCGTCCTATGACATCTGGAAGCAGTTCAGCGCCACGATGCGGACCAACCCGCCGATCCACATCCGCGATCTCTTGGACATCAAGCCCTTCGGCAAGCCGGTGCCGATCGAGGAGGTCGAATCGATCACCTCGATCCGCAAGCGCTTCGTGACGCCGGGCATGTCGCTTGGGGCGCTGTCGCCCGAGGCGCACATGACGCTGAACATCGCGATGAACCGGATCGGCGCAAAGTCCGATTCGGGCGAGGGCGGAGAGGACCCGGCGCACAGCCACCCGCTGCCCAATGGCGACAACCCCTGCGCCAAGATCAAGCAGGTCGCCTCCGGCCGCTTCGGTGTCACCGCCGAATACCTGAACGCCTGCGAGGAGCTGGAGATCAAGGTCGCCCAGGGTGCCAAGCCCGGCGAGGGCGGCCAGCTGCCCGGCATGAAGGTCACCAAGCTGATCGCGCGTCTGCGTCACTCGACGCCGGGCGTGACGCTGATCAGCCCCCCGCCGCATCACGACATCTATTCGATCGAGGATCTGGCGCAGCTGATCTATGACCTCAAGCAGATCAACCCGCGCGCCAAGATCACCGTCAAGCTGGTCGCCAGCAGCGGAGTGGGCACGATCGCGGCGGGCGTGGCCAAGGCCAAGGCCGACGTGATCCTGATCAGCGGCCATAATGGCGGCACGGGCGCCTCGCCCGCCACGTCCATCAAGTTCGCGGGTCTGCCCTGGGAGATGGGCCTGACCGAGGCGCATCAGGTCCTGGCCATGAACCGCCTGCGCGAGCGGGTGACGCTGCGCACCGATGGCGGTCTGCGCACGGGCCGCGACATCGTCATGGCGGCGATGATGGGCGCCGAGGAATACGGCATCGGCACCGCCGCGCTGATCGCGATGGGTTGCATCATGGTCCGCCAGTGCCAGTCGAACACCTGCCCGGTGGGCGTCTGCACCCAGGACGAGAAGCTGCGCGCCATGTTCACCGGGTCGGCGGACAAGGTGGTGAACCTGATCACCTTCTATGCCCAGGAGGTGCGCGAGATCCTGGCATCCATCGGGGCGCGCTCGATCGACGAGATCATCGGCCGTGCGGACCTGCTGACCCAGGTCAGCCGGGGTGCGGCGAACCTGGACGATCTGGACCTGAACCCTCTGCTGATCACCGTCGATGGCGCGGACAAGATCGTCTATGACCGCACCAAGCCGCGCAATGCCGTGCTGGACACGCTGGATGCGGAAATCGTCAAGGACGCCGCACGCTTCTTCGAGGACGGCGAGAAGATGCAGCTGTCCTATGCGGTCCGCAACACCCACCGCACCATCGGGACGCGCACGTCGTCGCTGATCGTGCAGAAGTTCGGGATGCGCAACAACCTGCAGCCCGACCACCTGACGATCCGCCTGACCGGCAGCGCCGGGCAGTCGCTTGGCGCCTTCGCGGCCCCGGGGCTGAAGATCGAGGTCTCGGGCGATGCCAACGACTATGTCGGCAAGGGTCTGTCGGGCGGCACCATCGTGGTGCGGCCGCCGATGGCCAGCCCGCTGGTCGCGGCCGACAACACGATCATCGGCAACACGGTCCTCTATGGCGCGACGAACGGGCATCTGTTCGCGGCGGGCCGGGCGGGCGAGCGGTTCGCGGTTCGCAACAGCGGTGCAAGCGTGGTGATCGAGGGCTGCGGGTCGAACGGCTGCGAATACATGACCGGCGGCGTGGCCGTCATTCTGGGCCGGATCGGCGCGAACTTCGGTGCGGGCATGACCGGGGGGATGGCCTATCTGTACGACCCCGAGGGGCTGGCGCGCGACTACATCAACCCGGAAACGCTGGTGATGTGCGCGGTGACCCAGGACCACTGGGAGGATCAGCTGAAGGGCCTGATCGAACGGCACCTCAAGGAGACCGGCTCGCGTCGCGCCGACGAGATCCTGTCGAACTGGGACCGCGAGAAGGGCAACTTCCTGCAGGTCTGCCCCAAGGAGATGCTGCAGCACCTGTCCCACCCCATCGAGGCGGTGGACCAGACCCGCGCGGTTCCCGCGGAATGACATCCGGCGCGGCCCCCTTGCGGGGCCGCGCTGCGTTTCAAGGCCGGGCGGTGCAGGTGACGGGGTCCGCGTCCGACATGGCGTCGGTGAACGTCACCTGGTCGCCCTTGGTCCACCATTCCAGCGCCCCGGCCACATAGCGCGCGCCCGATGCCGCGATCACGTTGACGAAGATCCGCGGGCCGTCCTCCAGCGTGACCAGCGCCAAGGCATCGTCCCCCGACGTCACATAGGTCACTGCCACCTGACGCCCGTCGTCGCAATCATGCGTGACGCTGGTCATGGTGGCATCGGGCGCCAGCGGCAGGGACAGCATCGGCTGTGCCAGCGCGGGGGCGGCAAGGGCCAGCAGCAGGGGCAGGATCGGCGCGGCACGTCGGGTCATGGCATCCTCGGGGCGGTTGTTCGCGGGCAGGGTGGCGCGGGGCCGCGCGGCTGGCAAGGTGCGCTTGACGCAAAGCGCCGCACCATGAGACATGCGGGCATGATCCTGCGCCGCGCCCACCCCCCCAAGACCGAACCGGCCCGATCCGCCCGCAGGCGCGGCAGGCCGATGTTCTGGCTGCGCTTTCTGGCGCTGAGGGCGGTGCTGGTGATGCTGGGGTCGGTGGCGATCTATGGCGTCGTGAACCCGCCGCATACCTGGACGATGGTCGGCGCCGCGCGCCAGCACCCGCTGACCCCGCGCGAATGGACGCGGCTGGCGGACATCGCCCCCGTGATGCGCCGCGCGGTGGTCGCGGCCGAGGACGCGAATTTCTGCAGTCACTGGGGTTTCGACATGGTCGAGATCCGCAAGGTGGTCGCGTCGGGGTCGTCGCGGGGGGCGTCCACGATCACCCAGCAAACCGCCAAGAACGCGTTCCTGTGGCAGACGCGCAGCTGGCCGCGCAAGGCCGCCGAAACGATCCTGACGCCGCAGATCGAGGCCTTGTGGTCCAAGGCCCGCATCCTTGAAGTCTATCTGAACCTGGCCGAATTCGGGCCGGGCATCTTCGGCATCCATGCCGCGGCGCGCGACCATTTCGGCACCACCCCCGACCGGCTGACCCTGGTGCAGGCCGCGCGCCTGGCCGCCGTCCTGCCCAACCCGCGCCAGCGCAGCCCGTCGGGGCCGTCGGCGCGGTCGCGGGCCATCCTGGACGGGGCGGAGACGATCGCGCGGGACGGGCGGGCCGCCTGCTTCTGATGGCTGCGGTTGAAAGCGGCGGGGTCGGGGCGTATCAACGGGGCGTTGCGACAATAAGAAGAAGGTCTCGAGCAGCCATGAACACCAACACGCAGACCACGCGACTGTACCACACCGCCCTGTCCCCGTTCTGCCGCAAGGTGCGGCTGGTCCTGGCCGAGAAGAAGATCGAGGTCGAACTGGTCGAGGAGCGGTACTGGGAGGGATCGCCCGATCTGAAGCGCCGCAACCCGGCAGGCAAGCTGCCGGTGCTGCGCTATCGCGGCAACCTGCTGGCGGAAAGCCAGGCGATCATCGAATACCTGGACGAGGCGGTGCCCGCCCCGTCGCTGATGCCGCAGACCCCGCTGGAGCGCCACGAGGTGCGCCGCCTGTGCGCCTGGTTCGACGACAAGTTCCATACCGAGGTCACCCAGCCCATCCTGAACGAGCGCGTCTGGAAGAAGATCACCCGGTCGGGGTATCCTGACAGCCGCGTGGTCAAGGACGGGCTGCGCGCGGTCAAGGACCACATCGACTATCTGTCGTCCCTGCTGGAGACGCGGCGCTGGCTGGCGGGCAACACGCTGAGCCTGGCGGATTTCACGGCGGCCGCGCATTTCTCGTGCCTGGATTACATCTCGGACGTGGACTGGGACCGGTCCGAAGGTCTGCGCGACTGGTATGCGACCATCAAGTCCCGCCCCGCGTTCCGGTCGGTCCTGGCCGACCAGGTGCCGGGCATCCATCCCGCTCCGCATTATGCCGAGCTTGACTTCGGCTGAGGGCGGGGGGGCCAGCCCCCCATCGCCTGACGGCGATCCCCCCCGGGGTATTTGGGCAAAGCAGAAGGCCCGGATGCAGGCCGAGGCGCGCGCAGTGGGATTTGCCGCGATGGGCGTCATGCGGCCGGACGGCGTGCCGGAGCTGGCCGGGCGGCTGGCGGATTTCGTGGCCCAGGGGCGGCACGGGCAGATGGGCTGGATGGCCGAACGGATGAGCTGGCGCGGCGACCCGGCGGCGCTGTGGCCGGAGGCGCGGTCGGTGGTGATGCTGGCCGAGCTGTACACCCCCGAGGGCGATCCGCTGGCGGTGCTGGATCAGCGCGACCGCGCCGCCGTCAGCGTCTATGCGCAGGGGCGCGATTACCACGACCTGGTCAAGAAGCGGCTGAAGCGGTTGGGGCGCTGGCTGCTGGAGACGGCGCCCGAGTCGGGGCACCAGATCAAGGTCTTTGTCGACACCGCGCCGGTGATGGAAAAGCCCCTGGCGCAGGCCGCGGGCCTGGGCTGGCAGGGCAAGCACACCAACCTTTTATCGCGCGATCTGGGCAGCTGGTTCTTTCTGGGCGCAATCTTCACGACCATGCCGCTGCCACCGGACGTGCCGCAGGTCAGTCATTGCGGGTCCTGTCGCGCCTGTCTGGACGTCTGTCCGACCGGGGCCTTTCCTGCGCCCTACCAGCTGGATGCGCGGCGCTGCATCTCCTACCTGACGATCGAGCACAAGGGGCCGGTGGACCCCGACCTGCGGGCGCTGATGGGCAACCGGATCTATGGCTGCGACGACTGCCTGGCGGTCTGTCCGTGGAACAAGTTCGCGCAGGCAGGCTCCGAGATGCGCTATCGCGGGATCATCGATGCGCCGCCGCTGGCGGAGCTGGCGGGACTGGACGACGCGGCGTTCCGGGCGCGGTTTTCGGGGTCGCCGATCAAGCGGATCGGGCGCGACCGCTTTGTCCGGAACGTGCTGTACGCGATCGGCAATTCCGGCGACGCCGCGCTGGCACCCGTGGCGCGGGGACTGACCGGGGACGCCGATCCGGTCGTGGCCGAGGCCGCGTCCTGGGCCGCGGCGCGGCTGGCGCGCTAGAGCAGGAAGTCGTCGCCGTCCAGCGACAGCCGACCGTCCAGCCGGATCAGCATGTCGGCCTGTCGGTCGCCGTTCACGTCGATCAGCAGGTGCGTCTGCTGGCCCACATGCTCCCACCGCAGGGATCGCTGGCCCTGATGCCCGCCCGATCCGGCATAGGTCAGGTTCATCGCGCGCAGGTCCAGCAGATCCTCGCCCGTCCGGAAATCGGTGATCAGGTCGGGGGCACGGCGCGGGCTGTCCATCGCGCCGAAGAACCGGAACGTGTCGCGCCCCATGCCGCCCTGCATCACATCGCCGCCCGTCCCGCCGACTAGCACGTCGTTGCCCGGCCCGCCCAGCATCCGGTCCGCCCCCGGACCACCGCGCAGCAGGTCGTTGCCCGGCCCCCCGGACAGCCAGTCATTGCCCACACCCCCGTCCAGCGTGTCGTTGTGCCAGCCGCCGTTCAGGCGGTCGTTGCCCAGCCCGCCGACCAGCCAGTCCGCCCCAATGCCGCCATCCATGACGTCGTCGCCGGCATCCCCGAACATGCGGTCGTTGCCGGCCTCTCCGAACAGGCGGTCTGCCCCCGCGCCGCCGGACATGCGGTCGTTGCCGGCCCCGCCGCGAAGGATGTCATTGCCCAGATCGCCGTTCATCCAGTCGTTGCCGCCGCCGCCCAGCAGGGTGTCGTTGCCCATGCCGCCGGACATGACGTTGTTGCCGCCGCCCCCCATCAGCAGGTCGAACCCCGTGCCGCCGAACATGCGGTCATGCCCGGGGCCGCCGTTCATGTGGTCGTTGCCCGCCCCGCCATCCAGCGTGTCGTCGCCCGCTCCGCCCTGCAGGACGTCATTGCCCACCCCGCCGATCAGGCGGTCGCGCCCGATCCCGGCGGTCAGCGTGTCATTGCCCGTGCCGCCGTCCAGCACGTTCCATCCGACCATCGAGATCAACAGGTCGTTGCCGTCCTCTCCGAACAGGCGGTCGTTGCCGGATCCGCCGAACAGGCGGTCGTCGCCCATGCCGCCGAACAGCATGTCATTGCCGCCCTCGCCGTTCAGGACGTCGTTGCCGCCATCGCCGTACAGCGTGTCCCAGCCCCAACCGCCCCACAACGTGTCCTGGTCATCGCCGCCCCACAGCATGTCGTTGCCGTCACCGCCCCACAGCACGTCATGCCCGGCACCGCCCAGCAGGCGGTCGCCCCCCGTCCCGCCGAACAGCGTGTCGTTGCCCTCGCCGCCGTCGAGCTGGTCGTCATCCTCGTTTCCCTCCAGGACATCGTCGCCGACCCCGCCCAGCAGGGTGTCGCGGCCGGTGCCGCCTGACAGGCGGTCTGTGCCGTCGCCCCCCTCCAGGTGGTCGTTGCCCACCCCGCCGATCAGCAGGTCATCGCCGCCATCGCCGAACAGCCGATCGTCGCCATCCCCGCCCAAAAGCGTGTCGCGCCCATCGCCCGCCTGCAGGCTGTCATGGCCTGCGCCGCCGTCCAGGTAGTCGATCCCGGCCCCGGCGATCAGCGTGTCATCACCGTCCCCGCCCAGAAGGCGGTTGTTGCCGGACAGATCCTCCAGCCAGTCGTTGCCCGCCTCTCCGGACAGCACGTCGTTGCCGTCGCCCCCCGACAGCCGATCGTTGCCCGCCCCGCCATACAGCGTGTCGTTGCCCGAATCGCCATGCAGCGTGTCCGTTCCGTCGCCGCCATAGAGCAGGTCGTCGTCATCGTCGCCGTGCAGCAGGTCGTCGCCCGCATCCCCGAACAGCGTGTCGCGGCCCGGGCCGCCATGCAGGCTGTCATGGCCGTCGCCGCCGCGCAGATAGTCGTTGCCCGCCTCTCCGCGCAAGGTGTCGTCGCCCGCGCCGCCGGAGACGGTGTCGTTGCCCGCCCCGGCCATGATCTGTTCGCGCCGAGCCCCGCCGATGAGGTGATTGGCGTCCGACGTACCGAAGATCCACAGCGCCTCGGTCGAGGGGGGCGGGACGGGGGGCGTCACCACGGGGTCGGTTTCGGGCGCCAGATAGTGGCCCACCGGGAACAGCGCGTTCGAGAAATCGGCCGCGGTCAGGCCGCGCCCGGTGCGGGTGGTGATGTCCAGGATGGTGTCGCCATAGATGATCATCACCCCGTTCGCCGTGGGGATGAAGCGCAGTTGCCAGACACTGCGGATGTTGCCCAGCATCGACATGTCCAGCCGGTCCACCGCGGGGTCATAGTCCAGGATGGTGATCCGCCCGGTCACCCGCGACGGCACGAAGATGTCGGCCCCCGCGCCGCCCACCAGGGTCACCGGGCCCGCGCCCGCGACCAGGATGTCGTTGCCGTCGCCCCCCTCGATCCGGGTGGTGGCGGCGCCGGCGACCAGCAAGTCGCCCCCGGTGCCGCCACGCGCGGTGCCCGCCCCCGCCGTGGCCGTGGCCCCGATCGGGCCGGGCTCGAAGACCAGTTGCGTCACGCCCGTCTCGGTCCCGGAACCGACGAACAGCAGGATGCGGCCGTCGATCACCCGCGCCTCGATGTCGGTGACATCGGCCAGGGTCATCGCGTCGGTGTCGATGATGGTGGTCAGGTGCAGCAGCCGCCCGTCGGGCAGCATGGTGAACACGCTGATCCCGTCATCGGCCCCGCCTGCAAAGACGAAGGCCCGCCCGCCCAGGACCACGGTCTCCAGCGCGGTGGCGTTCTGGAACCGGGTCGACCCCTCGTCCAGGACATGGTCGACGGTGGTCAGCCGCCCGTCGGCGGTCAGGCGGAACACGGTCAGCGTCCCGGACCCCGTCGCCGCCATCACCACATAGGTGCGGCCGCCGAACTGCACCGCATCCACGTCGGATGGCACGTCATAGCCGGTGCCGCGGTCCGCCCCGTGCACCATGCCCGGCGTCAGCGCGCCCGACGCCGACACCAGATGCGTCGCGATGAAGTTCCCGTTCCCCGAGATCGAGATCAGGATCCGCTGCCCGTCCACGCTGACATCGGTGATCTTGTCCAGGTTCGCGTCGGTCGTGCCCGCCGGGGTGGCGATGGTGGCCTGGCCTGCCCGGACCAGCGCGCCGTCCGCGCCCATCCGGTGGGTGGTCAGCGTCAGCCCGCCGCCCTGCGCCGAATACAGCACCTGCGCCTGGCCCGTGTCCACCTGGCCCAGGGCCGTCACCTGCGGACCCAGGCTGGTGCCGAACAGCCAGCCAAAGGTCGACATCGCCCCGATGTCACCGCGCAGCGTCACGCCCAGGTTGCTGGCCCCGCCCATCTGGCCCACGTGGATCAGCGTGTCGCCGCCCATGTGGATCGCGGTGATCTGCGGCGGTCCCTGATAGGTGAAGTCGGCCAGATAGGGGCGGGTGCGCAGCATGGTGATGGGGGCCGCGGGGTCGCTGATCGCATAGGTGCTGATCCCGCCCCGGACCTGGTTCGCCGCCACCAGCAGCAGGCGGCCGTCGGCCTCGACGATCTCGAGGTCGGTCAGATTGGACAGCCAGCGTTGTTCCGTGACGCCAAAGGTCGTCACGTGGCGATACACGATCATGGCAATACTGCGGGTTGTCCGGCCATCGGCGCCGGGAACAGGGGGCAGGTGTTAAGATGGTCTTAACCGCGCCGCCTGGCCAGTCTTGCTTGACGTGAATTTTAGGCAAAGGCCCGCGCCGGGGCGGGAACCCTCAGGCGGGCAGCGCCAGCGGCCCATAGAGGATCAGCCCCGGCTGGCTGGCCGGCCCGTCGCGCGACAGAAGATCGGCCAGCGACGCCACCGTTCCGGGCAGCAGGCGCTGGCCGGGATGGCCAACGGCCTCGGCCAGCAGGGCGGGGGTTTCGGGGGGCAGGCCGTGGTCGATCAGCCCCTGTGCCATCTTGGGAAAGCTACGCTGGCCCATGAACACCACGGTCGTGGTCAGCGGGTCGGCCAGCGCGGCCCAGTTGATGTCGCCGGGCAGCTGGCCGGTGATGTCGGCACCGGTCACGAACTGCACCCGCCGCGCGGTCAGGCGCCGGGTCAGCGGCATGCCCATCGCCGCCGCCGCGGCACTGGCCGAGGTGACGCCGGGCACGATCTCCCACGGGATGCCGGCGGCGGTCAGGGCCACCAGCTCCTCCTCCAGCCGGCCGAAGATGCCGCTGTCGCCCGACTTCAGGCGCACGACGCGGCGCCCTGCCTGCGCATGCTGCACGATCAGCGCGTTCACGGCTTCCTGCTTGGCCGACGGGCGGCCCGCCCGCTTGCCCACGGCGATCAGGTCGGCCTGCGGACCCGCATGGTCCAGCACCGGTCCGGATGCCAGGTCGTCGAACAGCACCACGTCGGCATGGGCCAGCCTGCGCGCGGCCTTCAGCGTCAGCAGGTCGGGATCGCCCGGACCCGCCGAGACAAGCGAGACGAAGCCGGGGGGAAAGCTGGGATCGGACAAGGGCTGTGGGCCTTATGGGCGGGCGGGGTTTCAGCTATACCACCCCGGCCCGGTGTGACAATGCCGCGCGTTTTCTTTGCCCGCGGCACGGGCGATGAAACCATATCGCCGCTGGCGCGTGATCATCCGGGCATCAAGGGAGAATGCGATGACGGTCATCTGTTGGTTCAGGCGGGTTCTGCGGCTGGACGACCACCCGGCGCTGGTCGCGGCCGCCGCCGCGGGCGCGGTGATCCCGCTGGTGATCCTGGACCCGCGCGAGGCAAGCGACCGGCCCGCCAGCGCGCAGCGCCAAGCGATGGCGCTGGCGCCGCTGGACCGCGCGCTGCGCAAGATCGGCAGCCGGCTAATCGTGCGGCGGGGTGATCCGGCCAAGGTGCTGGAACAGGTCCTGCAGGAAACCGGGGCCGATGCGGTGCACACCACGGTGGGGTTTCCCTTCGCCTCAGACGACGGGCTGGCAGAGGTGGTCGAACGCGGCGGGGCGCGGCTGCATCTGCACGACCTGGCCGACCTGGTGCCGCGGGGGTCGGTGCTGACCGGGTCGGGCGGGGTCTACAAGGTCTTCTCTCCGTTCTGGAAGGCGGTGCGCCAGGTCGACATCGCCCAGCCCCTGGCGCCACCGTCGCTGTCCGCGCCCGATGCCTGGCCCGACAGCGATGGCACCGACTGGCCCGAGGCGCGCGCCGCGATGGACCGAGGCTGGGATGTCATGGCCGCCCATGTCCGCGCCGGAGAGGAGGAGGCCCATGCCCGGCTGGAGGAGTTCATGTCGGGCGACGTCGCAGGCTACAAGCAGGAGCGCAACCATCCCTGGCGTCCCCAGGCCACGTCGGGCCTGTCCGATGCGCTGGCCGTCGGAGAGATCAGCGCCCGGCGCATCTGGTCACGCTGCCGCGGAGAGTTCGAGCAGGGCATTCCGGGGATCGAGCCGTTCCTGTCCGAGGTCTGCTGGCGCGAGTTCGCGCGCGAGCTGATGTTCGAGACGCCTGACATGGACCGCAGCTGCTGGCGCAAGGAGTGGAACGACTTTCCCTGGCGCGCCGACAATGACGACGCCGAGGCCTGGCGGCGGGGCCGCACCGGCGTGCCCATCGTCGATGCCGGGATGAGAGAGCTGTACGTCACGGGGCGGATGCACAACCGCGTGCGGATGATCACCGCCAGCTATCTGACGAAACATCTGCTGACCGACTGGCGCGTGGGGCTTGCGTGGTTCGAACATTGCCTGGCCGATTGGGACGCTGCGTCGAACGCCATGAACTGGCAATGGGTGGCGGGCTGCGGGCCGGATGCCTCGCCCTATTTCCGGATCTTCAATCCGGAGACACAGGCCGAGAAGTTCGACGGCAAGAGCCAGTACCAGGACCACTGGATGCGCCCCGACGCGCCCGGCGCCCGGGAATTCGCGGCGGCCATTCCGCGGGTCTGGGACCTTGACCTGACGAAACGCGCCATGCCGCGGATCTCGCTGGCCGAGGGCCGTGCCCGCGCCCTGACGGCCTATGAGGAGGTGAAATCGTGACGCGCGCGCTGATCCTGGGGGCGACGGGCGGCATCGGGCGGGCGCTGTCCGCGCGGCTGGAGGCGCAGGGGGCGCAGGTCACGGGCCTGTCGCGATCCGCCGACGGGATGGACCTGACGCGGCCCGACACGGTCACGGAACACGCCGCGCGGCTGGCGGGGCAGTCCTTTGACCTGATCGTGAACACGACGGGCGCGCTGGTCATCGACGGGCACCAGCCGGAAAAGTCGCTGGACGCGGTCGATGCGGACGCCATGGCACGACAGTTCGCGCTGAACGCCACCGGGGTCGCACTGGCGATCCAGGCCTTTGGTCCGCTGCTGGCGCGGGACCGGCGGGCGGTGCTCGCGTCGCTGTCGGCGCGTGTGGGCTCGATCGGCGATAACGACCTGGGCGGCTGGATCGGCTATCGCGCGGCCAAGGCGGCGCAGAACCAGATCATCCGCACCGCATCCATCGAATACCGCCGCCGGAACCGTCACGCGATCCTGGTCGCGCTGCATCCGGGCACGGTCGAGACGCCGCTGACCGCGAAATACGCCTCCCGCTATCCGACCATCACCCCCGACCGCAGCGCCGAGGCGTTGCTGGCGGTGATCGACGGGCTGACGACCGACGATACCGGCAGCTTCTGGGACTGGAAGGGCGCGCGGGTGCCGTGGTGATCAGGTCAGATAGGGCGACGCGGCGCCCATGATCTGACGCCCGCCCGGCTTGACGAACGACCCCCAGGTGCCCGCGATGCGGCCCTGCGGGTCCAGCAGCACCTTGTTGAAGTTCCACTGCGGCACGAATCCCGTCTGCGCCCGCGCCCAGGCATAGAACGGGTGCACGTCCCCCTTGGCCACGTGCAGGATGTCGGTCATCGGCAGGGTCAGCCCGTATTGCAGCTCGCAATATTCCTTGGCCTCGGCGCCGCTGGCCAGTTCCTGGTTGAAATCGTCCGACGGCACGGCCAGCACCACCAGCCCGCGCGGGGCATAGGCGTCGTGCAGCGCCTGCATGTCGGCCAACTGGCCCGCGAACCCGCACATGGACGCGGTGTTCACGATTAGCACCGGGCTGCCGCGCCAGTGGGCGGTGTCATAGCTGCCCCCGTCGACGGACGGAAAGGTGAAATGCGGCACGTCCTCTGCCCGCGCGCGGGTCAGGCCCAGGGCGGGCAGGGCGGTGGCAAGGGACAGGAAAAGGCGGCGTCTCATGGGCTTTCTCCTTGGGTGCGGGTCAACTCATCGGGCGGTGGCAAGGCGACCCGCCAGCGCGGCGGCGCCAAGGGTCGCGATCAGGATCACGGGCCAGTTTCCGGCGCCCCAGTTGGCGACGACGATCCCGGCCAGCGCCCAGATCACGGCCGCGGAATAGGCCCATTCGCGCGGGCGCAGCGACTGGACCGCCAGTGCCAGCGCGCTGACCGCGATCAGGCACAGGATCGCGGCGGTCTGGGCCGACAGCCAGCCGTGGCCGCCCAGCCAGATCCCAACCGACACGCCCGACGCCGCCGTCAACCAGCCCGCGTAAAGCGCGATGGGCCGCCCCTCCAGCCAGCGGTCGCGGCGACCGGCCCAGATCATCGCGACGATGGCACTGACCAGCATCGCAATGATCATCAGCGTGGCCAGACCCGGCAGGCGCTGCGCCACCGGCAACCAGAAGAACCCGACGACCAGGCTGACCAGCAGCGGCGCCCGCAGCGGCAGCCAGCCCTCGTCGTCGGCACGGCGCCACAGTCCGAAGGCGGCGCCGGCGATCAGCCACAGATAGATCAGGCCCCAGATCGAGAAGGCCCAGCCCGCAGGCTGGATCGGCGGGTCCGGCTGGGGAATCGGAAAGCGGTCGGGATCGTAGCCCGCAAAGCCCGGGAACAGCAGCGGAGAGACGGCAAAGGCCACCGCCGCCAGCAGGACCAGAAGGGCAAGGGTGCGGTTCGGCATGGGCAGGGCTTTCTGCTGGGGCGCGGGGTGCAGGTTGGCGCGTTGTGCGCGTTTGTCAACGTGCAGGGTGGCGCGGCGGTTGCCATGGGCGCGCGTTCGCGCCATGGATAGGGCCCCCGCATCCCGGCGCGACACCGCGCCGCAGCCCGATGGCCCGTGCAGACGATGAAGCTCAAGGATTTCGCCAAGCTGGTGGGCATGTCCGCGACCACGGTCAGCCGCGCCCTGAACGGCCACCCCGAGGTGAACGAGGCGACCCGCGCCCGCCTCGTCGCCGCCGCCCGCCAGCACGGTTATCAGCCGAACGCCCATGCGCGCTTTCTGGCGATGGGCCATGCCAGCACCATCGGCTGCGTGATCCCCATCGGCGGCCGGAACGAGATCGTGAACCCGATCTATGCCGATTTCCTGGCCGGGGTCGGCGAGGAATGCGCCCGCCGCCGGTTCGAGATCAACCTGACCGTCGTCCCCGAGGAGGATCAGCCCGACGCCTATCGCGCGCTGTCGTCAAAGGGTCTGATCGGGGGCGTGATCGTGCAGTTCCCGCGCCATGACGACCCGCGCCCCGCGCTGCTGGATCGGATCGGACTGCCTTATGTCGTGCATGGGCGGGTGACCGGGCATGACGGTCCCTACAGCTGGGTGGACGTGAACAACCTGCGGGCCTTTGAACGCGGGACGGGGTTCCTGCTGCAGCTTGGTCATCTGCGCATCGCGCTGCTGAACGGGGACGAACGGCTGGATTTCGCGCGCCGCCGCCGCGACGGATACCTGCGCGCGCTGCGCGATGCGGGCCATGCGCCGCGGCCCGCGCTGATGACCACCGGAGAGATGACGGCCGCCTATGGCTATGCCCAGGCCCGCGCCCTGCTGGCGGGCCCCGAGGCGCCGACCGCGTTCCTGTGCGCGGCCACGATGATCGCAACCGGCGTGCGCCAGGCGATCGAGGAGAGGGGGCTGGTCCTGGGCCGCGACGTGTCGGTGCTGACCTTTGACGACGACCTGTCCTATTACGCGAACCGCGATGCGGTGCCGGTGTTCAGCGCCATGCGGTCGCCGGTGCGGGTGGCGGGGGCGCGCTGTGCGGCGCTGCTGATCGACCGGATCACCGGCGGTCCCGGTGATCCGGTGCAGGAGCTGCTGGAGGCCGAACTGGTCGTCGGCCGGTCCACCGCGCCGCCGGCCTAGGGCATCGGCCCGTCGCCCGTCCGGGGCATCGCCGCGCGCAGGGCCGCGTCATGGCCGAACCCCAGGATCTGCCCCTCGGCCGCCAGATCGGTGATGCGGGGGTCGGGGGCCAGCATCGGCACCAGCGCGTCGCGGTCGTCCAGCGCGCGCAAGGTGCGGGCCAGCAGCCCCACCTGCGCCGCATCCAGGCAGGGCCAGCCCGCAACATCCAGCCGCCCCAGCATCGAGGGATAGACCTCGGCCAGCACCAGTTCCGCGTCCTGCCATGGCTGGAACGGCCAGACCGCCGTGCCCGCCCGCTGGCGCAGGCGGTTCAGCCAGGGGATGCCCGTCAGGCTCTGCGCGCCGACCGCACCCGCGCCGGCCAGCTGAAAGGGCGATTTCGGGCGCGGGCCTCCGGGAATTGGGGTTTCCGTCACGCGGTGCGGTGCCAGGTCGGGATGGGGCGGGGGCCTCAGCCGCGGCAGGTCCGGCGTGGGCAGCCGCCGCCCGTCCCCCCAGAAGACCGGCGCATCCAGCGCCCGGTTCAGCCCCGCCGCCACGTCACGATAGTTGCTGCAGTTGCGCGCGTCGTCGCTGTGCTGCGCGTCCAGGTGGTCCCACAGCGCAAGCGCGTCGGCCCGTCCGGTGATCTGGCGCGCCAGCCCCGACGGATGGCCAAAGGCGAAATCCGCCCCGATCAACAGCCGGGTTCCCGGTTCGGCCAATCTCTGCAGCAGGTGGTGGGCCTCCATCCGGGTCGGCGGGTTGGCCAGCAGGCCGCGGTCGTCACCGATCCAGATCGAATCGGCCCCTCGTGTCGGGCGTCCCGCCGCCGACCAGTCCAGGACCACGATCCGGTCAAAGCGCGGCAAGACGCGCCTCGGCCCGGGCCAAGTCGGCGGGGGTGTTGATGTTGGCAAAGACCGCGTCTGGCCAGACCGCACGCCCCGGCTGATGGCGTTCGGCAAAGCGGCGGACGCGGCGCTGATCCGCGGCCAGCGTCGCGGCCAGGTCGTCGCGCAGCGCCACGGGCCACAGCCCGAAGGTCGGATGTTCGCGCGGCCCCTGCGGATCGTCGCCCGCTGCCAGCGCAAACCCCATGGGCCCCCGCGCCGCCCACAGCCGCGCCACCAGGTCCGGTGGCAGGAAGGGCGAATCGCCCGGCACGGTCAGCACCTGCGCGGCCCCCAGGCCCCGCGCCCAATCCATCGCCACCAGCACCCCCGCCAACGGCCCGGGGCGGTCGGGCAGGCTGTCAGGCAGCACGGGCAAACCGAACCGGGCAAAGCGCGCCGGATCGCCGTTGGCGTTCAGCGCCAGCGGCTCGGCCTGCGGGCGCAGGCGGTCCAGCACATGCGCCAGCATCGGTCGCCCGGCCAGCGCCATCAGGGGCTTGTCGCCGCCGCCCATGCGGGTCGCGCGGCCTCCGGCAAGGATCAGGGCGGGGATGCGGGGGGGTGATGTCATGGCGCGACTGTGGCCCCGCCGCATCGGCGGCACAAGGCATCACCGCGTTTCCAATAATTGACAGTTTTGCTTGGTGGGCCGATAACCCCCCGGACCGCCGCAGGCCCGACGCCCTTTCGCGCCCGCCTGCCCGACACCAACTGGATGCAAGGACCGCCATGACCCATCTGCTCAGACAGCCGCTTCGCGCGGGGCTTGCCGCATTTCTGGTCGCCGCGACGCTGGCCGGTGCGGGCCTGGCCCAGGACGTGCCGACGACCCAGAGCCAGCCAGAGGCTGCAGTTCCTGCCGCCCCGCAACCCGCCGCCGACGGGGCCGCACCGGCGGCTGCGCCCGACGCCGCGGCCCCTGCGGCCGTCCCCGACGCCGCGACCCCGGATGACGCTGCGGCGGGCGTGCAAGCCCCGTCCCCGACGCAACCTGCCGCGCCGGGCCAGACCGCGACCCCTGCTGACCCTGCCGATGCGGCGCAACCGGTGCCGGTCGTGGCCGAACGCGACCCCGGCCTGCCGCATGACCTGTCGCCGATGGGCATGTTCCTGGCCGCGGACTGGGTCGTGAAGGGGGTCATGATCGGGCTGGCGGTGGCGTCGGTCATCACCTGGACGATCCTTCTGGTGAAGCTGATCGAGCTGTGGGCCGCCTCGCGCCGGGTCACGTCGGCCACGCGGCGCATCCAGGCCGCGCCGTCCCTGCCGGACGCCCTGGCCGGGATCGGGCGCCGCCGCGATCCGGTGTCGCGCATGATCCGCTCTGCCGCCGAGGAATACCGCCGGTCCGAACCGGCCCTGGCGCAGGCGGGCGATCACGGCATCAAAGAGCGCGTCGCCTCCCAGCTGGACCGGCTCGAGGTCGCCGCCGGTCGCCGCATGGCACGGGGCACGGGGGTGCTGGCCACCATCGGGTCGACCGCCCCCTTCGTGGGTCTGTTCGGCACCGTCTGGGGGATCATGAACAGCTTCATCGGCATTTCCGAATCGCAGACGACCAACCTGGCCGTCGTGGCGCCGGGCATCGCCGAGGCACTGCTTGCCACCGCCATCGGCCTGGTCGCGGCGATCCCCGCGGTGGTGATCTACAACGTCTTTGCCCGCGCCGTCACCGGCTACCGGATGCGTCTCGGCCATGCCGCGGCGGGGGTCCAGCAGATGGTCAGCCGCGATCTGGACTTTCGCGGCCGCGGCCCTGCGGCGGGGGTCTAGGCCATGGCCGGAGGCATCCGCGACACCGACGACCTGGCCGACAACCACGAGATCAACGTCACGCCCTTCATCGACGTGATGCTGGTGCTGCTGATCATCTTCATGGTGGCCGCGCCCCTGGCGACCGTCGACGTGAACGTCGATCTGCCGGTGTCGAACGCGACCCAGGCCGAACGCCCCGAGCAGCCCGTCTATGTCAGCGTCAGGCCCGATCTGAGCCTGGCCGTGGGCGATGACAACGTGGCCCCCGGCGCGCTGGCCGCGGCCCTGACCGCGGCGACAGGCGGCGACCGCGAACAGCGCATCTTCCTACGCGCAGACCGTGCGGTGGCCTATGGCGACCTGATGGGGGTGATGAACACGCTGCGCGACACCGGTTATCTGAAGATCGCCCTGGTGGGGCTGGACGCCGTGCAGGCCCCGCCCGAGGTCCCGGCCGTGCCTGCCGCGGGTGCCGCGCCATGAGCGGTCGCGCCCTGCGCATGCTGGGCGAAGGGGGGCTGTGGGCGGGTGCCTCGGTCCTGGTGCTGGCGGCGCATGTGGGGGCGGGGATCTGGATCATGGGGCGCGCGGATGCAGGCGCCCCGCCGGGCCTACCCGATGCGGTCTTCGTCGACCTTGCCCCGGCGATGCCGCCTGCTGCCGACATGCCCCAAGGCGCGGAGGCTGCCGCCGGCTCGGACGCCCGTCCCGAAGTCGAGGCCGAGGAGGAGCCTTTGCCTGAGGAGCCGCAGCCCGAACCCCAGGCCGAGCCCGAACCCGATCAGGTGGTCGAACCCATCGACCCGGCGACGCTGGACCTGCCCGATTTCCAGCAGTTCGCGCCCCCCGACATTCCGGTCCGGACGGCGCTGGCTCTGGACAGCTCGACCCGCCCGCAGCGGCGTCCCGAGCCGCAACCCGAACCCGAACCGCGCCGCGACCCGGAACCGGCGGCAGAGCGTCAGCCCGAACCGCAACGCCGGCAGGCGGCACAGGCCGCCGGGCAGCGCGGTCAGGCCGAGACCAGTCGCCCGGCGGGCAATGCCCAGGGCGGCGGGGCCTCACGGCAGGCTGCGGCCGATGCCGCATCGCTTTGGGGCGCGCAGGTCGGGGCCTGCATCCAGCGGCGCGCATCGCTGCCCCGGAACGTTCGTCAGGGGGGGCGGGTCAATCTGGCGCTGACGGTCTCGCGCAGCGGTGCCATCCAGGGTGTTGGCATCGCCGGATCGTCGGGAAGCCCGAACGTGGACCAGGCGGCGCTGACCGCCGCGCAGCGCGCAGGTCGCTGTCCCGCAGCTCCTGCAGCGCTGACCGATCCGATCTATTCGTTCACGTTGCCGATCCGTCTGGACGTCCGCTGACCGCAGGGTCGCGCAAGCCGCCCCCATCGAAGGGGCGTCTTGCGCCGGGGGCTGCGCCCCCGCGGTACGGTGCCGAAGGGGCAACTCCATGCGATGCCTTGGCGGGTGCGGGGGGTCCGGGGGGTGCAGCCCCCCGGGGCTCCGCCGGGCTGCAGGCCCGGCAGCGGCGCGTCAGACGTGGTGCAGGACCAGCGGGCGGCCCTGATGCGCGCCGACGCGGATGGGCGCGTCGTAGAGGTCCGACAACACCGCCTCGGTCAGCACCTCGGCCGGGGTGCCTTCGGCGGCCACGCGGCCGTCCTTCATGGCGATCACGTGATCGGCCCAGGCCGCGGCATAGTTGATCTCGTGCACCACCATCGCCACGCTGCGCCCGCCCTGATCGACCAGCCCTCGCAGCCGGCCCATCAGGGCGCGGGCATGGGCCATGTCCAGGTTGTTCAGCGGCTCGTCCAGAAGCAGCCAGTCGGTATCCTGCGCCCAGGCCATCGCGATATGCGCGCGCTGCGCCTGACCGCCCGACACCTCGTCCAGGAACCGGTCGGCCAGATCGGTCAGGGCAAAGGTCTTCAGCGCCAGCCAGACCAGCGCGTGATCCTGCGGACCCGGGCGGCCCTTGTGATGCGGCCAGCGGCCGAAGGCCACCAGCTCGGACAGGCGCAGGCGGCTGGCGATGGCGGTCTGCTGGCCCAGGATCGCCATGACCTGCGCCAGCCGGTCGGTCGGCGTCGTGGTCACGTCGTGGCCGGCCACGGTGACCCGGCCCCGCTGCAGCGGCTCCAGCCGGCCGATCAGGCGTAGTAGCGTCGACTTGCCCGCCCCGTTCGGGCCGATCAGCGCCGTCAGCCGACCCTTGGGCAGGGTCGTCGTGATGTCGTGCAGGATCGGCGTGCCGGCGATCGCGTGGCAGACCCCTTCGATCTGGATCATCGGATGCGCCCCTTCAGCAGCAGATAGAGGAAGAACAGCCCGCCCGCGAATTCCACGACGACCGACAGGGTAGCGGCCTGGCCCAGCTGGCGTTCGAACAGCCACTGTCCCCCCACCAGCAGGATCGCCGCCGACAGCGCCGACGCGGGCAGCAGGACGGCGTGGCGCGCGGTCCGCATCAGTCCATGCGCCAGCCCCGCCACGATCAGCCCGAAGAAGGCCACCGGCCCGACCAGCGCGGTCGAGACCGAGACCAGCACCGCCACCAGCCCCAGCACGCCCAGCACCATGCCGCGGTGGGCCAGCCCCAGTGACACCGCCGGATCGCGTCCAAGCGCCAGCACGTCCAGCTGCGCCGACAGCCGCCACGCGACCAGCACCGCCACCGCGGTGATCGCCGCCGCCCAAGGCAGCAGCGTGGCATCGACCCGGTTGAAGCTGGCAAAGCTGACCGACTGCACCACGGCGAATGCGTTGGGGTCCAGAATGCGGCCCAGAAATCCCGACAGCGACCGGAACAGCACGCCCAAGATCACCCCGGTCAGGATCATTCGTGGCAGGTCCCGCGCGCCGCGCAGCAGCAGTGTGCCGAACAGCAGGGCTGCCAGGGCGGTCATCACCGCGATCTCGGCCAGGAATTTCGGGCCTGCGGGAAGGCCGGTCAGGCCCGCGCCGCCCAAGGCCACGACCAGCGCCGTCTGCAGCAGCACGTAAAGCGCGTCGAACCCCATGATCGACGGTGTCAGCACCCGGTTCGCGGCGACCGTCTGGAACAGGATCGTGGCGACGCCGATAGCGGTGGCCACGGTGACCAGCGCCGCCAGCTTGGTTGCGCGCAGGCCCAGGATGAAGCCGCGATTGCCGCCGCCCAGCCCCTGCAGCATCCAGACCGCCGACAGTGCCGCCAGCAGCAGCGCCATCCCGCCCAGCATGATCCGCGCGCGCCTATCCATGGGCGGGCTTCGACCGAGCGGGCCGCCGATGCAGCAGCCACAGGAACAACAGCGCGCCCAGAACGCCCAGGATGGTGCCCGCGGGGACTTCATAGGGGTGGATGACCAGCCGCCCGGCCAGATCGCAGCCCAGGACCAGCACCGCCCCGGCCAGTGCCACCACCGGCAGGGAGGCGCGCAGGTTGTCGCCCATGATCCGCGCCACCAGGTTCGGCACGACCAGCCCCACGAAGGGGATCATCCCCACCGTGGTCACCACCATCGCCGTCACCACCGACACCACCGCCAGGCCCAACCGCATCACCGCCGTCGACGACAGGCCCAGCCCCGTCGCCACCTGATCGCCCAGGCCCAGGATCGCGAAGCGGTCGGCCGAGAACCAGACCAGCCCCGCCGCCGCCCCCGCGATCCACAGCAGTTCATAGCGCCCCGAGATCACGCCCGAGAATTCGCCGCTGAACAGCCAGGTGCCGACATATTGCATCAGGTCGCTCTGCCAGCCCACGAAGGTCACGACCGAGCCCAGCACACCAGACAGGACCAGCCCCGCGATGGGGACCAGCATCACCTCGCGCACGGGCAGGCGGCGGATCACGGCCAGAAACAGCGCGGTGGTGACCATGGCCGACAGGCTGGCCGCGACCATGCGCAGCCACAGGGGGCTGGTCGGCCACAGGATGGTGATGGCCAGAAGGCCAAGCGCCGCGCCCTCGGCCGTGCCCGACGTGTCGGGGCCGACGAAGCGGTTCCTGACCAGCGCCTGGATCAGCACCCCCGCCACCGACAGCGCGGCCCCGGTCAGCACCACCGACAGCGTGCGCGGCAGGCGCGATTCCAGCAGGACCAGCATGGCCTGCGGATCGCGAAAGGCGTCCGTCACGCGGATGTCGGCGGCGCCGACCGTCAGGCTGGCCAGCATCAGCGCGACCAGCGCCGATGCCAGGGCGGGCAAGGGGCGCATCAGTCCGCGAAGGCCTGCGTCAGCTGGTCCAGCACCGCCATGGTCGAGGCGTAGCCCCCGGCCGAGATATAGGCCGCCGCCGGGTCCAGCCGGATCACCTGATCCTGCTGCCAGGCGGTCGTGCCCGCCACCAGGTCCGAGCGCAGCGTCTCCATCGCGCCCTGGCCGTCCTCGCCGATGGCGGCGCCGCGATCGACGACCAGCAGCCAGTCGGGATCGGCCTGGGCGACGAATTCATGGCTGATCGCCTGGCCGTGGGTGGCGTCGTCCAGGCCCGGCACGGCCTCCTCCAGCCCGGTCGCGTCGAAGATCCAGCCGAAGCGCGACCCGGCGCCATAGGCGGACATCTTGGAGCCGTTGGTCATCACGATCAGCGCGGTGCCCTGGCCATCGGCGGCGGCACGCAGGTCGGCCAGCCTGGCGTCCAGGGTGGCGGTCATTTCCTCGGCCTGGGCGGTCTTGGCGAACAGCGCGCCATAGGCGTCGATCCGGGCGCGGGCATCGGCCAGAAGATCCGGGCCGAAGGTCATGTCGATGGCCGGCGCCACCTGCGACACCGCCGCCAGCTGGGTCGAGGAGCGGCCGCCGACGATCACCAGGTCGGGCGCCAGCCCCGCCAGCGCCTCCAGATCGGGTTCGAACAGGGTGCCGACGGGGGTGGCGCCCGCCGCCGCATCGCGCAGGGCGGGGACCAGGATGTTGTCGATGCTGCCCGCGGGCGTCACGCCCAGGGCGGTGATCGTGTCCAGCGCGGCCATATCATAGACCGCGACGTTGTCGGGATTGTCCTGCAGGGTCACGGGACCCTGGGCGGTATCGACGGTGACCTGGGCCAGGGCCGCGACCGGCGCGGTCATCAGGGCGGTGGCCAACAGGGCGGGCGATGCGATGCGGCGCATGGCGTTCCTTTCGATCAAGGTTGCGCGTGGTGGCTGGATCCTGGCTGCACGCAGGGCGGGCTTAGCGCCGTCGCGCGCGCCGCGCAAGAATGTCAGGGTCTTTTTGTCGGAATATCGCGGCGAATTGTTGACTCAATCACTTTGGCATCCTAGCTGCGGGGCATTCGCGAAAGGACATCCCATGCGCATGACTGCCGATTTTCCCACCGCCCGCGCCGCCGCGCTGACCGGCACGATGGCCAAGCATTTCGGTCACAAGATCCCGGTGACCCATGACGACCGCCTGGCGGTGCTGACCTTCGAGATGGGCGTGGCCCGGATCGAGACGCAGGACGCGTCCCTGCGCCTGACGCTGGAAGCCGCGGATACTGAATCGCTGGAGGGTCTGCGCGCGGTGATCGAAAGCCACCTGATGCGGTTTGCGCATCGCGAGGAGCCCGGGCCCCCGGCCTGGACGCCCCCTGCCTGACCGGTCACGCGATTTTCGCTGGATTGGCGGGCCGGTTTCTGGTCGAAGGGGCGCCAAGCCGCGGGTCCGGGGACGGGCCGGGCGGCGCGCAATTCAGGCAGGACCGGCGATGAGCATCCATCTGTACCCGAACGACCTTCCCGACGATCTGGTGCTGGGCCCGGTCGTGGCCATCGACACCGAGACGATGGGCCTTGACCCGCGCCGCGACCGGCTGTGCCTGGTGCAGCTGTCGTCCGGCGACGGCGAGGCGCATCTGGTCCAGATCGACCGGGGCCAGACCGAGGCTCCGAACCTGACCAAGCTGCTGACCGACCCCAAGGTGGTCAAGCTGTTCCATTTCGGCCGTTTCGACATCGCCGCGCTGGAGAACGCGTTTGGGGTGGTCACCTCGCCCGTCTGGTGCACCAAGATCGCCTCGCGGCTGGTGCGGACGTTTACAGACCGGCACGGGCTGAAATACCTGCTGCAGGAGCTGGTGGGCGTCGATGTCAGCAAGCAGCAGCAGACCAGCGACTGGGGCGCGGCCGACCTGTCGGACGCGCAGCTGGAATATGCCGCGTCGGACGTATTGCACCTGCACAAGCTTAAGGATGCCCTAGAGGAGCGGCTGAAGCGCGAGAACAGGCTGGGTCTGGCGCAGGCCTGCTTTGACTTTCTGCCCGCGCGTGCCCATCTGGACCTGCTGGGCTGGGGCGAAGAGGGCGACATCTTTCGCCACTGAGCGGGCAACGGGTATTTGGACAAAGAAGAAGGGCAGGGCGTGGCGGATTACATCGAGACGGCGCGACGGGTGATCGGGGTCGAGATCGCAGGGCTGGAGGCCCTGTCGGCGGGTCTGGGCCACGAGTTCTCGCGCGCGGTCGAGATGATCCTGGCGGTGCGCGGCCGGGTGGTCGTGTCGGGCATGGGCAAGTCGGGCCATGTGGGCCGCAAGATCGCGGCGACCTTCGCCTCCACCGGGACGCCCGCGCAGTTCGTGCACCCGGCCGAGGCCAGCCACGGCGATCTGGGCATGGTCACCGAATCCGACCTGGCGCTGGTCCTGTCCAACAGCGGCGAGACGCCCGAGCTGGCCGACCTGATCGCGCATACGCGGCGGTTCTCGATCCCGCTGATCGGGGTTGCGGCGCGGCCGCAATCGACGCTGATGCGGCAGGCGGACCTGGGGCTGGTGCTGCCCGCCGCACAGGAGGCCTGCGGCAACGGGATCGTGCCCACGACGTCGACCACGATGACGCTGGCCTTGGGGGATGCGCTGGCCATCGCGCTGATGGAGCATCGCAGGTTCACGCCGGAACATTTCCGCACCTTCCATCCCGGCGGCAAGCTGGGCGCGCTGCTGGCGAAGGTGGGCGATCTGATGCACACCGACCTGCCGCTGGTCGGGCTGGATGCCCCCATGTCCGAGGCGCTGCTGGTGATCAGCCAGAAGGGCTATGGCGTGACCGGGGTCGTGGACGGGGACGGTCTGCTGGCGGGGATCATCACCGACGGCGACCTGCGCCGCCACATGCAGGGCCTGCTGGACCTGGACGCGCGCTCCGTGATGACGCCCGCCCCGCGCACCATCGCGCCCGGCGCCCTGGCCGAGGCCGCCCTGGCGCAGATGCAGGAGCGCAAGATCACCTGCCTGTTCGCGGTCGAGGACGGGCGCCCCCGCGGCATCCTGCACATCCACGACTGCCTGCGTGCGGGGCTGGTCTGACCATGTCGCGGACCCGCATCGTCCGCTGGCTGCGCGTGCTGCTGCCGCTGGTGGCGCTGGCGATGCTGTCGACGATGTTCCTGTTCAGCCGCGGCTCTGACGTGGAATCGCGCATTCCCTATGCCGAGGTCGATGCCCAGGCCGCGGCGCGTGACAACCGCATCGTCGCGCCCGAATACAGTGGGGTGACCGGCGACGGGGCGCAGCTGACCCTGCGCGCGGCGCAGGTCACGCCGGGCGGGTCCGGCGGGGCCGCGGGGGACGTGGCGCTGGATTGGCTGCGCCCCGACGGGCTGCGTGCCGAGCTGACCGCGCCGCAGGGCGGGTTGCTGGACGGGCTGGTGCGGCTGGAGGGCGGCGTGCGCATGACCACCAGCAGCGGCTGGCAGCTGGACACGCCGCAGATCGACGCGCGGACCGATACGTCGGTCCTCCAGGCCGACCGCGGGGTCGAGGCGCAGGCGCCCTTTGGCCGCATCACCGCGGGCCGCATGCGGCTGGCCCCTGCTGCGACCGATGCCGATGCCGGGGCCGCTGCGGGCGATTCGGCGGGCGGCGGGGCCGCAGTCTTGAATTTCTCGGACGGCGTGCGTCTGATATACCAACCCTGACACCGGGCCGCTTTCCGCCCGAAGCCCTATCGAGGACCCGATGACCCTTCGCCCCCTGCTGATCGCGCTGGCGCTGGCCGCGCCGCAGCCCGCCCTGGCGCAGACCACCTTCGGGGGGATGCAGGCCGACACCTCGGCCCCGGTCGAGGTGTCGGCCGACAATCTGGACGTCAACCAGGCCGACGGCACCGCGCTGTTCACCGGCAACGTGGTCATCGGTCAGGGAGAGATGCGCCTGTCGGCGGACCGCGTCGCCGTGCAATACGCATCCGGCGACCAGCAGCGCATCGACAGCCTGACCGCGACCGGCAACGTGACCCTGGTGTCTGGGGAGGACGCGGCCGAGGCCGCCGAGGCGGTCTATGACGTCGCCGCGGGGTCGGTCCTGCTGACCGGGGACGTGCTGCTGACCCAGGGGGGCAACGTGCTGGCCGGAGAGCGCATGACGGTCGACCTGGCGACGGGCGCGGCGCAGGTCCAGGGGCGCGTGCGGTCCGTCCTGCAGCCGGGGTCCAACTGATGACCGACCGTTCCGGGCTGGACGTGCGTGGCCTGCGCAAGTCCTATCGCAACCGCCCCGTGATCCGCGACGTGTCCGTCAGCCTGCAGCGCGGAGAGGTCGTGGCCCTGCTGGGCCCGAACGGGTCGGGCAAGACGACGTGCTTCTACTGCATCGCGGGGCTGGTCACGGCCGATGCCGGGCAGGTGCTGATCGACGGGCGCGATGTTACGCGCCTGCCGATGTTCCGCCGCGCGCGCATGGGCATCGGCTATCTGCCGCAGGAGATGTCGATCTTTCGCGGCCTGACGGTCGAGCAGAACATCATGGCGGTGCTGGAGGTGGCAGTCGACGACCCCCGCCACAGGCGCGACCGGCTGGAGGAGCTGCTGGCCGATTTCTCGATCACGCATCTGCGCGGGGCGCCGGCGCTGGCCCTGTCGGGCGGCGAACGCAGGCGGGCCGAGATCGCCCGCTGCTTGGCGTCCGATCCGGGCTTCCTGCTGCTGGACGAACCCTTTGCGGGCGTCGACCCCATCGCCGTGGGCGAGATCCGCACCCTGGTCCATGCGCTGAAGTCGCGCGGGATCGGCGTCCTGATCACCGATCACAACGTGCGCGAGACCCTGGGCATCGTCGACCGGGCCTATATCCTGCATGACGGGCATGTGCTGATGTCGGGCACGACCGACCAGATCGTGGCCGATCCGCGCGTGCGCGAGGTCTATCTGGGCGACAGCTTCTCGCTGTCCTGAGCGCGCGGAAATCCGATTCAGGGTCACGCCCCCGTGTGGGCCGTTGACAGTCGGCGCGCGCTGTCACCAAATTGAGATATGCGGGTGCGGAGATGCCGCCCCGTTCAACCCGTTCGCGCCCTTGCCGGCACCAGTGGCGGGCAGGCGCCGCGACGACGGGCAACCGGAGAGGAGTGACGATGCGCTATACCATCAGCGGAAAACACATCGATGTGGGTGATGCCCTCAGCACGCATGTAAAGACCGAACTGGGCGCTACGATCGAGAAGTACTCTCAGCGTCCGACCGATGCGGCGGTGACCTTTTCCAAGGACGCGCATCAGTTCATGTGCGATTCGGTCGTGCACCTGTCCACTGGCCTGAACGTGGCCGCGCGCGGGACGGATACCGACATCTATGCCGCCTTCGAGGCCTGCCGCGAGAAGATGGACAAGCAGCTGCGCCGCTACAAGCGCCGCCTGAAGGACCACCACAAGGAACGGCCCGAACCGGTTGTCTTCGGCGAGGCAGGCAGCTATGTGCTGGCCGCCGACGAGGATGCGTGGGAATCGCAGGATGACAGCCTGCAGCCGATCATCATCGCCGAAATGCAAAGCCGCGTGCCCACCCTGTCGGTCGGCGATGCGGTGATGCAGATGGAACTGTCGGGCACCCCTCTGCTGGTGTTCCGCAACGAGAAACACGGCGGCGTCAATGTCGTCCACCGCCGCGACGACGGCAACGTCGGTTGGATCGATCCGCGCGGAAACGGCTGACCGCACGTCCGCGTCCAAACGACGCGGGACGACGGCCGCACTGGATGCCGCCCCCCTGACAGCTATGTCCGGGGGGCGGACAGCTTGGGAAAGACAAAGGCGCCATGCAACTTGCTGAAATCCTCCGGCCCGGGGCGGTCCGTTCCTTGGGACAGGTCACCTCGAAGAAGCGGCTGTTCCAAGAGCTGGCCGATCTGGCCCATGCGGAATACGGGCTGAATGCCTCCGAGGTGCTGGACGCGCTGCAGGAACGCGAAAGCCTGGGGCCGACCGGGGTGGGGCAGGGCGTGGCGCTGCCGCATGCGCGGCTGCACGGGCTGGACAAGGTCGCGGGGCTGTTCCTGCGGCTGGACAAGCCGCTGGATTTCGACGCGGTGGACCGCCAGCCGGTCGACCTGATCTTTGCGCTGCTGGCCCCCGAAAGCAGCGGCGTTGACCACCTCAAGGCGCTGGCGCTGGTGTCGCGCACGCTGCGCGATCAGGACCTGCGCGCCAAGCTGCGCGCCAATGACGACCCCGTCGCGCTGCACGCGGTCCTGTCGGCGGCACAGGGGATCAAGGCCGCCTGAGCCTGCCTTTCGAACAACACTGTTCAAATCGGACCGGATCGGCCCTATAGTCCAGGGGGTGACACCCACGGGAGGGCTGACCATGACCAGACATCATGCCGACAAGCCGCGGATGCAGGGGGCGGCGCGCCTGCGCGAATTCCTGCGCCTGGACCGCGAGGGCGGGATGCACGGCGCCATCCGCGCCCTGCACGCGCGCCCCCACGCCCGGGCCGAGGACAGCCGCAAGGCCGCCGAATACGCCCGCATCGCGCGGGGTCACCTGAAGTGACCCCGAGGAGGACCGCCCGCTGGGGCGGTCCCGCATTCAGGCCTCAGGCGCGGACCAGCGCCTCATAGCTTTCGGCCACGTCGCGGGTGATCTGGCCCACCTGGAAATGCCAGTCGCCGATCTGGCCCACGGGCGTAACTTCGGCCGCGGTGCCGGTCAGCCAGCATTCCTGGAACCCCTCCAGCTCGTCGGGCGTGATGCGGCGTTCGTGGACCGTATAGCCCTTGTCCTTCAGCATCTGCACGATGGTCTGACGGGTGATGCCGTTCAGGAAGCGATCGGCCAGCGGCGTGTGGACCTCTCCGTCCTTGACGAAGAAGATGTTGGCGCCGGTCGCCTCGGCCACGTAACCCTCCCAGTCCATGAACAGTGCGTCCGAACAGCCCTTGGCCTCGGCCGCGTGCTTGGACATGGTGCAGATCATGTAGAGGCCCGCGGCCTTGGCGGCGGTGGGGATGGTCTCGGGGCTGGGGCGTTTCCATTTGGCCACGTCCAGTTTCGCCCCCTGCCACTTCGCGTCGCCGTAATAGCTGCCCCATTCCCAGGCCGCGACGGCCATGCGGACCGGGTTGCGCGCCGCAGATACGCCCATGTCCGGCCCCGACCCGCGCCATGCGACGACGCGGACATAGGCGTTCTCGAAGCCGTTGGCTTTCAGCACGGCCTCCTTGGCGGCGTCGATCTCCTCGGCAGAATAGGGGATCGGCATGTCCAGCAGGCGGCCCGATTCGATCAGGCGCAGCGAATGTTCGTGACCCTTGAAGATCTTGCCGTCATAGCACCGCTCACCCTCGAAGACCGAGCTGGCATAGTGCATCGCATGGGTCAGGATGTGTACCTTGGCGTCGCGCCAGTCCACCAGGTCCCCGTCCATCCAGATCTTGCCGTCGCGATCGTCGTAAGCCAGCATCATATGTCTCCATCCGCCGCCCGGTTTTTCGATTCTTGCGCCTGTCAGGGCGGATTTGGCATGTTTGTTACGCAAGATGCTTGACGGCTAGCAATCACGGATTAGAAAGTCAACAACGCTGCCATATCCGGGGCAGGTGACGAACAGAGGGTGCAGATGCAGGAAAAAGCGCGGATCCAGGCGATGATGGGCGAGGACCTGCTGTTCCTGACCGACGACCAGCTGCGCCGCGGGATCGAGGCGATGTTCTTTGCCTATCGCGCCTTCACCGCCGATCCGGACCTGATCCTGGCCGAGCTGGATTACGGCCGCGCCCATCACCGCGCGCTGCATTTCGTCAACCGCGATCCGGGGCTGACGGTCACCTCGCTGCTGGCGGTGCTGGGCGTGACCAAGCAGTCGCTGAACCGCGTGCTGCGCACCCTGATCGAGGACGGGCTGGTCGACAGCCGCATCGGCCGCCGCGACCGGCGCGAACGCCAGCTGCACCTGACGGCCAAGGGCACCGCCCTGGAACGCCGCCTGTCCGAGGCGCAGCGGGCACGGATGCGCGCCGCCTATCGCAATGCCGGGCCCCAGGCCGTGTCGGGGTTCCGCCAGGTTCTGGAAGCGATGATGGACCCCGAGACCCGGGCGCAGTATCAGGCGCTGAAGGATCTTCCCGAAGACCGCTGAGGCCGCCATGACGCATACCGACTGCCACCTGCTGATCGTCGACGACGACGAACGCATCCGCGCGCTGCTGGGGCGGTTCCTGCGCAAGAACGGATACATGGTCACCATGGCCCGTGACGCGGTCCAGGCGCGCCGCCTGCTGGCGGGGCTGGAGTTCGATCTGATCGTCATGGACGTGATGATGCCCGGAGAGGACGGCCTGGCCCTGACGCGGGCGCTGCGCGAGCGGATCGACACGCCGATCCTGCTGCTGACCGCCAAGGGCGAGACCGAGGACCGGATCAGCGGGCTGGAAAGCGGCGCCGACGACTACCTGCCCAAGCCCTTCGAGCCGCGCGAACTGCTGCTGCGCATCGGTGCGATCCTGCGCCGGGTGCCGGTGGTCGAGGTGGCGCAGCCGAAATACCTGACGCTTGGCGCGCTGCGCTATGACACGGACAAGGGCGAGTTGTGGAACGGCGACGCGCCGCTGCGCCTGACGGGCACGGAAACCGCGCTGCTGCGCCGTCTTGCGGCCAGCCGGGGCCAGCCGGTCAGCCGCGCCGACCTGATCGACGACCTGGGCCGGGGCGGCGGCGAGGACGAGAACGGAGAGCGCGCCATCGACGTCCAGATCACCCGCCTGCGCCGCAAGATCGAGCCCGACCCGCGCGAGCCGCGGTTCCTGCAGACGGTGCGGGGCACCGGTTACATGCTGGTGGTGGACTAGGGCGGTCCGCGGCCCTAGCGTGCGGCGATGAACGATCAGGCCACATATCGGGGAATCACGCTGGACGGGGACAGCGCGCTGGCGCTGCTGGACTGGCAGCTGGAGATGGGCTGCGACGTGCCCATGCTGGATGCGCCGGTGGACCGGTTCGACCTGCCGACCCGCGTGGCGCCCGCGGCTCCTGTGCCCCAGGCCCCGCCGCCGCCCGCCGACCACGATCTGGCCAGCCGCGTGGTGTTGGCGCAGGCACTGGCCGACGGGGCCGGCACCCTGGCCGCGCTGGCCGAGGCCCAGCAGGGGTTTGACGGGATCGAGCTGAAGAAGGGCGCCCGCAATTTCTGCTTTGCCGATGGCAACCCCAAGGCCCGCGTCCTGATCCTTGGAGAGGCGCCGGGCGACGAGGAGGACCGGCAGGGCCGCCCCTTCGTGGGGCGCGCGGGACAGATGCTGGACCGCATGTTCGCGGCCATCGAGCTGTCGCGCGACGGGGTCGATGCGGAACGCGCCTTCTATGTCACGAACGTCCTGACATGGCGCCCGCCCGGCAACCGCGACCCCGAGCCCGATGAAATTGCCGTGAGCCTGCCGTTCCTGCGCCGCCATGTCGACCTGGTGGCGCCGGACTTGATCGTGCTGATGGGCAACATTGCCTGTCAGGCGGCGATCGAGAAACGCGGCATCCTGCGCCTGCGCGGCCAGTGGGTGCAGGCGTTCGGGCGGCCCGCGCTGCCCATGACGCACCCGTCCTATCTGCTGCGCAACCCCGCCGCCAAGCGCGAGGCCTGGGCGGACCTTCTGTCGCTGCAGGCGCGGCTGGAATCGCTTTTCGTTTAGGTTTCGTTTGCCCATCATGCGCTATCCCGGCCATCCCATAGATGGACCATCCGCATGCGTTTCCTGTCCCGCAGCCTTCTGGGGCTGTTCCTGACCTTCCTGACGCTGGCCCTGCTGATGCTGGCCGCGGGAATCCTGTGGCGTGCGGTGACGCCGGACGGGGACGGACCCGCGGTGCGCGCCCCTGCCGAACAGGTCTATGCCGCGCGGCTGGTCACGGTTGCGCCGGGGGTGGTCCAGCCGCAGATGCAGGTGTTCGGCCAGGTCCTGTCGCGACGCAATCTGCAACTGCGCGCGGGTGCCGGGGGCCGCATCGTCCAGCTGGACCCCGCCTTGCAGGAGGGCGGCACGGTCGTCGCGGGCCAGCTGCTGGCGCGCATCGACCCGTCCGCCGCACAGGCGGCGCTGGACAGCAGCCAGGCCGAACGCGCCGACGCCCAGGGCGTGCTGGAAGATGCGCGCCGCCGCGTCGACATCGCGGCCCAGGACGTGGCCGCGGCGGACCGCCAGGCCGAACTGCGCGCCGCCGCGGTGACGCGGCAGGAGCAGCTGGCCGACCGCGGCCTGAGCACCAGCCTGGACCGCGAGACCGCCGAACTGGCCGCATCCACTGCCAGCCAGACCGTGATCGCCGCCCGCGCCGCCCAGGCCGACGCGCAAAGCGCCGTGACCGCGGCCGAGAACGCCCTGCGCCGGGCCGAGATCGCCGTGACCGAGGCCCGCCGCGCGCTGGCCGACACGGAACTGCGCGCGGGCTTCGACGGGCGCGTCACCGCCGTCACCGCGGTCGAGGGCGCGCTGGTCGGCGTGAACGAACAGCTGGCCACGATCATCGACCCCGCGGCGCTGGAGTTGCAGATCCCGCTGTCGCTGGACCAGTTCGGGCGCCTGCTGGGCCCGGACGGTGCCCTGCTGGACCGCGAGGTGACGGTGACGCTGGACGGCAGCGCCGGCGCAGTGGTCGCGCAGGCGCGGCTGGATCGGGCGGCGGCCTCGGTCGCGGAGGGGACGGCGGGGCGGGTGGTCTATGCCCGGCTGGTCCAGGGTGCGCAGGCGCTGCGCCCGGGCGATTTCGTGACCGCGCGCATCGCCGAACCGGCGCTGTCCGACGCGGCGATCATTCCGGCGGCGGCCCTGGGGTCGGATGGCGGCCTGCTTGTCGCGGGGGCGGACGGCCGCCTGCAGGCGACGCCCGTGACCGTGCTGCGCCGGCAGGGCGACGATCTGATCATCGCGGTGCCGGCCGACCTGGCAGGGGCGCGCATCGTGGCCGAACGCGCGCCGCAGCTGGGCACCGGCATCCGCGTCCGCGACGCCGCAGCCCCCGTGCCCGCGCAGGGGCCCGATCAGCGGGCGCAGGGCCGGGGCCCCACCCGTGGATAGGCGCCCGGGCCTGATCGGCACCTTCGTGCGCCATGCCACGCTGGCCAACCTGCTGCTGGCGGTGATGGTGGTGGCGGGCCTTTATTCCGCGCCGCGCCTCAGGGCGCAATTCTTTCCCGACACGGTCGTCCAGCAGATCCAGGTGGCCGTCCGCTGGGACGGGGCCGGGGCGGATGATGTGGACCGGTCGGTGGTCGGCGTGCTGGAACCCGCGCTGATCGCGGTCGAGGGCGTGTCCCTGACCGAAAGCCAGTCCAGCCAAGGCAGCGCCCGCATCACCCTGGAGTTCGAGCCGGGCTGGGACATGTCCCGCGCCACCGGCGAGGTCGAGGCCGCCATCGCCGCCGCGGGCGACCTGCCCGAGGGCGCCGAGGACCCCGAGGTCACGCGCCGCGCCTGGCGCGACGCGGTCACCGACGTGGTGATCTCGGGACCCGTGGGCCTGGACCAGCTGGGCCGCATCGCGGACGACCTGACCAACCGCCTGTACGCCCGCGGGGTGACGCGGCTGTCCGTCACCGGCCTGTCCGCCCCCGAAACCCTGGTCGAGCTGCGCATGGCCGACCTGGTGCAGCACGACATCACGTTGGACCAGATCGCGGCGACCATCGCCGCCGCCGCCGCGCCCACGCCTGCGGGCGACGTGGCATCGGGCATATCGCGCGTGCGCACGGGGGCCGAGACGCGCACCCCCGAACAGGTCTCGGCTCTGGTCCTGACCGCGCTGCCCGACGGGACGCAGCTGACCATAGGCGACGTGGCGCAGGTGCGCGACACGGGCATCGACCGGGGCGTGGCCTATTTCGTCGACGGCAACCCGGCGGTCACGGTGTCCGTCCAGCGCAGCGCATCGGGCGACGCGATCGGCATGCAGCAGGACGTGCAGGCGGCCGTCGACGCGCTGGCGCCGACCCTGCCGCAGGGGGTCGCGGTGGAACTGGTGCGGGCGCGGGCCGAACAGATCTCGGCCCGGCTGTCGCTGCTTTTGGACAATGCGCTGATGGGGCTGGGGCTGGTCCTGGGCCTGCTGTTCCTGTTTCTGAACGCCCGCACCGCGATCTGGGTCGCGGCGGGCATCCCGGCGGCGCTGCTGGCGGCGGTGGCGATGATGTACGCGGTCGGCATGACGATCAACATGATCTCTCTGTTCGCGCTGATCCTGACGCTGGGCATCATCGTGGACGACGCCATCGTGGTGGGCGAACATGCCGACTATCGCGCCCGCAAGCTGGGCGAGCCGCCGCTGATCGCCGCCGAACGGGCGGCGGGCGCGATGGGCGCGCCAGTGATCGCATCGACCCTGACCACGATCATCGCCTTTGCCGGGCTGGTGCTGATCGGCGGACAGTTCGGGTCGCTGGTGTCGGACATTCCTCTGACCGTCATTCTGGTGCTGGCGGCATCGCTGATCGAATGTTTCCTGATCCTGCCCAACCACATGGCGCATGCGCTGGCCCATCACGGCAAGGACCGCTGGTACGACCGGCCGTCGGTCGTCGTGAACCGCTGGCTGGACCGGTTCGTGGCGGGCGTTCTGCGCCCGCTGGCGCGTCTGGTGCTTGTCGCCCGCTATCCGGTGCTGGCGCTGGTCATGGTGGGCTTTTCCTGGTCCACGGCGGCGCTGATCAGCGGGTCGGTGCCGTGGCGGTTCTTCGATTCGCCCGAACAGGGCAGCGTGTCGGGCAATTTCGCCATGCTGGAGGGGGCCACCCGCGACGACACCCTGCGCGTCATGGAACTGGTGCAGGACGCGGTGGACCGGGTCGCGGCCGAATATGAGGCAGAATACGGCATCAGCCCGCTGACCCATGTGATGACCCAGGTCGGCGGCAATGCGGGCCGTCCCCTGCCGGGGGCCGAGACCAAGGACGCCGACCTGCTGGGCGCCGTCCAGATGGAGCTGATCGACCCCGATTTCCGCCCCTATTCCAGCTTCGAGCTGGTCGCCGCCTTGCAGGAGGCCATGCCCACCGACCCCCAGCTGGAGACGATCAGCTTTCGCGGCGGGCGGTCGGGGCCGGGGGGCGATGCCATCTCGGTGCTGATGACCGGTGCGGATGCCGCAACGCTGAAGGCCGCCGCCGAGGCGCTGAAGGCGCGGCTGGCCGAGGCGCCCGAGGTCTCGGCGCTGGAGGACAGCCTGGATTACGACAAGGACGAGCTGGCGCTGCGCCTGACGCCCCAAGGCGAGGCCCTGGGCTTCACCACCGACGGGCTTGCGCGCGAGCTGCGCCAGCGCCTTGGCGGGATCGAGGCCGCAACCTGGCCCGAGGGCACCCGCACCGGCGCCATCACCGTGGAACTGGCCGAAGACGACCGCCGCGCCGATTTCCTGGACCGGATGCAGATGCGCACCGCGTCCGGGGCTTGGGTGCCCCTGGGCGACATCGTGTCGGTCAGCACCGAGGCGGGCTTCTCGGTCGTCCGCCGCGAGAACGGCGAGCGGATGATCGAGGTCACCGGCGACATCTCGGGCGACGATCCGGCGCGGGCGGCGGCGATCACCGCCGACCTGCAGACGCGCCTGCTGCCCGACATCGCCGCGCAGTTCGGTGTGACCTATGACGTCACCGGCCTGGCCCAGCAGGAGCGCGCGTTCCTGTCAGAAGCTCTGATCGGATTCGCGCTGGCGCTGACCGGCATCTACATGGTGCTGGCGTGGATCTTTGCCAGCTGGACGCGGCCCCTGGTGGTGATGTCGGTCATCCCCTTCGGACTGATCGGCGCGGTCTGGGGGCACGCGGCCTGGGGCCTGCCGCTGAGCTTGTTTTCCGTGGTGGGCCTGATCGGCATGTCGGGGATCATCATCAACGATTCCATCGTGCTGATCTCGACCATCGACGAATACCGGGCCACCCGGGCCCTGCGGCCCGCGATCGTCGATGCGGTCGCCGACCGGTTCCGCCCCGTGCTGCTGACCACGGCCACCACGGTTCTGGGCCTGGCCCCGCTGTTGTACGAACGCTCGTCGCAGGCGTTGTTTCTCAAGCCCACGGTGGTCACGCTGGCCCATGGGCTGGGATTCGGGATGGTGATGGTGCTGCTGGTGGTGCCGGCCGTGCTGGTCGCGGGCGACGATCTGGCCCGCGCCCGCCGGGCCTTTCGCCGCAGCCTGCGGGCCGGTCCGGTGCGCGGCGTGATGCGCGGCGCGGTGATCGCGGCCGTCGCGGGGCTGCTGCTGATCCTGGGGCCGGTGACGGTGCTGCCCGCGATGGGCCTGGCCGCGCCCGGCGGGTGGCCGGGGGCGGGGGGCGCGCTGCTGGCCTATCTGGCGACGCTGGCGGCGATCATGGCGGGGGCGACCCTGGCGCAGGTCCGGCGGGGGCGCCGTGCGGGGACCTAGTCCGCGGCGCAGCCGGTGGTTTCGGTCGCCCGTCCCCCATCGGCGGGGATCACCGTCAGGCGCAGTGCGTCATGGTCCAGATCGAAGGGCTTGCCCGAGGGAGCGACCATCTCGACCACCGCCTGGGGGCCCGTGGGTCCGGGCAGGATGTCCGCCGCCGAGACCCAGACCTGCGGATTGTCGGTCAGTTCGACCGCGGCCAGCGTGGCCGGGCCCTGCGGCAGGTCCATCGCGACGCGCAGCCCGTCTGCCAGGGGCGTCACCTCGCAGGCGGGGTTGCCGTCCAGGCGCTGCGGCTCCGCCGCAAGGGCGCTGGCGATCACCGGGTCCGACTGCCTGCCCACGGGCGGCGCCTGCAGTTCAAGGTGCACGGGAACGCAGATGTTCTCGCACAGGCCTAGATCGATCTGGGCGGCGATGTCGACGGGCTTGCCGGGGTCCTGCGGATGGGCGGTCAGCGGAAGCACGAGGCGGTCGTGATAGCCCATCTCCAGCGTCTCTCCGGATCGGATGGCCTGGGGCGCGGGCCAGTGCAGGGTGACATGGGACAGGTTCCGTGAGCCCGCCCAGTCCAGCTGGGGCGGCAGGCCGGTGTCGCCGGGGCTGCGCCAGTAGGTCTTCCAGCCCGGCTCCAGCAGCAGTTCCAGCGCCAGGATGCGCGCGCCGCCGGGTTCGGTCCAGCCGGGCAGCAGCTGTGCGCCGCGCAGGCCGGGCGGCAGGTCGTCCTGGGCGATGGCGGGTCCGGTCAGGACAAGCGCCAGGGCGGTGGCAAGAAGCGGGCGGGGGAAATGTGTCATGCCCCTGTCCTAGCGCCCGCGCGGCGGGGGCGGAAAGTCACAATTCCGCGCAAGCCTTGCAACATCCCGCCCCAGTGCCGATCTGTCATGAAAAGGAGACATGATGACCAGCATCACCGGTGATTCCGCCCAAGACCGCAACCTGACCGGCAAGATCCTGATCGCCATGCCCGGCATGAGCGATCCGCGTTTCGAGCGGTCCGTGGTGCTGGTCTGCGCGCATTCCGACGAGGGGGCGATGGGGCTGGTGCTGAACCGCCCGCTGCCCGAGATCGGCTTTGGCGATCTGCTGGACCAGCTGGGCATCGAGGCCGAGGAGGATGCGCGGCCGATCGAGGTGCGCTTTGGCGGCCCGGTCGAGCCGGGCCGGGGATTCGTGCTGCACAAGGTGGCCGAGCACGGGCAGGACCCCGAGGGGCGCTTGCGGATCGGTCAGGCGCTGGCGATGACCACGACGCGCGACATCCTGGTGGAACTGGCGCAGGGCTATGGCCCCGATCCTGCGGTTCTGGCGCTTGGCTATGCAGGCTGGGGGCCGGGGCAGCTGGAGACCGAGATGCTGGCCAATGGCTGGTTGACCGGAGATGGCGCCGAGGACCTGATCTTTGATCTGTCGCACGAGGACAAGTGGCAGCGCGCGCTGCGGGCGCAGGGGATCGATCCGTCGCTTTTGTCGGCGGCGTCCGGCCGCGCCTGAGCTTTGCGTCCCGCGCGGCGCCGGGGGGTTCCACCCCCCGGACCCCCTGGGGCGGAGGACGCCTTGCGGTGTTTTCCTGACCAATGAATGATTGCGACCTCCGGGGGGTCCGGGGGGCGGAGCGCCCCCGGCCACCGCGGGACGCAATCGATCACGCCAGTTCGGGGAAGAACCGGTCGGAAGGGGTAAAGATCTCGCATCCGTCGGCCGTCACGCCGATCGAATGTTCAAACTGGGCCGACAGCGACTTGTCGCGCGTCACCGCCGTCCAGTCATCGGCCAGGACCTTGGTTTCCGGGCGGCCGAGGTTGATCATCGGCTCAATCGTGAAGAACATGCCCTCCTCCAGCACCGGGCCTTTTCCCGGGCGTCCGAAATGCAGCACGTTGGGCGGCGAATGGAACACCCGCCCGATCCCGTGCCCACAGAAGTCGCGCACCACCGACATGCGCCGTTCTTCCGCATAGGTCTGGATCGCCGCGCCGATGTCGCCGAAGGTCGCGCCGGGGCGCACGGCCTCGATCCCCTTCATCAGCGCGTCATGGGTCACCTGCAGCAGCCGCTGCGCCTTGAGCGACGGCTTGCCTGCCACGTACATCCGGCTGGTGTCTCCGAACCAGCCGTCCAGGATGACCGTCACGTCGATGTTCAGGATGTCGCCGTCCTTGAGGCTCTTGTCGCCGGGGATGCCGTGACAGACTACGTGGTTCACGCTGATGCAGCTGGCATGCTGGTACCCGCGATAGCCTATCGTGGCCGAGGTCGCGCCCAGCTCCGTCACCCGGCCCCGGATGAAATCGTCCAGCGCGCCGGTGGTGACGCCCGGTGCGACCATCGGCCCCACCTCGTCCAGGATCCGCGCGGCCAGGGCGCCCGCCGCCCGCATGCCTGCGAAATCCCCGGGCATGTGCAGGCGGATGCCTTCCCTCGTGATACGGCCTTCGTCCATCGCTGATCCTTTCTGTCTGCCGCCCTAGATAGAGACGCGCGCCCACTTGTTCCAGCCCCGGCTGCGGGCATAGATGGGGCGCGACACCCAAGGGAGAGCCTGATGCAGTCCGACAACCCCACAGCCGCCATCCTGGTCATCGGCGACGAGATCCTGTCCGGCCGCACCCGCGAAGGGAACGCCCATCACCTGGCCCAGGTGCTGACCGCCACCGGCATTGACCTTCAGGAGATCCGCGTGGTGGCCGACGACACCGACCGCATCGTGGACGCGATCCGCGCACTGGACCGGACCCTGGGCGGGGCGTACGACCTGCTGTTCACCTCCGGCGGCATCGGGCCCACGCATGACGACATCACCGCCGATGCCGTGGCCGCCGCCCATGGCACCACGGTCGAGGTCAACCCCACCGCCCGCGCCCTGCTGCAGGAGCGCTGCGACCGCATGGGGGTCGAACTGAACGAGAACCGCCTGCGCATGGCCCGCATCCCCGTGGGTGCGACGCTGATCGACAATGCCGTGTCGGCCGCGCCCGGCTTCTCCATCGGCGCGACCCATGTGATGGCGGGCGTCCCCGAGGTCTTCCGCGCCATGGTCGCCTGGCTGATCCCGCAGCTGCCCGTGGGCCGCCCGGTGCAGTCCCTGACCGTCGAGGTCCGCCGCGGCGAAAGCGAGGTGGCCGAGGACCTGAAGGCCGTCGCCGCCGAATACGCCGACCTGTCGCTCGGGTCCTATCCGTTCCGCGATGACACGGGTTGGGGCACGAACCTTGTGGTGCGGGGCCTGGATGCCGCCCGCGTCGATCTGGCCATGGCCGCGCTGCGCGGACGCATCGGGTTGTGAGGCCCGACCCCGATCTGGCCGCCGCCTTCGAGGCGACCTGGCCCGCGTCTGAGACCGTCCGCTGCGGCGGCTTCCTGGTCGGGCGGGGCGCAGGGGCGGGCGGGCGCGTCAGCTCGGCCATCGCGGTCGGTCCGTGGGGCGATGCCGACATCGATGCCGCCTGCGCCCGGCATGCCGCATGGGGCCAGCCGCCGCTGTTCCGTGCGTGGGACGATGAAACTGACCTGATCGCCGCCCTGACCGCGCGCGGCCTCGGCGCGCATATCCCGACCCTGGTCATGGCCGCGCCAATCGCCGCGCTGACCGACCGGCAGATCCCGCCCGTCACCGCCTTCGCGATCTGGCCCCCCTTGGCGATCCAGCGCCAGATCTGGGGCGCGGGCAACATCACCCCCGCAAGACAGGCCGTGATCGACCGCGTGCCCCTGCCCAAGGCCGCCCTCCTGGGCCGCATCCGGGACCGTGCCGCCGGCGCAGGCTTCGTCGCGCTGCATGACTGCACCGCCATGGTCCACGCGGTGGAGGTCCTGCCCACCTTCCGCCGTCAGGGTCTCGCCGGCTGGATGATGCGCCAGGCCGCCGCTTGGGCCCAGGATCTCGGTGCCACACGCATCGGCCTGGCCGTCAGCCGCGCGAATACCGCAGCCCAGGCCACCTATGCCAGCCTCGGCTTCACGGTCCAGGGCAACTACGCCTATTACGGCCCCGCCGCCTGACCCACTGGACCGACCGCGCCCGGACCGCAGGTCCGGGCGCCACCGACGGCCGCGACCCCGGCCCGTCAGGGCCGGTCAGGCGCGGCCGTCCGCCCCGCTCACAGCTCGGTCCGCAGCTCCCACAGGTCGGGGAACAGCACCACGTCCAGCATCCGCCGCAGATAGGTCACCCCCGACGTGCCCCCCGATCCGCGCTTGAAGCCGATGATCCGCTCCACCGTCGTCACATGGTTGAACCGCCAGCGGCGGAAGTAATCCTCGAAATCCACCAGCTTCTCGGCCAGCTCATACAGCTCCCAATACCGCGCCGGTTCGCGATAGACCTCGGCCCAGGCCGCCCGCGCCGCCGCGTCCGGCGCATGGGGCTTGTCCAGCACGGTGCGCGCCGCCACGTCGAACCCCGCCGCTCTCAGCCGCCCCAGAACCTCGTCGTACAGCGACGGCCGCGCGGCCTCCGCCCGCAGCGCCTCGGCCAGGTCGGGCCGATGCGCATGGGGCGCGATCATCGCCATGTTGCGGTTGCCTGCGACGAACTCGATCATCCGGTACTGATGCGACTGGAACCCGCTGCTCTCGGCCAGCGCGGGGCGAAAGGTCGAATATTCCGACGGCGTCATGGTGCGCAGCACGTCCCAGGCCGAATTCAGCTGCTCCATGATCCGCGCCACGCGGGTCAGCATCTTGAACGCCGGGCGCAGGTCGCCCACAGCGATCCGTTCCCGCGCCGCCCCCATCTCCAGCAGGGCCAGCTTCATCCACAGCTCGGAGGTCTGGTGCTGGATGATGAACAGCATCTCGTCATGCGCATCCGACAGCGGATGCTGCGATGTCAGTAGCCGGTCCAGCCCCAGATAATCGCCATAGGACATGCGCCCGTCGAACGACATGCGCGCGCCTTCCTGTGCAGGGTCGATACTCATTGCTTCAGCCTGAACCTCTGGATCTTGCCGGTCTGGGTCTTGGGCAGGGCCGCGCAGAAGACCACCCGGCGGGGATATTTGAAGGGCGCGATCACGTCCTTCACATGACGCTGCAGCCGCTCCGCCGTCGCGGTGTCGGGCGCGACGCCGGGGGCCAGCACCACATGCGCCTCGACGATCTGGCCGCGCTCCGGGTCCGGCGCGCCGATCACCGCGCATTCCAGCACGTCCGCGTGCGCCAGCAACGCCGCCTCCACATCCGGCCCCGCGATGTTGTAGCCCGACGACACGATGATGTCGTCGCAGCGCGCCGCGAAATGGAACCGCCCGTCATCGTCCTGCCAGAAGGTGTCGCCGGTCAGGTTCCAGCCGCCCTGCACATACTCTGCCTGCCGCGCATCGTTCAGATAGCGGCAGCCGGTGGGCCCGATCACCGCCAGCCGCCCCATCTCTCCGCGCGGCACCTCCTGTCCCGCATCGTCCACGATCCGCGCGCGGTATCCCTGCACGGGCCGCCCGGTGCAGCCTGGATGGCTGTCGTCCAGCCGGTTGGTCAGGAAGATGTGCAGCATCTCGGTCGCGCCGATCCCGTCCAGCATCGGCTTGCCCGTGCGGTCGTGCCAGTCCTGCCAGATGGGGGCGGGCAGCGTCTCTCCGGCGCTGATCGCCACGCGCAGGCTGGACAGGTCCGCCCCCTGATCCATCGCGCGCAGCATCACCCGATAGGCCGTGGGCGCGGTCACGCAGATCGTGGCGCGGTGGCGTTCGATGATCTCGATCATGTTCGGGGGCGAGGCGTTCTCCAGCAGCACCGCGCTGGCCCCGAAGCGCAGCGGGAACACCGCCAGCCCGCCCAGCCCGAAGGTGAAGGCCAGCGGCGGTGACCCCACGAAGACATCGTCGGGCCTCACCCCCAGCACCTCCCGCGCATAGCCGTCGGCGATGATCAAGAGGTCGCGGTGGAAATGCATCGTGGCCTTGGGCTCGCCCGTCGAACCCGACGTCATCCCCAACAGCGCCACGTCATCCCGCCCGGTCCGCACCGCCTCGAACCGCACGGGTTTCGTCAGCGCCGCCCGGTCCAGCTCCGCGTCATGGTTCGCGGTGCCGTCGAACCCCACCACGGTGGTCAGCGTGGCCGAGCCCTTGGCCGCCGCCACCAGCTCATCCATCAGGCGCGTGTCGCACAGCGCATGCGTCACCTGCGCCTTGTCGATGATCTGGGACAGCTCCTTGGCGCGCAGCATGGGCATGGTGTTGACCACGACCGCCCCCGCCTTGGTCGCGGCCAGCCAGCAGGCGACCATCGCGGGGTTGTTGGCCGACCGGATCAGCACCCGGTTGCCCGGCCGCAGCCCGTAATCGGCGACCAGCGCATGGGCCAGCCGGTTGGTCCAGTCCGACAGCTCCTTGTAGGTCCGCGCCCGCCCGTTGCCGACCAGCGCGACCCGGTCCCCGAACCCGCGATCGACCATGCGGTCGGTCAGCTCCGCCCCCGCATTCAGCCAATCAGGATAGTCGTATCCGGACAGGTCGATCCGCGGCCAGGCCTCCGGCGGGGGCAGGTTGTCGCGCGTGAAGCTGTCCTCGTGCCCGCTTGGTCCCAGCATGATCGTCCCCCTATTCCGGCACCACGGCCGTGGCCTCGATCTCGACCTTGGCGCGGTCCTCGACCAGCGCCACGACCTGCACCAGCGCCATGGCCGGGTAATGCCGCCCGATCACGTCACGGTAGGCCGCCCCCACCGCGCGCAGCGCGCCCAGATATTCGTGCTTGTCGGTGACGTACCAGGTCAGCCGCACCAGATGCTGTGGCCCCGCGCCGCCCTCGGCCAGGACCGCCACGATGTTCTCCAGCACCTGCCGGACCTGGCCCGCGAAATCGTCGGTCTGAAAGACCTGATTCGCGTCCCAGCCCACCAGCCCGCCGGTAAAGATCATCCGCCCCCGCGCCATGATCCCGTTGGCATAGCCCGAGGCGCGCTTCCACGTCGCCGGATGCAGGGGTTCATGCATGATGCGCCTCCAGGGTCTGTCGCATGTCGTCGGGCCAGGGCGACGGGGTGAAATCGCGGTCCATCCAGACCACGGTGGTCCGCGCCTCCACCCGGTCCTCGCCGCGGATCAGAAAGCGCGCGCTGGACCGGCCCAGATGCTCGACCACCAGCGTCCAGTCCAGCCGGTCGCCAAGCCGCGCAGGCTTGCGGAACGCCATCTCCAGCGCGACGGTGGGCATCCCCTGACCCGCCGCCATCATCGGGCCGAACCCATGCCCCACGACCTCCAGGAAGAAGTTCTCCACCATGTGGTTCACCATCTCCGCATAGCGGGGGTAAAAAACGATCCCCGCCGGGTCGCAGTGGCAGAACTCGATGGGAATGGTGCGGGAATAGGTCATGCGCCCTCCAGGATGCTGCGGGCGATGACGACGCGCTGCACGTCGCTGGCCCCCTCATAGATGCGCAGGGCGCGGATCTCACGGTACAGGCTCTCGACCGTGCTGCCGGTGCGCACGCCGTCGCCGCCATGCAGCTGCACCGCCTGGTCGATGACCTCCTGCGCGATCTCGGTGGCGTACAGCTTGGCCATCGCCGCCTCGCGCGTGATGCGGGGCGCGCCCTGGTCCTTGGCCCAGGCCGCGCGATAGATCAGCAGGGCGGCGGCGTCGATCTTCAGCGCCATGTCGGCCAGATGCCCCTGGACCATCTGCAGCTCGGCCATCGGCGCGCCCTGGATCTGGCGCGACCGCACCCGCGCCAGCGCCTCATCCAGCGCCCGGCGCGCGAAGCCCAGGGCCGCGGCCCCCACCGTGGGCCGGAAATGATCCAGCACCGTCATGGCGATGCGAAACCCCTGTCCCGCCTGCCCGATCAGCGCCTCCCCCGGCAACCGCACCCCGGTCAGGCGCAGATGCGCCAGCGGATGCGGGGCCATCACGTCGATGCGGCCTGCCACCTCCAGCCCCGGCGTGTCCGCAGGCAGCAGGAAGGCCGACAGCCCCCGCGCGCCTGGGGCCTCTCCGGTCCGCGCCACGATCACATAGACATCCGCGATCCCGCCGTTGGAGATATAGGTCTTTTCCCCGTCCAGCACCCACCCGTCGCCATCCCGCCGCGCCGTGGTCGCCAGCCGCGCCACGTCCGACCCCGAGGCAGGCTCGGTCAGCGCGAACCCCGAAATCGCCCGGCCCCCTCGCGTCCGCTCCAGCCATGCCCGCTGCGACGCGCTGCCGAACAGCGTCACCGCCCCCATGCCCAGGCCCTGCATGGCGAAGGCGAAATCCGCCAGCCCGTCATGGCGCGCCAAGGTCTCGCGGATCAGGCACAGCGCGCGCACGTCCAGCGCCTCGCCCCCCGAATGCGCCAGCCACCCGCCATCGCCAAGCGCCCGCACCAGCCCCCGACAGGCCCCGTCCACATCGCCGTGATCCACAGGCAGCGCGCCCAGGGCCCAGTCCTCCAGCCCCTGGGCCAGCGCGCGATGCCTGTGCTCAAAGAACGGCCAGTCCAGAAAGCTGCGATCCATCGTCTTCTTCACCCAAATATCCCGGGGTCCGGGGCAGAGCCCCGGTTCCCTTAGTTGCCCTCGAAGACCGGCGTCTCCTTGGCGACGAAGGCCCGATAGGCCCGCTCGAAATCGCGCGTGGTCATGCAGATGGCCTGGGCCTGCGCCTCGGCCTCGATCGCCTGGTCCAGCCCCATGGTCCATTCCTGCAGAAGCTGCGTCTTGGTGATGCCATGCGCCCAGACAGGCCCCGCCGCGATCGCCCGCGCCAGATCCATCGCCGCCGCAAGGACATCGTCATGCAGGCTGTTCCAGAACCCCCACCGCTCGCCCTCCTCGGCGCGCAGCACGCGGCCGGTGTACAGCAGTTCCGCCGCGCGCCCCTGTCCCACGATGCGCGGCAGCATCGCGCAGGCCCCCATGTCGCAGCCCGCCAGCCCCACCTTGGTGAACAGGAACGCGGCCTTGGCCGAGGGCGCGGCCAGCCGCAGGTCGCTGGCCATGGCCATGATCGCGCCCGCGCCCACGCAGATCCCCTCGACCGCCGCGATCACCGGCTTGCCGCAATGGATCATCGCGCGGACCAGCTCTCCGGTCATGCGGGTGAAGGCCAGCAGCTGCGGCATCTCCATGCCGACCAGCGGGCCGATGATCTCATGCACGTCGCCGCCGGAACAGAAATTCCCGCCGTTGGAGGCCAGCACCACCACATCCACGTCCGAGGCATGGGCCAGCATCCGAAAGCACGCGCCCAGTTCGGCATAGCTGTCGAAGGTCAGGGGGTTCTTGCGTTCGGGGCGGTTCAGGCGGATCACCGCGATGCGGTCCGTGACCTCCCACAGGAAATGCTCGGGCGTCAGATCGGCCATGGGGACGGGTTTCATTCGGGCCTCCCGGCGCGGGACAGGATGTCGCGCAGCGCCTCCAGATCGGTTTCGGACAGTCGGCCCAGGATCGCGTCGACCTCGGCCTCATGGCCCAGGGCCATGATCTCGAACGCCTCCAGGCCTTCGGGCGTCAGGCGCACGCGGATGCGGCGGCGGTCGCCATCCTCGGCCTCGCGGCGGACCATGCCGTCGGCCTCCAGCCGGTCGACGACCGCGGTGGCATTGCCGTTCGACACCAGCAGCAGGCGCGACAGCTCGGACATGGTCACGCCCTCGCGCCTGCGCCACAGCGCCGCCATCACGTCAAAGCGGGGCAGGGTCGTGCCATGCGCGCGGCGCAGATAGTCGCGCAGGTGGTTCTCGGCCCCCCGCGTCACGCCCAGCAGGCGGATCCAGATCTTCAGCCGCCGCTTGGACAGGTCGGTCATGCGCTCTCGCCCCCGTCCAGGACGATGGCCTGGCCGTTCACGCTGGCCGCAGCGTCTGATGCTAGCCACAGCGCCGCGCCGGTCACCTCGGCGGGCGCGATCAGGCGGCCCTGCGGGTTGCGGGCGGTCAGCGCGGCCAGCGCCGCGTCGCGGTCGCGCCCCGTCTTCGCCATGATCCCGTCCAGCGTGCGGCCGGTCATTTCTGTGTCCAGATAGCTGGGGCAGATGGCGTTGGCGGTGATCCGTTTCGACGCCACCTCCAGCGCGATCGACCGCACCAGCCCCATCACCCCGTGCTTGCTGGCCGCGTAGGCCGAGGCATAGGCCGCCCCCCGCAGCCCCGCGGCCGAGGACACCGCGATCAACCGCCCCCCCGGTCCCATCTGCGACAGCGCCTGCCGAAAGGTCAGGAAGACCCCCGTCAGGTTGACCGCCATGATGCGGCTGAACTGGTCCAGCGTGGTGCGGGCAAAGGGCGCGGCCTCGGCGATGCCGGCATTGGCGATGACCACCTGGCAGGGGCCGGCGTCGTCGAAGATGCGGCGCACCTGATCCTCGTCGCTGACATCGCCGGGCACGGCGCGGATCAGGCCGCCCGCCACCGCCTCAAGCCGCGCGGCATCGCGCCCGGTGATGACGACTTCATGGCCTTGGGCGGCAAAGGCGCGGGCCATGTCGGCGCCGGTGCCGCTGCCGCCGCCGGTGATCAGGACGCGGGTCATGCGCGGATCTCCTCGGCCTGCTTGGCGGCCAGTCGCCGCGCCTGATCGCGGCCCGCGTGATAGGGCAGGGGCCAGTCCGCCCCGTCGCCAAGCGCCGTCGCCGCATGCAGCGTCCAATAGGGATCGGCCAGATGCGGCCGCCCGATGGCCACCAGATCGGCGCGCCCCGCCATCAGGATGCCGTTGGCCTGATCCGCATCGGTGATGTTGCCCACCGCCATCGTGGCCAGCCCCGCCTGGTTGCGGATGCGGTCGGAAAACGGCGTCTGGAACATCCGCCCATAGACGGGCCGCGCATCGGGCGTCGTCTGGCCCGCAGACACGTCGATGATATCCGCCCCCGCCGCGTGAAAGGCCCGCGCGATGGCGACCGATTCGTCAGGCGTCACGCCGTTCTCGGTCCAGTCCGTGGCCGAGATGCGCACCGACATGGGCCGCCCCTCGGGCCAGACGGCGCGCATGGCGGTGAACACCTCCAGCGGCCAGCGCAGGCGGTTCTCCAGGCTGCCGCCGTATTCATCGCCGCGCCGGTTCGACACCGGCGACAGGAACCCGGACAGCAGATAGCCATGCGCCGCATGCAGCTCGATCATGTCGAAGCCCGCCGCATCGGCCATGCGGGTCGCGGCCACGAATTGCGCCGTCACCGCCTCCATGTCGGCGCGGGTCATCTCCTGCGGGACGGCATTGCCCTCGGACCAGGGCAGGGCGGAGGCCGCCATGATCGGCCAATTGCCCTCCGCCAGCGGCTGGTCCATCCCCTCCCACCCGATGCGGGTGGAGCCCTTGCGGCCCGAATGGCCGATCTGACAGCAGATCCTGGCATCCGTCTCGGCATGGACGAAATCGGTGATCCGCCGCCAGGCCGCCTGATGCTCGGGCGCATAGAGGCCCGGACAGCCCGGCGTGATGCGGCCTTCGGGGCTGACACAGGTCATCTCGGTGAAGACCAGCCCCGCGCCGCCCTTGGCGCGTTCGCCGTAATGGACCAGGTGCCAGTCGGTCGGGCAGCCGTCCTGCGCCTTGTACTGGGCCATGGGCGAGACGACGATGCGGTTCTTCAGCGCCATGTCGCGCAGGCGGAAGGGCGCGAAGATCGGCGCGCGGCCCGGCTGGCCGCCGGCCTGCCGTTGGAACCAGTCCTCGGCCTCGCGCACCCAACCCGGGTCGCGCAGGCGCAGGTTCTCATGCCCGATCCGCTGGCTGCGGGTCAGCAGGGAATAGGTGAACTGGATCGGGTCCAGGTCCAGGTAACGCTCGACCTCCTCGAACCATTCCAGGCTGTTGCGGGCCGCCGATTGCAGGCGCAGCACCTCGACCCGCCGTTCCTCCTGATAGCGTTCGAAGGCGCGGGGCAGGTCGGGTTCGGAATGCAGGTAATCCGCCAGTGCGATGGCGCTGTCCAAGGCCAGCCGCGTGCCGGACCCGATCGAGAAATGCCCCGTCGCCGCCGCATCGCCCATCAGCACGACGTTCTCATGGTACCACCGCTCGCAGATGACGCGGGGAAAGTTCATCCAGACGGCCGAGCCGCGCAGATGCGCCGCGTTCGACATCAGCTCGTGCCCGCCCAGATGGTCCTTGAAGACCGCGCGGCAGGTCTCGACGATCTGCTCCTTGGACATGGCTTCGAAGCCCATCGCGTCCCAGGTCTCTTGCGCGCATTCCACGATGAAGGTCGCGGTGTCGGCATCGAAGGAGTAGACATGCGCCCAGAGCCAGCCCTGCGGCGTCTTTTCGAAGATGAAGGTGAAGGCGTCGTCGAATTTCTGTTTGGTACCCAGCCAGACGAACTTGCAGCGGCGGATGTCGATGTCGGGGCGGAACACGTCCGCATATTCAGTGCGGACCTTGCTGTTCAGCCCGTCGCAGGCGACGACCAGGTCATAGTCGCGGCGATAATGTTCAGCGGTCTGGAACTCGGTCCGGAACTGCAGGTCCACGCCCAGGTCGCGCGCGCGCTCCTGCAGCAGGATCAGCAGCTGCCGCCGCCCGATGCCCGCGAAGCCGTGCCCGCCCGAAACCTGCCGGTGGCCGTCGCGTATGACCGCGATGTCGTCCCAATAGATGAAGTGGTCGCGGATCGCCTGGGCCGAGGGCGGGTCGTTCTTCTGCAGCCGCGACAGGGCGTCATCGGACAGCACCACGCCCCATCCGAAGGTGTCGCCCGCGCCGTTGCGTTCCAGCACGGTGACGTCATGCGACGGATCGCGCAGCTTCATCGAGATCGCGAAGTAAAGGCCCGCAGGCCCGCCGCCCAGACAGAGAATCTTCATCCCGTGCCACCTCCTGCGCTGCAGGCTGGCACGGGTCCGAAATCATTTCAAGCTTGAAACTTCTCTGGCGATGGAGGCTGCGATCATCGCAGGCACTTCGGGGGCCAGGCCCACCGGGTCCAGGCGCGGGCCGGTGAAGCCCGCCTGATCCAGCGCCTGCGGCAGGTCGTCCAGCACATGTTCGGCGCGCAGCGCAAACAGCGGCAGGCTGATGGCGCGATCGAGGTCACGGGCGGCGTCGGCGATGAAGGGTTCCTGTTCGACGAAGCCCGCGACGACGCGGGCGAAATGCGGCGCGATGCGGGCGGCCAGTGCCATGGTGATGTCGTGGCTGGCCTGTCCGCGCTGCGATCCGTGCGCGGAGAGGAGCAGGGTCGTATCTGACAGCGCCCAGCCCTGGGCATCGGCCGCCTGCTGCGCCTTTTCGATGACCAGCGCGTCGAGGCCGGGATCGGTGCCGAAGGGGCGCATGATATGCGCGCCCGGTGCGCCGGCCTGAGTCAGGCGGCGGGGCAGTTCGACGCCGGTGAACCAGCCCTCGGCCATGAACATCGGATAGATGATGCAGTCGCTGCGGCAGGTGCGGGGCAGGGCGTCGGGGTCGGCGAGCGTCGCGCCCAGGACCTCGACGCCGGGGGCGTGGGCCGCGACCTGGGCGGCCAGCGCCTCGATGGCGGCCTGCTGGGGTGCGGGGTCGCCGGGCTGGCCATGCGAGACGATGACGGCGCGCGACAGGGTCTGCGGCTGATCGGCGTCATGGAAATACTGGGCCAACGCCTCGGGCATGGGGAATTCGGCCAGGGCGCGGGCGCGGGCCTCGGCCGACATCTTGCGGGCGGTCTTCTCGATGATGCGGGGGATCTTGTGGTCGGGCTGTTCGGCCATGAAATCGCCCAGATACCAGCGGATGAAGGTGAAGCAGATCACGTCCTCCAGCGCCTGCACCTGGGGGTCGCGCTTGAGGCCCTGTTTGGTCAGCATCTTGCGGGCGCGGTCGATGTCATCGGCGTCATAGCCCGCATCGGCCATGATGCCGGCGATGCGATCCGCGTGACGGCGGCCCTGTTCCTGACGCCAGGCCAGATAGCCGGGGCGGTTCATCGGATAGTCGGCCCGCGGCAGCAGCCAGCGTTCGACATGCTGGCCGCGGCAGGCGATGCGCAGAACGTCGTCGGCGTCTGGGAACAGGCGCTGCTGTTCCGCCGTCATGCGCTGGCCATAGAGGAGGTTCGCAGGCTTGCCGTCGTCCAGGTTCGGGTCCTGGGCATTGGCGGCATCAATGGCGGTGAAGGCATGGTCGAGGCGGGTCATCGCGGGCTCCGGCTGGTTCGGGGGGAGTGTGCGCGGGGCGCGCGCGGGTGGCAAGCGGGCAGGGGGGCGCTGCCCCCCGTCCTGTGGACTCCCCCCGGGGTATTTGGGCAAAGGAGAAATCTCAGGGCAGGGCGAAGAGGTCGGGGATGTCCCGACGGTCGCCCAGAAGGATCTGTGCGGTCAGGTCGGCGATCAGCGGGGCCATGCCGAAGCCGATCTTGAAGCCGCCATTGACGATCAGGTGGCCGGGGCGGCCGGGCCACGGGGCCAGCACCGGCGCGCGCGAGCGGGCGCGGGGGCGCAGGCCGGCCCAGATGTCGAGGACGGGTGCATCGGCCAGCGTCGGGCAGATCGCGACGGCGCGGGCCAGCAGATCCTGGGCCTGATGGTCGGGGTGTACGGTGTCGTAGGTGTTTTCCGAGGTCGAGCCGATGGCCGTGGTGCCGTCCGCATGGGGCACGATATGCAGCCCGTCGGCAAAGACCTGAGGGCTGTCAGGGGCGGCGTGGGAGAGGAGCAGCGACTGGCCCTTGACCCCCTGGCCGATCTTGCGGTCCAGCGCGCTGTTCAGCGCCACAAGTCCCGGCGTGCCCGTGGCCCAGATCGTGGGGGCGTGGGCGTCGGGGGCCGGCGTGTGTTCGTGGATCCGGCCGCCCCCGGCGCGGATCGCCGCGGTCAGAGCCTGCAGGGCGGCGCGGGGATTCAGGCGGGCCGTCAGCCCGTCGGTCAGCCACAGGCTGGTGGGGCTGGGCGGGATCAGCGGGCCGTGCGGATCGCGGGTCAGCGCCATGCCCATGGCAGCAGGCCACTGGCGCGCGGCGGCCGCGATGCGGTCGGGCAGGCGGGCGGCGGTATCCATGTCGGGAACGGGTTGCAGGCGGCCGGTGCGGGCGTAACCCGTAGGCAGGCGGGAGGCCTGTTCGACGCTGGCCCAGAAGGCGGGGGCGGCCAGAAGGCTGTCCAGCTGCAGCTGTTTCTTGATGTTCCAGGGGTCGGGCGCATGGGGGGCCAGGGCGCCCACATGGCCGCCCGAGGATCCTGCGCCGATGGTCGCGGCCTCGAACACGGTGACCTGCGCGCCGCGCCGGACCAGCGCCCAGGCACAGGCCAGCCCAAAAATGCCGGCCCCCGCCACATGGATCACCCTTGCCAAAGCCGCGTCCTTTCCCGACAGATGCGTCATGAGCGACCTAACCCATCCCCGTCCCGATGACGAGCCTGCGCTGGACTGGCGCGCTGGGGGCGTTCCCGTGTCACAGCAGTTCGACGACCCCTATTTCAGCCTGGGCGGCGGGCTGGAGGAGACGCGGCACGTCTTCTTTGCGGGCAACGACCTGCCCGCGCGGCTGAGGCCGGGGTTCCACGTGGCCGAGACGGGGTTCGGCACCGGTCTGAACGCATTGGCGCTGGCGCAGGTGGCGACGGTGCCCGTGCGGATGACCAGCTTCGAGGCCTTTCCGATGAGCCGCGCCCAGCTGGAGCAGGCGCATGCCGCCTTTCCCGACCTGTCGGCGCTGGCGGCGCAGCTGCGCAACGGGTGGGGGCAGGGGGTGATCCGCGTGGGACAGGTCGCGCTGACCGTGGTCCTGGGCGACGTGCGCCAGACGTTGCCCGCGTGGCGGGATGCGGCGGATGCGTGGTTCCTGGACGGCTTCTCTCCGGCCAAGAACCCGCAGATGTGGGGCGCGGACGTGATGGCCGAGGTCGGCGCACATACCGCGCCGGGGGGCACGTTCGCCACCTATAGCGCCGCGGGCCATGTCCGCCAGGCGCTGTCGGATGCCGGGTTCGAGGTCCTCCGCAGCCCCGGTTTCGGGCGCAAGCGCCACATGAGCCGGGGGCGGCTGAGGACGTCGGACGGCTGAATCCGCGGTCCCGCACTGGCAATCGGGGCGGGCAGGGCCTATCTGCGGGACCGGACAGCTGTGCGCGAGGCGCGCCACGGTCCCCGAACTCACCTACAGGAGAGGCGCATGGGCGCGATCATCGACATCGACCACCTGTCCAAGGAATATGGCAGCGGCACCAAGGCGCTGGACGACGTGACCCTGTCCATCGACGAGGGAGAGATCATCGCCCTGCTGGGCCCCAACGGGGCGGGCAAGACCACGCTGATCTCGATCATCTGCGGGTTGGTGGTGCCGACCGGCGGCACGGTCCGCGTGGGCGGGCACGACATCCGCACCGACTGGCGCGCCGCGCGCAAGCTGATCGGCCTGGTCCCCCAGGAAATCGCGCTGGAACCGTTCGAGAAGGTCATCAACTGCGTCCGCTTCACCCGCGGGCTGTACGGCATGCCTCCGGACGAGGCCTATATCGAGCGCATCCTGCGGTCGCTGTCGCTGTGGGACAAGCGCGACGCCGCCACGCGGGAACTGTCGGGCGGCATGAAGCGCCGCGTGCTGATCGCCAAGGCGCTGTCGCACCAGCCCAAGGTGCTGTTCCTGGACGAGCCCACGGCGGGCGTCGACGTCGCCCTGCGCCGCGAGATGTGGCAGGTCGTGGGCGATCTGCGCCGCGAGGGCGTGACGATCATCCTGACCACCCATTACCTGGAGGAGGCCGAGGAGATGGCCGACCGCATCGGCGTCATCGCCAAGGGCAGCCTGCTGCTGGTCAAGCCGACCAGCGAGCTGATGGGAGAGTTCGGCAAGAAGACCCTGTCGATCGAGCTGGACCAGCCTCTGGCCGCGATCCCCGACGATCTGTCCGGGCGCGGGCTGTCGCTGTCGGATGACGGGCGGCGGCTGTCCTTCGAATACGACACGCGGGCCGAACGCACCGGCATCGCGCGCCTTCTGGGCGATCTGGCCGCGCGCGGCATCACCGTGCGCGACGTGTCCACGCGGCAATCCAGCCTCGAGGACGTCTTCCTTTCCCTGGTCTCCGAGGACGCGGCATGAGCATCAACTGGTTTGGCGTCTGGTCCATCTTTCACCACGAGATGATGCGGTTCTTCCGCACCATCTGGCAGTCGCTGGCATCGCCCGTGCTGTCCACGGTGCTGTATTTCGTCGTCTTCGGCGCGGCCATCGGCGGGCGCATCCAGTCGGTCGAGGGGGTCGAATACGCGGCCTTCATCGTGCCCGGCCTGATGATGCTGACCGTGCTGCAGCAGGCCGTCAGCAACGCCAGCTTCGGCATCTATTTCCCTAAGTTCAGCGGCACGATCTATGAATACCTGGTGTCGCCCGTCGGCTGGATCGAGGTCACGATGGGCTTCGTCGGCGCGGCAGCGGTCAAGTCGATCCTGATCGCGCTGGTGATCCTGCTGACCAGCTTCGTCTTCGTCGGCGTCCACATCCTGCACCCGTTCTGGATGGTGGCCTTCCTGGTCCTGTCGTCGATCGGCTTCAGCCTGCTGGGCTTCATCATCGGGCTGTGGGCCAAGTCGTTCGAACAGCTGCAGATCGTGCCGATGATGGTCATCATGCCGCTGGTCTTCCTGGGCGGCGCCTTCTATTCGGCCAGCATGCTGCCGCCCTTCTGGGAGGGCGTGGCCAAGCTTAACCCGGTCCTCTACCTGATCTCGGGGTTCCGCTGGTCGTTCTTCGGACTGGCCGACGTGCCGGTGGGGGTGTCGCTGGTGGCGGTGGGGATCATGGTCGTGATCTGCCTGGCCATCATCCGCTGGATCTTTGCCACCGGCTGGCGCCTGCGCGACTAGGGGCGCAGGCTGCCGCAGATCCGCGCCTGCGGGTCCAGGCGCACGTATTCGCGGGCCGAGATGATCTTCATCTCCATCGAGCGGTTCCAGCCCCCGAACCACCGCTCGCGGATGCCGCCACGATAGAAGTTGCCCATGATCTGATCGACATAGGGCGGGATGATCTGGGTGCCCTGGATGCGCGGCGCGTGAAACCCGATCCGCGCCTGCGGCCCCAGGCAGGCATTGGGCATCGTCGTCAGGATCGTGCAGGCCGACCGGCAATAGCCGCGGATGCGCACTGTGCGGCCCGACGATGCCAGCTCCTGACGGGTCTGCACCATCTCCAGCACGTTGCCGCCGCGGTTGTTCCACACGTCGATGAACTCTCCCGCGCGCTGGATGCCTTGCGGCTGCTGGGCCAAAGCGGGGGTCGCGACCGTCAGGGCGGCGGCAAGGATCAGGGCAAGGCGGCGGGGTTTCATCATGGCGACATCTGGTCCTTTTTTCGGGCGGTGGTGAAATCACGTTCCGGCGACGACGGGCATCGGGAACGCGCATTGCCGTGAACCGGTTGCCCGCGGGGGACGTTGGGCCCGCGAACCCATATCGGAGAAGCCCATGTTCCGCCTGCTCAAGCTGTTTGCCATCTTCAAGATGATCCGTCGTTTCATGGGCCGCCGCTGACCGCGGAACGGACTTTCCCCGCGATCCAGAATCGCTTATGTGCGGCGGATGCAGCAGAACCCGCCCGAACTCCGCCCCGACCTTGCGCGTGCGCGCATCCCGGATGACCGCCGCGACGGTCAGCCGACCATCGGCATGGTCAGCCTTGGCTGCCCCAAGGCCTTGGTAGACAGCGAACGCATCCTGACGCGCCTGCGGGCCGAAGGCTATGCGATCAGCGCCGATTACCATGGTGCGGATGCCGTGGTGGTCAACACCTGCGGGTTCCTGGACAGCGCCAAGGCCGAGAGCCTGGATGCCATCGGCGAGGCGCTGCGCGAGAATGGCCGCGTCATCGTCACCGGCTGCCTGGGGGCGGAACCGGATTACATCACCGGCGCGCATCCCAAGGTCTTGGCCGTGACCGGGCCGCATCAATATGAACAGGTGCTGGACGCGGTCCATGCCGCCGTGCCGCCGCAGCCCGATCCGTTCATCGACCTGCTGCCCGCCAGCGGGGTCAGCCTGACGCCGCGCCATTACAGCTATCTGAAGATCTCGGAAGGCTGCAATCACAAGTGCAAGTTCTGCATCATTCCCGACATGCGCGGCCGTCTGGTCAGCCGCCCGGCCCATGCGGTGGTGCGCGAGGCCGAGCGCCTGGTGCAGGCCGGGGTGCGGGAACTGCTGGTCATCAGCCAGGACACCAGCGCCTATGGGCTGGACCTGAAGCACGCGACCGACCGGGGGCACCGCGCCCACATCACCGATCTGGCGCGTGATCTGGGCAGCCTTGGGGCCTGGGTGCGGCTGCATTACGTCTATCCCTATCCGCATGTGCGCGACCTCATCCCGCTGATGGCGGATGGCTTGGTCCTGCCCTATCTGGACATCCCGTTCCAGCACGCCCACCCCGACGTCCTGCGCCGCATGGCGCGCCCGGCGGCGGCGGCCAAGACCCTGGACGAGATCGCCGCCTGGCGCGACATCTGCCCCGACATCACCCTGCGCTCGACCTTCATCGTGGGCTATCCCGGAGAGACCGAGGCAGAGTTCCAGACCCTGCTGGACTGGCTGGACGAGGCGCAGCTGGACCGCGTCGGCGCGTTCCAGTACGAAAACGTCAAGGGCGCGCGGGCCAACGACCTGCCCGACCACGTGCCCGACGCGGTCAAGCAGGACCGCTTTGCGCGATTCATGGAAAAGGCCCAGGCCATCAGCGCCGCCAAGCTGGAGGCCAAGGTCGGCCAGCGCATCCAGGTGATCGTCGACGAGGTCGACGAGCGTGGCGCCACCTGCCGCACCAAGGCCGACGCCCCCGAGATTGACGGAAACCTGTTCATCGACGAGGGGTTTGACGCCCTGTCGCCGGGCGATATTGTGACCGTGACGGTGGACGAGGCGGGCGATTATGACCTTTGGGGAACACTTGAGCGCTGACGCCCTGTCGCGCCTGGTCACCACGCTGACGATCAGCCCGGCCTTCGATCCCCAGGGCCAGCCCCGCAAGCCTGGAGCGCTGTGCATTGGTGCGCAGAAGGCCGGGACCAGCTGGCTGGCCCAGATGCTGGGCCAGCATCCGCAGGTCTGGATCCCGCCCTTCAAGGAGGTGCAGTATTTCAACCATCTGCACATCCCCGAACACCGCCGCTGGATCGCCTGGCATTACCGCAACAAGCCCCAGGAGATCCGCGACCGCCACACGACGCGCAAGGTCGAGCTGCAGCCCGAGCTGGACGCCTATCTGACGGCCATCACCAGCGGCAAGATGTTCCACAACCAATGGTACAAGCGTGTCTTCGCCCCCGCGCCCGAACACGCGATGCCGATGGATTTCACCCCGGAATATTCCGGCCTGCCGGACGAGGGGGTGCAGGCGGTCCGCGACCTGCTGCCCAAGGCGCGCGTGATCTATCTGATCCGCCACCCCGTCGATCGCGCCATATCGCAGCTGCGCATGAACCTGCGCCGGGAAAAACGCGTGCCCGTGACCGAGGCCGACTGGCTGGCCGAGGTCGCGAACCCGGTCCTGGACGAACGCGGCGACTATGCCGCCTATCTGCCGCGCTGGCTTAGGCGCTATCCCGACATGCTGGTCCTGCCCTTCGGTCGGATCTCGCGCGCGCCGCACCGGGTGATGGACGCGGTCGAGGCGCATCTGGGGCTGGGCCCCTGCTTCTACGCCAACCTGACGCAGAAGGTGTTCGCAAATCCCGACGGCCCGATGCCGCCCCCCGCGGCCATCGCCGCGCTGGAGGCGCGCCTGGCCCCCCAGATGGACGCGCTGCGCGACATCATGGGCGACGATTTCGTGGACGAGGTGCGCTGATCTTCCATCGGACGCCCGTTTCCCTTACAAAGCGGCAAATTCACAGGAGTTTCCGATGGCGTCCTATCAGTTCGTCTACCACATGGACGGCGTGTCCAAGACCTATCCCGGCGGCAAGAAGGTGTTTGAGAACATCAAGCTGAACTTTCTTCCGGGCGTCAAGATCGGCGTCGTCGGCGTCAACGGATCGGGCAAATCCAGCCTGATGCGCGTGATGGCCGGCATCGACAAGGATTTCACCGGCGAGGCCTGGGCCGCCAAGGGTGCGACCGTCGGCTATCTGCCGCAGGAGCCGCATCTGGACGAAAGCCTGGACGTGCGCGGCAACGTCATGCTGGGGGTCGCGGCCAAGCAGGCCAAGCTGGACCGCTATAACGAGCTGGCGATGAACTACTCGGACGAGACCGCCGAGGAGATGTCCGCCCTGCAGGACCAGATCGACGCCGAGAACCTGTGGGACCTGGACAGCCAGGTCGATGTCGCGATGGAGGCCCTGCGCTGCCCGCCCGACGACGCCGATGTCAGCACCCTGTCGGGCGGCGAACGCCGCCGGGTCGCGCTGTGCAAGCTGCTGCTTGAGGCGCCGGACATGCTGCTGCTGGACGAACCGACCAACCACCTGGACGCCGAGACCATCGCCTGGCTGCAAAAGCACCTGATCGAATACAAGGGCACGATCCTGATCGTCACCCACGACCGCTATTTCCTGGACGACATCACGACCTGGATCCTGGAGCTGGAGCGCGGCCGCGGCATCCCGCACGAGGGGAACTATTCCTCGTGGCTGGACGCCAAGGCCAAGCGCGTGGCGCAGGAGGCCCGCGAGGACAAGTCCAAGCAGAAGGTCCTTGAGAAGGAACTGGAATGGATCCGCGCCGGCGCCAAGGCCCGTCAGGCCAAGCAGAAGGCCCGCGTCAACGCCTATAACGAGATGGCCAACAAGACCGAGAAGGAGCGCATCACCAGCGCCCAGATCATCATCCCGAACGGCGAGCGCCTGGGCGGCAAGGTGATCGAGGTCATCGGCCTGAAGAAGGCGATGGGCGACAAGCTGCTGATCGAGAACCTGGACTTCACCATCCCGCCCGGCGGCATCGTCGGCGTGATCGGTCCGAACGGCGCGGGCAAGTCGACGCTGTTCCGCATGCTGACCGGCCAGGAGCAGCCCGACGAGGGCACGATCACCCTGGGCGAGACGGTGCAGCTGTCCTATGTCGACCAGTCGCGCGACGCGCTGGGCGACAACCACAACGTCTGGGAGGAGATCAGCGGCGGCGCCGAGCTGATCGCCCTGGGCGACGCGACGATGAACAGCCGCGCCTATTGCAGCGCCTTCAACTTCAAGGGCAGCGACCAGCAGAAGAAGGTCGGCACCCTGTCGGGCGGCGAACGCAACCGCGTGCACATGGCCAAGCTGCTGAAATCGGGCGGCAACGTGCTGCTGCTGGACGAACCGACCAACGACCTGGACGTCGAGACGCTGCAGGCGCTGGAGGCGGCGCTGGACGATTTCGCGGGCTGCGCGGTGATCATCAGCCACGACCGCTTCTTCCTGGACCGTCTGTGCACGCATATCCTGGCGTTCGAGGGCGACGCGCATGTCGAATGGTTCGAAGGCAACTTCGAGGCCTATGAGGAGGACAAGATCCGCCGCCTGGGTCCTGATTCGGTGAACCCCAAGCGCGTGAAGTACAAGAAGTTCACGCGCTGATCGCACCTGTTGCGGCAATGAAAAAGGCGGCCCCCGCGGGGGCCGCCTTTCGCGTTCGGACCGTTTCGATCAGAACCGGAACGAGGCGCGCACCTGCACCATGTCGGTGTCGAGGTCGAGGCCCGACACGTCGTTGACGTCGTCGAAGTCCTGGCGGGTGTATTCCGCGCCCAGGGTCACGCGCTCGGTGACCTTGAAGTCGGCGCCGATGCCATAGGTGAAGGCGGTTTCCGACAGGTCGTCCGCATCGACATGGGCAGCGCCCAGAGAGACGTAGGGCATGAAGCGGCCCAAGTCATAGCCCGCGCGGCCGCGCAGCCGGACCAGGTCGCCTTCGCCGGCCTCGTCCAGGTCGATGCGGTTGTAGTCCAGCTCGCCGCCCAGAACGAACTGGCCGAAATCGCGGTTGTAGCCGCCGTGCACGCCGTAGGCGTCAAAGTCGCTTGACACGCTGTCGCCGTCGAAGTTCACGTCGGCATCCCCCTGGCCGTACTGCAGACCGGCATAGAAACCGGTCCAGTCGGACACGGGTGCCGCGACGGGGGCGACGACGGGTGCGGGGGCGGGCTCGACCACGGGGGCGACATAGCCGCCGGCATGGGCGGTGACGGCGAACAGGCTTGCGCCCAGAGTTGCGAATGCAAGTTTCATGATGGGGGTCCTTCTCAGTCTGATGACGGGGCAGATCTAACCGTCTGACCCTGCTGCCGAAAGGTTGACGCCCGGATTGCCCGTGTGCGGCGTTGCATGGTCGCAACCACAGGCTTGTGAACCCGCGTGAGCGACGCCAGCCGAACCCGTGCGTGGGGCCGCAAAGGAGGCCTGTGCCGATCACGACCTGCCGCCAAAGCCAGGGCGTGCAGGCCGAGACGCGCGGTTCACCGCCTGCGCGGACCTTGTCGAGGCCGTGCGCCTGTCAGGATGTGACCTGCCGGGCCCCGCCGCAGGACCGCTTGCCGGTCATGGCCGGATTGGTCGGCAGGGGGGCATCGGGGGTGCGGGCGTCCTGGGGGGCGGGGATCACGATGGGCGCGGGCGCCGGGGCCTGGGGCGGTCCGGTCTGGGCCAAGGCCGCAGGGGCGGTCAGGGCACCCAAGAGCAGCGCGGTCAGGAACGATCGGGGCATGGGACAGTCCTTTCGCAGGGGACGACTGTCTCAGGGTGCGCCCGAATCACGCTTCCGCAAAGCGGAAAAACCGATGGTATCAGCGCGTCCTTCCGGAAAAACCCGGCGGGCGGCGGGCGATCCAGGCCCAGAACGGGGCCAGGTCGGGATGGGTGCGCAGCGCCTCGACCGTGTTCACGTTTCGCGCCAGCTCCGTCTCGCGCAGGGTCTTGTGGATCGTCTTGTGGCAGATGTGGTGCAGCAGCACCGTAGGGCCCCCCTTGCCGCCGCGCAGCTTGGGGATCAGGTGATGGCGGCTTTGCGGCACGTCGGGCGGGATCGGGCGCAGGCACAGCGGGCAGACCGGGTCGGGGTCTGACGCCATCGTGACCTCTGGTTCGGTATATCTGGATTTACGCATCTGTCCGCCGTCGGTTAGGCCGAAGGACATCTGACCCCGGACCCGCCGAAAGGACAAGCCATGCCGACCCGCCGCTTTCTTCTGGCCTCTGCCGGCGCCTTCGCGGCGATGCCCGCCTTTGCGCAGGACCGCCCCAACCCGATGCCCGATGAGTTGCGCCAGGCGCTGGAACGCGACCCGACCGCACCGGTGCTGGGCAATCCCGACGGCAACATCACCCTGACCGAGTTCTTCGATTACAACTGTCCGCACTGCAAGACGATGCTGCCGCTGATGTCGGAACTGGTCCGGTCGGACCCGCAGCTGCGGGTGGTGCTGCGCGAATGGCCGGTCTTCGGTCCCGGATCGGAATTCGCGGCGCGCGCGTCGCTGGCGACGCTGCCCACGGGCAACTACTGGCGGCTGCACGCCGCCCTGCTGGGCATGCGCGCCCGCGCCGAGGAGGCGACCGTGATGCGCGTTGTCCGCGATCTGGGCCTGGACGAGGCCGCGATCCGCACAGGCATGCAGGCCGATACCGTCGAACGCCACATCACCTACAGCCACCTGCTGGGCGACCACATGGGGCTGATGGGCACGCCAAGCTTCATCTGCGGGGACGAGGCCGCGTTCGGCGCGATGACGCTGGAGGAGCTGCGCGCCCTGGTCCAGCGCGGACGGCGGACGATGGGGGTCTAGTCCCCCGCCGGGTCGCGCCGCCCCCACGCGGCGTCCTGCATCTCGCGCAGGCGGGATGCGGTGCGTTCGAACTCGAAGCTGCCTTCGCCCTCGTTGTACAGCTGTTCGGGCTGGTCCGCGCCGCTGGCGATCAGCCGGACCCGCGCCTCGTAAAGCGCGTCGATCAGCGTCACGAAGCGCTTGGCCTCATTATAGTTCGACGCCGACAGCCGCGGCACGCCGTCGATCAGCAGCACGTCGACCGCGCGTGCCACCGCCAGGTAATCCGCGGGCCCAAGCGGCTTGCCGCACAGGTCCCAGAAGCTGGACCGCGCCGCGCGCCTGACATGGGCGGGCAGGGTGACCTGGCGCCCCTGCACGGTCAGGACCAGCGGTTCGGGCGTAGCGTCGCCGGTCAGCTCGGCCCAGACGGCGTCCAGTTCGGCCCGTGCCGCCGCGTCGGCGGGGGCGAACCAGACCTGACCGCCCTGGCGGTTCTGGCGATAGTCGGTGCGGCTGTCCAGGCACACCACCTCCATCCGCTGGCGGATCAGCGCGATGAAGGGCAGGAACAGCTGGCGGTTCAGCCCATGCTTGTACAGGTCGTCCGGTTCGCGGTTCGACGTTGTGACCACCGTCACCCCCTGGTCGAACAGAACCTGGAACAGCCGCCCCACGATCATCGCGTCGGCGATGTCGCTGATCTGCATCTCGTCAAAGCACAGCAGGCGGACTTGGGCCGCCACGGCCTCGGCCACGGGGCGGACGGTGTCCTGCTCGCCGCGCTTGCGCGCCTCGTTCAGGCCGGCCTGGATCTCCTGCATGAATTCGTGGAAATGCACCCGCCGGGTGGGAACGTCGCCGGCCGCGTCGGCCATCAGGTCCATCAGCATGGATTTGCCGCGCCCCACGCCGCCCCACAGATACAACCCCTGCACCGCGGGCACCGGATCGGGGCTGCCCACGCCCAAAAAGGCCCGCCACGCCGATCGCGGCTTCTGCGGCGGTGCCGCCTGCAGTTGATCCAGAACGCGGTCCATGTGCGGCAGCACCGCTGCCTGCGCGTCGTCGTGGCGCAGCGCGCCCGATGCGATGCGCTGGCGGTAAAGATCGCTGACCGTGCCCATGGCGTGCCCCTGTCCTGTGACCGATGCACCCCTGCCACGGCGCGGCCCGTGCCCGCAAGGGTCTGCGGCCTTGACCGCCGCGGCGTGGCTGTGCGACGCCCGACGCGATCCCCGCTGACGTAGGTGCGCCGATGACCGACCTGCCGATCCTGTTCGTGATGGCCGCCCAGCCCGAATACGGCCCGGCCCTGCGCGCGCGCATCCAGCCGCTGATGACCGGCATCGGCCCGATCGAGGCCGCGGTCCAGCTGACCGCCGCGCTGGCCCGCATGGACCGGCTGCCCCGGCTGATCGTGTCGCTGGGGTCGGCCGGGTCCGCGCGTCTGGCCCAGACCGAGGTTTATCAGGTGGGCGCCGTCGCCTGGCGCGACATGGATGCCAGCGCGCTGGGGTTCGCGAGGGGCTGCACGCCGCTGCTGGACCTGCCGCGGGTGATCGACCTGCCGCACCGCATCCCCGGCCTGCCGGTGGCCAGCCTGTCCACCGGCGCCGACATCGTCAGCGGCCCCGCCTATGCCGCGATCGAGGAGGACATGGTCGACATGGAGACCTTTGCCCACCTGCGTGCCGCCCAGAATTTCGGCGTGCCGCTGATCGGGCTGCGCGGCATCTCCGACGGGGCGGCCGATCTGGGCGGGATGGACGACTGGACCCGCTATCTTCAGGTGATCGACGGCAAGCTGGCCGCGGCGGTGGACCTGCTGCACAAGGCGCTGGCCCAGGGGCGGCTGGTCCTGTGACAGGGCGCACGCTTGTCCTTGGGGCGGCGGCCCCCTAAACCGGGGCGGCAACGGACAAAGACGGGCAAGCATGGCACGCGGCGCAAGCAATCTGGAAGACCGGCCCACCAGCCGGCGGGTGGGGGCGCTTGGCGCGCTGTGGCCGTTCGTCCGGCCCTATCGCGGGCAGATGGTGCTGGCGCTGGTAGCGCTGGTGCTGACATCGGCGATCAGCCTGATCCTGCCACTGGCCGCACGCCGGGTGGTCGACAATTTCGACGACGGCGCGGGCCTTCTGGACAAGTATTTCGGCGCGGCCCTGATGATCGTGGCGCTGCTGGCTCTGGGCACGGCGGCGCGGTACTTCTTCGTGACACGGTTGGGCGAACGGGTCGTGGCCGACATCCGCAAGGCCGTCTATGCCCGCGTGATCACCCTGTCGCCCGCCTTCTTCGAACGCGTGATGACGGGGGAAATCCTGTCGCGCATCACCACCGACACCACGCTGATCCAGTCGGTTGTAGGGTCGTCGCTGTCCATCGCGCTGCGCAACATGCTGATCCTGGCGGGGGGCATGGCGATGCTGGCCTGGACCTCGGTCAAGCTGATGGGACTGGTGCTGCTGATCGTGCCCGCCATCCTGATCCCGATCATCGTGCTGGGACGCCGCCTGCGCGCCCTGTCGCGCGCCAACCAGGACTGGATCGCCGCATCCTCGGGCACAGCGTCCGAAACCCTGCTGGCCGCCCAGACCATCCAGGCCTACACCGCCGAGGCGCGCAGCATGGTGCGCTTTGACGACGTGACCGAACAGTCCTATGTCGTGGCCCGCACCCGCATCGGCACCCGCGCGGTGATGACCGCCATCGTGATCTTCCTGATCTTTGCGGGCGTGATCGGCGTGCTGTGGGTCGGTGCCCGCGACGTCCAAGACGGGGTGATGACCGCGGGCCAGCTGGTGCAGTTCGTCATCTATGCGATCCTGGTCGCGGGCGCGGCTGGCGCCCTGTCCGAGATCTGGGGCGAACTGCAACGCGCCGCCGGGGCGACCGAACGCCTGGCCGAACTGCTGTCCGCGACGGACACGCTGACCGATCCGGCGCGCCCGGTGCCCCTGCTGCTGCCCGTGCGCGGAGAGATCGTGCTGGAGGGGGTGGCCTTCAGCTTTCCCTCGCGTCCCGACGCCCCGGCCCTGCACGGGATCGACCTGACCATCCGGCCGGGGGAGACCGTGGCGCTGGTCGGCCCGTCTGGGGCGGGCAAGACGACCGTGATCCAGCTGATCCAGCGGTTCTGGGACCCGCAATCGGGTCGCGTGACGATGGACGGCACCGACCTGCGCCAGCTGGCGCGCGTCGATCTGCGCAGCCATATCGCGCTGGTTCCCCAGGACCCGGTGATCTTTGCCGCATCCGCCGCCGACAACATCCGCCTTGGCCGCCCCGACGCGACCGACGCGCAGGTGCAGGCCGCGGCGCGCGCGGCGCATGCGCATGACTTCATCGCGGCCCTGCCGCAGGGATATGACACCGCGTTGGGCGAACGCGGCGTGATGCTGTCTGGCGGTCAGCGCCAGCGCGTGGCCATCGCCCGCGCGATCCTGCGCGACGCGCCGGTCCTGCTGCTGGACGAGGCGACCAGCGCGCTGGACGCGGAATCCGAATCGCTGGTCCAGGCCGCCGTCAGCCGCCTGGCCGAGGGGCGCACGACCGTCGTCGTGGCCCACCGCCTGGCGACGGTCAAGAAGGCCGACCGGATCGTGGTCCTGGATCAGGGCCGGATCGTGGCCACCGGCAGCCATGACGAACTGGTCGCGCAGGGCGGGCTCTATGCGCGCCTGGCGCGGATGCAGTTCACCGACGGGCCGGGTGACAGGCCGGTCGACCCCGCCTAGCGCGGGGCGGCCAGCACCATCGCCCAGAACACTGTCCGCCCGTCCGCCGCCAGCGCCTGGCCGATGCCCACGTGGCGCACCCGCGCATGCAGCATGTTCGACCGGTGCCCCGCCGACCGCGCCCAGCTGCGCATCGCGGCGCCTGCGTCGCGCTGGCCCGCGGCGATATTCTCGGCCACGACGGAGGCGGCATAGCCCGCCGACCGGGCGCGCGCCTTGACGCCCCCGCCGCCCCGATGGCTGAGCCTGCCGCGGGCGGCCATCTCGCAGGCCTGGCGGGTCGCCGCCGCCGTCAACGCGGGATCGACCGTCACCGCGCCCAGCCCGGCCTGGGCCCGCATCTGGCTGACGGAGGACGCGATGGCCTGGCTGGCCCGGGGCGGGGGCGTGGCGCAGGATGTCGACGCATGGGCCGGCCATGCGCCGGCCACGATCAGCGCCAGCGCGGCGATGCGGTTGAAATGTCGGGTCATCCGATCCTCGTCTTTGTGGTCATCCGAATGGGTCGGGCCGCAGGTCATGCCCGCGGCCTAACGGGGGGCCGCATAGACGGCGGCCCAATAGGTCGTGCGCCCGTCCTGGGACGTCGCCTGCCCCACGCCGAAATCGCGCACCTGAGGCAGCATGATGTTGGCGTGATGCCCCGGCGAGGCCGTCCATTCCGACAGCACCCGCGGTAGCGAGAACGGCCCCGCGGCGATATTCTCGGCCGAGACGGTGGGCTGATAGCCCGCCTGCTTCAGGCGCATGGCGGGTCCGGTGGTGGTGCTGCCCAGATGGGTCATGCGCCCGCGCTGCGCCATGTCGCAGGCATGGCGCGCCGCGACCCGGGCCAGCCGGGGATCGGCGCGCAGCGGCGTCAGGCCGGCGCGGGCCCGCGCGCGGTTGCTCACCTGCGCCGCCATCGCGTTCCGGTCCGGCGCCGTCGCGCCGCATTGCGCGGGTCCGGGCGGGCCGACCTGGACCGCGTGGGGGTCGTGTCCCACCGGCGCCTGCGGGGTGGCCGCGCATCCCGCCAGCAGCGCCGCGCCCAGGATCATCAGCGATCCCCGTCCGTATCCTGTCCAGTTCGTCATGCCCTGCGGTGACCCCGTTTCCAAGCGCGCCTTGGTTCTTATAGCCGCCCCGGGTTAACAAGCGCTTTCGCCCCGATGCGGCCATGGCGCCCTGGTTTGGCGGAACCGTGCCGACATGGCGGTCGTTCGGTGGCGGAACATCACAAGGACCTTTGCACATGGCCATCTGGGATTTCGTGAAAGACGCGGGCAAGTCGGTCTTCGGCAAGGCCGAGGCCGCCACGCTCAAGCCCGCCGTCGCGGCCCCTGCCGCAGCCCCCGCCGCCGCGCAGCCCGCGGCCCAGGACGACACGCAGCGCAAGGTCGCGGCGCTAAAGGCGGAACTGCGCGCGCTGAACCTGGACGGCGACGACGTGCACCTGCGCCTGCGCGGCGACACGGTGGTCGTCGAATCCAAGGGTGCCGACCGCGAGACGCTGGAGAAGCTGATTTTGGCCGTCGGCAACATCGAGGGCATCGCCAAGGTCGAGGCCGACCTGCCCGCCGATGCCCCCCAACCCGTCTTCCACACCGTGAAGAAGGGAGAGACCCTGTCCGCCATCGCCAAGGAGCACCTGGGCAACGCGAACAAGTACGCCGCGATCTTCGAGGCGAACCGCCCGATGCTGAGCGATCCCGACAAGATCTATCCGGGCCAGGTCCTGCGCATTCCCGCTGCGGACTGACCACCCCGGTTGGACCGCCATGACGCCGCGTCGGCCATCGGTTGACGCGGCGTTTTCACATGCGGCGGACCGGTCGGGACTTGCCCCGCCCGGCCTTGTCGGACCATCCTGACCCGCAGGGAGGGGCCGCAGCCGATGCGGCCCGACAGCAGGGGGACCAGATGGGCAAGTTCGGCAGCTATGCGGACCGCGACAGGATCGAACAGGAAGGCAGCTTCGACGCGCGCGGCCTGCCGGTCACGATCTATGAATTCCTGTCGCGTACGGCCGAGCGGTTCCCGCAGCGGCCCGCGATCTCGTTCCAGCTGCTGTCGGGGCCCAAGGATCACGCCGTTACCCTGTTCTGGCAGGACCTGCTGGAACGCGTGACCGAAACCGCCAACCTGTTCCGCAGCCTGGGCGTGGGGCCAACCGACACCGTCGCGTACCTTCTGCCCAACAGCATCGAGACGCCGGTGGTCCTGCTGGCCGGGGCCACGGCGGGGATCGTGAACCCGATCAACCCGCTGCTGGATGCAACCCAGATCGCCGGCATCCTGCGCGAGACGAATGCCAAGGTGCTGGTCACGCTGAAGGCCTTCCCCAAGACCGACGTGGCGCAGAAGGCCGCCGAAGCGGTGGCCCAGGCCCCGAACGTCACCCATGTGGTCGAGGTTGACCTGAACCGCCATCTGCGCGGCCTGAAACGCTTTATCGTGCCGCTGATCCGCCCCAAGGTGAAGGTCCGGCACAAGGCCAAGGTCCTGGATTTCGAGGCCGCCACCAGCGCACGCAAGCACACCGCCCTGGAATTCGACGACCCCAAGGCCGACCGCGTCGCGGCCTATTTCCACACCGGCGGCACCACCGGCACGCCCAAGGTGGCCCAGCACAAGTACAGCGGCATGATCTATAACGGCTGGCTTGGGGGGACGCTGCTGTTTGACGAGACCGACGTACTGATGTGCCCGCTGCCGATGTTCCATGTCTTTGCGGCCTATCCGGTGCTGATGTCCTGCATCGCGTCAGGCGCGCATGTGGTGATGCCCACGCCCGCCGGATACCGGGGCGATGGGGTCTTCGACAACTTCTGGAAGCTGATCGAGCGGTGGCAGGCGACGTTCCTGATCACCGTGCCCACGGCCATCGCCGCGCTGATGCAGCGTCCGGTCAACGCCGATGTGGGCAGCCTGAAGACCGCCATCTCGGGTTCGGCGCCGCTGCCGATCGAGCTGTATAACCGCTTCAAGGCGGCCACCGGGGTGGAGATCGCCGAAGGCTACGGCCTGACCGAGGCCACCTGCCTGGTCAGCTGCAACCCGGTGGACGGGCTGAAGAAGGTGGGCTCGGTGGGCATCCCGCTGCCGCACACGCATGTGCGCATCCTGAACCACGACGATGCGGGCCGGGTGCATGAATGCCCCACCGATGTCGTCGGAGAGATCTGCGTCGCCAATCCCGGCGTCTTCCCCGGCTCGACCTATACCGAGGCCGACAAGAACCATAAGCTGTTCGCCGACGATCGGTACCTGCGCACGGGCGATCTGGGCCGGATCGACGCGGACGGCTATCTGTGGATCACCGGGCGGGCCAAGGACCTGATCATCCGCGGCGGCCACAACATCGACCCCGCCGAGATCGAGGAGGGGATGCTGTCGCACCCCGCCGTCGCGTTCGCCGGCGCCATCGGCCAGCCCGACGCCTTCGCGGGCGAACTGCCCTGCGTCTATGTGGAACTGGTTGGCGGAGCCACGGTGACCGTGGACGAACTGGCGGCCCATGCCCGCGACCACATCCATGAACGCGCCGCCGTCCCCAAGCATATCGAGATCCTGTCGGAACTGCCCAAGACCGCGGTCGGCAAGATCTTCAAGCCGGACCTGCGCCGCCTGGCCATCAGCCGCGTCTATGACGCCGCCCTGCAGGGCACCGGCGCCCGCGTGGTCGAGGTGCGCGAGGACAAGAAGCGCGGGTTGGTCGCCCGCCTGTCGCGCGAGGGCAACGTCGCCGAGAATCAGGTCCGCGAGAGGCTGGGTCAGTTCACGACGCCCTGGGACTGGGCGTGACGGCGGGGACCGGGGGCCGTCAGGCGCCCCGGTCCTGTTCGTCCTTGGCCCACAGATAGCCGATGAAGGCGCCCTTGATCAGGCGCAGCAGCACAAGTGTCATCACCGTGGTGATCAGCCCGGTGACCGCCAGCAGCGTCGCGGGTTCGGGGCGCCAGACGTTCCAGATGATGCCGAACAGCGGGATCAGCACCAGCAGCATCACCGTCATGGTGAAGAACGCCGGCCCGTCCGCCGCCGGATAGCGGGACAGGGGCGCCTGGCAATGCGCGCAGACCGGGTTCACCTTCAGATAGCCCTGCATCAGCTGCCCCTCTCCGCAGGAAGGGCAGCGGTTCATGACGCCCCGCAGGATGGCGGCGCGGCTGTCTCGGATCTGGGTCATGGGCTGTCCTTGGGTTCGGGCGTGGCCTAGCCGTTGTCGCGCAGGATGCGCCCGGCCAGATACAGGGATCCGCAGATCAGGATACGCGCGCCGGGGTGGCGGGTCACCAGCTGTTCCACCGCCTGCGCGGCATCCTGGGCCACATGCGCGGTCATGCCGACCTGGCGCGCGGCGTCGGCGGTCTGGGTGGCGGGCAGGGTGTTCGGCTCTCCGGGGATGTCGATGGCGGTCAGGCCGGCGGCGTGGTCGGCCAGCGGACGCAGATAGCCCGCGACATCCTTGGTGTTCAGCATGCCGCAGACCAGATGCGTGGGGCGTGCGGGCATCGCGGCCAGGGTCGCGGCCAGCGCCTGCCCGCCCGCCGGGTTGTGCCCGCCGTCCAGCCACAGCTCCGCCCCCTGGGCCAGATCGACCAGCGGACCATGGCGCAGGCGCTGCATCCGGGCGGGCCATTCGGCCTGCGTGACGGCGGCGCGGGCCTGCGCGTCGGTGGCGCCAAGCGCGCGCAGGGCGGCCAGCGCGGTGCCCGCGTTCTGGACCTGGTGCGGGCCGATCAGCTTCGGGCGGGGCAGGTCCCACAGCCCGTGATCGTCCTGGAACACCATGCCGTCGCGTTCGGGCTGGATCATCCAGTGCTGGCCATGCGCGACGATGGGCGCGGACAGGCCCATGGCGCGCGCCTCGATCACGCGCAGGGCATCATCGTCCTGGGGGCCGACGATGACGGGGACGCGGGGCTTGATGATGCCGGCCTTTTCGGCGGCGATCAGGGGCAGCGTCTCTCCCAGGTACTGGGTGTGGTCGATCGAGACCGGCGTGATGACCGTCAGGCGCGGCGCGTCGATGACGTTGGTCGCATCCAGGCGCCCGCCCAGTCCGACCTCCAGCAGGGTGAAGTCCGCGGGGGTGCGGGCGAAGGCCAGGAAGGCTGCGGCGGTGGTGATCTCGAAGAAGGTGATGGGCTGGCCGTCATTCGCGGCCTCGACCTGGGCCAGCAGGTCGGCCAGGGCGTCGTCCTCGATCAGGGTGCCCGCCAGGCGGATGCGTTCGCGAAACTGCGCCAGGTGCGGCGAGGTATAGGCATGGACCCGCGCGCCCCCGGCCTCAAGGCCTGCGCGGATCATCGCCTGCGTGCTGCCCTTGCCGTTGGTGCCCGCGATGTGGATCACCGGGGGGATGGCACGTTCGGGGTTGCCCAAGGCCGCCAGAAGGCGGTGCATTCGGTCGAGCGACAGGTCGATCACCTTGGGGTGCAGCGCCATGAGGCGCGACAGGATCGCATCGGATGTGGTCATGTCATGCACCGGGGGCCAGCCCCCGGACCCCCGGGGTATTTCGACAAAGAAGAATTACTCGGCCGGGGCCGGCGCAGGCGTGGGAGCCGGCGCCGGGATCGGGTCGTTGACCGGTTCGGGCGCTGGCAGGTCGGCGCGGGTGGGGGCGGGCAGGCCGCCCAGCATCCGCAGGATCGAGACCAGTTCGTCGCGCAGCTTGCCGCGATGGGTCACGCGGTCCAGCATGCCGTGTTCCAGCAGGTATTCGGAGCGCTGGAACCCTTCGGGCAGCTTCTCGCGGATCGTCTGTTCAATCACGCGCGGGCCGGCAAAGCAGATCAGCGCGTTGGGTTCGGCGATGTGGATGTCGCCCAGCATGGCATAGCTGGCGGTGACGCCGCCCGTGGTCGGGTGGGTCAGCACGACGATGTAGGGGATGCCGGCCTCGCGCAGCATCTCGACCGCGACGGTGGTGCGGGGCATCTGCATCAGGGACAGGATCCCCTCCTGCATGCGGGCGCCGCCCGCGGCGGAGAAGAGGATCATCGGCTTTCTAACCTTGATCGCCCGTTCGGCGGCCGCCACGATCGCATTGCCCACATACATGCCCATGGACCCGCCCATGAAGCTGAAGTCCTGGCCCACGGCGATGACCGGGGTGCGGCCGATCTCCCCCTCGGCGACCAGCATGGCCTCTTTTTCGCCGGTGGATTTCTGCGCGGCCTTCATGCGGTCGGGGTATTTCTTCTGATCGCGGAACTGCAGCGGGTCTGCGATGGGCTCGGGGACCTTGACCTCGACGAAGGCGCCGCCGTCGAACAGCGCACCGAAGCGGTCGCGCGGCGTGATCGCCATGTGGTGATCGCAGTTCGTGCAGACGTTCAGGTTGTCCGACAATTCGCGGTGGAACAGCATCGTCCCGCATTCGGGGCATTTCGTCCACAGGTTCTCGGGGACTTCGCGCCGCGAGAACAGCGAGTTGATGCGCGGGCGGACGTAGTTCGTGATCCAGTTCATCGCGAATGGCCTTGGCTGTTTCAGGCCCCCAGATAGGGCCCCACGCGGGGAATTGCAATTGCCGGGGGGGCGGCTGATGATGCCGGGCATGTGGACGACCCTGTTCTTTTTCACGCACACGACCCTGTCGCTGGTGATCATCGCCCGCGTGCTGCTGCGTCCCAGGGTCGAGCCCTCGGTGCGGCTGGCCTGGATCATGGTCGTCGAGGCGGTGCCGCTTTTGGGGATCGCGGCCTATCTGCTGTTCGGAGAGGTCCGCATGAAGCAGGCCGAGGTCCAGCGCATGTCCGACGTGCGCGACCGCCTGACCGGCCTGCGCACCGCCGTGCCCGCCGTCCGCGCCGACCGGTCCGACCCGGCGGGCCCGATCATCGCCGCGAACGAGGCGGTGGGCGGCATGCAGGCCGTCCAGGGCAACAGCCTGCAGCTGCTGGAGGAGAGCGACGGGGCGATCGACGAGCTGGTCGCGGCCATCGATGCGGCGACCGATCACGTGCATCTGCTGTTCTACATCTGGCTGCCCGATGCCAGCGGCACCAAGGTCGCCCAGGCCCTGTGCCGCGCCGAGGATCGCGGCGTGCAATGCCGTGTCATCGTCGACGCCCTTGGGTCGCGGTCGCTGGTCCGGTCGGAGCTGTGGGACCGGATGAGCCAGGCGGGCGTGGAATGCGTCACCGCCTTTCCCTGGGGCCTGCCCTTCATCAGCATCCTGTTCCAGCGTCTGGACTTGCGCAACCACCGCAAGATCCTGGTGATCGACAATGCCATGGCCTTCACCGGCAGCCGCAACTGCGCGGACATGGCGTTCGCGATCAAGGCGCGCTTTGCCCCTTGGGTCGACATCCTGGTTCGGGTCGAGGGACCGGCGGTGCGCCAGCTGCAGGGCGTCTTCCTGTCGGACTGGATGAGCTATACCGGCCGCGATCTGGGCCCCATGCTGCAGCCGGTGGCGCCGGTTGCCGATCCCGGCGTCGCGGCGCAGGTGGTGGCCACCGGCCCCGACCTGCGCGCGGGCAGCGTGTCGGACTGCCTGTCCGCGATGCTGCATGCGGCGCGCGACCGGGTGGTGATCACCACGCCGTACTATGTCCCCGACGATGCGCTGGACGCGGCGATCCGGGCAGCGGCGCGGCGCGGGGTGCAGGTCACCATGATCCTGCCCGCCCGCAACGACAGCCTGATCGTGGGGGCGACCAGCCAGGGCTTCTATTACGGGCTGCTGGCCGCCGGGGTCCGGCTGATGCTGTTCCGCGACGGCCTGCTGCATTCCAAGATCCTGACCGTGGACGGGCGCATGGCGATGATCGGCAGCGCGAACCTGGACCGTCGCAGCTTCGAGCTGAACTATGAGGTCAACATGGCGGTCTATGATCCGGAATTCGTCGGGCTGCTGGATGCGCGGCAGGCCAGCTATGTCGCGCGGGCCGACGCGATCACGCTGGACCAGGTGCGCGCCTGGTCGCCGTGGCGGCGCATCCGCAACAACGCGCTGGCGCTGGCATCGCCGCTGCTGTGATCACAGGGGCAGGGCGGTCGTGTATTTCGTCTGACGCAGCACGAAATGCGTCACCGTGCTGCGGATGATGCCCAAGGACAGCATCCGGCGCATCAGGAAATGTTCCAGCCCCTCGGGGTCGGTCGCCACGATCTTCAGCTGATAGTCGAAGGTGCCGGTGATGGTCGCGCATTCCAGGATCTGCGCCTCGGTCTGCACGAAGCGGTCGAACCGCGCCAGCGTCGCCTCGGTATGGTCCAGCAGCGACACCTGGACATAGGCCAGGGCATGCAGCCCGGCCTTGGCCGGCGGGACCAGCGCCACCTGCCGGTCGATCACCCCGGTCTCGATCAGCCGCCGCAGCCGCCGCCACGCGGGCGATGTCGACAGGCCCGCCGCATCGGCCAGCCCCTGGGTCGACAGGGTCGCGTCCTGCTGCATCAGGCGCAGGATGCGGCGGTCGGCATCGTCCAGATCGGGCATCGGTTTCCTCTGTTTCGGCGGTCTGCGAAATGATGTGCCGCCAAAGCCGGATGGACAACCCATTCCGGCAAGGTTTTTCCCCCGCATCCGGTAATCTGGACCGCAGAGGAGGACGTGCCATGCCGAAATCGACCGAATATGCCGCCAAGGTCGCCGACGACCGGGGTTTCATCGCCTATGACGCCGAGGAGGATGCCGTCTGGCGCGACCTGATGGCCCAGCAGTTGCCCGCCGTGCGGGACCGGATGGCCTCGCCCTATCTGCGGGGTCTGGACCTGCTGGACCTGCCGCAGGTCCGCGTGCCGCAATGCCCCGAGGTGTCGGCCAAGCTGGGCGCGCTGACCGGGTGGCGGGTGGAACCCGTGCCGGCGCTGATCGGGTTCGGGCGGTTCTTCGGCATGCTGGCCGACCGGACGTTCCCGGCTGCCAGCTTCATCCGCAAGCGCAAGCATTTCAACTACATCGAGGAGCCGGACATCTTCCACGAGATCTTCGGCCACACGCCGCTGCTGACCGATCCGGCCTTTGCCGCCTTCAGCCAGGCCATCGGCGCGGCGGGAACGCGCTGCGACAAGGCCGATTATGCCTGGCTGATCCGCCTGTATTGGTTCTCGATCGAATTCGGGCTAATGCGCGAGGATGGCCAGCTGAAGGCCCTGGGATCGGGGCTGGCCAGTTCGGTCACCGAACTGCCCTGGGCCATTTCCGGGCAGGCGGAACAGCGGCCCTTCGACGTGATCGACATCCTGCGCACGCCCTATCGGATCGATATCCACCAGCCGGTCTATTTCGTGATAGACGATCTGGACGACCTGTTCGCCGCCGCCCGGCGCGACCTGCTGGCCGACATCGCCCAGGCCCGCGCCCTGGGGCTGCACGCACCGAAATACCCGCCCAAGACCGCCGCCTGAAAGGACCGATGCCATGACCACCTGCGATCTTGCCGCCCGCGACTGCGAACCCTGCAAGGGGGGCGTGGCGCCGCACGACCCTGCGACCGCCGCCACCATGCTGAACCGGCTGACGGGCTGGACCCTGTCGGACGATGCCACCGCCATCACCCGGCGCTTCACCTTCAAGGGGTTCGCCAAGGCGGTGGAGATGGCGAACCTGGCCGCATGGCTGGGCAACAAGCAGGGCCACCATCCCGACATCGCCTTCGGCTGGGGCTATTGCGCGGTGACCTTCACCACGCACGAGGCCGGCGGGCTGACCGACAACGACTTCATCTGCGCCGCCCGGCTGGACGCGCTGGTGGCCTGAACGGCACGCGTCAGGGTTGTCCGGCGGCCCGTCACGGTCTATCCCCAAGGCCAGAGGTTTCCAGCATACGGGCCGTGCCGCATGACGAATCGTCGCCTTGTCCGGGATGACCGGCGCCAGACCGGGGGTCGCGTCCATGTCGCGCCATGAGACTAGCTGGCTGTCGCGCCGCCGGCGCGGCCATGCGGCCCGGCAATGGTCGCGGATGCTGAAATCGGTCACGCGCCGCGACCGGCCCCTGGATCCCGACCTGCGCGACGAGGCCCGCGACCTGCATCAGGTGCTGTCGCGTCTGCTGCACGCCGCCGACGCGCGCAGCGTGGGCGCCCGCGATTCCCTGTCGCGCATCGATCTGCCGGCGGGCACCGACTGGCGCTGGCGGCCCCAGATCCTGCAGGCGCGCCATGCCGCCCCCGCGCTGATCGCCCCGGAAGCGGGCCGGTGGCTGTCCCCCGAGGTGGCGCTGTTCCACGACTGCGCCGAACGTGCGCTGATCCTGCGGCAGGTGCGCAACCGCCGCGCCACCGACCTGTCCGATTACGGGCTGGCGCTGGAGGTGATGGGGTTTTCCGGAAGCTTCCTGTCGTTCTCGCTGTCGCTGCCGGTCGAGGCGCTGCGTGATCTGGGCGGGCATCACATCATCCGGCTGGACGCGACGCTGCAGGCGGAACGCCCCATCGCGGTCTATGCCCGGCTGAACATCCAGCAGGGTCCGAACACCGAAACCATGCTGCGCAAGATGGGCGAGCCGATCGAGGGCCGCCACTGCAACCGCATCGTCGAGTTCGACCTGGGCTATGCCGAACTGTCCGCCCGGTCGGTCGAGAAGGCATGGCTGGACCTGATCTTCGAGGCGCCCTTCATGAACGCGGTCGGCCTGCGCGATGTCATCCTGTCGCGCCATCCCCGCGCCCAGATCTGAGGATATGGCCATGCCGCATTTCGACAATCACGGCCTGAAGGGCGGCGTCTGGCGCGGCGCGCTGACGGGCATCGACGCACCCGGCATCCGGGTCGTGCTGATTCAGCACGCCGAGGTCCTGGCCGAGGCGCGCGTGACCGCCGACGGCCCCGGCCGCTGGCTGGTCGAGGCGGACCTGCCGGCCCAGGTCCTGTCGGACGGGGTGCAGACGCTGCTGCTGAAGACGGCGGCGGGGCCGGGACCGGACAGCGGGCCGGACGGGTATGTCCTGGCGCGGCTGTCGCTGATGGCGGGCCAGCCCCTGGACGAGGATCTGACCGCCGAGATCGCCGCCCTGCGGGCCGAGCTGGAACTGGTCAAGCGAGAGCTGCGCCGCTTTGCCGCCGACCTGACGGGGCGCTAGGTCCCGTCACCCGGCCGTCATGGTTCCTTGCGAAAAGCGGGGGGCGTGGCTATATCGCGGCTTCGCGACCCGCCCCCCGTGTTTCTTGACGTAAGGTTGACCATGACCCTGCCGCAGACGCCGCATTACCTGATCGACATGGCCCGTCTGCGCGCCAACATGGAAAAGGTCGCCCATCTGCGCGAGGCGTCGGGCGCCAAGGCACTCCTGGCGCTGAAATGCTTCGCCACCTGGTCGGTCTTCGACCTGATGCGCGACTACATGGACGGGACCACGTCCTCGTCGCTCTATGAACTGCGCCTGGGGCATGAGACCTTCGGCAAGGAGACCCACGCCTATTCCGTGGCCTGGGCCGATCACGAGATCGACGAGGCGGTGGGTTACGCCGACAAGATCATCTTCAACAGCCTGTCGCAGCTGGACCGTTTCGGCGCCAAGGCCGCGGGCATCGCGACCGGCCTGCGGCTGAACCCGCGCTTTTCGACCAGCGGCTTCGATCTGGCCGACCCGGCGCGGCCGTTCTCCCGCCTGGGCGAAGGCGACGTGGAGCGGCTGGAATCCGCGCTGGATCGCATCAGCGGCGTGATGATCCACTACAACTGCGAGAACGGCGATTTCGACCTGTTCGACCGCCAGCTGACCCGGATCGAGGACGAGTTCGGCACGATCCTCAAACGCCTTGACTGGGTGTCCCTGGGCGGCGGCATCCACTTCACCGGCGAGGGCTATCCGCTGGACCGGCTGGCCGACCGTCTGAAGGCCTTCCAGGACCGCTTCGGCGTGCAGGCCTATCTGGAGCCCGGCGAGGCCAGCATCACCAACACCACCACGCTGGAGGTCAGCGTCCTGGACATCATCGACACCGGCAAGCCCGTGGCGATCGTGGACAGCTCGACCGAGGCGCATATGCTGGACCTGCTGATCTATCGCCAGGACGCCCGCCTGCCGCAGGAGGGTGACCACCGGTACCAGATTGCGGGCAAGACCTGTCTGGCGGGCGACATCTTCGGAGAGGCGGGCTTTGACCGGCCCCTGCAGATCGGCGACCGGGTCAGCATCCAGGATGCGGCCGGATACACGATGGTCAAGAAGAACTGGTTCAACGGCGTCGCCATGCCCGCCATCGCGCGCCGCGAGGAGGACGGAACGATCCGCACCGTCCGCAGCTTCGGTTACGACGAATACAAAGGCAGCCTGTCCTAAGGCCACCCATCCTCTGCCACCTGAAGGAGACAGAATTGGCGAAGAAGAACGTGCTCATCATCGGTGCGGGCGGCGTGGCGCAGGTCACGGCCCACAAGGTCGCGCAATGGGCGGCCGAGTTCGGCGACCTGCACATCGCGAACCGCACGCAGGCCAAGGCCGACGCGATCATCCAGTCCTTGCGCGAGAAGGGTCATGACATGGCCTGGACCAGCCACGCGCTGGACGCCATGGACGCGGACGCGGTCGAGGCGCTGATCCGGCAGGTGGATGCGGGCATCGTCATCAACGTGGGCACGGCCTTCATCAACATGACCGTCCTTGAGGGCTGCATCCGCGCGGGCGCGGCCTATATCGACACCGCCATCCACGAGGACCCGGCCAAGATCTGCGAGACGCCGCCCTGGTACGGCAACTATGAATGGAAGCGCCGCGAGGACGTGGCCAAGGCGGGCATCACCGCCATCCTTGGCGCGGGCTTCGATCCGGGCGTGGTCAACGCCTATGCGCGCCTGGCCGAGGACGAGTATTTCGACAAGGTCGACAGCATCGACATCGTGGACATCAACGCCGGGTCGCACGGCCGCTGGTTCGCCACGAATTTCGACCCCGAAATCAATTTCCGCGAGTTCACCGGCACAGTCTACTCCTGGCAGAAGGGTGCCTGGCAGGAGAACCGCATGTTCGAGGTCGGCCGCGAATGGGACCTGCCCGTTGTGGGCAAGCGCACCGCCTATCTGTCCGGCCACGACGAGGTCCACAGCCTGTCGGCCCGCTATCCGCAGGCCGACGTCCGGTTCTGGATGGGGTTCGGAGAGCATTACATCAACGTCTTCACCGTCCTGCAGAAGCTTGGCCTGCTGTCGGAACAGCCGGTCACGCTGGCCGACGGCACCGACGTGGTGCCGCTGAAGGTGGTCAAGGCCGTGCTGCCCGACCCGGCAAGCCTCGCCCCCGACTATGAGGGCAAGACCTGCATCGGCGACCTGGTCCGCGGTACCCGCGACGGCAAGGAGGCCGAGGTCTTCATCTACAACGTCGCCGACCACAAGGAGGCCTTCGAAGAGGTCGGCAGCCAAGGCATCAGCTATACCGCGGGCGTGCCGCCGGTCGCGGCGGCGATCCTGATCGCGCGCGGTCTGTGGGACGCGGGCAAGATGGCCAATGTCGAGGATCTGCCCGCGCGACCCTTCCTGGAGCTGCTGGGAAAGATGGGCCTTCCCACCCGCGTCATCGACGCATCGGGCGATCATCCGGTCTGATCCAGGCCGATCCGGAATAACGTGAACGCGGCGGTTCGGAACATCCGGGCCGCCGCCTGCGTTTGCGCAGCACACGGGTGCCACCGGCGTTGGGGAACGCGGCGCCCGCATCGGGGGTTCGACATGCCAGGTCCTGAAGGACATCTTTTTCCACGGTTTTCACAACGCGCCGACAGCAAGGTCCCGGTTCTGGCGAACTGGGCCGTGATCGGCATCTTCCTGGTCATGGCCTTCGCCGCCATCGCTGCGGGACGCGATTTCCTGATGCCCGTCACCATGGCGATGCTGCTGTTCTTCGTCTTCACGCCCCTGCGCCGATTTGCCGAACGCCGCGGCATCCCGGATGCGGCGACGGCTGCGGGCATCACCCTGTCGATCCTGCTGGCCGTGGGGGTCATCGCCTATGCCGCCAGCGGCCCGCTGAGCCGGGCGATGAGCAACATGCCCATCATCAGCGCGCAGCTGGAGCAGAAGTTCGACAGCGTCCGCGACAGCCTGTCGGACCTGCGCGAGGCCGCCGCACGCATCGACGAGGCGCAGAACACCGATCCCGGCCCCGAGGAACCCCCCGCCATCCGCATCCAGCAGGAGGGCGAGACGACCCTGGGCACCGTCATGCACATGGCGCCGCTGCTGATGGGGCAGGTGTTGTTCACACTGATCCTGCTGTTCTTCCTGATCGCGTCCGGCGACCTGCTGTATCTGAAGATCGTCCAAAGCTTCGACCGCATGCGCGACAAGCGCGGCGCCTATCTGGCCCTGCGCCAGATCGAGGATTCGCTTGGCAACTATCTGGGCGCCATCACCATCATCAATGCGGGGCTTGGCCTGGCGGTGGGGCTGACGATGTGGGCCTGGGGGATGCCGGGCCCGCTTCTGTTCGGGATCGGGGCGTTCCTTCTGAACTTCATCCCCTATCTGGGGGCGATCACCGGGGTCGCCATATCGGGCATCGTGGCGCTGGTGGTGATGCCAGGGCTGTTCTGGCCGGCGATGGTCGCCGCAAGCTACCTGGGCCTGACATCGCTGGAGGGGCAGATCATCACGCCCTACTTCGTGTCGCGGCGGCTGCAGATGAACACGGTCGTGGTGTTCCTGGGCGTCGCGCTGTGGGCTTGGTTGTGGTCGGTCATCGGGATGATCATCGCGGTGCCCGTGCTGGTGGTGATCCGCGTGCTGGCCGAACACATCCCCGGGTGGGAGAAGTTCGGCAACTTTCTGGCGGGCGACGAACCCCCCGCCCTGACCGACGAGGACGAGGACGAGGCCCGCGAACTGGTCGAGGCGGGTGCCGCCGCCGAGGATGGCCCCGCCGCCCGCGCGGTCACGGCCGAGCTGGTCGCGACCCACGACGCCACCGATGCGCCATAGAAAAACGGGCCGGCGATCGCCGGCCCGTTTTCCGTTGTCATGGGCGTAAGGCTCAGCCTGCGGGCAGGGTGGGCGCGATCTCGTTCACAGCGGCCTCGATCTGCTGGCAGGTCGCCTCGACGGTGCTGCCGCGCTCTTCGACGGCATCGGCCAGGGACACCTCGGTTCCGCCGACGGACACGGTGCCTTGGGCGCCCTTCTCCTCGGCGGCGCTGCCGACGGCCTCGTCACCGCCCTGCAGAAGGCCGACCAGCTTGCCCTGGGCCTCGACGGCCTCGGCACCGGTGAAGCCCTGCTCCTGGCAGTACTGCAGGATGCCCAGCTGATTGCGCGCGGCCTCGTACGTGGTGCCGGGATCGGCGGGGGCGGTCTGCGCGGGGGCATCCTGTGCGGGCGCTGCGGCATCCTGGGCGACAACGGCGGCGGGCAGCAGGCCCAGACCCATGGCGAATGCGATCTTGCGGATCATGTCGTTTCCTTTTTCTGCGTACCCGGTGGTGATCCGGGCAACGTCGGCAGGACGCTAGACCGAGCGATCGGGAATGACCCGATCCGCACCGTCCATGACCTCCATACCGGCAAGACCCTGCCTGAAACCCGCCCTGGGATCGCCGGATCTGGGCAGGTTCCGGCGCAGGCTGTTTACCCCCGATCACATCGGCACACGAAATCATCAGCAGCCCCCGTGACACGGGCGTGATTGAACCGTTCGTCCGCCCAAAGGTTGGGTGCGTGACAGCGGCATCGACCGCAGCGAATCACAGGAGAGTACGATGACCAATCCGATCGCATCCCTGAAGCTGGGTGGCGTGGCCGCCGTCCTGACCGCCCTAATGGCGACGGCTTCCCTGGCCCAGACCGCCGTGCCGACGGAGGGGATGACCACCATGGAGGAGGTCCAGTTCCCGACCCTGGACGGGTTCGCGACCGACCAGGAGGTCATCGACAGCCTGTCCGCCCAGGGCTACGAGAATGTCGTCGTCCTGCGCGGCCCCGAGACGCTGATCGTCAGCGGGGAACGCGGCGGCCTGCCGACCGAGTTGATCTTCAGCGCCACGGACGGGACGCTGCTGATGGTCGACGGGATCGAGCCGGTGACCGACGGCTGATCCGATGATCTCTTGTTGAACAGGCCGGGTCATGTGCCCGGCCTTTTTCATGGGTCACGGCGCGTCGGGATCCTGCGCCAGCTGGTCCAGCGCCGCGGACAGGGCGGCCGCGTCAGATCCCAATTCCGCCAGCAGGCGATCCTGAAACGCTTGCGCGACCTGGCCCAACCGGTCCATCAGATCACGCCCTTGCGGGGTCAGTTCCAATACGATCAGGCGGCGGTCGCCCGCATGGTCCGACTTGGCGACCAGCCTTGCCTGTTCCAGCCGCGTCGCCGCCCGGCTGACGACCGACTTGTCCAGATTGACGCGGGTGTGGATGTCGCGGACGCTGACGGAACCGGAATGGTTCAGATGCGCCAGCACCCGCCATTCGGGAATCGTCAGCCCTGCTTCGGCCGCATAGAGGCGGGCGAAACGGCGGCTGACCTGCTGGGCCGCGACGGCCAGGCGATAGGGCAGAAAGTCGTCCAAGTGAAAGGCCATGATCCCCTCCGGTCCGGATCAGATGGCCCGAAAGCGGGGCAGGGGGCAACCGCCCGTCACACCAGTCCCAGCATCAGCGGCACCGCGATCAGCGTGGCCAGGGCGGCGGTCTGGACCAGAAGCATGGCGATGGCGGCGGCGCCGACCTGCGCCATGCGCGCCAGCGCGGTCTTCATGCCGACCGCGGCCACGGCGGCGACCAGCAGGGCCCGCGACAGGGTCGAGGCGGCATCGGTCACGGGCAGCGGCACCAGATGCGCCGAATTCGCCGCCGCCAGCACCAGAAACACCAGCACGAAGCCCGGCAGCAGCGGCGGGCGCGCGGCCCCCGCGGGCGCGGCACGGCGCAGGACCAGCGCCGCAATCAGCACGACGGGCGCCAAGAGCGTCACGCGGATCAGCTTGACCACGGTGGCGATGTCGCCTGTCTCCTCGGAGACGGAATAGCCCGCGCCCACGACCTGGGCCACGTCATGGATCGTGGCACCCAGGAACAGGCCGGTCTGATGCTGGTCCAGGCCCAGGCCCGCCGCCAGCATCGGATAGACGATCATCGCGAAGGTCGACATGACCGTGACGGTGATCACGGTAAAGGACAGGTCGCGTTCCGCGCTGTCCCGCGCGGGCAGGACGGATGCGATGGCCATCGCCGCCGATGCCCCGCAGATCGCCACCGACCCGCCGGTCAGCAGGCCAAAGGCGCGGTCCTGGCCCAGCCTGCGCGCCAGCGCGACCGATCCCAGGATCACCGCCGCGACCGATCCCGCGACCAATGCCACGAAGGGCCAGCCGATCGCGGCGACCATGTCCAGCGACACCCGCAGGCCCAGCAGCGCGACCCCCGCGCGCAGCAGGGTGCGGGCGGCAAAGTCGATGCCGGGACCGGCGCGGTCGTCCTCGGCCAGGAAATGCAGCGGCATGCCCAGCAGGATCGCCATCAGCATCACCGGCACGCCGTAATGGCCGGACAGGAACTGCGCCGCCATGGCGACGGTGACGGCCAGCATCAGGCCGGGCGCCAAGGCGCGCGCGCGGGCGGCAAGGGGGATGTCGGTGCGGGTCATGGGCGTCCAGGGGGGCCGGGTCGCGGCCCCCGGCAGGGGTTACTGGATGTCGCGGGCGCGTTCCTCGGCCAGCGCGGTCTCGGCCTGGGACACGGCCTCGCGGAAGCTGGCCAGGATCTCCTCGCCACCGTCGACATTGCCGGTGAACCAGTCATAGACCGGGGCCGCGGCCTCGGTGAAGGCGGCCTTCTCCTCGGCCGTGGGGACATAGACCTCGCCGCCGCCGGCGCGGAACTCCTCATAGGCCGCGATGGACTTGCGCTTGGGCGACGCGAAGGTCGCCTGCTGCAGCTGGGCGAACCCGTCGACCACGATGGCGCGCATGTCCTCGGGCATCTCCATGAAGCGTTCGTTCGACATCCACCACATCGCGCCCATGTAGGCGTGGCCGTCCAGCGTCAGGTATTGCAGCCCGGCTTCGGGGAAACGCATCGACATGATGTCGGTGATGCCGTTCGCGGTGCCCTCGACCACGTTGGTCTGCAGCGAGGTGAACAGTTCCGCCCAGGGGATCGGCGTGGGCGAGGCGTCCAGCGCGCGCACCAGCTCCTGCGGCAGGTCGGCCACGACGGTGCGCATCTTCAGGCCCGACAGGTCGGCGGGCGTCTGGATGCGGCGCTTGGTGTTGGCGAAGTTGCGCCAGCCGCCGGTGTTGCCGATCGTCATCAGCCGCAGCATCCCGCCCGAATCCTCCAGCGTCATGTCGCGCAGCTGGCGGGTGAAATCGCCGGTCAAGACGCGTTCGGCCACCCGGTCGTCGGCCATGATGTAGGGCAGGTCCAGAACCTGCAGATAGGGAAACAGCCCCGCCGCCCCGTCCGAGGTCGAGATGTAGACGTCAATCGAGCCGTCGGCCACGCCCTGGAGGCATTCCGCACCGTTCGAGCAGAGCTGCGTGCCCATGAAAATCTCGACCGCGATGGCGCCGTTGGAGGCCGCCTCGACATGCGACTTGAAGACCTGCAGGCCGTCGAAATCCTCGTCGTTCTCATTCGAGTTGGCCACGGCGCGCAGGGTATAGTCCTGGGCCATGACGGGGGTGGCCAGCGCCAGGGCGGCGGCCAGGGTCAGTGCGGGTTTCAGCATGGTATCCTCCCTTGGTGGTCTCAGTCCGCAAAGCCGGTCAGGCGCGGGATGGTCATGGAAATGGCCGGGACATAGGTGATCAGGAAGATCACCAGCACCTCGACCAGCAGGAACGGCAGGATGGCGCGGGCGATGGTCATGACCTTTTCGCCCGACACCGCAGAGGCCACGAACAGCACCAGCCCCATGGGCGGCGTGGCCAGGCCCACCGTCAGGTTGACGCACATGATGATCGCGAAATGAACGCTGTCGACGCCCATGCCGGTGAAGACCGGCCCCAGGATCGGCGCCAGGATGATGATCGCGGGGCCCGCGTCCAGGAACATGCCGACGACGAACAGGAACAGGTTGATCATCAGCAGCAGGATAAGCGGGTCGGCGGTCAGCGTCAGGATCCAGTCGGCCATCATCTGCGGCGTCTGCGACAGCGAGATCACCGTCTTGAACGACATCGCCGCCCCCACCAGCAGCAGCACCACCGCCGAGGTCAGCGCTGCGCGGCCTAGGACGTCCGGCAGTTCCGCGATCTTCATCGTGCGCAGCACGAACAGGCTGATGACCAGCGCATAGACGGCGGCGACGGCGGCGGCCTCGGTGGGCGTGAAGACGCCGCCCAGGATGCCGCCCAGGATGATGACGGGGGTCATCAGCGGAAAGAACGCCTTGAGGCTGGCCTGTCCGCGCTGGCCCCAGCTTTGGCGCGGCGCGGCGATGGGAAAGTCGTAGCGGTCGGCCATGACCTTGACCGCGATCATCAGGCCCACGCCCACCAGGATGCCGGGCACGATGCCCGCCAGGAACAGCGCCGCGACGCTTTCGCCCATCACATAGGCATAGATGATCATGATCCCCGACGGCGGGATGATCGGCCCGATGACCGAGCTGGCCGCGGTGATCGCGGCGGCGAAGCGGCGGGTATAGCCCTGCTTCTCCATCGCCGGGATCAGCATGGACCCAAGCGCCGAGGTGTCGGCCACGGCCGATCCCGACAGGCCCGCGAACAGCATCGACGACAGGATGTTCACATGCGCCAAGCCGCCGCGGAAATGCCCCATCAGGGCCTGGGCGAATTCGACCAGGCGCAGCGTGATGCCGCCGCGGTTCATCAGCTCGCCCGCCAGCATGAAGAACGGGATCGCCATCAGCGGAAAGCTGTCCATGCCGTTGTAGAGGTTGCGGTACAGCAGCGTCAGGTCGCGTTCCTGTCCGTTCAGCATCAGCAGGATGCCCGGCGCCGCCAGCATCCCGAAGAACACCGGCAGGCCGATCAGCAGAAAGGTCAGGAACAGCGGCAGAAACAGGATCAGCATCACTCGGCCCCCCGCAGGCCCGCATCCAGCCCCTCGATCGGGGGCAGGTCGCGGGCGCCGCCCAACTGCGCCAGGATGCGCAGGATCAGTTCGACATTCACGGAAATCAGCAGCATCAGCCCGACCGGGATCGACGCCATCATCCAGGACCGCGGCACCCGGTACCAGTCGCCGAAATCCAGCGACGTGGGCAGGAACAGCGATGCGCTGGCAAAGCGCCCGCCCAGGCCCGTCACCTCGCGCCAGCCGATCTGCACGGCTGCGACCAGCACCACCAGCGACACGACCAGCAGGACCAGGTTCAGCAGCCGCGCGGCCGTCGCGGGCAGCATGGCGGGAAGAAAGTCGATCGCGACGAAACCCCCGCGCCGGAACGCGGTCGGCGCCATCAGGCCGGTCATCCACAGCATGCAGAACCGCGCGGCCTCGTCCGGCCAGGCCAGGGCGCTGTTGAAGCCATAGCGCGCGACGACCTGCACGATGGTCACCACGACCATCAGGCCGATGGCCACGATGCCCACCGCGCGCCCCGCGCGCAGCAGCTGTTCGTTGATCCGGGACAATGGCCGGACAAGGCCCGTCAGCAGGCGCATCTTGGGTGTCTCCTCCCCCGTTTCGTGACGGTGCCGGGCCTCCTCCTGCCCGGCGCCGCGGTCAGTCAGCCTCTGGCGATCCCGGCGATTTGCCCGCCGAAGAAGGCCAGCGGATCGCCTTCGGTGATCTGGGCGTGCAGGACGCGACCGACGATGATCATGTGGTCGCCCGCCTCGTGCATGGCGAACAGGTCGCAATCGAACCGGGCCAGGCAGCGGTCCAGCACCGGCACGCCATGCGCGTTCGCGGACAGGCCCGCATGGTCCAGCGCGTTGCGGTTGCGCGCGACGGTCCAGGCCAGATCGGCCTGGTCGGCGGCCAGCACGTGGATGGCGAAATGGCGCGCCTGCGCAAAGACCGGAAAGCGGGAGCTGGCCAGCGCCGGCGACCACATCACCAGCGGCGGGTCCATCGAGATGGACGAGAAGCTGTTGGCGGTCATCGCCGCGCAGCCGCCCTCGGTCGCGGCGGTCACCACCGTGACCCCGGTCGCAAAGCGGCCAAAGGCATCGCGCAGCAGCCGCCCGTTCTGCGGATCGGGAACGAAGCTGTGCGGGATCGGTCGCGTCATGGCACCTCTTGCCCAAGGGCTGCTTGGTAAAGGCGGAACCACTGCACGCGGTCCAGCCGGACCTTTTCGGCATCGGCGATCCGGGCGATCCGTGCAAGCGAATTGGTGCCCATGACCGGCAGGATGGTCGCGGGGTGGCGCAACAGGAACGCAACAGCCACCGCCGCGCGGTCCACGCCGAATTCCGCCGCCAGCGCGTCCAGTTCAGCAGCGACGGGACCGTGACCGGTCATCAGGCTGCCGCCGCCCAGGGGCGACCAGGCCATGACCGGGTCGCGGCGGCGCTGATGAAAGGCCAGGTCGCCGTTGGTGAAGGGCTGGATCGCGGCCAGCGACACCTCGATCTGGTTGGTGACCAACCGGGTCTGCATCGACCCCTGCAGCAGCTCCACGTCCCAGGGGCGGAAGTTCGACACGCCCACCGCGCGGACCTTGCCCGATGCCACCAGCGCGTCCAGCGCCGCGCCCGTGTCGTCGGGGTCCATCAGCGGGTCGGGGCGGTGGATCAGCAGCAGGTCGATCCGGTCCGTGCCCATGTCGCGCAGCGACGTGTCGACCGCGGCGCGGATGTGATCGCCGGACGTGTCGTAATGCTTGCAGGCCGCGTCGGCGTATTTGCCGATCGGTGCGATGATGTCGCATTTCGTGACGATCTCGATCCGGTCGCGCAGGCCGGGGCTGGCACGCAGGGCGGCGCCCAGGATGCCTTCGGCGGTATAGGCGCCATAGATGTCCGCCTGGTCCATCGTGGTGATGCCCTGGTCCAGGCAGGCCTCGATCTTGGCCTGGACATGGGCGGGCGAGGTGTCGGCATCGTCGCCGATCCGCCACATGCCATAGACCAGCCGCGACAGGCTCAGATCGTCGGTCAGCGTCACACGGTTCATCTCAGCGCCTTTCGCCGGTGCCCAGGGGCGTTGCGGGGGTGGTGTCGGGCACGCGGCCCCAGACACGGTTCAACTGGCAGGTATTCATCTGGGGCAGGACGCGGCTGCCGAAATGGCAGGCCTCGTCGTTGTGGGGATAGCCCGACAGGATGAAGGCGCGGATGCCCATGCGACGCAGCTCCTCCAGCTTGGTCAGGACCTGGTCGGTCGATCCGACGATGGCCGCGCCGCAGCCCGACCGCGCCCGGCCCACGCCGGTCCACAGGTTGGGCTCGATATAGCCTTCCAGATCGGCCAGCTCTCGGTTGCGCGCCTGGCGGCTGACGCCGAGCGAGCCCGCGTCCAGCGCGCGTTCGCGGATCAGCCGACCCTGGTCATCGTCCAGCTGGCTGACAAGGTCGCGGGCATATTCGCGGGCCTCGGCCTCGGTGTCGCGGACGATCACATGGGCGCGAAAGCCGTAATCCAGCGTGCGGCCGTATTTCTCGGCCGCGGCATGGGCGGCGCGCATCCTGTCGGCGATGTCCTCGGTCTTCTCGGGCCACATCAGATAGACGTCGCAATGCTGGCCGCACAGGTCCAGCGCGTCGGGGGAATACCCGCCGAAATACAGCATCGGCCCGCCCGTCTGATAGGGCTGGACAGGATCGGTGGTCAGGCCGCTGAAATCATAGACCTGACCCTGATAGTTGATTTCGCCCTGCGTCCAGGCCTGCTTCAGGATCTCGACCACCTCGCGACTGCGCTGATAGCGGAAGGGGCTCGGCTCCTGCTGGCCGGGGAAATTGCTGCTGATGATGTTGACCGTCAGGCGGCCCTCCAGCATGTGGTCCAGCGTGGCGATGGTGCGGGCCAGCATGATCGGCTGCATCTCTCCGCAGCGGACGGCAGCCAGCATGTTGATGCGTTGGGTGATCGGCGCGCAGCCCGCGACGAAGGACAGCGTGTCCTGTCCGACCTGATAGCTGGACGGGCACAGGATGTTGCCGAAACCCTGCCGTTCGGCGGTGCGCACGATGTCAGAACAATGCGCCCAGGACGACCGCAGCGACCCGTCGGGCACGCCCAGATGGCGGTAATCGTCGGAACACAGCGCCGCGAACCAGGCGACCTCGACGGCATCCAGATCGGCTGAGGTGACGGGGACGACGGTCATGGTTTCCTCCCGGGACGGCGTCGGATTTCCCTTTGCATAGCGTCCCCCATCGTGTAAATCAATGGTGTATCAATTTACCGGGGGACGGTCGTGGCAGGGGCAGGCGAACATCGGTCGGACGCGTTGCCGATCCACCTGCAGATCACCGAGATGATGATTCGCGACATCGCCGCGGGTCGTCTGGTCGATGGCCAGAAGCTGCCGCCCGAACGCCAGATGGCCCAGGCGCATGACACCACCGTGCGGACCCTGCGCAAGGCGCTGGCCGAACTGGAGGCGCAGGGCCTGCTGGACCGTCGGCAGGGATCGGGGAACTACATCCGGGCGGGCGAACCGACGCGGGCGGTCTATTCGATGTTTCGGCTGGAACATGCGCAGGGCGGGGGCGGGCTGCCGCGCGCGCGGCTGCTGTCGGTCGGATCGCATCCCAAGGATGCCGGCCAGCCCGCCTATGGCAGCGCCGATCACGGCACCCGGTTCCGGCGCCTGCGGTTCCTGGACGACACCCCCATCGCGGTCGAGGAGATCTGGCTGGACGGCGGGGCCGGGGCCATTCCCCCCGAGATGGTGCAGGATTCGCTGTATCTGACCTACAAGCGGGCGCTGAAGCTGTGGATCACCCGGGCCGAGGATCGCGTCGGCCTGGGCACCGTGCCCGACTGGGCGCCGCCCGATTTCGCGCCCCGCCCCGGCAGCACGACCGCCTTCATCCAGCGCCTGTCCTGGGCGCAGACACAGGACGCGGTCGAATTCTCGCGCACCTGGTACGACACCGACCGCGCGCTCTACGTCCAGCGCCTCGTCTAAGGAGATCCCATGACCATGCAAGACAGCCGCGTGATCACCTATGGCGTGATCGGCTGCGGGATGATGGGCCAGGAACACCTGCGCAACATCGCCCTGCTGCCCGGCACCGCCATCGGTGCCATCTTCGAACCCGACGCCGCCATGCGCGCCCGCGCCGCGGCGCTGGCCCCCGGTGCGCGCATGGTCGACAGTGTGGCCGACCTGCTGGCGCATCCGGGGCTGGACTGCCTGCTGATCGCCAGCCCGAACCACCGCCATGTCGAACAGCTGCAGGCCGTGGCCGCGCACAGGCCGCTGCCGGTGCTGGTGGAAAAGCCGCTGTTCACCCAGGCGTCGGACGCGGCGGCGGTGGCGGAACTGGCCGCACGGCACGCGGCGCCGGTCTGGGTCGCGATGGAGTACCGCTACATGCCCCCCGTCGCCCGGCTGCTAGAGATGGCCCAGGAGGCCACCGGCGGCATCCGCATGCTGAGCATCCGCGAACACCGCTATCCGTTCCTGTCCAAGGTCGGTCAGTGGAACCGCTTCAACCGCTACAGCGGCGGGACGTTCGTCGAGAAGTGTTGCCATTTCTTCGACCTGATGCGGCTGGCGCTGGGGTCGGATCCCGTCCGCGTCATGGCCACCGGCGGGCAGGCGCTGAACCACCTGGACGAGGTGCATGACGGCCGGACGCCCGACATCTTCGACCACGGCTATGTCGCGGTGGACTTTGCCGACGGCACCCGCGCCATGCTGGAGCTGTGCATGTTCGCCGAAGGATCGCGCTGGCAGGAGGAGATCAGCGCCGTGGGCCCCCGCGGCAAGATCGAGGCCTTCGTGCCTGGTCCCACGCGCTTCTGGCCCGCGCATCTGGGCGATCCGCCCGTGGCGCAGGTCGTCGTGTCGCCCCGCGAACCCCGCGGGCCGCAGGTCCACGTGATCCCCGTGGACCCGACGCTGCTGGATGCGGGGGATCACAACGGCTCGACCTTCTATCAGCACCGGGGGTTCTTGGAACTTGTCCGCGGCCAGCGCGACCGCCCCGACGTCAGCGTCCAGGACGGCATCTGGGCCGTGCGCATGGGGCTGGCGGCGCAGACCGCGATGATCGAGCGGCGCGTCGTCGAATTGTGACGCCCCGCACAGCGGATGTGCGGCCAAGGCAGTGCCGCGCATCCGCGAAACGCGCTATCAGGGGAAAAATCCGCATCGAAGGCCCCCCATGCGCCAGAACACCAAAGCCAGCTATGGCAGCGTCGCCCGCAGCCTGCACTGGCTGACCGCCCTGATCATCCTGTCCAACATCGCCCTGGGCCTGTGGGCCGAACGCATCCCGCTGGAGCAGATGGCGCTCAAGGTGCAGGTGTTCTCGTTCCACAAGACGCTGGGTCTTGCGGCGCTGGTCGTGGCGCTGGTGCGCATCGGCTGGGCGCTGACCCAGACGCGCCCCGCCCCCGTCCACCCCGAACGCCGACTGGAGACCCTGCTGGCCGAGGCGGTGCATTGGACGCTTTACGGGTCGATGGTGCTGGTGCCGGTGACGGGCTGGATCGAACATGCCGCGACCGACGGGTTCGCGCCGATCCTGTGGCCCTTGGGGCAGGGGCTGCCGCTGGTGCCGAAATCGCCCGCCCTGGCGATGGTCATGGCCCAGGTGCACCACGTCTTTGCCTTCCTGCTGATCGGGTCGGTGGTCCTGCATGTGGCGGGCGCCATCAAGCATGCGGTGATCGACCGCGACGGGGTGCTGGGCCGCATGACGCGGGGCGTGCCCGCGGGCCGGGGCGTCGCCGCCCGCCACGCGCTGCCGGCGCTGGTCGCGGTGGCGGTCTTCGGGGCTGGGGCGGCCTATGCGCTGGCCACCGCGCCGCGCGACGCGGCCCCGGTGGCGATGCTGGAACAGGCGGCGTCTGAATGGCAGGTCACCGACGGTGAACTCGGCTTTGCCGTGCGCCAGATGGGATCGACCGTGACTGGCAGCTTTGCTGACTGGACGGCGGCAATCACGTTCGACCCGGACAGCGGCACGGGCGCAGTGACGGTGACCATCAACATGGACAGCGTCACCATCGGCACCGTCACCGACCAGGCCAAGGGGGCCGAGTTCTTTGACGTCGACGCCCATCCCACCGCCGTCTTCGAGGGCACGATCCGACCCGAGGGCGCGGGCTATGTCGCCGAAGGACCGCTGCGCCTGCGCGACCAGCAGATGCCCGTCACGCTGCCCTTCGATCTGACCATCACGGACGGCGTCGCCGTGATGCAGGGGCAGGCCGTGATGGACCGCCGCGACTGGCAGGTGGGGGCGGGATATGCCGACGAAAGCACGGTGGGGTTCCAGGTGGACCTGAGCGTCGCGCTGACCGCCACACGGTGATGTGCGCTGGCTGACAGCCCCTGTTCGCGCATCGCTAGTTGCCCCACGGGCCGCTTCCAAGGATGGTGCCCCCACAACAAACGGAGATTCCGATGCTGAAAACGACCGCCCTGACCGCCGCTTTCGCCCTCGTCGCCGGTGCCGCCCTGGCCGAGCCGCAGGCCTACAGCCTGGACACCTCGCACAGCCAGATCGTGTTCGACTACAGCCACCTGGGCTTCTCGACCACGACGGGCATGTTCGGCGACATCACCGGCACGATCATGTTCGACGCCGAGGACCCGGCCGCATCCTCGGTCGAGGCGACGTTCCCGGTCGCTTCGCTGATGACCGGCTTTGCGGGCCGTGACGAGCATTTCCTGTCGCCCGACTTCTTCGGCGCCGAGGGTGCCGCCCCCGAGGTGACCTTCAAGTCCACGGGCATCGAGGTCACCGGCGACACCACCGCGCTGATCACCGGCGATCTGACCCTGAACGGCGTCACCAAGGAGGTCGTGCTGGACACCACGCTGAACCAGCAGGGCACCCACCCGATGGAGAACAAGCCCTGGCTGGGCTTTGACGCGACTACCACCCTGCTGCGCAGCGACTTCAACGCCGGCATGTTCGCCCCCGCCGTGTCCGACGAGGTCGAGGTCCGCATCTCGGTCGAGGCGATGCCGGCCGAATGATCGCCGATCCGGCGTGACGACAGGGGCCCGTGGCATCGCCGCGGGCCCTTTCGCATGTCGCCGATCCGATAGCCGGGTCGCGGCCGGCATGGTTGACTGGTCTGCGCGAATCACCGCTGGATCGGAAGACCGCCGCTTGACCGGTAGGACCATCCTTGCCCTGCTGGCGGCGCTGCCGCTGGCCGCCTGCGTCGGTGACGACCTGACCGGCCCCGCCGCCACCGCCTGCCGTGCGGCCATCGCGGCCCAGGTGGGCAGGGGCCTGTCCGCCGTCACCCTCGTCGCCATGACCGAAACGCAGGCAGGCGCCGAGGTCGAGGCCGCCGTCACCGGGGCCGAGGCGCCATGGACCTGTCGGACCGACGCCGCCCATCGCGTGCTGGGCGTGACGTATTCCGGCAGCGAGGGGGCCCTGTGAGCCCAAAACGAAAAGATGCCCGCAGACCACCTGGGGCAGGGTTCATAAGATTGCATCTGGGGGGATGACTGGTAGCGGAGGTGCGTTTCAGTTCCACCCCCCGACATGATCTTGGTTTGTTTTACTTAAGATATGTCGGATAAATCTGGGCGGCGATTAGGATCAGGACCCATTGATCCGCTTAAGGCTGTCGCCGCTGCGTGATTCAAGGCCCCGATTTGACAGGGGTGTTGATGAGCAACCTTTTCTGGCTGACCGACGCGCAGATGGACCGGTTGAGGCCGTTTTTTCCAAAGAGCCATGGCAAGCCGCGTGTCGATGACCGGCGCGTGTTGAGCGGCATAATTTTCGTTAATCGCAATGGCTTGCGGTGGTGCGATGCCCCGCGTGAATATGGACCGCCGAAGACCCTCTACAATCGATGGAAGCGGTGGGGTGACATGGGAGTTTTCGCCAGGATGATGGAGGGACTGGCATCCGAAGGCACCGAGCAGAAGACCATCATGATCGATGCGACGTATCTCAAGGCGCACCGCACGGCTTCGAGCCTGCGGGCGAAAAAAGGGGACCCGGCGATCAACGCGGACGTCTGATTGGCAGAACGAAGGGCGGATTGAACACCAGTTGCATGCTGTCACCGACGCCAAGGGACGGCCCTTAAAGTCCTTCATGACCGCCGGGCAGGTCAGCGACTACATCGGAGCCGCGGCCTTGCTGGGCAGCCTGCCCGGAGCCGAATGGCTGATTGCCGACCGGGGCTACGATGCCGACTGGTTCAGGGAAGCGTTGAAAGACAAAGGGATGAAGCCCTGCATCCCAGGCCGGAAGTCGCGCGGCAAGGCCGTCCGCTACGACAAGCGCCGCTATAAACGGCGCAACCGCATCGAGATCATGTTCGGCAGGCTCAAAGACTGGCGCCGCATCGCGACCCGCTACGATCGATGTGCAAAGACCTTCCTGTCAGCAGTCGCCCTCGCAGCTACCGTCATGTTCTGGCTTTGACGATCAATGAGTCTGGAGCCTAGGAGAGCGGCCACTGTAAGCGTCTTCGGGGCGGTGCCATGTCTTCATCCGCATTCAAGGCGGAATAAATAGGCTGAGATAAGAAAACCGTTCACGGAATGGTTAATCAACTATCGTTTCAAAACGCTTTCGAGCTTATCGGACACGCTATCGCGACGGGCTTCATTCGTCGCACCGGAAGACATCCTGATAGCTCTGCCGCCGGCCGGTGAGATCGAAGCAGAGACCGCGGGCGCGGATGTCGTCGCGGATGCGACTCATCTCGACACAGGCCATCGAGCGTTCGGTGATCGATATGCCGTCCGCCATGCAGCGCTCCATGCTGGCGTGATGGCGGTCCACGAGGCGGCGATCGGCGCCGCTGAGGGCACCACCTTTTGTCGTCAGAATGAGAACGACGATAAGGGCCGTGACAAGCGCGAGGACGCTGGCGGTGATGACGCGGCGACGGGGGGAGAGGGGCATGGTGCGGTCCTTCGGGAAAGGGCTGGGGCGGAGAGAGGCAGCCGGGATGCGGCCGCCTCGGGCAGGGTGAGACGGGCGGTGCGTTAGCGTGCCGTCAGGGCATCGAAGTCCGCGAAGACTTCGGTGCCGGTGGCGCCGTAGCCGAGCGCGTCGGCCGCGGCGAAGGGATCCGCGCCGATCTCCGCCTCGGGGTGACAGGCGTGCAGATACATCGCCGTCACCAGGGTGGTGGCGCCTACAGGGGTCACGAGATCCAGACCCTGGTAGCTGCCGTCGCCTGAGCGGAAGGCTGGCCGGATCTCGGAGCAGAAGAACTGGACCGGGGCCGGGGCCTCCCAGTTCAGGGTGGCGGGATCGGTCTCGGGTGCGTCCGAGACGGCGGTGCGCAGCGAGACCATCACCAGATCGCCCGGCACGGCGGCGCTGCCGTCGCCCACTACATGGTGCGAGACCTGATCGACATGGATGCATTCGCCCATCTGGCAGCGGCCGAGATAGGGCGCCGCAGTCACCGCGCCGGGCAGCAGGAGCGCCGGCAGCAGGAGGGCAGGAAGGGGGATCGTGGAACGGTGGTCGGTGGTCGAGGTGAGGGTCATGGTCGTCTCCGTATTGCTGGGGGTGGGTGAGGGTGGTCGTCATTCCTGACAGCGCGCCGGATTGGCAAGGCATTGGTGCAGGGTCTCGGGCGCATCGGGATCGAGGTCCCGGGCGAGGCGGCCGGGGATGAGGGAGAGGTCCCGCAGCTGCCAGAGCCCCGCCGCGTCCGGACCGTGGAGCGTGCCAGTGAGGGTCAGCGGCGCCTCCAGCGGCCCGAGCTGCAGGCTCAGCTCAGTCCGGCTGGCCGAGAAGATCCCGCCGCGCGTCCTCGCCTCGGCCTCGAAGCCGTAATCGCAGAGGAGCGCGGTGGCGTTCACCGTTTCGCCGCCGCCGACATCGAAGGCGCCATAGCGCAGCTCAGCCGGGGCGATCTCGAAGAGCCGCTCGCAGCGCAGATGGGTGTGACGGGCCGCGAAGCGCTGCCGGAGGTCCCGGCAATGCGACAGGAGAGGACGCAGCCACGGCTGGCCTGCGTCAAAGGCGGCGCATTCCGGCAGGTCGGCCAGCTCGTGCCGCGCGGGATCGAGCGCGTCCATTGCTGCGTCGAGGCGTTGCCGCTCGGCCTCCAGCACCTCGTTCCGCCTGGCCGCGCCGGCGCGGCGGGCTCCCTCGAAGGCCGCGTCGATCTCACGCGCGCCCGCGCGGTAGGCGGCGCTTGCGGAGATGCGGGCGAAGTCGTTGTCGGCAGGCGCGTAGCCATTCGCCTCGATCGCCGCGTCGAGCGTGTGGGGCGCAGCCTCGATCTCGGACAGGGCGCGGCTGGCGCGCTCCCCGGCGATCTCGACGAGCCGCGCGCCGGCCTTGGCCTCGCAGGCGGATCCGGCCGCATCGGCTGCCGCGTCGCGCTCGAAGCCGAACGCCTCGCTCATCCGGGCCAAGCAGTGCAGGGAGACAAGATAGGGCTCGGTGATCCGCTCGACGCCCTGCGCCAGCTCGGCCCCGCGGACCTCCGCCGCGGCATCGGCCTCTGCCGTGGTCGCCGGGGCCGCGGGGGTGGCTTGCGCCGAGGCCGCGAGAGCGGCGGCGGGCAGGACGGCGGCCATGATGGTGGCCCTCACGGTGGCAGGGCGGTTCGGGAAGAGGCAGGTCATCAGAGTCATCCTCGGGTGGTGGCAGGGATCAGGCAGTCTCCATCCGGCCACCGGGCAGCTGAGCGCGGCAGGACGAACGGCAGGGCAGGCAGATAAGGCTGTCGCGGCGCGTCGGCGCTCAGCCGGCGGCGGGCGGGCGGAGCCGCGGCGTGCCCGGAGGCAGGCGCGGGACGGGGGCATCAACGGGCGGGGTCTCGGGCATCGGGGTCTCTCGGCTGCGAGGAATGAGGCCAAGGCTTGGGGAGAAGTGCGGGCTTGGCGCATCTTATTCACAGGATGCTTCTATTTCCATAGTATACTTCGTGGCGCGACTCGGGTCATTTCAGTTCTAGGATCGGGATGACCGATCGTGCCGATGCCCTCCTTTCCGCCTTCGCCATCGTCCTGCGCCGGCACCGCCTCGCCGCCGGGATGACCCAGGAGGAGCTGGCCCATAAGGCCGGTGTCAGCCCGCGCTACGTCTCGCTGCTCGAGACCCGCAAATACCAGCCCACCTTGGCCACCGTCGATGGCATCGCACTGGCGCTTGGAATGCCGCTGGCGGCCTTCGTCGCCGAGATCGAGACGGAGCATGCCGCCGCCAGTGTGCCCCGGCCCTGATAGGGTCCGCGGCGTTGCTGCAGTTGACAGCGCCGCCACCTGCATCATCCCCGCCGCCGCCTATCGCGGTCATAACCATAACCCGCACCCTCCCGCCGGCGGCCGCAGCTGCGACCTCGCCGCCTCGATCTGGGCGATGAGCAGCTCAAGTCGATCCTGGGCCATCATCGCGCCGCGGGAGAGGCCCGCGCCCTTGGGTCTGGGCACCGCCTCGGCGGCCCAGAAGACCAGCCCAAGAAGATCGCGCAGGACAGCGGCCTCGTCCAGCGCATCTACGAGGGCGCCCCGCAGCAAGGCAAGGTCGGGGACCTGCTCAGACATCGGGTGATCCTCCCGTGCCCGGACCGGGGGGCGGCGGCGCGGACCCGGCTGATCCGGCACTACCGGCCGCAGGCGGCGTCTCGCCATCCGACGCCGTCCGCGTTCTGGCTGTCGGTGCCGTCGATGGGTTCTCTCCATCGGCCCGCGAGGCTTCGCCCGCCGTGATGGCCACCGCCGTCACCGGGTCCTCGAACGGATCGCCCTCGATCACCCGTTCCGCCTCGAGGCGGGACGCCAGCGCGTCGAGGAGCGGCCGGCTCTCCTTCAGGAGCACCGTGGCGCGGCCATGACCACGCTGGAGATGCGCCTCGACGCGGTCGCGCAGATGCGGGTCGGCCGCCAGCCGCGCCATCGGGTTGGCGTGCCAGGTCAGGCCCCCGCCGAGGCCCCAGGACAGCTCCAGCTGCAGCGCGAGCCCGGTCGCCAGCGCCAGGTCACTGCCGGCATCGCCCCCCGCGCCGGTGCCGGGGGCGCCGAGGACCAGCGCCTCGGCCGCGCGCCCGGCCAGCCGGCAGGTGATCCGCGCCTCCAGACCCACGCGGGTCGGGTTGCCGGCCTGCTCCTCCATGGCGACGACGCCACCCGTCGCACCGATCCGCGCCGCGGTGATGCGGCCGGCGAGAACCCCGGCCTGACGCAGGCGGTGGAAGGCCACGGCATGGCCCGCCTCGTGAACCGCTATCCGGCGCATCAGGCCCGGCGCCTCGGGGCCGAGACCCAGGGCGCCGGCAATGTCGGCGGCGGTGATCCCGCGACCGGCGGCGCGGGCCAGGCTGCGAGCCTCGCGCAGGGCGGCGTCGATCTCGGCCGGGCTGTGGCCGATGGCGCGACGGGACAGATCGTCCAACGCCTCGGGGGGCAGCGCGCAGCCCAGTTGCCGGGTGAGGATCGCCTGCAGGCCCGCGCGGCCGGGCAGCCGCAGGGCCAGCGTGCGGTCGAGCCTGCCGGGACGGCGCAGGGCCGGGTCGATGGCGCCCGGGTCGTTCGTCGCGGCCAGCACCAGCACCCCCTCGTGACCCAGCACCCCGCCGAGCTGTTCCAGGAGCCCGGCGATGACCTGCGCGCGGTAGGTCGAGGCGTGCCGGTCATCCGAGCTGCGGCTGCCGGCGGCGTCCAGCTCGTCCAGGAACAGCACGCAGGGCGCCGCAGTCCGGGCGCGCGCGAAGGTGGCGCGCATCTCGCGCAGCAGATCGCCCAGATGCCCCGCCGCCTGCCAGTCTCCGAGCGAGGCCGCGATCAGCGGCAGCCCCGCCGATCCGGCGATGGCGCGCGCCAGCCAGGTCTTGCCGGTCCCCGGCGCACCATGGATCAGGAGCGAGCGGGTCATCTCGGACCAGGCCACCCGGCCCGCGCGCCAGCCGGCCATGTCGGCGATGAGCCGCGCGGCCGCGTCGCGGACCGGTCCGTCCTCGAGGGACAGATCGTCGAGCGTCAGGGTCGCGTTGCCGCGCGCGGGCGCGCTGGCCGCGAGGCGGCGCAGTTCGGCGGTCCAGGCCGCCGGGTCCGGTGCGCGCAGGGCCAGGTGCCAGGCCTCGGCCTCCAGCCCGCGGAGCGCCGCGTCGGAGGGCAGGTCCGATGCTGGGACAGGCGCCGGCACCGCCGCGCTCGGGGCGTCACCGGCCGCGCGCGGTCCGTTCCCGCCGCGCGCGCTGCGCGCGCCGCGGGTGCGGGCCGCGGCACCTGTCGCGCAGGCGCGCGCCGTGCCTGTCACCGCGAGATCCAGCACCGCCGCCACCGCCGCACGGTCGGGCGGGCCGACATGCAGCAGCGGCGGCAGCAGGCGCGCGATGCGCCGGGGCAGCTGGCTCTCCCCGCCGAGGATCAGCAGATGCGGCATGTCCCCGCCCGCCAGCACCCCTTTCCAGAAGGACCGGATCGCCTCCGGGGGCTTGGCCTCCGAGGTGGAGGCGGTCCCGGTCCCCGGCGGCGTCGCCGCGCAGGTCAGGGCGAGCGGGACCCCGGGATGCTCTGTGGCGATCAGCGCCTGCACCAGGCGGGCCAGCTCCGGGGCCAGCCCCGCCGGACGGCAGGCCATGAGCGTGATCGCCCCGGGGCGGAGCATCCGTGCCAGGTCGGAGGCCTCGGGCAGGGCTTGGGCGAGCATCGCAAGCGCCAGCGCCATGAGCGGGCGCTGCGCGAGGGGCGGACGGGTCCCGGCAAACGAGATCTCCTCGTCGAGCGGCGTCATGGTCTCGAGATCGTCGATCTCGCCGATGCGCCCCTCGACCAGGGCCTCGAAGACGGCGTCCGACATCTCGGGCGGGGGCAGGGGTGCCGCATCGATGCGGCGGGCGGCGGTGTGGAAGCGGGTCAGCCAATCGGACATGGCGGGACCTCCCGTGATCGGGGGAAAAGGACGGGGCGGCGCCAGCACGAGCCTGTGCGCGCGCGCGCCCCGCGACGGGTTCAGGAAAGGGAGCCGGGGCTCAGCGGCCGGAGGATCCGTCGGTCCCGGGGTCCTCGGGCGGCGTCTCGTCCGCCGCGGTCGGGTCGGGCGCTGTCGGATCAGACGCCTCCAGCGTCACGGCCAGCGCGTCCAGCCGGGCCTCGATCTCGGCCCGGAGTGCGGGGCGGTAGATCTCGCGGGAGACGTTGAGCATGTCGGCGAACTCCTCCCGCGAGACGACCGCCTCCGGAAAGCCCCGGCGCAGATCGCCGTGCATGCGCTGCTCGGCCGCACAGGCCGCGGCCCCAGTGGGCACGACCAGCTCGCGCAGCACCCGCACGCGGGCCTCGGGGGGCAGGCCCAGCTGATGGCGGTGCCGCTTCTCCGGATGGGCGGAGTAGCCCAGCTTCAGGAAGTGGCGATCTCCATGGCGCAGGTCCAGCAGGTAGATGCGGCTCTCCCGCGCGCTCCAGCCCTTGCCGCAGCCCGGGCAGTCGACCTGCCCACAGGAGAGGTTCGCCCGGGCGATGCGCCGCTCGGTCCCGCAGGCGTGACGATAGAGATGGTAGTTCGGATTGCGCTCGGGGTCCGGGCCGATCCGCGTCCAGCCGCGCCGCGCGGCGATGGCCGCCTCCTCTGCCGCGAAGCAGGTCTCGCAGCGCAGGCCCGCGGTGCCCTCGGCCATCCGGCGGACATAGTCGAACTGGCGGCGCTGGTCGTGACCGCAGCGGGCACGATAGAGCCCGTAGGCGGTGTCCTCCGGGTCGCGGCCCAGGTAGACCAGTGCCGCCCGGGCCGCGGTCTCCGCCCGGCGGGCCTCCAGGCAGGCATGGCAGATCGGCCGGCCCGCCATCAGCGTGAAGATCCGGCAGGTGAAGACACGCCCGCAGGTCCGGCAGCGCAGCGCCAGGTGCAGCTGGTCGATGACCCGGCCGGCGATGTCGAAGCCCTTGGCCTCGGCGGCGGCGATCCAGCCGGGGGAAAGGGGGCCGGGATGGACCGCCAAGGGCGTGCCGTCCACGAGAAGGGTGCCCGGGGCGGCGAGAGCCGCAGCATCGGCGGTCGGGCAGGACGAGAGCGTCGCCGGATCGGATGCGGCGGAACGGGGTTTGCGGGGCATGGACGCCTCCAGATGCTGAGATAGGGAAAACCCGCCCTCGCGCGACCCGTCCGCGCGAGGGATGTGCAGGACGCGCGTGTGCAGCATCGGACCGCCCCGGTAAGGCGGGGTCGCGGCAGACGGCAGCGCGGGTCAGGAAGAGGGAAGGGTCAGGCCAAGACCGGCGTCGCGACCGCGGCCATCTCCGGCTCGATCTCGTGGGGATCGAGATGGCAGGGCAGGGAGGCCATCTCCCCGACCGCCACGCGCATGCTGCGCAGCATCTGCCGGCAGCGCCAGGCCACGGCGCCATGACCAGGGCAGGCGAAGAGACCGGGCGCCTGGTCCAGGACCTGCCGGGCCTCGCGGAACTCGGCAGTCGTGCCGGCCTGCATCAGCAGGTAGCCGATCAGCGCCATGTGCCGCAGGGGCCGGTCCTCGGGGCGCATCACGGCGGAGCTGCGGATCCCGTCGATCCGGGCGAGGACGCCGGCACGGGCCGCCTCGGCCTCGCGAAGCGACGCGGCGAAGCCCGGGTCCCGGACGTCGGCCGCGCTGATGTCGCGCTCTGCCTCCACATGGGCCGCAAGCCCCGCCAGAAGCCCCGAGAAGGCGCGCGAGATCGGCGTGTGGGTGAAGTGGCGCGATGCCGGTTCCGTCACGCCGACAGGTGTGGTAAGGCTGCGATTAGCCATCATCGATCTCCATCTGATCGGTTTCGGTTAGAGCTTGGGGAGGGACTGCAATCCATTCCTAAGCTCGCTATAAGCTATATTGCTTATCAGTGCTTGTCAACGTCATGGAAACAGCTTAGTTCCGCATCATGCCAAAACCTATGCTCTATCCTGTCAAGAAGCTGATTGCCCTGACAGATGAGCAGGTCGAGCAGATTGCCCGTTTCCGAGATGAAAAAGCCATTCGATCAGAGGCCGAAGCGATCCGTCAGTTGATCATGCTGGGTCTGAAAGCGGCGAAATGAGGTCGCCGGCTTTTGCCACGCCCGGCAGAAATTTCAGAACGAGCAACGCATCAAGATTGTCTTCTCGCGGCGCTTCACGAAGCCGTAGATCAGAAGCGCGATCGTTGCGACAATGAAGCCGCAGGCGATGGGGCGCTCCAGGAAAGTCATTGGATCGCCGCGTGAGACCAACAGGGCGCGACGCAGGTTCGTCTCGATAAGCGGGCCTAGGACGAAGCCGAGCAGCAGCAGTGCGGGGCTGAAGGCCGCCTGGGTCAGCGCATAGCCGATGGCCCCGATGGCGGCGACCATGACGATGTCGAAGGTCGAGCCGCGCACGGAATAGACGCCCAGGCAGACGAAGATGATGATCGCCGGATACAGCCAGCGGAACGGGATGCGCAGCATCGCTACCCAGATCCCGATCAGGGGCAGGTTCAGGACCAGAAGAAACAGGTTCCCGATCCCGAAGCTGACGACGAGGCCCCAGAACATGTCCGGGTGCGCCTCCAGCATCATCGGGCCGGGCTGGATGCCGTGGATGACCAGCGCACCCAGCATCAGCGCTATGATCGGATCGCCCGGGATGCCCAGGGTTAGTGTGGGGACGAAGGCTGTGATTGAGGCCGAATTGTTGGCAGCCTCGGGGCCCGCGACCCCCTCGATTGCGCCCTTGCCGAAGCGTTCGGGCTGTCGAGCGACGCGCCGCTCCAGCGCATAGCTGAGAAAGGACGAGATGGTCGAGCCGGTGCCTGGCAGCGCGCCGAAGAAGCCGCCAAGCGCAGTGCCGCGCGTGATGGGCGCCACCATCCGCCGCAGGTCGTCCCGCGTCGGGACCAGTTCGCGCAGGCTGACGCGTGGGGGTGGGCCATCACGCTCGGCCTTGCGGATGTTGCCGATGATCTCGGCCAGACCGAAGAGGCCCATCGCCAGCGCGACCAGATTGATGCCGTCCAGAAGCTGGACCTGCCCGAAGGTGAAGCGTTGCGCGCCCGAATTCACGTCGGTGCCGACGCATCCCAGGATCACCCCCAGGACCACCATCGCCAGGCTTTTGGACAGCCGTCCCTCGCCGATGGTCGAGGCCGCGACCAGCCCCATCACCATCATTGCCGCATAGTCCGCCGCCCCGAAGCTGGTCGCCAGACCGCTGAGCCAGCCCGCAAGCAGCACCAGGATCACGATCCCCAACATCGAGCCCGCGAAAGACGAGACCATCGCCGTGAACAGTGCGACCCCCGCCCGGCCCTGCTGGGCCATCGGATAGCCGTCCAGTGTGGTCACTGCCGATTGCGGCGTGCCCGGCAGGCGCAGCAGGATCGAGGCGACCGCCCCGCCATATTGCGCGCCGTAATAGACTGCGGCCAGCATGACCAGCGCCGCTTCGGACGAGATGTAATAGGTGATCGGCAGTAGCAGCGTGATCGCCGCCATGGCGCCGATGCCGGGCAAAACGCCGACCAGCGTGCCAAGCACCGCGCCCAGGAGGCTGTAGATCAGGACAGATGACTGCAGCGCAACCGCCAGCCCGTGGGCCAGGCCATCCAGCGTGGTCATCGCAGCGCCCCCGGCCAGACGGGCAGCGACATGTTCAGACCGCGCACGAAGACCAGCCAGACCAGCACCGTCACCGCGACGGACAGCACCAGCCGCCAGCCGATGCCCCGGCGCGGCGCGACCGAACTGGCGATCAGCACCGTCACCGCCGTGGTCAGCAGGACGCCCAGCCTGTCCAGCGCCAATCCGAATACCAGCAGTGCGGCGACGACGGCGAGGGTCTCGGGCCAGGCGAAGGGGCGGGACTGGCCGGGCCTGCCCATGGCGGGGACGGCGATCAGCGCCCCCAGACCCGCCAGCAGCATCCCGAGCGCCACCGGAAAGAACCCGGGGCCCATCCGTCGCAGGCTGCTCATGTCATAGCTGGCCCAGGCATAGCCCGCGACGGCCAACCCGGTCAGCGCAAGGGCCGCGCCCCAGCCAAGATCGTGCAGGTCGCGACGCATCGGCGTTCCGGCCTATTCGGCGGCTTGGACCGCGTCGATCACTCCGCCCCAGAGGGCGGTGTCATCGTCGATCCGCTGTGCCAGATCGTCCGGCGTGCCGGGCTGTGCCTGCCAACCCATGGCCAGCAGACGCTCGGCCACCGCGTCATCGGCAAGGATGGCGTTCAGCTGGGCATTCAGCCGCTCGATCACGGCCGGATCCGTTCCGGCGGGGGCGATGAAGGCGTTCCACAGCTCGGCGCGGAAGTCCTGGGGCAGACCTGCCGTTCCGGCGATCACCGGCACGTCGGGCACCTGCGCGAAGGGTTCGGCCGAGGTGACGCCCAGCATCTTCATCGTGCCCGCCTCGACCTGCGGCAGCGCCGCCGAGGGGGCCATGAAGCCGCTGTCGATCTCGCCCCCGAGGATGGATGTCGTGACCTCGGCATAGCTCTGGAAGGGAATGTGGAACAGCTGGACGCCCGCGGTCTTGGCGAACAGTTCGGCCGTCAGATGCGCCCCGGACCCCTCGCCGACCGAACCATAGCTGATTGCCTCAGGCTCGGCTGCGGCCGCGATGAAGCCCGCCAGGTCGTCGGCCGGGAAATCCGCCCCCACGGCCAGGACCAGCGGGCTGGTCGCGATCAGGCCCACCGGCGCGAGGTCGGCCACCGGATCGTAGCCCAGATCGGGGATCAGCCGCTGCGCCGTGGTCAGCGGGCCGTTGATGGTGATGCCGAAACTGTCGCCGCCGCGGGCCAGCATCTGCTGGACCCCGATCACCCCACCGGCGCCGGGTCTGTTCTCGACCACGACCGGCTGGCCAAGCGCCTCCGCCAGCGGCTCGGCGACGATCCGTGCGATGGTGTCGGGTGACGAGCCCGCGGGGAAGCCGACGAAGATATGCACCGGACCGGTGGGCCAATCTTGGGCGGTCGCAGCCGAGGACAGGGCGCAGCCGGTCAGGACGGCGGCGACGGCCGCAGCGCGGCGTGTTTGGCAATAGATCATATGAGGGTAAGCGCGACGCGGCCCCCCTCCTGCCGCTTCTGATCTGACCGGGCCATTTTCTGTACGCATGAGCGTTGGAGGTGTTGGTTTGGAACGAGACGGCAAAGTGGGCGTCCATTTGGACGGCCCAGGGGACGGCAGGGTTTCTCGGCTAGAGGTGATCGAGGGGCCGAGCGGGCGTCGGCGGCGCACGAAGGCGGAGCGGGCGCGGGTCGCTGCGGAGAGCCTGGTGCCGGGGGCCTCGGTAACGGATGTCGCGCGGCAGCACGGGACGACGCGCTGGCAGGTCTACGACTGGCGGAAGAAGTTGCGGACGGGGCAGCTTGTCGTGCCCGAGAGCGTGGCGGCCCTGCCGATGTTTGCAGAGTTGGTCGTCGAGGGTCCCGCAGCGGCGATGCCGGCAGAGACGGAGGTCGCCACCGGCGTGGAGATCGTTGTCGGCGATGTCGTGATCCGCGTCGGGGCCGACGCCGATGAGATCCTGCTGACCAGGTCCATCCGGGCGGCGCGGACGGCGACATCATGATGCTCGGTCAGGGAGGGCCAACAAAGGTCTATGTGGCGACGCGCCCGGTGGACTTCCGCAAGGGGATCGATGGCCTCGCGCTGGCGGTGCAGGAGATGTCCGGGCTCGATCCATTCTGTGGGGCGGTCTTCGTCTTCCGCTCGAAACGGGCGGACAGGATCAAGCTGCTGGTTTGGGATCAGACCGGAATGGTGCTCGTTCACAAGCGCCTTGAGGGAGGCAAGTTCGTCTGGCCGCAGATGCGGGACGGAGTGATGCGGATCTCCTCGGCGCAGCTGGCGGCTCTGTTCGAAGGGTTGGATTGGCGGCTGGTGCGGCCGGAACGGGCGCGGCGTCCGCTGGTCGCAGGGTGAGCGGGCGGACGCACGGGAATTCCCTGTTTTTGCTAGCCAGAACCGCGTTTGCGTGATTCACTCCGAGGCATGGATGCCGATGCCCTCAGCCGTGAGAACGCTCATCTGAAGGCCCGCCTGACCGAGGTCGAGGCGGCGCTCGTGGAGGTGCAGGAGGCCAATCGTCGGCTGGAGGGCATCCTGCGGGCATCGCAGCGCGAGCGCTTCGGCAAGAGTTCCGAGAAGCTGTCACCCGACCAGTTCAATCTGCCGCTCGAGGATGCCGAACTGGCCCAAGGCGTCCTCGCGGCCGCGCAGGAAAAGGCAGAGGCCGCGCTTGCCCAAACGCGCGGGGAAGAACCTCGCAAGCCCGCGCGCAACCGCGGGCATCTGCCGGCGCACCTGCCCAGGGTCGAGCGCGTGATCGAGCCCGCCAGCATCCAATGCCCCTGCGGCTGCGGTGAGATGGCCCGGATCGGGGAAGATATATCCGAGCGGCTCGACGTAATCCCGGCGCAGTTCCAGGTGCTGGTGACGCGGCGCCCGAGATACGCCTGTCGCCGCTGCTCGCAGGCCGTCGTGCAGGCGCATGCCCCTGAGCATGTCGTCCCTGGCGGGCTGCCGACCGAACGGCTGATCGCGTGGATCATCGTCTCGAAGTTCGGCGACCACCTTCCGTTCTACCGCCAAGCGGGGATCTTCGAGCGGCAAGGTCTCCACCTCGACCGTGGCACACTCGGCAACTGGACGGGGCGCGCCTGCTTCCACCTGATGCCTGTCATCGACCACATGAAGGCTCATCTGCGCAGCGCCGACCGGATCTTCGTGGACGAGACCCGCGCGCCGGTGCTCGATCCGGGCCGGAAGGCTACCAAGAGCGGCTACTTCTGGGCCGTCGTGTCCGACGATCGCGGCCATGGCGGTGTCGGTCCGCCCATCGTGCTGTTCCACTACGCCCCCGGCCGAGGACGGGAGCATCCGCTAAAGTTCCTCGCCGGATACCGCGGCCGGTTCCTGCAATGTGACGCCTACCAGTCCTACAACGCGCTGACCGAGATCACGCGCGATGAGGGGCCGTGGCAGTTGGTCAATTGCTGGACCCATGTCCGCCGTCGCTTCGTGAAGCGCTTTGAAAGCGAGGGCTCGCCCATCGCCGAGGAGATGCTGCGCCAGATCGCATTGCTGTATCAGATCGAGAAGACCGTGCGCGGCCAGGCTCCCGCCGACCGTCTCGCCGTCCGGAGCGCCCAGGCCGCCCCGATCATCGCCGCGCTCAAGCCCTGGCTTGGAACTCAGCTGTCGCGCATCCCGCAGAAATCCCTTCTGGCCGAGGATATCCGCTATACCCTCGCGCATTGGCCCGGCCTGATCCGCTTCCTCGACGACGGCACCCTCGAGCTCGACACCAACCCGGTCGAAAACCAGATCCGTCCGATCGCGCTGACCCGCAAGAACGCCCTCTTCGCCGGCAACGAGGTCGGCGCCGAGAACTGGGCCATGCTCGCCTCGCTCGTCGCCACCTGCAAAATGGCCGGCGTGAACCCCGTCGACTATCTCGCCGACACCCTCCGCGCCATCCTCGACGGACACCCCAAATCCCGCATCGAAGACCTCATGCCCTGGCGGCACGCACAGCCGTCAAGCCTCACCGCATAGGGCCGCGACGTCGCGCTTACATATGAGGCTCCCCCGATAAATATGCATCGTTTGTTGCCCTTGGCGGCAGGGGCGTCAATGGCGAGCAGGCGGGTGCGCCACTTGAAGCCGCTCCCACCAATCGTCGATTTGGATCGAGCGACCACACTGGCGTTGATTAGCCGATACTCAAGTCTGGTCTAGACGCATGCGGCCCAAAGCATACGGTCAACAACTGCCAAGCGGAGCGTTGCAGCCTCCCCAATCCAGACATTCGTGCTCAAAGCAGAAAGACTTACCGGCAGTGCCCCTAGACCCCATTGTTATGCCCAGATGACCGGTCTGAATAGGGCCAATTCATACCTAGCCTGCAGGTTGGAGGCTGCAGCTAAACAGCACATAGTTGAGCTATGGCACCGAAACCGTTGCCAATCGTTAGCTCTGTGTTGGAAAGGATACATTTTATGTTGCTATAAATGATAAGGGGTGCATCACTATCTGCATCACCATCCGGTCAACTTAGTAGCGGTTCTTAAATGCAAGCATCACCTATTATAGGACGTTTCAAGAATAAAGCCACCGCACCTCACGTAATCAAAGCGATTAGAAAGTTTCAGGGTGATCGTAGGAGCGCAGTTCGCGGAATCATCTCTGATGCACACAAGAATGACGACCTCCAGCCATATGGATCCTTTGTTTCAGCGCGATTTCTGATAGAAGCTATCGGACGATACTTTAGCAACGTTTAGTTGGCTGTTGCGGGCAGTGTAAGCTTTACACGAGAGCCGTCTGCTTCACGACGATGCTGCTACTGCCAAGCGGCACCATCGTCAGTCGGCTTTCCGCCCCTCGTGACGGAGTTGGCGTCGGCCGTGCTGCGGCTGCGACGAACGTCCGTTCCTGTGGCCTGAGACTTTTGCTACGCTGAACGGTGGTCATCGCTTACCCATCTCGGCCAGTAATCGTTGTCCTGCAGGTCCCGGTGGATGCTTTGACAAATGAGCAGCGTAGATGGTCAGCGTGCCTTTTTGGGCGGCCGCATCTTCGTCTAGAGCAAGTTCCACGATGCGCCCTTCTTTCAGGTCCGCCTCTACCAGATATCGCGGCATCCGGCACCAGCCGAACCCTGCACGAAGAAAGTCTAGCCGGCGGCCTAGATCAAGGAACCGCCACCGCGCGAAACTCGCGATGCCATAGTCGGGGCTTTCGGCGACAAAGCCAGAGCTGAGAACAAGCTGAACATGCGGCTCTAGATCCGCGCGCGTCAGCGGGCCGGCCTTGTGCGCCAGCGGATGCATTGGCGCTACGACCGGCACCAGGTCAACCGTGGTTAGCGGAACGGCGAGCACATCTTCGGGCACCTCTGGCAACAATAGGCCAATCGCCAGCGCCACTTCCTTGCGGCGGAGCCGGCGCAGCGCTCCGCCAAGTCCCTCGGTAGAAAAGCTGATCGGCAGCTGCGGCCAGGTTTCATGCAGGATGCGCAGTCCTTTGATCAGGGGTGCCGAGGGCACCAACGGATCAATCGCCAGCGCCAGTTCCGGCTCTAGTCCCTTCCGGGTGCCCGCGGCCACCGCCTCAAATCTAGCTGCGCTGGCAAGGACAAGCCGTGCCTGCTCCACCAACACGCGCCCTGCCTCTGTCAGCACCGGACGATGACCTGCCCTGTCGAACAAAGTCACCTGCTGCGTTGCTTCCAGATTGGCGACAGACTGGCTAATCGCAGATTGCGCACGTGATAGGCTGCGGCCAGCCGCCGAGAAGCTGCCAGCATCGGCAATGGTCACCAGGACACGCAGCTGATCAAGAGTCAGAGCGTTGAGCATACCCATCTCAAAACCAGATAGATTTCATCATTATTATACGTCTTCAAGAGATGCTCATCGCAACTTAACTTCCGCATATGCAATCAACATACCTCATCAATCACGGTTGTGGCCCCTGTTTTTTCTTGAAAGGAGGACTTATACGCGACGGCTTCCGAGAGTTAGAGGCCTATATCGCCTGCTCTGTCGGGCAGCTCGCAGGAGGCTCGCGCGTGATCCTCGTCATCTCGGGGCACTGGGAGGAGGATGCACCGACCGTGAGCGCCTCTGCGAATCCGCTACTGTTCTACGATTAAAGGGGGGGCTCGGCTTGCACTTATCGGCCTACTTGGCCAGCGCCAAGGTCACCGGATATTGTAGCACGGGTGCAGCGCCTGCAGGGACATGCCGGGATCGACAGCGCCCGCGATACCGAGATACTGAGCGATGCTGGGAGCCTGAGGTATTCGTGCCATCCGAGTTGATCTGGCCCGAGACGCCTATCCCGCCTGTGCAGTTGTCGATGCGCCGCGGCTAGGTTCCGGCAGGGCATCTCGCAATAGTTCGCGCGCTCCGCTCGCTTCGCAATGAAGGCGTGCTGATCTTCCGCGGTGGTTGGACATATTAGAGCAGGGCCGGCGGCTTCGGCGACCCTGATCCCGTGACGACGCGCTGATCAGATGGGCGGAAGCCCCTGTCGCCTCCTACGCCTAGCCCGAGGAGGATCATCTGCTGGCCGTGATGGTGGTGGCTGGCGCCGCCTCGGGCGAGCGCGGCCATATCGATTTTCGTGGGCTGGCCCTTGGCAAGCCTATTTTCGGGTTCCCCTTCGGAGCCTAACCTTCCCAGATTTCCCAGAAAGGAAACACATGACCAATCTCCTTCTCGTCGAGACCAGCCCGCGCGGCGCTGGGTCCATTTCGCGCAACCTGACAGCGAAGTTCATCTCTGACTGGAAGGCTGCGAATGCTGAAGGCCAGATCGTGACCCGAGATCTGGCCGAGGATTCGCTGCCCCATGTCACCATGGGCTGGCTGGGCGCATATTTCACGCCGCCCGAGGCCCTGAGCGCAGAGCAGAAGGCAGCGCTCGCGAAATCGGATGAGCTGGTGCAAGAGTTACTTGCCGCCGATGAGATCGTGATCTCGACCCCTGTCTACAATTACAACATTCCTTCCAGCCTGAAGGCATGGGTCGATCACATCGTAAGAAAGGGCCTGACCCTCGGTTTTGACGGCAAGGGTTTGTTGACGGGCAAGAAGGCGACGCTGATCGTGGCCTCCGGCGGCTACTACGGCCACGGCTCACCGATCGCGGACCGCAACATCGCGCCGCGTTACATGAAACTGATCATGAATGTTATCGGAATCACCGATGTGTCGGTGATCCACGGCGAAAACGCGAAATCGGTTGATATGGGCGAGACCACGATGGAGGCCTTCGTCGAAAGCTTCGCACCGCAGATGAAGCTGCTCACCTACGTCTGATCAGTGACCGGCCCCACCACGGCGGGGCCGGAGCTTTCGGCGGGCTAGCGCAACAGTTCAGCTGCACTGGCTCCCCGCTGAACTTTTATTGCGTGCAGAAAGTCGGGCGATTGCGCTGGGCAAATGCCGGGCAAAGCCCGCGGGGGTCTCGTAGCCGGGGCTGAGTGCGGCCGGGGGGTGTGGTAGCCGGTAACCCAGGCTTTGGGCAGATCGCGGGCACGTGCAAGTTTACGAAATAGTGTCTCACTCAGAAACTTGTCCCGTATTACGGCGGGCATTACCACTTTCTAGGACAGCTCTTGCATCGCCGCCCTGTCGAGCATTGGGCTTGCCAGCACCTTCTTTGGCTTGGCATTCTCGTTCTCTAATGCCTTCAGACGCCTGGCCTCAGACACCGTCACCCAGAATACTTAGCCTTCCAGGCATAGGATGTAACCTGCGACACCCCGTGCTTGCGGCAGATACCTGCGCACTTCGCGCCCACTTCATGCTCTTGCAAATGCCAATGATCTGCTCTTCCGTAACTCGTGCCCTTTTCCTCATCCATTCTCTCCATGGGCCGGACTCTAATCGCAGATAGAGTAAAAATCCCGTGGCAGGTCAGGGCCCGCAGCGCCACAGCCCCCCGACCACAATCTCGGCCCCACCATTCGGCTGCAGCGTCAGTGTCCCCGGACGGGCAGGGGACTCTCCGCCTTCGATCGTCGGCCCCGTTACCTCGATCTCGACCGACCCGTCGGGTCCGGTGAAGGCGGTGCCGGCGACGATGCCGTTGAACCCGCCCGGTGCGCTGAGGGTCATGAGGCGGCCAGAGAATCTGATAGCCGCTCCCGCGGGCCGGTCCGTCCCCACATAGCCCGCAGCCAGCAGCAGCGTCCTGCCCTCTGCCTCGAAGCCACAGAACAGCTCGCCTGCCAACGCCGCGTTCTCCATGTCGCTCGGGGTCAGCGGCTGCAATAAGGGCCGCGTGACCGCGATGTCCAGCTCGCCGCCGATCTGGACTGCGCGGCTTTCCTTTTCGAGAACACAGATCACACTTGCAACGCGGTCCTCGGCGACCTGCCCGCTGACGATGGCCAGACCGTAGCTTTGGCTACCGAACGGGTCGACCACCGCGGAAGCGTTGGACATCGAGTTGCCCACAGCGCCAAGGCACGTATTCTCGACCTCGGCGGCAAAGGCAGCCCAGGCATCATCGCTGGAGCCGAAGGCCGGGCCCGCAAGCAGCATGAGGGGGAAAAGAGACTTCAGCATTCGATTATTCCTTGCGTTGTGGGGATCAGGGCGACGTGTCCCCTAGAATCGCGGGGTGTTCCCCCTGCCAGACAGACAGGACTGGAACGGATGCGTCAGGATCATGCGGGTCGCGGATGCGCAGGATAAGCGCAGAAACGGCCCACCCGCTGGCTGCTCTGACTGACCCGCTTCGCCGCGCTATCCAAGGGTGACCGATTGGCCACCTTGGCGACATACCAGGCCGGCGTGTTCGAGAAACCGTAATATAGGATCTTGCCCCGCGCGACCGCCGCCGCCAGCGTCCGCAGCACCTCTTCGGGCGGGGTGGTGCGGTCCCAGACATGCATCCAGTAGAGATCGATCCGGTTTGTCCCGAGCCGGCGCAGCGAACCCTCGATCCCCAGCCAAATGTTGATCGCGCCGTTGCCGCCATGCAGCTGATTCCTCTGCGCGCGCGCAAAGCTCGACTTGGTCGAAACCACGATCCGATCGCGAAGGCCGCTCTCCTTCAGGAAGCCGCCCAGCATCCGCTCGCTTTCGCCGCTGCTATAGACATCGGCCGTGTCGACCACGTTGCCGCCGGTGGCGACATAGGCCTCTAAGACCCGGCGCGTCCCGGCCAGATCGCTGCCCCACCGGCCCGCGCCGAAGGTCATGGTGCTTAGTGTCAGTGGGCTTACGATCAGCCCCGAACGGCACCAGGTCCAGTAATCGGTCATCTGCATGGTCTGCTCCTCTCCAAGATCATGACGTGAAGCTGGGCGCGCGGCGCGCTGCAGATTGCCAGGGTCCCTCTGCCTGAACCGGCCATGGCCTACTGATGCGCCGCAAGGATAGGCCGAGTCACCTGCCTTACGGGGCGCGGGGAACAGGGCAAGCCAAATCGCCTTCGGGGCAGTTGAGGAGGTCCTCGAACTCGTTTACGCGCTTCCGCGTCAGATCCTCTATGCATGCATTGTAGACCATCGGCGCAGCGCTTCCCTGGATGCCGGATGTCCGGAAACGGCACTCATTGTCCCGAAACGCGATCCAGGCGCGCTGCGCCTCGACAAGCTTTTCTTTGCCTGCCGAGTTGTCCGCAAGCCGGGACCGCATGATTCCGTAAAGCTCGTTCAGTCTGGCGTCAGGAGTATTCGCGATCACGCTGACCGGAAGGGCAGCGAGCAATGCACTGAAAAAAAGAAGCTTCATGATGATCCTATGTTTGATCTTGTCGTAATCGCCCATTCAACCAGGGACAGACTGGCGGCTTTGTCCGCTAGCAATCGCCCGAGACATGAACCGAGGTTGCAAACCGCACTTCTATGCTATTCGACGCGAAGCTTGCGAAACCGTTCGCGCTGTCGCCGGCGTCAAGGGACCCGGTGGTCAGAGCCGCGTCAACGGTATCAAGGTTGAAGAGATTCCCATCAATCGTTTGTGCGGTGAAGCACAGGCTGATGAGGTCGACTGGTGCATCGGTGGCATTCGTGATGGCGATGTCGAACGATGAAGTAGGCGACCGTCCCTGCCTTGGTCATTGCGCCAATGGACCTGTCGATTGCGTTGACGCCGATGCCCTCGTGGACATCGGCAAGGGCCGGAAGGGTGGTGGCAGCCACGGCGAGCAGGCAGGCAAGAGCGGACCTTTTCATGGTTTCCTCGCAGGTATGCAGTCATGTTAAGCGCCGAATGCAGGTGCCGGGGATGGCATTGACGGAACCCTGTGCCCGGGGCACCTGTAAGGGCTCCGGACGAACGGATGCGCCTGCAGCGCGGCAGTGATGGCCTGTCGGGGCGCACCCATCCGCTGACCTAGTTCCTCGTGTCATTTCGGCTTCGGCATATCGTCGATAAGCAAAGCAGGCCGCAGTGGTATGCGGCCCACCCTGCTATCTCTGGTGCCCGAGCATTGCGTGAACATGACGCCTTCGACGTTCAGCTCGGCGCCGAAGGGGGCGCGGCTGCCGGGTGTCGGGCGGGTTTGACAGGCCACGGCTTTATGCTGCGGCCTGCAGGCAGGCGCATCGGGCGATACGTCCTGGCTTTCCGAGGGCTTCCCGTCAGCCTCTGACGAAGGCAAGAAGATCAGGATTGATAAGGTCGGGGTTGGTAGCAAAGGGCGCGTGCGACAGGCTCGGATAGGTCTTCAGCGTGCCGTTCCGCAACAGCTTGATGGCCTTATGGGCCGAATTCGCGATCGGCACGATCTGGTCGTCCTCGCCGTGCATCAGCAGGACCGGAATGTTCAACGCCCTGAGATCCTCGGTGAAGTCGGTTTCCGAAAAGGCCTTGATGCAGTCGTAATGCGCCTTGGCCCCGCCCATCATGCCCTGACGCCACCAGTTCTGGATCTGGCCCTGACTGACCTGCGCCCCCTCGCGGTTGAAGCCGAAGAAGGGCCCCGACGGGATGTCCAGGAAGAATTGCGCCCGGTTGGCGACCAGTGCGGCGCGGAAGCCGTCGAAGATCTCCGGCGGGATGCCGTCGGGATTGGCCTCGGAGGCGATCATCACCGGCGGCACGGCGCCGATCAGGACGGCCTTGGAGATGCGGCCGGCCTCGGCCCGGGCGGCATAGCGCGCGACCTCTCCTCCGCCCGTCGAGTGGCCGATATGGATCGCGTTTCTCAGGTTCAGCGCGCGGGCCAGTTCGACGACATCCTGCGCATAAGTGTCCATCTCGTTGCCGGTATCTGTCTGGTCCGAGCGGCCGTGGCCGCGGCGATCATGAGCGACGACGCGGTAGCCCTGTTCCAGGAAGTAGAGCATCTGGTTGTCCCAGTCATCGCCTGACAGAGGCCAGCCGTGATGGAAGACGATTGGCTGCGCATCGCGCGGCCCCCAGTCCTTGTAGAAGATGTTGGTGCCGTCTTGGGTCGTGATCGTCGCCATGACGATGTCTCCTTTGGATTTAGCAGCAAGGCTGCGTGACAGGATCAGAAGGGCAGCCGCGGCGGCCCCGGTTGTCATCAGAGTTCGTCGGTTGATGGTCGCATTCATGAGGCTGTCCTTCGTTCCATATGGACAAGGTAGCCATTCGCGCTCGCCAAGAGGCGTGGCGAAAATGACAATAGCCGATGTGAATCGGACAATGACCAAGAACCCTGATCTGGTGGCCGAAATCGGCCTTCTGCTCTATCCGGGCTGCCAGCTGGCAGCGATCCACGGGCTGACCGACCTCTTTCGCCTTGCCGGCGAGTTGAGCGGCGATGATGCGGGCGCCATCCGCGTTTCGCATTGGCAAGCCGATGATGACGGGGTCGGTTGCGTCTGGGACAGCCATCCGGGCCCGCCGCACCGGTTGACGCATGTCATCGCGCCGCCCAGCATCATCCTGCCTAAGCTGATGGCCCCCGCTCCTGCGGAGGCCGCTTGGCTGCGCGATCAGCACGGCAGCGGGGCGATCCTCTGCTCGGTCTGCGCGGGCGCGTTCGTTCTGGCCGAAACCGGCCTGATCGACGGTCGGCGCGCGACGACGCACTGGGCCTTTGCGCGCCAGCTTGCGGCGCGCTTTCCCAAGGTGAAGCTGGCCGACGCGCATATGGTTGTGGATGAAGGCGACATCATGACCGCCGGTGGCATCCTGGCCTGGACAGATCTGGGGCTGACGCTGGTGGACCGGCTGCTTGGGCCTGCCACGATGCTGGCCACGGCGCGCTTCCTGCTGATCGAGCCACCGCGCCAGAGCCAGCGCCCCTTTGCCCAGTTCGTGCCGCGATTCGATCACGGCGATGACGCGATCCGCCAGAGCCAGCACCACATACACGCCAATGCGCAGACGATGCAGGGCGTGGGGGATCTGGCGGACCGGGCGGGAATGACGGGGCGCACCTTTCTACGGCGTTTCCGTGCCGCGACCGGGTTCTCGCCGGTCGAATATCTGCAGCAGGTCCGGATCGCCAAGGCACGCGAAGCGCTTGAGCGGACGTTGACGCCGGTGGACCGCATCGCATGGGAGGTGGGCTATTCGGACCCCGCCGCCTTTCGCAAGCTGTTCCAGAAGCTGACCAGCATTCCCCCCGCCGCTTATCGCCAGCAATTCGGCATCGCGGGTTGAGGATGCGGCCCCGGGCCGCTGCCCGGCCGCCGGAAGAGGACGCAATCCGGCCGTTCCGGGCCCCGCTCGATCACAGTTCCGACGACAGGCGTCCCTCGCGCTGCGGGGCGCGGATGAGGCCCTCGACCAGATCATCCGTCCATTCGACATATTCAACGTGCAGGCCGTCGGGGTGCCGCGCATAAAGCATCCGCCCCGTGGGAACCGAGACAATGGGCTGCGTGATGGTCGCGCCGCCCCGGATCAGTTCGGCCTCGACGGCATCCAGGTCGGACACGATCAGCGGGCCGTGGCTGTCTGCTATGGGGGCCAACGATTCGCGTGTCCCGGCCACGACAAAGACGTCACCGATGCCCGCAAGGTCCCATTCTCCGTAACGAAAGCGCAGATGCGCCTTCCTGCCATGCAGACGCTCGAGCAGAGTCAGGGTCTTGTCGCAATCCGCGGTGAACATTCTGGAATAGGTCTTCAGGATCATCTCGCACCTTTTGTATCGATCACTACTGAACTATGTTCAGGGCAAGCCCCGTGCAACGGTGATTTATAGTGATCGATACAAAACCCTCGCCCAAAGGGGGGCGCCCCCGATCATTCGACTGTGACGAGGCGGTCGAGACCGCGATGCATCTGTTCTGGCGCCATGGCTATGAGGGCGTCACGCTGAACATGCTGACCGGGGCGATGGGGATCGCGCCGCCCAGCCTCTATTCGACCTTCGGATCCAAGGCGGGGTTGTTCCGGGAGGCGGTCGCCCGCTATGCGCGGCAATCCGGGCTGATGCCGATGGGCCAGGATGGCGGACAATCGACGCTGGATGCCGCCCTGGCCGGGTTCTTCCACCGCGCCATCGACTGGATCACCGGCCCGGATGGCGGGCGCGGCTGCATGATCTCTTCGGGCCTGCTAGCCGCTCATCCCGACAACGAGGAGTTGCGTGATGAGCTTGCCAAGCTCAGGCGCGAGATGGCGGCGGATCTTGAGGATCAACTGCGGGAATGGCTGTCGCCGGACCGCGCGGGGATCGCCGCAAGCTTCGTCTGCATGACATTGCAGGGTCTGTCGGTGCAGGCCCGCGACGGCGCCAGCGCCGAGGCGCTTCGCGCCATGGCCGATCTTGCGCGGGCGGGCGTTCATGCTCTGGCGCTACAGGAACCCGCCGCGCCCCCGATCAGCGTTTGAGCGCGACCGTGGCAAGGGGCGTCGGGCTGCGTGCCAACGCAGCCAGCGCCTCGGGCCACGCCAGTGGGTCAAGATCGAGCGCCGCGCCAAGCCACGCTAGGGTCAGCCGCCGTGTCGCCTCCAGCGCATCGGGGTGCTCGATCTCGGTTTCCTTCGCGTCCAGCCCGGCAACTCCGCCCAATCCGTGCCCGACATCGTGGATCCTCACCAGCGCCTGAGCCGTTGGCGCATCGTGATAGGCATCAGCGTGCCATTCCGGGCCGCGCAGGGTGAAGTGCTGCGGATCATCCTTTTGGCCACAGACGACCAACGTCGGCACGCGTATCGTCGCAAAATCCACATCCAGAAAGGACAGGCGCGCGGCTTGTTCGGGCAGAAGATCGCCGCCCCTTCCCGGACTGGCCAGCAGGATGCCCGCGCGGATGCGCGGGTCGAGGAAGTCCTGTCCTGCCACCTGTCCGCCCATGGCAAGACTGCAGGTGTGGCCGCCGAAGGAATGCCCGGCCAAGGCGATCCTTTCGCGATCAAGGCGGCCCGTGATGCCGGGCAGGCGCTCCAACAGGTCCAGCCCGTCGAGGATCGCGCGCAGTTCGGCGACGCGCTCGCGCCAGAACCAAGGGCCTCCGGGCAGCCTGGGGTCCAGCCCGCCGATGCGAGCGCTGGCATGGGTGGGCTGGATGACCGCAAGGCCGCGTTCGGCCCAGAACTGGGCGAGGGGGGCGTAGCCGTCCTTCGACGGGATTGCGTTCGACGGCCCGAAGCCGTGCGACAGGATCAGGACCGGCAGCGGCCCGGTCCCGACCGGCGCGGTCAGTCGCAGTTCAAGCGGCTGACGCCCGGGCATCGGCAGGCAGATCGGCGTATAGGCCAGGGTCAGGGCCGGCGGGGGCGCGGGCAGCTCGCGTGACAGGCGGATCAGGCGGTTCATCGTCTATGCCGCCGATTGTGCATCGGCCATGGCCCGCGCATCGGCCCCGGCCAGCAGGCGCATCGGCGCGTCCGGTTCGGTCACGGCCCGCCAGACGGCCTCTGCCACGTCGCCTGCCTGCGTCCGGTCGCGGGCGGCGCGCAGCGACCCCAGGACGGCCTGCATGAAGGGGCCGTAATCATCCGGCACGTCCATCCCCATCCGCGCGACCGCATTGCGACCGAACGCGGTCTCGGGCGCGCTGCCGGGCAGGACCAGCCGGGTCCTGATGCCGAAAGGCGCGGCCTCCAGCGCAAGGCTTTCGGTGAAGGCGTTCACCGCCGCCTTGCTGGCGCTATAGACCGACAGCGCGGGCAGAGCCTTCAGCGTCACGGCCGAACTGATGTTGACGATGACGCCGTGCCCTTGGCGACGCATCGCGGGCATCGCGGCGTGGGTCACGCCCATCATGCCCAGAAAGTTGATCTCGAACAGCTCGCGTGCGCGGTCGATGCCGACGCCTTCCAGCACGTTTAGCATGCCCACGCCCGCATTGTTGACCAGCGCGTCCAGCAGGCCGGCCTGGGTCAGGGCGGCGGCAATGCTGGCGCCGTCGGTCACGTCCAGCGGCAGCACCCGCAGGCGGTCCGCCTCGGGCAGCCCTTCGGGCGAGGGGTGGCGCATCGTGGCGACGACCTCCCAGCCCCGATCGAGGAAATGCAGCGCGGTGGCGCGCCCGAAGCCGGACGAGGTTCCGGTGATGAGAATGCGGGGCATGGTGTTCTCCTGTCATACGATCATTGGACAGATAGACGGCGGGCCGCGATCATTCTATGAACACACGTCCGCAATCATTCAGCGAAAGTTCAGGATGCCGGTTCAGGATGCGCCCGACCCCCTTTCGGCAGCCGTCGCGCTGCTGAGCCCTGGGATGGAACTGTCCAAGCTGGTCGAGGGCGGGGGCGCCTGGCAAGTGCGCCGCGACGATCTGGACAGCCCCCTCTATTGCGCCATCGTCGAGGGCCGCGCCCGACTGGAGGTCGCGGAGGGTGGCGTGACGCTTAGGGCGGGGGATTTCGTGCTGGTTCCGGCCCTGTCCGGGTTCCGCATGACCAGCCTGCCGCCCCCCGATCCGCGCGGGCCGGAACTGCGCCTGCAGGCGGGGCCGGGGCAGGTGCGGCTGGGGCCGCCCGAGGCCCCGGTCGAGATGCGCGCGCTGGTTGGTCATTGCCGCTTTCGCGGGGCACGCCCGGTGCTGGTCTCGCTGCTGCCGGGAGTGATCGTGGTGTCCGGACAGCCCCGGCTTGCCGCGCTGGTCCGGATGATCCATGACGAGACGCGCGCCGACAGGCCGGGCCGGGCGCTGACGCTCGGGCGGCTTCTCGACGTCCTGCTGATCGAGGCGCTGCGCTCGGGTGCGGGGGTGGACCTGCCGCCGGGCCTGTTGCGTGGGCTGGCCGATCCGCAGCTGGCCGCGGCCCTGGGGCGCATTCATGACGATCCGGCGGCGGATGTCACGGTCGCGTCGCTTGCGCGCGCGGCGGGCCTGTCGCGGACGGGCTTCTTCGAGCGGTTCCGGCGCGAGGTGGGACGCGCGCCGATGCAGTATCTGACCGACTGGCGGATGGCCGTCGCGCAGGATCTGCTGCGCGAGGGGCGGCTGACGAACGATCAGATCGCGCGGCGCGTCGGCTACGGCTCGGCCAGTGCCTTCGGCATGGCGTTCCAGCGCCATGCCGGGGTCCCGCCACGGGTCTTTGCCGAGGCCGGAGCCTAGCGGGCGGCGTCGGGGAGCCGGGCCACGACCTTGATCTCAAAGTCGAAACCCGCCAGCCATGTCACGCCCAAGGCGGTCCAAGCGGGGTAGGGTGCGGCGGGGAAATGGCGATCCTTGACCGCCATCAGGTCACCGAACTGGGCGGCCGGGTCGGTGTGGAACGTGGTCACGTCGATGATGTCGTCAAAGCTGCAACCTGCTGCGGACAGGATCGCGCCCAGATTGGCGAAGGCGCGTTCGACCTGGGCCAGATGCGTATCCTCGGGGGTGCCGTCCTCGCGGCTGCCGACCTGGCCCGACACGAACAGCAGGCCGTCGCTGCGGATCGCGGGGGAATAGCCGTGTTCGTGATAGAGGGCGTGGCGGGCAGAGCCGGCGGGGAAAATCGCGTCGCGCGTGGTCATGAAACTGTCCTTTGTTGCGTCTGCAGGGCTGTTGGTCGAAAAGCGGCACAGGGCCGTTGCGGCCCAAGACAAGCCGGATTTTCATACGGGGCGTATGTGAATTCCTATAGACATGCGCGACGTATGTAAACACCTGTCGTGCGGACGGGAAAAGCGGAGTGGAAGATAGTGGCCAGAACCCGTGCCGAGATGACCGAGGAGACGCGCGAAAAGCTGATCGAGGCGGCGCGCCGGGCCTTTGCGCGTGACGGTTTCGCGGCGACCTCGATGGATGCGCTGACCTCGGATGTCGGGCTGACGCGGGGCGCGCTCTATCACAATTTCGGCGACAAGAAGGGGCTGCTGGCGGCGGTGGTCGATCGGATCGACGCCGAGATGGCCGCCAAGGCGCGCCGGATCGGGGCGGCGGCGGGACCGGGATGGGACGCGCTGCTGGCCGAGGGATGCGCCTATATCGAGATGGCGCTGGACCCGGAGGTGCGGCGCATTGTGCTGCTGGACGGGCCGGCCGTGCTGGGCGATCCGTCGCTCTGGCCCAGCCAGAACCGGTGCCTGGACGCGACGCGGGCGGCGGTGCAGGGGCTTTTGCCCCACGACATCCTGCGGCCGGTGGATGTCGAAGCCGCTTCGCGGCTGCTGAACGGGGCCGCCCTGAACGCGGCGCTGTGGGTCGGGACCTCTGCGGACCCGGCCCTGACGCTTCCCAAGGCGCAGCACGCCTTTCGTCTTTTGGCAGAAGGGCTGCTGCGCCAACGCTGACCGCCCGCGTTCAGCGGCTTTCGATCTCGGTCACGATGGCCTGGCCGATGCGTGCGATGGCGGCGTTTCGACTGGCCATGTCGGCCGCGTTGCCGGTCAGATAGACCGCGGCCAGCCAGGGCTCGTCCTGCGGCGTGCGGATCAGCGCGACGATCGAGCGAGAGCCATACCCGCCCGCCCCGGTCCGGTCGGCGATGGTCCAGCCCTCGGGCAGGCTGGCGCGGATCAGGTCATCGGCCACCGCATTGGCGCGCATCCAGGCCTCAAGCTGCTGCTGAGACGGCTCGGACAGGACCGGACCGAACAGCAGCCGCTCCAGCGTGGCGATCATCGCTTCGGGGGTCGAGCTGTCGCGCGGATCGCCGGGCGCGCCCTCATTCAGGTCGGTCTCCCACCGGTCGAGGCGGGTCGTCTCGTCTCCGATGGCGCGCAGATAGTCGGTAAAGCCCTCGGGGCCGCCGACGCGCTCCAACAGCAGATTGGCGGCGGTATTGTCGCTGAGCGTCAGCGTCGCCTCGCACAGATCCGCCACACTCATGGCGTCGCGCGTTTCCGTCACCGGCGAATGGGTCACAAGATCGCCGCTGGTATAGCCGATCACGCGGTCCAGCTGATCCTCGCCCGCATCGACCAGCGTCAGGATCGCCCCGCAGAGCGGCGCCTTGAAGGTCGAGGACAGGGGAAAACGCTCACCCGCGCGATAGCCCTCGCCCTCGGGGCTGCCTTGGCGGCGCAGCGCGACGCCGACGCGCCCGCCCAGCTCGGCCTCGACCGCGCGGGCGGCTTCGGGGATGGTTTCGGCGGCGGTCGGGGCGGCGGCAGAGGCCGCGACGGCGCCCAGAAAAAGGGCCGCGACAAGGGTGCTGCGGGTCATGAAGGTCTCCGTTCTGGTCGGGGGCTGCGCGTGATCGCGTCTCTGGCCCTTCCGCCCTTGGGGGCGGTTGCGATGTCTGGTGGCGGTCCCTGCGCATGGCTTCGGGGCCGCATCCGACGTATAATCCGGGCCCGGACGGGTGGCCAAACGACAAATCCTGACAGGGCGGATAAGCTGAGATGATAGACCGACCGAACCTTCCGCTGAACGGGCTGCGCGCCTTCGAGGTCGCGGCCCGGCAGGGCAGCTTCACCCGCGCCGCCATCGAGTTGCGGGTGACGCAAGCCGCCGTCAGCCAGCAGATCCAGCGGCTTGAGGAGATCCTGGGCCACCAGCTGTTCAAGCGCGCCTCGACCGGGCTGATCCTGACGGATGTCGGGGCGTCGCTGCATCCGGTGCTGACGCGCAGCCTGGACCAGATGGCCGAGGCGCTGGGGCGGTTCCAGTCCGGCCGCCACCGCGAGGTGCTGCATCTGGGCGTGGTGACGACCTTTGCGACCGGATGGCTGATCCCGCGCCTCGCGGATTTCGAGGCCGCGCATCCCGATGTCAGCCTGCGCGTCTTCACCCATAACAACCGCATCGAGATCGCCAAGGAGGGGCTGCACATGGCCGTGCGCTTTGGCGACCGCGAGGCCTGGCCCTGGCTCGAGGCCGACCCGCTGATCGCCGCGCCGCTGACGCCCCTCTGCGCGCCCGCGCTGCTGCCGCACCTGCGCCAGCCGGGCGATCTGGCCGGCCAGCGCCTGCTGCGATCCTATCGCACCGACGAATGGGAGGGTTGGTTCGACGCCGCGGGCGCCCTCTGCCCGCCGCTGGAGGGGCCGGTGCTGGACAGCTCGGTCGCGCTGGCCGAGCTTGCGGCGGCGGGGCATGGCGTAGCGCTGCTGCCCGCCGTCATGTTCGCCCGCCAGCTGCGCAAGGGGACGCTGGCCCGCCCCTTCGCCGCCGAGGTCGAGGCGGGCCGCTATTGGCTGACCTGGCCGCGCGGCCGGCCGCACAATCCCGCGATGGAAAAGCTCAGGGCCTGGATGGCCACGGCCGTCGCCGCACCGGGCGCCTGACGGACAAGAAATCGCTGCCGTCGATGGGCGGGGCAGGCTATCATCTGCCCCATGAATTTGCGATCGATCGACCTCAACCTTCTGGTGATTCTGGACGCCCTTTTGGACGAGGCGCATGTGGGTCGCGCGGCGGACCGCGTGGGGCTGTCGCAGCCTGCGGCCTCGGCCGCGCTGCAACGCTGCCGCCACCTGTTCGGAGATGCGCTGCTGGAACGGGGACGCGGCACGATGCGCTTGACCGCCAAGGCGGAATCGCTGCGCGCCCCGCTCAAGTCGGTCCTGGCGGGTATCGTGCATCTGGTCGATCCGCCCGAGGTTCCGCTGGCCCATATCCGCGCCACGATCCGCATCACGATGGCGGATTATCCCGCCGCCCTGCTGGCCGTCGGGCTGCAGGCGGGCCTTGCGCGGACGGCGCCGGGGATCGATCTGGTGATCCAGCCCTGGCGCGGCGGACACGAGGCGCGTCTGGCCCTGATCGACGGGACGAGCGACCTGGCGCTGTCGGTCTTTCCGGGCGAGGACCCCGACATCAACCGGGCCGAGATCCTGCGCGAGGATTACGTCATCGCCCTGCGCCAGGATCATCCGGCGATCGCGGGCTTCGATCTCGACCGCTGGCTGGACTGGCCGCATGTCGTCGTGTCGGGCCGCGCCGAGACGCGCAGCCCGCTGGACGGGCAACTGGCCGAACAGGGCCGCATCCGCCGGGTGGGGATGGTGGTTCCGGGTTTCGCGATCGTGCCGGACCTGCTGCGCCAGTCCGACCTGATCGCGATGCTGCCCTCGCGGGTGGCGGGGGCGGCGGGGCTGGTGACGCTGTCGCCGCCGATCCCGGTGCCGGGCTTTTCGCTGCACCTGGCCTGGCACCGGCGGCGGGACGGGGACCGTGCCCTGCGGCATGTGGCGGACCTGCTGGCCGCCTGGCGCGATCCCGCCCCGGTTCAATGATCTCGCCTAGTCCTTCGGCGTGACCTCAAGGCCCGTCCAATGGGCCGCAAAGGCCCATTGCTCGGCCATCTGCGCGATCTGCATGGCCAGGGGCGTGCCCTGCCCGTGACCGGCCCCCTGCGCCACCCGCAACAGATGCGGCCGCGCGCCGATATCGGCCGCTTGAAGCGTCGCCGCGTATTTCAGCGAATGGGCGGGCACGACACGGTCGTCGGTATCGGCGGTGGTCACGAGGATCGCAGGATAATCCGTGCCGTCGCGGACACCGTGCAGGGGCGAATAGGCCAGAAGGGTGCGGAACTGATCCTCGACCGCGGGGCTGCCATATTCCTGGACCCACATCGCGCCGCCGGTGAAGCGGTCAAAGCGCAGCATGTCCATCACCCCCACATCGGGCAGGACGGCGGCAAACAGGTCGGGCCGCTGATTGGCGACCGCCGCGACCAGAAGCCCGCCGTTCGACAGGCCGTGGATGGCCAGCCCGTCCGGCGCGGTGATGCCTTCGGCGATCAGGTATTCGCCCGCCGCGATGAAGTCGTCGAAGACGTTCTGCTTCAGCGCGCGCCGCCCGGCATGATGCCAGGCCGCGCCATATTCTCCGCCCCCGCGGATGTTTGCCACCGCATAGACGCCGCCCTGTTCCACCCAGGCCATCGCTCCGGGCATGTAATAGGGAACCATGCTGATGCCGAACCCGCCATAGCCGGTCATCATGGTCGGGGCCGACCCGGTCACGTCGGCGCGGCGGATGACGAAGATCGGGATACGGGTCCCGTCGGCCGAGGCGTAGAAGCGCTGCTCGACGACGACATCGTCAAGCGTCACCGGCAGGTTCGGATCATGCCAAGGCGTCACGCGGTTCCGGGCCACATCCAGCCGCAGGACCGTGGGCGGAACCTCGTGGCTGGTAAAGAGGAAATAGCCATCGTCCCGGCCGGGCTCGCCCTGGAACAGGGCAATGGTCCCGGCGCCGGGCAAATCCACCGACCCGTCGGGCGTGCCGTCCAGCCGATATCGCTCCAGCACCATCCGGGCATCGACCATGTAGGCCAGCACGATCCGGTCGCCCATGATGGCCGTGCCGTGGCGCAGCACCGCGTCGGGACGCTCGGGGATCAGCTCGGCAAAGGCGGGTTCGGGATCGGCCAGGTCGATGGCCATCACCCGGCCCCGCGGCGCGCCCATCTGCGTCGAAAAGATCAGCCGCGTGCCCTCCGTGCCCAAGAGCGCCCATTGATCCTCCTGGCTTTCGACCAGGGTCAGCGGCTTTGCGCCGTCCTGCGACAGATCCGTCACGGTCACGGCGACGCCGCCTGACAGGCCCGAGCTGTAGATCACCAGAAACCGCCCGTCGCCCGAGACGGTCGCCGTATGCAGCAGCAGCGTGTCGGATGCGCCGCCATGGACCAGCCGGTCCTCGGACTGGGCCGTGCCAAGCCGGTGGAAATAGACCGCGTGACCGCCGACCGCCTCGTTGAACGAGGCGCTGTCTTCACGGGCGGGAAAGCGCGAATAGTAGAACCCCGATCCGTCGCCGGACCAGGCGATCGTCGTGAAGCGCGCCCATTCAAGACGATCGTCCAGAACCTCGCCGGTGACGGCGTCCATCACGTGGATGCTGCGCCAGTCCGAGCCGTCCTTCTGCAGCGCATAGGCCACGAAATCCCCGCCGGGCGACACGTCCCATTCGGCCAGGGCCCGCGTGCCGCCTTCTTCCTGGGCGGAGGGATCAAGCAGCACGCGTTCCGGCCCACCGGTCCCCTCGCGCAGGATCAGGCGCGGCTGGTCCTCGCCTGCACCCTGGCGCTGAAAAAAATAGCGCTCGCCGCGCCGGATGGGCGGGAAGGCGGTGTCGTGCCGGTTCAGCAGGGTCAGCCGCTGCTGAAAGATCGGCCGCGCCGGCAGCGTCTCAAGATAGGCAGACGAAACGGCATTCTGCGCGTCGATCCATTCTGTCACGGTTGTATCCGTGCGCGGGTCGGCTTCAAGCCAGCGGAATGGATCGGCGATCCAGACGCCGAACAGCGTCTCGACATCGTGTGTCCGGGGGGTCTCGGGATAGGTCAGGTGCATCTCCTCGGCCGCAGAGGCGGCGAATGTGGACAGGATCACGGCGACGGCCGCGCCGCGGAACGCGCGGATCGACCAGAACGGGGCGGACATGCCGCGCCCACCGCGCGGGCATGGCGCGCCGCCTGTCGGATGGGGGGTCATTCGGCTTCTCCTTAGACTGTATCGGGTTCGCCCCGTGGATGCGCGGCATCCGCGGGGCGGCTTTCACGGGGTGTGAGACTCAGGGGCGCGGGCCGCATTCGCGGCGGGACGGGTCGCGCTGGCAGCGCTGATCGCGGGCGCGGTCGCTCATGATCTGGGCGTTCAACGCGGTCTCGCTGACCATGTTCTGCCGATAGAGGGCCTCGGTCGAGCTTTCCTCGGACATGCACCCGGCAAGAAGTCCGGCCGCCAGCAGCGCCATGCCGATGCCGCCACGCGACCGGAGGAGAGGAGATTTTCGCATTTCAAGTGCCTTCATGTCAGTTCCGGTTCTGCGCAGACGGATCGCATCCGTCCCGCCTGCGTCCGGGAACCCTTGCGCACCGAAGGTTGCGCGAACATGGCGTCGCTGCGCCGGGCGACGGAAAAGCCGCCTAGCCGGCAATGTCCATGTCAGGAGTCTTGCCAAGGCCCAGCTCGACCCGGACGATGGTGCCGCCGCCCGGTGCCGGGTGGATCGTCACGCGGCCGTCATGCCGGGCCACGACCTCGGCCACCAGGTTCAGCCCAAGGCCGCTGCCGCCCGATTGCGGGCGCAGCCGGTAGAAGGGCTCGAACACGCGATCGCGCTGATCCGGTGGAATGCCCGGCCCGTCATCCTGCACCTCCAGCACATGGCCCGTCACGCGCAGCACGACAGTCCGCCCGCCATGGTCGATCGCGTTGCGCAGGAGGTTCATCAGCACCCGCTCCAACGCGGCCGCGTCCCCCATGCAGGGGGCTGCGGTGCCGGCCTCCACCGCGATCGTCCGGCCTCCGGCAATGGCCAAGGGCGCCAGATCCGCGACCACGCCGCGCGCTAGGGCCGCCAGATCCACCGGGGCATCGGGTCCGCCCTCGGCCATGCGCTGCAGGTCCAGAAGCTGCTCGGTCAGGATCGTCAGGCGCTGGATGTCGCCGCCAAGCGCGCACAGGGCAGGGTCGTCCGCCGCCTCGATCCGGGCCTGCAGCACGGCGATGGGTGTGCGCAATTCATGCGACGCCATCGAGATGAACCGCTGCTGGCGCGCGTGACCCTCGTCCAGCCGTCGCAAAGCCTCGTTCATTGCGCGCACGAGGGGCGCGATCTCGCGGGGGACATGCGCCTCGTTCAGGCGTCTGCCGCGGCGGGCGGGGTCGATCCGTTCGGCCTCGTCTGCGATGCGCGATATGCCGGCCAGCGCCCGCCTGACGATCAGCGGGGTGATCGCGAAGGACGTCAGCGACAGCAGCACGAGGAACGGCAAGAAGACCAAGGTCGAGGCCATAAGGACGACCATGTTCAGTTCCAACAACGGACCGTGGCCCAGGATAGTCAGCGTGCCGATCTCGGTCGTCTGGCGGCGCAGGATCGCGGTGAGTCGATAGGGCGGCGCGACGTCGCGCAGCTGCGCGACGGACAGATCCACCAGCCGCCCGCGCAGCCCGTCATAGGCCTCAGGGACAACGCCGAAGCTGACGCTGTGCCCGTCCTCGTCCTCGGCAAGGAACCACAGGCCCGGCGCTTCGGCCTGCAACGCCTCCAGTGCTTCGGTCGGGCGGACTACCAGCGCGCCTGCCTGATCGCGCTCGATCGCCGCGGCGATAACGGGGACGACCCGCTCGTCGGCATAGGGCCCGCCGCTGTCGATCCTGAGCGCGCCCGCGATCAGGATCAGGACCGAGATCAGCAGCGTCGCCAGATGGACGATCAGCGGGTAGACGATCAGAGGCCTTTTGAGCGAAGGGCCGCGCATCACGGCGCGGCGCGCAGCAGATAGCCCACGCCCCGGATGGCATGGATCTCGACCCCGGCATCCGCCTCTCGCAGGCGGCGGCGCAGGCGCGAGACATGCGAGTCCAGCGTGTTCGACTGGATCTCGTCGTCAAAGCCGAAGACAGCCTGCTCCAGCGTCTCGCGCATGACGGTGCGCCCCCGGCGCCGCATCAGGGCGGCCAGCACGCGCAGCTCGCGGCGGGGCAGCGTCAGGGGCTGGCCGCCGATCTCGGCCTGATCGTTGACGGGATCAAAGATTACCCGCCCCGCGCCGATCCGTTCGTCGCGCACCTGCGCCGGGCGGCGGCGCACGGCGCGGATCCGCGCCAGCATCTCGTCGAGCGCGAAAGGTTTCACGAGGTAGTCGTCCGCGCCGTGATCCAAGCCGCTCACGCGGTCCGCGACCTCGCCGCGTGCGCTGAGGATGATGACATGGATGCCGGGGCTTCTCTCGCGCAGCCCTGCCAGCAGCGACAGCCCGTCCCCGTCGGGCAGGGTCCGGTCCAGCAGCGCCAGATCGTATTCGACCAAGGCGGCGGCTTCGCGCGCGTCGGTGAGGCAATCGAGATGATCGACCACGTAGCGTTCGCGTTCCAGGACCCGGGCCAGCATCTCGGCCAGCCCGGCCTCGTCCTCGACAAGCATGATGCGCATGGGGCCTCCGGGTCGTTCGGGCAGCCTCAGCCCGGCAGGGTCAGGATGACGGGGCCGCGTTTCGTGGCGACGACCGTGTGTTCATATTGCACAACCGGCGCGGGCGGGCTGGCAAGCAGCGTCCAGTCGTCGCGGCCGCCCTCGACCGCCCAGGAACCACCGCGGGACAGGAACGGCTCGACCGTCAGGACCAGCCCGTCATGCATCTTGCGTTTGTCGCGACGGTTGGGCCAGGTGGCGATCTCGGTCGGGGCTTCGTGCAGGGCGCGACCAATCCCATGACTGGCAAGATTGCGGATCAGCGTATAGCCGCGCCTGGCTGCAAAGGCGCCCACGGCATTGCCGATCCCGGCCAGCGGCTTGCCATGGCCGACTTTCGCGATGCCGATCTGCATCGCACGCCGCCCGTCTTGGCAGAGCCGTTGCAGTTCGGGCGCGACGGCGCCAAGCGCGAAGCTTGCCCCCGTATCGGCGAAATAGCCGTGTAGCGAGGCCGAGACGTCGATGTTGACCAGATCGCCCTCGCGCAGTCTGCGCGGGCCGGGGACGCCGTGGGCGATCTCCTCGTTTACGCTGATGCAGGTCGTGCCGGGAAAGTCGTAGGTGGCCCGCGGCGCAGAGACCGCCCCTTCGCGCTCCAGCAGCTCGTGGCCGATCTCGTCCAGCTCCTGCGTGGTCATGCCTGGCTCCATCGCGGTGGCCATGGCCTGCATCGTGTTCGCCACGACGCGACCGATCCTGCGCAGCGCGTCCAGTTCGTCCTGATGCGTGATGGTCATTGGCAATCCTTGGGGTTGGGGCCTGTGAGGCTGTGCCGGGGCGGTGCGGGGCGGTGCGGGACGGGGCGAGGCCGCGCTCATCCCGCGCGCCCCAGTCTGCAGGAAACGAAACTGGCGATCTCGCGCGACAGCGCCCGATCTTCGGGCGTGCCGCCGAAGCCGCCATGCGGCATCGCCTCAAAGACGTGCAGCTCGGCCTGCGCGCCCTTCTCCCGCAGCGCCCGGTGCAGGCGGACCGCGTTCGACAGCATCAGATCGCGGGTGCCGGTCTGGATGAATGTCGGCGGGAAATCCGCCGCGAAGCGCCCGAAAAGCGGCGACAGATAGGGATGGGCTAGATCGGCTCCCCCGGCGTATAGCAGGTTGGCCCGCATCAGCGAGCCGGGGAGGTTGACGTCGAGGCCGCGATTGGTGCGGAAGCTGTCGCCCGACTCGGTCAGGTCCACCTCTGGCGACAGAAGCACCAGCCCGGCGGGTGGCGACAGGCCCTCGTCCTGGGCGCGCAGCACCGTGGCCAGCGCTAGGTTGCCTCCCGCCGAGCGCCCGCCGATCACCACGCGAGTGCTGCCGACCTCCGCGACGGCACGTCGATAGGCCGCGAGGCTGTCGTCCAGCGCGGCGGGGAAGGGGTGCTCGGGCGGCATCCGGTAATCGACCCCGTGACAGTAGAGGCCGTGCTGGACGGCCGCGGCGCCCGCCGCCGCGCGACAGGCCTCGCCCCCGCCGAATACGAAGGCGCCGCCGTGCAGGTCGAGATAGACCGCGTCGGGATGGACGAGGTTGGCGGGCCGCGCGACATGGACCGTGGCGCGGTCGACGCTGATCGTCGTGATTTCGGCCTTGCCGGCTTCCTGCGTCGGCAGGGCCTTGCGATAGGCCACGTCCACCTGCACGCGAAGGGCGCGCCAGGCATCATAATCGGCTGGATCGGGCAGGGCCTGCGCCGCATTGGCCTGCACGCCACCAATCACGGCCGCCTGCAGTCGCGCCTGCGCTTCGACGCTGAGCGAAGCCGGCACTGGAATGACGCGCGCGTCCATCCGGATCCCATCCGCAGGCCGGTCGGTCGATGAGGTCACTGACTGCTCCTTTGGCCTGGGTTCGATGATTGCCGATCTTGAAGAGCCTTGCGCGGTCGCCAGAGGGTCATCAGGCTCGACCAAGGAAACGCTTTTATGGTGCGCAGAAAGCCCAACCAAGCCAGAAAATGCATGGGGGCGCATAAGCCTGCCTTATGCCGGACGATCCTGCCGATGGGCCAGATTTTTCCGGCCAGCGTCATGCTGGTGCAATCTTGCGAGGTCACGAGCCTTTCGACATCCGCCCGGTCCGACCGGCTCAAATATGAAAATGGCTTGCTTATCATGATCATGCAAAGAACTTCATGCGGTCCTGTGGAATCGGGCCGACAATGACCACACCTCCCTTCCTTGTATTGACCATTCTGAGCGTGGGTTACTGGACCCTTGTGGCGAGTCTGGCGAAGACGCCCGAACCTTGGGACGCGGAAGACTATTGGATGCTGGCCTATCCGCTGTCCATCCTGATGGCCGCAGTGGCGGGAGCCGCCTTTGACCGGAGGGCTTGGCTTGCCGGGCTGGTGCTGACGATGGGGCAGCTTCCGGTCTTGTTGGTTCAGAGCGGGGGCGGGCCGATGATCGCGGTCGGCCTGCTGCTGCTTGTCGTGCTGGCCATTCCGGCAGCGATCGTGTCCGGCTGTTCGGGCTGGCTGGCACGCCGCTGGTGCGGCAGCCTTGGCTGATCGGCCTCGGACCCGCGCCTGGGTCAGTGCGATCCATCCGGGCCGGCGCTTGGCGTGATGCGGGTGACAAAATCCGCGACCGCCTCAACGACCTCGGGGGCGATGGGCAGGTCGGGGTCCGAATAGGTGGCGATATTCTCTGGCAATCCATCCGACGGGACGGTCTTCAGCACGTGGTTCACCTCGGGCAGGATCGCCAGCTCGGCCTGCGGCGCGGCATCGGCAAGAGTGCGGGCGTCATCCTCGGGCACCTGCACGTCGCGGCCGCCCTGCACGACAAGGACGGGCACCTGCAGATCCGCAATCAGCCGGGCTGGATCATAGCTGAAGACATCGATGAGAAACCCCTGCACCTGAAGCGAAAAGATCGGCTGCAGCGCGGCGGGCAGCGTCGAGGCATCCATCCTTTCGCCCCGCTCCAGGGACCGGAAGGCGGCCTCGGCAGCCTTGGCAAGCGGGGCATTGGCTGGATTGTCGCGGAATTGCTGGCGCATGACATCCGCGATGGGCCGTCCGGGGGCGCCGACAAGGACCAGCCCGCAGGACGCGGCAAGACGGTCCATCGCCGCTAGAGCAACCAGACCGCCCTCGCTATGGCCTAAGGGGATGACGCAGCGCGGCCCGCCGGCGCCCGGCAGCCTGTCGCGGATGTTCTCGGCCCAGGCCAGCAGGTCGTCGCCATAACCCGCGATGGTGACGTCATTGGGATCGCTGACGGCCTCGGCCGAGCCGAACATCCCGCGCTTGTCGATGCGGACCGAAGGGATGCCCCGTTCCGCCAGGGCTTGGGCCAGCAGCGCATAAGGTGCGGCGGTGACGCCAAGCGGCGAATTGCCATCGCGGTCGGTCGGCCCCGATCCGGGCACGATCAGCAGAACCGGCATTTCATCGGCCAGCCCGGCATCGGGCAGGGTCATCGTTCCGGCCAGCGCGCCGTGCGGGCCGGGGGCGGTGATTTCGGACTCGACGATCAAGGACTCTCCTCCAACGGCTTGCGTGACCTTGAGGCACAGGATGAGAGCTGCGCCGCACAGCAGGCTTGGCACCCTGTCGGCGGATGCGGCCCGCAGGGCGGCCCCCAAGGAAGACGGGTGCAACGACGCCGGATGCGCCCCGCTGGCACCAATTTTGTTCATCATTGACGGCTCCCCGATCACAAGCCCATCTCTGCCCGATCCAGGCACAGGATCCGGCGGGGCGCGGCGGTCTCGCGGCTCACGCCTGGCAGGCCCTGCATCACGAGGGCCGTTGCGCTCCCCTGATGAACGATTGTTGTTCAAGGGGAAGCAACTCACCTTTGCATGATCGGCGGGATCCCGCGTCAGGGCGCCGCTGTCGAGGTTGCGCCATCAACGGCGGGTGCGGAGGGGCCGAAGGTTTCGGCATGGATGCGGTCGGCGTGGATGCCGTGTTCCTCGAGCCCGGCCCGGATCTCGGCCATGAACCGCGTCGGGCCGCAGAGCATGAAATCGGCCTCGGCCGCCGAGGGCAATGCCGCCAGCTCGGCTGCCCCGACCCGCCCGGTCCGGTCGAAGGCGCCGAGATCGTCGCTTTCGGTCGGCGCCGTGTAATGGATCTGGCGGGTGGCGCGGTCGCTCTGGTCCAGCAGATGCTGCAGTTCGGCGGCAAAGGCGTGGTCGCGGCCGTTCCGTGCGACATGGACGACATGCACGAGCCGGGAAGGCTGGGTGCTGATCGCCGCATGCAGCATGGACAGCATCGGCGTGATCCCGACCCCGGCGCTGACAAGAACCAGCGGATGATCGTCAGGGGGCAGGGTGAAATCGCCCTGCGGCGGGCGGGCGTCGATCTCGTCTCCGATGCCGATCCGGTCGTGCAGGAAACGCGAGGCGATGCCATGGGCCTCGCGCTTTACGCTGATGCGCCAGGTCGGGGCCGTGGGGCTTCCCGACAGGGAATAGCTGCGCTCGACCGCCGCCGCATGGCCCGGGATCTTCAGCCGCACGGGCAGGTGCTGCCCCGCCTCGAAGCCGCCGGGAACGGGTCCCTCGGCCGGGGCCAGATGGAACGAGGTGATGCCCGTGCTTTCGCGAACCTTGTCGACGACCTTCAGCCGCAGCCAGCTGTCGGCGGGCCGCCAGCGGAGCGACAGGGCGCCGGGGCGGTCGACCACGCTGTCGACGGCGACGTGGATCATGCGCCGCGCGGCCGGATCATGGCTGTTCTGCGGGGTCCAGTCGATCCGGGCCAGCCCGCCGACATGCAGCAGCCCGCCCGTGGTGAAATCGACGAACAGTAGCCCCAGACGGGGGTTCAGCAGCAGGTTGCCCAAGGTGTTGAAAAAGTTGTTGCCGGAATAATCCGGGATCAGCAGCGAGCCGTCATCCTGAACCTTGACGAAGCCCGGCGCGCCGCCGCGATGCGAGGCGTCAAATCCCCCCGCCCCGGACGCGCGGTCGGGTCCGGCAAGCCCCGAGCCGATGAACAGCGTATCCGCCACAGCGATCCGCCGGGCCTGTTCGGCATCGAGCCGCTTTGCGATGCGCGGCGCCGGGGCCACGCTGTGTGTCACGCGGGACCAGTCGCGGGAATGGATGTATTGCGGGCAATTGCCGAAGCTCTGCTCGACCTGAAGGGCGTAGCCCCCCGCAGCCGGTGTCAGTGTTCCGTTCAGCCGGTTGCGGCGGCGGCTGGCCAGGTCGATCCCCAGCAGCCCGACCGGCCCGCCCTTGGCAAGCCCGGCGGCCAGCGGGTCGCCCTCGGGCAGCCTGGATGCGATGGTCAGGCGGGCCGGGTCGGGCGACGAGACGAACCCGCCCGGCCCCTCGAGGATCGAGACCCAGACCCGCCCGTCCATCCCCGCGCCCGAGACGACCAGAAAGGGCAGATCGGCGAAGAACGCCCGGTGCTGGTCGGGCATGGCCTTGCGGATGAAGGCACTGCCGGACGCGGCGCTCTCGGTCGTGCCGGCCAGCCTCTGGGCGGCCTGCTCGCCTGCGTGAAACGGGGTGGGCCGGGTCATCGCGCGCTCACTCACGCCAGGGCGGGAGAGCGCGCCATGCCGACGAAGCCCTCAAGCGCCTCAACGCGCGCCAGCCATGCGCGGATCGCGGGATAGGCGCCAAGGCCGACCCCGCCTTCGGGGGCATGCGCGACATAGCTGTAGCCGGCGATGTCGGCCAGCGTCACGCGGTCCGCTGCCAGCC